>NZ_JBICXC010000002.1:0-282256 GCF_043200075.1 Streptomyces sp. NPDC048481
CCTCGCCTTCCTGCGCGAACACGAGGACGACCTGGTGCTGTGCGTGCACAACTTCTCACGCTTCGCACAGCCCACCGAACTCGACCTCAGCCGCTTCATGGGGCGCTATCCGGTGGAGCTGTTCGGCGGGGTGCGCTTCCCGGCGGTCGGCGAGCTGCCCTACCTGCTGACGCTGGCCGGGCACGGCTTCTACTGGTTCCGGCTGCGCAAGGATCCGGCCTAGTCGGGGTCCGGTGGCCCGCAACCCCGGGCCGGGGCGGTTTCCTCTGTCCCGCCCGGGGCACGCATGAGTAACACCCCGACCCCCGCGGGGAAAGGAATGCGACGCCATGGCGGAAACGGTCACGCTCTCCGGCAAGACAGTCCCCGGCCTCCTCGGGTCGCTGGATCCCCTGCTGCGCGAGTGGCTGCCACGGCAGCGCTGGTTCGCCGGCAAGGGGCGTCCGATCACCGGGTTCTCGCTGGTGGCGGCCACCGAGCTGCTGCCGGCCGACTCCCGGCTGGGGCTGTACCACCTGCTGGTGCGCGCCCGTCAGGGCGCCGGGCCCGGCGACTGCTACCAGTTGCTCCTCGGCGTCCGCGAGGCGCTGCCGCCCCGGCTGGCCCCCGCGCTGATCGGGCACGTGGCACAGGGGCCGCTGGCCGGTCGGACCGTCTTCGACGCCCTGTACGACGCCCGGCCCGCCGAGGTGCTGCTGGAGGCGCTGCGCACCCGGGCCCGCGTCGGCGTGCTGCGCTGCGAGCGGGATCCGGCACAGGAGATCCGGCCGGGACTGGTCCCGCGCCTGCTGACGGGCGAGCAGTCGAATTCCTCCGTCGTCTTTGGAGATACGTTCATCCTCAAGCTCCTGCGCCGGGTCGTGCCGGGCGTCAACCCCGATCTGGAGCTGCCGCTGGCGCTGGCCCGCGAGGGCTGCGCCCGGGTGCCCGCGCCGACGGCGTGGATGCAGGCCGACCTCGGCGAGAGCGCGGGCGGCGACGGCCGGGGCGAGGACGGCTCCTACGTCCTCGGGGTGCTCCAGCCGTATCTGCAGGGCGCTTCGGACGGCTGGGAGCTGGCGCTGCGGGAGCTGGCCAAGGGCGAGGACTTCACGGCCGAGGCGAGGGCGCTGGGCCGGGCCACCGCCGAGGTGCACGGGGCGCTGGCCCGGGCGCTGCCCACGGCGACGCTGGGGCCCTCCCAGACCGGGCCGATGGTGGACGGCATGACCGAGCGGCTGGACGCGGCCGCGCAGGCGGTGCCGGCCCTGCGCCCCTACGCGCCGGCGCTGCGCACCGCCTTCACCGCTCTGGCCGACCTCGCGGCCGAGGGCCGCACCTGGACCGCCCAGCGCGTCCACGGCGACCTGCATCTCGGCCAGTGCCTGCGCACGTCCGCGGGCCGGTGGACGCTGATCGACTTCGAGGGGGAGCCGGCCAGGCCGCTGGCCGAGCGGCGGATGCCGCAGCCGACCGTGCGGGACGTGGCGGGCATGCTGCGCTCCTTCGACTACGCGGCCCACTCGGCGAGCCCGCCGGACCCCGGCTGGGCGCACGCCTGCCGGGCCGCCTACTGCTCCGGATATGCCGAGGCGGCGGGCGTCGACCCGCGTGCCGACCCCGTGCTGCTGCGAGCCCACGAGACGGACAAGGCGATCTACGAGGTCGTCTACGAGGCCCGGCACCGGCCCGACTGGCTGCCCGTCCCCCTGTCCGCGATACACCGCCTCGCCGCCCCCGACCTGCCTTGAGGAGGCTCCGCACGTGACTCCCCCGAAGAAGGTCAAGAAGACCCACGGGAAGAGCGGGAACCCGGCCGTCGCCCCCGCCCCGACGACGCCCCCGGCCCCGGCCCCGTCCTCCGCCGCCGCCCCCGCCCAGCCCCCGGCCCCCGCTCCGGCCCCACCGGCCGTGTCCCCCGTGTCCCCGGCGCTGGACGCCGAGGACCGCGAGCGTCTGCTGCACGGCTCCCATCACGCCCCGCACGCGGTCCTGGGCGCGCATCCGGTCCCCGGCGGTGTCGTCTTCCGGGCGCTGCGCCCCTACGCGCGCTCCGTGACCGTGCTCGCGGGCGAGCTGCGCGCCGGCCTCCAGGACGACGGCGACGGTTTCTTCTCCGGCCTGCTGCCGCTGACCGAGGTCCCCGAGTACCGGCTGCTCGTGGCCTACGACGACGCCACCGTGGAGACCGAGGACGCCTACCGCTTCCTGCCCACGCTGGGCGATCTGGACCTGCACCTGATCGGCGAGGGCCGGCACGAGGAGCTCTGGACGGTGCTCGGCGCGCATCCGCGGGTCCACCAGGGCGTGAGCGGCACGAGTTTCTCCGTGTGGGCCCCGAACGCGCGCGGTGTGCGGGTGGCCGGCTCGTTCAACTTCTGGGACGCCACGGGGTTCCCCATGCGTTCGCTCGGCTCGACGGGCGTCTGGGAGCTGTTCGTGCCCGGGGTGGGAGAGGGCGAGCTGTACAAGTTCGACATCACCCGGCCCGACGGCTCGCACACGCTGCGCGCCGACCCGATGGCCCGGCGCACCGAGGTCCCGCCCGCGACGTCGTCGATCGTCACCGCCTCGCACTACGAGTGGGGCGACGAGGAGTGGCTGGCCCGGCGGGCCGAGATACCCGTGCACCGGGCCCCCTTCTCGGTGTACGAGGTCCATCTGCCGTCCTGGCGGCCCGGCCTCACCTACCGGCAGCTCGCCGACCAGCTGCCCGCCTACGTCAAGGACCTGGGCTTCACGCACGTCGAGCTGATGCCCGTCGCCGAGCATCCCTTCGGCGGCTCCTGGGGCTACCAGGTCACCGGCTTCTACGCGCCCACGGCCCGGATGGGCACTCCGGACGACTTCAAGTACCTGGTGGACGCCCTGCACCGGGCCGGCGTCGGCGTCCTGATGGACTGGGTGCCGGCGCACTTCCCCCGCGACGACTGGGCCCTCGCCGAGTTCGACGGGCGTCCGCTGTACGAGCACGAGGACCCGTTGCGGGCCGCGCACCCGGACTGGGGCACGCTGGAGTTCGACTTCGGCCGGCGCGAGGTGCGCAACTTCCTGGTGGCCAACGCCACGTACTGGTGCGAGGAGTTCCACATCGACGGACTGCGGGTGGACGCCGTCGCCTCGATGCTCTACCTCGACTACTCGCGCGAGCCGGGCCAGTGGACGCCGAACGAGCACGGCGGCCGGGAGAACCTGGACGCGGTCGCGTTCCTCCAGGAGATGAACGCGACGGTGTACCGCCGCAGTCCCGGCGTCGTCACCGTCGCGGAGGAGTCCACGGCCTGGGACGGCGTCACGCGCGCCACCGACCAGCCGGGGCCGAGCGGTTTCGGCGGGCTCGGCTTCGGGCTGAAGTGGAACATGGGCTGGATGCACGACTCGCTGGACTACATGAGCCACGAGCCGGTGCACCGCAGGTACCACCACCACGAGATGACGTTCTCGATGGTCTACGCGTACAGCGAGAACTACGTGCTGCCCATCTCCCACGACGAGGTGGTGCACGGGAAGCGCTCGCTGGTGTCGAAGATGCCCGGCGACTGGTGGCAGCAGCGCGCCGGCCTGCGGGCCTACCTGGCGTTCATGTGGGCCCATCCGGGCAAGCAACTGCTGTTCATGGGGCAGGAGTTCGCGCAGGGCGCGGAGTGGTCGCAGGAGCACGGCCCCGACTGGTGGCTGCTGGACCCGGCGTACGGGGCCGAGGCGGACCACCGGGGCGTGCGGGACCTCGTGCGCGACCTCAACGCGGTCTACCGGGCCACCCCCGCGCTGTGGCAGCTGGACACCGACCCGGCCGGCTTCCGGTGGGTGGTCGGCGACGCGGCGGAGGACAACGTGTTCGCGTTCCTGCGCCACGACGCCGAGGGCTCCCCCCTGCTGTGCGTCAGCAACCTCTCGCCCGTCGTGCGCCCCGACTACCTTCTGGGCGTCCCCGACGACGTCCCGGCCTGGCACGAGGTGCTCAACACCGACGCGTCCGGGTACGGGGGCAGCGGCGTCGCCGGCCCCGAGCCGGTCAAGCCGGAGCCCCAGGGCCGCCACGGCCACCCGGCGTCCGTCCGCCTGACGCTGCCCCCGCTGGCCACGGTCTGGCTGCGCCCGGCCTGAGCCCGCCCGGTCCCCTCCCCGGCGGGCGGGCCCGAGCCGTCAGGCCTCGGCGGGGACCGGGGCGGCGAGGGCGTCGGCGAGCGGTGCGGGGAGGGGCCGGCTGTGCAGGACGCCGAGCCGCTGGGTGGCGCGGGTCAGCGCCACGTACAGGTCGCTCGTGCCGTAGGCCGCCGGCTCCACCACCAGCACGGAGTCGAACTCCAGGCCCTTCGACCGGCGGGGGTCCAGCAGGACGACCGGCCGGGTCAGGTCCGGCTCCGCGCCCGCGGTGATCCCGTCCAGCCGCTCGGCGAGCCGGTCGTGCAGGTCGCGCGGGGCGATGACGGCGAGCCTGCCCTCGGCCGGCGTCAGCTCGCGGACGGCCTCGGCCACCGCCGCGGCCAGGTCACCGGCCGCGCGCGCCCACGGCCGCACCCCCGTCGACCGCACGGAGCTCGGCGGCGCGAAGTCCGGGCGCTCGGCGCGCACCACCGCGGCCGCCACCTCCATGATCTCCGCCGGGGTCCGGTAGTTGACGCCGAGACGGGTGAGTTCCCAGCGGTCCTGGACGTACGGCGCGAGGATCTGTTCCCAGGATCCGACGCCGGCCGCCTCGGCGGTCTGCGCCGGGTCGCCCACCAGCGTCATCGAGCGGGTCGGGCAGCGCCGCATGAGCAGCCGCCAGGCCATCGGCGACAGCTCCTGCGCCTCGTCGACGATGATGTGCCCGAACGCCCAGGTGCGGTCGGCCGCCGCACGCTCGGCGGCGCTGCGGTGGTCGTCCTCCTCGTGCCGCTCGGCGAACCGCTCGGCGTCGATGATGTCGTGCGCGGACAGGACCTCGGAGTCCTCCTCGTCCTTGTCGTCGAACTCGTAGGTGCGCGAGGCGTAGGAGACGTCCAGGACGCCCTGCGCGTAGGCGACCTGCGTCTCGCGCTCCCGCTCGGCCAGCGCCCGTGCCACGCGCTCGTCCACGCCGAGCAGTTCGGCGGCCTCGTCCAGCAGCGGGACGTCCGCCACCGTCCACGCGCGGGTGACCGGGCGGCGGATGACGGCCGCATCGTCGTCGCCGACGTGGCCCGCGGGGTCGGCGAGGAAGTCGGCGACCAGGCGCTGCGGGGTCAGGCGCGGCCACAGCCGGTCGACGGCGGCCCACACCTCGGGGTTCTCGGCGAGTTCGTCGCGGATCTGCGTGATGTCGCTCGGGTCCAGCAGGTTCGTGCCGTCGAACGGGTCGGTGCCGATGCGTTCGGCGACCATGTCGGTGAGCGTGTTGAGGATGTGCCCCTCGAACACCTCACGGGCCGCGTTGTGCGGGAGGTTCGCGGCGCGGGTGCGCTCGCGCGCCATCCTCACCAGGCCGGCGTCGAGCATCAGGATCTCGCGGTCGTGCTCGATGGCGATCACCGGGTCGGGCAGCGCCTGCCGGTCGCGTACGACGCCGGCGAGCACGTCCGCCATGTCGGCGCGGCCCTTGACCGCGGCCGCCTCGCGGGTGTCGGCGGCCGTGGCCCTGACGCCCGGGAACAGTTCGCCGACCGTCGCGAGCAGCACGCCGGTCTCGCCGAGCGCGGGCAGCACCTCGCCGATGTAGCCGAGGAAGGCGGGGTTCGGGCCGACGATGAGGACGGCCCGCTTGGCGAGCAGTTCCCGGTGCTCGTAGAGGAGGTAGGCGGCCCGGTGCAGGGCGACGGCCGTCTTGCCCGTGCCGGGGCCGCCCTCCACCACCAGCACGCCGCGGTGCGGGGCCCGGATGATCTCGTCCTGCTCGGCCTGGATGGTCTGCACGATGTCGCTCATCCGGCCGGTCCGCGCGGAGTCGAGGGCGGCGAGCAGCACGGCGTCGCCGGTGGGGTCCTCGTGGCCGGTGCGGGTGGTGTCGCCGAGGTCGAGGATCTCGTCGTGCAGGGCGGTGACCCGGCGGCCCTCGGTGGTGAGGTGCCGGCGTCGGCGCAGCCCCATCGTGGTGTGGCCGGTGGCCAGGTAGAAGGGGCGGGCGACGTCGGCCCGCCAGTCGATGAGGAGGGGGGTGCGGTCGGCGTCGTCGGTGCGCAGGCCGATGCGGCCGATGTGGTGGTCGGTGCCCGAGGCGAGGTCGATGCGGCCGAAGCACAGGGAGCCGTCCACCGCGTTCAGCGCGGCCAGGAGTCCGGAGCGCTCGGCGACGAGGATGTCCCGCTCCAGGCGGGCCTGCATGGGCTTGTCCCCCTGGGCGAGGGCGTCCGTGACGCCTGCCTCGGTGTCCCCGCGCAGGGCGTCCACGCGTGCGTACAGCCCGTCGATGAATTCCTGTTCGTGCCGCAATTCACTGTCAGGAAAGCCGGTGTTTGACAATTCCACTCCCGCCCGAATATACTGTGCTCACTGAGCTTCTTCGCGACCCGGTTTACATTCGAGTCGCGAATCATCGAATATACGCAGAGAAATCCCCCGGGCGCAATTGCCCGGGGGATTTCCTGTGTTCCGGCGGGGATTACAGCACGTCGGCGAGTTCCTCCAGCAGCCGCCTCTTCGGGCGCGCTCCCACCATCGCCTTCACGGGCTCACCGGACCGGAACACCATGAACGTCGGCATCGACAGCACCTTGTAGGCGTTGGTCGTCTCCGGGTTCACGTCCACGTTCAGCTGCACCACCTTCAGCCGCTCGCCCTCCTCCGCGGCGAGCGCGGTCAGCACCGGTCCCATCTGCCGGCACGGCGGGCACCAGTCGGCGGTGAACTCCACCAGCACCGGCAGGTCCGCCCCGAGCACCTCCGTCCCGAAGTCCGCGTCCGTCACTTCCGCCACACCGTCGGCCTTGATCACCGCGTTCGCCCTCCCAGTTCGCACACCGGATCCGGACCCCCCGGAACCGTCGCACCGGCAGCCAGCTCGTCCCGTGCCCGCTCGGCCCTGACCAGCTGCTCGCCGACCTGGGCGCGCACCGCCCCCAGTTCGCCGATCAGCTCGTCCAGCTCCGCCAGCTTGCGCCGGTAGACCGCCAGCGACGCCGGGCAGGAGTCGCCCTCGGGGTGCCCGGCCCGCAGGCACTCCACGAAGGGACGGGTCTCCTCCAGGTCGAACCCGAAGTCCTGGAGCGTCCTGATCTGCCGGAGCAGTCTCAGGTCGTCCTCGTCGTAGGTCCGGTAGCCGTTGTGGTTCCGCCGGGCGGTCAACAGTCCCCGGGACTCGTAGTACCGCAGCGTCCGGGTCGTGGTCCCGGCCCGCGCGGCCAGCTCTCCGATGCGCATACGGTCGACGGTACGGCTTGACGCCGACGTCAAGGCAACATCCCCGGAACGCGGAACCGCCCGGCGCCGGGCCGGGCGGACAGCGGGACGGGGAGACCGGGCGGCCGGGCCACGGGGGAGTGCTCGGCCGCCCGGAGCGGGGGTGGCCGGATGTCCGGCCCCGGTTCAGGCGGGGCCGGACACCCGGAGTCGAAGGTCCGGAATCCGGATCTCAGGCCTTGGCGAGTTCCTTCTCGCCCTCTTCGCGCTGCTCGGGCAGGTCCGCCGGGACGGCCCCCTCGGCGTCGTGGTCGGGGGCGTCGTCGTCGTGGTCGAGCAGGGTCTTCTCGTCGAACGGCAGGCCGCCGGCGAGCACCAGCCGCACGCGCTCCTTGTCGATCTCCTTGGTCCAGGTGCCGACCAGGACGGTGGCGACGGCGTTGCCGGCGAAGTTGGTGAGGGCGCGGGCCTCGCTCATGAAGCGGTCGATGCCGACGATGAGGCCCATGCCGTCCACCAGGGCGGGCTTGTGCGACTGGAGGCCGCCGGCCAGGGTCGCCATGCCCGCGCCGGTCACGCCGGCCGCCCCCTTGGAGGCGACGAACAGGAACAGCAGCAGCGGGATCTGCTCGCCGATCGACATCGGGGTGCCCATGGCGTCCGCGATGAACAGGGACGCCATGGTCATGTAGATCATGGTGCCGTCGAGGTTGAAGGAGTAGCCGGTCGGGACGGTGATGCCGACGACGGGCTTGCTGACGCCCAGGTGCTCCATCTTGGCGATGAGCCGCGGCAGCGCGGACTCGGAGGAGGACGTGGACAGGATCAGCAGGAACTCGCGGGCCAGGTACTTGAGGAACGTGAGGATGTTGAGACCCGTGAAGATCTTCAGCATCGCGCCCAGGACGATGAAGACGAACAGGAAGCACGTGATGTAGAAGCCCAGCATCAGCACGGCGAGGCTCTTGAGCGCGTCCACGCCCGCCGATCCCACGACCGCGGCCATCGCGCCGAAGGCTCCGACCGGGGCGGCCCACATCACCATCGCGAGGATGCGGAAGACGAGCCGCTGGATGTGCTCGACGCCCCGCAGGATCGGCCGGCCGGCCTTGCCCATGCCCTGGAGGGCGAACCCGCACAGCAGCGCGACGAGCAGGGTCTGGAGCACGTCCGGCTGGGTGAAGGCGGAGACGATCGTGGTGGGGATGATGCCGAGCAGGAACTCGGTGGTGTCCTTGGCCTCGGCCGAGACCTGCGCCTGGCCGGTCTCCTTCACGGCGTCGGTGATGTGCAGCCCGCTGCCCGGCTCCAGGATGTTGCCGACGACCAGGCCGATGGTGAGCGCGACCAGCGACATGACGACGAAGTAGCCGAGCGCGATGCCGCCGACCTTGCCGACCTTGGCGGCCTTGCGCACCGACCCGATGCCCAGCACGATCGTGCAGAAGATGATCGGCGAGATCATCATCTTGATCAGGTTGACGAAGCCGGTCCCGATGGGCTTCAGCTCCACGGCGAAGTCGGGGGCGGCGAGGCCCACCGTGATGCCGAGCGCCACCGCGATGATCACCGCGATGTACAGATAGTGGGTGCGGTCCCGCTTGGCCACGGGTGCGGCAGGTGCCGTATCGGGGGTGCTGCTGGCGGCCACGGCTGCCCTCCTTGACGTCGTCGTCGGCATTCACCGGCGTGCGGCTCACGTCCGGGAAGTTGTGGGGGATGCCGAGACTCTCTCGCGCCGTGTGAGGGCGGTCACCCTTCCGTTCATTTAGTTCACGCCCGGCGGCGGGGGCACACTGACCGCATGCGCCTCCCCGACCTGCCACGACCCCGCAGCCTCGCCGGCCAGCTGTTCGCCATGCAGGCCGTGCTGATCGCGGTGCTCGTGGCGGGATACGCGCTGTTCACCTACGTCAGCGACCGCGACCAGGCCGAGCAGGCGGCGCGCAGCCAGGCCACCGCGGTGGCCCGTTCCGTCGCCGACTCCCCCTCCGTGCGTGCGGCGATCCGCACGGCCCACCCCAGCGCCGAGCTCCAGCCGTACGCGCTGCGGATCATGCGGGACACCGACGTCGACTTCGTCACGATCATGAACCCGCGGGGCATCCGCTGGACCCACCCGGACGTCACCCAGATCGGCGGGCGGTTCCGCGGGAACACGGCCCCGGCCCTGCACGGGAAGACCTTCACCGAGACCTACACCGGCACCCTCGGCGCGTCCGTCCGCGCGGTCACCCCCGTGGTGGACGGCGACCGCGGGATCGTCGGCCTGGTCAGCGCGGGCATCAAGGTCGAGTCGATCAGCAAGCGGGTCCAGGACCAGGTCACGGCCCTGTTCGCGGTGGCAGGCGGGGCGCTCGCCCTCGGCGCGGTCGGCACGTACGTCGTCAACGCTTCCCTGCGCCGGCACACCCACGGCATGAACGCGAGCGAGCTGAGCCGGATGTACGACTACCACCAGGCCGCGTTGCACGCGGTGCGCGAGGGGCTGCTGATGCTGGACGGACAGTACCGGGTGGCGCTCATCAATGACGGGGGCCGCGAGTTGCTGGGGGTCTCCGGGGAAGTGGTGGGGCGGTCCGTCGCGGACCTCGGCCTGCCGGCTCCCCTGACGGGCGCGCTGCTCGCCTCCCGGACGCGGGTGGACGAGGTGCACCTCGCGGCGGACCGGGTGCTCGTCGTGAACACCTCCCCGGTGTCGGGCGGCGAACGCCGCGGCACCGTCGTCACCCTGCGCGATGTGACCGAACTACAGTCGCTCATGGGCGAGTTGGACTCCGAGCGCGGTTTCACGCAGGCGCTGCGCTCGCAGGCTCACGAGGCGGCGAACCGGCTGCACACGGTCGTCTCGCTGATCGAGCTGGGGCGCGCCCCGGAGGCCGTGGACTTCGCGACCGCGGAACTGGAACTGGCCCAGGCGCTGACCGACCGGGTCGTCGCGGCGGTCGGCGAGCCGGTCCTGGCGGCGTTGCTTCTGGGCAAGACGGCCCAGGCCAACGAGCGGGGCGTGGAGCTGGTGGTGTCCGAGGAGAGCACCCTGGACGACGGGGTGCTGCCGCCGTCCCTGCCCGCCCGCGACCTGGTGACGATCCTCGGCAACCTCATCGACAACGCGGTGGACGCGGCCCAGGGCAGCGTCCGGGCCCGGGTGACGGTCACGGCGTCCACGCAGGACGCCGAACTCCTGCTGCGCGTGGCGGACACCGGGGCGGGCGTGGACCCCGCGCACGCCTCGCTGGTCTTCGAGCGCGGCTTCTCGACGAAGCCGTCCGGGCCGACCGGCCGGGGCCTCGGACTGGCTCTGGTCCGCCAGGCCGTGCAGCGGCACGAGGGCACCCTGTCGGTGGCCGGGGCCGAGGGCGGCGGAGCCGAGTTCACGGTGCGCCTGCCGTTGCGGACGGCGGCCGCGGCCACGCCGGGAGGCAGCAGATGACAGGCACGGAGCAGACGCCGACGCCGATAAGAGTGCTGGTCGTGGAGGACGATCCGGTCGCCGCCGACGCCCACGTCATGTACGTCGGACGCGTCCCGGGGTTCGTGGCCGTGGGCAAGGCGCACACCGGCGCGGAGGCCCGCAGGCTGCTGGACCGCACCCCGGTGGACCTGCTCCTGCTGGACCTGCACCTGCCGGACGGGCACGGGCTGCAACTGGCCCGCTCACTGCGGGCGGCCGGCTACCACGCGGACGTCATAGCGGTGACCTCGGCGCGCGACCTGACGGTGGTCCGCGAGGGCGTCTCGCTGGGGGTCGTGCAGTACGTGCTGAAGCCCTTCACGTTCGCCACCCTGCGCGACCGGCTGGTGCGCTACGCGGAGTTCCGGGCCGCGGCGGGCGAGGCGAGCGGCCAGGACGAGGTCGACCGGGCGCTCGCGACGCTGCGCGCGCCCGGCCCGGCCGCACTGCCCAAGGGGTTGAGCGCTCCGACCCTGGAACGGGTGACGGAGACCGTCCGGGAGGCCCCGGAGGGGCTGACGGCGGCGGGGGCGGCCGAGGCGGTGGGCATCTCGCGGATCACCGCCCGGCGGTATCTGGAGCATCTCGTCGAGGCCGGCCGGGCCGAGCGCAAGCCGCTGTACGGGCAGGTGGGAAGGCCCGAGCTGGTCTATCGGTGGGTGCCGGGCCCGGCCAGGGGCCGGTGATCCGCCCGGCGCGCGGCCGGCCACCGTGTGACACTGCGCGCGCCACGGGCGGGCGGGACGCTCACGCACCGCCGCTGCCGGACGGCAGGGCGTAGCGCACGACGAACACGCCCAGACCGGTCACCGCCGCCGCCTCGGCGAAGGACAGCACGAGCAGCCCCGTCGTCACCTGCCCGCCGCACCAGTACACGGCGAGCGCGGCCAGCGGGACGACGCAGAAGGCCAGCAGGTCGACCACGCACTGCACGATCTTGCGGGAGACCCGGCGGGCGTCGCCGCGGTGGTACGTCTCCCAGCGGAACGCCGCGTCGGTGCCCGCCAGTTCGGCGAGCCGCGGCCCCAGCTCCTGGCGCACGTAGCGGCCGACGGCCGAGATCTTCTCGTCGTTGACCAGGTAGGTCCAGCCCAGCACGACGCACACCGGGGGCAGGGCGAGCAGCATCGCCGTCTGCCCGGCCTGGGCGGCCGCGGCGGCGACCGCGGCCACGACCGCGAGGGTCACGTAGAGCAGGTTGTCGCGGAACCCGATCCGGGCCTTCTGCTCGTCCTTGACGCTCTGGTACTCCGCGAGCAGCAACTGCCCGGCTCCCACGTCCTGTCCGGCCATGGCGACCGCCCCCTCCCCCGATGGACTAGGCAGTACCTTAAGGGGACGCCGCGGACGAATCCCACCGTTCGCGTCCGCACCGCGTCCGCCGTGGACGGTCGTGCCCGCCGGCCCCGCCGCCCGTGCCGCCGTCCCATCCGCCAGGACCGTCACCCCCGTCACTCCCGTAGCTTTCTACGACCGGTGACTATGTCCGAACACCCCGTAGTCAACGCCCCCCGGGCCCCCTACCTTGTCCCCCGTGTCCAGACCCGCAGCTCACACCCGTCAGCCCGGTCCGCCCTTCGACGCCCCCGCCGCCCGCAGACTCCGTGTCGCCCTCGGCATGACCCCCGGTCACGTCGCCCAGGGGCTGCGCACCTCCTATGCCCTCGCGCACGCCACCCCCGACCTGGTGAATGCCTGGGAGCGCGGGGCGCTCACCCCGGCCCACGCCGAACTCACCGCGCTCGCGGGCGTGTTGTGGTGCTCCCCAGCCGAACTCATCGGCCGCCCCCGCACCCTGCGCGAACACCGCGTCGCCCGCGGCCTGGCCCCCGAGGACGTCGCCCGCGCCGTGGGCCACGAGTTCCTGGCGTACACGCGCATGGAGGAGAGCGGGCAGTGGCGCGGCACGGACCGGCAGAACGCCCTCCTCGCCGACCTGCTCGACCTCGCGCTGCCGGACCTGGTCACGGTCACCGGCCGGGAGGGCGAACTCGCCGGCCTGCTGCGCTCCGCGGCCGGCACGCGCTGGCAGGCGTACGTCAAGCAGGTGGCCAGGATCGTGCCGCTGGACCGGCGGCTGCTGGAGGACACCCTCCAGGAGCTGCACCAGGACTACCAGGGGCGGATGGCCGCCACGTTGAGCTGGGGCGGCGGCAGCGCGGCCCGGGACGCGAGCGACGCGGGCGACGGCTTCCTCGACCGGATCGTCGACCACTTCTGGACGAGCCTGAGGAAGCGGACGGCTTAGCCGCCGGGAACCCGGCCGCCCCTCCTCGGGCCCCGGGGTCTAGAAGACCGACTCCGCCTCGACGATGCGGTCCTTGGGCACGGTCTTCAGCTCGGTCACCGCTTCCGCCAGCGGCACCATCACGACGTCCGTGCCGCGCAGCGCCGTCATCCGCCCGAACTGCCCGCGGTGCGCCGCCTCCACGGCGTGCCAGCCGAAGCGGGTGGCGAGGACGCGGTCGTAGGCCGTGGGGACGCCGCCGCGCTGGACGTGGCCGAGGATGACCGGGCGGGCCTCCTTGCCGAGCCGTCGTTCCAGCTCGTAGGCGAGGGCCGTGCCGATGCCCTGGAAGCGCTCGTGGCCGAACTGGTCGATCGCGCCCTTGCTGTAGTCCATGGTGCCGTCGGCCGGGTGCGCGCCCTCGGCGACGCAGATCACCGCGAACTTCTTGCCGCGCGCGAACCGCTCCTCGACCATCTTCACCAGGTCGGCCGGGTCGAAGGGCCGCTCCGGCAGGCAGATCCCGTGCGCGCCCGCCGCCATGCCGGACTCCAGCGCGATCCAGCCCGCGTGGCGGCCCATGACCTCGACGACCATGACCCGCTGATGGGACTCGGCGGTCGTCTTCAGCCGGTCCATCGCCTCCGTGGCGACGCCGACGGCCGTGTCGAAGCCGAAGGTGCGGTCGGTGGAGGAGATGTCGTTGTCGATCGTCTTCGGGACGCCGACCACCGGCAGCCCGGCGTCGGACAGCATGCGCGCGGCCGTCAGCGTGCCCTCGCCGCCGATCGGGATGAGGGCGTCGATGCCGAAGTCGTGGATCATGTCGGAGGCGCTCTCGCAGGCCTCGCGCAGCCGGTCGCGCTCCAGCCGGGACGAGCCGAGGATGGTGCCGCCGCGGGCCAGGATGCCGCTCACCGCGTTGAGGTCGAGCCCTCGGTAACGGCCGTCCAGCAGGCCCGCGTAGCCGTCCTCGAAGCCGATGACCTCGTCGCCGTAGTTGTCCACGGCGCGGTGCACGACCGACCGGATCACTGCGTTCAGGCCGGGGCAGTCGCCGCCTGCGGTGAGAACTCCGATGCGCATCGTGCTGTGTCTCCTGCTCGCTGTCGTTGCCGGTGAGCCGGATCCGATTGTTTCACGCCGCCGAGCGGGCTGTCGCTTGACGGGCGCCTTAATCACGGCCGGGGGTATTGTCAAGAGGGATCTGCTCACCTAGGTGGGCGATTTTTGTGCGCCGGAAGCGGTCCGGGCCGGGCGGCCGGGCCGAGCGCCGGCGAACTGCCCCGGAACGAAACGGAGAGCTCGCGTGACCCGCTGTGTGTACGTGACCGGCATCGACCGCGGCGACGGCCGCCAGGTCGTCGAGCTGGGAGTCATGGAACTCCTGACCCGGCAGGTCGACCGGGTGGGCGTCTTCCGTCCCCTCGTCCACGACGGGCCCGACCGGCTCTTCGAACTGCTGCGCTCGCGCTACCGGCTGGCGCAGGATCCGGCCACCGTCTACGGCATGGACTACCACGAGGCGTCCGCCCTCCAGGCCGAGCGGGGGGCGGACGAACTCGTCTCCACCCTGGTCGAGCGGTTCCACCGGGTCGCCCGCGACTACGACGTCGTCCTCGTCCTCGGCACGGACTACGCCGACACGCAGTTCCCCGACGAGCTGGCGCTCAACGCCCGCCTCGCCAACGAGTTCGGCGCGTCCGTGATCCCGGTCGTCGGCGGCCGCAGGCAGACCGCGGAGTCGGTGCTCGCCGAGACCCGCAACGCCTACCGGGCCTACGAGGGCCTCGGGTGCGACGTGCTGGCCATGGTGACCAACCGGGTCGCCCCCGACGAGCGGGAGCAGATCGCCGCCGGTCTCGGCGCCCGGCTGCCCGTGCCCTGCTACGTCGTGCCCGACGAGCCCGCGCTCGCCGCCCCGACCGTCGCGCAGATCAGCCACGCCCTCGGCGCGCGGGTGCTGCTGGGCGACGACTCCGGGCTGGCCCGCGACGCCCTCGACTTCGTCTTCGGCGGCGCGATGCTGCCGAACTTCCTCAACGCCCTGACGCCGGGCTGCCTGGTGGTCACGCCCGGCGACCGCGCCGACCTGGTCGTCGGCACGCTCGCCGCGCACAGCGCCGGCACCCCGCCGATCGCCGGTGTGCTGCTCACGCTGGGCGAGGTCCCGCCGCAGGAGATCCTCACGCTGGCCGGCCGTCTGGCCCCCGGCACACCCGTCCTGTCGGTGCCCGGGAACAGCTTCCCCACCGCGGAGCAGCTGTTCTCGCTGGAGGGCAAGCTGAACGCGGCCACCCCGCGCAAGGCCGAGACCGCGCTGGGCCTGTTCGAGCGGTACGTCGACACGAGCGGGCTGCTGGGGCGGGTCTCCGCGCCGAGCACCGACCGCGTCACGCCCATGATGTTCGAGCACAAACTCCTCGAACAGGCCCGCTCCGACAAGCGGCGCGTGGTACTGCCCGAGGGCACCGAGGAGCGCGTCCTGCACGCGGCCGAGGTGCTGCTGCGCCGGGGCGTGTGCGACCTCACGCTGCTCGGGCCCGTCGACCAGATCCGCAAGAAGGCCGCCGACCTGGGCATCGACCTGGGCGACTGCGCGCTGATCGACCCGGCGACCAGTGAGCTGCGCGACGCCTTCGCGCAGAAGTACGCCGCTCTGCGCGCCCACCGGGGCGTCAGCGTGGAGCTGGCCCACGACGTCGTGTCCGACGTCAACTACTTCGGCACGCTCATGGTGCAGGAGGGCCTGGCCGACGGCATGGTCTCCGGGTCCGTGCACTCCACGGCCGCCACCATCCGGCCCGCCTTCGAGATCATCAAGACCAGGCCGGACGCCGACATCGTCTCGTCCGTGTTCTTCATGTGCCTGGCCGACAAGGTCCTCGTCTACGGCGACTGCGCGGTCAACCCCGACCCGGACGCCGGGCAGCTCGCCGACATCGCCGTGCAGTCGGCCACGACGGCGGCCCGGTTCGGCGTGGAGCCGCGGATCGCGATGCTGTCGTACTCGACCGGCACGTCCGGCTCGGGCGCGGACGTGGACAAGGTGCGCGAGGCGACGGAGCTGGTGCGGGCGCGGCGGCCCGACCTGAGGATCGAGGGGCCCATCCAGTACGACGCCGCCGTCGAGCCGACCGTCGCCGCGACGAAGCTGCCGGGGTCCGAGGTGGCCGGCCAGGCCAGCGTGCTGATCTTCCCGGACCTCAACACGGGCAACAACACCTACAAGGCCGTGCAGCGGTCGGCCGGCGCGATCGCGGTCGGGCCGGTGCTCCAGGGCCTGCGCAAGCCGGTCAACGACCTGTCCCGGGGCGCTCTCGTCCAGGACATCGTCAACACCGTCGCCATCACGGCGATCCAGGCCCAGACCCCGTCCGAGCCCCAGTCCCGGCCCCAGGCCCCCAGCGAGAAGGCGAACGATCTGTGAGCGCGACCCGCGTCCTCGTCCTCAACTCCGGTTCCTCGTCGCTGAAGTACCAGCTGCTGGACATGCGGGACAGCAGCCGGCTGGCGAGCGGGCTCGTCGAGCGCATCGGCGAGCGGTCCTCCCGGCTGAAGCACACCCCGCTCGCGGCGGGCGGCGCGTCCCGCGAGGCGGACGGGCCGATCGCCGACCACGACGCCGCGCTGAAGGCCGTGGCCCAGGAGCTGGCCAAGGACGGCCTCGGCCTGGACTCCCCCGAGCTGGCGGCCGTCGGGCACCGCGTCGTGCACGGCGGCAAGCACTTCACCCGGCCGACCGTGATCGACGACGCGGTCCTCGCCGAGATCGAGCGGCTCATCCCGGTCGCGCCGCTGCACAACCCGGCCAACCTCACCGGCATCCGCACGGCGACGGCCCTGCGGCCCGACCTGCCCCAGGTCGCCGTCTTCGACACCGCCTTCCACACGACGATGCCGGAGGCGGCGGCGCGCTACGCGATCGACGTGGAGACGGCGGACGCGCACCGGGTGCGGCGCTACGGCTTCCACGGGACGTCGCACGCGTACGTCTCCCGGGCGACGGCGAAGCTGCTGGGCAAGGCCCCCGAAGAGGTGAACGTCATCGTGCTGCACCTCGGCAACGGGGCGTCGGCGTCGGCCGTGGAGCGGGGCCGGTGCGTGGACACCTCGATGGGGCTGACGCCGCTGGAGGGGCTGGTGATGGGGACGCGTTCCGGAGACGTCGACCCGGCCGTCATCTTCCATTTGGCGCGCGTCGGTGGAATGTCCATCGACGAAATCGATGCTCTTCTCAACAAGAGGAGCGGTCTCGTGGGGCTGTGCGGCGACAACGACATGCGGGAGATCCGGCGCCGTGTCGACGAGGGCGACGAGCGGGCGAAGCTCGCGTTCGACATCTACATTCACCGGTTGAGGAAGTACATCGGCGCCTATTACGCGGTACTCGGACGGGTGGACGCGGTCGCGTTCACCGCCGGAGTCGGCGAGAACGCGGCGCCCGTGCGGGCGGCGGCGGTCGCGGGCCTGGACTCGCTGGGCCTGGCCGTGGACGACGCGCTGAACGCCGTGCGCGCCGACGAGCCGCGGCTGATCTCCCCGGCGGACGCCCGGGTGGCGGTCGCGGTGGTGCCGACGGACGAGGAACTGGAGATCGCGACACAGACCTACGCACTGGTGAAAAACACAAACTGAGCAGGAATACAACTGAGCACGCTTCCGCCCGTTTGTATCTTCCGCCAGACGGAATATTCCGCGGCGAAACAAACCGATAGGATCGCCCCATGCGCCGTTCGAAAATCGTCTGTACTCTCGGCCCCGCGGTCGACTCCCACGAAATGCTCGTGTCGCTGATCGAGGCCGGCATGAACGTGGCCCGCTTCAACTTCAGCCACGGCTCGCACGCCGAGCACCAGGGTCGCTACGACCGGGTGCGGGCCGCCGCCAAGGAGACCGGCCGGGCCATCGGCGTCCTCGCCGACCTCCAGGGCCCCAAGATCCGCCTCGAGACCTTCGCCGAGGGCCCCGTCGAGCTGGTGCGCGGTGACGAGTTCACCATCACCACCGACGACGTCCCCGGCGACAAGACGATCTGCGGCACGACGTACAAGGGCCTGCCCGGCGACGTCTCGCGCGGTGACCAGGTCCTCATCAACGACGGCAACGTCGAGCTGAAGGTCCTCGACGTCGAGGGCCCGCGGGTGCGGACGATCGTCATCGAGGGCGGCGTCATCTCCGACCACAAGGGCATCAACCTGCCCGGCACGGCCGTCAACGTGCCCGCACTCAGCGAGAAGGACATCGAGGACCTGCGGTTCGCGCTGCGCATGGGCGCCGACCTGGTCGCCCTGTCCTTCGTCCGGGACGCCAAGGACGTCGCCGACGTCCACCGCGTGATGGACGAGGAGGGCCGCCGCGTCCCCGTCATCGCCAAGGTGGAGAAGCCGCAGGCGGTGGAGAACATGGAGGACGTCGTCATGGCGTTCGACGGTGTGATGGTCGCCCGCGGCGACCTCGCCGTCGAGTACCCGCTGGAGCGGGTCCCCATGGTGCAGAAGCGCCTCATCGAGCTGTGCCGCCGCAACGCCAAGCCGGTGATCGTGGCGACCCAGATGATGGAGTCGATGATCACCAACTCCCGCCCCACCCGCGCCGAGGCCTCCGACGTGGCCAACGCGATCCTGGACGGCGCGGACGCGGTCATGCTGTCCGCCGAGTCGAGCGTGGGCGCGTACCCGATCGAGACCGTGAAGACGATGTCGAAGATCGTCACCGCGGCCGAGCAGGAGCTGCTCAGCAAGGGCCTCCAGCCGCTCGTGCCGGGCAAGAAGCCGCGCACGCAGGGCGGTTCCATCGCCCGCGCCGCCTGCGAGATCTCCGACTTCCTCGGCGGCCGCGGCCTGGTGGCGTTCACCCAGTCCGGCGACACCGCCCGCCGGCTCTCGCGCTACCGCGCGTCCCAGCCGATCATCGCCTTCACCACCGACGAGGGCACCCGCAACCAGCTGGCGCTCAGCTGGGGCGTCGAGTCGCACATCGTGCCGTTCGTGAACACCACGGACGAGATGGTCGACATGGTGGACCAGGAGATCGCCAAGATCAACCGGTTCAACCCCGGCGAGATCGTCATCATCACCGCCGGCTCGCCCCCCGGCGTCCCCGGCACCACCAACATGCTCCGCGTCCACCACCTCGGCGGCGGCGCCCGCGACTGAGCGAGCGGCTCCGCCGTCCCGGAGCCCGAACAGCGCCGAGGGCGCCCCCTGTCGCAGGGGGCGCCCTCGGCGCTTTCGCGGCTCCCGGAAAAGCTCGTGACCGCCTGCGCTCAGCTCAGTCGGCGGTCGTGAACTGGTGCAGGCCGGGAACGGTCAGCGTGCCGCCGAACTGGCCGGCCTGCTGGACCTTGGCGTTGGTGAAGTAGATCAGCGGGATGTTCAGCGGCGGCGGGCTCTTCGGGCTGAACGTCACCGGGATGAGACCGAACAGGTTCCCGGAGATGCTCTCCGTGTACATGATCGTGTCGCCGTCCTTGATGGTGGACGTCGTGCCCTTGCCCGCCTGCACGTGGTAAGTGCGGTTCGCCTGCTTGTCGTTGACCGTCTGGTGCAGGTCGCCGATGTCGGTCCCGCCGGAGATGACGTACTTCAGCACCTCCTTGACGGTGCCGTTGGCGGTCTTCACCTTGACGATGCCCTGGTAGTCGGCGCCCTTGAGGAGCAGCGAGCTGGCGTTGAGGAACCAGGGGTCGTCGGGCAGCCGGACCTTGTTGTCGATGCCGCCCTCGTCGTCGGTGGCGGCGGGGCAGTTCTCGGCCTTCGTGCCGGCGCTCGCCGAAGGGCTGGGGGTGGACGTGGCGTCGGCGGCGGTGTCCGCGGCGTCCTTGGCCTTGTCCTTGGCCGCGTCCTTCACCTTGTCGGCGGTGTCCGCGGCCGTGTCCTTGACGGTGTCCTTCGCCGTCCCGGCGCCGGAGCCGCCGGAGTCCTCGGACGTGCCCGAGGAGTCCTTGCCCGACGGTCCGGAGGAGTCCGAGGACCCGGAGGAGCCCGAGCCGGCGGCCGGGGCGGAGGCCTCGGCGGAGGGGGTCTCGGACGGGGACGGGCTCGCGGTGGCCGTCTCGTCGGTCTTCTTGCCGTCGAGCAGGTCCGTGAGGGCGTCGCCGATGGTGTCGAGGACCTTCTTGCCCGCTTCGGCGGCCGACGGGACCGTCGGAGCCGTGTCGCCGGACGTCGTCGACTTCGCGGGCGAGGAGGACGCGGACGGGGCGGGCTCCGCCGCATCGCCGGAACCTGAATCCGACGAGGAGGAACCGCTCTTGTCGTCCGCGGAGCCCGAGGAGCCGGCGGAGCCCGAGGTGTCCTTCGAACCGCCCGAGTCGCCCTTGGCGCCGTCCGAGGAGTCCTTGGAGTCGCCCTTGGAGTCGTCCTTGGAGTCGTCCGCGGACTCGCTCGTGCTCTTCGAGGCGGACGGCGAGGGCGAGGCCGACGCGGAGGCGTCCGTGCCCTCCAGGGCCGCCACGCAGTCCTTGTACTCGTCGATCGTGAGGTTCTTGGACGACGGCTGGTCGTCGGCGTTCGCGAGGGTGGGCGTGAAGCCCATGCCCATGAGGACCGCCGTCGGCATGGCCGCCAGGGCTATCGCCTTGCCGGCCGGCATGTGGAACCTGGTGAACAGCGGCTTCTTGGGTGCCGCGTGGCGCGGTCCGGTGGTTCTCACGCAGGCAGCGTCCACATCGCTCCCGGTGGAAACCTCGTCAGCCGGCACTGTGCCTCCCGTTCGCCCCGTTGGCCGGGCTCGTTCCTGACAGATCGTGCAGGTCGTGCGGCTCGCCCGGTCCCTCGCCCTTGGTGAAGGACGGCCGTTCGGCGACGGCGGGACCCGTGCTGTACGGATTCGCGCCGAGGTCGTCCGCCGGGGCGGAGCCCTCGGGGTACGCGCCCTCGGGGGCGTCTCCGGCGTTCGCGCCGGCCTCCGGCGCCCGGGCCGGCTCGGGCGGTGCGCCCGGGGCCCAGGAGACGGCCATCGCGCCGCCCACGAGGGCGAACAGGAAACCGATGAGGAAGCCGCCGAGGTTGGACACCGGGATGGAGACCAGGCCCAGCAGGATCGCCGCGACGCCCGCGAAGACCTGCACGTGCTTCTGGAACCACAGACTGATGCCCAGGACGCCCAGCAGCACGCCGATGATCAGGGACCCCGCCCCCGCGGTGGTCGCCATCGCCAGAGTCAGATGGCCCACTTGGAGGTGGGCGTAGGGGAAGTAGGCGATGGGGAAGCCGGCGAGAAGGACGAACAGGCCCGCCCAGAACGGCCTGGTGCCCCGCCAGGCGCGGAACTGCTGCCTCCGGCGGGTGAACTGGCCGGGTGCGGCAGGGGTCTCGGCGCTCATGGAAAACAGCTCCCTGGTGCGGCGTTTCTGTGGTGGTGAGTCGTGCTGCCGGTGAAGACCCGGGCTTCAGACTGGACGGGCGGGGGCGCCACCGGCTCCCCCGCCCGTCAGAGAGTGCTTAGTAGCACTCCTTGACACCCGTCGACAGCGACATCTTCAGGCCGCTGAGCTTGAAGGTTCCGGCGGTGGTGGCCCACGCCGTCTGCTTCACGTCGGTCAGCGTGGCCGACTCGGCCTGCTGAGCGAAGCCGTACGGGTTCGCCGTGTCACCGCTCTTGAGGCCGGGACCCTTGTCGGCGTCCTTGGCCGCGACGCCGATGTCGATGTTCCTGAAGGTCGCGTTCGCCTGCAGGTCCTCGACGTCGATGTAGAGGTTCTCGGCCTCGACCGGCGTACCGCCGCCGCCCGCCTTCAGCGTGAGGCTGACGGATCCGAGCAGCGGGATGTTCGGGGTGACCACGGACTGGCACATGTTCGTGATCGAGGCGCTCTTGAACGCCGAGACGGCGACGGGGTGAGCCGTCTTCTTGCCGTCGAGGGTGTAACCCGAGTCGATCGCGCCGTACTGCGAGAAGCCCGTGCCTTCGAGCTTGTCGGCGCTCACCTTGAACGACTGGCCGGACACGCTGAACGACGCGGCCAGCGCACCCTGCGCGAGGGCCACGCCTATGCATGCCGTCGCTGCGACGCTGGGCACCATGACCACAGCGAAGCGCTTCCATCTGGTCCCGCCACGCACCTGGGACTCCATATTTCCTCCTTCTCGGACGTACATCTCCTGGCCCTGACTCGCCTCCGAGACGGCGGCTCAGCCGGGCAGGGATGGGAGAAGTGCTACGTCCTCGGGAAGGGGAGCGCCTGTTCCGGAGGCGCGAACCGCGCACCGATCACCGGCGATCACCCCCGAGCGACAACCACTGGTCGCGCCTGACACGCATCACGCACAACCTTGCTGGACAGGCTTCGCCGCAGCGAAGACCCCCCTGTCCAAGGCCCGACGACAGCGCCGTCGGTCCTGCTCGGTGGGGACCCAGGGAGACCCGTCGACCCAACCGGCTGTCGGGGTACGGGATTGGACCGAGCGTGGCCGATCGTGGTGCATTCTCGCCGCCCGCACAAGGGGGTTCGTTACTGGCTAGTAACGGCCGGATAACCGAAGAACGACCCACAGGTCTCGACCGACGACGCAGGGTGTCCCTCATGCCCAGGACAAAACTGTTGATCGATGGACGGAATCCGACAGATCGGCGGCCTTGTCTTACTCCCAGTAACAGCGGCCGCGATTACCAAGATTTGGTAAAGCGCGGCCGCGAGGGAACCGATTCGGCAGAACTTTCACTCCGGCGGCACGGGCTCTGACGTTTAGCGACTGGTCAGAACCCGGGCGCCCGGGGGATCAGAACAGGGCGCGCGCCAGCGCGCGCCGGGCCGCCGCGACCCGGGGGTCCTCGGGCCCGACCACCTCGAACAGTTCGAGCAGTCGCAGCCGCACGGCGTCCCGGTCGTCACCCGCGGTGCGGGCCACGGTGTCGATGAGCCGCCCGAACGCGTCCTCGACGTGACCGCCCACCAGATCCAGGTCGGCCGCGGCGATCTGCGCCTGGGCGTCCGCCGGGTTCTCGGCGGCGGCCTTGCGCACCTGCTGCGGGTCCATGCCGCCCACCCGGTGGAGCAACTCGGCCTGCGCGAGTCCGAGTTTGGCCTCACTGTTGCCCGGGTCGTCGGCGAGCACGTTCTTGTAGGCCTGTACGGCGCCGCCGAAGTCACCGGCGTCCAGGGCCTGTACGGCGGCTTCGAGCAGGGCGTCGTACGGCCCGACGGGCTCGGCCTCGGCCGGCTGCGCGGCGCCCGGCGCGGCATCGGCGTCGACGGTCAGGCCGGTGAGCCCGAACCGCTGCTCGGCGACCTCCACCAGCTGGTCGAGCGTCTGGCGGATCTGCGCCTCGCCGGCGGCCCCCTGGAAGAGGGGCAGCGCCTGCCCGGCGACGACCGCGAACACCGCCGGGATGCCCTGCACCCCGAACTGCTGCATCAGCATCTGGTTGGCGTCGACGTCGATCTTGGCGAGCAGGAAGCGGCCGTTGTACTCGACGGCGAGCCGCTCCAGGACGGGGCTCAGCTGCTTGCAGGGCTGGCACCACTCCGCCCAGAAGTCGATGACGACGGGCACTTCGGCGGACCGCTGCAGGACGTCCCGCTCGAATCCCGCCTCGTCGACGTCGATGACGAGATCGGCCGGGGAGACGGCCCCCGCGCCGCCCTGCCGGGCCGCTTCGGCGCGCGTCTGCTCCGCCTTCGCCTTGGCCTCCTGGGCCGCCTTCACCGCGGCGAGGTCGACGACTCCGCTCATGGACATGTTCCGTGGCTGCATGCGTCTATCCTCCCCCGTCCGCGCGCCTGCGTGAAAAGCGATCCCCGTACTTCGCGAACAACTCCGGACACGAGCACTCGGGTCCCCACCCGCACCCCTGCCGGATCCGGCCCGTGTACGTCCGTCACGGGCTTTCGCTACGAGTCGTAGCGTAATGGCACCGGGTGCTCGCGCAACACCGCCCCCCGGTGATCTGCCTCACGGAAGCGGGGAAAAAACCTGCGGTTATGGTCGAAGGCATGCAGATCCGCACTCCCGCCTGCCGTCCCGGCCGTCCGCGCAGCGCCGCCGCGGACACCGCGATCCTGGCCGCGACGCGGGAGGCCCTGGTCGAGCTGGGCTGGTCGAAACTGACCCTGGGGGACGTCGCCACGCGGGCCGGAGTAGCCAAGACGACCCTGTACCGCCGGTGGGCCGGCAAGAACGAACTGGTCGTCGACGCGGTCGCGGAACTCTTCGGCGAACTCGAACTCCCCGACCGCGGCAGCCTGGCGGCCGACATCGAGGGCGTGGTCCTGCAGTTCGCGGCGATCCTGGCCCGCCCGGAGGCCAAGAGCGGGCTGATGGCGGCCGTCGCCGAGTCCACCCGCGACGACGCGCTGCGCGAGCGCATCCGCGCCTCCATCGTCGAGCCGCAGAAGGGGCTGGTCCTGGAGGGCCGGGCCCGCGCGCAGGCCCGCGGCGAACTCCCCCCGGAGACCGACCCGGCGGAGGCCGCGCGCACGGTCGACCTCATCTTCGACGTGGTCGCCGGGGCGGTGGTGCACCGCACCCTGGTCAGCGCGGAACCGGCCGACGAGGAGTGGGTGCGCGGATTCACGCGCGTACTGCTCCTGGGCCTGTCGTCGGCGTCCCTCCCGGCCGCCGAAGCCTGAGAGCGACTGGCGGCGACGCCTGAGGACGCCCGGGGACACCCGGGGACGTCACAAGACGCCTGCGGCTACGGACGTCAGAAGCCGCTGAGGGCGCCTGGAGACGTCCAAGGGCGCCGGGCGCGGGCCGCCGGCAGCCGGCGGCCGTGGGGCAGCCGCCGGCCGAACGCGCCCGGCCGCCGTACGCGCGCGTGGGCGTACGGCGGAGGGGTCACCGGAGTCGCCGGGTCACGCCTCGACGGGCGCCGGGGCCGCGTCCGCGGTCCGGCCGGCCAGCTCGTGGCTGATCCTGCGCTCGACGAAGAAGGCGGCCGTCGGGATCGTCCCGGCCAGCAGGACCCACAGCTGCTTGCCGACCGGCCACTTCGCCTTGGAGCCCAGGTCGAAGGCGAAGATCAGGTAGACCACGTAGAGCCAGCCGTGCGCGATGGCGATGACACGGGTGAAGTCCGCGGCGCCGTCCATGTCCAGGCCGTACTTGGCGATCATGCTCAGGCACAGCAGTACCAGCAGGACACCGGTGACGTAGGCCAGGACGCGGTAGCGGGTCAGCACGCTCTTTTTCATGAGGACGAGCGTAACCACCGGTTTTGGGACGATCTTGCCCGGGGCCGGACCCGCGGCGCCGACCCGTTCGGGTCCGCGCCGGTCAGTCCTCGAAGTCGTGCGCCGCCACGCGCAGGGGCCTCAGCATCGCGAAGATCTCCCCGCACTCCTCCGCGTCGTACACCCCGAGCCCGAAGTCCATCGCCATCAGGTCGCGGGTGGCGGCCTCGACGACCTCGCGGCCCTTGTCGGTGATGACGGCGAGCGTGCCGCGTCCGTCGTTGGGGTTGGGGCGCTTGTCGACCAGGCCCGAACGCACCAGCCGGTCGACGGTGTTGGTCACCGACGTGGGGTGCACCTGGAGCCGCTCGCCGATCTTCGACATCGTCAGCTCGCCCTCCTTGGAGAAGGTGAGCAGCACCAGCGCCTCGTACCGCGCGAACGTCAGGCCGTACGGCTTGACCACGGCGTCCACCTCGGCGAGCAGGATCTGGTGCGCGCGCATGATCGACGTGATCGCGGACATGGACGGCACGTTCCCCCAGCGCTGCTTCCAGAGCTCATCGGCGCGGGCGATGGGGTCGAAAGGGAGACTGAGCGGTTTCGGCACGCCTCCAGACCTTACCGGCCGGTCACATCGCGGTCAGCCCCGTCTCGCCTGTCGGTCCCCCGAAGCGCCCGCGCCGGGCGCGCGCACGGCAGACGAGCCGACGGGACCGGGGTCACACGGACGAGCGGTGAGGCGACGCGCGCGCGGCTGACGCGGCGCGTCCGCACCCCGCGACCGGGGTGGGCCGGCCGGCCGGAGGCGGTTGTCAGTAGAGGCTGCGCAGACCGAGGACGTCGCCTTTGCCGAGGGTGCGGGCGGCGGCGGAGCAGGCGAACGAGCTGGCGTACATGGTGAGGTTCTCGTGTCCCTCGCCGGCGTGGCCCAGGCCGAAGACGTGCCCGGCCTCGTGTGTGGCGACGCTGCGCAGGTCGTACGCGCGCGTGCAGGCGTCCGAGGGACGGTCGGTGAAGGCGAAGTCGCGGATGTTGAAGCGGACGTCGGCCTCCAGCAGCTCCTCCGGGCCGCCGCCCGGCACCGGCCGGCTCCAGGAGCAGGTCGTGGCGACGGCGTCGGGGCCGATGTCGCCCGCGTCCCACACGCTCAGACCGTCCCGGTGCACGCAGCGGGCCTCGCGGTCGATGCCCGCCTCGCGGCTGGTGGTCGACAGGTACCGGGCCCTCGCGGTGACGGTGTCCTCGTAGCCGCAGTCGTTGCGGCTCGTGGTGATGGCGGCGACGGCGGACGCGAACGCGTGCCGGGCCTCGGCGCGGGAGAGATGGGCGGGCAGCGGTCCGTCGCCCAGGAACCACTCGTACGTGCCGTACTCCTTGCGCCCGGCGGTCGAGTACGCGTCGTCGGAGCAGGAGGCGGGGGCGTCGTCCCGGCGGTGCGGGCGGGCCTGCGCGTGCTCGGCCTCGTAGGCGTAGGAGACCGTGCCGTCGGGCGCTACGGCCACCGTGAAGTCGCGCGCCGAGCCGTCCGCGGTGAGGGCGTCGACGCTGACCGTGGTGCCGGGTTCGGGGACCGCCAGGCCCGCGCCGTCGTGGGTGACGACGCGGCCCACGGCGTGGCAGTCCCGCACCGACGAGCCCGCGGGGAGGTCCTCGACGGTGAGTTCGCCGCGTGCGGGCGGGCACGCGGGCCGGTGAGCCTCCCCCGCGCGGACCACCGCCAGCGACGCCGTCACCGTCAGCACGAGCGCCGTGAACGCCCTGCCCAGACCGCCCGGTCCTCGCCGCCCTGCCACTGCACACTCCCCTTTCGGGCGCCGCGCCACGGCGCGGAACATGATCGACCGGGGAGACCTTAGCCACGCGGCCGGGGAGGGAACCCCGCCTCTCCGTAGCCGTTCGGGTGACCGGCCGGACGGGTGTGCAGAGCGGGCTAGGAAGCCAGGTGCCGCTCCACGGTGGCCACCTTCGACGTCAGGCCGTCGGTGACGCCGGGGCGGATGTCCGCCTTCAGGACCAGGGAGACGCGGGGCGCCCGTGCCTCGACGGCGGCCACGGCGCGCCGGACGACGTCCATCACCTCGTCCCACTCGCCCTCGACGGAGGTGAACATGGCGTCCGTGCGGTTCGGCAGGCCCGAGTCGCGGACGACGCGGACGGCTTCCGCGACGTACTCGCCGACGTCCTCGCCGACGCCCAGCGGGGTGACCGAGAAGGCGACGATCACGCGTTCACCACGCCTTCCTTGCGGGCGCGGGAGGCGATGACCGCGTCCTCGGCCTCGCGGCGCAGCCTGCGCTCGGCGAAGAAGCCGCCGGTCGGCAGAACGGACAGGACGAAGTAGAGGGCCGCCGTCTTCAGGGACCACTTCGCGCGGTTCCAGGCGTCCGCCCAGAAGAGCACGTACAGGACGAACAGCAGGCCGTGGACCGCGCCCATCACGGGCACCCCGTTGAAGTCGGTGGTGCGCTTCAGCACGGAGCAGACGAGCAGCAGGAGGAAGGACACGGCTTCGGGGGCCGAGACCAGTCGCAGTCGGCGGAGGGCGGAGGCGGTCTTCAGGTCCACGGGTCACCTTCGGGGAGGGCTTTCGGCAGGGGCGGCTTGTGAACGCGCGCACAAGCGTTCGTCCATTGTGGCAAACGGTCGCCCTAAGGGTGCGTTCAGGGTCGTTCTCCACCCCCGGGTGCTGTTCCGGGCACCCGGGTGGCGGATACCTTTCGCAGCGTGGCGATGTTTCGACTCCAAGGCAGCAAGGTGCTGGCCGTCGACATGACCGGGGACGCCGTGAAGGCGAAGAACGGCTCGATGGTCGCGTACGACGGACAGATGGCCTTCAAGAAGCTCAGCGGCGGCGGCGAGGGCATCCGGGGCATGGTGACCCGGCGGCTCACCGGCGAGCAGATGACGGTGATGGAGGTGAGGGGGCAGGGCACGTGCTGGTTCGCCGACCGCGCTTCCGAGATCAACCTCGTCCGGCTCCAGGGCGACAAGCTCTTCGTCGAGTCGAGCAACCTGCTCGCGACCGACGCGGGCCTGCGCACGGGCACGAGCTTCACGGGGCTGCGCGGAGCGACCCAGGGCAACGGGCTGTTCACGACGACCGTCGAGGGGAACGGCCAGGCCGCGATCACCTCGGACGGGCCGGCCGTGGTGCTGCGCGTCAGCCCGCAGTACCCGCTGACCGTCGACCCGGGGGCGTACATCGCGCATCAGGGAGACGTCCGTCAGTCCTTCCAGTCCGGTGTGACGTTCCGCACCTTCATGGGCGAGGGCGGCGGCGAGGCCTTCCAGATCCGCTTCGAGGGGAACGGCCTGGTGTACGTCCAGCCCAGCGAGCGCAACACGATCGCGGGGGATGTGTGACATGACGTTCCGCGAGATCAACTCCAAGATCGTCGAGGCGACCGTGATCCCCGGGCAGCGCCTCTACAGCCAGCGCGGCGCGATGCTCGCGTACCGCGGCGAGGTGTCGTTCACGCCCAACGTCCAGGGCGGGCAGGGCGGCGTGATGTCCATGATCGGGCGGCGGCTCGCGAACGAGGACACGCCGCTGATGACCGTCGAGGGCAGCGGCACGGTCCTCTTCGGGCACGGCGGCCACCACGTCCAGGTCATCCGGCTCACCGGCGACACGCTGTACGTCGAGGCGGACCGGCTCCTCGCCTTCGAGGGCACGCTCCAGCAGGGCACGATGTTCCTGGGCTCCCAGGGCGGGGTCATGGGCATGGTCCGCGGCCAGGTCAGCGGACAGGGGCTGTTCACCACCACCCTCAAGGGCCAGGGAGCCGTCGCCGTGATGGCCCACGGCGGGGTCTTCGAGGTCCCGATCACCCCGCAGCGCCCGGTCCACGTCGACCCCCAGGCCTACGTCGCCCACCACGGCGACGTCCGCAACAAGCTGTCGACCGCGCTCGGCTGGCGGGACATGGTGGGCCGCGGCTCCGGCGAGGCGTTCCAGCTGGAGCTGAGCGGCAGCGGTGCGGTGTTCGTCCAGGCGTCGGAGGAGAAGCTGTGAGCATGTACGGGGTTCCGGGCGGCGGCCCGACGGTCTACGACCCCATGAGCCTGCCGGTCGACGACAACGTGAACAGCTACACCTTCTGCGTGGAGCTCAAGGGGAGCCAGTGGTTCCTCCAGAAGGGGAAGATGATCGCCTACTACGGGTCGATCGACTTCAACGGCGTCGGACACGGCCGGCTGGACCGCCTGGTGCGCACTTCCTTCCATTCGCCTCTGCACGCGAGCGACTGGGTCGTGGCGGAGGGCTCGGGCAAGATGCTCCTCGCCGACCGGGCCTTCGACGTGAATTCGTACGATCTGGACGACGGCAACCTGACCATTCGCTCGGGCAATCTGCTCGCTTTTCAGCCAAGCTTGTCGCTCAAGCAGTCGATCGTGCCGGGATTCCTCACGCTCATCGGAACCGGAAAGTTCGTGGCCGCATCTAACGGCCCGGTGGTGTTCATGGAACCTCCCCTCCGGGTGGACCCCCAGGCGCTCGTCGGATGGGCCGACTGCCCCTCCCCGTGCCACCACTACGACCACGGGTACATGACGGGTGTGATGGGCGGTCTACGTGCACTGACGGGCCTCGGCGGGGCCTCCGGCGAGGAGCACCAGTTCGAGTTCGTGGGCGCCGGCACGGTGCTGCTTCAGTCGACCGAGACGCTGATGGCGGAGCAGGCCACGGGGGTGGTTCCGCACGAGCCGGGAGTGCCCGGTTCCGGGACCGGCGCGGGTGGGCACGGGGGTCCCGGAGCGCAATCCGGCGCACCGCGCCTTCCCGGACAGCTGGGGGACCTCCAGCGTCGCTTCGGGCTGTGAGCGGTAGTCTGCGGAGTGTGACATCGAACGCGTGCGCACCGTCACACCGCCCTCACTAGTTCGCCTTTCAACATTTTAGGTAGACTTCATCTATGGAGACCGAAACGGCCACCCGGTGGCTGACCGATGCGGAGCAGTGCGCCTGGCGTACCCATCTGGAGGTCAACAGGCTGTTGACGTACCAGCTCGAAAAGGATCTCCAGCCGTTCGGCCTGACCATGAACGACTACGAGATCCTGGTGAACCTCTCCGAGTCGGAGGGCCGCCGGATGCGGATGAGCGACCTCGCGTCCGCCACCCTCCAGTCCAAGAGCCGCCTCTCGCACCAGATCACCCGCATGGAGAACGCGGACCTGGTGCGCCGTGAGAACTGCGAGTCGGACCGCCGGGGCCTGTACGCGGTGCTGACCGAACACGGCATGGAGACGATGCAGAAGGTCTCGCCGCACCATGTGGACTCCGTGCGGCGGCACTTCATCGACCTCCTCTCCCCCGAGGCACTGACCGAACTCTCCAAGGCCCTCAAGCCCGTCGCGGAACACCTCCGCGGTCACCGGGGACGGCCGTAGGCAGCCTCCTCGGCGGGACGGCAGGAAGGCGGACCCCCGATCGGCGGTCCGCCTTCCTGCCGTCTCCGGCCCTCAGCTCTCGGTGAGGCCCGCCACCAGTTCGTCCGCCGCGCGGTAGGGGTCGAGCGTGCCGCCGACGATGCGTTCGGCGAGGGCGCTCAGCCTGCGGTCGCCGTGCAGGTCGCCGATGCGTTCGCGCAGGGCGGTGACGGCGATCGTCTCGACCTCGCGGGCCGCGCGCGAGCGGCGCCGCTCGGCGAGGACGCCGCGCTCCTCCATCCAGGCCCGGTGCTTCTCCAATGCCTGGACGACGTCGTCGACGCCCTCGGCGCGGGAGGCGACCGTCTTCACGATGGGCGGCCGCCAGTCGCCGGGCGCACGGGCCTCGCCGAGGCCGAGCATGTGGTTCAGTTCCCGCGCGGTGGCGTCCGCGCCGTCCCGGTCCGCCTTGTTGACGACGTAGACGTCGCCGATCTCCAGGATCCCGGCCTTGGCGGCCTGGATGCCGTCGCCCATGCCGGGGGCGAGCAGCACCACGCTGGTGTCCGCCTGGGAGGCGATCTCCACCTCGGACTGGCCGACGCCCACCGTCTCGACCAGGATCACGTCGCAGCCCGCCGCGTCCAGCACGCGGATGGCCTGCGGGGCCGCCCAGGCGAGGCCGCCGAGGTGGCCGCGGGTGGCCATGGAGCGGATGTAGACGCCGGGATCCGAGGCGTGCTCGGACATCCGGACCCGGTCGCCGAGCAGCGCGCCGCCGGAGAACGGCGAGGACGGGTCGACGGCCAGCACGCCGACCCGCCTGCCCTGCCTGCGGTACGCGGTGACGAGCGCGGACGTCGTGGTCGACTTGCCCACGCCGGGCGAGCCGGTCAGGCCCACGACGTAGGCGTTGCCGGTGAGCGGGGCCAGGGTCGCCATGACCTCCCGCAGCTGCGGGGACGCCCCCTCGACCAGCGAGATCAGCCGGGCCACGGCCCGGGGCCGGCCTTCCCTGGCCTGGGCGGCCAGTGAGGAGACGTCCTGCATCACAGCTCCGTTCAGCTCCGTTCAGCTCTGCTCAGCCCTGTTCCGGCCTCGCCCGTGCCCGGCCGTTCCGGGCGCGGGGCGCGACAGCGGCCGTCTCAGGCCTTGGCCACCCGGACGATCAGGGCGTCGCCCTGGCCGCCGCCGCCGCACAGCGCGGCCGCGCCGACGCCGCCGCCCCGGCGCTTGAGCTCCAGCGCCAGGTGCAGGACGAGCCGGGCGCCGGACATGCCGATCGGGTGGCCCAGGGCGATGGCGCCGCCGTTCACGTTCACCTTTTCCGTGGACACGCCGAGGTCCTTCATTGACTGGACGGCGACGGCGGCGAAGGCCTCGTTGATCTCGATCAGGTCGAGGTCGGCGACCTCCAGGCCCTCCTTCTTGAGCGCGTGGAGGATGGCGTTGGACGGCTGGGACTGGAGCGAGTTGTCCGGTCCGGCCACGTTGCCGTGGGCGCCGATCTCGGCGATCCACTCCAGGCCGAGCTCCTGCGCCTTGGCCTTGCTCATCACGACCACGGCCGCCGCGCCGTCGGAGATCTGCGAGGACGAGCCCGCGGTGATCGTGCCGTCCTTGGCGAACGCCGGGCGGAGCTTGCCGAGGGACTCGGCGGTGGTGTCGGCGCGGATGCCCTCGTCCTTGCTGAAGACGACCGGCTCGCCCTTGCGCTGCGGGATCTCGACCGGGGTGATCTCGGCCTCGAAGACGCCGTTCTTCTGCGCGGCGGCGGCCCTCTGATGGCTCAGCGCGGCGATCTCGTCCTGCTCGGGGCGCGCGATGCCGAGGCGCGTGTTGTGCTTCTCGGTCGACTCGCCCATCGCGATGTTCTCGAAGGCGTCGGTGAGGCCGTCGTACGCCATCGCGTCGAGCATCTCGATGGCGCCGTACTTGAAGCCCTCGCGGGACTTGGGCAGCAGGTGGGGGGCGTTGGTCATGGACTCCTGGCCGCCCGCCACCACGATGTCGAACTCACCCGCGCGGATCAGCTGGTCCGCGAGCGCGATCGCGTCGAGGCCCGACAGGCACACCTTGTTGATGGTGAGCGCCGGGACGTTCATCGGGATGCCGGCCTTGACGGCGGCCTGGCGGGCCGGGATCTGGCCCGCGCCGGCCTGCAGCACCTGGCCCATGATCACGTACTGCACCTGGTCGCCGCCGATCCCCGCACGGTCGAGGGCGGCCTTGATCGCGAAGCCGCCGAGGTCGGCTCCGGAGAAGGACTTGAGGGAGCCCAGCAGCCGTCCCATGGGCGTACGCGCACCCGCGACGATCACCGAGGTCGTGCCGTTGGAGCCAGTCGAGTCAGTCATGAGCTGCGAATCCCCTTACCGGCCTGCACAGGCCGAGGAGTGAACGAGGGTTTACTTCGAATGTACTGAGTGGCACTCCGTGCCGTCATCGGGCCGTCAGTGTGATCGCGCGCACGTTGCGTAACCACCGCGGGCGCGCTGCACTGACACCATGCTGACGCGAATCGACCACATCGGGATCGCCTGCCACGACCTCGACGCGACCGTCGAGTTCTACCGTTCCACATACGGCTTCGAGGTGTTCCACTCCGAGGTCAACGAGGAACAGGGCGTGCGCGAGGCCATGCTCAAGATCAACGAAACGTCCGACGGAGGCGCCTCCTACCTGCAACTTCTCGAACCGACCCGCGAGGACTCCGCCGTCGGCAAGTGGCTGGCCAAGAACGGCGAGGGAGTCCACCACATCGCTTTCGGTACGGCGGATGTGGACGGCGACGCCGAGGACATCCGCTCCAAGGGCGTACGCGTTCTGTACGAAGAGCCCCGACGCGGCTCCATGGGGTCACGGATCACCTTCCTGCACCCCAAGGATTGCCACGGAGTACTGACAGAACTGGTCACATCGGCCCCTGTTGAGTCACCTGAGCACTGACCCTCGTACATATGGGCCGGTAGGGTTGGGCTCGGTCGCCGCTCACACCGGGGCGACCCGGTCCTGCCGTCCGGCGGCAGGACGCGGCCGGGGTCCGGGTTTCGGGGGACGAGCGTCGGGGCAGCAGCCCATGCTCCGTCGTTGATCTGACACCATTCCCCGGGAGCCCCGTCCGGCGGATGGACGGAGCTCGTTCGGCAAGCTTGCGACCAGGGACGGATGGGACCGCGCAGTGCGGGGCTACGAGAGCCAGGAGCGGGAACCGGCGGCTGACGTCGACCACCTGACTCGGTTCGAAGCCGAGATGAAGCGGCTGAAGACCGAGCGGGAAAAGGCGATCCAGCACGCCGAGGACCTCGGCTACCAGGTCGAGGTGCTGCGCGCCAAGTTGCACGAGGCGCGTCGCACCATCATGTCCCGGCCCGCCTTCGACGGCGGCGACCTCGGGTACCAGGCCGAACAGCTGCTGCGCAACGCGCAGATGCAGGCCGACCAGCTGCGCCAGGACGCCGAGCGCGAGCTGAGCCAGGTGCGGGCGCAGACGCAGCGCATCCTCCAGGAGCACGCCGAGCAGGCGGCCCGGCTCCAGGCGGAGCTGCACCAGGAGGCGGTCACCCGCCGCCAGCAGCTCGACCAGGAACTCGCCGAGCGCCGGCAGAACGTCGAGTCGCACGTCAACGAGAACGTGGCCTGGGCCGAACAGCTGCGCGCCCGCAGCGAGGCGCAGGCCCGCCGACTGCTCGACGAGTCGCGGGCGGAGGCCGAGCAGGCCCTGGCGACGGCCCGCGCGGAGGCCGAACGCGTCGCCGCCGAGGCGCGCCAGCGGCTCCAGGCCGACGCCGAAGCGGCCCGCGCGGAGGCCGAGCAGCTCCTGCTGCGCGCCCGCACGGACGCCGAGCGGCTGCTGAACGCCGCCTCCACGCAGGCCCAGGAGGCCAGCGACCACGCCGAGCAGCTGCGCACCTCCACGGTCACCGAGTCCGACGCCGCCCGCCGCCAGGCCGGTGAGCTGAGCCGCGCTGCCGAGCAGCGCATGTCCGAGGCCGAGGAGGCGCTGCGCAAGGCGCAGGCCGAGGCGGACAAGGTGCTCGCGGAGGCGAAGGCGGCCGCGGAGAAGGCGCTCGCCGCCGCGGAGGCCGCCAAGGAGCAGCGCACCCGCACGGCCAAGGAGCAGGTCGCCCGGCTGGTCAGCGAGGCCACCAAGGAGGCCGAGACCACCAAGGCGGACGCCGAGCAGCTCGTCGCCGACGCGCGCGCCGAGGCCGAGAAGATCGTCGCGGAGGCCTCCGAGAAGGCCCGCACGCTCACCGCCGAGGAGAGCGCCACCCAGCTGTCGAAGGCGGCGAAGACCGCCGAGGACGTCCTCAACAAGGCGCAGGAGGACGCGCAGCGCACCACGAAGGCCGCCGCCGAGGAGGCCGAGCGGATCCGCCGTGAGGCGGAGACCGAGGCCGACCGGCTGCGCGCCGAGGCGCACGACATCGCGGAGCAGCTCAAGGGCTCGGCGAAGGACGACACCAAGGAGTACCGCGCCAAGACGGTCGAGCTTCAGGAGGAGGCCCGCCGGCTGCGCGGCGAGGCCGAGCAGCTGCGCGCCGACGCGGTCGCCGAGGGCGAGAAGATCCGCGCGGAGGCCCGCAAGGAGGCCGTCCAGCAGATCGAGGAGGCGGCCCGCTCCGCGGAGGAGCTGCTGTCCAAGGCGAAGGCCGACGCTGACGAGCTGCGCCAGAAGGCCACCTCGGACAGCGAGAAGGTGCGCACCGAGGCCATCGAGCGCGCCACCACGCTGCGCCGGCAGGCCGAGGAGGTCCTGGAGCGCACCCGCGCGGAGGCCGAGCGCTCCCGCGAGGAGGCGGTGGAGCTCGCCGAGACCATCACCTCGAACGCCGAACAGGCCGCGCGCGAGCTGCGCGAGGAGACCGAGCGGGCGGTCGAGGCCCGGCAGGCGGAGGCCGCCGAGGAGCTGACCCGGCTTCAGACGGAGGCGGAGGCACGCCTCGCCTCCGCCGAGCAGGCGCTGACGGAGGCCCGGGAGGAGGCCGCGCGGATCCGCCGCGAGGCCGCCGAGGAGACCGACCGGCTGCGCTCGGAGGCCGCCGAGCGGATCCGTTCCCTGCAACAGCAGGCCGAGGCGGAGGCCGACCGGCTGCGCACCGAGGCCGCGTCCGACGCGGCCGCCTCCCGCGCCGAGGGCGAGGCCGTCGCCGTGCGGCTGCGGTCCGAGGCCGCCGCGGAGGCGGAGCGGCTGAAGTCCGAGGCGCAGGACACCGCCGACCGGGTGCGCGCCGAGGCGCAGGCCGCGGCCGAGCGGCTGTCGGCCGAGGCGTCCGAGACGCTGGCCGCCGCGCAGGAGGAGGCCGTCCGGCGCCGGCGCGAGGCCGAGGAACTCCTCGGTTCCGCCCGCGAGGAGGCCGGCCAGGAGCGCGAGCGGGCCCGCGAGCAGAGCGAGGAACTGCTGGCCTCGGCGCGCAAGCGCGTCGAGGAGGCGCAGACCGAGGCCGTCCGTCTGGTCGAGGACGCGGACCGGCGGGCCACCGAGATGGTGTCGGCGGCCGAGCAGCACGCGCAGCAGGTGCGCGACTCGGTGGCCGGACTGCACGAGCAGGCGCAGGAGGAGATCACCGGGCTGCGCTCGGCCGCCGAGCACGCGGCGGACCGCACCCGGCGCGAGGCCGAGGAGGAGGCGGACCGGGTCCGCGCCGACGCCTACGCCGAGCGGGAGCGGGCCGCCGAGGACGCGAGCCGGGTCCGGCGCGAGGCGAGCGAGGCGTCGGAGGCGGCGCAGGAACTGGCCGACCGGACCCTCGGGGAGGCGATCGCCGAGGCGGAGCGGCTGCGTTCGGAGGCGTCGGCGCACGCCCAGCGGGTGCGCACCGAGGTCTCGGACGCCATTGCGCAGGCCGACCAGGACGCGTCGCGCACCCGGGCGGACGCCCGCGACGACGCCAACCGCATCCGTTCGGACGCGGCGGCGCAGGCCGACGCGCTCATCAACGAGGCGCGCAGCGAGGCGGAGCGGCTGCAGAGCGAGACCCTCGCGGAGGCCGAGCGGTTGCAGTCCGAGACGATGGCGGAGGCCGAGCGGCTGCGGTCGGAGTCGGTTGCGAAGGCGGAGAAGCTGATCCAGGACGCGTCCGGGGACGCGGAGCGGCTGCGCGCCGAGGCCGCCGAGACGGTCGGGTCCGCGCAGGCGCACGCGGAGCGGATGCGGGCCGAGGCCGAGCGCGTCAAGGCGCAGGCCGCGGCGGAGGCCGACCGGTTGATGAGCGTGGCTCGCGAGGAGGCCGACACGACGCTGGACGAGGCCCGCAAGGAGGCCAACAAGCGGCGCTCCGAGGCGGCCGAGCAGGTCGACACCCTCATCACGGAGACGGCGGCCGAGGCGGACAAGCTGCTCACCGAGGCGCAGCAGCAGGCGCAGAAGGCCACGGCGGACGCGGAGGCGCAGGCCGACTCGATGGTGGGCGCGGCCCGCAGCGAGGCGGAGCGGCTGGTGTCCGAGGCGACCGTCGAGGGCAACTCGCGGGTGGAGAAGGCGCGTACGGACGCCGACGAGCTGCTGGTCGGCGCGCGCCGGGACGCCACGGCGATAAGGGAGCGGGCGGAGGAGCTGCGCGACCGCATCACCGGCGAGATCGAGGCGCTGCACGAGCGGGCCCGCCGTGAGGCCGCCGAGACGATGCGTTCGACGGGCGACCGCTGCGATGCGCTCATCAAGGCGGCCGAGGAGCAGCTCGCCAAGGCGCAGGCGAAGGCGAAGGAGCTGGTGTCGGACGCCAACTCCGAGGCCGGCAAGGTCCGCATCGCCGCGGTGAAGAAGGCCGAGGGGCTGCTCAAGGAGGCCGAGCAGAAGAAGTCGACGCTGGTGCGCGAGGCCGAGGAGCTGAAGGCCGAGGCGATCCGGGAGGCGCGGCGCACGGTCGAGGAGGGCAAGCGGGAGCTGGAGGTCCTGGTGCGCCGGCGCGAGGACATCAACGCCGAGATTTCGCGGGTCCAGGACGTGCTGGAGGCGCTGGAGTCGTTCGAGGCGCCGGGCGGGGGCAAGGACGGAGCCGTCAAGGCGGGCGCGGCCATCGGAGCCCCTCGATCGGGTGGGAAGTCGCCGGACGGCTAGCGGAATGTGTGGATTGCGTTAAATTCTTGGGCCTTTGAGCGCACCTTTGGCAAGCGGTCCGCCGCCGAGCCACCCAAAAGGGGTGTCATTCTCCAGATCAAACACGCATACGCTCGATGACACACCGCAAAGGCCCCTAGGATTCCACCTATCACCTCACCGGTCTCATTCGACAGGAACCCCATGAGCGACACTTCCCCCTACGGCTTCGAGCTTGTGCGGCGTGGGTACGACCGCGCTCAGGTGGACGAACGCATCTCGAAGCTCGTCTCCGACCGTGACAGCGCTCTGGCCCGTATCACTGCTCTGGAAAAGCGCATCGAGGAGCTGCACCTCGAGACGCAGAACGCCCAGGCCCAGGTAAGCGACGCGGAGCCGTCGTACGCCGGTCTCGGCGCGCGTGTCGAGAAGATCCTCCGCCTCGCCGAGGAAGAGGCCAAGGATCTGCGCGAGGAGGCCCGTCGCGCGGCCGAGCAGCACCGTGAGCTGGCCGAGTCCGCGGCCCAGCAGGTGCGCAACGACGCGGAGTCGTTCGCCGCGGAGCGCAAGGCGAAGGCCGAGGACGAGGGCGTCCGGATCGTCGAGAAGGCCAAGAGCGACGCGTCGCAGCTGCGTTCCGAGGCGCAGAAGGACGCGCAGTCGAAGCGTGAGGAGGCCGACGCGCTCTTCGAGGAGACCCGCGCGAAGGCCGCACAGGCCGCCGCCGACTTCGAGACCAACCTGGCCAAGCGCCGGGAGCAGTCGGAGCGCGACCTCGCGTCCCGTCAGCAGAAGGCGGAGAAGCGTCTCGCGGAGATCGAGCACCGCGCGGAGCAGCTGCGCCTGGAGGCGGAGAAGCTGCGCACCGACGCCGAGCGCCGCGCGCGTCAGACCGTCGAGACGGCCCAGCGCCAGGCCGAGGACATCGTGGCCGACGCCAACGCCAAGGCGGACCGGATCCGTTCGGAGTCGGAGCGCGAGCTGGCGGCTCTCACCAACCGCCGCGACTCGATCAACGCCCAGCTGACGAACGTCCGCGAGATGCTCGCCACGCTGACCGGCGCCGCGGTGGCCGCGGCCGGCACGCCGTCCACGGACGACGAGCCGATCTCCCGCGGGGTTCCGGCGCAGCAGTCCCGGTAACCTCCGGGCGCACGGCGGCCGAACGCCGGTGAAGCCCTCTGCCACTCCGGTGGCAGAGGGCTTTGCCGCGTTCTAGCGTGGCCGCATGATCGAGCTCGAGGGCCTGACGAAGCGGTACGGCGAGAAAGTGGCGGTCAACGATCTGACGTGCACCGTCAGACCGGGCATCGTCACGGGCTTCCTCGGGCCCAACGGCGCCGGCAAGTCCACCACCATGCGGATGATGCTGGGCCTGGACCGGCCGTCGGCCGGGGACGTGCGGATCGACGGGCAGCACTACGACCGGCTCAAGGACCCTCTGAAGTACATCGGCGCCCTGCTGGACGCCAAGGCCATGCACGGCGGGCGCAGCGCGTTCAACCATCTGCTGTGTCTGGCGCAGAGCAACGGCATCCCCCGCGGCCGGGTGCACGAGGTGCTGGACACCGTCGGTCTGACGGCGGTGGCGGGGAAGAAGGCGAAGGGGTTCTCGCTGGGCATGGGCCAGCGGCTGGGCATCGCGGGGGCGCTGCTCGGCGACCCGCGGATCCTGATGTTCGACGAGCCGGTCAACGGGCTCGACCCCGAGGGCATCCACTGGATCCGCAACCTGATGAAGACGCTGGCCGCGCAGGGGCGGACGGTGTTCGTCTCCTCGCATCTGATGAGCGAGATGGCGCTGACGGCCGACCATCTGGTGGTCATCGGGCAGGGCCGGCTGCTCGCCGACACCTCGATGGCCGACTTCATCGCGCAGAACTCGCGGTCGTACGTGCGGGTGCGCACCCCCGAGCGCGAGCGGCTGCTCGACGTGCTGCACGCGGCCGGGACCACCGTCGTGCAGGCCGGCGACGGGGCGCTGGAGGTGGACGACGGCAAGCCCGAGCACATCGGGGAGCTGGCCGCGCGCCACCAGGTCGTACTGCACGAGCTGAGTCCCCAGCGGGCCTCGCTGGAGGAGGCGTTCATGCAGCTGACCGCCGAGTCGGTGGAGTACCACGCGCACTCGGACGCGCCGCCGCAGCAGCGGTGGGGCGACGACCGGACGAGGAGCTGACGATGGCGGCGACCCAGGTCATCCGGTCCGAGTGGACCAAGATCCGGTCGGTGGCGTCCACCGTGTGGACGCTCTCCCTTTCGGTGATCGTCACCGTCGCCCTCGGCATGCTGATCTCGGCACTGTCGAACAGCGACTTCGACGACATGAGCCGCAACGACCGGCTCTCCTTCGACCCGACGTTCATCAGCTTCGCCGGGATGGGCCTGGGTCAGCTGGCGATGATCGTGTTCGGGGTGCTGGTCGTGTCGAACGAGTACAGCACGGGGATGATCCGCACCTCGCTGGCCGCGGTGCCGCAGCGCGGGGCGTTCATGTTCAGCAAGATCGTCGTGGCGGGCGGACTGGCGCTGGCGGTCGGCCTCGTCACCAGCTTCGTCACGTTCTTCCTGGGACAGGCCATGCTCGGCTCGCACCGGGCGGAGATCGGGGACAGCGGGGTGCTGCGCGCGGTGATCGGCGGCGGCCTGTACATGACGCTGATCGCCCTGTTCTCGATGGGCGTGGCGACGATGCTGCGCTCGCCGATGCTCTCGCTCGGCATCCTGATGCCGTTCTTCTTCCTGATCTCCAACATCCTCGGCAACGTCTCCGCGACGAAGAAGATCGGCCAGTACCTGCCCGACCAGGCCGGCAGCAAGATCATGCGGGTGGTGACGCCGATCGACGACGACACCCCCTACGGGCCGTGGGGCGGCTTCGCGATCATGGCGCTGTGGGTGGCGGCCGCGCTGGCGGGCGGGTACCTGCTGCTCAAGAGACGCGACGCCTGACCCGGGCGCACGCCGGCATGGGGGGCGGGCGGTCTCCGACGCGGGACGGCGCCCGGACCGGTACCGCGCCCGGCACGAGGGGGCGGGTCACGGCACGAGGGGGCGGGTCACGCTTCGGCCTTTGCTTTGATTTGAGCGGAACCGTCAGCGCCCCGATATCCTCCTAACCCTTACGGGGGCGTGTGCCCTGCTGTCCTGATCCTTTCGATGGGTGCGGAGCATGATCGAAGCAGTCGGCCTGACCAAGCGCTACGGCGACAAGACCGCTGTTCACAACCTTTCCTTCCAGGTACGGCCCGGCGCCGTGACGGGCTTCCTCGGCCCGAACGGCTCGGGCAAGTCGACGACCATGCGGATGATCCTCGGCCTGGACAACCCGACGGCGGGCACGGTGACGATCGGCGGCTACCCGTACCGCAAGCTGCCCAACGCGGCCCGCCAGGTGGGCGCGCTGCTCGACGCCAAGGCGGTGCACGGCGGCCGGCACGCCCGCAACCACCTGCTGTGCCTGGCCCAGCTGTCCGGCATCCCGGCCCGCCGGGTCGACGAGGTGCTCGGCGTTGTCGGCCTCCAGGACGTGGCCAAAAAGCGCTCCAAGGGTTTCTCCCTGGGCATGGGCCAGCGGCTCGGCATCGCGGCCGCGCTGCTCGGCGATCCGCAGGTGCTGCTCTTCGACGAGCCGGTCAACGGCCTCGACCCCGAGGGCATCCTCTGGGTGCGCAACCTGATGAAGTCGCTGGCCGCCGAGGGCCGCACCGTGTTCGTCTCCTCGCACCTGATGAGCGAGATGGCGCTGACGGCGGACCACCTGATCGTCATCGGGCGCGGGCAGCTGCTGTCCGACATGAGCGTGACGGACTTCATCTCGGCCAACTCCGCCGACTTCGCCCGGGTACGCACCCCGCACACCGACCCGCCGCTGCGCGAGAAGCTGGCCTCGGCGCTGACCGAGGCGGGCGGCAATGTGCTCCCCGAGCCGGACGGAGCGCTGCGGGTGACGGGTCTGCCGCTGCCCCGCATCAGCGACATCGCCCACGACTGCGACGTCCGGCTGTGGGAGCTGTCGCCGCACCAGGCCTCGCTGGAGGAGGCGTACATGCGGATGACGCAGGGCGCCGTCGACTACCGCTCGACCATCGACCAGAAGGCCGGGCTCCAGCAGCCGCTGCCGCCCGGCGTCCAGCCGCCGATGCCGGTGCCGGGCCAGGGCCAGCCGGGCTGGTACGCCCCGCCGCCCCCGCAGCAGGGCTACGCGCCCCCGCAGCCCGCGCAGACGCCTCCGGCGGCCTCCTACGGGGCGTACGGCGCCCCCGGAGCGCCCGGGGCGGCTCCCGGGCCCGGCGGGGCCAACCCGTACGCGGCGCCCGCCCAGCCGCCCGTCCAGGCCCCGGCGCAGCCGGCCGCGGCGCCGGCCCCCGCCCCGGCGCAGCCCTCCGCCGCCACTCCTGCCCCTGCCTCCTCCCCCGCCCCCGACGCAGCCCAGACCAAGTCCGAGGACGCCCGATGAGCACCCCGCAGCACCAGCCGCCGCAGGCCGCGCCCGCCTGGCAGGCGCCCGGCCCCTCGTACGCCCAGGCCGGCCCCGGCTACACCTCGCCGATCCCCGTCGTGCGCACCCACCTCGGGCACGCCGTCGCCTCCGAGTGGACCAAGATCCGGTCGGTGCGCTCCACCATGTGGACGCTGGGCGTGTTCGTGCTGCTCGTCGTCGGCATCGGCCTGCTGGCCGGCGCGCTGGTCGCCGCGAACGCCTCGGAGAGCGACCTCTCGGACGAGACGGCCCTGCCGTTCGGGTTCTTCGGGCTCCTCCTGGGCAGCATGTGCGTCATCACGCTGGGCGTGCTGACCACGGCCTCGGAGTACGGCACCGGCATGATCCGCACGACCATGGTGGCCTGCCCCTCGCGCGGGCGGGTCCTCGCGGCGAAGGCCGTCGTGTTCTTCACCGTCGCCTTCACGGTGACGCTTGTGTCGTCCGGCCTCGTCGCCCTGATGCACGTGGGCATGCTGGGCGAAGCCCGGCAGCCGACGGGCGGGGAGTGGCTGAAGGCGACGGTGGGCGTGTCCCTCTACGTCGCGCTGCTCGGCCTGCTGTCGCTTGCCGTCGGCTCGATCATCCGGCACTCCGCGGGCGCGATCACCATCATGATCGGCCTCCTGCTGGCCCCGCTGGTCATCGCGATCTTCATGTTCTCGTCCTCGCTGGAGGACCTGCGCCAGGCCCTGTTCGAGTACTCGATCCCGAACCAGATGGGCGTCTTCTACGCGACCTCGCTCAGCGAGAGCGGACCGAGCGGCTGGGACCCGCTGTGGATCGCGCTGGGCGTGACCGCCGCCGCGCTCGGCGCCGCCTTCGCCCTGCTGGAGAAGCGGGACGTCTGATCCGCCGCGAGGCCGCCCGCTGCGCGCGCGGCCGGGGCTAGAACCTCGGCGCGTTACGGGACCGCTGCACCCCCGGGGTGCGGCGGTCCCGTGCGTTCCAGCACGCCTTGTGCCAGTGCCGGCGGTCGTCGACGCCCGCGTGCTCGGGCCAGGCGACGACGTGCGGGACGCCGTCGGGGATCAGCTGGTCGCAGCCGGGGCACCGGTAGGCCTTGCCCTGCGCGCTCGAACCCGCCACATGGCGCACGCTCCACCGCTCGCCCTGCCAGGCCTCCGCCGACTGCCAGCCGCCGTAACGGCCCGCGCCGTCGTCCTCGGCGCTCCGGCCGGACGAGTTCTCACCCTTGGGTCGGTTGCGGCGCGGGGACACGGGACACCTCACGGGGCTCTGCGGGAAGCGGGTTCGGCGTCCAGCGTACGCGGCCCGGACGGGGGCGCCCGTAGATCGGCCGCCCCTGCAAGTCACCCTGCCGGACGGCGCATTCTGCAGACAATCCGGAAATCTCTCCGCCAGGCCGTGTCCTCGGCACGTGTCGGACGGTTATGCCCGGTGGGGGAGCTCCGCGTCGGAGCCAAGGAAGCAGGAATGTCCATGCGTGTCGGAAGTTTCGTGTTGGGAGCCCAGTTCCCCGGCCAGGGCCAGGGCGAGGCGCTGCACCGCGCCGTCCGCTCGGCCGAGGTCGCCGAGGAGGCGGGCCTGGACTCGGTCTGGCTGGCCGAGCACCACTTCGTGCCGTACGGCACGTGTCCGTCGGCGGTCACGCTCGCCGCGCTGCTGCTGGGCCGCACACGGCGCATCCGGGTCGGCACGGCGGTCAGCGTACTGCCCACCGTCCATCCCGTGGCCCTCGGCGAACAGGCCGCCCTGCTGCACCTGACGAGCGGCGGCCGCTTCTCGCTGGGCGTGGGCCGCGGCGGCCCGTGGGTCGACCTGGAGGTCTTCGGCGCCGGGCTGCGCGCGTACGAGCAGGGGTTCCCGGAATCACTCGATCTGCTGGTGCGCTGGCTGCGCGAGCCCTCGGTGGGAGCGGACGGCGAGCGGTTCCGCTTCCGCGAGGTCCCTGTCGTGCCCCGGCCGTCGGAGGCCCTGACCGACACGGCGGGACCGGAGGTCGTCGTGGCGTGCACCTCCCCGGCGAGCGTGCGGCTGGCCGCCGAGCGCGGGCTGCCGATGCTGCTCGGCATGCACGTCGGGGACGAGGAGAAGGCCGAGATGGTCGCGCAGTGGCGGCGCTGCGCGCGCGCCGCCGGCCGCTCGGGGGACGAGATCCGGGGCGCGGCGCATGTGTCGGCGGGCGTCTGCCAGATCGCGGACCGGCGCACGGACGCGGTGGAGACGCTGGTGAAGGCGATGCCGGGCTGGCTCAAGCAGGGCCTGGACGCGCATGTGACGGTGGACGGCCGAGCCCGCAGCATGCGGGACCCGGTGGCGTACACCGAACTGCTCTGCGGGCTGCACCCGGTGGGCACCCCGCGGTTGTGCGCCGACCGCCTCGCGGCGACCAGCGAACGGACCGGCATCTCGCGCTTCGCGCTGCTCGTCGAGGGCTCCGGCGACCTCGCGGCCACGGAGGAGAACGTACGGCGGCTGGGCTCGGAGGTGCTCCCCCACCTCCGGTGAACAGCCCAGCCGACCCTGAGGCCTGCCGCTCCCGTGTCTGTGGAACCTCCCGCGTCAGGAGCGGCAAGCGACAGCGTCACCGGTTCAGCAGTCCCGGAATTCCGGGGACTGGTTCAGCACCTGGCTGCGGACCGAGGTGAAGCGGCCGAGCTTCTCGTCGACCGCGGGGTCCAACGGGAACACCGCCACCCGGTGGCAGTTCTGGAAGGCCAGCCGCACACCGAAGTGCCGTTGCAGCGCACCGCGTATGGCGTCACTCGCGAGCGCGCGCAGCAACTGCCCGCGTGCCTGCTCGTCCGGCGGGGGCGTCTGGTTGTCGGCGAAGTCCGCGCCGTCCACCTTCAGCTGGGCCACCAGGGAGCTGACCATCTCCCATGCGTAGGGCAGGGAGGTCCGGACGCAGTCGACGAATTGTGCTTCGTCGACCTCGCCTCGCTCGGCCTGTTCGAGTAGGGCCGGTGAGACGTCGAGCGACATGGGTACTCCTCTCGCACCCCCGGAACAGCAGGGGTTGCCGGACAGGGACGGGAGTCCGCATGCCGAAACACCGCACACGCTGAGTACACGCATCGCGACCTCCCGTTCACTACGGTAGGCAACGGACGGTGACCGCACCAGGAGAATGGGCACATAGGGAACCCCGGTTGGGCACACAATCGGCCACTGTCGAGTGCCCGCCGAAGGATCTTTTTCCAGGGCGAATCGCTTGGGGGCGGGGGCGTCGGATAGCGTTGCGCCCCATGCGTCTCGTCATCGCCCGGTGCTCCGTCGACTACGCCGGCCGGCTCACCGCCCATCTCCCTTCCGCCCCCCGCCTCATTCTGGTGAAGGCGGACGGCAGCGTCTCGATCCATGCGGACGACCGCGCCTACAAGCCCCTGAACTGGATGTCGCCGCCCTGCACGCTCAAGGAGGGCGCGGGCGACGAGGAGGGCGTGTGGACCGTCGTCAACAAGGGCGGCGAGAAGCTCATCATCACGATGGAGGAGATCCTCCACGACTCGTCGCACGAACTGGGCGTCGATCCCGGCCTGATCAAGGACGGCGTGGAAGCGCACCTCCAGGAGCTGCTCGCCGACCGCATCGAGACCCTCGGCGAGGGCTACACCCTCATCCGCCGCGAGTACATGACGGCCATCGGACCGGTCGACATCCTGTGCCGGGACGCGGCGGGGCAGACCGTCGCGGTGGAGATCAAGCGGCGCGGCGAGATCGACGGCGTCGAGCAACTCACCCGCTACCTGGAGCTGTTGAACCGCGATCCGCATCTCGCGCCGGTGCGGGGCGTCTTCGCGGCCCAGGAGATCAAGCCCCAGGCCCGAGTCCTGGCCACGGACCGCGGCATCGGCTGCACGGTCCTCGACTACAACGCCCTGCGCGGCATCGAGGACGACAAGCTGCGTCTGTTCTGAACACGGCCGCGCGGTCCGGACCGACCGCGTGCGCGACGATCGGCAACGGGCCGGTTCCCTTGCGGAACCGGCCCGTTCCCGTGTGTCCGCGTATGCGCCCTAGAGCACCTCGTCCGGCGAGGCGGGCGGGCCGGCGTCCGCGGCGGGCGCGGCGGAGGTGAGGGAACTGCCGGGCGCGGACGACATCGAGCTGCCCGCCGAGTTCGAGGTGTCGCCGGTCGGCGTCCCGGTGGGCTCCTCGGTGTCCGACTCGGACGGGTCCGGGGAAGCGGACGAGCTCGACGACGCCGACTGCGAGGGCGTCGTCGAGGGCCCGGTGCTGCGGCTCGGCGACGTGGAGGGCCTGGGCGTGCTCGACGGCGAGCTGCCGTGCCCGGGACCGCCGGGCGAACCGCTGGCGTCCGGGGACGGGTCGGCCGGTCCCGTGGGCGAGGGGTCGTCCGTGGTGCCCATCGTGCCGTCCGGGCCGGGGTCGGTCGGCCTGCTGGTCGCCTCGCCGGTGTCGGAGGACGATCCGGCGTCGCCGTCGCCGGGAGTGTCGCCGTTCGGGTCGTCGCCGTTCTGCCCGGAGTCGGCGGTCGGGTTGACGCCCACCCGGTCGGAGGGGTTGTGGGCGTCGTTGTCGGAGGTCGCGCCCAGCGTCACCACCGTGCCGAGGACGGCGACGAGCAGCGCGCCCGCGCCGGCCGCGACGAGGTTGCGCCGGGCCAGGCCCCGCAGACCGCCGCGCTGGTGCTTGGCCGGCCCGGCGGGCCGGGCGGGCGGTTCGCGGCGGGCGACGAGGGTTACCGCCTCCGGCGTGAAGGACGGGAGGGCCGCCTGGACGGCGCGCGGCGCGGGCGCCGACTCCTCGTGGCGGGCCTCGGGCTTCTCCTCGTCCGCGGCCACCGGCGGGGCCGTCGTCGGCAGGCCGGGTATGTCGCCGGAGGCGTCGGCGACCAGGGCGAGGGCGCGCCGGCCGGCCACGGTGCCGCGCTTGTCGGAGATGACCCCGCGCAGCGCGAGGGAGGCCTCCAGCTCGGAGCGGGCGCGGTCGAGGTCGCCGGTGCACAGGGCGAGGACGCCCAGTTCGTGGTGGAAGTAGGCGCGGTCGGCGGACTCGCCGGCCAGCCTGGCGGCTTCGGCGCCCTCGTGCAGGGCGCTCGCCCAGGCCCGCCAGTGCAGGCCCGCGGCGAAGGCGGGGGCTGCGGTGCGGGCGAGCCGGACCGCGGTGGCCTCCTCGCCCTCTTCGGGGCGGGTGGTGGCGGGAACGAGGGCGGTGAGCGCGGCGAGCACCGCGTCGGCCTCGGCGCACACCCGCTCGGGGGTGACCGAGGGGTGTCCGGCCCACCAGGCGTAGTGCTGGGCGGCGGCCAGGACGCGGGCCTCGACGTCGTCGGCGTATCCGGCGGCCTCCAGCTGGGTCCGCACGCCGACGGCGAGGCGGTAGCGGGTGCCGACCGGGGAGACGAGTCCGCAGGCGGCCAGTTCGCCGAGGGCCGCGTCGGCGTGGGTGTCGCCGACCAGGGCGGGCAGGTGCGCCTGGTGCGGGACCTCGCCGCCGAGGGCGACGGCGAAGCGCAGGGTGGCGCGGGCGGAGGCGCTCAGGCGGGCGGCGAGCAGCGGCGCGGGCGCGGCCGCCTCGCCGAGGGAGGGCAGGGGTATCTCCTCCGCCTCGCACGCCCCGGCGGCGGCCTCGGCCGGTGCGGGGAGCGGCCGGGCGTCCTCGAAGACGCCGAAGGCGTCGACCGCGTCGGCGTCGGCGCGCAGCCGGTCGCGCTGCCGGAGCAGGGCGCCGGCCTGCACGAACCGCAGCGGCAGGCCCTCGGACTCGAACCAGAGGTCCCCGGCCCAGTTGGCCTCCTCCTCGGTGAGGACGCGGCCGACGGCCTGCTCGATGACCTCGACGCCGCCGGCGCGGTCGAGTCCGGCGAGGGCGACCTCCTCGACGGCGGACTCCGCGGAGGGCGCGGGGGCGTCCGGGGCGGCGCCGAGCAGGAAGGCGCACTCGGGCGTCGCGTCGAGCAGTTCGTCGAGGGCGGCGCCGCCGAGGTCGATGTCGTCGACGACGACGACCGCGCCGATCTCGCGGACGAGGTCGCGCAGCTCGTCATCGCCGGGGCGGTGCCGGGGGGCGTCGTGGACGGCGTGGAAGAGGTCGCGCAGCAGGTCGGAGGCGGTGCGGCCGAACCCGCAGAGGCGGACGACGCCGTCGGGGGCGAGGTCCTCGCAGTCCTCGGCGACGAGGTCGAGGAGGCTGGTGCGGCCGGAGCCGGGGGCGCCGGTGACCCGGACGGAGCGGCCGCGGGCGAGCAGGCGGACCAGTTGTTCGCGTTCGTCCTGGCGGCCCTGGAGCGGCCACGGGGTGCGGGCCGGCCCCGCGGGGGCAGGCGGCCGGGCGGCGCGCTCGGTCTCGGCGCGCTGCTCGGGCGTGCGCTTGCCGGGTGGTCCGCCGTCCTGCTCGCCGGGCGGACGGCGTTCCATCTCGCTGCCGTCCACCGGGTTGACGGTGAGGAGGTGTTCGCCGACGACGAGTCGCACGGTGCGGGCCTGGGCCGGCTGGTGCTGGCCGAAGTCGGGTGTGAGGGGGTCCCGGGAAGGGCGTGGGCGCGGCGCTTTCCCGTCGCCGTCCTGCCCGTACTCCTCGGGTCCCCGCGGGTTCGGGTCCATAGGTTCGAGCCCCCCAAAAGCGTCGTGTGGCGGTAGCCCCTCCCGGCCTTGCTGCACACTGCGCTGTCGCTTCTGGTCCGGTGCCCGCTCGAGGCTGAGAGCGGCGGGCAGACGAACCGTAAACCTTCGCACAGTATCCGCGACAGCCCGGGGTACCGCCCCGCCCGAAGCGTCACGGTCTTGTGAGGATTGCGCCCGTCGCACGATTCCCGTGCAGGCCACGGCCCTCGTGGGTCACACCCGGGGCAGCGACTCCACGCCGATGCCGCCCTCGATGGCGAGGATGCGGTGCAACCGGGTGGCCACCAGGAGGCGTTGCATCTGCGGGGGTACGCCGCGCAGCACCAGCCGCCGGCCGCAGCGGCCCGCCCGTCGGTGGACGCCCATGATGACGCCGAGTCCGGTGGCGTCCCAGGAATCCAGTTCGGACAGGTCGAGCACCAGGTCGCCGACTCCGTCGTCGACGGCCGTGTGCAGGGCCGTACGGGCGTCCGCCGCGCTGCGGACGTCGAGACGGCCCCCGACGACCAGCTCGACGTGGTCGCCCCTGATGTGCATAGCGCTCCCCTAAGCGTGCGTCTCGTGCTCCGCGGTGTGATGTCCGGTGGTGCGTTGCATCCTCTGACTGCGTGAAGCGGCCGGAGGTTGCCGTCTGTGAGCGAACCGATACCGAATTCACCCGCAGGGGTGAGGCCCGTGGGGCCCGTGCGGTGTGCGCCTGTAGAAGCCCTGCCCGCTCACGCGTCCGATGTCACCGGCGTTCAGCCATCCGGCGCAGCCGTTCCGGCCGCCCGTCCGGTCGAGTCCCGGCCGAGGGTCCGGCCGACCGTCCGGTTGTCCGTCCGGTTGTCCGTCCCTGTACCTGTCCGTGTGCCTCTGGGCCGGAGATTAGCGGTCGCGAGGCGCTGTGTGACCGGTTAGTAACGCGTTTCACGTCTCAGGGCGTGAGACGCCGGTCACGTCGTCAAATCCTGCCCGATTCCCACCGATTGGCCCTGAAGTGACCCCGTGGTCGGCGCAGTGACGAACGGAACGGAACGCGTCCGCGGAGACGGACTAGATTGACGGCATGGTCAATCTGACGCGTATCTACACCAGGACCGGCGACCAGGGCACCACGGCCCTCGGCGACATGAGCAGGGTCGCCAAGACCGATCTGCGGATCTCCGCGTACGCGGACGCCAACGAGGCGAACGCGGTGATCGGCACGGCGCTCGCCCTGGGCGGGCTCGACGAGGAACTCGTCGCGGTCCTCACCCGCGTCCAGAACGACCTCTTCGACGTCGGCGCGGACCTGTCGACGCCGGTGACGGAGAACCCCGGGTTCCCGCCGCTGCGGGTGGAGCAGTTCTACGTCGACCGGCTGGAGGCGGACTGCGACCGCTTCAACGAGCGGCTGGAGAAGCTGCGCTCGTTCATCCTTCCCGGCGGCTCGCCGGGCGCGGCCCTGCTGCACCAGGCCTGCACGGTCGTGCGGCGCGCCGAACGCTCCACCTGGGCGGCGCTGGAGGTGCACGGCGAGGCGATGAACCCGCTGACCGCGACCTACCTCAACCGCCTCTCGGACCTCCTGTTCATCCTGGCCCGCACCGCCAACAAGGCCACCGGCGACGTCCTGTGGGTGCCGGGCGGCGAACGCTGACCACGGCGCCCGTCACGGCCCCGGCGGGCGGGCGGCGGGCCCCTGTCCCAGGTTGGCCGGTTCCCGATCCGGCTCGCCCTGCGGCCGCTTCTTCGGGAAGAGGGTGTAGCTCGCGGCGATGACGACATTGACGCCGACGACGAACAGCATCCGCTGCTGCCACGCCCGCAGCGAGCCGGTCGCGCCCTCGCCGCCGACGTACCAGACGGCCGCCTGGAGCAGGGCGACGGCGGTCAGCGCGGCGACGGTCCAGCGCCCGGCGACCTTCCACTCGTGCACGGCGCGGGCCGTGCCGTACCGGGGCGGGCGCACGGGCGGCGGACCGCCGGCGAAGCGGTGGGCCACCCGGGCGTCGACCCACCGGATCGTGGAGTGGCCCAGGCCCACGGTGAAGCCGATGTAGACGGCGGCGAGGCCGTGCCGCCAGTCCGGCTCGGCCCCGTTCCTGAGGTCGACCGCGGTCACGGCGAACAGCACGACCTCCAGCAGCGGCTCGCACAGCAGCAGCGCCAGCCCCAGCCTCGGCATGCGGAACACGTACCGGCAGGCCAGTCCGGCGGCCAGCAGCACCCAGAAGGCCGCCTCGCAGGCGACGATCAGCGCGACGATCACGGTCGGCTCCTCTCCGTCCCTCCCAGGCTGCCGCCGCCGCGGCCCGCGTTCGTCGTCGCCGATGACGAACCGGCGGTACATCGAAAGATGCAGTCCCGGACCGTCCCCGGGGGGCAGGCGCCCGGCGCGGAGGGCGTGTTGGATGGAGGGCATGCCCGCCCGACGACTCCCCCGACCGCACCGGTTCGACGTGCTCCTCGCGGCCGGCGGACTGCTCGGCGGGCTGCTCCTGGTGGCCGCCGGACTGGGCACCCGCAGGTCCGACGACCCGATCACCGTCTTCGACGGCCCCTGGCCGGTGCTCGTGCCGCTCACCGTGATGGCCGGCTGCGAACTGCTGCGCCGGACGGCCCCGCGCACGGCTCTGGCCGTCGCCGGCGTCACGGTCACCGCGGACCTCGTGACCCAGGGCAACGTGTCCACGATCCTGATGTTCACCGACGTCGTGTACGCGGCCGTCCTGTACGGCCCGCTCGCCTCCGCCCGCCGCATCCAGTGGATCACCGCTCTGCTCACGGTGGCGGGGACCGTGGTGCCGTTCGCGGTGTGGCGGGTGCCGGAGGCGCTGCTGATCGGCGTGATCGTGGGCGTCGTCGCCTACGGGCCGGCCGCCACCGGCTGGATCGTGCGCGATCACCGTGACGCCGCCGAGGCCGCCCGGCTGCGCGCCGAGCAGACCGCGCTGCTCGCCGAGGCGGACCGCGCCCAGGCGGTCACGGCCGAGCGGGCGCGGATGGCGCGGGAGTTGCACGACATGGTCGCCAACCACCTCTCCGCGATCGCCATCCACTCGACGGCCGCCCTGTCCCTCGACGATCCGGACACCTCCCGCCGGTCCCTGGCCGTCATCCGGGAGAACAGCGTCGAGGGGCTGGCGGAGATGCGGCGGCTGATCGGCATCCTGCGCGACGGCAGCGGGGACCGCGAGCCGGCCGCCGCCCCCACCCTCGACGGACTGCGCGCGCTGGTCGACGGCGCCCGCGCCAACGGGCTCGACGTCAGCCTCGACGCCGACCACGGCACACTCCCCACGCCCGTCGAGTTCGCCGCCTACCGCATCGTCCAGGAGTCGCTCACCAACGCCCTCAAGCACGCGCGCCCCGGACGGGTCACCGTCCGGCTGGTCCAGCGCGACGGCGCGCTCGACCTGCGGGTCCTCAGCCCCTACGGTCACCGGGACGGGCCCCGCGCCCCCGGATCGGGCGCCGGGCTCGTCGGCATGCGCGAGCGGACGGCGCTGCTGGGCGGCACGTTCGCCGCCGGACCGCAGGGCCCGCGCTGGAGCGTGCACGCCGTTCTTCCCCTGGTCGATGGAGAGTCCGCATGAGCGCCGCCATCCGGGTCCTGGTCGCCGAGGACCAGTCCGCGGTCCGCGCGGGACTGGTCCTCATCCTGCGCAGCGCGCCCGACATCGAGGTGGTCGGCGAGGCCGCGGACGGCGAGGAGGCGGTGCGGCTGGCCCGGGAGCTGCTTCCCGACCTGGTGCTGATGGACGTTCAGATGCCGCGCCTGGACGGGGTGTCGGCGACCCGGGCGGTGGTCGGCGAGGGCCTCGCCGACGTGCTGGTGCTGACCACCTTCGACCTCGACGAGTACGTCTTCGGCGCGCTGCGGGCGGGAGCGTCCGGGTTCCTGCTGAAGGACACCGAGGCGAGGGATCTGCTCACCGCGGTCCGCACGGTGGCGGCCGGGGACGGCCTGATCGCCCCGGCCGTGACCCGCCGTCTCATCGCCGAGTTCGCCGCGCGGCCGGCCCGGGCGCCCGCGGCCGATCCCGCCGTGCTCGACCCGCTGACCCGGCGCGAGCGCGAGGTCCTGGCCTGTCTGGGCCGGGGGCTGTCCAATGCGGGGATCGCCGGGCGCCTGGACATGGCGGAGGCGACGGTGAAGACCCATGTGAGCCGGCTGCTGGGCAAGCTGGGGCTGCGCAGCCGGGTGCAGGCGGCGGTGCTGGCCCAGGAGCTGGGCGTCGAGCCGGGCCTCGACTGACGTCCGGGGTCTGCGGCCGGGAGGCGTTTCGGGGGCGGGCAGAGGTTTATCCCGTGCATTGGTCCAGACCTATTGACCCGTGGTCCAGACCTTTCTATTCTCGCGGCACCGTGGGTGTGAAGGCTCAGTCACGCCCCCCAACTCCCCCCGAGGAGGCGCAGGATGCGCTTCAGACACAGAGCCGCGGCAGGGTTCGCGACGCTGTTGCTCCCGCTGGCAGGCCTGGTCGGTCTCACCGGCCCCGCCCAGGCGGCGGCAGACTCATCGGCGGCCTCCGCCACCTACGCGAAGGCCTCCGACTGGGGCACCGGCTTCGAGGGCAGGTGGACGGTGAAGAACACCGGCACCACCGCCATCAGCTCCTGGACGATCGAGTGGGACTTCCCCTCCGGCACGTCCGTCACCTCCGCCTGGGACGCCGACGTCACGTCCTCCGGCCTCCACTGGACCGCCAAGAACAAGTCCTGGAACGGCTCCCTCGCCCCCGGCGCCTCGGTCAGCTTCGGCTTCAACGGCGCGGGCGCCGGCTCCCCGTCCAACTGCAAGCTCAACGGCGGCAGCTGCGACGGCACGAGCGTCCCGGGCGACGCCCCGCCGTCCGCCCCCGGCACCCCGACCGCGTCCTCCGTCACCGACACCTCGGTGAAGCTGGCCTGGTCGGCCGCGACCGACGACAAGGGCGTCAAGAACTACGACGTCCTGCGCGACGGCGCCAAGGTCGCCACGGTGACGACGACCTCGTACACCGACACCGGCCTCACCGCCGGCACCGACTACTCCTACACCGTCCGGGCCCGCGACACCGCCGACCAGACCGGCCCGGCCGGCGGCGCGGTCGCCGTCCACACCACCGGCGGCGGCACCACTCCCCCGACCACCGGCGACAAGGTCAAGCTCGGCTACTTCACCGAGTGGGGCATCTACGGCCGCAACTACAACGTCAAGAACCTGGTGACGTCCGGCTCGGCCGCCAAGATCACGCACATCAACTACGCCTTCGGCAACGTCACCAACGGCCAGTGCGCGATCGGCGACTCCTTCGCCGACTACGACAAGGCCTTCACCGCCGACCAGTCCGTCAGCGGCGTCGCCGACACCTGGGACCAGCCGCTGCGCGGCAACTTCAACCAGCTGCGCCAGCTGAAGGCCAAGTACCCGCACATCAAGGTGCTCTGGTCCTTCGGCGGCTGGACCTGGTCCGGCGGCTTCGCCCAGGCCGCGGCCAACCCCGCCGCGTTCGCGCAGTCCTGTTACAACCTGGTCGAGGACCCGCGCTGGGCCGACGTCTTCGACGGCATCGACATCGACTGGGAGTACCCCAACTCCTGCGGCCTGTCCTGCGACACCAGCGGCCCCGCGGCCTACAAGAACCTGATGCAGGCCCTGCGCGCCAAATTCGGCACGGGCAACCTGGTCACCGCCGCGACCACCGCCGACGGCTCCACCGGAGGCAAGATCGACGCCGCCGACTACGCGGGCGCCGCGCAGTACGTCAACTGGTACAACGTGATGACGTACGACTTCTTCGGCGCCTGGGCCGCCCAGGGCCCGACCGCTCCGCACTCGCCGCTCACCTCGTACAGCGGCATCCCGACGGCCGGGTTCACCACGGCCGACGCGATGGCCAAGTTCAAGGCGAAGGGCGTGCCCGCGAGCAAGCTGCTCATCGGCATCGGCTTCTACGGACGGGGCTGGACCGGCGTCACCCAGGACGCCCCCGGCGGCACGGCCACCGGCCCGGCGGCCGGCACCTACGAGCAGGGCATCGAGGACTACAAGGTCCTCAAGACGTCCTGCCCGGCCACCGGCACCATCGCCGGCACGGCGTATGCGAAGTGCGGCAGCAACTGGTGGTCCTACGACACCCCGGCCACCATCGCCACGAAGATGACCTGGGCCAAGAACCAGGGCCTGGGCGGTGCGTTCTTCTGGGAGTTCAGCGGCGACACCGGCAACGGAGAGCTGGTGAACGCCATCAGCAACGGACTGAACTGACGAAGTGCGTATGACCGCCTGACCGAATGACCGAACGACTTCGCCCTCTCCCGGACCTCTTCCGGGGGAGGGCGAACGCGGTCAGGCCACGTTCACCCGCTGGCCGGGCGGGGCCGCCTCCAGCCAGGCGAGGAAACCGGTCAACGCGTCCTCGCTCATGGCGAGTTCGAGACGGGTCCCGCGGTGCACGCAGACGAGGACGACGGCGTCGGACAGCAGCGCCAGCTCCTCCTCGCCGTCGGGAAGCCGGCGGCCGGCCACCTCGATCGAGCCGCGCTCCAGGACCCGGCGCGGACGGTAGGCGTAGGAGAAGACCCGGTACCACTCGATGCGGTCGCCGTTGTAGCGGGCGACGCCGTAGCTCCAGCCCTTGCCGCTCGTGTCCGCTTCCTCAAAGACGTCCCAGCGCAGCGAACAGTCGAAGGTGCCGCCGGATCGCTGGATGAGTCTGCGGCGCAGGCCGAAGACGAACAACCCCAGCACCACCAGGGCCACGACGATTCCGCACACAGTCAGAGCGAGGACCATCGACACCGACCTCCTCGTCTCCTAGGTACCGAAATAGGTAACGGAACGGAAAAAACATCCAGATCTGCCTCAGCCGCGGTCGGCGCCGGATTGCTCCGGTACCGACCGCGGCTGAGTGACGTCATGCGGCTGTGCCCTGGGTCAGCGCGAGGCCGCCGCACGCAGTCGTACGTCCGCGCGACGCTCGGCGGCGGCGTCGCCCTCCGCCTTCGCGCGCTCCAGCTCCCGCTCCACGCGCTGGACGTCGATCTCGTCCGACAGCTCGGCGATCTCGGCCAGCAGCGACAGCTTGTCGTCGGCGAACGAGATGAAACCGCCGTGCACCGCGGCGACGACCGTTCCACCGTCACTCGTACGGATGGTCACCGGGCCCGACTCCAGCACACCGAGCAGCGGCTGGTGACCGGGCATGACGCCGATGTCGCCGGACGTGGTGCGCGCGACGACCAGGGTGGCCTCGCCGGACCAGACCTCTCGGTCGGCCGCAACCAGCGCGACGTGCAGCTCAGCAGCCAAGGTGGCTCCTCGGGTCACCACCCGGCGGATTCTGCCGGGTGTTGGTTACAAGTCTAAGGGGCGTGCGTGAGGGGGCGGGACGCGCCCGCCCCCTCAGGCGTGAGCCGTGGGGCTCACTGCGAACTCAGGGAGTTCAGGAGACGCCCAGCTCCTTGGCGTTGGCCTTCAGGTCCTCGATGCCACCGCACAGGAAGAACGCCTGCTCCGGGAAGTGGTCGTACTCGCCGTCGATGATCGCGTTGAACGCGGTGATCGACTCGTCCAGCGGGACGTCCGACCCGTCGACGCCGGTGAACTGCTTGGCGACGTGGGTGTTCTGGGACAGGAAGCGCTCGACGCGACGGGCGCGGTGGACGGTGAGCTTGTCCTCCTCGCCCAGCTCGTCGATGCCGAGGATCGCGATGATGTCCTGAAGGTCCTTGTACTTCTGCAGGACCGTCTTGACGCGCATCGCGGTGTTGTAGTGGTCCGCCGCGATGTAGCGGGGGTCCAGGATCCGGGACGTGGAGTCCAGCGGGTCCACGGCCGGGTAGATGCCCTTCTCCGAGATCGGACGGGAGAGAACCGTCGTCGCGTCGAGGTGGGCGAAGGTGGTGGCCGGGGCCGGGTCGGTCAGGTCGTCCGCGGGGACGTAGATCGCCTGCATCGAGGTGATCGAGTGACCACGGGTCGAGGTGATGCGCTCCTGGAGGAGACCCATCTCGTCGGCCAGGTTCGGCTGGTAGCCCACCGCGGAGGGCATACGGCCGAGCAGGGTCGACACCTCGGAACCGGCCTGCGTGAAGCGGAAGATGTTGTCGATGAAGAACAGCACGTCCTGCTTCTGCACATCGCGGAAGTACTCCGCCATGGTCAGACCGGCCAGGGCTACGCGCAGACGGGTGCCCGGGGGCTCGTCCATCTGGCCGAAGACGAGGGCGGTCTTGTCGATGACGCCCGAGTCGGCCATCTCCTCGATGAGGTCGTTGCCCTCACGGGTGCGCTCACCGACGCCGGCGAACACGGAGACACCGTCGTGATTGTTGGCGACGCGGTAGATCATCTCCTGGATGAGCACCGTCTTGCCGACGCCGGCACCGCCGAACAGACCGATCTTTCCACCCTTGACGTACGGGGTGAGAAGGTCGATGACCTTGACGCCGGTCTCGAACATCTCGGTCTTCGACTCGAGCTCGTCGAAGTTGGGGGCCTTGCGGTGGATGGACCAGCGCTCGCCCTCGTACTGCTCGTCGACGTTCAGCACCTCACCGAGGGTGTTGAACACCTTGCCCTTGGTGAAGTCGCCGACCGGGACGGTGATGCCCGTGCCGGTGTCGGTGACCGGGGCCTGGCGGACCAGACCGTCGGTGGGCTGCATCGAGATCGTGCGGACCAGGCCGTCACCCAGGTGCTGGGCGACCTCCAGGGTCAGCGTCTTCTTCTCGCCGGCGAGGGCCGGGTCGGCCACCTCGACGTGAAGGGCGTTGTAGATCTCCGGCATGGCGTCGACGGGGAATTCCACGTCGACGACCGGGCCGATGACCCGGGCGACGCGGCCCGTGGCAACGGCCGTCTCAACTGTCGTCGTCATTACCTGTCACTCCCCGCGGTCGCGTCGGCCAGGGCTGCGGAGCCACCGACGATCTCGCTGATTTCCTGGGTGATTTCGGCCTGGCGGGCCGCGTTGGCAAGGCGGGAGAGCGTCTCGATGAGCTCTCCTGCGTTGTCGGTGGCCGACTTCATCGCGCGCCGCGTGGCGGCGTGCTTCGAGGCTGCCGACTGGAGAAGCGCGTTGTACACGCGGCTCTCCACATAGCGCGGCAGCAGGGCGTCGAGGACGTCCTCCGCCGAGGGCTCGAAGTCGTACAGCGGAAGGATCTCGCCCTTGGGGGCTGTTTCCTCGGCCACCTCGTCGAGGCTGAGCGGCAGCAGACGGTCGCCGAGCGCCGTCTGCGTCATCATCGAGACGAACTCGGTGAAGACGATGTGGAGTTCGTCCACGCCGCCGTCAGCCGTGTCCTTCTCGATGGCCTCGATCAGCGGACCCGCGACCTTCTTCGCGTCCGCGTAGGTGGGCTCGTCGGTGAAGCCCGACCACGACTCCGCGACCTTGCGCTCGCGGAAGTTGTAGTGGGCCAGACCGCGGCGGCCGACGATGTACGTGTCGACCTCCTTGCCCTCCGCCTCGAGGCGCGCCGTCAGCTGCTCGGCGGCCTTGATCGCGTTGGAGTTGAAGGCGCCGGCCAGTCCGCGGTCGCTCGTGAGGAGCAGCACCGCGGCACGGGTCGCCGTCTCCGCCTCCGTGGTCAGCGGGTGCTTGGTGTTCGAACCGGTGCCGACCGCCGAGACCGCGCGGGTGAGCTCGGTCGCGTACGGCGCGGAGGCCGCCACCTTGCGCTGCGCCTTGACGACGCGCGAGGCGGCGATCATCTCCATCGCCTTGGTGATCTTCTTGGTCGCGGTGACGGATCGGATGCGACGCTTGTAGACCCGGAGCTGAGCTCCCATGAGTCAGGTCCCTTCCTTACGTCACTTGGCCGCGGCCGGGGCGTCCTCGCCGAGAAGCTTGCCGTCCGAGGTCTCGAACTGCTTCTTGAACTCGGCGATCGCGTCGGCAACAGCGGTGAGGGTGTCGTCCGACATCTTCGCGCCCTCCTTGATGGAGGTCATGAGGCCCTGCTCCTTGCGGTGCAGGTACTCCAGCAGCTCCTTCTCGAAGCGGCGGACGTCGGAGACCGGAACGTCGTCCATCTTGCCGGTGGTGCCGGCCCAGACGGAGACGACCTGGTCCTCGGTCGGCATGGGCTGGTACTGCGGCTGCTTGAGCAGCTCGACCAGGCGCTGTCCACGCTCCAGCTGCGACTTCGACGCGGCGTCCAGGTCGGAACCGAAGGCGGCGAACGCCTCCAGCTCGCGGTACTGGGCGAGGTCGAGGCGGAGCCGGCCCGAGACCTGGCGCATGGCCTTGTGCTGGGCGGAGCCACCGACGCGGGAGACCGAGATACCGACGTTCAGGGCCGGGCGCTGACCGGCGTTGAACAGGTCGGACTCCAGGAAGCACTGGCCGTCGGTGATGGAGATGACGTTGGTCGGGATGAACGCCGAGACGTCGTTGGCCTTCGTCTCGACGATCGGCAGACCGGTCATCGAGCCGGCGCCCAGCTCGTCCGAGAGCTTCGCGCAGCGCTCCAGCAGACGGGAGTGCAGGTAGAAGACGTCACCCGGGTAGGCCTCGCGGCCCGGCGGGCGGCGCAGCAGCAGGGACACGGCGCGGTAGGCGTCGGCCTGCTTCGAGAGGTCGTCGAAGATGATGAGGACGTGCTTGCCCTCGTACATCCACTGCTGGCCGATGGCCGAACCGGTGTACGGCGCCAGGTACTTGAAGCCGGCCGGGTCGGACGCCGGGGCGGCGACGATGGTCGTGTACTCCAGCGCGCCGGCCTCTTCGAGGGCGCCACGCACAGAGGCGATGGTCGAGCCCTTCTGGCCGATGGCGACGTAGACGCAGCGGACCTGCTTCTTCGGGTCGCCGGTGCGCCAGTTGTCGCGCTGGTTGATGATCGTGTCGACGGCCAGGGCGGTCTTGCCCGTCTGGCGGTCGCCGATGATCAGCTGACGCTGACCGCGGCCGATCGGGGTCATCGCGTCGACGGCCTTGTAGCCGGTCTCCATCGGCTCGTGCACCGACTTACGGGCCATGACACCGGGAGCCTGAAGCTCCAGGGCACGGCGGCCGGACGTCTCGATCTCGCCGAGGCCGTCGATCGGGTTGCCGAGCGGGTCGACGACACGGCCGAGGTAGCCCTCGCCGACGGCGACGGACAGGACCTCGCCGGTGCGGGTGACCGGCTGGCCCTCCTCGACGCCGTTGAACTCGCCGAGGATGACGGTACCGATCTCGCGCTCTTCGAGGTTGAGCGCGAGGCCGAGGGTGCCGTCCTCGAACCTCAGCAGTTCGTTGGCCATGGCCGAGGGGAGGCCCTCGACCTTCGCGATGCCGTCGCCGGCAAGGGTGACCGTACCGACCTCCTCGCGCGAGGCCGCGTCCGGCTTGTACGACTGGACAAAGTTCTCCAGCGCGTCCCGGATCTCCTCCGGCCGGATCGTGAGCTCCGCCATCTGGGTTCCCTGCTCTCCTTGTTGGGCCCGAAGTTTCACTTTGGGGGGATGGGGACTCCCCCCTGAAAGAGGTGAATCCTCTGCACGGCCCAACCAGGGCCGCCATCAGTTCGTACTGCGGTCTTGAGTTGCTGCTAGCTCGCCATGCGGCGGGCGGCGTCCTCGAGGCGGTCCGCGAGGGAGCCGTTGATCACCTCGTCGCCGACCTGCACCCGGATCCCGCCGAGGACCGCGGGGTCCACGTCGAGGTTGAGGTGCATCCTGCGGCCGTAGAGCTTCCCCAGGGCCGCGCCGAGGCGCTGCTTCTGCGGGTCGCTCAGCGGCACCGCCGAGGTGACGACGGCGACCATGCGGTCGCGGCGCTCCGCGGCGAGCTTGGACAGGGACTCGAGGCCCGCTTCCAGGCTACGTCCACGCGGCGCGGTCACGAGGCGAGTCACCAGTCGCTCGGTGGCCGCGTCGGCCCTGCCGCCGAGCAGGCTGCGCAGCAGCTCGCTCTTGGCCGGGACGGTGGCCTTCCGGTCGGTCAGTGCGGCGCGCAGCTCCGTGTTGGAGGAGACGATCCGCCCGAAGCGGAACAGCTCGTCCTCGACGTCGTCGAGCGTGCCGGCCTTCTGCGCGGCGGTGAGGTCGGCGATGTTCGCCAGCTCCTCCAGCGCGTCCACCAGGTCGCGCGACTGCGACCAGCGCGAACGCACCGTACCGGCCACCAGGTCGGCGGTCGGGCCGCTGACCTGGGCGCCGAGCAGGCGCTGGACCAGCTCGGCCTTGCGGTCGGCGGCCTGCGCCGGGTCGGTGAGGACCCGACGCAGCGAGATCTCGCCGTGGAGCAGCGCCGTGACGGACGCCAGCTCCTCTGCGAGCCGCGCCGCGTCCACGGACGTGGAGTCCGTCAGCGCGTCGAGACGCTCACGGGCTGCTGCGAATGCCTCGCGGCTCGCTCCGTGTGCGGTCATCGAGACGCCTCGGCCTTCTCCTCGAGCTCGTCGAGGAAGCGGTCGATGACGCGGCTCTGCCGGGCGTGGTCCTCGAGGGACTCGCCGACGAGCTTGCCGGCCAGCTCGGTCGCGAGCTTGCCGACGTCCTGACGCAGCGCGGACGCGGCGGCCTTGCGGTCGGCCTCGATCTGGCTGTGTCCGGCCGCGACGATCTCCTCGCGCTGGCGCTGGCCTTCCGCGCGCATCTCGGTGATGAGCGTGGCGCCCTGCTCCTGCGCCTCCTGGCGCAGGCGCGCGGCCTCGTGGCGGGCCTCGGCGAGCTGGGCCTTGTACTGCTCCAGGACGCTCTGGGCCTCGGTCTGTGCGGCCTCGGCCTTCTCGATACCGCCCTCGATGGCCTCACGCCGCTGCTCCAGAACCTTGTTGATGTTCGGGAGGAGCTTCTTGGCGAGGAAGCCGAAGACGATGACGAAGGCGAGCAGGCCGATGACGAGCTCAGGGATCGGCGGGATGAGGGGATTTTCCATCTCCTCGGCCGCCACGATGAGCATCTGGCTCATGTGTATGCCTTTCGTCTGGTCGGCTGGTCCGAAATCGGCGATCAGTAGCCGTAGACGAACGGCATGACCAGACCGATCAGGGCCAGCGCCTCACAGAACGCGAAGCCGAGGATCTGGTTGGCGCGGATCAGGCCGGCCGCTTCGGGCTGCCGGGCGAGGGCCTGGGTGCCGTTACCGAAGATGATGCCGACGCCGACGCCGGGGCCGATCGCGGCGAGGCCGTAACCGATGGAGCCGAGGGAGCCTTCGACAGCAGCAAGGGTCTGGGACATGCCAGTTCTTCCTTTTCTTTACGGACCGGTGGGGGTTGGCCACCGGACGACTCGGGGAGCGGGGGTGCTCAGTGGTGCTCGGCGAGCGCGCCCTGGATGTAGGTGCAGGTCAGCAGGACGAACACGTAAGCCTGCAAGGCCTGGATGAAGAGCTCGAAGGCGGTCATCACGACGGTCATCACGAACGAGACACCCGCGTAGGCGATCCCGATGCCGTTCAGCAGGTACCAGCTGGCGATCGTGAAGAGCAGCAGCAGCGTGTGCCCGGCGAACATGTTGGCGAAGAGTCGCACGGCGTGCGTGAACGGCCGGATCAGGATGTTCGAGAAGAACTCGATCAGCATGGCCAGCGGGAGCACGGGGCCGAGCGACTTGTCGTAGCCCGTCACGTTCTTGAAGAAGCCGACGAAGCCGTGCCTCTTGAAGGTCAGCGAGACCCACAGGACATAGACGATCAGGGCCAGTACCAGGGGGTACGAGATGATCGACGTGACCGGGAACTGGGCGATCGGCACGATCGACCAGAGGTTCATCATCCAGACGAAGAAGAACAGCGAGACGACGAGCGGTACGTACTTCTCGCCTTCCTTCTTGCCGATGGTCTCGTAGACGACTCCGCGTCGGATGAAGTCGTAGCCGGCCTCGGCGACCATCTGCAGCTTGCCCGGCACGACCTTCGGCTTGCGGAAGGCGGCCCAGAAGAACCCGACGATGATGATCGAGCCGAGCAGCGCCAGCAGCATCGTCTTGTTGAAGTACACGTTGCTGTCCCCGTCGCCCCAGATGGGCTCGAACAGGAACGAGTGCAGGCCGGGAGAGGGGAAGCCACAGCCGTCGAAGATGTGGCAGTCGGTCTCGAAGGCGAGCACCTGCGTCGGGTCAGCACTCACCGCGGGCTCCTTCAGCGTGGCGCATAGGTACGGCAACCTCGTTGTGTCGGCGCGGCGCACGGCCGCGGTTCGGCACGGGACTGGTGGTTCGGATGTGGAGGCGGCTTGGGGGCATCGTGCCTCGCGATTGAGCAGGCGTCAGCTCAGATGCCCGCGCCCGCGATGCCGCAGTTGGCACCGGACGATAGCAGGATCTCCCAGACGTCTTTATCCCGGCCCTACCCTTCACGACGAGTGCCCCGATTTTGCGGGCTTCTCGCCCTTCGAGGTCGTCGTCGAGGAGGACGGTTCGGGTTCGACGTAGAGGATCTTGGACTTCATGTGGGCCCGCGTCTGGGCACCGATCCAGGCCAGCGTGCCGACGAGCAACGTGACGGCGAAAGCCCTGGGGTTGAACAGCGTCGTCTCCTTGAATGCGGCCAGGAAGACGAACAACAGCAGGATCTGCGTCGTGTAGAGCATCAGACCCATGCCCTGGAACAGGTGCGGAAGCGACTTGGCGGTGCGCTGAAGCACATACAGACCGAGTCCCATGAAAGCGATGACCACGACCGTCGCGACGACCGCCCCGATGACCCCCTTGCCGCCCGCGACCACACCGCTGACGACCGCGGCGACAGCGCCGACGGCGACGGTGGGCACGGCGGCCTGGACCAGGATCCGGACGTCATTGGAGGGCATGGCGGCAACTCCGCTTTCAAGGGGGGCAGGGTGTCGTCATGGACGAGCGTAGTCCCGGTTCGAGGGGCGGAATGACCTCCGCCGGCCTCGCCCCCGAGGACCGTCGCGCTGAGGTTCTCTGGTGGGGTTCCGGGTTCTCGTGAACCGTATCACAAACTATTTGATGAGGTCTTTACCTACTGGGTGTGCCTGCTGTCACACATGAGAGTGACGGCGCGCGTCTGGGCGGGGACGAGGGGGGCTTGTCTGGTATTGGCATCGTTTGCCCGCCCCTCATTCCCCCACGAGTTGGCAATGCTCTAGTCAGATTCTTACCTTGTCGGGGTCGCCGTCGGAGCCCCTCGACAGGGCGAGGGAGCGGTACGGGTGAGCGCCGGACGCACCCCTCCCGAGGCACCCTCCCAGGGGTCAGGAACAGCCCCGACGGGGCCGGTGACGAGCCGTCGGCGCCGCCCTACGCGCGCTCGCGCTCCTGGGTCCGTACGCGGCCCGTCCGCTCCGACAGGGCGGTGCTGCCGTTCATCTTGCGGTGGGGGCCCGGCTCGCGGGCCGGGACCCGCTGCGGCGTGCGCTCGACCGGGGCCGGTCCCACGGCGGCCGGACCGTCCGTGGCCGGGGCGACGGCCCCGCCGCGCGCTTCCGCCCGCCGGCGCCGGTAACGGGGCGGCAGGAACGCCTCGGCCCAGCGCGGTGCGCGGGGGGTGAAGCGCGGCAGCAGGAGCAGCCCCAGGCCGACCGCGCTGAGCGCCACGACGCCGAGGACGATCCACATGGAGGCCGAGTTGACCGAGTAGGCCAGCGCGCCGAACGCGATCAGCGCCGACCAGAAGTACATGATCAGCACCGCGCGGCTGTGCGAGTGGCCGATCTCCAGCAACCGGTGGTGCAGGTGGCCGCGGTCCGCCGCGAACGGCGACTGGCCGCGCCAGGTGCGGCGCACGATCGCCAGGACGAGGTCGGCGGCCGGGATCGCGATGATCGTCAGCGGCATCACCAGCGGGATGTAGACGGGCACCATCTGGTGGACGGCGTTGCGCTCGGACCCGGAGAACAGCTTCATGACGTCGGGGTCGACCTGGCCCGTGATGGAGATCGCGCCGGCCGCCAGCACCAGCCCGATCAGCATCGAGCCCGAGTCGCCCATGAAGATCCGCGCGGGATGCATGTTGTGCGGCAGGAAGCCCAGGCACATGCCCATCAGGATCGCCGCGAACAGCGTCGCCGGGGCCGCGGCCTCGATGCCGTACGAGTACCAGATGCGGTAGGCGTACATGAAGAACGCCGCCGCCGCGATGCACACCATGCCGGCGGCGAGCCCGTCGAGGCCGTCCACGAAGTTCACCGCGTTGATGGTGATGACGACCAGCGCCACCGTCAGCAGCGTGCCCTGCCACTGGGTCAGCGCAACCGTGCCGACCAGCGGGATGGGCAGCCACAGGATCGTCAGACCCTGCATGACCATGACGCCGGCGGCGATCATCTGGCCGCCCAGCTTGATCAGCGCGTCGATCTCGAACTTGTCGTCCAGGACGCCGATCAGCCAGATCAGCGCCGCGCCGGAGAGCAGGGCGCGCGGCTCGTTCGACTTCTCGAAGACCTCGTTCAGGTTGGTCAGGTGGTCGGCGACCAGCAGGCCGGCGCACAGACCGAAGAACATGGCGATACCGCCGAGCCGCGGAGTGGGTTCCCGGTGCACGTCACGGGCCCTGATCTCCGGCATCGCTCCGGCCACGATCGCGAACTTACGTACCGGCCCGGTCAGCAGATACGTCACCGCGGCCGTGATGCAGAGCGTCAGCAGGTATTCACGCACGGGCTTCCCCACAGGTCTCGCCGGCCATCTCAGTCCCACACCCTAGCGATCGTCCGCCGCACGGCGCATATGTGTGAGGACTGCCGGGTAGTGACGATGGTTTCACGTGAGGCTGTGCACGGGGGCGCACGGGGTGTGCGCGACAGGGCGCGCACACGCCACGCCCACTCCGGTTCAGCCCGGGTACGGCGGAAACGCCAGGGCCAGCGCGCGCACCTCCTCGCGGGCCTTCCTGCTCTCGGTCTCCCCTCTCAGCACCGCCCCCAGCAGCGCCCCGATCCCTGTCATCTCCCGTTCCCCCATGCCCTGCGTGGTCAGCGCGGCGGTGCCCAGGCGCAGGCCGCGGTCGTGCGCGTGCGGCAGGGCGCAGCAGTCCAGCACCATCCCGGCGGCGGCGAGCAGCCCGCGCGCCGTGCGGCCGTCCACGCCGAGGGGGGCCGGGTCGGCGGTGATGAGGTGGGTGTCGGTCCCGCCGGTGGTGACGGCCAGCCCTTCACTCTCCAGAGCGGCGGCGAGAGCCCGCGCGTTGGCGACCACCTGATGGGCGTACACGCGGAACGCCGGTGTCGCCGCCTCGCCGAACGCGACCGCCTTCGCGGCGACGGTGTGCATCTGCGCACCGCCCTGCGTGAACGGGAACACCGCCCGGTCGACCCGCTCGGCCAGGTCGCCGCCGCACAGGATCATCCCGCCGCGGGGGCCGCGCAGCACCTTGTGCGTCGTGGCGCATACGACGTCGGCGTACGGAACCGGGCTGGGCGCCGCTCCCCCGGCGACCAGACCGATGGGATGCGCGGCGTCGGCGATGAGATAGGCGCCGGCCTCGTCGGCCACCTCGCGGAAGAAGGCGTAGTCGATGTGGCGGGGGTAGGCGATGGACCCGCACACGATCGCCTTGGGCCGGTGTCCCCGGGCCAGCGCCCGGACCTGCTCGTGGTCGATGAGGCCGGTCTCGGCGTCCACCCCGTAGGGGACGAAGTCGAACCAGCGGCCGGAGAAGTTGACGGGCGAGCCATGGGTGAGGTGTCCGCCGTGGGGCAGCCCGAGCGCGAGGACGGTGTCGCCGGGCCGCAGCAGCGCCGCGTAGGCGGCCAGCACGGCGGAGGAGCCGGAGTGGGCCTGGACGTTGGCGTGCTCGGCCCCGAAGAGGGCCTTCGCGCGGTCGACGGCGAGGCGTTCGGCGACGTCGACGATCTCGCAGCCGCCGTGGTGGCGGGCTCCCGGATAGCCCTCCGCGTACTTGTTGGCGAGCTGCGAGCCGAGTGCGGCCAGCACGGCGGGGGAGGTGAAGTTCTCGGCGGCGACCAGTTGGAGCGTCGACGCCTGCCGCTCGCGTTCCCCGAGCAGGATGTCGGCCATCTGGGGGTCCTGCCGGCGTACGACGTCGGTCTCGGGGACATGGGTGACCGACATGGTGCGCTCCGGGGCGTCGACGGTGACGTACGTCCAATGTAGGCCCGGCGCGGACACCGCGCGCGCTCTTCGCCGCCACCCGGGCGCAAGGCCGCCCGCGGGCCCGCCGGACCGTTCGGACGGGCCGGTGCGTCGCGGGTCGCCGGGGGCGGGCGTCGTCGGGTCAGGTGCGGGCGGGGACGCCCGTCAGAGCGGTGACGACCGGGTCCAGCGCCTGGTGTATCTCGTCGCCGATCGAGCGGAAGAACGGCAGGGGCGCCCCGTAGGGGTCGTAGACCTCGTCGGCCTCCAGCGTCGGGGCGAGGAGCCACCCTCGTAGAGCCGCCGCCGCGCGGACCAGGGCGCGTGCGCGCATCACCACGCCCTCGTCCAGGGACGGCAGGGTGGCCGGGTCTATCGCGTTCACCAGCCGGGTGAACTCCTTCAGTGTGAAGGTGCGCAGGCCCGCCGAGTGCCCCATGGAGATGACCTGGGCGCGGTGGTCGCGCGTCGCCGTCAGGACCAGGTCGGCCATGATGACGTGCTCGTCGAGCAGCTCCCGCCCGGTGAAGCCGGAGGCGTCCGCGCCGAAGTCGGCCAGCACGGTCTCCGCGTTGGCCTCCATCGGCGCGCCTTCGTGGCCCCAGGTGCCCGCGCTCTCCACGATCAGCCCGCCGCCCAGCACCCCGAGCCGCTGCGACACGAAATGTCGGGTCAGCCGTTCGGTGATGGGCGAGCGGCAGACGTTGCCGGTGCTGACGTGGAGGATGCGGAAGGTGTCGCGCGGAAACCCGAACGTCGTCGTCTGCTCCGCGGCACGTTCCCCGGTGCCTATGCCACGCCCCGCGTCAGGGGCTGTCAATTCGCCACCTCGAGGTCGGGTACGACCTTCCGCAGCTCGTCCGCGGAGATCGCGCCCGCCCGCAGCAGCAGCGGCACCTCCCGGCTGACGTCGACGATCGAGGAGGGCACGTTGCCGGGGGTCGGGCCGCCGTCGAGGTAGACGGAGACGGAGTCGCCGAGCATGTCCTGGGCGTGGTCGCAGTTCTCCGGGGCCGGGTGACCCGTCAGATTGGCCGAGGAGACCGCCATCGGGCCGACCTCCGTGAGCAGCTCGATGGCGACCGGGTGCAGCGGCATGCGGACGGCGACGGTACCGCGGGTGTCGCCCAGGTCCCACTGGAGGGACGGCTGGTGCCTGGCCACGAGCGTCAGCGCGCCCGGCCAGAAAGCGTCGACCAGTTCCCAGGCCAGCTCGGAGAAGTCGGTGACCAGGCCGTGCAGCGTGTTCGGGGAGCCGATGAGGACGGGGGTGGGCATGTTGCGGCCCCGGCCCTTGGCCGCCAGCAGGTCGGTGACGGCCTCCGAGGAGAACGCGTCTGCGCCGATCCCGTACACCGTGTCCGTCGGGAGGACCACGAGTTCGCCACGGCGGACGGCGGACGCGGCCTCGCGCAGACCGGTCACACGGTCGGTGGCGTCGTTGGTGTCGTATCGCCGTGCCATCTAGCGAGCCTCCTCGTACACGAAGTACCTGTGCGCGTATGGGTGCGCGTCCTGCTGCGGGTCGAAAGTACCGGGGACGACGCTCACGGCATCGCCCTGCGGGCCGTGGCGAAGCGCGGCCGGTTGTTGAGGTCGGGGTGGTCGGCGGCGTCGGCCCAGCCCCGCTCCTCGGTGAAGATCCACGGCACCTGGCCGCCCTGGGTGTCGGCGTGCTCGATGACGACGACGCCGCCGGGGCGCAGCAGCCGGTGCGCCGTGCGCTCGATGCCGCGGATCAGGTCGAGGCCGTCCTCGCCGGAGAACAGGGCGAGTTCGGGGTCGTAGTCCCGGGCCTCGGGGGCGACGTACTCCCACTCGGTGAGCGGGATGTACGGCGGGTTGGAGACGACCAGGTCGACCTGGCCGTCGAGGTCGCGGAAGGCGTCCAGGGCGTCCCCCTGGCGCAGGTCGACCCTGGACCCCTCCATGTTCTTGCGCGTCCACCGCAGGGCGTCCTCGGACAGCTCCACGGCGTGCACGCGCGAGCGCGGCACCTCCTGGGCGAGGGCGAGCGCGATGGCGCCGCTGCCGGTGCACAGGTCGACGATGCGGGGCTCTACGACGTCCATCGCGCGGACGGCGTCTATGGCCCAGCCGACGACCGACTCGGTCTCGGGGCGCGGTACGAAGACGCCGGGACCGACCTGGAGCTCCAGGTACCGGAAGAAGGCCCGGCCGGTGATGTGCTGGAGCGGCTCGCGCTGCTCGCGCCGGGCGATGACCTCCCAGTAGCGGGCGTCGAAGTCGGAGTCGGGCACGGAGTGGAGCTGACCGCGCTTCACGCCGTGCACGAAGGCGGCGAGCTCCTCCGCGTCGTTGCGCGGCGAGGGCACGCCGGCGTCGGCCAGCCGCTGGGTGGCCTGAGCTACCTCAGCGAGCAGCAGACTGCGGGGGCTTGGGGGGCGTCCCCCAAATGATTGCTGCACGCGTCCTCCGTGTCGTACTCGTCGTGGTGACGTCCTGCATCGCCTACGCGGCTGCGAGCTTGGCGGCCGAGTCCGCGTCGACGCACGCCTGGATCACCGCGTCGAGGTCGCCGTCCAGGACCTGGTCCAGGTTGTACGACTTGAAGCCGACCCGGTGGTCCGAGATGCGGTTCTCCGGGTAGTTGTACGTGCGGATCTTCTCGGAGCGGTCGACGGTGCGGACCTGGCTGCGGCGGGCGTCGGCGGCCTCCCGCTCGGCTTCCTCCTGCGCCGCGGCGAGCAGCCTGGAGCGCAGAATACGCATCGCCTGCTCCTTGTTCTGCAGCTGGCTCTTCTCGTTCTGGCAGGAGGCGACGACCCCGGTGGGAAGGTGCGTGATGCGCACGGCGGAGTCGGTGGTGTTGACGGACTGGCCGCCGGGGCCGGAGGACCGGTAGACGTCGATGCGCAGGTCGCTCGCGTTGATCTCGACGTCGACCTCCTCGGCCTCGGGCGTCACGAGGACGCCGGCGGCGGAGGTGTGGATCCGGCCCTGGGACTCGGTCGCGGGCACGCGCTGCACCCGGTGCACGCCGCCCTCGTACTTCAGCCGCGCCCACACGCCCTGGCCGGGCTCGGTGGCGCCCTGGCCGCCCTTGGTCTTCACGGCGACCTGGACGTCCTTGTAGCCGCCCAGCTCGGACTCGGTCGCGTCGATGATCTCGGTCTTCCAGCCGACGCGCTCGGCGTAGCGCAGGTACATGCGCAGCAGGTCGCCGGCGAACAGGGCCGACTCGTCGCCGCCCGCGCCCGCCTTGATCTCCAGGATGACGTCCTTGTCGTCGGACGGGTCCCGGGGCACGAGCAGCAGGCGCAGCTTCTCGGTCAGCTCCTCGCGCCGCTTCTCCAGCTCCTTGACCTCGGCCGCGAAGTCGGGGTCGTCGGCGGCGAATTCACGCGCGGTCTCGACGTCGTCGCCGGTCTGCTTCCAGGAGCGGTACGTGCCGACGATGGGGGTGAGCTCGGCGTAGCGCTTGTTCAGCTTGCGCGCGTTGGCCTGGTCGGAGTGGACCGACGGGTCGGCGAGCTTCTTCTCCAGGTCGGCGTGCTCTCCGAGCAACTCCTCGACGGCCTCGAACATGGTGGGCTCCTGAATGACGAACGTGGGGGAAGGGCGGGCGACCAAAAACGCCGGTCCCGGCGTGCCCCCTGGCGGGGACACTGCCGTGGACCGGCGAAGAGGGGCTCGCTACTTCTTGGAGCCGGCGGCGGCCTTGCCGAAGCGGGCCTCGAAGCGGGCCACACGGCCACCGGTGTCGAGGATCTTCTGCTTGCCCGTGTAGAACGGGTGGCACTCGGAGCAGACGTCGGCGCGGATGTTGCCGCTCTCGATCGTGCTGCGGGTGGTGAACGACGCGCCACAGGTGCAGCTGACCTGCGTCTCGACGTACTCGGGGTGAATGTCGCGCTTCAAGGTGTCTCCTAGTTTCGGGAGGGCGCCGGGTCGCTGTCGCGGGATACGACGAGCGTGAACCGGGGCCGACGTACCAGTCTGCCAGGACTGGCCGCATCCCCCAAAACCGGGGGGTGGGCCGATCTATTCCCGGCGGTCCGCGGGACGCCCCGGATCCGGCGTCCCCTGCCGGGCGCGCGGCCTCACGACGAGGTGACGACCCCGGCGGCCTCGCCCGTGGCGTTGCCGGTGACGGCCGACTTCGGGATGGGCCGGTCGTTCTTCAGGGCCGTCCAGACCTGCTCGGCCTTCGCCTTCGAGACGATGACCCGGTTGGGGTCGGACGGGTCGTACACGACCGGCATCGTGACCATGTTCATGTTCTTCGCGCTGATGCTCTTGAGGCCGTTCGCGAAGGACATCAGGGAGTTCAGCGAGCCGAGGTGGGAGTCGGTCGTGACGGCCTTGGTGGCGGTGTCGGCGAGGTTGTACAGCTTCGTGCCGCCGGTGAAGAGGCCGACGTGCCCGACCTGGTCGACCAGGGCCTTGATGAACGCCTGCTGGAGCTGGATGCGCCCGAGGTCGGAGCCGTCGCCGACGCCGTGCCGGGTGCGGACCAGGCCGAGGGCCTGTTCGCCGTCGAGGGTGTGCGTGCCGGCCTTGAGGTCCAGGTGGCTGTCGGGGTCCTTGATGGGCTTGGTGGTGGTGACGGGGACGCCGCCCAGCTCGTCGATGAGTTTCTCGAAGCCGGAGAAGTCGACCTCGAGGTAGTGGTCCATGCGGACGCCGGTGATCGACTCGACCGTCTTCACGGCGCAGGCGGCGCCGCCCGTGGAGTACGCCGAGTTGAACATCACGCCGTGCGCGGCGTCGTGCTCGGCGCCCTTGGCGTCCGTGCAGGCGGGGCGGTCGATGAGGGTGTCGCGCGGAACGGAGACGACGCTCGCCCTCTTGTGCCCCTTGTACACGTGGATGATCATCGCCGTGTCGGAGCGGGCGCTGCCGTCGTCGGCGCCGCCGCCCAGCTTCTTGTTGGCGCCGGAGCGGGTGTCCGAGCCGAGGACCAGGATGTTCTCGGAGCCGTTGTCGGCCTTGGTGGGCCGGTCCGTGCCCAGCGCCTGGTCGATGTCGACGCTCTTGATGTTGCCGTTGAGCTTGAAGTAGAGGTAGCCCAGTCCGGTGCCGCCCAGCACCACGATGCCCGCGGCGGTCCAGGCGCCGATCAGCAGCGCCTTGCGCCTGCCCCGCTGCTTGCGGTGGCGCGGGCCCTTGCCGTCGGCCCCGCTCGTCGTGCCGGCCTCACCCGGTATGCCGGGCTCCGGCGTGCTCTCGGCGGACATGCGCTCCTCGGTTCTCGTGCGACCTCACCATCGTCACTCCGCCAGGACAGACGGGGAAACTCGGGACAGGGTTGCACGAACGCTCCGTGCCCGGTCGGTGAGCGACCGGACACGGAGCGTTCTGCGGGTGAGGACGGAAGGCCGCTCTCACCTGCGGTTTCAGCCGAAGAGGTCGTACTGCTTGAAGCTCGTGCCCAGCGAGATCCCTGCGGAAAAGATCACACTGCCCGTGCTTCCGTTGCCGCGGTACAGGAAGAGCGTGCCGGCGGGGGTGCGGGCCAGCAGGTCCGCCTTGCCGTCGCCGTTGACGTCGCCGACCGTGGCGAACGCGTTGTACGTGGTGTTGCTCCAGGTGGCGACCTTGAGTCCGGGCGCGAAGGCGCTCGTCCCGCTCACGCCGCGGCCCCGGAACAGGTAGACGGCGCCGCTGGTCTTGTTGCGGGCGATCAGGTCGGCCCGGCCGTCGCCGTTGAAGTCGCCGTGACCGCGCACGACGTTGTAGCTGTTCCAGCCTGTGCCGGCCTTGACCGAGGCGCCGATGCTGCCGTTGCCCCGGCCCGGGTTGATCCACAGGTTGCCCGCGGAGTCCACGGACACGAGGTCGGGCAGGAAGTCGCCGGTGACGTCGCCGGGGGCGACGATCGACAGGCGGCTCTTCCAGTTGTCACCGATGAGCTGGGTGGCCCAGGTCCCGGAGGCGGGCACGAAGTGGTCCCAGAACACGTCCCCGTCGGAGGAGCGGCGCAGGATCAGGTCCTGGAAGCCGTCACGGTCCAGGTCGGCCTGGAGGATGAGGTTGTAGCCGCTCCAGGTGCCCCAGGACTCCCGGGGGGCCAGCGAGGTGCCCTTGGAGTCGAACTCGTAGGCCGTCTGGGTGCTGGAGTTGCGCGCGAAGAGATCGGCGTTGTGGTCGAGGCTGAGGTTGGTGTCGTCGACCCGCGGGTACACGTCCCCGACGTACGTGGTGACCTTGCTGAAGACGCTGTAAGCGCCGCTCTTCACGCAGTCGGTCACACCCCAGGAGACGACGCCCACGAGCCGTCCGCCGACGACCAGCGGACCGCCGGAGTCGCCGTTGCAGGTGGTGGTGGTGCCGGTGTCGCTGCCGGTGGCGGGGTTGCCCGCGCACACCATGTGGCTCTTGACGAAGTCGGCGCCGTAGTAACCCGCGCAGGTGGCGTCCGACTGGAGCGGCAGCGTGGCCGTCTTCAGGTCGTCGGAGATCTCGTCATTGGCGGAGGTGGTGCGCCCCCAGCCGAAGACCGTCGCGTTGGTGCCGGCGACGTACGAGCCGGTGTTGCCGGCCGGGACCATCGGGATCGGCTTGACCGTGAGCGGGGTGCCCAGGGTCAGCACGGCGATGTCGTTGTCGATCGTCGACGCGTTGTAGGACCAGTGGTTCCACTGGCGCAAGACGCCGGTGGCGGTACCGCCGTGCAGGTCGGTGTCCGTCGCGAGCTGCGACGCGCCGGTGACGATGGTGCCGTGGTTGAGCCAGTCGTAGCCCTTGACGCAGTGCGCGGCGGTGACGATCTTCGTCGGGGACACGACCGCGCCGCCGCAGAAGAAGCCGATGTCGTCGCTCGTGTTGTCCGGCGTGCCCCGGTTGTCGCCGTACCACAGCTGCGCCATCCAGGGCGCCTTGGCGATGGTGGTGGTCGTACCGCCGATGATCTTCGGGTCGACCGTGGCGCGGCTGCTGGAGGTGAGCGACTCCTTCGTAGTCTGCCCGGCGACGTCGTCCCCCGCGAGGGCGATCTCGAGCCGCTTGTGCAGCTCCTGCGCCGACGGGGTGGTGATCTTCGGCTTGGGCGGCGCCTCGGCCGCCTGCGCCGACGAGGTCAGCAGCGCGCCGGCCACGGTGGCGGCCACCGCGGCCGCAGCGATCGGCAGGCCGATGCGCAGCTTGCGTCTGTGACGCTTACGACCGCCCCCGGACGTGGGTGTACCCACTCAAGTCCCCCCTCGGGAAGTGAAGTTCAAGTTCGTCAGGTGCATGTTCGAAAACATGACCGAAGGCGAGATCGTACCCCGGTCGCGGACAACGCGAAGGGCCGCCCCCCTGAACGGGGAGCGGCCCTCCGGTACCGGTCGAGCAGCGGCCTACGGCGACGGCCGTCAGTCGTTGTTGTTGCCCGGCGACGGCGTCGTCTTCTGGATCTGGAGCAGGAACTCGCCGTTCGACTTCGTCTGCTTCATCTTGTCCAGCAGCAGCTCGATCGCCTGCTGCTGGTCGAGCGCGTGCAGCACCCGGCGCAGCTTCCAGACGACGGCCAGCTCGTCGTTGCCGAGCAGGATCTCTTCCTTGCGGGTGCCGGACGCGTCGACGTCCACCGCCGGGAAGATGCGCTTGTCGGCGAGCTTGCGGTCGAGCTTGAGCTCCATGTTGCCGGTGCCCTTGAACTCCTCGAAGATCACCTCGTCCATGCGGGACCCGGTGTCCACCAGGGCGGTGGCGAGGATGGTCAGCGAGCCGCCGTCCTCGATGTTGCGGGCCGCACCGAAGAAGCGCTTCGGCGGGTACAGGGCGGTCGAGTCGACACCACCGGACAGGATGCGGCCGGAGGCGGGCGCGGCGAGGTTGTACGCACGGCCCAGACGCGTGATCGAGTCGAGCAGCACGACGACGTCGTGGCCCAGCTCCACCAGGCGCTTGGCGCGCTCGATGGCCAGCTCGGCGACCGTGGTGTGGTCCTCGGCCGGGCGGTCGAAGGTCGAGGAGATGACCTCGCCCTTGACCGACCGCTGCATGTCGGTGACCTCTTCCGGACGCTCGTCGACCAGGACGACCATCAGGTGGCACTCGGGGTTGTTGTGCGTGATCGCGTTGGCGATCGCCTGCATGATCATGGTCTTGCCGGTCTTCGGCGGGGCCACGATCAGACCGCGCTGGCCCTTGCCGATCGGCGACACGAGGTCGATGATCCGGGTCGTCAGCACGCCCGGGTCCGTCTCCAGGCGGAGGCGGTCCTGCGGGTACAGGGGGGTCAGCTTGTTGAACTCCGGGCGGCCGCGGCCGTGTTCGGGCGCCATGCCGTTGACGGAGTCCAGCCGGACCAGCGCGTTGAACTTCTCGCGCCGCTCGCCTTCCTTGGGCTGACGGACCGCGCCGGTGACGTGGTCGCCCTTGCGCAGGCCGTTCTTGCGGACCTGGGCGAGGGAGACGTAGACGTCGTTCGGACCCGGCAGGTAGCCCGAGGTCCGGATGAAGGCGTAGTTGTCGAGGATGTCCAGGATGCCCGCGACGGGGATCAGGACGTCGTCGTCGGCGAGCTGCGGCTCGGCGGCGCCGATCTCGTCGCGCCCGCGACGGCCACGGCGGTCGCGGTAGCGGCCACGACGGCCACGCCGGCCGCCCTCGAAGTCGTCGTCCTCGTCGGCCCGCGGGCCGTTGTCGCGCTGCTGGCGGTCCTGACGGCCGCCGCTCTGCTGCTGGCCCTGCTGGCCGCCGCGCTGCTGCTGGCCGCCCTGCTGGTCGTCGCCCTTGCGACGGTCACCGCGCTCGCCGCGGTCGGCACGGTCACCGCGCTCGCCCCGGTCGCGGCCGCGCTCACGGCGGTCGCGGCGGCGGCCCTCGGCGCCGTCGGCGTCACCGCGCGCGTCGCCCTGCGACTGGCCCTGGCCCTCGGCCTGCGCCGGGGCGGACGTCTCGGTCTTCGCGGCGCCCTTGGCCTCGGCGACGACCGTCTCCGGGCTGCCCGCGTCGGCGGTGGCGCGACGGCGACGGCGCTCGGCGGGGGCCTCCCCGCCGGCCGGCTGACCGGGGATCTCGATCTGCTGCTGGGCCACGGCCTTGTCGGCGGCGGCCTCGGCGGGGGCGGCGTCCGCCTTCTTCTCGGCGGTGTCGCCCGTGCGCGCCTTGGAGGTGGCGCGACGCTTGGGCTTGGTCTCGGCGGCGTCCGCCGCGGGCGTCGCCTTCGCGGGGGCGGCGCCTCCCCCGGCCTGCGCCTCCTTGATGACCTCGATCAGCTGGCTCTTGCGCATCCGCGCGGTGCCCCTGATACCGAGTCCGGATGCGACCTGCTGCAGCTCGGCCAGCACCATGCCGTCGAGGCCGGTACCGCGGCGCCGCCGGGAGCCCGCACCGGTGGCAGGCGCGGAGGCGTCCGTGGCGGGCGCGGCAGCGGTCTCCTCGACACGTGCGCCCATCAGATCGGTGGTGTCGCTCACGAAGGGTCCTTCCCTGGAGCGGACGTCGGCCTGTCTGGCTCGGCGACCGTTTGTGCTGTCCGACTTCGGTCCTTGCTGTGGCGAAGCCGGGGCGGTTGTCCGCCAATGCGGCGGAGGAGATTTCTGGTGATGGCGCTTCCTGAGCGAACCGTGACATCTAGGTGTCACGTCGCGAGGTCGCACCGATTCCGGAGCGTGCCCCGAACACCGCTCAGCGTCGCTGCACGGCGTACTGCCCAGGTACGACGTACGGAACGCAGTGCGGCTTGGGAAGCTCCCGGAAGAATGTCTGTCCCGAAGCGGGACACGAAGCACCTCGCCATGGTGAGGTCGGGTGCAGACTTGAGATTAACACTACCGGATCCAACAAACATTCCCCCTCTCGAAATCCGGCAACCGTGCGCTTCTAGATGTCGCCGGAGGGCGCCAGGGGCAGCACGCTCGCCCCTCGCAGGTCCAGGGCCAGGCGGTTCGCGGCCCAGTCCGCGCCGGCGGAGGCCTCGATCTTGTCGGCCGTCTCCGCGTCGGCCAGCGCCATCACGGTGGGCCCGGCGCCGGAGATCACAGCGGGGATCCCGTCCGCGCGCAGCCGCTCCACCAGCGCGGCGCTGTCCGGCATGGCCGGCGCGCGGTACTCCTGGTGCAGACGGTCCTCGGTGGCCGTCAGCAGCAGATCCGGACGGCGCGTCAGGGCCTCGACGAGCAGTGCGGCGCGGCCGGCGTTGGCGGCTGCGTCGACGTGCGGCACGGAGCGCGGGAGCAGTCCGCGCGCGGTCTCGGTCAGCACCGGCTTCCCGGGCACGAAAACCACCGGAACGACGGAACCGGCCGGCTCCATCCTGATCGCCCGCGCGGCCCCCGCCTCCAGCCAGGACAGGGTGAACCCGCCCAGCAGGCAGGCCGCGACGTTGTCGGGGTGCCCCTCGATCTCGGTCGCCAGCTCCAGCAGCGCCGCGTCGTCGAGCCTGCTCTCGCCGCCTATCGTCACCGCGCGCGCGGCGACGATGCCGGCGCAGATCGCGGCCGACGACGAGCCGAGGCCCCGGCCGTGCGGAATGCGGTTGGCGCAGACGATCTCGAGGCCGCGCGGCTGACCGCCCAGGACGTCGAAGGCGGTGCGCAGGGAACGGACGAGGAGGTGCTTCTCGTCGCGCGGCAGCGTCTCGCTGCCCTCCCCCGCGATGTCGATGTGCAGCCCTGAGTCGGCCACCCGGACGACGACGTCGTCGTAGAGTCCCAGCGCGAGCCCGAAGGCGTCGAAGCCCGGGCCGAGGTTGGCGCTGGTGGCGGGAACGCGCACCCGGACGGGGGCGGCGCGGAAGGCGGGACCGGCCATCTCGCGATGACTCTCCTTGAGCTGCGGGGCTGTCGAATGAGCTGCGATGCGTGAGTGAGGACCCGGGACCGCGACGGCGACGCGTCACTGCGGCATATGCGGCGGGCGGGTTGGTTACAGCCTATCGAAGGAAGGTTCTGCGGCGACATAGGGCGCACAGGAGGCGCACGATGCGTGTCGTAAGCCCCTCGTGCACCCCTGTCAGGGACATCCACCGGCCGACCGTGACGCCGGACCGCGCCGGATCCGGGGTGCCCGGCGGGGTGCCCGGCGGGATGCCGGTCGACCGAGACGCCCGAGGGCCCCTGAGGGGGGCCACCCGGACGTCGTCGGGACGTCACCCGGAGGGACGCGGCCCTTCCGGTGTCGCTACGCGAGTCCGAGGCGCTCGGCGGCCGTCGCCGCGTCGACCGGGACGGTGACCGGCTGCGGTGCGCCCGCGACGGCCCAGTCGGGGTCCTTCAGACCGTTGCCGGTGACGGTGCACACGATCCTCTGCCCCGGGTCGACCTTGCCCTGCTCGGCCGCCTTCAGCAGACCGGCCACGGACGCGGCGGACGCGGGCTCCACGAAGACGCCCTCCTGCGCGGCCAACAGCCGGTAGGCGCGCAGGATCTCACGGTCCGTCACCTCGTCGATGAGGCCGCCGGACTCCTCCCGCGCGGCCAGCGCGAACTGCCAGGACGCCGGGTTGCCGATGCGGATCGCGGTGGCGATCGTCGACGGGTCCTTGACGACCTCGCCGCGCACGATCGGGGCGCTGCCGGACGCCTGGAAGCCCCACATGCGGGGCGTGCGCGTGGCGACCTTGTCGGCGGCGTACTCCTTATACCCCTTCCAGTACGCGGTGATGTTGCCCGCGTTGCCGACCGGCAGGACGTGGATGTCGGGGGCGTCGCCGAGCATGTCGACGATCTCGAAGGCGGCCGTCTTCTGGCCCTCGATACGCACCGGGTTCACCGAATTGACCAGCGCCACCGGGTAGTTGTCGCTCAGTGCCCGCGCCAGCGTGAGGCAGTCGTCGAAGTTGCCGTCGACCTGGAGGATCTTCGCGCCGTGGATGAGCGCCTGGCCCATCTTGCCCAGTGCGATCTTGCCCTGCGGGACGAGGACGGCCGAGACCATGCCCGCGCGGACGGCGTACGCGGCGGCGGAGGCGGAGGTGTTGCCGGTGGAGGCGCAGATGACGGCCTGCGCGCCCTCCTCCTTGGCCCGCGTGATGGCCATGGTCATGCCCCGGTCCTTGAAGGAGCCGGTGGGGTTCGCGCCCTCCACCTTGAGGTGGACCTCGCAGCCCGTGCGCTCGGAGAGCACCTGCGCGGGCACGAGGGGCGTGCCGCCCTCACGGAGCGTCACTACGGGCGTGCTGTCGGAAACCGGCAGCCGGTCCCGGTACTCCTCGATGATTCCGCGCCACTGGTGGGTCATTGCTGGTTACTCTCCTTCAACCCGCATGATGCTGGCGACACCCCGCACGGTGTCGAGCTTGCGCAGCGCCTCGACGGTCCCGGTGAGGGAGGCGTCGGACGCGCGATGGGTGACGACGACGAGGGAGGCCTCGCCGCTTCCGTCCAGTCGGCCCTGCTGCCGCACGGTGTCGATGGAGACTCCGTGCTCGGCGAAGACGGTGGCCACCTGGGCGAGAACGCCAGGCTTGTCCGCGACGTCGAGACTGATGTGATACCGGGTGACGACGTCGCCCATGGGCGACACCGGCAGCGCGGCGTAGGCCGACTCGCCGGGCCCCGTCGCCCCGCTGAGCCGGTTGCGGCAGACGGCGACCAGGTCGCCGAGCACGGCGGAGGCGGTGGGTGCACCGCCGGCGCCGGGACCGTAGAACATGAGCTGCCCGGCCGCGTCCGACTCGACGAAGACGGCGTTGTAGGCGCCGCGCACCGAGGCGAGCGGGTGGCTCAGCGGAATCATGGCGGGGTGCACCCGCGCGGTGACCGACGCCCCGTCGGCGGCCCGCTCGCAGATGGCGAGCAGCTTGATGGTGCAGCCCATCTCCCGGGCGGAGGCGAAGTCGGCCGAGGTCACCTCGGTCATGCCCTCGCGGTAGACGTCGTCGAGACGCACGCGCGTGTGGAACGCGATGCCCGCGAGGATGGCGGCCTTGGCGGCGGCGTCGAAGGCCTCGACGTCGGCGGTCGGGTCGGCCTCCGCGTACCCCAGGGCGGTGGCCTCGTCGAGGGCCTCCTGGTAGCCGGCGCCCGTGGAGTCCATCTTGTCGAGGATGAAGTTGGTGGTGCCGTTGACGATGCCCAGCACCCGGTTCACCTTGTCGCCGGCGAGGGACTCGCGCAGCGGCCGGATCAGCGGGATGGCGCCGGCGACGGCGGCCTCGTAGTAGAGGTCCTTGCCGTGTTCGTCGGCGGCGGCGTGCAGCGCGGCGCCGTCCTGCGCGAGCAGCGCCTTGTTGGCGGAGACGACGGACGCGCCGTGCTCGAAGGCGGTGGTGATGAGCGTACGGGCGGGCTCGATGCCGCCGATGACCTCGACGACGACGTCGATGTCCCCGCGTTTGACGAGCGCGGTGGCGTCGGTGGTGACGAGGTCGGGGTCGATGCCCTCCCGCACCCGCGACGGCCGCCGCACGGCGACGCCGGCGAGCTCCACGGGAGCGCCGATCCGCGCGGCGAGGTCGTCGGCGTGCGTCGTCATGATGCGCGCCACCTCTGAGCCGACCACTCCACAGCCCAGCAGCGCCACCTTCAGCGGACGCGTACGCATCATCCGACCTCGTTTCCTCATACCGTCTACGGATGTTTCCGGTTGACCCAGTCTCACTCACCGGACCGGACTTTCTGCCCATAGTCCGGATCGTGAGACATCTATTTCATTTCCAGAGCCCGGCAGACAGGAGATCTTCCACCGCCCCCGGAACCGTCCCGAAACAGTCCCGAGACAGTTCCGGCGGGGGCGATGGTCTGTCGGGGCGTCGGGCTCAGCCGACGTCGAGCCGCAGCAGATCCTCCTCCGTCTCCCGCCGCACGACCACCCGCGACTCGCCCTCGTGCACGACGACGACCGGCGGCCGCAGCACGTGGTTGTAGTTGCTGGCCATGGAGCGGCAGTACGCGCCCGTGGCGGGGACGGCGATCAGGTCGCCCGGCGCCAGGTCGGCCGGCAGGAACGCGTCCTTGACCACGATGTCCCCGCTCTCGCAGTGCTTGCCCACGACCCGCGCCGGCATCGGCGCGGCGTCCGAGACGCGGGAGACGAGCGCGACGCTGTACTCGGCGTCGTACAGCGCGGTACGGATGTTGTCCGACATACCGCCGTCGACGGATACGTAAGTCCGCAGCCCGTCGAGCGGCTTGACGGTGCCCACCTCGTACAGGGTGAAGGCCGTGGGCCCGACGATGGCGCGCCCCGGCTCCACCGAGATGCGGGGCGTCCGCAGCCGGGCCGACTCGCACTCACGGGTGACGATCTCCGTCAGCGCCTTGGCGATCTCGTGCGGCTCGCGCGGATCGTCGTCGCTGGTGTAGGCGATGCCCAGCCCGCCGCCGAGGTCGATCTCCGGCAGCTCGACCCCGTGCTCGTCACGGATGTCCTTGAGCAGCCCGACGACCCGGTGGGCGGCGACCTCGAAGCCGGACATGTCGAAGATCTGCGACCCGATGTGCGAGTGGATCCCGATCAGCTCCAGCCCGTCGAGCTGGAGCGCCCGCCGCACGGCCTCGGCGGCCTGTCCGCCGGCGAGCGGAATCCCGAACTTCTGGTCCTCGTGGGCGGTGGCGATGAACTCGTGCGTGTGCGCCTCGACGCCGACGGTGACCCGGATCTGCACCCGCTGCCGCATGCCGCGCGCCTGCGCGATGTGCGCGACCCGCACGATCTCCTGGAACGAGTCGAGCACGATCCGTCCGACGCCGGCGTCGACGGCCCGCTCGATCTCGTGCGTCGACTTGTTGTTGCCGTGGAAGGCGATCCGGTCGGCGGGCATGCCGGCGGACAGCGCGGTGGCGAGCTCGCCCCCGGAGCAGACGTCGAGGTTCAGGCCCTCCTCGTGCAGCCAGCGCACGACGGCCCGGGACAGGAAGGCCTTGCCCGCGTAGAAGACGTCGGCGTCGGCCCCGAACGCGGTGCGCCAGGCGCGGGCCCGGTCGCGGAAGTCCGCCTCGTCGAGGATGTAGGCGGGCGTGCCGTGCCGCTCGGCGAGGGTGACGACGTCGACGCCGCCGACGGTCACGACACCGTCGTCGTCACGCGTGACGGTCCGCGCCCACACCTTGGGGTCGAGGGCGTTGAGATCGGCGGGCGGAGCGGAGTAGTGCCCCTCGGGAAGGACGTCGGCGTGACGGGGCCCGGCGGGGTGGGCGGATCGGCTCATCTGGGCGTGCTCTCTCAGAGGTGGTCGGGTGCGTCGATGCCGAGCAGGGACAGGCCGCCGGCCAGCACCGCCCCGGCCGCTTCGGCGAGCGCGAGCCGGGCACGATGGGCGGCCGAGGGTTTCTCCGCACCTCGCGGCAGCACGGCGGGCAGCAGAACGAGCGTGGCGTCGGCCACCCCGACCAGATGCCGGGCCAGCCGCGACGGCACGGAGAAATCAGGAACGGCCCGCGGCGCGGACGCCGGGGCAGACGCGACGGCGACGGTGGCGGTGACGGTGACGGTGACGGCGGTGGCGAGAACGCGGGGGTAGTCCGCGAGAAGGCCGACGAGGTCGGACGCGTCCAGAGGACCGGGCTCGGCGGCGAAACCCAGGTCGGCGGCGTTCCGGCCCACGGCCCGGGTACGGGCGTGGGCGTAGCGGACGCGGAAGAGGGGATTGCCCTCACGCTGGACCAGATGGTCGGCGGTGATGCGGGGCCGGTCGTGCGGGGCGGGATGGACCAGGGCCCAGCGAGCGGCGTCGAGACCGAGCGGAGCGGGGTCCTCCGGAGCGGGAACGGGCCGCAACACGCTGCTACCTGCCGGATCATGACGCATGTCCCGCAGGCCATGACGCACGTCCCGCAGGTCGTGACGGACGTCCCGCAGGTCGTGACGGACGTCGACGAGGCCGCCTTGTGCTCCGATGATCCGCGCGAGCACGTCGGCGAGCACCTCGGCCCGCACCTCGTACGGCACCCGCACCTCGAACACCTGCCCGGCGAGGTCGTCACTGTGCCCGTACCGCGAACCGTCCGCCCTGATCCGCCGGACCAGATCGACGACGGCGGACCCGTCGAGACGGAGATTGAGGAACCCGGGCCCGGTGATCTCCACCCCGCAGACGCCCTCGGCCCCCATCAGATACGGCCGCAGAACCTCGGCCACCTGAAGAGGCGTCTGCCCGGCGGGCCGGGCGAGCTGCAAGGCGATGTTGGTGGCGTAGTCCCCCCGCCCTCCGGGCCCCGGCGGCGTGACGACCGCCCGCTCGGGAACGGCCACGCTCAGCTCCCCGTCGTCGACAGCACGACGCACCGCGCACAGCACGGCACGAGACAGCTCGACGGGAGTCACGGCACAAGCGTAGGGGAGGAGGGGGGTGGGTAGGCGAGCCGGTTCGACGGGGTCCCGAGATGTGGACGCCGAGCAGGACCAGAGGCCGGCCGACGGCGAAGGCGAAGGCGACAGGAACCCCTGACCGGGGAGAGGCAGCAAGAGGGAGGACGGGGCGGGGGGCAAGGCAGAAAGAGGAGTCTCGACCTCGAGCGCAGGACCTGGACCTCACTCCCCGGCCGCGGCTCCCCCGCCGGACGAGTGACTCTTCCCGACCCCTATGACGGCGGCCCCCGTCCCCGGCTCCCTCTCCAACCGGGTCGTCAGCCCCGCCTCCGACCCGGACCGCACCGCACCCCCACCCGCATGGTCGTCCTCGCCGCCTCCACCCCCCTCTCGCTCGGCCTCCGCCTCTCTCCCGCGTTCCCGCTCCACCAACGTCCGTACGACGGAGACGAGTTCGGCGGGATCGAAAGGCTTGGAGAGGAACGCGTCGACGCCGACATCAAGGCCGGACTCGACCTCGTACTGCGTACAGGCGCTGATGATGACCAGGGGAAGGTCCCGCGTCCGAGGATCGGCACGCAACCGCGCGGCGGTGCCCAACCCGTCCAACCGGGGCATGACGACATCGAGGGTCACAAGATCGGGCCGGACCTGATGAACGACATCCAGACACTCGGCACCGTCGGACGCGGTCACGACCTCGATGCCCTCCAGCTCGAGATTGACCCTGATCAGCTGCCGGATGACCTTGTTGTCGTCCACCACAAGCACCCGGCCCGACGTGCCTGACACAACTCGAGAGTAGGTCGGCACCGGCCACCGCGTCCGGGTTTTCCCCACTTCCACCCCGGGCGAGCGACCCACCCCCGCGCAAGCCCTGCAAACTCGTTCCTGATCACCCCGAGCGAGCTGGTAGTGTTCTACCCGTCGCCGCGAGCAACACCTCCCGACCGACACGCCCCCGTAGCTCAGGGGATAGAGCAACGGCCTCCGGAGCCGTGTGCGCAGGTTCGAATCCTGCCGGGGGCACCCTTCATACGGTGCCCAAAGACCCCGTCACCAGCGGAAACGCTGAGGCCGGGGTCTTCGCGTATGTGCAGCCGTATGCAGCCCACAGCGACCCTATGACGCGGTCTGTGGACTATTCGTGGACAGGATCTTGGGGCATCTGCCCTGGTCAGCTCCGGGATTTCCCACCGCGTCAGTCAGCCGGCGTCCGGCCACTCCTCAGGAGGCAGAGGCGGCGACTCCGGGTCGGTCCGCCGCTCCATTTGCCGCGCGTTCTCCCCTCGCAGGCTGGTCAACCACGGCCATAGATCCGGCAGAGCCTGCTGCGGACAGGCGAGACGGTGCTCGACGCGGCACCGCTGGAACTGGTCCGGCGGACACACTCCGTAGACCGTGACCCGCCCATCAGACAACTCGATCCAGCGGTGCTCCGCCGGCACCGTGTGGGCCAGCGGACGCATGTCCGGCTCCAACAGCACCCAGTCCTGCTCAAGCGTCGCTACTCGATCCTGCAACAGCCCGCAGTAAGGGCACTGGCTCTGCCCACTGCCTAAACGGCGCGGTTTCTCATCTAAAGCCCCCATAACGTGAGGGTCGCCAGGCTGTCGGCCAAGGCGTAGAGCACGAACCAGACGGAACGCCTGGGGTGGCAGTGCGCCGATGAGAAGAGACACGACGCAGCAGGTGCAACCAGCACCTACCGGCCGACGAAGCGCGGCCGAGACATGGCGAAGCCCCCGGCCCAAGCGGGCTGGGGGCTGACGCCTTAGGTGTGCGATCACTCGTACTCGCGCAACAGCTCCTCGATCTTTCGGTTGGCCACCTCCTGCCGACCATCGATGCATTTGGCATAGCGAGACAGCAGGACTTCCACACTGTTGCCCGCCCGTTCGGCAACCTCGGTCGCATCCACTCCGGAGTTGAGCCAGGTGGAAAGCGCCGAGTGCCGCAAGTCGTAAGGCCGCGCAGCGAGCGGCGAGGCGACGGTGGCCGGCGGTAGCGCCAGAAGTCGGGCTTCCTGCCAGACGCGGTAGTAGGTCGACGAGCCGACCACTCCCCCGCGCTCGTTGGTGAACATCCGCCCGTCGTCCGCGGTGCCGAAGGTGTCGAGGTGCTGCCGCAAAATAGCGACGAGCTGAGGCGGGATCGGCACGGGTCGGACCTCTTCGGCGGGCCGGTTCTTCAATCCGCGGTCGTCGTGCGTCTCACCGGAGTCCGTCCACTGCTTGCCGGCACTGGGCCGGGTGCGGTGAAGAAGGGCCGTACCCCAACCTTCTTCGGGAAGCTTCAGGTCTGCCCTGGTTAGTCCCACGACCTCGGCGGGGCGAAAGGCCCCGTAGTACATACAGGCGAACAAGCCGACGAGTCGACGGCCGCGGGCCCGGTTATATCCACCGACGTACGAAACAGCGGTCAGCAGGGAACGCGCCTGCTCGGGATTGGCGACCACGCGCGGATCGACTTCCCCCGCGACCTTCGGCTTCTTCCACCGAATTCCAGTGATCGGATTCTCTTTGAACTCTCCGAGGTCCACTGCATAGTGCAGGGCGTTGACGAGTGTGCGTCGCTTTCGGCGTACGGTCTCCGCAGCAGCCGACGTTCCGTCAAGCTTCAGCTTCAGCGAGTCCAGAACAGCCCTGGCAAGGGCGGCGTCCTCAAGGTCGGCCAGGGGACGCGATGCCTTCGAGACCCAATGCAGCACGCTCGCGACGTCATCCTGCAAGTCGCGGTCATCAGGGCCAGGCAGGACGAAGGCCCAGTTGCGCAGCGCCTTCCTGATCAGCTCCTCGGGAGGCTGCCCCGGCCGGTAGTTCAGGAGCGCCATGGTGACTGCGGTCAACGACTCGTTGATCCCGCTACGCGTGTTGGGGGCCGCGTGTGGCCACTTCATGGCGAGGTACTTGAGGGCGAAGGCGTACCAAGTCGTCGAGGCCGCCTTTTCAACCAACGAGTCAGGCAGTCCCGTGACCGTGTCGAACTCTTCACCACCATGGGCGGCCCGGAGGAGTTTGGAACGGTAGTGATCCGCCAGCCCTTTGGTCCGGAACTGATCGGAGAACACGTTCCCCGCAACGATCCACCGAACGTCGTAGGACGACTTCTTGGTGTTCCTCTTACGAACGCCCCACACCTTCACATCGAGAGATTTCACGCCGCCGCCTCCAGCCGTCGCAGCCACGTGGTGAAGTCACTCCGCCACACCCGGAGCTCTCCGTTGGGCAGCTTGAACGCGGCCGGCCCATATCCCAGCTCCCGCCAGCGGTAGAACGTCCGGCGAGAGACACCACCCAGCTCATCCAGGACCTGGCGAACAGTCATCAGCTCGTCGTGACGGGTGTCCACGTCGGTTCTCCTTCCGTTCCGGGGGCGGGTTCGAGGGACGCGGATAGCCAGGCTTCGGCGCGGGAGAGGCCGGTTCCGGCGAAGGCCCAGTGCGAGAGGACGAGAGTCGTTTCAGTCGGCTCTGTCTCGACCACCGGGGTGACCTGTGCGCGTCGCCAGTCGGCGCGGGCGGTGCGGAGCGCGCCGAGAGTGGTGGAGTAGCGGCGGGACTTGGTGGAGAAGTGGCCGCGGAAGCCGAGCATGTGTGCCCAGGCGCGTAGGCGGAGCTCGGCGAGTTCGGGGCGTGCGCCGAGGGTCCAGGCGACGCGGATCATGCGTCGGGCATGGTCGGAGATGCGGGCTTGGGCGAGTTCGGCGAGGAACTTCAGCGGGCGGTCGAGGGTGCCGGTCGCCGTCTCGGCACCCTTGGTCGCGTACTTCGCGATGTACGAGGCGACGGCTCGCTCGGTGAGGTCCTGGCCGTCGTCGAAGTCGGCGGATCGGATCGTGCGGACGTCGAGTTGGCGGCCGAAGGCGAAGGTATGGGCGCGTCCGTCGATGGTCGGGCCGTCGACGCGGGCGGCGGTGGCTGCGGCCTGGATGGCGTCGGTCAGGAGCTCTGCCGTCGCCCAGGCGGGCGGTGGGGTATCTCCGCCTTCCGGGCCGTCGATGCGGATGACCGCGTGGAAGTGCACGGCACCGCGCTTCTGATACTCGGCGACCTTCGCGAAGGAGACCCGTGCGTGGTCGCGGAAGGTGCGTTGGGTGAGGCCGGCGCGCTTGGCGATCTCCCGGCGGAGGTAGATCGAGAAGCGCCGCCAGAGGTGCCCGGCGTGGGCGTTCCAGAGCACGGCCGCTTCGTAGTCGTACCGGTCCGGATCGAGGGGCGTGCCTAACGTGCTGTCGTTCTCGTCGTGGCGAGCACCGCAGCGGCAGGGGCGTCCGTCGGTGCGGCGGTTGTGGACCGGGCCGAAGCCGGGGGCGGTGAAGGTGGCGAAGACGCGCGGGTGGGTGGCGACCTGGTCCGAGGTGCCTTTGCCGCCGCGTAGTCCGGCAGTGATCAGGTGGTAGGTGTCGCGGCGGTAGGTCTCGGCGCAGGCCGGGCAGCGGGTCGCGCGGCGGTTGTTGCAGCGGACGAGGAGTTGGCCGGCCGGGAGGGCGGTCGAGTCGAGGTGGTGCAGGGCGCGGCCGATTTCGCCGGTTGCCGTATCGACGGCGTATTCGGTGCGGTGGCCGTCGAGGCGGACGGGGTGGGTGCAGCCACCCAGGCCGGAGAGTTGGCGGGCCAGCTCGGGCATGGTGCCGAGGGAGGCGAGCATGGAGAGTTCCGCCAGCGGGGGCGGAGTCTGCCGGGTAATGATGGGTGTTCCTTTCGGCTGTTTCGGCGGTTGGGAGGGACGGCCCCGGGGCGGCGGGATGCTTGGCGGCGTTTGCCGCCCCGGCGGCCGGTCAGCGCCTGTTGGCGTTGTTCAGGAGCGAGCGCAGGACCACGGCAGAGATGGCCACGGAGATGGCCGTGATGGCGACCGCCGCCAGGAGCGCGGTGAGGACGACACCGCCGACCAGGACAGCGGCCACCGGGCCCGCGTAGGGGCTGAGCGAGCGGCCGGCGACGGTCGGAGCCGGAGTGTGCTGGTGGTGCTGCTGCGGGATGAGGGCCGGCGGCGGAGTGGGCACGTCGGGCAGCTTGGGGCGGAACATGGCGGAGCTCCTTTCAGCGGTTGTCGCCGTTGACGACGCCGACCCCGGATCGGGTGCCGGACTCGATGGCGGGGGCGAGGAAGGTGTGGGAGAGCCAGAAGCCGAAGAGGGCGATCACGACGGCGACCCACATGCGCACCCCGAGGAACTTGATCGCGGCCCAAGCGATGACGCCCAGGACGAAGACGAGCGGGAGCGAGACGGTCACGGGGTCTCCTCAGCGGACGCGGCAGCGGTGGGTACGGGCGGCAAGCTCGGCGGCGGCGCGGGTGTCGAAGTCGTTGGAGAAGCCGCAGCGCGGGGCGGTGCAGACGGCCGTGTGCTTCTCGCGGCCGCGGCCGTCGTAGGCGGTGCCTACCTGGACGGGTCCGATGCGGACGACTCGGCGGAAGCGGCGGTTGGCGGGCATCAGGGCAGCTCCTTCGGTTCGTCGTGGTTCTCGCCGGTGAAGTCGGCGACGTGATCGAGCAGCCAGCGCCGGATCTCCGCGCCCTCGTACTCGTCGGCGGTGAGGATCACGGGTTCGGCGATGAGCATTGCTTCGGTGAGGTGGTTCTGACGTGTCAGCTCGGCGGCGCGGTTGAGCGCGCGGAGCGTGGACGGGCGCAAGGTGGAAAGTCCTCCGAGGTCAGGTGAGTTGTGCGGCTATGGCTTCAGCGAGCGGGAGCGGGACACCGAGCCGGGCGCGAAGGGTGTGGGTGTCGATGTCCGTTCCGGTCCGGGCGCGGTGGTCGTCGGCGACCTTGTGGGCGAGGGCGACGAGGGCGGGCGGGACGGGAGTCGTAGACGGTGGAGCCGGTTCGACCGGCGCGGTACTCGGCAGCTCGGTCGCCGGCGCCGGCGCTTCGGTCGGGCCGTGAGCGAGAAGCGTGCCGCCGAGGAAGGCGACAGCCGGCCATCCGGCGACGAGGATGCGCAGCCAGGCGGGTACGGCGTCCAGGTCCAGCAGACCGGCCGTGGCGACGTTGGCCCCGAGTGACGCGATCAGCGCAACGAGGAACCAACACCACCCAGCCGCCTTCGATCCACCGGAACGTAGCCGCCGCCAGGCCGCCACCAACAGCAGGTCGACGGAGACCGGATAAGCCCACGCCTTCCAGCCGTCCTGTCCGGCAGCAGCAGCCAGGTCATGAAGGTGAGCGAAGGACAGCGCGGCAGCGATCAGTGCTTGGACGAGTACGGCATCCATGCGGACGGGCATCCGCATCACGGTTTCTCGCCCTGGCTCGTCTCGTCGTCGGGCAGAGCAGAGGCGTAGGTCTCCAGGGCCATCACGTAGTCGGCACAGTCGGCGGACAGCTCACGGGCGAACGTCAGGTGTTCGGCGATCGGCACCCGGGCGGAGGCCGAGACGGTCAGGGAATGGCCCTCGCCGTCGAGGGTGAGGATCGGGGTACGGATCGTGCCGTACTCACTGAGGCGGACGAGGGTGTTGCCGTCCGCGTAGAAGGCCATGGACGCAGTCACGAGCGTTCCTCTCCGATTCGGGCATGGCGGGGGTAGGGACTTGGCGTGGGACGGCCACGCCGACCGGTGGTCGGGGCGAAGGTGGGTTACTCGGCAGCCGGACTGGGAGCGGTCACCGGGCCTGACGCCTTCGCAGGCGCGGGCGGGACGTACGGCCGGAAGGGCGTGAGCGCCGGAATGTCCGGGGCGAGGTGGGCCGTCTCGCGGCAGGTGGCCGCAGCAACGGCAAGGGACAGGTTGGGGGTGCGGATTCGGGACCAGCCGCCGGAGGTGTCACCGGCCACGGCCAGGCCCGGCAGCTCGGCGGCGATGGCGCAGGAGGCGTCGACCGCTTCGGGGGCGATGTCACCCAAGGCCATCTTGGCGGAGGCTTCGTCGTTGACGCGGTGGCAGACGCGGCCGGTGAGTTGGGCCCGGAGCATGGTGGCGCCCTTGCCGAGTTCTGCACCGAAGCGTTGCCCGCAAACTTCCAGGTAGATGCCGGCCGCCCGGCCCAGCTGGGCGAGGCGGATGAGGTGGGTGACCATCTCGTCCCGGCGCTCCTCGTCCTTGCGGGATGCCACGAGGAAGAGTTCGGCCACCTCGTCGACGAACAGCACGATGGGGGTGGGCCGTTCGCTCTCGGGCAGGCCCCAGATGTCCGAGGTGATCTCCTCGTCGCGGGTACCGCGAGCGATACCCTGCCGAGCCTTGATGAGGTCGTATCGGTCCTCCATTTCCTTGACCAGGACGGGCAGCAACTCAGCGGCCTCATCCGGGTCCGTGGCGAGCGCGGCGAAGCGAGCGGCGAACGGGGCCAGCTCGACGCCCCGCTTGCAGTCGATGCCGGCCAGGGCGACGGGTTGTCGGGCGAGCCCGGCAATGAGGTTCCGCAGGTACATGGACTTGCCCGACAGCGTTGCGCCAAGGACGAGTCCATGCGGGACGGCGCGGTAGTCCCGTAAGAACGCCGTAGCGTCCTCCCTCAAGGCCACCGGCACCTTGAGGAACCCGCCCTCAGTCCGCCGAGGCATCCGCACCTTGCGCAGGACGTCGAAGCCGATGAGACGCAGTTCGACGACACCAGGCTTGACGTCCTTCACGTACACGCCGTGCACGCCCCAGGCGTGGCGGAGTCGTTCCGCCGAGGCGGCGACGTCGGCCGGTTCCTGGCCGGGAGCGAGGCGGAGCCGGACGCGTAGGCCAGTCGCAGTGGGCCGGATGATGCCCCGCCGAGGCGGGACCGGACGGATCTCTCGGCGAGTGGTCGCCTTGATGGCCAACACCCGCAACCGCGAGGGCTCGACGGTCAGACCGCAAGCGTCCATGGTCGAGGAGTACGAGGCCAGCAGCCGAGCCACCGACACCGGCAGCCCGACCGTGGACCAGTACGCCGCCGGGTTGGCGTGCCGGGCGTAGGCCGCGCCACCTATCGCCGCGAGGGGTGCGCCCAGCTCGGCCAACGTGATCAGGTCCGTCACGACGATCAGCCCGCCTGAGCGACCGGGACCGGGAAGGCACCCGGCGCGATCGCGGTAGCGCGGTAGGCGATGCCGTGCCGCTGCTGGCCGTTGAACACGCTTTCCCACGGCCGGGCGATGAGCCCCGGCAGGGACACAGGGGCGCCAACGGTCAGCCCCTCCGTCACACCGCTTTCGGGAACGGTGACCTGGATGAGCGACGAGTCCCCCTCATCGATGAAGACGACGCCGACGGTCATCAGCGCCTCACCGCTCACGGCGTCCTTGGTGATCTCACCGGTCTGCCGGTCACGCACCTTCGGCGCCGGCGCTTCGGTGAGCAGGATCGTCGCGGTCGAGGCGTCAACGCGGATCACACGCACAGAGAGTTCTCCTTCTGAGATGGATCAACCCGCCACCTGACAGGTTGACTTAGCAAGTTCGAGTTAGAGACGCCAGGTTGACTTGTCAAGTGACTATGGGTGGCCAACGAGCGGACGAGGCAACGCGAGCGCACCATGAAGCCAGCCACACGGAGGAGGGCGGACATGGGCAGAGAACACCGCGCTCAGGAGCCGCAATCGTGGGATCCACGCGAGCCGCAGACACCCGCACGGCCACCGGATGGCTGGTCAGCACCGCCGCAAGGGCCCCCGGCGAGCAGCCCGCACCTGGGCGGAACACCGCAGCCAAAGAAGCGACGCCGCATCTTCCTCTGGATCTTTCTGGTCATCCAGATCCTGTTTCTGATCTGGGTGATCGCAGGCGCCGCGAGCGGCAGCGGCACTCCCGAAGACTGCCGAGGGCTCACCGGCGACAACCTGAAGTTGTGCGAGGACGCCGACGACGTCGGAACCACTATCGGCGTGGGACTCATCATCGGACTGTGGGCGGCAGTCGACGTCATCCTCGGATTTACCTACGTGGTGTACCGGCTCGCCACACGACGCGCGTGAGCATCAGCCGTCCCAGCCAAGCCGCAGTGGGCGTCCCCAGGTTCAACCGAGTCGGTACGTGTCTTCGAGCTCCTGCCGGTCAGCCGGGAGAAGCACGTCAGAGACTTGCAGCGCCTGACCTGAGGCGTCGCACGCGACGACCAGGACGCTGAGGACGGGCACACCGTCCGGGAGCTCCAGGAGATCGGCCTCAGAACGCTCGGGCAGTCTGGCCGACACCCGTTCCGTCACGTGATCGAAGCGAACCTTCTTCCGCGTCTCAAGGTGCTCACGGGTACCGCCGGTCAGGAGTTCAGCACTCTGCAACTCGGTGCCCTCAACCAGGCTGGCGGGAAAGTAGGACGAGACGAGTTCGACGGGTTCACCGTCCTCCACAACCAGGAAACGGCGCATAAGGACCTTGGCTCGCTTAGGCAGGCCGAGCACTGAAGCAACGCGCGCGGGAACCGGTACCTGATCGACAGCGATCAGGCGTCCTGAACTCTGCGATTCATCGCGCTCCAGCACTTCCCGCCCGCGGCGGTCCCTCTGCTCGACACCGGCCGGCCGACCGCGCACGATCGTTCCGTATCCCTGCCTGGACTCCAGCCAGCCATCTCGCTTCAGCAACTCAAGAGCGCGCACGACCGTCGGCCGGGACATACCGAAGGCCTGCACCAGCTGATTCTCGCTGGGCACCTTCGAGCCCGGAGGGTACGTGCCATCCTCGATGCGACCCTGGATCGTCTGGGCGAGGCGTACGTACTTTGGTGCCTCCACTTCATACGCCATGAACGCCGCCCGTCGGGATTGGCCAAGTCAACTGGTCAACCAGACTAGCGAGAAATCCGATGGCACAGTACCGGGTGCCCGCTCCCGCCTCAGGAAGGCCAGGCATCGGCCATCACGAAGGAGACGACCGTTCCGCCGAATCGACTGGGCCCACAGTGCCAGGAGTCGGCGATCGAGTCGACGAGGAGCAGCCCGCGTCCGTGCGCGTCGGCCGCGTCCGGTCGCCGCAGCCGGACCCTCGCCGGGAAGCCAGCGTTGTGTACCTCGACCTTGAGCGAGGCACCTTCTCGGAACCACTCCACTCGCACTCGCCAGACCTCGTCCGACCCGCCGTAGAGGATGGCGTTGGTGACCAGTTCCGAGATCATCAGCACGCAGTCGTCGACCGAGCAGGCCGGGTTGTACGGGGCGATGAACTTGCGGAACCAGCGCCGGGACAGGGCCGCGGACTCCGCGACTGGGTACAAGGTCATCGCCCCCAGTCGCGGTGAGTCCTCAGAGGGATAGCGGTCGATCATGTAGGCCATCCGTGCTCACTCCTTGCCGCTACCGTCGCAGTCGAGGCAGCGCCGTTTCGATGCGGCACGGGCACGGTCGTTGACGGCGGAGAGCGCCAGGGCGGCGCGCGAGCTGACCCGCTTCCAATCCCGACCACGGCATGCCCCGCAAGCTAAGTGCCCGCTCTGCACCGGCCCCTGACTCGTCACAACCGCGCCCCCTTCTCCAAGTGGCCTTAGCCACTGAATGGATAGTGGCATTAGCCACTTGGGCGATGCAAGCCGTTCGCTGAAATGGCGCGATCCATCAGGTGAGGGGGTAGCCCTGCTCGAACGCCCAGCGCTGCGGTGGGTAGGTGGCTTCGGCGAACTCCAACGGCCGGTCCTGCAGATCGAAGACGACGTGATGTACGACCAGGACCGGTGAGTCGGGTTCGAGTTGCAGGTCGGCCGACTCCTCGCCGGTCGCCTGCCGAGCACACATGCGGTCCTCGGCGTAACTCCCCTGCCGTCCGGTCGTGTTCTCGACGTACATCAGCGTGCCCTCTTGGATCCGCTCCGGGTCCAGGAGCTTAGGCGCCCGCTGCCCGACGTCAGGCGCGAACCACGACGTGGAGAGTGTGATGGGGCCGTCCTGGTTGTTGGTCACGCGCCGGCGGTGCACTGCCCGACGATCCTTCACCAACCCCAGCGCCTCAGCGACGTAGTCAGGAGCATCCAACCAACCGGCCGACGTGATGACCGCGTACTCACCAGGCGTGTAGATCTTCCCGGTCTGCCGTGCCCGCCCGTACAACTCCCGTGCACGTCGGTTCACTTCGAGACTGCGCACATACGTGCCCGACCCCTGCCGCTTCTCGACGAGCCCCTGGTGGCTCAGCGCTTCCAGGGACCGCGCCGCCGTCGGCCTGGACACCTTCCAGTTGGCCGCAAGCTGCCGTTCCGAGGGGACCTCGTCCCCTGGCCTCAGGTCGCCCCGAAGGATCTGATCGCGGATGTAGTGAGCGATCTGGAGATACTTCGGCTGCGCCTCTTCGATCTGAGGCATGTCCCCTCCTCATCCAAGTGGCTATGGCCTCTAGCCACTATAGGGTCGGTGGCCAGACCCCGAACCCGTAATGTTGAGCACATGACGCGGTTGATCGTCGCAGCAGGAGGAGGGGGCGACGCAGTCGCCGCCGCAATGCTTGACGCCGTCTTGTACGGCGACGACGGCCAGGCGGTGATCCTCACGTACGCGTGGGACCGCCTGTTGGTCGACCCGGTGCCGGGCCCCCGAGCCCCTTCCGACTTCACCGGCCTACAGCAGCTCACCAAAGCCGTGTGGTCAGTGCCGGCCGCGGCCCGCCCGATCGCCCCGTCGGGGTCCACCCTCCCCCGGCTCGCCGCGGAGCTCCCCCACACCTTCGCCCTGATCGACCCGCACCATGGCGCCGAAGGCGTAGCGCGCCAAATCGATGAGCTGATAGCCCTCTTGGGGCGGACCTCAGTCGATCTCCTGGACGTGGGGGGAGACATCCTCGCCCGAGGGGACGAACCGACCCTCAAGAGCCCTCTTGGGGACGCTCTGACCCTGGCCGCGTGCTGCCAGGTGAAAGCTCCCGTACGGCTCCTGGTGGCCGGCCCCGGCCTGGACGGCGAACTCCCGGCCGACGACGTACGCAGCGTGCTCGGCCCTCTGGTCCACACGTTCGCCCCGAAGGACGCGGAGCCGGTGAGCGGCATTCTGGAGTGGCATCCGTCCGAGGCCACTGGAATGCTCGCTGCAGCAGCGCGAGGAGCGAGGGGCGTCTGCGAGGTACGCGACGCCGGGCTTCTCGTCCCACTCACAGATGACAGCCCCGCAGTGCACGAAGTCGACATGGACGACGCTCTGCACCGCAACGAGCTGGCCCGCGCGGTCCTGTCGACCACTAGCTTGGACGAGGCCGAGGCCCACAGCCGAGAGGTCTGTGGCTACTCGGAGATCGACTACGAACGCAACAAGGCGGCCTGGCTCAAGGATCAGCCAGCTGTGGACCTCGATCCCGACACCGTGCTCTCCCAGCTCGATGGGTACGAGGATGAGGCCCGAAGCCGCGGAGTCACCCACACGACGTTCCGACATCTCACAGAAGTCCTGAGCCTCAACGGCACCCAGCGAGACGACCTGCGCCAGATGCTCATCAGGAACCGGCCGGAGCGCTACTGTGCACCGCTTTGGAGCATCCCAGCCGCGACTGAGTAACAACCTTCTTCACGCGTTCAAGGCCCGCGCAAGCGCGGGCGCGCGCCGCCTCTGCGGCGCGGCCTGCCTCCTGTCTGCGCCCCGGCTGGCCGCGCCCCGGCGGCGCGCTGCGTGCATGCGGGCAAGGGCAGGACATCATCCGCGGGCACAAGATGATGCCTCCGGCGGGGGATCGGCCGGCACCGGGATAGAAGGGGCGCCGCCGCCGACTGCGGGTCCGTTGTGGCGTGCGCGGGGAGCTCCCATCCCGTCCACCGTCGACCCAGGCAGAGCCGAGCAGACGCGGCCCAGGCGTCAAGGTCGTTCGTACAGTGGCGCGCTCCACCTTGACGCCCTGAACCACGCCCGCTCCACGGTGTGTGGGTCGACGGCGGACGGGATGGGAGCTGGGGAGAGTGATCGGTTGATCTGGGGCTGTAATGTCTGAAGTTCGCGAATCCTCGGCGTGGTACGCCTCAATAGGGCTTTTATTACACTAATGACTGGCGACGATTAATGCAATCAGGGCCAAGCAGACTAGGCCTATACGCAGCGCTCGGATTGCACGGTTAGCCCACAGATATTTGCGGTTCGCAACGAGAGAGTTCGCGTGAACCTGAAGGGCAATGTGATTAGTGATCTCTCGATCATTTCCTGTAAGCGCTGCCAGCACCTGCGCATACGTCGGTGCATCGTTCTCGTAAATACGCTTAACGTCGCCGTAGAACAGTAGGTTTGTGGGGCTGCGTTCAGCCTCAGACCGTGCGGGCTCTGCCTCACCATCGCCAAGAGGCACGCGTTCTCTTGGCCGCAGGCTGCGGAACTTCGCGCGCACTGCACCGCTTAGAGGGGTCTTAAGCTGGGGCGCAAGAGCCGCCATGGAAAACAGTCCGGCAGAGAAGATCGCCAGACAGCCAACGACCGCAAAGAAGTCGAGGAAGATTCCAGGGTTGCTCTGGTCTTTTAGAAGGTTGTAGGCCACTCCTCCAGCAACTCCAGAAGCAGCCAGGGTTGCAACGCTTTTAGTCTCGGCATGTTTGACCCAATCGTTGACCAGGCTCAGCGCCTTCCATGCGTGCTCCGGCTGAAGCGTGCTCTGACCAGGCGTGTCTGGCTCGATCTCCCCACCTTCTGGGGAGCCTGGCTGACGCATCACGAAAGTCCAGAACGTCGCGCTCGGAGCGCCTTGCGTTCCTGTTGCGCCTTCGACCAAATAGCCTCGCGCATTCGTGATGAGGTGGTCGCCTTTTTCAAGTGAGCGACGTCACCTCGCCTTTTCTCGCCGCGTAGGATGGCTGCGCAGTACTCCTCCCCATGGACCGCGCACCAAGAGGAGTGCAGTACACGTCCCTGAGCTTCTAGATCTCCGTCCGGGAGTCGATCAATGGTGTGGTCTTCCCAAAGCGTGTCGGACGGCCCCTCGTCACAAGGACAGGTGTATGCCAGGTAATCGTTATTCTCGACCCGGTCCCACACGCTTCCGGTGACAGCCATACGTTGTCGATCTACCGACTGGGCTGCTTTGGCCGCATAATTGACAGCCTTGCCGGCCCAGACCGGTTCTTGCTGATTGACGTTGCGCGGCGTACCGACCCGCTTGACTAGAAGACGGCTTGAGGCTACACCGACTTTGTAACCCGTGCTGGGCAACTCGGAGTCATACGGCCACCGACTTTCAAGCCGCTTCACCAAGTCGGAGCTAAAGCTCTTTACTGTGATTCCGGCGGTCAACGCCCGCTCGTATCGGCGGTCCCCCCAGAACAGCGCAAAGGCGCCGTCACCCTGGATTGCCAGGAAGTCAGCCTCGAACTCGTCGAAGATCCTGACGACTCCGCCCGTGCTGGCCTCGTAGATGCTGGCGGTGCTCGCAGCCCATTTTCCGGTGCCCAACTTCGTGGAGCCTTTCAAGTCCGCTACGACGGCGACCGCGTCAGTAACCTTGTGCCATTTCCGAACGGTGATCGGCAGCGACGACACGTCGAGGTTGTGCCCCTTGTCCACCACGTCCGGGGTGGACGCGAACTCGTCTTTTGCCTTCTGGTCGAGCTCCTCGAGCAGATCCTCGAGCTTTACGTCAGTCACGGACGACCCCTCACACTCGGTCCTACCGCTTCCACGGTACGGCAGGGGTCTGACAAGACGAGCCAAGGAGAAGAAACTCAGATCCGTGAGAAGCGTGCGAGTACGTGTTCGAAATTGAGACAAGCCGACACACTCCGCGTGCAGACCCTCGTGCCCGCGCTACGCCCGATCAAGCGGGAAACCTGGTGAACCACGGCGACGAGCCGACACAGCAGAATTCGACGGCCCCTGACAGTCACGTCTGGTTGGGACCGTTCATTCCCTTCCCGTGACTCACGCACCTCTGGGCCGTCCCTGGGCCGTCCGAAGTCGACTAACGCTGACCGTCAGCGCCCACGGGTGACCACCCCCACCCCGCTCTGGCCTGGGGTCCCTGCGGTGATCTGCCGGCAGATGGGTGACCAGGTCAGTCAGCAGGTCCGGCTACGCGAGTTGGGGCCCGGCGAGGCTGACGGCTTCGAGGGAAGCCTCCAGGGCGGCGGAGAACTCAAGCTCTCTATGAGAGCGAGAAGTCCACCGCTGCCAGCGGGATGGGTGCCTCGGTCCATCGCCAACCCAAAACACCTGACAGCCCGAGGCCACGAGCCTTTCAGCCACCCATTCCACTTGTTCCCGATGATACTTCCGTGCCGCACCGGTCGGTTCCGAGATGCCGTAAGCCAGCAGCACTCCATCACAGGCAGAGAAGGCTGATCCCATCTGCTGTCTAGCCTGGACCCATCCGGCTGGAGTTGCCCCGAGTGTCGATATGTCCGTGACGGCGCGTGAGGGCACGGCAAACAGGTTCCTGATCGTGAAAGTCTCAAAGCCAAGAAGGCCGCAAGCCAGCCCAAGCCGCGCTCTAGTGCGCTCGCCGCTCCCCAAGGGCGGATTGGCGAGGATACACAGTAGCTCCCGCCTCGGAAGCGCCTCGTCAGCGAGTTGCGTCATTCGCATACAAGATGTCGGCGATGCGAGTGACTTCGCTGTTACGGACATCCTCGGCGAGCTTGACCAGGCCGAGACTCATGAGGGTCTCGGCAACCTCTGCCGGGTCATCACATTCCGGGTGGAATGCGCGCACTAGGTCGAAGAGCTCGCCCCCTGGGTCAAAGGATCCGACGTTCATGTTCTGCCCGTCGCCGGCGCGCCCGAAGTCGCCTCCGCGTACCGGTTCAAGGTTGAGTCGGAGTGCGTAGGCCAGACCTAGGCGGACCAACTGCTGCTTCTCTTGGAATGGGAAACGGGCACTGATTTCGTCTCGAGCGATCTCAGCTCGGCCAGTGAGGGCAATGTTCACGCGCCCGCGCGTGACGGTTTCAGACACTGCGAAGCTCCTGGATATTGGTCTCGTGTGCGGACGCTCCTCGAGACAACTCGAACTCTGCCAGCATTCGACCTCGGAGCAGGTCTCGTGCAGTCTCACGGGGGAGCTCGCGCTCGTGAACCAGAAGGAACACCTGGGAACTGAGCTTGTCAAGGTTGGCGACGACGCCGTCAACATGGTGATCGTCGAGGCGCCCGAACGGGGAGTCCATGACGAGTGGCCCGCTGATAGGGGAACTGGCTTGCAGGCCGCCCAAGAGTGACAACGCGACTAGGTGCTCGTAGCCAGCACTCCGGTGCTTGACAGGGGTTCCAGATCGGTCAAGGATACGCAATCCGTAGGACTCATTTATCGCAAGCTTCACATAGTCCCTCTCGGATCGCATGCTCCGGAATAGTTCGGTGGCCTTCTCCTGGATAGTCTCCTTGAGCTGATCGCGATAGATCACGATCGCCTTCTGATAGAGGTCCGCGAGAGCCTCCGCAGTCCGCTGCCGCTCGTAGACACTCGGGTCGGCCTGGCCCGCCCCTGTCTTGCGGATCTGCTCGTCGAGCTTGGCTACGTTCTTCTTGGCCTGCTCGTACTTCTCCCACTCGTCCTTGTAAGCAGCCTTCGCTTGTCGCAGGAGAACGTTTACGTTCTTGGAGCGCTGAACAAGCTCGGTTAGCCCGGTGTCCTGTCCCTTCAGCTTGTCCTCGAAGTCATCGATATCTTCCTGGTAGTCCTCGATCTTCTGCTGCAGGTTCAGGTAGCCGTCTTCGACGGTTCTCAAATTGGCCCGAAGTTCATGCCCGCGGCCCGACTCGCGCAGCCGCTTGAGGCTCGCCTTGAGGGCCGCCGCCTTGTCTTCTTTAGCGCTCAGCTCACTAGAGTCTGAGCTCCGGAGGTGTTGCTCGAGAGCAGAGCGATTTTTGGCATTCAGACGGGACTCACACACCGGGCATGTATCCGCGCCCGTCGCCTCGTAATGACGGGCGAGGGTGGCCGCGAAACGCAGCTCATCCAGCTGCGCTTCGATGGCCTCCAACGCCTTGGTGTCCTGTTCGATGCGGGCCTCGATCGGTTCCACCAGCACCGCCCTCCACGACTCGGCGAGGAGCTTTTCAAATTCTTGCTTCGCCGCGTCGCGCTGCGCCTTTGCCTCCTTGAGGCGATTGAGAGTCTCATCGCGCCTGGCCTTGATTTCGAGCTTGCCTGACTGCTCCGCCAGCTGCTGGTCGAGCTGGGCCGACTCAGCTTCCAGATCTTTGGCCTTCTGGTCCTCCGCCTCATAGTTCTGGCGGAACGTACGGAGACGAGTCTGCTCAGTACCAAGAGTCTGGCCGAGCTTTTTCGTCTTCGAGTCCCGCTTCGCAGCAGCAGCGACCAGCTCGCCAGCCTGCTCAGCCACCCGAGCGCTATCTCGGGCTGCGTTCTCCAGAATGGGGAGTCCAAGGATACGTTCAATGGCATCGCGGAGAGTGGAACCTGCGGTGCTGTCGTCATCGAGGAGCTTCTCGTACTGGTCGAGGAGTTCTCCGTCGAACAGGAAGAACTGCTCAATCTCCCTGGGCATCAGCTCAGTCACCTTGCGCTCAGCATCGGCGGCGGTCAGAGCGACCGCATCACGAAGCAACGTGAGCTCAGTGGTGTATTCATCTCTCTTACTGATGAGGGAACGAGTGAGATCCCACTGCGCACCCTCCGCTTCGAACTCGAGGCGGACACGGCATCGAACTGGGTCGCCGGCCGCCTCCGCAAGGGCAACCTTGTTGGCGATGTCCTCGAGTGGAAGGGGGCGGGTGCTCCGCTTACGAACTTCACCGGTCCATGCCCAGCGGAAAGCATTGAGCAGAGACGTCTTTCCTTTGCCATTCCGGCCGTAGATGACGACTACGCCGTGCTTGTCGGGGATGTTGATCTCCTGCTCGCCTATGAAGACAAGGAAGTTCTCAACGGTGAGCTTCTGGTATCTCAAACCTCAACGCTCCTGTCCAGGTGCTCCTGGATAACGCGGGCCACGGCCTCCTGCGCGCGGGGTCGATCCTCCACGTACCGCTTCTCGATCTCCACGATGCGCTGAACCAGTACTGAATCGACGCTGTCGCCATAAAACTGTGAACGCACCGATTCGATCACTTGGGCAAGGTTGTCTCGCATGAGTTCTACTCCTACAGAAGTACGTGCGTTCACAGTGCTGCACGAAGTATGTGAAGCCACAGGCTAGTTGTCTGCCTCCTCGCCGGACCCGAGGAACCCATAGAGTGCATCGAGATCGCCGCCAAGTTCTACAACTAGCCGCTCCAGTGGGTCGCGAGCATCACTATTCAAGGCATCTCGGGCGAAGTTTCCCGCGCGAGCGAGCTCACCCTGAAGCAGCGACATACCCGAAGCTTCCTCAAGGGTCTCGGGCTGTAGAATCGCGTCGTAGATGGTGGCGAGGCTCTTCCCTTCGACCTTGCGCAGCACGCGCCCGCGACGCTGGATGAACTCTCGAGGATTCCTGGACGACGCCAAGATCAAAGCGTGGTCCGCGTTGGGGATATCGACACCTTCGTCCAAGCACTTAATCGAGACGATCACGCCACCGTTTTCATCAAAGTGCCGCAGCGTTGCAGCCTTATCTCCCGGCATGTCAGAAAAGTACTCATACGCATCGATCCCTGCGCCACGAAGCATTTCAGCAATATCCTGCATCTGACTCTTATCGTCGCAATAGACGAGCCAACGCTGCCCAGGCTTGTAGCTCTTGGTCACCACCAACCTAGCTAGGGGCGTCTTGCCAGCAGCCTTCTTAGCGATTCGAGCTCGCTGCATCGTGAGCATCCTGATGCGTTCCTGCTGACTGTTGGTGGCACCGCCAGGCAAGTCGTGGGACTGCGCGACGAGCCGTCCGATCTTTTTGCTCAATTCGTCCCATTGTTCCTGCTCTTGCGGGGTGAGCCGAACAAGCTGTGGATAGTAAAGGTAGTTACAGAGAGTGTCGGCCTTCAGGGCGTCCCTGAGCGTGTAGTGGTGGATGACCCCACCGAAGTAATCGAAAACCGCCAGGGTGCCTTCCGGATCTCCCGCACGTTCTGGCGTCGCCGATAGACCTAGACGCGCTGCGGCATCGATCTCCAGAATCTTCTGGTACGACACAGCGCCCAAGCGGTGAACCTCATCTCCGACGAGCAGGAGGCCCTTCGCGCGCGAAGCCTGGTTCACGAAGGGCCTTTGAGCTGCCGTGGGTGCAAGGGCAACCACCACGCGCTCCGAGGCAGGCCGCGTCAGCCAGTTGTGAAGCCTCGTCTTCCAGGCGGATTCACCGTCGCCGCACAGATGCACTCGGCGACCCGTGTCCTCAATCTGCTCCTTCCACTGGCGCGCAACCAATCGGGACGGGGCAATCACAAGAGCGGGCCCTGCGTGTCCGACGATCGCAGTGATGCCCGTGACCGTCTTACCTGAGCCAGTCGCGTGGGCAAGGATCCCTCGCTTACCGTGGCGCTCCCACTCGTTGAGTCCTGCGATCTGCTGCTCGCGGAGGGGGCGACCATCTGGCGCCGTACGGACGACGAGGAGCGGCTCCGTACCCACAGTGATCTCAGCTGCGAGCTCACGCCAGTCAACGCCTTCTGCCTGAGTTTCCAGCCAGTGCCGGAAGGGCGCAGGGAGAGCTAGGACTTCAACCCCGTCGCTCTTGCCGGCCCAAAGCTTCTCGAAACGTTCGGTAGATCGCTGGACCCTGATATTGTCATTGCGGCCCGTCCAGCTCGTCCACGCATCGAACGATTCGACGTTGCCGTCCGAGGCGATACCGAATCGGGTCTCGTTCAAGGACCCACGGAAGCCTATGCGTTGCCCATCCGCATCAGTGAATAGTCCCACCTTGTCGTGAAACATGCGCCGATCGTCGAGCGAGGCGTTGGCGACCCGAGCAAGGCGGATATCAAGGAATCTCTCTGAGATCAATGCGGCCAGTGCGAGCGCCGGCTTGCGGAGCTGGTCGGTGGCAAGCAACGCAGCAAACTCAGCCCGCAGCGCGGCAGCAAGGGAGTTGTCGTCGCGAGCTTCATAACCGCGTTCGATGCCCTGTGCGTCTTTTTCAGCGACTCGGGGCGAGCAGAGAATGCGGATCATCCCTCCGCGGTCCACAAAATCAGGCAACGCTTCCCAGTAGAGCGCCAGAGCGCTGCTGGCGAAGAAGCCCGTAATACGGTCGTAGGCGACGGCCTCACTTAGAGCACGCAGGTAAAATTCGCTGAGGATATCCTCCCTGTCGCTCGCATACTCCGGTTCGGGAGTCCATCCCGACTTGCCCCAGCCGCCACCGCTCACGAGATGAGCCTCTCGATTGACAGTTGCCAACGCAGCTCTAGCGCTTGCGGCAACGTGTCCGGACGTGACGCGACCACGGTCTCCGACTCGTCAGAGCCACGGAGCTTCCTCGTCTGTCGAGCGACTCCAAGAGACATCGCCTCTAACAAGGTGTCCTCCAGAATCTGGACTCCCTTGGAATGGGGGATGCCTTTCCCAATGTCGTGGGCGTCCGCGTCCCACAGGGCAAAGACCTCCAAGCTCGGGTTGTAACCAGCGAGGATGACGTATGCGTCGTCGGTGAGGTCAAAGTGCCGGCCCTTGTTGGGCAGGATGATCTGAATGCGGTAAGCACCCTGCTGCCGCTCCGAAGGATGTGTCGTCATCGTGTACAAGTAGACGCGCATGAGAGGAGGCAACGGAGCTGCTGCGCGCAGGTCGAACGGCCTCTTGTCAAGCTCCAGAGTGTAGCCAGAGCTGCAGCGGTCCGCGAGGGACGCGGCGAAGAGCCGGTTTGCATGGCGAGTGCCCGCACCAGCTCTGGACCGCATCACCATGGGTGCCAGTGTGCCCAACGACTCCGGAAACAGGGTGAAGTCATCCCCAGCGTGCACTGTCACGGCCTACTCCGCCGTGGCGTCTTCTGCCGCGAGCTTCGTCTTGTAGAACGCCTCGAACTCTGTGCGTGCGGCGTGTGCTTGATCCGCGAGCTTCCGCGCGTTGTTAAGCTGACGCTTCGCGTCACGGCGCGCTGCGGCAGCATCGTCAGCCCGCGCCTTTGCGCGCTCCACGGCAGCAGCCACAGCTTTCTCGGCGTTCGCATCGAGGGTTGCATCAGGATTCCACTCGGCTGCGAACTTAGCTTCCGCGAGGTTCTCGCCCGCACGCAGCAACTCTGCCTCGGCAGCCTCCAGAGCCGCTTCCGCAGACTCTACGGAAAGTGACACCTCTGCGACGGCAGACCGCGCGGCAGTGGTGACGAGCGGCTGGCCATCCTCCGGCAAAGACACCGTCCCTGTCCGTGCTTTCTCATAGAGGACCTGGGCATCCTGCGGGTTCATCCCCGGCAGAAACCGCATGATGGAGAGTGCTGCGTAATCTCGGCTGAGTTCGAACGAGCACCACTTGCGGCCAAGTTGTTCCGCGACCATCCCCGTGGTGTTCGAGCCCGAGAAAATGTCGACGACGACGTCACCGGGCTTGGTCAGGAACTCGATGAAGAATCGCGGAAGCTCGCTCGGAAATCGGGCCGGGTGCGATTTTATGTCAAGTGCGCGGCATAGTCGTAGGTAATTCGAGTTCGACTCCGTGTTGGAGACCTGCAACAGGTTCGGTGGGATGGAACCACCGTTATCGTTGCCGAAGTGCCTAGAAATCGAGTGCTCGCTGGGGCGAAGGGTTGCCTTGTAGTATCTTTCCGGGTCCTTGAGGAGACGCTCCATATTCTTCGAGTACGGCAGCAGCACCTGATTGACGTCAGCCTGCGGCCACTCAGTCTTCGAGAACCACCAGACCGTGTTTACGGCATCCTTAACCCGAATCCGGCGCTTATTCACCCACTCGAGCGGACTGGGGAGCTTCGCCGGGTTGTACCAGAAGAACTCCTCCGCGAGGTGGTACTCCAACTCGTCGACGAACTTCAGCAAGACACGGTATGGGTAGAGTGATCGAGTCGGACTGCCCTTGCGGTAAGCGTTGCCAATGTCAACGACGAGGCTCCCGGTTGACTTCAAGACGCGCTTTGCGGCCTCACCGAATTGAGCGAGCCAGTCGACATACGCCTCCTGATCTTCATTGCCGTATGCCTTCTTCCGCTGCAGGGCGAAGGGCGGGCTCGTGACGATCAAGTCCACACTCTCGTCGTCGAGGTCCTGGAGCAGCCTCAAGGAGTCCCCGTGAAACTGGGTACCGTGGGGTGTCGTGTAGACCTTCTGGTCGTCCGTGAAGCTGGTCAACGCATTCCTTGCCTCGGGTGTCCCTGTCCAACGTGCGTCCCGCGAGCGGAGATAGCATGCGCCTGCGGCCCCAGGCCAGTAGGTCCCAGCCTGAGTGTGCCCCCCCCGTGGCCACACCGCAGCCGAGGTTCCGCTCGGCAACTAGCTGACAATACACAACGCCCAGGTGGGCAGAGGCAGGGCTTCTCTAATTGCCCCATGATCATCGCCCCCTGACAGGCCACGGAAACGGCACTGCGAAGCAAGTTTCGACACAGTGCAGCACAGAGGGTGCTGGCCCTCACCCAGCACCTCGGCGCCGACAGCACTTACGACCGCCACCTTCATCAGGTGCGCATCTATCGCGGCCAGCACGACGGACCAAGGCCAACAAACTTCGGCGCCGCGCGGACTCGATGGGACACAATGCGCTCAGGCTGGCCGCGCTTCAGGGGCCGGTCCTAGCGACGCAGGAGAACACGAACAGAGTGGATGGGGCACGGGCGCTGCTGGCCGACTATGGCCAGTGGGCTAAGGACGACACCGCGACCGATGCGGAGAGATACGAGACGCTCGCCGAACTGGTGGCCGCTCTCCTGAACCAAGTCACCGACGATGGCGCCGTGCAGCGCCTTGACCTTGAGGGACTGCCCGGGCTTGGCTTCGAGTATGAAGGGCGGGACTACCTCCTCAGTCTGGCCATCGGCCCGACCGATGCCATGGGCCGGGCAGTGCTCGCCGCACGCCGATCGGGGCTGGAGTCCGAGCGATGGGCTCTGCTGTGGTGGACGGTCACGGTCACGCCCGAAGACGACGATTTGGACCGGGTCGAGGACGCCGTGCGGGCCTTCGGCGTGGTGCTGGACCGAACTCATCTGGACGCGGCCGTAGCCGGCCTACGGTCCCTTCCAGAGCTGATCCGCGACACCTTCCGGCAGCGTCAGACCCACGTCCCGCTCGCGGAGCTACTCACCGCCTCCCGCCCTCCGGACCACGTATGGACGATGACGCCTGCGGCGCGTCTGCGCCCGATGGTTCAGGTTGAGGTGCAGACCCAGGCACCTCTGACCGCTGAGCTGCTTTTCATGGGCCCGACTGTGGCGGATCCTCCTTCGGGCCTTGCAACTCTTTCGTGGCCTGGCGGGAGCAGCCTTCTGATCACAGGCGCGCACGGCGTGTCGGAAATTGGCGGGCGCGGCGCTGCGCGCTGGCGCCTGAAGCTGTCCGGATGCCACGGAAGCCCGGTTCTTCAGCCCGATGGTGAGCTGCTGGTGATGTGTGGGCCGGCGCTGGTCCGCTGGCACGACGGCGCCCTGACCGTCCTGGCCGGCGCCTTCGAAGAGGGAGCCCAACTGCTGACGGGACCCGGTGGGGAGCCGTGGGTGCTCTCCGGTTCCGGCGTCACCTTCAGCACCGGCGATGGAACGCTCGCTCTGACCCGCGTCGGCAGCGAGCTCGGCGACCAGCTGCGCTACCCCATCGCCTTCGAGGCAGCGGTCCGCTCGGCCGTCTGGCTGGATGGACGCCGCTTCTTCCTGGCCGCGGGCGGGAGTAGCGCCATAGTGGACCTAGGGCGCAGCACAGACGCCGGTCGGCGTGAGGACTGGATCCCGACGGCCGGCCACTACCCTGCGCACCTGCTGGCCGACGGGCACGGCGGCGTGCTCAGCGCCTCACCCGACGGGTCCGGCAACCACGTCCTACTGCACCGCACCCTCGTGGCAGAGCGCTCTGCTGAGACGGTGGCCGATCTCCGGCTCGCCCAGGTCTTCGGCCTCGCCCAAGCCGAGAGAGCCAATGGGCCTGTCTACCTGCTCGCTTCCCTGCCGGACCACGACCCGTCCCAGGTGCGTCCTGTCGTGGTCAAGCTCGCCGAGCACCGGCCAGCCGAAGAGTTCGGCCAGGGGGACCCCTCCGAAGATGGGGCACGGATGCAGGAGTACGGACTGGTGAGCGGCTCCGCCCGTGGGGAGAGGAAGGACTACCGGCTCGCCCGGCTGCCGCTGGCGGAGGGCGGGCAGGCCGAGGTTTTCGAAGCAATACACAAGGCATCGCGCGTGAGCGTGGCGTTCAAGCGCCGGCTGAGTAAGGGGTCACGGGAGCGCCGGCGCATGGCCCGGGAGATCGAACTTGGGCAGCGGTTAGGCGGTCACCCCCACGTGATGCCAGTGCTCGACTTCAGCCCGGACCACTCCTGGTTCGTGATGCCGATGGCCCGGGCCACCGCCGAGGACCTGCGCTCGGAGCTCCTGGCGCCGGGCAAGCTACGGGGCCTGGTGGACGCCGTCGCCTCGGCGCTCGCCGCAGCGCACGAGCACGGGTGGCTGCACCGGGACATCAAGCCATCCAACATCCTGTACCTGGAGGACCGATGGGTGCTGGCCGACTGGGGCATCGTGCGTCGCCCGCGTGGCCAGACCAGCGACCTCGGCGTCCTCACCAACGGAGCGATCGGAACCGAGGGGTTCGCCGCCCCCGAGCTGTTCAGCAGCGCGCACGAGGCCACCTTCGCCAGCGACATCTACAGCCTCGGGCAGGTCATTGGGTGGGTCCTGACCGGCACCTGGCCCCAGCCCAACGTCCCCCTGCTGCCAGCGCCGGGCCCCTGGTACGGGGTCGTGCGCCGGGCAGCGCACCGCGACCCCGAGCAGCGGCCGCAGAACATCACAGCCTTCCTCGACCTTGTCGAGAAGGAGACGGCTCCCGCTCCTGGCTTGCCGATCCTCCGAGGCCGACAACTGCTGGAAACAGCGGGCGGAGGAGATGGTGCGGCGGCCGACGACCTGATCGCTCTGGCAGCCGACCGGCCCGGCGATTACGAGCTTTACCTGGAGGCGGTCACCGCGCTCGACGTGAAGTTCGCTGACGTTGCACTGCTGTCCGACGTTCCCCGCGCCGTCGCGGTGGTCAAGGCCCTAGCCGCCCATGTCGCGGGCGACGAGCAGGGGCAGTGGCCGCGTTTCGGTGAAGCCGACCAGGCCATCTGGTGGCTGCAGAGCATCGCCTTCCTCGCCAGCCGTGAAAGGCAGTGGGAGCTCCTAGATGCCGCGACGGACAGCATGTGCGCCTGGGATGGCGCGTTCGACCAGTGGAAACCGCAGGACTCGATCAGGCGCTGGCTACGCTCCCTGGACGGGCAGGCCGCAACCATCGTTGCCTCAGTCCTCCGCCAGCATCCTCACAGCGCTTGTCATTTTCAGGAGCTCAGAAACGAGCGGGGCGTTGACGTGACGTTGCGCAGCGCGATTCACGCGGCTGTCACCGAGCTCGGCTGAGTTCTACTGCCGCAATGAGTTGTTGCTAAATGGGTGATCAAGCAGCAGGCGAGTTCGCGGAGTGCTGCTTGGATGTAGGCCCGTCGTCTCCAGCGGATAGGCAGGCAACGGAAGTCGCACAAGGCGAAACCGCGCTCGATCATCCATCGGTAGGTGCCCAGCCCGGGTGATCCCTGGCACGATGCCTCAGTCGCAGACCTGGCCGCGGTAGGCATCGTGGTCGTATCCGCGGTCGGCGAACAGCGACTCCGGCTTGTGGCGGGGCTGGCCCACCCGGCCGCGCACCGGGTAGTGAGGACCCGCCCTGCGAGCAGGTCCCGTGAGATGGCGCATAGCAGGGGCGGGAGATGAAGCCACTGGCATCCAGGCGTGGCGTCCCAGCTTCCTTCGGAAGCCCGTAAGGCTGTCATGGGATCCCCGAAGTGGCGGCTAGACTCCGCGGACCATCTGTGGACTTATCTCAGTCGATTGAGCATGTAGGGGGCCCTGACCAGCGAGATTGCCTGGTAGCTAAGCGGCCTCCGGAGCCGTGTGCGCAGGTTCGAATCCTGCCGGGGGCACACTGTGCAAGTGTGCCCAAGACCCCGTCACCAGCGGAAACGCTGAGGCCGGGGTCTTCGCGTATGTGCAGGCAGATGCAGCCCGGAGCGGCCGTATGTCGGCGTCTGTGGACGAGGCGTGGACGGAATCTTGAGGCATTCCCGCAGGTGGCGCAGCGCATCGAAGTCGAGCAGCCGCGCCGCTCGCTATCGTCGTCCCGGTAGTGGACGGCGTCGAGGGTGGGAAGACTGACGACCGCCGCCGGCGGGCAAATGATCGGACGAGGTGGGGGATCTCGTGGACGTGACCACTCTTGCAGTTGCGCTCATCGGTGTCGGAGGAACGCTCGGCGGAACTCTGGGCGGAGCCCTGCTCAGCCAGCGCGTCACCCGGGAGCAGAACCAGCGCGCCGATCGTGAACGGGCAGAGGACCGCCACGACCGCGCGCAGGAAGCCAGGCGGGATCTCTATGCCCGTTTGAATACCACGGCTCGCGCTTACCGGGTTGCTGCCCGAGACTCCGTCCGAGCTGCCGAGCGTGGTGAAACCGTCGAGCCGGCAGTCCTTGACACCGCCAGGGACGCTTGGTTGGAGCAATACTCTTCGGCACAGATGGCGCTGCCAAAGTATGTCCACGAGATTGTTTCGATCCTCAACAGGGCGCTCGGAGTCGGGTATTCCGTGGTCAAGCAGCTGCCGAACAGTCCTGACCCGGCCGAGGCGTACAGCCGTGCCAAAGCTTGGTTCAGCGGTCCAATGTCCGACGGGGTATATCTGCTGCGGGTCACTCTGCGCCATGACCTCGGTGTCGAGGTCGAGCCCGACTTCGAACGCACCTGCACACGGATACTCGCCGCGCTCGATTGGCGAGCGGAGAAACCTTGAACGCCTGCTCTCCTCCGAACAGACCCGGGCGACCCGGCCTGCTTGACGGGTTAAGGAAACGACGAGGCCCCTGGGCATCCCGCCACAGCCCTCAAACACGACCATGGTCATGTCGCCGCCGGCGGGACCTGGCTCCAAGCCTGGCGATGGCGTGCCACGCCGTACACCTGCTCGACCTGCTCGACCTGCTCGACTGTCAGCACCCCTGAGAGCGGCGCTAATGCTGCCACCTCACGCTCCCGGTACACGCGCACGCTGAGCTGCGTGGCAACCACCTTCAAATCAGTCACGCCCACGAAAACGAGCACCGGCTCCACTGGTACGGGAAAACCGCAGTATCGCTCAAGCACTCGGGCTACCCGCTTGGCCTCAGCCCTGCTCTTACGCGCATAGGGCGCCGGCTTTCCGTGATCCACCTTCACGGAGTCGTCGCCTACCCACACAGCCCTTTTGTGATGGTGTTTCGTGTTGATGCTGAACACGCCACCGGGCCCGATCAGCAAATGGTCCACGTCGACCTTGTCGGCCACGAGGATGGAATGCAGGACGCGCCAGCCGTGCCGCTCCAAGCGGTTCAGTTCGGCTCCCACCCGCTGCTCCCCCGCCAGGCCCTTCCGCCAGGAGTCCCACTCGGCGGGGCGCCGCAGGAGCTGTGCGACGACTCGCTTGATCAGGCCTGGCCCCGATTTGTCGAGCAGAGACTCACCGGGACGGTTGGCGGACAGGTCGTCGGCCGCCGTCAGAGGCGGCAGCAGCGGGGGCCCTTCGGCCTTGGGCGTCCTGGGCGTCCTCTGCGGCGCGACCGGTTCGGAGTTGTTCCGTAAGTGATCAGTCAGCACGGCGATCACGTCGTCGCGATACTCGGCGACCAGGACCGTGATGTCCCCCGTCTTCACATCCGCCCAACCGACCGCCGTGCCTTCAGGCAGGTTCGCGTACAGGCGATCATGTCCGTACCGCTTCCAGCGCGTGACCTTCAGCTCCACGAGTGCCCCCCTCGTCCGCTCTCGGCTCGAAGCGTGCGGCCCGCACCTGGCGTGCTTTTCCTACCGGTAGAAGACGGACACGCCGCCGTGGTGGGAGCAGGCTCCCTGGTGGTGGGCGGCGTAGGAGTAAGTGCCGTCCCTGCAGAGGGCCGTGGCGCCGTTGCCGTCGGAGCTGGAGCCGCCCGACGAACCGGAGCCGCCGCCGGACGACGAGCCGCCGGATGACGAGCCGCCGCCCGAGCCCGTGCCCGCCCCTGCGGCGTGCGCGGTGACGGTCACCTTGACCTTCACCGTTTCGGTCACGGTCGGTGCCGGCTTCGGTTCGGCGGTCTCCGTCGCCGTTGCGGTCGCGGTCGCGGTGACCGTTGCCGTCGCCGTGGTCGTGACCGTCGGGCGCGCCCTGTCGTTGGCGGCCGTCTTCGTCACGTTCGGGTTCTGGTCGTCGCCGCTCGCGCCTGCCAGGCCGATGATGAACGCGAGGCCCAGGGCGGGGAGGACGAAGCGCTTGCGGGCCCATTTGGGGGCGGGGCGGACGGGCGGCGGTCCCGGCGGTGGCTGGAACGGCGGCGGTTGAGGCTGGTAGTAGCTCACGGGGCCCCCTGTTGAAGTACGTGAGGGGTGAAACTACCTTCGGCGGCAGGTGGCATGTGAGGGATTCGTGAAGAGAGTGACTCAGTTGTGACCTCGTGTCTCCTCGGGCGACCTTGCGTCTTGCGCGCCTTCCGCCCGCTCGGGCCGGGTCGGCGTGCGGGGCCGCCGGTGGTCCGGGAGGCTGAAGTGACGTCTCACGGATGGGAGTCGTGATGCCTCCGGAACAGTGCAAGGCGGCCAGGGCCAAGCTGGAGCGGGCCAAGCAGCGACGGCAGGGGCTTCTCAGGGAGTTGACGGAGGACGAGGCGAAGCTCGCCCACATGAGGGCGCAGGCGCATCCGGACACCGCGGCGATCGAGGCCCAGGAGCGGATGGCGGCACTCACCCGCAGAGTCCTGGAGACGGCCGAAGAGGAGGTCGGCAGCCTCGAGGAGCTGGTGCACGCCCTGTGTGACGACCTGCCCTGAGTGGGGCGGGAGCGTCAACGTCCCCTGAGCGGCGATCCGTACAACCTCCTTCCCTGTTCGCAGGTCTGATCGGGAGGCACACGCATGTGTGTGCGTGTGCCTCCCGTCATCTGTGGCTTCTGTGCCGTCTGTGGCGTCTGTCGCGTCTGTGGCGCCTGGTTCGGTTTTGGTGCGTCCAGTGCGTCCGGTGCGTCCACTGCGTCCGGTGCGTCTCATTCATCTGGAAGGATTTCGTTGGCTTCCCCATGCTTCGCCCGACGGCGTTTCGGCTCCGTCGGCTCCGTCGTCGCCGCGTTCACCGTTCTCTCCGTGACGGTGGGGGCCGGGGCCCTCGCCCCGGCCGCCGCCTTCGCCGTCCCTGCGGTCTCCGCCGCCTCCGCCACTGCCGGCACCACCGGCCGGGTGGCTGGTCTGGCTGTCGGTGCCGAGGTCGTCAGCAGCGGGGACAGCGGGTATCTCACGTCCCGGGCCGACGATTCCGGGAGCGGGAGCACGCTTCTGGAGTGGCACAGGTACGCCGACGGCTCGGTGACGTCCGTCGGCGAGGGCGTCGTGGGGTACGACAGCGACTCCGACTTCGTCGTGACCGGCGACGGCGGCAGCACCGTGTTCCTGCGGGACATGCGGGACGTACCGGAGGGCGCCGCCTGGTCCGCTTCCTACGATCTCGCGGCCGAGTTCGGGCCCGGGGCGAAGCTCGTCGGCGTGGTCGGCGACGATCTGTTCGTGAAGGTTCCCGCGGCCGGCGGGGGCTATCAGGAGCTGTGGCAGCTCGGCCGGGCCGACGGCGTCGTCACGAAGACGAAGCGGTCGTCCAACCCCTACAGCATGGACTTCAAGGTCGTGGCGTCCACGGGCGACACGATGATCGTGCTGAGCAGCAACCGGGTCTTCCCCAGCTCGTCGACCTTCCGCACCGAGTACTGGAAGACGCGCACTCCCGTCGGCGGTGACGCGCCGGTCGAGTCGGGCAGCAGGATGAACATCGGTCCGTGGACCCAGGCCGCGACGGGCGCCCGCACCGCCGACTACGAGTCGTGGGTCGAGTACCGGGGCGGCGTCGCCGAACTCGTCGTGGACGGGACGTTCGTCCACCGGCGGTTCGCCATGGACAGCTCCATGAGCGGCGCCGTCGTCGTCGGCCTCATCAAGGACACCCTGCTGTACGGGGTGCCGGGCCGTGCCTCCGACGCCGCGACGTCGGGTCCGCTGTACGCGCGGAGCGTCACCGACCCCGCCGCCGCGCCCTACAGGCTTCTGGAGCACTTCTCCAGCGCGGCCCACGCCCCGGACGGCGGGCTGCTCGTGCGCGGGGCCACGGCCGACGCGGACGGGCTGTTCCGGATCCGGGAGGCGACCGGCGGTCTTCCGGCCGCCACGCTCGTCGAGGACACCGGGCGGCTCGCGCCCGTCAAGGTGACGGAGACGAAGGTCCCCGCCGCGGTGAGCCTGGAGAAGCCGGGCGCGGCGGTCGCGATGGAGTGGACCCTGTCGCGCGCCAACGCGTCCGTGGACCTCACGCTCACGCACACGGCCACCGGCAGAAAGCGCACCGAGCACCTGACCGGGCCGGTCTCCGGCAGCCGGTTCGCCTTCGCCTGGAACGGCGTACTGGACGGCGTCAGCGCCCCGAACGGCGCCTACACCTGGCAGGTCACCGCCACCCCGGCCGACGGCGTCGGCGCCCCGGCGACCGCTCAGGGGAGCCTGCGCGTCTCCCGTCAGGCCAACCCGCACGACTTCGGCGACAACGGCTCCACGGACGTCCTGGCACGGGACTCCTCGGGCGTGCTGTGGCGCGACGACCTCTTCGACTGGCCGTCGGACGGCGGCGGCAAGGTGACCACGGCCAAGAGGACGCGGGTCGGCACCGGCTGGCAGGGCTACAACCAGATCGAGGCCGTGGGGAACATCGCGGGCACCCCGACCGGCGACGTCGTCGCCCGTGACGCCTCCGGCGCCCTGTGGATGTACCAGGGCAGGGGCGACGGCGCCTTCGCGGCCCGTGTCAGGGTCGGCGGCGGCTGGCAGATCTACCAGAAGATCACCGGCGGCGGCGACCTCACCGGGGACGGCCGGTCCGACCTCGTGGCCGCCGACGCCGCCGGCGTCCTGTGGCTCTACAAGGGCACCGGCAGCTCGTCCGCCCCCTTCGCGCCCCGCGTGCGGGTCGGCGGCGGGTGGCAGATCTACAACCGGATCACCGCCGTCGGCGACGTCGCGGGCAGCACGGCCGGCGACCTGGTCGCCCGTGACGCCTCGGGCGTCCTGTGGCTGTACCAGGGCACCGGGGCGGGCAAGTTCAGCGCCCGCGTCCGGGTCGGCACGGGCTGGAACGCCTTCTCGCACATCGTCGGCGCCGGCGACGTCACCGCCGACGGACGCCCCGACCTGATCGCCCACGGCCCGAACGGCACCTGGGTGTACCGCTCGACCGGCTCGGCGACCGCCCCCTTCAGCCGGATGACGACCGACCTCTACACGGGCGAGGGCGGCAGGTTCAACGACGTCGTATGACGTCGTACAGGCGCGTCGTCGAGGGCCGTAACGTCGGGGGCATGGTGACTGCGACGGTCCGTGAGTGGCACGAGGACGACGGGTGGGGCGTGCTCGACTCCCCCGAGACCCCCGGCGGGTGCTGGGGCCACTACTCCCACATCCGGATGGACGGGTTCCGCACGCTGTCGCCGGGGCAGCGGGTGGATCTCACCTGGGAGGCTCCCGGCTTCCGGCAGGACGGGTTCGACTACCGCGCCCTGGCCATCGCGCCCCGGCCCGCCTGACGTTCCCCCCTGAGCCCCTGAGCCCTTGAGTTCCTGAGCCCCGGGGCTCAGGGGCGGCGGCGGGGGCGGGCGTTGCCCGTCAGGCGGGCCCGTCCTCCTGCTGCCAGGCGCGGGGCCAGTTGCCCGACGGCGGGGGCGGGCCGGCGATGTCCAGGTCGCGTCGGGCCAGGGCGTAGAAGGCGTCCCGCGCCCGGCTCACCTGCTGTACGGCCCTGGTCCAGCCCGCGGGGTCGTCCTTGAGACCGCGCGCGTACAGCTCGACGTTCCACACCGCCTCGTGCCACTTGCGCGCCGCGCCTATCGTCTCCGCGTCCCCGATCAGCAGCACGGACTCCCAGTCGGCCGCCCGCCGCACCTCGTTCTCCGCGAGCTGCGCCAGGCCCGCGTCGAGGTCCAGCGGGTCCGCCGCGTGCGGAAAGCCCCTCGCCGCGCCCATGCGCTGCGCGAGGCTCAGCTGCTGCTTCAGGATGTTGGCGTAGGAGGCGTAGGCCTCCAGCCGTTTCGCGTCCCAGCGTTCGGCCCGGCCGCGTCGCCACCGGTTCCGTTCCACGATGTTCGTCGCCACGTACGAACTCGCCGCTCCGACCACCACGCCCAGCAACGCCGGGACCTGTTCCCACAACGGCCGCTTCCCCCTCATGTCGCACGCCTCGCGCCCGCCCCTTCATGCGCAGGCTATGCCGGACGTCCGATCGCCGTACGCAGGACGCCGAACTGCCGTGCGCAGCAGGCCGGAACGGGTCGCCGTCATGCCGTGACGCGGTCCTCCGCCGGCGTCTGACGAGGCGTCAGACGATCCAGGTGGACGACGACGGTGCCGTGGAAGCGGTGCACCGCGTCGTCGACGCTGCGGATGAAGCCGGATTCGGCGTTGCCGCGGCTGCTTCCCATGCTCTTGAACAGGGACAGGCGGAAGCCGGTGATGCGGGTGTCGGACTGCTTGGGGAGCATGTCCGCGGGTTCGGGGCGAAGTCGTTCCAGCGTTCCCCTCGGCCCGCCGGTCTCTCCTTCGACGAGGGTTTCGACGTGCAGGTCCGCGGGCGCCTCCGCCAAGTGACGGACGAGGCGTTTGGCCCAGGTCAACGGGTAGCCCTGCTCGGGGGCGGGGATCTCGACGGAGGTGCGCAGCCTGCCGGTGCGCAGGTCGGCGGTGACCCCCAGGATTCCGGGTGCGCCCTCGATCCGGAGTTCGGCCTGGAGTCGCCCGTCGAGGCAGAGCTGGTCTGCCAGGCGGGCCCGGCGGGTGCGCGGATCGGCTCCGCGTCTGGCCCGCTGGACGGGCAGTACCTTCTGTCCGAGTTCGCCGCCGAGGCTGAGGCAGATCTGCCGGATGAGCCGTTCCCAGCTCTCGACGACCTCCAGGGCGCGCGGGTCGCCCTGGCACAGGGTCTCGTCATCGATCCCGTTGCGGACGGGCACCCAGGCCGCCCCCATGTTCTGGAAGCCGTGGCAGCCGGAGTTCTCGTGCCGCAGGTAGTGCAGGAGCTCCTGGAGCAGCCACGCGTGGGTCCGGTCCCCGACGCCCTCGTGCCGGATGAGCATCTGCGCCACGTGGGCGACCTCGGCCCAGGACAGGTGGCGCAGGGCGACCTTGTGCTTGCGCCGGCCGTCGGTCTTGACGTCGACGAGCGGGCTGCCCTCCAGCGCGACGTCGTTGGACAGCGTGATCACGGCCTCGTAGCCGCGGCGTGCGGCGATGTCCGCGTACGCCTGCACCTGTTCGGGCTTGAGGCCGTTGCCGTTGGTCTTGGTCTCGACGAGCGCGGTCCAGAGTTTCCCGGCGCGTTCGACGCGGATGATCCCGTCGGGGCGTCGCGGGGTGTCACCGTGCGGGAGGGAGACCTCCGTGAACGTCTCCATACGGCCCGCCGGCGCTCCGAACGCGGCCGTGAGCCTGCGGCCGAACTCCGGCACCTGCGCCATCACCGACAGGAGTACCGAGGTGGCCCGCATCTCGCGGTCCCGGTCGCTCTTGAGCGCCGACACCGGGAAGAGTCTGGCCTGTTTCCAGGAGTCGTTGTCGGCCAGGGACTTCCTAGCCGCCCGGGGCACGGTGACCTTCTTCTTCGCGGTGCGCGGCCGCGCCGCCCTCCCGGGCCTCCCGGCTTGTCCGGGCTGTCCGGGCTGATCGGGCTGATCGGGCTGATCGGGCTGATCGGGCTGATCGGGCTGATCGGGCTGATCGGGCTGATCGGGGATCCCGGCGTTCCCGGGCCGTTCCGCTTCCGGCCCGGCCGCGGGTGAGCGGGGAGCGGGCACCAGGCCGCCGGGCGTGAACCGCGGGTCCTGCTCGACGGCCGGCGCCCCTACGGCCGGTGCGGGCTGTGCGGTCCGTACGGCCGGTGCGGTCTGTACGGCCTGCGCACCGCTTCCGGCGGCTGCACCGGCGGGCTCGTCGGCCCGCGCCCGGTCGTCTCCCCCGTCGTCGTCGATGTCCACGCCGAAGTCCGTCGCCAGACCGACCAGTCCGGTGTCGTAGCCCTGTCCGACGGCACGGAACTTCCACTCGTCGCCGCGTCGGTACAGCTCGCCGAAGATGATCGCGCTGACCGTGCCGGGATCCTCGACGGCGAACACGACGAGGCTCTCGCCGCTCGCGTCGGACAGCGTGACCTTCAAGTCCTCCAGCTCGCCGAAACCGGCACCCTCGTAACGGCTCGCCGCCACGACGATGCGGTCGACGGCGGCGGGGACCGCGGTCAGGTCGAAGCCGATGCGGTCCTCGTCGCCGCTGTCCGTCGGTGTCTTGCCCAGCAGTTGCACGCTGCCGTCGGCGGCGACCGGGTTGTTGTAGAAGCAGAAGTCGGCGTCGCTGCGGACCTTGCCGTCGGCGTCCAGCAGGAGCACCGACACGTCGGCGTCGCCCTCGCCGGTCGGACTGACCCAGCTCAGCCCGGCGATCAGCGAACCCGCGTTGTCGCTCAGCGCGGCGAGCGCCACGTTCGAACCCTTGACCATCTCGTGCATGAAGCCCCCCAGAGCCCACGACGCCACCGGCGCCGCCGTTGCGGGCGTCCGGGCCGTCGGCCCGCCGCCCACCGAGCGCCACCCCCATGTGACGCACGGCACAGCGAACGACTGTAGTGCCTGGCGGCGGGGGCGGGGGCGCATCCGTCCCGGAAGAGTTCGACGGCCGGGGACCGGGCTCATCAGGCCTCCGTCGTCACGTATCTGACGACCCGTCGACATGACGGCGTCTTCACGGGGCACCCGGTCCGCACAAGCCGAAAGCAAGGAGCGCGTGACCCGTTCGGTCCGTGCAACCGACAACCGGGAGTGTGCAATGACGAGTTACGGCAGCTCTTCCGCCGCGTCCGCCGGATCACGCACCAACGGCCTCGCGATCGCCAGCCTTTGCTGCGGCATCGTCGGACTGTTCCTGCTGAACATCGTCCTGGGCCCGCTGGCGATCGTCTTCGGCGCCGTCGCCCGGCGTCAGGCGTCCGTGCGGAACGGGGCCGGGATGGCGAAGGCCGGCATCGTTCTCGGCGTCGTCGACGTGGTGCTCTGGCTCGTGCTGCTCGCCGTCGCCGCCAGCAACGGCGGGTTCAGCTGGTACGTGGGCGGCTGACGGCGCCCCTCACGCCTCCGTGGGTTCCAGGGGCGTGCGGGAGCGCACGCGGGCAGGCGGGTGTTCATGGGCAGGTGGGTGTTCATGGGCAGGTGCGCGTGCGGGCACCTGGGCGGGTGTGCGGCGGTGGGGTCGGCCGGGGGTCGGCTCCGCCGCCGTTTCCGTGTCCGGCGGCCGGATTCAGGTCCGGGCCGCGGTGCTCCGGCGGATCTTCAGTTCGACGGGGACCAGGGTCAGGGCGGGTCCGGCCGGGGCGGGGGTCCGCGAGGGGGCGGCGGGGTGCCGCGCGGTGTCCATGCGGTCGAGGAGCGTGCGCAGCGCGATGGTGCCGATGTCCGTGAAGGCCGTGCGGACCGTGGTCAGCGGGGGCAGGAAGTGGGCGGCCTCCGGGATGTCGTCGTAGCCGACGACGCTGACGTCCTCGGGGACCCGGCGTCCTGCCTCGTGGAGGGCGCGCAGCAGGCCCAGGGCCATCTGGTCGTTCGACGCGAAGACGGCGGTGACGGCGGGGTCCTCGGCCAGTGCGCGGCCCAGGTCGTAGCCCGAGTCGGCGCTCCAGTCGCCGAAGAGGGGCGCGTGGATCTCCGCCCCGGCCGCCTTGAGGGTGTCGTGCCAGCTCCGCGCCCTGCGGTCCGCCGACGACCAGCCCGCCGGGCCGGCGAGGTGCCGGACCGTCGGGTGGCCGAGGGAGAGCAGGTGCCGCGTCGCCTTGCGGGCGCCGGCGCGGGCGTCGGAGGTGACGGTCGGGGTGCCGTCCCCCAGGTCGTTGTCCATGACGACCAGCGGGGTGTCCGGACGGGCCTCGGCGAGCGCCCGGGCCACGCGGACCTGCGGGGCGATGGCGATGACGCCGTCCGCGCCCTCCGCCGACAGCCGGTCCGCGGCCTGTACCACCGTGTCCCGGTCCGCCGTGTCCAGGGCGATCGAGCTGACCAGGTAGCCGGCCTCCTGCGCCGCCGTGCTGATCGCGGTCAGGGTGGAGGCGGGCCCGTAGCGGGCCGCGTCGAAGGAGATCACGCCGAGCAGGCGGGTGCGGCCGCTGGCCAGTGAGCGTGCGCTGCTGCTGAGGCGGTAGCCCAGCGTGCGCATGGCCGTGCGGACCGCCTCCCGGGTCTCGGCGCGGACGGCCGGGTGATCGTGGAGCACCCGGGAGACCGTCTGCTTGGAGACGCCGGCCAGTTTGGCGACGTCGGGCCGGGCGGGGTGTCGGGCCGGGCACGGGTCGGTTGCGACAAGGACGCTTCGCCGCAGGCGGGTCGAGGGGACGGCAGCATGCGGGTACGAGCCGGGACCGTGACGGGGAACGACCACGCGGTCGCCGGCGGGACGGGGGCGAGGGCGGGATGCGAGACCGGAACAGACATCAGGACCGGGACCGGGGCCGGGATCAGGTGGGAGAGCGTGACCGGGGCCGCGACCGGGGCCTGCGTCGGAATCGGGGGCCGGATGGTGGGCCGGGGCGGGACCTGTACGTCGATTCTCTGCGTGCCTGGGCCATTCTGCTGGTCGTGCTCGGGCACTGGCTGATCACCGGACTGGTCCGGCGTGCGGACGGGGAGATCGTCGCGCCGGAACTGCTCGCGACCGTGCCCTGGACGCAGTGGCTCACCCTGGGCTTCCAGATCATGCCGCTGTTCTTCCTCGCCGGCGGACACGCCGCCGCCGGCTCCTGGGCGCGGGCCCGGTCGGCCGGCGGGACCGTCGCGGGGTGGGTGGGACAGCGGGCGGTGCGTCTGCTGTTGCCCGCCGCCGCGTACAGCGCTCTCGTGCTGTTCGCGGCAGGGGCGAGCGCCGGGCTCGGCGGGGACCCCGCGACGCTGGCGCTGGTGGGCTGGGCGATGGCCATGCAGTTCTGGTTCCTGCCGGTGTATCTGCTGCTCAGCGCCCTGACACCGGCGATGTACGCCCTCCATGAACGGTGGGGGGTGCGGGCCCCCTTGGCGACCGGCGTGGTCGCGCTCGGCATCGGCGCGTCGGTCGCGGCCGCCGGATCGCCGCGCCCCGGGCTCGTGGAGGCCGTCGGGGCGCTGAACTACGTCCTCGTGTGGGGGGTCGTCTACCAGCTCGGCTTCTGCTGGCGCGACGGTCTTCTGGGCGGGGAGGGACGGACGGCCGCGCCGGTCGCGCTCGCGGCGGGCGGTGGAGCGGCGTTCGTCGCACTGGTCGGGCCCGGACCGTTTCCCGTCAGTCTGATCCTGGTGACCGGGCAGGAGCTGAGCAATGCCGATCCGCCGTCGCCCGCCATGCTGGCGTGGGCCGTCGCGCAGGTCGGGGTGGCCCTGCTCGTGGCGCCGGTGGTGCGCCGGGTGCTGGAACGGGCACGGGTCCGACGGGCGGTGCGGGTGCTGGGCGCGGGCAGCATGGCGCTCTACCTGTGGCACATGCTGCCGGTGCTGATCGTCGCCGCCGCCTTCTACCTCACCGGCCTGGCTCCCGAGCCCGGCTACGGTTCCGCCGGGTGGTGGGCGCTGCGGGCGCCGTGGCTGCTGGTGCTGGGCGCCGTCCTGGCGGCGGTGATGCGGGCGCTGCGGCCGCTGGAGCGGGGGCTGTCCGGCGTGGAGGCGCGGGTGCGGCCGGTCGCGGGCCTGCGGGGAACGGCCTCGTGGGCGATGTGGGGCGGGGTCGGGACGAGCGTCTGCGCGCTGACGTACTTCGCGGGGCACGGGTTCGCGTACGGGGGCGCGTTCCCGGTGTGGCCCGCGGTGGGGCTGGGCACGGGCACGGTCCTCGTGTGCCTGACGCGCGGTACCGCCGTCTCCCCCGCCGTCGCACCTCACCGCCCGAAGGCTCCCCCGGCCGGTCACCCGGCCGGTCACCCGACCGGTAACCCGGCGGGTGGCTCAGCGGCTCACCCGGAGGTCCCCGCGGCCGACGGCCCCGACGGGCGCGGCGGGGCGGCCGGACCGAGCTAGGTCGCACGAGGCAGGTCAGGCCGAGCGTTTGCGGGCCGCGGTCTTCTTCGCCGGGGTCTTCTTCGCCGTCGCCGCCGTCTTCTTCGCGGCGGTCTTCCTCGTCGTGCCCTTGGCGCCCGCCGTGCTCTTCGCCGCCGTCGCGCTCTTCGAGGACGTCGACTTCTTCGCCGCCGACTTCCTCGGGGCCGACGCCGTCTTCTTCGCCGTCGACGTCGACTTCTTGCCGCCGGTCTGCTTCGGGGTGCCGCGGGCGGACTCGCGCTGCGGCAGGCGGCTCACCTTGGCCCGTGCCGACCGGGAGCCGGAGTCCGGCCCGCCGTCGCCGTCCCCCTCCGTGTCCGAGTCCGCCTCCGCGTCCGCCGCGGACCCCGTCTCCTCGCCCCGCGACTCCTTGGCCGCCCGCACGCTCTTCTCCAGTGCCGCCATCAGGTCCAGCACCTTGCCGCTGGACGGCGCGCTCGGTGCCTCCCGGGGCGTCTCGCCGGCCGCCTTCGCCGCCACGACCTCCTCGACGGCCTCGCGGTACTCGTCGTGCAGGTCGTCCAGGTCGACCTCGCCGAGGGTGTCCATGAGGGCGTCCGCGAGGTCGAGTTCCTTGTCGCGGACGGTGACGGAGGTGTCCGGGGCGACGCCCTCCGGCGCACGGACCTCGTCCGGCCAGAGCAGACCGTGCATGGCGATCGCGTCGCCGACGACGCGGAGCATGCCGAGACGTTCACGGCCGCGCAGGGCGTATTTGGCGATGGCCACCTTGTGGCTGCGCTTGAGGGCCTCCCTGAGCAGGGTGTAGGGCTTCGCCGCCGGGGCGCCGCCCGCCTGGAGGTAGTAGGCGGCGTCCATCTGGAGCGGATCGATCCGGTCGGCCGGGACGAAGGCCACGATCTCGATCGTCTTCGCGGTCGGGAGCGGCAGGTGGGAGAGGTCCTCGTCGGTGATCGGGATGATGGTGCCGTCCGCGTCCTCGTACCCCTTGCCGATCTCGGCCGAGCTGACCTCGCGCTCCTCCAGCTCGCACACCTTGCGGTAGCGGATGCGGCCGCCGTCCTCGGTGTGGATCTGGCGGAAGGAGATCGAGTGGCTCTCGGTGGCGTTGACCAGCTTGATCGGGATGCTGACGAGCCCGAACGAGATGGCGCCGTTCCAAATGGATCGCACGTGCAGCACCCTCCCGAGTGAGCGTTATGTACCGGTTTCGTGTGATTCTCATCGTATGACGCCGATCACCGAGGTGGAGGGGCGGCGGCTCGCGCTCAGCAATCTGCAGAAGGTGCTGTATCCGGCCACCAGGTTCACCAAGGGCGAGGTGCTGCACTACTACGCGACCGTCGCCGACGCCCTGCTGCCCCATCTGCGCGACCGGCCGCTGTCCTTCCTGCGCTATCCCGACGGGCCCGACGGCCAGGTGTTCTTCGCCAAGAACGTGCCGCCGGGGACGCCCGAGTGGGTCACCAGGGCCGAGGTGCCGCGCTCGGAGGGGCCGGCGCGGATGGTCGTCGTGCAGGATCTGGCGAGCCTCGTCTGGGCGGCGAACCTCGTCACCGAGTTCCATACGCCCCAGTGGGTGATCCAGGAGCAGGAGACGGCCGACCGGCTCGTCCTCGACCTCGATCCCGGCGCGCCCGCGACCGTCGTCGAGTGCTGCGAGGTCGCGCTGTGGCTGCGGGAGCGGCTGGCGGCGGACGGCATCGAGGCGTACCCGAAGACCTCCGGGTCGAAGGGGCTGCATCTGCTGGCGGCGGTGCGGGGGGCGTCGTCCGAACGGGTCACGGAGTACGCCAAACAGCTGGCCGTGGAGGCGGAACGGGCCGCTCCGCGGCTGGTGCTGCACCGGATGACGCGGAGTCTGCGGCCGGGGAAGGTGTTCGTCGACTGGAGTCAGAACGCCGCGCGCAAGACGACGGCCGCGCCGTACACGTTGCGGGCCCGCGCCGAGCCGACCGTGTCGGCGCCGGTGACGTGGGAGGAGGTCGAGGCGTGCCGGTCGCCCGGCACGCTCACCTTCCTGGCCTCGGACATCGCGCCGCGGTTGCAGGACTTCGGCGACCTGCTGGCGCCGCTGACCGACGCGCGGCGCGCGGGATCGGTGCCGGACCCCGGGACCGGTTCCTGACGCCGGCGGCGCTCCCCGGCGGGGCGCCGGCTCCGCACGGTCTCCGCGGTCTCCGCGGTCTCCGCGGTCTCCGCTCAGACCCTTGCCCAGGTCCCCCGGTCCCGGGCCATGGCGTGCAGGGCCTCCACGTCCGCCGGCTTGAGCACGCCGCCCAGCCGGGCCAGGCCGGGCAGGCCGGCGTCGGTGAGGATGCGGGTCGCCCGCGGGGGCGCGGTGACGGTGACCTCCGCCGGGCCCACGAGGGCCAGCACGGGGTGGACCTCGGCCGTCAGCGCGTAGGAGGCGCGGTCGGCGTCGGCGCGCACCCGGCGCAGCAGGGGCTCGGGGGCGCGGCGGCCCAGAGCGACCATAGGGTCGGCGATCCGGACCCGCTGCCTGCGGGCGTGGACGGCGTGCACGGCGAACAGTCCGGCCGGGCCGACGGCCAGGTGGTGGACGCGGTCGCCGCCGGGCAGCGGCACGGAGTGCAGCGTGTGCCAGCCCGCGCCGTCGAGCCGGTCGAGCGCCTCGCCGACCGTCTGCTCGGCCGCAAGGGCGCGGCGGCGCGGGTCGGTGCGCAGCCGGTGGGCGGGGGGCGGGTCGCGTTCCAGGTCGATCAGCAGGGCCTCGCCGGGACGGTTGGGGGCCAGGTCGTCGTCCGGGTGGAGGGAGAGGCGGGCCAGCTCCGCCGGGGTCGGCACCGGGGGCGGGCCCACGGTGACCGGGCCGGTGACGAAGGACCGGAGAGCCTCCAGGACGTCGTCCCTGCGGTCGTCCCGGATGAGATTGATCCTGGCCGCCTCACGGTCGTACCAGGCGATGTTGCTGCCGTCCGTGAGGCAGACGTAGAGCCGTTCCTGGCCATGCCGCGAGACCGGTATGACGCGCAGTCCGTTCATGCACCATCACCCCTGCGACCATGGGACCAGGCGGGGTGCTCCGGGGGCAAGAAGGCGGTTACCCCCGGCGCGAGTTGGGCAGGCACTGGGCAGCGCGTTTGGGGAGGCGCCGTTGCGGACCCGCAGGAAGCAGCCCGACGTACCTGTTCCGGACCGTCCGTGGAGCGAGATCGTGCCCGGCCTGTGGATGGGCGGCCACGAGTTCCGGGGGCCCGGCGGAGAGCGGCGGCCGGCCGTGGTGCGCGGCGAGTTCGATCTCGTCCAGACGCTGACCCGGGAGCGGCCGGACCACGGGCCCGACCCCGGCGTGCGCCATCAGGTGTGGCCGATCCCGGACGGGCCGCTGGACGGGACCCAGCTCGCGGGGGTGATCCGGCTGGCGCAGGCCGCGGGGGACGCGCTGGACGAGGGCCGCGCGGTGCTGGTGCGCTGCTACAGCGGTTACAACCGCTCGGGCCTGGTTGTGGCCCACGCGTTGACGGAACGGGGGCACTCGGCCGACGGGGCCGTTCGGCTGATACGGTCACGGCGCTCGCCCTGGGCCCTGCACAACGAGCTGTTCGTGGAGTACCTGCGGGCGGGACTGCCCACGGCCAGGCTGCTGGAAGAACTGGCCGAGTAGGCGGACGGCGGAGCGAGGCGGACGGCGTACGCGAGGTGGGCGGCACCCGGGCGGGCGCGCCGGCGGACGGACCCGAGGGGCGGAACCCCGGACGGTCGGGGGATCCGGACGGTCGGGGGGGGCCGGACGGTCGGATCGGGGCCGGGCGGGTCGGGGCCGGGCAGGCAGGCGGGTGCGCCGGTCGTAGAGGAATCGTTTCGCCCATGGTCAGCGCCACAGCGCTCAGCCCGTGCCCGGCAGTACGCTGCCTCAGCGTCACCGGTCCACCGGTACGCAAAACGGACTTCCGTATGAATAAGGTGTACGGGGCCTGGCGCCGTCGTCCCCGAGAGGAGCCACAGGAGTCCCGTGTCCCGCAGCCGTTCCGGTCTCCCCGGTCTCCCCGGTCTCCCCGGTCCCTTCGGCCGCTCCGGCCGCCGCGGTCGGTCGCATCGCCGCGCTCGCTTCAGTGGCCGGGGCCCTTCCCGTCGCCCGGGCCGGGCCGTGCTCGGCGTCGCCGTCGCCGTCGTGCTGGCCTCGGCCGCCGTGGGCTGCGGCGACGCCGGCGAGTTGCAGGGCGCGGGCCCGACGCCGACGGCGATCAGTCCGGACAAGCTCTGGCCCGACCTGACCCCCGCCTCCAGCCCCGCGTTCGACATCGGCGAGGTGGACACCGAGGTGGTCAAGGGCATCACCGTGCCCGGCGGCGACATCCGCGAGGTCGATCCGGTCGCGGTGGTGCGCAGGGAGATCGCCGGACATCCGGGCGACTACGTGAAGGGGCCCTACGCCGAGACGGCCCGGCGGATGGCCGACTGCGGCGCGAGCGGCGCGCGCGGCGCCAGATGTCCCGTGCTCAAGGCGTACTACCGCGACCTCACCGGCGACGGCCGCGCCGACCTGACCCTCGGCTTCCGGCAGCTGCCGGGCAATCTGACGGCCGTCCGCGTCTACACCGTGCGCAAGGACAGGCTCGTGCAGGTCATGGCCTACGAGGACGCCGTCAGCGGAGTCGAGCTGGCAGGGCGGTCCGTGATCATCCGCGCCCCCTCCGAGGTCGCCGGGTACGAGTACCGCTTGCAGTGGACCTGGGACCAGCAGCAGCAGGCGATGCTGCTCACCCACGACGAGATGCTCCGCACCGGCGGCCGCAAGCACTCCCCGCGGCCCTCCGCCTCCGGCTCGGCCTCCACCCCGGCCGGCCCCTCGACGTCCGCCCCGGACTCCTCACCGGACGCCTCGCCCGATTCCGTTGCGCCGCCGGCGTCCTCGTCCCCGAGCGGCCGATGAGGCCGGCGCTGCCGTCCTGGGCCGGCACGCTCGCCGTGAAGGCCGCCGTCTTCATCACGGTGATGTGCTGCGCGCTGGCCGCCCTGCTCGGCATCCTGGTGCACGTCTCGGTGACCAACCAGACGGTGGGCCAGGCCCGCGATCTCGCGCTGTCCCGGCTGAAGGACGCGACCGCGGCCTTCGAGGCGGGGGACTCGCTCGGCCGGGGGGCGAGCCTGGATCCGCCCGGACTGCCACCGTCGCTGCGCGGCCTGGCGGTTTCCGGGGAGCGCGGCACGATGGTCGCCGACCGGCTGGGCCGCCCCACGATGTGGGCGGCGGGCCCCGCCGACGGCGGGCGGGCCCTCGCGGTCGCCGTCGACTACTCGCAGAGCGCTCACACCATCGAGGCGCTGGACACCGCGATCCTGTGGTCGTCGGCGCTGGCGATCGGGGCGACGCTGCTGGTCGGCGCGGTCGCCGTGACCCGGGTGACCCGGCGGCTGCACACCACCGCGCAGGTGGCCCGCCGGATCACCGCCGGCGACCTCGACGCCCGGGTGGACGACCGCCGCGCCAAGGAGCCGGGCCGGCCGCAGGACGAGGTCGGCGCGGTCGCCGTGGCGCTGGACTCCATGGCCTCCTCGCTTCAGGGCAAACTGCTCAGCGAGCAGCGCTTCACCGCCGATGTGGCGCACGAGCTGCGCACCCCGTTGACCGGTCTGCACGCGGCGGCCGAACTGCTGCCGCCCGGACGGCCCACGGAGCTGGTGCGCGACCGGGTGACGGCGCTGCGCACGCTCACCGAGGACCTGCTGGAGATCTCGCGGCTGGACACCGGGCGGGAGCGGCTGGAGTTGGACGCCGAGGACCTGGGCGCGCTGGCGGCGCGGGTGGTGCGGGCCGCGCAGGCCTCCGACTTCTCGGGAACGCCGTCGGCCTCCGGGCCCACGACGGCCGACGGGACTCCCGCGTCCGGCGGCGAGGTCGCGGTCGTCATCGTCCGCAACGCGCACGTGGAGACCGACCGGCGGCGGCTGGAACGGGTGCTCGGCAACCTGCTCGCCAACGCGCACCGGCACGGGCGGGCTCCGGTGACGCTGACGGTGGACGGGCCCGTGGTGACCGTCCGGGACCACGGGGACGGGTATCCGGAATACCTCGTCGCGCACGGGCCGCAGCGGTTCCGCACCGAGGGCGGGGCCAAGGGCCACGGGCTCGGACTGACCATCGCGGTCGGCCAGGCCGAGGTGCTGGGCGCACGGCTGGCGTTCACGAACGCGCCGGACGGCGGCGCGGTGGCGACGCTGACGCTGCCTCAGACGCCGCCCGCCCCGGCGCGCCTCCCCGATGGCGCAGCGTGACGGGCGACACGCACCAACCGCTCCTAATGTGGCGATAAGTCAGTTACACCCTCTTCGTGGAGGTATCGCCATGTCCATGCGCTCGGCTCTCACCCGTCTGGCCATAGTCACCGCAGCCGGCGCGCTCGCCGCCACCGCGGCCGTCACCCCGGCTCTCGGCGACGACTGGGACGGCGACGGCGGCAACAACAGCACCCAGGGCGGCGACGACTCGTACGACTGGCTGGACCAGGGCGGCGGGGGCGGCGGAGGCGGCCAGGGCGACCAGAACGCCCAGGGGAACCCGAACGCCCAGAGCAACCAGAACACCCCGAACGGGCAGAGCAATCCGAACGGGCAGACCTGGCAGAACGGCCAGGGCGGCCAGGGCGGCCAGGGCGGCAATTGGCAGTCCGGCGAGGGAGGCGGCGGCGGGAACGGCGGCGACTGGCAGTCGGGTGGCGGTGACGGCGGCGGCAACTGGCAGTCGGTCGACCACAACGACTCCCGCCGCTACCGCGGACGCGTCACCGCGAGCGAACTGCTGCTGCGCAGCGCGCCCGACCGGGGCAGCCAGGTCATCCGGGTCGCCCGCCGCGGCGAGATCGTCTCCATCTTCTGCCGGACCCCCGGGCAGAACGTCCAGGGCAACTCCGTCTGGTACCTCCTCACGGACGGCACCTGGGCCTGGGGCGCGGCGCGGTACATCGACGTCATCGGCACGACGCCGCGCTGGTGCTGACCCGAAAGACCGCACAAGGCCCCCGAGGAGCCCCATTTGGGTAGGTTCCGGACATGACGAAAGCCGGAGTCCGCGCGGGAACCGGTCCCACCGTGGCGGCGGCCGACGCGCCCGCCGCCATGGTGGGACTCCCCCGCCGCCGTGGCGTCGAACTGTCCCTCATCGTCCTGGCCGTCCTGCTCTCCGTGTACGGGTACTGCGCGGTCGGCCTGGCCCGCGACGGCGCCGTCCCGCCCGGAGCCGCGGGCTACGGGGCGGGGCTCGGGGTGCTCGCGCTGCTGGCGCATCTGGCGGTGCGGCTGCGCGCCCCCTGTGCCGACCCGCTGCTGCTCCCCGTCGCCGTGCTGCTCAACGGGATGGGCCTGGTCCTGATCTACCGGCTTGACCTGGAGACGCCGGGCGACCGGGCGGCGCCCACGCAACTCGTGTGGTCCACGGTCGGCGTGGCGCTGTTCATCGTGGTCGTGACGGCGTTGCGCGACCATCGTGTGCTCCAGCGGTACGCGTACGTGTGCGTGGTCGCCGCGCTCGCCCTCCTGACTCTGCCCATCCTGTTCCCGGCCGTGAACGGGGCCCGCATCTGGATCCGGATCGCGGGCTTCTCCATCCAGCCGGGGGAGTTCGCGAAGGTGCTGCTGGCGGTGTTCTTCGCCGCCTACCTGGCGGCCAACCGCACGGCGCTGGCCTACGCGGGCCGCCGGATGCGGCGCTTCAGCCGGATGCAGCTGCCCACCGGGCGGGTGCTCGGCCCGATCGTCACGATCTGGCTGCTGAGCGTCGGCGTGCTGGTCCTGGAGCGGGACCTCGGCACGTCCCTGCTCTTCTTCGGCCTGTTCGTGGTGATGCTCTACGTCGCGACCGGCCGCACCGGCTGGATCGCCGTGGGGCTGCTGCTCGCCTCGCTGGGCGCGGTGGCCGTGGGACGCCTGGAGCCGCACGTGCACAGCCGGGTCGAGGACTGGCTGCATCCGTTCGCCTCGATCGAGGCGGGCCAGGGCGCCAACCAGCTCGCGCAGTCGCTGTTCTCCTTCGCGGCGGGCGGCGCGTCGGGCACCGGGCTGGGCCTGGGCCACTCGGTCCTCATCGGCTTCGCCGTGAAGTCGGACTTCATCCTGGCGACGGCGGGCGAGGAGCTGGGCCTCGCGGGGCTGTCGGCGCTGTTCCTGCTCTACGGGCTGCTCGTCGAGCGCGGTTACCGGGCGGGGCTGTCGCTGCGCGATCCCTTCGGGCGGCTGCTGGCCGCGGGCCTCGCCTCGATCGTGGCCCTCCAGGTGTTCGTGATCGCGGGCGGGGTGACCGGCCTGATCCCGCTGACCGGCATGGCGATGCCGTTCCTGGCGCAGGGCGGCTCCTCGGTCGTCACCAACTGGGCGATCGTGGCGCTGCTGATCCGGGTGAGCGACTCGGCGCGCAGACCGTACGACGCCCCGTCCGCCCGCCCGGTCACCGAACCGTCCGCGCATACGTCCGGCGGGCCGGCCGCCCGAGCTTCGTCCCCGGCGGACGGCCGGGGCACGCCCGGCGAACCCGTCGACACGCTCGTCGACAAGAGCCCAGGGAGATCCCGGTGACCCGGCACATCCGGCACGCCGCCGTCTTCAGCGCCCTGCTGCTGGCGGCGCTCCTGGTCAACGCCGCGCGCGTCCAGCTCGTCCAGGCCGGTTCCTACGGCGACAACCCCGCCAACCGGCGCGGCTCCATCGCCCGTTACGCGCAGCCCCGCGGCGACATCCTCGTCGGCGGCACCCCGGTCACCGGCTCGCGGGACACCGGGGAGCAGCTGCGCTACGAACGCACGTACCAGGACGGGCCGTTGTACGCGCCGGTGACCGGGTTCGCCTCGCAGGTGTACGGGACGACGTTCCTGGAGCACGCGGGGGACGGCGTCCTGTCCGGGTCGGATCCGATGCTCGCGCCGTTCCCGCTGTGGAACGACGTCACGCACGGACGGCCGCCCGGCGGCGACGTGGTGACGACGCTGAACCGCCACGCCCAGTGGGCCGCCTACGAGGGACTGGACGGGCGCAAGGGCGCGGTGGCGGCGGTGGAGCCGTCGACGGGGCGGGTGCTGGCGCTGGTGTCGAGCCCGTCGTACGACCCCGGAGTGCTGTCCGGCAACGGCGGCCGGGCCGAACGGGCCTGGGCCCGGCTCAACGCCGACCCGGACAAGCCGATGCTGAACCGGGCGGTGCGCCAGACGTATCCGCCGGGGTCGACGTTCAAGGTGGTCACCGCGGCGGCGGCGCTGGACGCGGGCGTGGTCACGGACCTGGACGCGCCGACCGACTCCCCCGCCCCCTACCGGCTGCCCGGGACGACGACGAGCCTGACGAACGAGGGCGACGGCTGCGAGGACGCCCCGCTGCGGGAGGCCTTCGAGTGGTCGTGCAACACGGTGTTCGCCAAGCTCGGCGTGGACACGGGGCTGGCCCGGATGACCCGCACGGCGCGGGCGTTCGGCTTCAACGACGACGCGCTGCGGATCCCGTTCGGGGTGGCGCCGAGCACCTTCGACACCTCGCTCGACCGGGCGCAGCTGGCGCTGTCCTCGATCGGCCAGTACAACACGCGGGCCACCCCGCTCCAGATGGCGATGGTGGCGGCGGCCGTGGCCGACGGGGGTCAGGTGCGCACGCCGTACCTGGTGGAGCGGACCACGCGCAGGGGCGGGGCGACGGTGGCCACGGCCGGCTCGCGCCCGTCCCGCCGGGCGATGCTCCCCTCGACGGCGCGGCGGCTGCGGGAGCTGATGGCCGACGTGGTGCGCGAGGGCACGGGGACCAACGCGGCGATCCCCGGCGCGGTCGTCGGCGGCAAGACGGGCACCGCCCAGCACGGGCTGGGCAACGCCGGCATCCCCTACGCCTGGTTCGTCTCCTGGGCGCAGGGCGAACGGGACCTGGAGCCGAGGGTGGCGGTCGCGGTGGTGGTGGAGGACGGGTCGGCGCGCCGTGGGGACATCACCGGCGGCGGCATGGCGGCGCCGATCGCGCGGGCGGTCATGGAGGCGGTGCTCAACTCCTGAGCCGGGCCGCTCCGGGCGGGCGACGCGACGGCGTCGGGGCGGGGCCCGGCCAAGAAGTGATGCCCGGGGGATTGACGGCCTTGCTGACAAGCAGTCTCATAAGAGCATGACGACCCTCACGGATGCCGACGCGCTGGAAGGGCTGCGGGACGCGCTGGGCCTGCTCAAGGACCGGGAGCAGGTGGCCGAGCGGCTGCTCGCGTCCTCCGCCAAGCACTCCTACGACCCGGACAAGGAGCTGGACTGGGACGCGCCCTTCGAGGACGGCAAGTGGTTCTGGCCGCCGGAGCTCGTGTCGCTGTACGACACGCCGATGTGGCGGCGGATGAGCGAGGAGCAGCGGATCCTGCTGTCCCAGCACGAGGCCGCCGCGCTCGCCTCGCTCGGCATCTGGTTCGAGATCATCCTCATGCAGCTCCTCGTGCGGCACATCTACGACAAGGCCGCGACGAGCGCGCACGTGCGTTACGCGCTGACCGAGATCGAGGACGAGTGCCGGCACTCGAAGATGTTCGCCCGGCTCATCGAGCGCGGCGGCACGCCCCTGTACCCGGTGAGCCGCGCCCACCAGCACATGGGCCGCCTGTTCAAGACGATCTCCACCACGCCCGGCTCGTTCACCGCGACCCTCCTCGGCGAGGAGGTCCTGGACTGGATGCAGCGGCTGACGTTCCCCGACGAGCGGGTCCAGCCGCTGGTGCGGGGCGTCACCCGCATCCACGTCGTGGAGGAGGCCCGGCACGTGCGCTACGCCCGTGAGGAGCTGCGCCGCCAGATGGTGACGGCGCCGAGGTGGTCGCAGGAGTTCACCCGCGTCACGTCCGGCGAGTTCGCCCGCGTGTTCAGCGTGGCCTTCGTCAATCCCGAGGTGTACGAGAACGTGGGCCTGGACCGCCGCGAGGCCCTGGCGCAGGTCAAGGCGAGCGGGCACCGGCGGGAGGTCATGCAGACGGGAGCGAAGCGGCTGACGGACTTCCTGGACGACATCGGCGTGCTGCGCGGGGTGGGCCGCCGCCTGTGGAAGTCGTCGGGCCTGCTCGCCTGACCGCGCTCCGCACCCCGCCCTGCACCCCGCGCCCCGCCGGGACACCGTGGGGCGCCGCCGCCCGCGCGGGGGTGGGGCCGGGGCGGGGAGCGCGGCCCGCGGCGGGCGCGGGCGATTACGCTGCTCGTCATGACGCCAGCCGCTCCCGCCTACCGTCGTCTCAGCGTCGAGGAGCGCCGCAGCCAGCTCCTCGACGCGGCGCTGTCGCTCTTCGCGCACCGCGTCCCCGAGGACGTCTCGCTGGACGACGTGGCGGAGGCCGCCGGAGTGTCCCGGCCGCTCGTCTACCGGTACTTCCCCGGCGGCAAGCAGCAGCTCTACGAGGCCGCCCTGCGCTCCGCCGCCGAGGAACTCCTGCACTGCTTCGACGAGCCGCGCGACGGTCCGCTCCTCCCCCGCCTGGCCCGCGTCCTCGACCGCTACCTGACCTTCGTCGGCCGCCACGACGCCGGCTTCAGCGCCCTGCTCCAGGGCGGCAGCGTCGTGGAGACCTCCCGCACGACCGCCATCGTGGACGGCGTCCGCCGGGCCGCCGCCGAGGCCATCTACCGTCATCTGGAGGTCCCCGACCCCGGGCCGCGACTGCGGATGACCGTGCGGATGTGGATCACGGCCGTCGAGGCGGCCTCCCTCATCTGGCTCGACGAGGACAAGCAGCCGCCCGCCGACGAGCTGCGGGACTGGCTGGTCGACCAGTTCGTCGCCGTCCTGGCCGTGACCGCGGCGCGGGACGCGCAGACCGCCGAACTGGTCCGGGGTGCGCTGAGCGCGGAGATCTGATCGACACTGGACCGGTGAAGAGCCAAGACACCCCCTTCGAGGGCGGGCCCATGGACGGCCGGGTGCTGCCCGTGCTGCTGGGTCCGACCGGGCATCCGCCCAAGACGTACCGCATCCCCGTGCCCGACGCGGCCGGAGGCCCGCCCACCGTCCTCGTCTACCGGCGGGTGCCGCGTGGGCACAGCAGGAAGCTCGGGCTCCCCCAGGGCTGGAAGTACGCGTTCGACCCCGAGGGGAAGCGGAGCGGGCGGCCGCGCTGGCCCTGGTCCCGGCCCGCCGCCCGCCCGGACGCGTGAGCCGCCGCCGGGCGCACGCACCGTCCGCGCGCGCCGGGCGCCACGCCACGCCGGTGGGACGGCGGGTCGACGCCGACGGGTGACGTCGTTGCGCCGAACCGCGCACCCGGCGCGCGCACCCCGGGCACCCGCCCGATGCTCGCCCTGCGGGATGGAGGGGCCACCCCGCAGCGGAGGTGATGGCGTGTCAGGAAGACTGCTGCGTCTGGCCTGTACGGTCTCCACGGCGGCGCTCGCCGCGCAGACCGTGCTGGCCCCCGGACTCGCCGCGGCCACGACGGGGCCACCGGGAGCCGGCGCGCACGCGACGGCCGCACCGCGGACCCCGGACGCGGACTCGGACGCGGACACGGATGCAGGTGCGGATCCGGGTGAGGGGGCGGGTGGGGGCGGGACGGCGGACACCGGAGCCGAGACGCCCGGCACCCCGAACGACCCTGACGACCCTGACGCCGGTTCCGACGCGGACCCCGGGGCCGACCCAGACGCCGGGCCCGGATCCGGGGGGCGGAGCGTCGCCGCGCTGCTGAAGGACCTTCAGCGGCTGTACCGGGAGGCCGAGGCGGCCACCGAGGCCTACAACGCCACGGAGGAGGAGCTGCGGCGGCGGCGCGCCGAGACCGGGCGGCTGGACGGCGCTCTGGCGAAGGCGCGGCTCTCACTGCACGAGAGCCGCGGCGCGGCGGGACGGCTCGCCCGCCAGCAGTACCAGGGCAGCACCGCCCTCTCCCCCTACCTGCGGCTCCTGCTCGCCCGGGATCCGCAGCACGCCCTCGACCAGGGGCATGTGATCGGCCGGCTGGCGCGCGAGCGGGAGGAGACGGTCGGACGGCTGCGCGGCGGTGAGCGCAGGGCCGACGGACTGGCCCGGCGGGCCCGCGCCGCCCTGGACGGCCAGCTCACCCTCGTCGCGCGCAGGAAGAAGGAGCGCGACGACGTGCGCCGGCGCCTGGACGACGTCCAGGAGCTCCTGGCGTCGCTGACCGCCGAGCAGCTCACCGCGCTCGCCGCGCTGGAGCGCGACGGGGTGGCGCGGGCGCAGGACAGGCTCGTGGCGTCGGGTGCGCTCGGCGACGACGGGAAGCCGTCGCAGGAGGGCGTGAAGGCCGTGCGGTACGCGGTGCGCCAGCTCGGCAAACCGTACGAGTGGGGCGCGCAGGGGCCGGGGTCGTACGACTGCTCGGGGCTGACCTCGCGGGCCTGGGGGCAGGCGGGGACGCCGGTCCCGCGCACCAGCGAGGAGCAGTGGGCGCGGCTGAAGCGGATCCCGCTGAAGGAGCTGCGGCCGGGGGATCTGGTGATCTACTTCCCCGAGGCCACGCATGTGGCGCTGTACCTCGGGCGGGGCCTGGTGGTGCAGGCCCCGCGGACCGGCGAGAAGGTGAAGGTCTCCCCGCTCGCGTCCAACCCGGTGCTCGGCGCGGTGCGTCCGGATCCGGGCGGCGAGCCGGTACGGCGCTACCGGCCGCCGAAGCTCCCGCCGACGCCCCTGCCCGGACGGGAACCGGGACGGGAGCGGGACCTCCGGCGGCCGTGACCGCGGCCGTGACGGCGGCCTAGGCTCCGGTCAGCGAGCCCAGGTAGGCCGCCGTCTTCTCGGGCTCGTAGAAGAAGTTCTCGAAGTCGGCCGGGTCGTTGAACGCGTTGGCGAAACGATCAGCCGCGGGCTGAAGCTGCCCGGCCGCGCCCAGCAGGCCGATGATGTGCTCCGGCGGCGGGGCGAGCATCGCGTTGGTCCACTTGGTGACGTGCCGCGCGGTGTCCCAGTACCGGTCGAAGGTGGCGCGCATCCACTCCTCGTCGAACTCCTTCTCCCCGCGCTCCAGGATGGAGGCGAGGTAGGCGGCGGCGCACTTGGAGGCGGAGTTGGAGCCCTGTCCGGTGATGGGGTCGTTGGCGACGACGACGTCGGCGACGCCGAGCACCAGGCCCCCGCCGGGCAGGCGGCCGATCGGGTTGCGGACGGTGGGGGCGTAGCGGCCGGCCAGGGTGCCGCCGGCGTCGGTCAGTTCGACCCGGGTGGCCCGCGCGTACTCCCAGGGCGTGAACCTCTCCATCAGCTCCAGCGTCAGGGAGAGGTGCTCCGCGGGGTCCTTGACGCCCTTGAAGACGTCGAGCGGGCCGCCGGGTATGCCCTCCCAGAACAGGATGTCCGCGCGGCCGGAGGTGGTCAGCGTGGGCATGACGAAGAGCTCGCCGACGCCGGGGACGAGGTTGCAGCGGACCGCCTCGGTGTCCGGGTGCTCCGGGCGCGGGCCCAGGCCGTGGACGTAGGCGACGGCGAGGGCGCGCTGCGGCTCGCTGTAGGGGGAACGCTCCGGGTCGCGGGCGAACATCTGGACGAGTTCGCCCTTGCCGGCGGAGACGAGGACGAGGTCGTAGGCGCGGGAGAAGTAGTCGAGGTCGGAGACGGCCGCGCCGTGGATGACGAGCTGGCCGCCGCGCTGGGCGAACGTCTCCATCCAGCCGGCCATCTTCACCCGTTGGTCGACGGACTGGGCGTGCCCGTCGAGCCGGCCGAGCCAGTCGATGGCGCGCTGGGTGGGGCCGGGGTCGTGCGAGCCGGGGGCGGCGACCGAGACGCCGAGGCCCTCGATCTTCGGGGCCTGCTGCTCCCAGAAGTTCAGCTGGAGGTCGCGCTCGTGCTGGAGGGCGGTGTGGAACATGCACTGCGTCGACATGACGCGGCCGGAGCGGATCTCGTCCGCCGTCCGGTTCGACATCAGGGTGACCTCGTACCCGTGCGACTGGAGGCCGAGGGCGAGCTGGAGACCGGACTGGCCGGCTCCGACGACGAGTATCTTCCGCATGCGGGGGACTCCTTGAAGGGCCTTGCTGGGGGGCCTTACTCGGGGGTTTCGTCGAGCGCGTGGCCCACCAGGGCCAGGAGGGTCTCGATCACCGAGATCCGGCGCCGCGCATCCATGATCATGACAGGTATGTGCGCGGGGATCGTCAATGCCTCCCGCACGTCCTCGGGCTCGAACAGCTCGCTGCCGTCGAAGTGGTTGACGGCGACGACGTACGGCAGTCCGCAACTCTCGAAGTAGTCCAGGGCGGGGAAGCAGTCCTTGAGGCGGCGGGTGTCGGCCAGCACGACCGCTCCGATCGCGCCGCGCACCAGGTCGTCCCACATGAACCAGAACCGCTGCTGGCCCGGTGTGCCGAACAGGTAGAGCACCAGGTCGTCGTCGAGCGTGAGGCGGCCGTAGTCCATGGCGACCGTGGTGGTGGTCTTCTCGGGCGTGCCGGTGAGGTCGTCGGTCTCCTCACTGGCCTCCGTCATCAGCGCCTCGGTCTGGAGGGGCTCGATCTCCGAGACCGTGCCGACGAGGGTGGTCTTGCCGACGCCGAAGCCGCCCGCGATCACGATCTTGGTGGCTATGGGGGCGCGGGTGCGGTCGGTCTGCCACGGCCGCAGGGGTTCGTCGGGCTCGGTCACGGGCGCGACGAGGGGGGTGACGCCAACGGAGGAGGCGGCGTCAGAGACGACGGAGTCCACTCAGCACCCTTTCCAGCAGAGCGCGGTCGGGACGGCCCGTACCGTGAGCGGTACCGGTGCCGTACACACGGATCTTTCCCTGGTCCGCGAGGTCGCTGAGGAGGACCCGGACCACGCCGAGCGGCATCTTCAGCAGCGCGGCGATCTCGGCCACCGTGCGCATACGGCGGCACAGTTCGACGATGGCCCGCAGTTCCGGCATGACCGTGGACTTCAGGGACCCGTTCGTCAGCTCGCGGCGCTCCTCGGGGGCGTCGAGGGCGGCGGTGCTCGACACGAACGTCTCCACCAGCAGGACGTGCCCGAAGCGGGTGCGCCCGCCGGTGAGGGAGTAGGGGCGCACGCGGGCCGGTTTGCGGTCGCCGCCGCGCACGGGGAGCAGTTGCCTGCCGCCCTGGGGCTGCATCGGCACGGCGTTCATCGGACGCTCCCCGTCGGCTCGGACTCCAGGGACTTGCGCAGCTCGCTGCGGAGTTCCGGGGTCAGGACGTGTCCGGCGCGGCCCACGAAGAGCGCCATGTGGTAGGCGACGACGCTCATGTCGCAGGCGGCGGAGCCGTGCACGCCCAGGAGCGAGCCGTCGCTGATCGACATGACGAAGAGGCTGCCCTCGTCCATGGCGATCATGGTGTGCTTGACCCCGCCGAACTCCATGAGCTTGGCGGCGCCGATGGTGAGGCTGCCGATGCCCGACACGATGGTGGCGAGGTCGGCGGCGGAGCCGCGCGGGCCGGACGGTCTGGTCTCGCGGGCCTGGCGGGCCTCGTCGTTGTGGGCTGCGTCCGAGGACAGCAGGAGCAGGCCGTCCGAGGACACGACGGCGACGGACTGGATGCCGGGGACCTCCTCCACGAGGTTGGTCAACAGCCAGTGCAGGTTTCGGGCTTCACTGCTCAGTCCGAAGGTACTGGGCGCGGTCAACTGCTTGCCTCCTCGACTGTGCCCCCCGTGTCTTCTTCGGCGTGTGCGTGTGCTTCTTGAGCTGTCTTCCGCGCGGTGCCGCGTGCGGCGTCGCGTACGGCCTCCTGGGACGGAACCCGGTTCTGGCCCGTCTTCTCGGCGATCTCCGCCTCCACCTCGCGGTAGCCGGCCTCCGCCCCCCGGCGGAAACCGCCCAGACGGCGGCGGAGGGCGTCCGCGTCGACGGAGCCGGTCCGCTGGCGCGGGGTGTGGGCGGGCGCGGTGATCCTGGGTGTGCGCTTGGGGAGGCCCTTGTCGGTGAGGGGTTCCTCCGGGATGTCGGGGGTGCGTGCGTGTTCGGGGCCGGCCTCGTCCGCGGCGGCCTCGCGGGCGGGGGCGGTCGCCTCCGGGGGCGCGTCGTCGCGGCCGGCGTCGGGGGACGGGTGGGTGTGCTCGTCCTGCGCGGCGCCGGGCTCCTCCTGGGGGCTCGGCAGCAGGAGTTCCATGGTGGTCTCGGCGGGCGTCTCCGCGGGCGTCCCGGCCGGGCTCTTCGCCTGCCGTACGGCCTTCTCGGCCATCGCGACCAGCGGGTCGGCCGGCTTCGAACGGCCCGGCAGGACGTTGGAGTTGGCCTCGGCGTCGGCGCCGGGCAGCGAGAAGGCGGGGGCCGCCGCGGAGGAGGGCGCCGAGGAGGGGACCGCTGCGGCCGGGGCGGCGGCGAGGAGCTGGGTCGGCAGGACGACGACGGCGGCGACCCCGCCCTGCTTCTGCTCGCGCAGCCGCACCCGCACCCCGTGCCGGTGGGCCAGCCGGGCCACCACGTACAGGCCGAGGCCGAGTCCCTCCTCGCCCTCCTGGTCGTACGGCGTCTCGGGGTCGAACTCGGCGAGGCGGCCGTTGAGCCGGTCGAGCCGGCCGGCCGGGATCCCGATGCCCTCGTCCTGGACGGAGAGCATGACCTCGCCGTTCTCCAGCAGCCAGCCGGATACCTCGACGGGCAGGTCCGGCGGGGAGAACGCGGTGGCGTTCTCCAGGAGTTCGGCGAGCAGGTGGGAGAGGTCGTCGGCGGCGAAGCCCGCCACGTGCGCGTGCGGGGGCAGGGCCGAGATGCGCACGCGCTCGTAACGCTCGATCTCGCTGACCGCGGCGCGGACCACGTCGACCAGCGGGATGGGCCCGGCGTGCTGCTGGACGTGTTCGGTGCCGGCCAGGACCAGCAGGTTCTCGCTGTGCCGGCGCATGACCGTGGCGAAGTGGTCGAGCTTGAAGAGCGTGGCCAGCCGGTCGGGGTCCTGCTCGCGCTCCTCCAGCCCCTCGATGACGGCGAGCTGGCGCTCGACCAGGCCCAGGGTGCGCAGGGCGAGGTTGACGAACGTCCCGCTGATGCTGTCCCGCAGCCCCTCCAGCTGGGCGGCCGAGGAGTCGAGTTCGGCGCGCAGTTCCTCGCGGGCGTCGGCCATCCGCTGGCGCTGGCCCACGAGGTGCTTGCGGTCCGACTCCAGGGTGGCGACGCGCTCGTGGAGGGCGACGGCGTGCTGGTGCAGGGCGTTGACGGAGCGGACGACCTGGGCGAACTCGTCGTTGCGGCCGGTGAACGCGACCGGTTCCTCGGCCGCGGGGTTCTCGGCCCCGGCCAGCCGTGCCGACCCCCTGCGCAGCACGGACAGCGGGCGGGTGAGGCTGCGGGCCATGCCGGTGGACACGGCGACGGCGAGCAGCATCAGCGCGCCGAGGACGGCGACGCGGATCTCCAGGTCCGTGACGTCGTCGTCGCGCAGCCGGGCGAGGTCCTCGACGCGGTGGCTGTAGAGCGAGGACTCGGCGCCGCGCATGAGGTCGAGGCGGGCCGAGAGCGAGGCGTCCAGTTTCTTGACGCCGGTGTCGAGGTCGCGGCCGCTGAGCTCCGGCTGGTCGGTGAGGGTGGCGAGGTAGGCCTCGGCGGCGTCGACGTCGCCGCCGGTGACGGTGGAGTCGTAGGCGGCCACCGTGTCCTCGGGCGCGCCTTCGCGGAAGTCCGCGAGGGCCGCGTCGGAGCGCAGCCGGGCCTGCTGGGCGGCGGCGGCGAGGGCGTCGCGCTGCTTGGCGTCGGTGTCGGAGGAGACCTTCTCGGTGCTCGACCGGCCCGTGAGGGGGTCGTAGGAGGTCTTCTCGCTCGTCGGCACGTTCAGTGCCGCGAGGAGCAGCCCGCGGGTCGCGGCGGCCTGCTGGACGGCGCTGTCGAGTTCGGCGAGGGCGTACGCGCCGGATCCGGCGCGCGGCGGCATCTGCTCGGCCAGCCGGTCGACGAGGACGTGGAGCGCGGCGATGACCTCGGAGTAGTCCTGGTGCGCCTGGAGTGCGCCGCTCCTGCCGGTGAGGGCGGACTGCCGCACGGACGGGACGGCGGCGAGGGCCTTGCGCAGCGCGGCGGAGACCTCCGTCCCGGTGATCAGCTCGCGCGCCTGGCGGTCGACGCGGGCGCTGCTCTGCGTGGAGGGGGCCTTCGCCTTGACGCGGCCGGCGGCGACGTAGGAGGTGACCTCGTCGCGTTCGTCCGCCAGGGACTGGGCGAGGGCGAGGGCGTCCTGGCTCTGTTCGGCCAGGGTGACCAGGTCCTGGGAGTCCTTCAGCTGCCCGGAGGCGGCCAGGATCGAGGGCGCGCCGGCTCCGGCGACGGCGGCGGCCACCACGGCCACCGCGACGATCAGCCGGTTGCGCACGTGGGTCGGGCGGCCCTTGCCGACGGGGGTGCGCTCCGCGCCCCCCTCGGAGGCCGTCTGACTGCCTGTACGCCGAGGCCGCGTCTTCTGCACCGGTGCTCGCATTCCTGACTCGTTACCCATGGGCCGGATGTGACGCTCCGTCAAGTGGCGCGTTGCGTCCGGTACGGTTTCCGACCCTCCCAGTGCCGGTGTGCGGGGTCCGCGCATCGCTTGCCCCGCCACCCGAAGGAGTGAACATCGGAGGGGAGTTGACGGGCAAGTTCCCGTGGCGGGCGCGACGCCCGTGCGCGGCAGGCCGGTTGGACGTGGGCGGCGGGCTTTGGCAGTATTCGCCGCCACGCCTTCCCGGAGTGCTTCATTCCCACCCAAAACAGGCGTCTGACCTGCGGCGGCGCGCCCGTTCGGGGAACGGTGCCGGTCTTTCGCGAAGGCTGTGAAGGGGTCGTGCAGACTGGCCGGATGCGCACGGAACTCATGTCGGACGGCGGCGATCCGGCCCGCCCCAACGAGGACTTCGCCGCGGTCGGGCTTCCCGCCTCCGGACAGGGCGGTTCGCTCGTCCTGCTGGACGGCGTGACGCCGCCGCGGGACGGCGCGGGCTGTCTGCATCCCGTTCCCTGGTTCACCGCACGGCTCGGCGGCGCGCTGACCGAACTGACCGTTTCGCTCCCGGATGTTCCGCTGGCCGAGACGCTCGCCCTCGCCATCGCGCGCACCGCCGAGGCCCACGCGGGAACCTGTGACCTTTCTCACCCGCGCACGCCGCAGGCCACCGTGGCCCTCGCGCGCTGGTCACCGCAGCGGGTCGAGTACCTGGTCCTGTGCGACGCGACGCTGCTGCTGGCGTCCCCCGACGGCCGGGTCCGCGCCGTGCGCGACGACCGGCTCGCGAGGCTGCCGCGCGCCCTGCTGCGCAGCGCCGACGCCGTGGACTCCACCCTGCGCAACAAGGAGGGCGGGTTCTTCACGGCCGCGGCCGACCCCTCGGTGGCCGCCCGCGCGGTGACGGGCGCGGTGCCGCGGCCCGAGGTGGCCTCGCTGGCCGCGCTCTCGGACGGCGCCGCCCGCTGGACCGAGCTGTTCGGCGAGGGCGGCTGGCCCGACCTGCTCGCCGTGGTCCGCGAGGAGGGCACCCGGTCCCTGGTGGAACGGGTCCGGCGCCACGAACGCGCGGACGCCGACGCCGGCCGCCCCCGCCTGGCACGGGCGAAGACCCACGACGACGCGACGGTGATCTACGCGGAGCTGTGACCGCCCGCCCCGCCTGCCCCGCCTGAGCAGCCCGCACCACCCGCACCCCTGAACCGCCCGTATGCCCGGGTGTCCGGGTACCTGGCCGTCGCCGCACGTTCGGGCTGCCGGGCGGCGGCACCGGCCGGGATCACTTCTCCATGCCCCGGTTCAGCTCGTGCAGCAGCCGGGCCAGTTCGGCGACTTCGGCGCGGTCCCAGTGGGAGAAGCGGCTGACGTACCGCTCGCGGCGGGCCTCCCGGACCCGGCCGACCCGGCGGCGGCCCTCCTCGGTGAGGTCGACCAGCCAGGCGCGGCCGTCCGCCGGGTCCGGCGCCCGCGCGACCAGGCCGAGCTGTTCGAGGGCCCGCAGCTGGCGGGACATGGTGGCCTTGCCGACGCCGATGTAGGCGGCGAGTTCCGTGGCGCGCTGCCGGCCGCACTCCTCCAGCCGGACGAGGAGTCCGTAGGCGGCGGACTCCAGGTCCGGATGGACCTCGCGGGCCATCTCCCCCTGGCTGGCGCGGGCGCGGCGCAGCAGCACCGTCAGCTCCCGCTCCAGGGAGAGGAACTCCCGGTCGCCCTGCTCCACACCGCGCGACGGCCGTCGGTCGTCGTTCGTGTCCTCGTGCACGTCAGCACCCCTGATCTCACCGGTCGCCGCGGTCGCGCAGCGCTCAAGTATTCCCCAGGCACAGACCGGAGGCGCTTCCCAGGGCCGTGTCCCGGGCACGGCGAAGGCCCGGGCCTCCCTCACGGGACCCGGGCCGCGCCGTCCCGCGCCGTCCGTCACGCCGCCACGGGAACCTCCGGCGCCGCGCCGTTCACCGCGGGCGCGAGCGCCAGCTCCAGGACCTGCCGGACGTCGGTCACGGCGTGGACGTCGAGCTTGTCCAGCACCTCCGCGGGGACGTCGTCCAGGTCGGGCTCGTTGCGCTTGGGGATGATCACGGTGGTGACTCCGGCCCGGTGCGCGGCCAGCAGCTTCTGCTTCACCCCGCCGATGGGCAGCACCCGGCCGGTGAGGGAGACCTCGCCGGTCATCGCCACGTCCGTGCGGACGAGCCGGCCGGACAGCAGGGACGCGAGGGCCGTCGTCATGGTGACGCCGGCGCTCGGGCCGTCCTTGGGGACCGCGCCCGCCGGGAAGTGGATGTGCACGCCCCGGTCCTTGAGGTCGCCTACGGGCAGTTCCAGCTCGGCCCCGTGGCTGCGCAGGAAGCTGAGCGCGATCTGCGCCGACTCCTTCATCACGTCGCCGAGCTGACCGGTCAGGGTCAGGCCCGCCGCGCCCGTCTCCGGGTCGGCCAGTGACGCCTCGACGTACAGGACGTCGCCGCCGGCGCCGGTGACCGCGAGGCCGGTGGCGACCCCGGGGACGGCGGTCCGGCGCTCGGCCGGGTCCTGGGCGGACTCGGGCACGTGGTGCGGCCGTCCGATCAGCGCGCGCAGGTCCTCCTCGCCGACGGTGAAGGGCAGGTCCCGCTCGCCCAGCTCGTGCTGGGCCGCGACCTTGCGCAGCAGCCGGGCGAGGGACCGCTCCAGGGTGCGCACGCCGGCCTCGCGGGTGTACTCGCCGGCCAGCTTGCGCAGCGCGCCCTCCTCCAGCGCGACCTCCTCCGGGTCCAGGCCGGCCCGCTCCAGCTGGCGCGGGAGCAGGTGGTCACGGGCGATGACGACCTTCTCGTCCTCGGTGTAGCCGTCGAGGCGGACCAGCTCCATGCGGTCGAGCAGGGCCTCGGGGATGGCTTCGAGCACGTTGGCGGTGGCGAGGAACACCACGTCCGACAGGTCGAGCTCGACCTCCAGGTAGTGGTCGCGGAAGGTGTGGTTCTGCGCCGGGTCGAGCACTTCGAGGAGGGCGGCCGCCGGATCGCCCCGGAAGTCGGAGCCCACCTTGTCGATCTCGTCGAGCAGGACCACCGGGTTCATCGACCCGGCCTCCTTGATCGCCCGGACGATGCGGCCGGGCAGCGCGCCGACGTAGGTGCGGCGGTGGCCGCGGATCTCGGCCTCGTCGCGGACGCCGCCGAGGGCGACGCGGACGAACTTGCGGCCCATGGCGTGGGCGACGGACTCGCCGAGCGAGGTCTTGCCGACGCCGGGCGGGCCGACGAGGGCCAGCACCGCGCCGCCGCGCCGGCCGCCGACGACCCCGAGACCGCGGGCGCTGCGGCGCTTGCGCACGGCCAGGTACTCGGTGATGCGCTCCTTCACGTCGTCCAGGCCCGCGTGCTCGGCGTCGAGGACGCTCCGGGCGCCCTGGATGTCGTAGGCGTCCTCGGTGCGGTCGTTCCACGGCAGTTCGAGGACGGTGTCCAGCCAGGTGCGGATCCAGGAGCCCTCGGGCGACTGGTCGCTGGAGCGCTCCAGCTTGTCGACCTCCTTGAGGGCCGCCTCGCGGACCTTCTCGGGCAGGTCGGCGGCCTCGACGCGGGCGCGGTAGTCGTCGGACTCCTCGGCCGGGTCCTTGCCGTCGCCGTTGAGGTCGCGCAGTTCCTTGCGGACGGCTTCGAGCTGGCGGCGCAGCAGGAACTCGCGCTGCTGCTTGTCGACGCCTTCCTGGACGTCCTTGGCGATGGTCTCGGCGACGTCCTGTTCGGCGAGGTGGTCGCGCAGCTGCTGGGTGGCGAGCTTCAGGCGGGCCACCGGGTCGGCCGTCTCCAGGAGCTCCACCTTCTGGTCGGTGGTCAGGAACGGCGAGTAACCGGAGTTGTCGGCGAGCGCGGAGACGTCGTCGATGGCCTGGACGCGGTCGACGATCTGCCAGGCGCCGCGCTTGCGCAGCCAGGCGGTGGCGAGCGCCTTGTACTCCTTGACGAGTTCGGCGACATGGCCGGGCAGGGGATCGGGGACGCTCTGGTCGACCGTCGTCCCCTCCACCCACAGCGCGGCGCCGGGGCCGGTGGTGCCGGCGCCGATCTTCACGCGGCCGCGGCCGCGGATGAGCGCGCCCGGGTCGCCGTCGGCCAGCCGGCCGACCTGTTCGACGGTGCCGAGCACGCCGGTGCTCGCGTACGTGCCGTCGACGCGTGGCACCAACAGGACGCGCGGCTTGCCCGGTTCCGATCGGGCGGCGGCCTGTGCGGCCTCGACCGCGGCGCGCACGTCGGTGTCGTTGAGGTCCAGCGGAACCACCATGCCGGGGAGCACGACCTCGTCATCGAGAGGCAGCACGGGCAGGGTGAGCGGAGCGGACGTCGATGCCATGATCTCCCCTTCGGCAGTCAAGTTGAGCTATGCCGACTCAATGCACATGAGCCTGCGAATGTTCCCCACGTTCCCGGGCGTTCGCTGTGGGCGATCAAGACTGTCGCGGCGGCCCGCCCGGGACATACGGTCTCGGGTAATGGGCACACAGCCATTCTGCCACTTACACAGTCGCCGTCAGGGGGTCGTCGTGGATCGTTTCGTCCGGGCTTGGGTGGACGGGTGGGTCGTCTCGCGCGGGGCGGCGCCACCCGCGGCCGAACCCTGGGGCTGGACCGTCGACGTGGGAGCGGGCGCCGGGCACGTCACCCGCCACGTGTTCGGCGACACCGGCGAGGCGCTGAAGGAGGCGACGGTCCGCGAGGTCGCGGGCACGGTGACCGGGGCCGGCGTCTGGCTGAAGGCGTTCGCCGATCCGGCCGTGGCCGGACCGTGGCTCGGCCCCGGCTGGTGGATCGACCCCGAGCCCGGCTTCCTGATGACGGCCCCGCTCCCCGACGCCCCGCCCGGCGCCGCCCCGGAGGGCTACCGGACCCGCACCTGGTCGCGCGGCGGTGTCACACGCACGATGGTCGCCGCCCCGGACGGCTCCCTGGCAGCGCGCGGGCAGATCGCCGCGACCGGCGCCACGGCGGTCGTCGACCAGGTGGAGACCGCCCCCGGGCACCGCCGGCGCGGTCTGGGCGCCCTCGTGATGCGGACCCTGCACCGCGCGGCGGCCGAGCAGGGCGCCCGGACCGGCGTCCTGGGCGCGACCCTGCAGGGGCGGGCACTGTACGAGTCCCTGGGGTGGCGCGTCGAGTCCTCGCTGACCAGCGCGAAGTTCACGGGCGCCGCACAAGGGTGACGCCCGGCGGCCGTGGGGGCGCATCCCGGGGGGCCGCACGACGGGACACGCCCCCCGCGCCCCCTGCCCGTACCCCGCCCACTTCCGGCATTCGCCCCGTACCGTCCCGCGAGCCGACCACAATGCGCGTATGACCGATGACTGGAAGCGACGCCTGGACGCCCTTCACGCGGAGCTGGTCCGCCGGGACGACCCGGTCGCCTGGGTGATGGAGGCGGACGCCGTGGAGGCGTCCCGGCGTTATCCGCACATCGCGCTGCGCGGTCCCGTCTTCGGCGTCGCCCGGCTGGACCCGCAGACCCCGCAGACGCCGAAGCCGTGCTGGCGGCTGCTGAAGCCGGTGGCCGACGGGATGCCCCAGCAGGCCAGGGACGGGCTCAACTCGCACCTGTGGTTCCTTGCCAAGGACGGCACGGGCGATCCGGCCGCCCGGCGCGACCTGCTGGCGGCCGTCGCCGTGCTGGAACGGGCCCCGGCCGACGAGGTGGAGGCGCTGGGGGTGCGCTACCGGGTGGTGCGCGGCGACGAGTTCGCCCGCACCGGCGACGACGGCCTGGAGCCGCCCCGGCCCACCGACCCGGAGGCCCTGGACCCGTCGTGGGAGGAGCCGTGCGCCGTCCCGTCCCCGGACGTGGACTTCGCACTCGACCCCGACCGGGACGAGGGGCCGATGGCGGGCGCGCTGTGCCTCGGGCTGCGCGACTTCGTCTACAGGGGAGGCCGGTTCCCCGCCGACGTGCGCGCCGACTCCGCGCGGGCGGCCCGCACGCACCCGGACGTGGTCCGGCTGCCGGTCGGCTTCTCGGTGGCCGAACGGGACGAGTCGGGCTGGACCCCGTGCGGCTCCCTCGCGGCCACGCCCCACGAGGCACGCCGTTCGCTGTACGAGGGGATGGCCCGCGTGTGGGCCATGCTGTACCGCTTCGACGAGCGTAAGAAGGCGCTGTACGCACGGGCCGCGGAGGCGTTCCGCAGCGCCGGCCGGGCCGACGAGGCGAGCGTGGAGGGCCGGGTGTTCCGGATCTGCCGCGTGGAGCGGATGGTCCGTCTGGGCCCGGACGGCCCCGAACCGCCCCGCCCGTCGGACCTCGACGAGTACGGCCCCATGAAACTCCACCCGACCCTGCACGAGAACGGCACCGTCCAGTACGACGACTGACCGCGGCGCGGCGCGGGGCGGGTGACGCCGCCCCGTGCGGTCACGGGGCCCGCCGGGTACGGCGACCGCCCGTCGTCGTCCCCCGGCGTGGCGTAGCGTCCCCGGGCATGACGGACGCGTCGATCACGCCGACCCTGCTCGCGGCCTACGACGACGAGTTGCGGGGCGCCCCGCCCACCGCTGTCCTGCACGCCCCCGACGGACCACTGACCCGCTTCGCCGGCCCGGTGCGGGCCCTGCTGACCGCGCCCCGCGAGCTTGGGCTGAGCGGCAGCGAGCTGGACGAGCTGATCGCCCGCCAGCAGGACTTCTTCGGCGCGCGCGGCGAGGCGGTGGAATGGCGGCTTCGCGGCCACGACCTCCCGGCCGGCCTGCCCGACCGGCTCCGCGCGGCCGGCTTCGCGCCGGGCCGCCCGGAGACGGTCCTGGCCGCGGTCGTCGCGGACACCGCCGCACCCGGGGCCGGGCCGTCGCTGCCGCCGGGCGTGACGCTGCGCCGGCTGACCGCCGAGGCCGACCTGCGGGCCGTCGCGGCGCTGCAGTCCGCCGTCTGGGGGCTGGATCTGAGCCGCCTCGGCGACGACCTGATCGCGCGGCTCGCCTCCGCCCCGCACGACACCGTCGTCCTGGCGGCGGAGTCGGACGGCGCGATGATCTCGGCCGCCTGGCTGTCGGTGCGCCCAGGCACCCGGTTCGCGACGCTGCTGGGTGGCGCGACCCTCGCCGGATGGCGGGGCCGAGGCCTGTACCGGGCGTCCGTCGCCGCGCGCCTCTCCCACGCGGCCGAACGCGGCGTCCCGTACGTCCACGTGGACGCCTCGGCCGACAGCGCGCCCTTGCTGCGCGCAATGGGCTTCCGCGCCCTGACCACGTTGACGCCGTACCTGTGGACGCCCTGAACGGCGATCGCGCGGCGGCGTAAGGGGCGGTGAAGGGGCGGGGTCAGGGACCGGCCGGTGCGACGGGTGCGGCGGGGGTCGGGCGGGCGAGGTCCCAGCGGCGCACCCAGGGCCGGAGGGCGACGCCCGTCGCCAGCGCGAGCAGGTGCCCCCAGCCGGTCATGGGGTCGGTGAAGGCGAGCAGGTCCTGGAGCAGCATCGCGCCGAAGGCGGCGAGCAGGGGCAGCCCCAGCCATGGCCGCAGCAGGCCCGCGAGCGCGCCCACGCAGGCGGCGACGCCGAAGCTGATGCCGTAGTCGAGGCGGTGCAGCGAGCTGTCGGGCAGCCGCCCGGCCAGGACGGCCAGCCCGACCGGCACCTCGGTCGCGAGGGTGGCCAGGATGTGCCCCAGCAGGAAGACGACGGCCGTGCGGGCGCCGCCGACGCGCCGTTCCAGCGCGGTCAGGACGACCAGGAAGGCGAGCGTGAAGGGCGACGCGAAGCCGCCCGCCACCCACAGCGCGCTCGCGGCGAGCACCGTCGCCGGCGACTGCGCCAGATGCGCCACGTCGGTGCTGGAGCCCTGGAGCAGGACGTGCACGAGAGCGGGGTCGAGATGCTCCGCGAGATACGAGGTGACGGCGAGGACGGCCGCGTAGCCCAGGGTGAAGGGCACCGGGACCGGGATCCGGCGGCCGGAGCGGGGCCCGAGGCGGGGGCCGGGGCTCGTCCTGGGGGCCGGCGTGGCGCACGGCGGGGTGCGCTGGGCGGGGATGCCGTCCAGGAACCCGGAGCCGTCGGACGGCCCGGCGTCCGGCGGGGGCGGGCTCGTGGGGGAGGCCGTGCGTTCCACTGAGTGGCGCTCCTTCCGTTTCCCCCACCTTTCGCGGCCCGGCCACCCGCTGTCTGTGACCGACGCCACGTGCACGCCGATTCACAGGAACCTCTGAGATTTCTCCCGTCCGCCTCCCAAGCGTCTCCCGTCCTTCCGTCTTCCTTCCGCCGTCCCGCTCCCCCGCCTCTCCTGTCCTTCCCTCACCCCCCGTACGGCGGCCTGAGGTTCGCGCGTGGCACGTCGTCCCCGGCGCACGGAATTCCCCCGACAACCGGCCGGGGAACTGCCAGGATGGGCCGATGGCCATCCCGTACGACATCCCCGACGCGCCGGAGGTCCTGGACCGCCGCGAGGGCCCCTACGGCGAGGTGGTGCTGCGCCGGCACGGGGAGTTGCTCCAGATCATCGCCAACGGCTGCTTTCTGATGGACACTTCGGACGGCCGCTCGGAGCGGCTGCTCGTCGACGCGGCCCGCGACGCGCTGGACGACCGCCCCGCCCCCGCCCTGCTGATCGGCGGACTGGGCGTCGGCTTCTCCCTCGCGCACGCCGCCGCCGACCCCCGCTGGGGCGCCGTCACGGTCGTGGAGCGCGAGCGCGCCGTCATCGACTGGCACCGGGACGGCCCGTTGGCCGCCGTCTCCGGTCCGGCCCTGGCCGACCCGCGGACGAAGGTCGTCGAAGCGGATCTGCTCGACTTCGTCAATGAGACATGCGACACGTTCGACGCGGTCTGCCTGGACATCGACAACGGGCCCGGCTGGACCGTCACCGAGGGCAACGACAGCCTCTACTCGGCGTCCGGACTCGCGGGCTGCGCGCGGGTGTTGAGACCGGGCGGGGCACTGGCGGTGTGGTCGGCCCGGCCCTCTCCGGAATTCGAGGGAACCTTGGGGAATGCCGGGTTCCAGCGGGTGCGTACCGAAGAGATCCCGGTTGCCCGAGGCGTGCCGGACGTGGTGCATCTCGCCGTCCGACCTGGATAGCAAAGCCGCGGTGACTCCCCGTACGCTGCATCCCTGACGCCGATCATTTACGCGTCAACCGCAGTCATGCGCAATCAAGGGACCACCCCACTGGTTCCGGAAAGCACACTCAGGGGCGGGCGATGGAGCAGACACACACCGCACACAACACCGCGGCGACGGCGACTCCGGGCGCGCAGCGGCGCGTCCTGGTCGTCGAGGACGACCCGACGATCGTCGACGCCATCGCCGCCCGCCTGCGCGCCGAGGGATTCCTCGTGCAAACGGCGGGCGACGGTCCGGCGGCCGTCGACACGGCAGAGGCCTGGCAGCCCGACCTGCTGATCCTCGACATCATGCTGCCCGGCTTCGACGGCCTGGAGGTCTGCCGTCGCGTGCAGGCCGCCCGCCCGGTGCCGGTCATGATGCTCACCGCGCGCGACGACGAGACCGACATGCTGGTCGGGCTCGGCGTGGGCGCCGACGACTACATGACCAAGCCCTTCTCGATGCGGGAGCTGGCGGCACGCGTGCACGTGCTGCTGCGCCGGGTGGAGCGGGCCGCGATCGCGGCGACGACGCCGCGCAGCGGGATCCTGCGGCTCGGCGAGCTGGAGATCGACCACGCGCAGCGCCGGGTGCGGGTGCGCTCGGAGGACGTGCACCTCACGCCCACCGAGTTCGACCTGCTGGTCTGCCTGGCGAACACCCCGCGCGCGGTGCTTTCGCGCGAGCAGCTGCTGGCCGAGGTGTGGGACTGGGCGGACGCCTCCGGCACCCGTACGGTCGACAGCCACATCAAGGCGCTGCGGCGGAAGATCGGCGCCGAGCGGATCCGCACGGTGCACGGCGTCGGCTACGCCCTGGAGACCCCGACGCCATGAGCCGCGGGCCGGACGGACCGAGAAGCCCCGCCCCCGGAGCCGGTGCGCCCTGGGGCGGCGTGCGCCCGTTCTCGATCAAGACCAAGCTGGGTGCGCTGGTCGTCATCTCGGTGCTGATCACCACCGGTCTGTCGATGATCGCGGTGCACACCAAGACGGAGCTGCGCTTCATCACGGTCTTCTCGATGATCGCCACCCTGCTGATCACGCAGTTCGTGGCGCATTCGCTCACCGCGCCCCTGGGTGAGATGAACACGGTGGCCCGGTCCATCTCGCACGGCGACTACACCCGCCGGGTGAGCGAGAACCGCCGTGACGAGCTGGGCGACCTCGCGCAGACGATCAACGTCATGGCGGACGAGCTGGAGGCGCAGGACCGGCACCGCAAGGAGCTGGTGGCCAACGTCTCGCACGAGCTGCGCACCCCCATCGCGGGTCTGCGCGCCGTCCTGGAGAACGTCGTCGACGGCATCGCCGAGGCGGACACCGAGACGATGCGCACGGCCCTGAAGCAGACCGAGCGGCTCGGACGGCTCGTGGAGACGCTCCTGGACCTGTCCCGGCTCGACAACGGCGTGGTGCCGCTGCGCAAGCGGCGCTTCGAGGTGTGGCCGTACCTGTCGGGCGTGCTGAAGGAGGCCAACATGGTCGCCTCGGCCCGCGCCACGATGGGCTCGGGAGGCAGCCACACCCGTACGGACGTCCATCTGCACCTGGACGTCACCCCTCCGGAGCTGACCGCGCACGCGGACCCGGAGCGCATCCACCAGGTCGTCGCCAACCTGATCGACAACGCGGTCAAGCACAGCCCGCCGCACGGACGGGTGACGGTGAAGGCCCGGCGCGGGGCCCTGCCGGAGTCGCTGGAGCTGGAGGTCCTGGACGAGGGGCCCGGCATTCCGCGCTCGGAGTGGCACCGCGTGTTCGAGCGGTTCAACCGGGGGGCCGTCCGCCGGCCGCACGGGCCGGGCAGCGACGGCGGGACGGGGCTGGGACTGGCGATCGCCCGCTGGGCGGTCGATCTCCACGGAGGCCGGATCGGAGTGGCCGAATCCGAGCGGGGCTGCCGGATTCTTATCACTCTTCCGGGAGAGTCGTCCGTTCAAAGTTGACGTAAAGTTCGCACCGGAACCTCAAGATCCACGTGTGTCCGGGAAGCCGGACACGTGGCATCCGGCGGGACACCGGCGCAGGTCGGCCGGGGTGCGCGCGTTCGGCGTGCGACGCCCGGCCCCACGCGTACCCGGTGACGCACAACCGCGCTTGTTTCCCGCCATTTTCACCCCCGAAACACGCTCCGCGATGTGACTTACACGACGATGGACGGGCCCGGCCTGACCTTCCCCCTCCAGGGGGCGTAGCCTTTATTCCCGCTGTCCATCACCTTGTGAAGCGGAAGAGGGCGGTTGCCGCCGTGTCGCCACAGTCCCCCAGTAACTCCAGCATCTCGACCGACGCAGACCAAGCGGGCAAGAACCCCGCTGCCGCGTTCGGGCCGAACGAGTGGCTCGTCGACGAGATCTATCAGCAGTACCTCCAGGACCCGAATTCGGTAGACCGCGCCTGGTGGGACTTCTTCGCCGACTACAAGCCAGGAGCGGCCGCTCCCTCGGCTCCGGCGGGTACTGCGGCCGCGGGGGCCGCAGCGACCACCACCGCGCCCGCGGCTCCCGCCGCCCCGGCCGCTCCCGCCCCCCCGGCGCCCGCCGCCGCGGCCCCCGCCGCCCCGGCTCCCGCGCCGGCCGCCGCGAAGCCCGCGGCCGCCGCTCCGGCTCCGGCGAAGGCGGCTCCCGCCTCCCGGCCGGCCGCCGCCGCGAAGCCCGCGCCCGCCGCCGCGGCGCCCGCCTCCCCCGAGGGCCCCGAGTTCGTGACGCTGCGCGGTCCGTCCGCCGCGGTCGCCAAGAACATGAACGCCTCGCTGGAGCTGCCCACGGCCACGTCCGTGCGCGCGGTCCCGGTGAAGCTGCTGTTCGACAACCGCATCGTCATCAACAACCACCTCAAGCGCGCCCGGGGCGGGAAGATCTCCTTCACGCACCTGATCGGCTTCGCGATGGTGCAGGCCATCAAGGCCATGCCGTCGATGAACTGGCACTACGCGGAGAAGGACGGGAAGCCCACCCTCGTCAAGCCGCCGCACGTCAACTTCGGCCTGGCCATCGACCTGGTGAAGCCCAACGGCGACCGCCAGCTCGTCGTCGCCGGCATCAAGAAGGCCGAGACGCTGAACTTCTTCGAGTTCTGGCAGGCCTACGAGGACATCGTCCGCCGCGCCCGCGACGGCAAGCTGACGATGGACGACTTCACCGGTGTCACGGTCTCCCTGACCAACCCCGGCGGCCTCGGCACCGTGCACTCCGTGCCGCGCCTGATGCCCGGCCAGTCGGTCATCATGGGCGTCGGCTCCATGGACTACCCGGCGGAGTTCCAGGGCACCAGCCAGGACACCCTGAACAAGCTCGGCATCTCGAAGGTCATGACGCTCACGTCGACCTACGACCACCGGGTCATCCAGGGCGCGGCCTCCGGCGAGTTCCTGCGGATCGTCGCGAACCTCCTCCTCGGCGAGAACGGCTTCTTCGACGAGATCTTCGAGGCGCTGCGCATCCCCTACGAGCCGGTCCGCTGGCTCAAGGACATCGACGCCAGCCACGACGACGACGTCACCAAGGCCGCCCGCGTCTTCGAGCTGATCCACTCCTACCGGGTCCGCGGCCACGTCATGGCCGACACCGACCCGCTGGAGTACCGCCAGCGCAAGCACCCCGACCTCGACATCACCGAGCACGGGCTCACCCTGTGGGACCTGGAGCGCGAGTTCGCCGTCGGCGGCTTCTCCGGCAAGTCCCTGATGAAGCTGCGCGACATCCTCGGCGTGCTGCGCGACTCGTACTGCCGCACGACCGGCGTCGAGTTCATGCACATCCAGGACCCCAAGCAGCGCCGCTGGATCCAGGACCGCATCGAGCGCCCGCACACCAAGCCGGAGCGCGAGGAGCAGCTGCGCATCCTGCGCCGGCTGAACGCGGCGGAGGCCTTCGAGACGTTCCTGCAGACGAAGTACGTCGGCCAGAAGCGCTTCTCGCTGGAGGGCGGCGAGTCCGTCATCCCGCTGCTCGACGCGGTGCTGGACTCGGCCGCCGAGTCCCGCCTGGACGAGGTCGTCATCGGCATGGCCCACCGCGGCCGCCTCAACGTCCTCGCCAACATCGTCGGCAAGTCGTACGCGCAGATCTTCCGCGAGTTCGAGGGCAACCTCGACCCGAAGTCGATGCACGGCTCCGGCGACGTCAAGTACCACCTGGGCGCCGAGGGGACCTTCACGGGCCTGGACGGCGAGCAGATCAAGGTGTCGCTGGCCGCGAACCCCTCCCACCTGGAGACGGTCGACCCGGTCATCGAGGGCATCGCCCGCGCCAAGCAGGACATCATCAACAAGGGCGGCTCGGACTTCACGGTCCTGCCGGTCGCCCTGCACGGCGACGCGGCCTTCGCGGGCCAGGGCGTGGTGGCCGAGACCCTGAACATGTCGCAGCTGCGCGGCTACCGCACCGGCGGCACGGTCCACATCGTCATCAACAACCAGGTCGGCTTCACGGCCGCCCCGGAGTCCTCGCGCTCGTCGATGTACGCCACCGACGTGGCCCGCATGATCGAGGCCCCGATCTTCCACGTGAACGGCGACGACCCGGAGGCCGTGGTGCGCGTCGCGCGTCTGGCGTTCGAGTTCCGCCAGGCGTTCAACAAGGACGTGGTGATCGACCTCATCTGCTACCGCCGCCGCGGTCACAACGAGTCGGACAACCCGGCCTTCACCCAGCCGCTGATGTACGACCTGATCGACAAGAAGCGCTCGGTGCGCAAGCTGTACACCGAGTCCCTCATCGGTCGCGGCGACATCACCCTGGAAGAGGCCGAGCAGGCGCTCCAGGACTACCAGGGCCAGCTGGAGAAGGTCTTCACGGAGGTCCGCGAGGCCGTCACCGCCCAGCCGAGCGCCGGCCCGGTGTCGGACCCGCAGGCCGAGTTCCCGGTCGCCGTGAACACCGCGATCTCCACGGAGGTCGTCAAGCGCATCGCCGAGTCCCAGGTCAACATCCCCGACTACTTCCACGTGCACCCGCGTCTGCTGCCCCAGCTGCAGCGCCGCGCCACGATGGTGGAGGACGGGACGATCGACTGGGGCATGGGCGAGACGCTCGCGGTGGGCTCCCTGCTCCTGGAGGGCACCCCGGTCCGGCTGTCCGGCCAGGACTCGCAGCGCGGCACCTTCGGCCAGCGGCACGCGGTCCTCATCGACCGCGAGACCGGCGAGGAGCACACCCCGCTCCAGTACCTCGCCGACGAGCAGGCGCGCTACAACGTCTACAACTCGCTGCTGTCCGAGTACGCGGTCATGGGCTTCGAGTACGGCTACTCGCTGGCCCGCCCGGACGCGCTCGTGATGTGGGAGGCGCAGTTCGGCGACTTCGTCAACGGCGCGCAGACGGTCGTCGACGAGTACATCTCGGCCGCCGAGCAGAAGTGGGGCCAGACGTCCGGCGTCACCCTGCTGCTGCCGCACGGCTACGAGGGCCAGGGCCCGGACCACTCCTCGGCCCGCGTCGAGCGCTTCCTCCAGTTGTGCGCGCAGAACAACATGACGGTCGCGATGCCCACGCTGCCGTCGAACTACTTCCACCTCCTGCGGTGGCAGGTGCACAACCCGCACCACAAGCCGCTGGTGGTCTTCACGCCGAAGTCGATGCTGCGCCTGAAGGCCGCCGCGTCGAAGGCGGAGGAGTTCACCTCGGGCCAGTTCCGCCCGGTCATCGGCGACGCCTCGGTGGACCCGAACGCGGTCAAGAAGGTCGTCTTCTGCGCGGGCAAGGTCTACTACGACCTGGACGCCGAGCGTCAGAAGCGCGGGGTCACGGACACGGCGATCATCCGGCTGGAGCGGCTGTACCCGCTGCCCGGCGCGGAGGTCCAGGCCGAGGTCAACAAGTACCCCAACGCCGAGAAGTACCTGTGGGCCCAGGAGGAGCCGGCCAACCAGGGCGCCTGGCCGTTCATCGCCCTGAACCTGATCGACCACCTGGACCTCGCGGTCGGCGCGGACGTGCCGCACGGCGAGCGCCTGCGCCGCATCTCGCGCCCGCACGGCTCGTCCCCGGCGGTCGGCTCGGCCAAGCGTCACCAGGCGGAGCAGGAGCAGCTGGTGCGTGAGGTGTTCGAGGCGTAGTCCCGGCCACGCCACGGCGAAGGGTCCGTGCCCCGGAGAGGCTTCCGGGGCACGGACCCTTCCGCGTGCGGGGCCGCCGCCGGACGGCCCGGGGTTCGGCGTCCTCGCCGCTCACGGCACTCCCCCGCTTCCGCGTCCCCCCGCGCGCCTATCCTTTTCCTGTCCCCTCCGCACCGGAGAGCGGCCCTTTCCTCCCTCACAGGACCGAGGGGCCCTCCCCCGAGAGGGGAACCCTGTCCCTGCGACCCACCCACGGAGCACGATCCATGTACTTCACCGATCGCGGAATCGAGGAACTCGAGAAGCGGCGCGGCGAGGAGGAGGTCACCTTCGAGTGGCTCGCCGAGCAGCTGCGGACGTTCGTCGACCTGAATCCGGACTTCGAGGTACCGGTGGAGCGCCTGGCGACGTGGCTGGCGCGGCTGGACGACGACGAGGACGACGAGTAGGCGACGCGCGGACCGACGGACAGCCGGACACCATCCGGCCGGCGACGGGGGCCGTCCAGCGCGGCCGGGCACGGAGGGGCGTCGAAAGACGCCCCTCTTCGCGTTCCGGGAGTCGCCCATGGGGCGGGAGTCGCTCGCCGGATCGGGCGGCTTGACTTTCGGACTCCGCGATATATCGTGTTTTCCGGGAGACGCGATATGGCGTGTCGTGTCACCATCGTGGAGGAGGTCCGCACCATGTCCGAGTGGTCCGTCGCCGAGCCGAGGAAACTCTCCTTCGACGAGCCCGTGCGCGAGCTGCACGTGCGCATCGTCGACGGCACCGTGAACGTGGTGGGCACCGACGAGAGAACGGCCCGCCTGGAGGTGTCCCGCATCGAGGGGCCGCCCCTGGTGGTGAGCCATCGTGACGGGAACCTGACGGTGGCCTACGAGGATCTGCCCTGGAAGGGCTTCCTCAAGTGGCTCGACCGCAAGGGCTGGCGGCGCAGCGCCGTCGTCTCGCTCGCCGTGCCGGCCGGCACCCGCGTGGAGGTGGGCGTGGTGAGCGCCGGCGCGGTGCTCTCGGGCATCGACGGCCCGGCCGACGTGAAGGGCGTCAACGGCGACACGACTCTGGTGCGGCTCGCGGGGCCGGTGCGCGCGGACACCGTCTCGGGAAACGTGGACGCCCAGGCCCTCACCGGCGACCTGCGCTTCAACTCCGTCTCCGGCGACCTGACCGTGGTCGAGGCGGGCTCCTCCGTGAAGGCCGACTCCGTCAGCGGTTCGATGATCGTCGACCTGGACCCGACCGGCCGGCCCGCCGGAATCAACCTGACCAGCGTCTCGGGCGAGATCGCCATCAGGCTGCCCCATCCGGCCGACGCCCGGGTGGAGGCGAACACCGCGAGCGGCTCGGTCTCCAACGCCTTCGAGGATCTACGGGTCAGCGGGCAGTGGGGCGCCAAGCGCATCACCGGCCGGCTGGGCGCGGGCAACGGCAGCCTGAAGGCCACCACGGTCTCCGGCTCGATCGCCCTGCTGCGCAGGCCCGCGGCGGACGAGCCGCACACCGACGCGCGGGGCGAAGAGCGGTCCGGCCCACGCCCCGGCCCACGCGACGACGCCGATCGCGGACCCGGCGGCGAGAACGCCTCCGGCGCCCCGGCCGACGGCACGACCGACAAGAAGGTGCTCTGAGATGCCTCCCGTCTTCGCCCATGGCCGCCTGCGCCTCTACCTGCTGAAACTCCTGGACGAAGCGCCGCGCCACGGCTACGAGGTGATCCGCCTCCTGGAGGAGCGCTTCCAGGGGCTGTACGCGCCGTCGGCCGGCACCGTGTACCCGCGGCTGGCCAAGCTGGAGGCCGAGGGCCTGGTCACCCACACCACCGAGGGCGGCCGCAAGGTGTACGCCATCACCGACGCGGGCCGGGCCGAACTGGCCGACCGCAGCGGCGAGCTGGCGGACCTGGAGCTGGAGATCCGCGAGTCGGTCGCCGAGCTGGCCGCGGAGATCAGGGCCGACGTGCGCGGCGCGGCGGGCGATCTGCGGCGCGAGATGCGGGCGGCGGCGTCCCAGGCCCGCAAGGGCACAGGCACGGGCGCGGGTGCGGCGGACCGCGGCGAGCCCGGGGGCCCCGGCGAATTCGGGGAGTTCGGCGAGTTCGGGGACCGGGAGGCGTGGCGGGCCGCCAAGGAGGAGATGCGTCGCGTCAAGCAGGAGTGGAAGGAGCAGGCCCGCCGGGCCAAGGACGAGAGCCGCCGGGCCCGCGAGGAGGCCCAGCGGGCCCGCCGCCAGGCCAAGGAGGCGCAGGACCGGGCGCGTTCCCAGGCCCAGGAAGAGGTCCAGCGCATAGCGCGCCGGGTGCAGGAACAGGTCCAGGACCACTTCACCAGGGGCGACTGGCCGACGGGCGTCCGCGAGGGCCTGACGGAACTCGCCAAGGAGTTCGGCGAGTTCGGCAAGGATTTCGGGCGCGAGTACGGCAGGGACTTCGGCTTCGGCCGCCCCGGCTCCACGGGCCCGGCGTCGTCCGCACAGACCCCTCCGGCCCCGTCCTCTTCACCCGAGTCCCCTTCGTCGCAGGCTTCGTCGCCGGGCCCTTCGTTCACGAAGGCGGCCGGATCCACGGAGACCTCGGCGGACGCCGCTGCGGAGTACGTCCGCACCCCGGAGGACTTCCCCGCCGAGTACGAGCCGGCCTGGGCCCACGAGGACCTCGGCGGCGAGCCCGCCCGTGACCTGGACCGCCTCCTCGACCGCTTCCGCGACGACATCCGCGACGCGGCCCGCGACCACGGCGTCACCGCCGGACAGCTCCGCGAGGCCCGCCGTCATCTGTCGACGGCGGCGGCCCACATCGGCGTGGTGCTCCGCAACCCCAACCCCTGAGCGGGAGCCCGCCTCGACGGGCCCCCGGCCCCTGCCCTCCGCCCCCGGCCGGCCTCTCAGCCGGCCACGGCGGTGACGCCTCCCTCGCCCTCGCCCCCGTGCCGACCCCCGTCGCCGTACAGCACGCGGGTGAGGGCGGTGTAGGTGACGCCGTGGTCGGCGAGGACCTCCGAGGGGACGCCGCGGCGGGCGGTGAGGGCGAGCAGCAGATGCTCGGCGCCGATCTGCCGCTCGCGCCGGGCGAGGGCGATGCGCAGCGTGTCCGTGAGCAGCTCCCTGGCGCCGCGGTCGAAAGGCCGCCCGCCGAAGAGGCGCGCGCCCGGACCCGGCCGGCCCTCGGCCGCCAGCGCGCCCTCCCCGTGCGCCTCCTCCACCCGCGAGACGATCTCGCCGACGTCGATGCCCAGCCCCGACAGGGCGTCGGCGTCGGCCCGGGAGAGACCTCCCCGGCGGCGCACCTCGCCCAGGTCCCGTACGACGTCCCCGCGTCCGCCCGGCGGCAGCCCGAGCGAGGTCAGCGCGAACGAGCCGCGGCCCGTCTCCCCGTCGAGGAGGGCCAGCAGCACATGCGTCTCCTCCACCCGCTGCGCACCCGCCCGTTCGGCGTGCGCCGCCGCCGACCGCACCACGGCGCGCGCGTCCTTCGTGAATCGCTCGAACATCATTGCCTCCCGTACTTCTTGTGCACGGCCTGCCTGGTGACCCCGAGTTCCGCGGCGATCTCCTGCCACGACCAGCCCTGGTTGCGTGCGCTGCGCACCTGCACCGCCTCCAGCTGCTCCAGCAGCCGGCGCAGTGCCGCGACGGCGCGCAGCCCCACCCGTGGATCGCGGTCACCGGCCCGCTCGGCGAGATCCGTTGCTTCGGTCATGACGTCAACCTACGTTGACAACAGGCTCCCGTCAACCATGGTTGACATGACGGGTGCGAAAAGGGCGGGTCCGGAACCCCGGACCCGCCCCGCGACCGCGCACGCCGGACCACCGGCGGGACGTCAGCCGTTGGTGAGCACGATCTTGCCGAACTGCTCGCCGGCCGCGAGCCGCTCGAAGCCCTCGCGGGCCCGGTCGAGCGGGAGCACCTCGTCGATGACGGGCCGGACGCCGGTGAGGGCGCAGAAAGAGAGCAGGTCCTCCAGCTCGCCCCTGGAGCCCATGGTGGAGCCGACGATCTTCAGCTCCAGGAAGAAGACCCGGGTCAGCTCGGCGTGCGAAGGGGCGTCGCCGCTGGTCGCGCCGGAGATGACGAGCGTGCCGCCGGGCCGCAGCGACTTCACCGAGTGCGACCAGGTGGCCGCGCCGACGGTCTCGATGACGGCGTCCACCCGCTGCGGCAGCCGGGCGCCGGGCTCCACGGCCTCGACCGCGCCCAGCTCCAGCGCCCGCTTGCGCTTGGCCTCGTCCCTGCTGGTGGCGAAGACCCGCAGCCCGGCCGCCTTGCCCAGCACGATGGCCGCCGTGGCGACCCCGCCGCCGGCGCCCTGGACGAGAACGGAGTCGCCGGGGCGCACGCCCGCGTTGGTGAACAGCATGCGGTACGCCGTCAGCCAGGCCGTGGGCAGACAGGCGGCCTCCGCGAAGGAGAGCTCCTTCGGCTTGGGCAGGACGTTCCAGGTGGGCACGGCGACCTGCTCGGCGAAGGTGCCCTGGTACCGCTCGGTGAGGATGGAGCGCGGCTCGTCGGGCCCGACGCCGTGCCCGGTCTGCCCGATCACGGAGTGCAGGACGACCTCGTTGCCGTCCGCGTCGACACCGGCGGCGTCGCAGCCGAGGATCATCGGCAGCCGGCCCTCCGGAAGACCGACGCCCTTGAGCGACCAGAGATCGTGGTGGTTGAGGGAAGCGGCCCGGACGTCGACGACGCTCCAGCCGGGACGGGCCTCGGGGGCCGGGCGCTCCCCCAACTCCAGGCCGGAAAGCGGCTGGTCGCGGTCGATTCGGGCGGCGTAGGCGGCGAACATGATCCCGACCCTAGGGTCCGGCGCCGTCGAACGAAACCGGACGGGACTGTGAGACACACCCTCTTGCGCTCGGCTCGTTCGGCGGTCGTCGCGACCGGGCGCCGGGCGCCGTCACCCGAACGGGCCGGTCGGCGGGCAAAGGAATGGTCCCGCCCTCGCGGACGGGACCATTCGGGGTGTGCGTCAGCGGCGGGCGACGCCCTCCGCACGGGCGGCCGCGGCGACCGCCGCCGTCACGGCGGGGGCGACCCGCTCGTCGAACGGCGACGGGATCACGTAGTCAGCCGCGAGATCGTCGCCGACGACGCCCGCCAGCGCCTCGGCGGCGGCGAGCTTCATGCCCTCGGTGATCCGGGACGCCCGCACCTGCAACGCGCCGGCGAAGATCCCGGGGAACGCCAGCACGTTGTTGATCTGGTTCGGGAAGTCCGACCGCCCGGTCGCGACGACCGCCGCGTACTTGTGGGCGACCTCCGGGTGCACCTCCGGGGTCGGGTTGGCCATGGCGAAGACGAACGCGCCCTTCGCCATCGAGGCCACCGCCTCCTCGGACACGGTGCCGCCCGAGACGCCGATGAAGACGTCGGCGCCCGCGAGCGCGCTCTCCAGCGAGCCGGTCAGCCCCGCCTTGTTCGTGAAGGAGGCCAGCTCGCGCTTGACGTCGGTCAGGTCCTGCCGCTCCGCCGAGACGACGCCCTTGCGGTCCGCGACCGCGACGTCCCCGATGCCGGCCTCGACCAGCATCCTGGCGATGGCGACACCGGCCGCGCCGGCGCCCGAGATGACCGCCCGCAGCTCGCCGATGCCGCGTCCGCTCAGCCGGGCCGCGTTGCGCAGCGCCGCCAGCGTGACGATGGCGGTGCCGTGCTGGTCGTCGTGGAAGACCGGGATGTCGAGGGCGTCCTGGAGGCGGCGCTCGATCTCGAAGCACCGCGGCGCCGAGATGTCCTCCAGGTTCACTCCGCCGAACGAGGGCGCCAGACGCACCACCGTCTCGATGATCTCCTCCACGTCCGTGCAGGCGAGCGCGATCGGAACCGCGTCCACGCCGCCGAACTGCTTGAAGAGGATGGCCTTGCCCTCCATCACGGGGAGGGACGCCTCGGGGCCGATGTCCCCGAGTCCGAGCACCGCCGTGCCGTCGGTCACGACGGCGACGACGGACGACTTCCAGGTGTAGTCGTTCACCAGGTCCGGCTGTTCCGCGATCGCGGTGCACACGCGCGCGACGCCGGGGGTGTAAGCGAGGGACAGGTCGTCCTTGTCGCGGACCGGGACGGTGGCCTGCACGGCCATCTTTCCGCCTCGGTGCAGCGCGAACACCGGGTCGAACGAGTCGAGGGGCTCCGCACCGCCCTCCCGGCCCGTCTGGTCGGCGTTCTCGCTGCGAGGATTGACGATCTCCGCTGCCACTGTGTCGTACCCCTTAGGTCTGCATGGTTTGAGGGTGGCCACTCCTGATTGAGAAGTGGGCGGGCATCGCACAGGGCCCTGAGGTGATGCGAACGGGCGCCTGGCGTCGGGCGCGCCGCACACGCGCCCTGAGCCCCGGATGAGGGGTGTAAAAAACCTTCTTACCGGACGGAGACCACAGCCGACGAGTCCATTCGGTGCAAGGTCACATCACCGGAGCTGTGGACCTTCGACAGAGATCACCTTGAGTGACACGGCTCATGCGCGAGGACCCGCCCGGAACCCGGAAAACCCTTGACAAGCCTTTGACATCCCTTACCGGTCCTTGGCGACGCTTGACACGGCCTTGACGTGGGACGGGGCGACAACGGGACAGAGGTCGGGTGATCACATCATGGGAGGAACCGAAGATCTTTCGGCCGGAACGGGAGATTCCCGCAGATGGTCCGGCTCCGTCCGGTCGTGATGTACCGGACTGATGCGGTTCGGGGGTCGCCCGTTATCCGATTTTGACATGGCTGGCCCCCTGAATGGCGTCGTCCGAATGGCAAGATGCCGTAATCACACGAGGTCGCGACACCCGAAGGTCTGTGTTCTCGTCGACCCATCGGCATTTGTCGAGCCATCGGCATCTCCATCCATCCGCCGGAGGAACCCACCATGACCGCACGCACCACCCGTCACACGACCGCCGCGCGCACCCGCCTGGCAGCGGTCGGATCTCTCGCGGTCGCGGGCGCCTTGCTGCTCTCCGCCTGCGGCGACCAGACCAACAGCGGCGGCAGCTCCTCCGAGGCGTCGAGCAGCTCCGGCAAGGCCCCCCTCTTCTCCAAGCTCCCGGCCGACATCCAGAAGGCGGGCGTCATCAAGGTCGGCACCAACGCCGAATACGCCCCGATGGAGTCCGTCGAGGGCGGCAAGATCGTGGGCGTCGACCCCGACATCGCCGCCGCGCTCGGCAAGCAGCTCGGCGTCGAGTTCCAGTTCACCTCGGGCGGCTTCGACACCCTGATCACGGCCGTGAACACCGGCCGCTACAACGTGGCCATGTCGTCGATCACGGACAACAAGCAGCGCCAGGAAGGCCTGGACGACAAGGGCAAGAAGCTCGGCGAGGGCGTCGACTTCGTGGACTACTTCACCGCCGGCACGGCCGTCTACGTGAAGAAGGGCAACCCCAAGGGCATCAAGACCCTGGACGACCTCTGCGGCCAGACCGTCGCCGTGCAGCGGGGCACCACCTACGAAGAGGCCCTCCAGACGCAGTCGAAGAAGTGCACCGACGGCGGCAAGAAGGCCCTCAAGATCGAGTCGTTCGAGAACGACACCGAGGCCCAGACCCGCGTGAAGTCCGGCGGCGCCGTGGCCGGCGTCAACGACTACCCGGTCGCCGTGGACATGGCCCGCAAGGCCGGCGGCGGCGCCACCTTCGAGGTGCTCGACAAGCAGTACGAGGCCGCTCCGTTCGGCATCGTCGTCGACAAGAAGAACACCCAGCTGCGCGACGCCCTCAAGGAGGCCGTCGACGCGATCATCAAGGACGGCTCGTACCAGAAGGTGCTGGAGAAGTGGGGCGCCGAGAGCGGCGCGATCAAGTCCGCCACGGTCAACGGCGGCAAGTGATCCACCCGCACCTCCTGAAGTCTTCGAAGGGCAGTCCCCATGACTGACAAGTTCGACAAGTCCCCCGCGGGTGCACCACCCGAGGACAACCCGCCGGTGTCCAAGACGTCGGCGTTCGCCGGCCCGCCGGAGGCCATCAAGGCCATCCCGGTGCGCCACTACGGCCGCTGGGTCAGCGCCGTCATCGTCCTCGCGCTCCTGGCACTGCTGGTCAACGCCTTCGCGAACGGCGACATCCAGTGGAACACCGTCGGCGACCAGCTGTTCGACTCGACGGTCATCGCGGGCGCCGGGCGCACGCTGCTGATCAGCGTGCTGTCCATGGTGCTGGGCGTCGTCCTGGGCGTCCTGCTGGCCGTGATGCGGCTGTCGAAGAACCCGGTGACCAGCACGGTCGCCTGGGTCTACATCTGGTTCTTCCGCGGCACGCCGGTCTACGTGCAGCTGCTGATGTGGTTCAACCTGGCGCTGATCTTCCCCGTCCTGAACCTCGGTCCGATCTACAAGGACGAGATGACGGACGTCATGACGCCGTTCATGTGCGCCCTGCTCGGCCTCGGCCTGAACGAGGCCGCGTACATGGCCGAGATCTGCCGGGCCGGCCTGCTGGCCGTGGACGAGGGGCAGACCGAGGCCGCCCACGCGCTGGGCATGAGCCACGGCAGGACGCTGCGCCGGATCGTCATCCCGCAGGCCATGCGGGTGATCGTGCCGCCGACCGGCAACGAGTTCATCAACATGCTGAAGACCTCGTCGCTGGTGTACGTGGTGACGTACAACGAGCTCCTGCGCTCGACCTCGGTGATCGGCTCCTCGTCGTTCGCCGTGATGGAGCTGCTGTTCGTCGCCTCCATCTGGTACCTGGTCATGACCAGCGTCTTCAGCGTCTTCCAGTACTACCTGGAGCGCTACTACGCACGCGGTTCGAGCCGCAGCCTCCCGCCCACCGTCTTCCAGAAGATCAAGGCGAACCTGCTCTCGATCGGCCGCGAAAGGAGTGCGGCATGACCGCGATGGTGAAGGCCGAGGGCGTCCACAAGTCCTTCGGCGCGGTCGAGGTCCTCAAGGGCATCGACCTGGAGGTCAAGAACGGCGAGGTGTTCTGCCTCATCGGCCCGTCCGGCTCCGGCAAGTCGACCTTCCTCAGGTGCATCAACCACCTGGAGAAGATCAACGCCGGCCGGCTGTACGTCGACGGGGACCTGGTGGGCTACCGCCAGAAGGGCGACAAGCTGTACGAGCTGAAGGACAGCGAGGTCGCGCTCAAGCGCCGGGACATCGGCATGGTCTTCCAGCGGTTCAACCTGTTCCCGCACATGACGGCGCTCGACAACATCGTCGAGGCCCCGGTGCAGGTCAAGGGCGCCAGCAAGGCCCAGGCCCGGGAGCGGGCGCGTGAGCTCCTGGACCGCGTCGGCCTCGCCGACAAGGCCGGCAACTACCCCTCGCAGCTGTCCGGCGGCCAGCAGCAGCGCGTCGCCATCGCGCGGGCGCTCGCCATGGACCCCAAGCTGATGCTGTTCGACGAGCCGACCTCGGCCCTCGACCCGGAGCTGGTCGGCGACGTCCTCGACGTCATGCGCGACCTCGCCGAGTCCGGCATGACGATGGTCGTCGTCACCCACGAGATGGGCTTCGCCCGCGAGGTCGGCGACAGCCTGGTCTTCATGGACGGCGGCGTGGTCGTCGAGTCCGGCAACCCGCGCGAGGTGCTGACCAACCCGCAGCACGAGCGGACGCAGGCGTTCCTGTCGAAGGTGCTCTAGCGGCACCGGCGCACACGCGAGGAGGGGCGGTACGGAGAATTCCGTACCGCCCCTCCTCGTTTCCCCGCCGGACGACCGGAGCGGCCCGCGCGCGTCCGTCGTCACCTTCCCGCCCCGATCGGCGTAATACCCTGGAGCCACCAACGGCCGTTACTCCTCCCGCACCCCGACCACAGAGCGCCCCCGTAAGGACTACACGTGGAACTGGCCTATTACTCGGACTATGCCGTGCGGCTCGTCAACAGCGAGGAGCCGACCCGGGGCAAGGACGCCCTGACGTCCGTCGAGGCCGTCCGGGGCCTCTTCGGCGGCAACCAGTCGGCCGCCCGCCGGGCCACCGAGGCGGACGTCACCCGGTTCCGCTCGGTCCGCGGCCGGCTGCGGGCGGTCTTCGAGGCGGCCGACGGCGGCGACGAGACCCTCGCGGTGGACCTGCTGAACTCCCTGCTGCTGGAGTTCCCGGTCAGCCCGCAGATCTCCGGCCACGACTTCCGCGACGACGACGGCCGCCCGCTGTGGCACATGCACCTCGCCGACCACCCGTCCAACGCGACGGCGGGCTACGCGGCCATCGCCGCCATGGGCCTGGCCTTCCACCTCACCGAGTACGGCGTCGACCGGCTGGGCCTGTGCGAGGCGAGCCCCTGCCGCAACGCCTACCTCGACACCTCCACCAACCGCTCCCGGCGCTACTGCTCCGACCGGTGCGCCACCCGCGCCAACGTCGCCGCCTACCGCGCCCGCAAGCGCCTGGAGGCCGACCGCGACCGCGCCGCCGACAGCGGCCTGGCCGCCGACAGCGCCCAGCGCACCACCGCCAGCGGCGAGCGCTGACCCGGCGCGAGCGGACGCCAGCGCAGCCGCGCCCGGCCGAGGATCAGCTCGTCGGGCACCGTGCCGTAGTCCGTGCTGTCGCCGCCGGCGAAGGCGTTGTCCCCGAGGACCCACCACCCGCCCTCCCGGCGCTCGGCGGCCCGCTTGACGACCAGCAGGTCCTGCTGGAAGGGGTGCCGCAGCACGATCACGTCACCTGGCCGCACCCGGGCGCCGTAGTGCACCAGCAGCCGGTCCCCGTGCCGGAGCGTGGGCACCATGGACGGACCGGTCACCTCGGCCAGCCCGAACGGCGCGGCGGCCCTGCCCCGCTCGCCCTCCTGCGACAGTTCCGGCATCCCCGGCACCTCCCCGGTCCGATCCTCCACCAGTCCCAGTCTGACCCCGGACTTTTGTCCTAAGCCCCAGGGGGCACCCGCCAAAAGCCCTCCCCCAGGGAGTAATGTCCCACCTGAGAAGACGATCACGAGGAAGGAACGCTCCATGCTTTCCCGCCTGTTTGCCCCCACGGTCAAGGTCAGCGCACACTGCGACCTGCCCTGCGGCGTGTACGACCCGGCCCAGGCCCGCATCGAGGCGGAGTCGGTGAAGGCCGTGCAGGAGAAGATGGCCGCCAACGACGACCCGCACTTCCAGGCGCGCGCCACCGTCATCAAGGAGCAGCGTGCCGAGCTGGCGAAGCACCACGTCTCCGTGCTGTGGAGCGACTACTTCAAGCCTCCGCACTTCGAGAAGTACCCCCAGCTGCACCAGCTCGTCAACGACGCCCTGAAGGCTCTGTCGGCCGCCAAGGCCTCGACGGACCCGAAGACGGGCGAGAAGGCCCTGGAGCTGATCGGCCAGATCAGCGACATCTTCTGGGAGACCAAGAAGGCCTGACCCGCAGGTACCCGTCCAGGACCTGCGGTCGGTGCACCATCGCGGGTCGCGGGGAACGCGCGTCGCGCCTTGCGCGAAGGGGCCCGGTCGGCATCCGACCGGGCCCCTTCGCCATGCCGTGGGCGGCGCCGCTCAGACGGCGTCCTCGTCGCCCTCGCCCACCTCCAGCAGCCCGGCCGCAGCGCCGACTATGCGCGGGTCGGGGGTGCCGACGACCTCCTCGTCCTTGTCGTCGTAGTCGAACCGGGCGAGCACGCTGCGCATGGCCTCGACCCGCGCCCGTTTCTTGTCGTTGCTCTTGACCACCGTCCAGGGCGCGTACGCGGTGTCCGTCTCGCGGAACATGGCGACCTTGGCGGCGGTGTAGTCGTCCCAGCGCTCCAGCGAGGCGAGGTCCATCGGGCTGAGCTTCCACTGCCGTACGGGGTCGATCCGGCGGATCGTGAAACGGGTGCGCTGCTCGCTCTGCGACACCGAGAACCAGAACTTCACCAGGTCGACGCCGTCGTCCACGAGCATCCGCTCGAACATCGGGGCCTGACGGGCGAAGCGCTGGTACTCGTCGTCCGTGCAGAAGCCCATGACGCGTTCGACGCCGGCCCTGTTGTACCAGGACCGGTCGAAGAGCACGATCTCGCCCGCCGTCGGCAGCTGTTCGACGTACCGCTGGAAGTACCACTGCCCGCGCTCGCGCTCGGTGGGCTTCTCCAGGGCCACGACCCTCGCGCCTCGCGGGTTGAGGTGCTCGGTGAACCGCTTGATGGTGCCGCCCTTGCCGGCCGCGTCCCGGCCCTCGAAGAGGATGACGAGGCGGCGTCCCGTCTCCTTGATCCAGCTCTGGAGCTTCAGCAGCTCGATCTGCTGGAGCCGCTTGTGGCAGTCGTACTCCTTGCGCTCCATGCGCTCGGCGTACGGGTAGTTCTCCCGCCACGTGTCGACCGGGCTTCCGTCCGCCCTGATCAGCACGGGGTCGTCCTGGTCGGTGTAGTCGACCCGCAGGTCGGCGTCGTCGGACAGCAGGGGCCGTGTGGTCATGGCGTCCGCCTCCCGGTCTCGGATGTCCGCTCGCGTGTCGGTCATGTCTCGGCGTCCGTCGTCTCAGGCGTCCGTCATGTCGCGGACGCCGGGCCTGTCTTGGGTGTCGGGGCGCTTCTCGGGTGTGGGCGTCGGGGCCGTCCCGGACGTCAGGGCTGTCCTGGGCGTCGGGCGGGGGACCGCGGGAGGACCGGGGCCGCCGCCGCGAGCAGGGTGCCCCGTCCTGCGATCACCATGCGCCCCGCGCCACGCCCGCGCACCTCTGCCCACCGACTTCCCGGACCTGCGCCGAGGATGCCCGCCGCGGGCCCGGCGGACGAGGACCGTGCGATCCTGGCGTGATGAATCGGGAGGACCTGGTGAGGCTGCGGCAGGCGCGGGACCGGATGGACCGCGAGTACGCCGAGCCGCTGGACGTCGCCGCGCTCGCCGCCACGGCGCTCATGTCCCCCGGCCACTTCCAGCGCAGCTTCCGCGAGGCCTACGGCGAGACGCCCTACGCCTATCTGATGACCCGCCGCGTCGAGCGCGCCAAGGTCCTGCTGCGGCGCGGCGACCTGAGCGTGACGGAGGTCTGCATGGCGGTCGGCTGCACCTCGCTCGGCTCGTTCAGCTCCCGGTTCACCGAGCTGGTCGGCGAGACCCCGAGCGCGTACCGGGCCCGCTCGCACGACGAGAGCGCGGTGATCACGCCCTGCGTGGCCAGGACCTTCACCCGCCCCCGGCGGAGCCGCCCCGCCTAGGCTGGGGGCATGGCTGAACTCACGGCTGAACCCATGGACCTCAGACTCCACCAGTGCTTCGTCGCCGTCGACGACCACGACAAGGCCCTGCACTTCTACGTCGAGGTGCTCGGTCTCCAAGTCCGCAACGACGTCTCCTACGAGGGCATGCGGTGGGTGACCGTGGGCTCGCCGCTCCAGCCCGACGTCGACATCGTGCTGGAGCCGCCGGGCGCCAACCCGGACTTCTCCCCTGCCGACCGGGAGGCGATGGCCCGGCTGCTCGCCAAGGGCGTGCTGCGCGGCGTCATCTTCACCACCGCCGACTGCGACGCGCTGCACGCGCGCGTGCGGGAGGCCGGCGTCGAGGTGCTCCAGGAGCCGACGGACCAGCCCTACGGGGTGCGCGACTGCGCGTTCCGGGACCCGGCCGGGAACATGCTGCGGTTCCTGGAGCGCAGGGCATGAGCCGACCGGTCCGCTGGACCTACGCCTTCGTGGACCGGCCCGCCGCGCACCTCGACCGGGCCGGCGCGTTCTGGACGGCGGTAACGGACACCCGGCTGTCCGCGTTCCGGGGCGAGCGGGAGGAGTTCGTCACCCTGCTGCCGGACGGCGCGGACGCCTGCGTGAAACTCCAGGGCGTCGCGGACGGCGACGGCGGCGCGCATCTCGACTTCGCCGTCGAGGACGTGCCCGGTTTCGTCGAGGAGGCCCGCGCGCTCGGCGCGGAGCCGGTCGCCCTGCACGACGGCTGGGCCGTGCTGCGTTCCCCGGCCGGGCACGCGTTCTGCGCGGTGCCGTGGCTCGGGGAGGCCGTACGGCCCCCTGTGGTGGCCGGCAGCCGCGTCGACCAGGTGTGCCTGGACGTGCCGCCGTCGGCGTTCGAAGCCGAAACAGCCTTCTGGACCGCGCTGCTGCCCGACTGGCCGGCCCGGGCGGGATCCCGGCCCGAGTTCCATGTGGTCGAGCAGCCCGCCGGACTGCCGATCCGCATCCTGCTCCAGCGGCTCGACGACGAGCCGGCCGGCGGTGACGGCGCCGGCGGTGCGGGCGCGGGTCAGGTCTCCGCCCATCTCGACCTCGCCTGCGGCGCGGACGTGGACGCGGTGCGCGCACGCCACGAACGGCTGGGCGCGCGGCTGGTGGCCCGTCACCCGCACTGGACGGTGCTGCGCGACCCGGCGGGCGGCCTGTACTGCCTGACCGGCCGCGACGCGCAGACCGGCGGACTGCCCCGGACGGGTTCCTGACCTGCCCCTCGCGGCCCGCGGCGCGCGGTCACGAGGACCGGGCGGCGGGAGCGCCGGGCCCCTCTTCCGACGTGGCGGAGCGCTCGGGGCCGGCCGGATGTCCCGGACCGCTGTCGTCGCCGGGCGCGGCGAGGTGGGGCTGGGGGCCCGCCTCCACGTACGCCTCGCAGTCGGGGTTGTGGCACGGTCCCGCCGCCCAGCGCGGCACCCACGCGCCCAGCGTCTTGTGCCGCCGGACGACGGACTGCACGGGCTCCCCGCAGGCGGAACAGACGCGTTGTTCCCTGTCCATGTCCTCAGAGTAGGGCGACCCCAGCCGAACCGCTCCCGGTCGTACGCCACCGGCCTCCCACCGCACGGCCCCCTCCCCCGGCAGGACCAAAGCCCGCTGGGGGGCCGGTGCCCAACGGCCGCCGTCGGCCGACTCCGGGACGGCCGCCTGCCCTGGCAGGCCAGGACAGGTGGCCTGGGCAGGCGGCCTGGGCAGACGCATGGACCCGCCGATGCCCCGGTCGGCCGAGCGCCACGGGTGGGGCGGGCCGGGGCACCACCCACCTGCCCGCCGCACCCCTGAACGGGCCGCGGGCGGGTGGGCCTATGTGGTGCGGCGGGTGACGAACTCGGCCAGACAGAGCAGGCCGCCCGCCGACTCGGGGTCCGGCACCGCACGGGCCAGCTCCTGCATGGCGCGGGCCATCCGGTCGGCCGCCTGCTCCTGCGCCCACGCGCGGCCGCCCGCCCGCTCGACGGCCAGCGTCGTGCGGTCCAGGTCGGCCGGGTCGTAGGGCGCCGCGTACAGCGCGGCGAGTTCGCCGGCCGCCGGGGTGGCCGAGGTCAGGGCGGCGACCACCGGCAGGGACTTCTTGCGGGCGGCGAGATCCGCGCCGGCCGGTTTGCCGGTGTGCCGCGGATCCCCCCATATCCCGATGACGTCGTCGATGAGCTGGAAGGCGAGCCCGGCCTCCCGGCCGAACGCGTCCAGCGCTTCGACGTCCCGTTCGGCCGCTCCCGCGTACAGCGCGCCGACCGCGCAGGCGCAGCCGAGCAGCGCGCCCGTCTTGGCCTCGGCCATGACGAGCACCTCGTCGAGGGTGACGCCGGCGGGGCCGCGTCTCTCCATGGAGGTGTCCGCCTGCTGGCCGGCGCACAGTTCGACCACGCACGCCGCGAGCCTGGCCGCGGCCGGCCGGGAGGCGGGGTGCGGATCCGCGGCGAGCAGGCCGAGGGCGAGGGCCTGGAGGGCGTCCCCGGCGAGGATCGCGTCGGCGTCGCCGAACACGGTCCACGCGGTGGGGCGGTGGCGTCGGGTGCTGTCCCGGTCCATCACGTCGTCGTGGAGCAGCGTGAAGTTGTGGACCAGTTCGACCGCGGCGGCGGCCGGCACCGCCGCCGCACGGGCCTGCGGGCCGCCGAGCGCCGCGGCCGCGGCGAGCACCAGCGCCGGCCGGATCGCCTTGCCGGCGTTGTCCGCGGCCGGGGTGCCGTCCGCGTGTTCCCAGCCGAAGTGGTAGAGCGCGACCCGGCGCATCGAGGCGGGCAGCGAGTCGAGCGCCGCCCGCAGCGCCGGGTCGACGGACGCCCTGGACCGCTCCAGGAGCGCCGCCGCCTCGTGCCCGTCGGCCGTCCCCGCGTGGCCCTCGCCCCGGTCGCCGACGGACGTCCGCCTTTCCCGCGTTCCGCCCCGCTGCCGCCTGACGGCGGAGGTCACCGCCAGCGGCCGATCTCGACGTTCTCCAGGACGCCCAGCGCGTCCGGCACCAGGACGGCGGCCGAGTAGTAGGCCGTGACCAGATACTTGATGATGGCCTGTTCGTTGATGCCCATGAACCGCACGGACAGGCTCGGCTCGATCTCGTCCGGGATGCCCGACTGGCGCAGGCCGATGACGCCCTGGTCCTGTTCGCCGAGGCGCAGCGCGATGATGGAGCTGGTCCGCGCCTCGGAGACGGGGATCTTGTTGCAGGGGTAGATCGGCACCCCGCGCCAGGTGGGGATGCGGTTGCCGCCGACGTCGATCGTCTCGGGCACGAGGCCGCGCTTGTTGAGCTCGCGGCCGATCGCGGAGATGGCGCGCGGGTGGGCGAGGAGCATCTTGGTGCCGCGCCGCCTGCTGAGCAGCTCGTCCAGGTCGTCCGGACTGGGCACGCCGTCGTGCGGCTGGAGCCGCTGGTCGTACTCGCAGTTGTGCAGGAGACCGAACTCCCGGTTGTTGACCAGCTCGTGCTCCTGGCGCTCCTTGAGCGCCTCGACCGTCAGCCGCAACTGCTGCTCGGTCTGGTTCATGGGCTGGTTGTAGAGGTCGGCGACGCGCGAGTGGATGCGCAGGACGGTCTGGGCGATGCTCAGCTCGTACTCGCGGGGCCTGGCGTCGTAGTCGACGAACGTGTGCGGGATGTCCGGCTCGCCGGCGTGGCCGGCCGCGAGGTCGACCTCCTTCTCGCCGTACTTGTTGGTGCGCTGCTCGGGGATCGTGCGCAGTTGCTGGAGGTGTTCGCGCAGGGAGTCGGCGCGCTCGGCGACCTGCTCGACGTCCTGGCGGGCCAGGATCAGCACCGTGCAGGCCGTGTCCGCGCGGGCGGTGTACTCCCAGATGGCGTCCGCGTCGAGCAGCGCCTGGTCGCCGAAGTAGGCGCCGTCGGCGAGGACTCCGAGCACCTGGTCGTCGCCGTAGGGGCCGGTTCCGACCTTCTCCACGCGGCCGTGCGCCAGCAGGTAGACCTCGTCGGTCTGGCTGCCGAAGGAGGCGATGACCTCGCCGGGACCGAACTCCCGCTGCCGGCAGCGCTGGGACAGCTCCCCGAGCACCTCCTCGTCCTCGTAGGAGCGCAGCGCGGGCAGTTCGCCCAGTTCGGCCGGGATGACCTCGACCCGGTCGCCGGTCTTGACGAACGTGATGCGGCCGTCGCCGACCGCGTACGTCAGACGCCTGTTGACCCGGTACGTGCCGCCCTGCACATCGACCCAGGGCAGATTCCGCAGCAGCCAGCGGGAGCTGATCTCCTGCATCTGCGGTGCGGACTTGGTCGTGGTGGCCAGGTTCCGCGCGGCCGCGGTGCCGAGACTCTGCTGCGGCTTGCCCGACTCCGAGCGGACCTCTTCGCCTACCGACATGAGAAATTGCCCTCCCGATTCATGCACGGGCGCCGAACTGCGCCGGTGCACTGTTCACGCGGCCAGCCTTTCATCACGTTGCGTGCTCGTGGTATTACACGAAAGAGCGGGAATGGATCATCGCGGGCCAGGGAAGCGGCGCGTCCCGCGCCGAACGGTGTTCGACAATGGGCAGGTGACCGACCTGCGCCCGAGCCTGCCCTCCCCGCTCCAGGAGGTCGCCGACGACCGGTTCGCCCGGCACGGCGTACGGCTGCTGCTCAAGCGGGACGACCTGATCCATCCGGAGCTGATCGGCAACAAGTGGCGCAAGCTCGTCCCCAATCTGGAGCGGGCGGCCGGGCGGACGCTGGTGACGTTCGGCGGCGCCTACTCCAACCATCTGCGGGCCACGGCCGCGGCGGGCCGTCTGCTGGGGCTGCCGACGGTGGGCGTGGTACGCGGCGACGAGCTGGCCGGGCGGCCCCTGAACCCCTCGCTGGCCCGCTGCGCCGCCGACGGCATGCGGCTGCGCTTCGTGGACCGCTCGCTCTACCGGCGCAAGGGCGAGGCGCAGGCGCTGCGGGAGATCCTGGGCGCGGCGGGCGCCGAGGGCGCGTACGTCGTGCCCGAGGGGGGCAGCAACGCGGCGGCGGTGCGCGGCTGCCGGGCGCTCGGGGAGGAGCTGCGCGGGCGGGCCGACGTGGTCGCGCTGGCCTGCGGCACCGGCGGCACGCTCGCGGGGCTGGCCGCCGGTCTCGCGCCCGGCCAGCGGGCTCTGGGGATACCGGTGCTCAAGGGGGGATTCCTGGGGGCGGCGATACTCGCTCTCCAGGAGGAGGCGTTCGGTGGCCGCCGGGGCGAGTGGCGGCTCGACGAGCGGTTCCACTTCGGGGGGTACGCGCGGGTCACCCCGGAGCTGGAGGACTTCGCGGCGGACTTCGAGCGCCGGCACGGCGTGGCCGTCGAACGTCTCTATGTCGCCAAGTCGCTCTTCGCTCTCGCCGTCCTGGCCGAGGAGGGCGCCTTCCCGCGCGGGACCCGCCTGGCCGCGGTGGTGACGGGCGCGCCCTTCTCCGGGTGAGGCCTCAGGTCGCCTCCCGGTAGGCCGCCGCCTCCTCCAGGTCCAGCCTGCGCAGCAGGGTGCGCAGCATCTCGTCGTCGATGTAGCGGCCGTCGCGCAGGCGGACGAACATCTCGCGCTCGGCGCTGATCATCTCGCGCGACAGCCGCCGGTAGGTGTCGTCGACGGTCTCGCCGGTGACCGGGTTGACCTGGCCCAGGCGTTCCCAGACGGCGTTGCGGCGGCGCTCCAGGACGTCGCGGAGCCGGTCGGCGAGGGGCGGGGGGAGGGCGTTGCGCTCGTCGGAGAGCAGGTCGTCGAGGCGTTGTTCGGCGACCCTGGAGGCCTGCGCCTGGGCGTTGGCCTCGGCGAGCGTCGCGGCCTGGGGGTCCGCGTCGGGGAACTTGAGCAGCCGGATCAGCGGGGGCAGGGTCAGGCCCTGGAGCACGAGGGTGCCGATGACGGTGGTGAAGGTGAGGAAGAGGATGAGGTTGCGGTGCGGGAAGGGCGCGTCGCCGTCGTCCACGGTGAGCGGGATGGAGAAGGCGATGGCGAGCGAGACCACGCCCCGCATGCCGGCCCAGGCGATGACGACGGGCCCCCGCCAGGTGGGGTTCTCCTCCCGCGCGCGGATGCGGGAGGACACGAGCCGTGGCAGGAAGGTCGCCGGGTACACCCACAGGAAGCGGGCCGCGACGACCACGAGGAACAGCACGACGGCGTACCAGGCGGCCTCCGGGCCCTCGTAGGCGCCGAGTCCCTTGAGGACGACCGGGAGCTGGAGACCGATCAGCGCGAAGACGGCGGATTCCAGCACGAAGGCGACCATCTTCCACACCGCCTCCTCCTGGAGCCGGGTGGCGAAGTCGACCTCCCACGCGCGGTGGCCGAGGTAGAGGGCGACGACGACCACGGCGATGACGCCGGAGGCGTGGAACTGCTCGGCGGCCGCGTACGCGACGAAGGGGATCAGCAGGGAGAGTGTGTTCTGAAGGAGGGGTTCCCTCAGGTGGGTGCGCAGCCAGTGCAGGGGGGCCATGAGGATCAGGCCGACGGCGGTCCCGCCGACCGCCGCCACCAGGAACTCCTCGATGCCGCCGGCCCAGGAGGCGCCTTCGCCGACGACGACCGCGAGGGCCACCTTGTAGGCGGTGATCGCGGTGGCGTCGTTGAGCAGCGACTCGCCCTGGAGGATGGTGGTGATCCGGGAGGGCAGGCCGACCCGGCGGGCCACGGCGGTGGCCGCGACCGCGTCCGGCGGCGCGACCACCGCGCCCAGCACCAGGGCGGCCGTCAGCGGCAGCCCGGGGACGAGGAGGTAGGCGGCCCAGCCGACGGCGACGGTCGCGAAGAGCACGTAGCCGACGGACAGCAGCGCCACCGGCCGCAGCTGGGCGCGCAGGTCGAGATAGGAGCTGTCGCTGGCCGAGGTGTACAGCAGCGGCGGCAGCAGCAGGGGCAGCACGACGTCGGGGTCCAGGGTGTAGTCCGGCACGCCGGGCACGTAGGAGACGGCCAGGCCGACCGCCACCAGCAGCAGCGGCGCGGGCACCGGGGTGCGCCGGGCCGCCGCGGCGATCGCCGCACTGCCGGCCACCAGCAACAGCAGTGGCATCACGTCCATGTCCCGGCCCGCCCTCTTTTTCCGCGCGGTCGTCCGCACGCCCGTCGTAATCTGGCAATCATGAAACAGTGCACCCACGCCGACGCGCTGCCCGACCCCGAGCCCGTCCCGCTGGGCGAGACATGTCCGGAGTGCCTGAGGGACGGCACCCACCCGGTGCAACTGCGACTGTGCCTGACGTGCGGCCATGTCGGCTGCTGCGACTCCTCGCCGAACCGGCACGCCACCGCGCACCACAAGGACTCCGGCCACCCGGTGATGCGGACGTTCGAACCCGGTGAGAACTGGCGCTGGTGCTTCGTCGACCACGTCCTCGTGTGAGGCGTCCCGGCAGGTCGCGGGTCCCGTGGGCGGCCTGTTTCCGGTCTCCCGCCGCGGGCGGCGCGGCCCGGTGCGAACTTTCGGGGCGGTGCGGGCGTTGAACCCATGAGACGCCCCGGCCGTCCGGCGGGTACGGTTCGACCATCTGACGCCTGGGTACGTCAACCCGGCGCGCCCTCTTCCCATTTGGGTCCGCAGACCTCTAGACACGGAGCGTGTTCACAGCTTTACTGTGAGTGACGCCAGGGGGTTGGGGTCCGGGGACAGGAGCCGTGAGAGCGCGATAGCGTCACCGCTGCACCACACACGCGTTACCCGGGGGGCGACCCCCGGCCCCGAAAAGCTTGTACCACCTTGGAGGTGAGGGTGTCCCAGATCGCAGGCGAGCCCGCGACCCAGGACTTCGTGGAAGTCCGGCTGCCGGCTGCGGGTGCCTACCTGTCGGTGCTGCGGACGGCCACGGCCGGCCTCGCGGCCCGTTTGGACTTCACCCTGGACGAGATCGAGGACCTGCGCATCGCGGTGGACGAGGCCTGCGCGATCCTGCTCCAGCAGGCCGTGCCCGGCTCGGTGCTCAGTTGCGTGTTCCGTCTCGTCGACGACTCGCTCGAGGTCACCGTCTCGGCCCCGACCACGGACGGTCACGCCCCCTCGCGTGACACCTTCGCCTGGACCGTCCTGTCCGCCCTGGCGGGCAAGGTGTCCTCCGCAGTCGACGAGGACAGGACCGTGTCGATCAGCCTCTACAAACAACGCGGCGCGGGACCCGGGCCGGCGTGAGGAACGGGGACGGGCCGGTGCGGGACGAAGAGCGCGGCACACGGGGGCTGCCGGCCGGCGACGCCGGGACGCCACTGCCTCCGGACGGTTCCCGACGCATGGCCGACGGCATCGACGGCATTCCCGAGCAGGCCCGGCCGCATCCGGAGGACGACCCGGCCTCCGCGCAGGCGGGTCGGCCGGACGCGGCCGTGCAGGACTCGCCCCGGGAGAGGCGGACGGGGGGCTCGCCCCCCGGCCGGGCAGAGGCGAGGGCTCGACACAGGGCGACGGGCGGGACGATGAGCGAGCACGAGCGAGACGGCGAACACAGCGCGCCGGGCACACAGCACGAACCACCGGCACCGGTATCGGCGCCCACGCCGCCCGCGTCCGCGCCGGCGCCCCAGGCGCATGTGCCGGCCGACCGCAGCGGGGCGCGGGCGATGTTCGTGGAACTGCGCAAGCTGCAGGACGGCAGCCCCGAGTACGCGGAGATGCGCAACCAGCTGGTCCGCATGCATCTGCCGCTGGTCGAGCATCTCGCGCGCCGGTTCCGCAACCGCGGCGAGCCGCTGGACGACCTGACCCAGGTCGCCACGATCGGTCTCATCAAGTCCGTCGACCGCTTCGACCCGGAGCGCGGCGTGGAGTTCTCCACGTACGCGACCCCGACGGTGGTCGGCGAGATCAAGCGGCACTTCCGGGACAAGGGCTGGGCGGTGCGGGTGCCGCGCAGGCTCCAGGAGCTGCGGCTGGCGCTGACGACGGCGACGGCCGAGCTGTCGCAGCAGCACGGCCGCTCCCCCACGGTCCACGAGCTCGCCGAGAAGCTGGCCATCTCGGAGGAGGAGGTCCTGGAGGGCCTGGAGTCCGCCAACGCGTACTCCACGCTGTCCCTGGACGTCCCGGACACCGACGACGAGTCGCCGGCGGTGGCCGACACGCTCGGCGCGGAGGACGAGGCGCTGGAGGGCGTCGAGTACCGGGAGTCCCTCAAGCCGCTGCTGGAGGACCTCCCGCCCCGCGAGAAGCGGATCCTGCTGCTGAGGTTCTTCGGCAACATGACCCAGTCGCAGATCGCGCAGGAGGTCGGCATCTCGCAGATGCACGTCTCCCGGCTGCTGGCGCGCACGCTCGCGCAGCTGCGGGAGAAGCTCCTCGTCGAGGAGTAGAGGGACGCAGGAGCGGAGCGGCGGGCCGCGCGGGCCGTTACGGTGTGCGGCCGGGTCCCCGGATCCCGAGGGCCCTGGTCGTCTCCCGGTTGACCAGCAGCACCAGCGCGGCGACGGCCACGGCCATCAGGGCGATGCCGGCCGGGATGGCCATGCTGTCGGCCTGGAGCAGGTTGTAGGCGACCGGCACCGCCATGACCTGGGTGATGACGGCGGGCCCCCGGCTCCAGCCGCGCAGGGCCATCAGCCCGCGGGCGGCGAGCAGGGGCAGCAGCGCCAGCACCATCAGGGTGATTGCGCCGGTGACGGCCTGCTGACGGTCGTCCGGGTCGCCGGTGAGGCCGAGGACGAGCATCCACACCCCGCCCGCGACGAGCGCCAGCCCCTCCAGCGCGCACAGGGCGGCGGCATACGTCACCCGGCGCGGGCGGGACGCTGCGGTTTCGGGGGCGGCGGGGGTCTGCTCACTGCTCACCCCTGAAGGGTAGCCCGCACCCCCGGACCGGCCGCGGACCGCGGGCTCGGCGCACGCCGCGCCTCGTGTCGAGGCTCACCCCGTGATCTCTTACCCGATCCCCACCTCGGCCTGTGCCCGGTACCACCCAGTAGGTACGCTGCAACTCATGCGTGCACTTCTCGTGGTCAATCCGGCGGCAACCACCACCAGTGCCCGCACGCGCGACGTCCTCATCCACGCCCTCGCGAGCGAGATGAAGCTGGAGGCGGTCACCACCGAGTACCGCGGGCACGCGCGCGATCTGGGCCGGCAGGCCGCGGAGAGCGGCAATGTCGACCTGGTGGTGGCCCTGGGCGGCGACGGCACGGTGAACGAGGTCGTCAACGGTCTGCTGCACGCCGGGCCCGATCCGGCGCTGCCGGGTCTCGCCGTGGTCCCGGGCGGCTCCACCAACGTCTTCGCGCGCGCCCTGGATCTGCCCAACCATCCGGTGGAGGCCACGGGCGCCCTGCTGGACGCGCTGCGCGAGGGCCGCGAGCGCACCGTCGGCCTCGGGCTCGCGGCGGGCACGCCCGGCACGGAGGACGAGGCGGTGCCGTCGCGCTGGTTCACCTTCAACGCCGGCCTCGGTTTCGACGCCGGAGTGGTGGGCCGGGTGGAGCAGCAGCGCGAGCGCGGCAGGAAATCCACGCACGCTCTCTATATCCGCCAGGCGGTGCGTCAGTTGTTGGGCGAATCACAGCGCCGGCACGGAACCATCACCCTGGAACGGCCGGACGCCGACCCGGTGACCGATTTGGTGCTGTCCATAGTCTGCAACACGGCTCCGTGGACCTATCTGGGCAATCGCCCGGTGTACGCGTCGCCTAAGGCCTCGTTCGATACCGGGCTCGACGTACTCGGTCTCAGCCGTCTGTCGACCGCCTCGGTTGCCCGATATGGCACCCAGTTGCTCACTTCGTCCCCCGAGCGGGGACCGCACGGCAAGCATGCCGTCTCGCTGCACGACCTGGACCGGTTCACCTTGCATTCGAAGGTCCCGCTGCCCCTCCAGATGGACGGTGACCACCTGGGCCTGCGAACCAGCGTGACGTTCACAGGCGTACGCCGTGCACTGCGTGTGATTGTGTGAGCAGAAAGGGCTGAAGTCCTTTCACTCGAACGTTTAGGCCAGGATCCACCCCATGGAAGTACGGCTGTGACCTAGTCGACACCGAGGAATCAAAAAAAACTTTCCGGAAGGGGTTGTATCCGCCGCTGAGGTTTGCGAGTCTCTACGTGGCGATCGGGACAGCCCGCAACACCGGCATCCACTGATCACCGGAACCCCTCAACGAACTCCAGGACCACGCCAGGGAAACCCGGCTGGTGGCCCTTCATCTGTTGGGGGATTCGTGAAAGCGTTCACATTCACAAGCACCCCGCATGTAATACCAAGGAGAGGTAGCAGCCATGGACTGGCGTCACAACGCCGTTTGCCGCGAGGAAGACCCCGAGCTCTTCTTCCCCATCGGCAACACCGGTCCTGCGCTGCTGCAGATCGAGGAAGCCAAGGCCGTCTGCCGTCGCTGCCCGGTTATGGAGCAGTGTCTGCAGTGGGCGCTCGAGTCCGGCCAGGACTCCGGCGTCTGGGGTGGCCTCAGCGAGGACGAGCGTCGCGCGATGAAGCGCCGCGCCGCCCGCAACCGGGCCCGTCAGGCCTCCGCCTGACGACACCCGCCCCGCAAGCCTGAGCTTGGCGGCGCGTGTGCCTGCCGACATCACCTCGTCGGCAGCGAGTACGCTTCTCCCGCCCCCGAGCCGCAGCGCGCAGTACCCCCGATGCGCAGCACAAGCTGGCAACGAGCATTCGAGCCCCGGACCCCTGAACGGTCCGGGGCTTCTTGCTGTGCGCCGCGCCTGCGGCGCCGCCCCGCGGGCTACTTCTGCGCGCGCACCGGGATGTCCAGGATCACCTGGGTTCCGCGCTCCGGGGCCGGGACCATGTCGAAGGTCCCGCTCAACTCGCCCTCCACCAGTGTCCGTACGATCTGCAGACCGAGGTTGCCGGAGGTGTGCGGGTCGAAGCCGGCGGGCAGGCCGACGCCGTCGTCCTGGACGGTGACCAGCAGACGGGCCTCCTTGCTGGTGCCGCCGCGGACGGCCGAGACCTCGACCGTCCCGGTCTCGCCCTCGCCGAAGCCGTGCTCCAGGGCGTTCTGGAGGATCTCGGTGAGGACCATCGACAGCGGGGTGGCGACCTCGGCGTCCAGGATGCCGAAGCGCCCGCTGCGCCGGCCGGCGACCTTGCCCGGCGAGATCTCGGCGACCATCGCCAGCACACGGTCGGCGATCTCGTCGAACTCCACGCGCTCGTCCAGGTTCTGGGAGAGCGTCTCGTGCACGATGGCGATCGAGCCGACCCGGCGGACCGCCTCTTCGAGGGCCTCGCGGCCGCGCTCGGACTCGATGCGCCGGGCCTGGAGCCGCAACAGGGCCGCCACCGTCTGGAGGTTGTTCTTCACCCGGTGGTGGATCTCCCGGATGGTCGCGTCCTTGGTGATCAACTCGCGTTCGCGGCGGCGCAGTTCGGTCACGTCGCGCAGCAGCACGAGGGCGCCGATGCGGGTGCCCTTCGGCTTGAGCGGGATCGTGCGGAACTGGATGACCCCGTCGCGGGCCTCGATCTCGAACTCGCGGGGCGCCCAGCCGCTGGCGACCTTGGCGAGCGCCTCGTCCACCGGGCCGCGCGTCGGGGCCAGTTCGGCGGTGGTCAGGCCGAGGTGCTGGCCGACCAGGTCGGAGGCCAGGCCCATGCGGTGGAAGGCGGACAGCGCGTTCGGGGAGGCGTACTGGACGACCCCGTCGGCGTCGACGCGGATCAGGCCGTCGCCGACGCGTGGGGCCGCGTCCATGTCCATCTGCTGGTTGGGGAACGGGAAGGAGCCGGCCGCGATCATCTGCGCGAGGTCGGACGCGCTCTGCAGATAGGTGAGCTCCAGCCGGCTCGGGGTGCGCACGGTGAGCAGGTTGGTGTTGCGGGCGATGACGCCCAGCACCCGGCCGTCGCGCCGGACGGGGATGGACTCGACCCGGACCGGGACCTCCTCGCGCCACTCCGGGTCGCCCTCGCGCACGATCCGGCCCTCGTCCAGGGCGGCGTCCAGCAGGGGGCGGCGGCCGCGGGGCACGAGATGGCCGACCATGTCGTCCTGGTAGGAGGTGGGGCCGGTGTTGGGGCGCATCTGGGCCACGGAGACGTAGCGGGCGCCGTCGCGGGTGGGGACCCACAGGACCAGGTCGGCGAAGGAGAGGTCGGAGAGCAGCTGCCACTCCGAGACCAGCAGATGCAGCCACTCGAGGTCGGAGTCGTCGAGTGCGGTGTGCTGGCGTACGAGTTCGTTCATGGAGGGCACGCCTGCGAGCGTACCTGGGGGTATGCGCGGGGCGGGAAACACCCGCGGGCCGCGGCGCCTGGGAGGGACCCTCAACCCTCCCGGCACCGCAGCCCGGAGCAATATCGGCCGCGGGGTGTGCGGTCCCGTCGGCCGAAGGTGAGGAGCCGGGGCAGTCAGGGCAGAGAGCCCGGATCCTCGGTCCGCCTTCCTGTGCGGGGAAGACGGAGGCTCAGTGTGTCGCCGGCCGCGTCGCCGGCTGTGTCGCTCACCCCCGGCCATTGTGGACTAGACCACTGGGTGTGTCCATGCGACGGGGCTTGTTCGTCGGTGTGGTATTCGGACGTCTCGTCGTCCACAACGCAGCCTAGCCTGTGCGGGTTCCCGCGCGGGGCCACATGGCGGGGGCAATTTTCCGGGGGCGGCCCGCCCATAGGGCCGGCCGGCGGCCTGCCGTACGGATCCCGGACGCCTGTCCGCCTGGGCCGGGACCCCCGATTCTGTTAGATTGAGCCCCGAAGATTGGTCTAAACCACAGACGGTATGAGAACGGCGGGCCAGCGTGGAAGTTGTCATCGTTCCGGACGCCCGGGCGGGCGGCGAACTCATCGCCGAGGCCATGGCGCAGCTCCTGCGGCGCAAGCCGGACGCCCTGCTCGGCGTGGCCACCGGCTCCACCCCGCTGCCCGTCTACCAGGCGCTGACGGACAAGGTGCGCGCCGGCGCGGTGGACACCGGCCGGGCCCGGATCGCCCAGCTCGACGAGTACGTGGGCCTGCCCGCCGATCACCCCGAGTCCTACCGCTCGGTGCTGCGGCGCGAGGTGCTGGAGCCGCTGGGCATCGGCATGGACGCCTTCCTCGGTCCGGACGGCACGGCACAGGACGTGCAGGCCGCCTGCGAGGCCTACGACCGCGCGCTCGCCGCGGCCGGCGGGGTCGACGTCCAGCTGCTCGGGATCGGCACCGACGGGCACATCGGGTTCAACGAGCCCTGCTCGTCCCTCGCCTCGCGCACCCGCATCAAGACGCTGACCGAGCAGACCCGGGTGGACAACGCCCGCTTCTTCGACGGCGACATCGAGCAGGTGCCGCACCACGTCATCACCCAGGGCATCGGGACGATCCTGGAGGCGCGGCACCTGGTGCTGCTGGCCACCGGCGAGGGCAAGGCGGACGCCGTCGCGGCCACCGTGGAGGGACCGGTCGCCGCGGTGTGCCCGGCCTCCGCGCTCCAGCTGCACCCGCACGCGACCGTCGTCGTCGACGAGGCCGCCGCCTCCGAGCTGAAGCTCGCGGACTACTTCCGGCACACGTTCGCCGCCAAGCCGCGGTGGCAGGGCATCTGAGGGCGACCGCCCGCACGACGGCGAAGGCGCCCGGCTCCTGTCAGGAGCCGGGCGCCTTCGCCGTCGTGGCGCTCAGCCGTGCGGACCGGCCGCGATGACCTCCGCCGCCGCGCGCCCGCAGACCCGGGCCGCGCCGTGGGTGGCGATGTGCAGGGCGCCGCGGGGCGGGGCCTGGGGGACGCCCATCTCGACGACGACGGTGTCCGGGCGGGCCGCCAGGAGGACGTCGAGGGCCGCGCCCATCCAGGCGTGCCGGTGCTCGTCGCGGACCACGGCGACGATCCGCCGCTCCCCCGCGGCGGCCAGCGCCGCGGGTCCGGCGTCCGCGCCCGTGAAGCCGCCGGTGCGCGTCCCCGGCAGCAGCCGGACCAGTTCCGGGGCCACGCCCCACGGGGTCTCGTCGCCGACGGCGATGTTGGCGACCGGGGTGAGCGAGGCGACGAAGGGAGGGTCGGCGAGCGGCGTGAAGACCTCGTCGCCGGTGAGCCGCAGGGCACGGCGGGCGGCGATCAGCCCGACGTCGGCGCGTACGCCCGTGCCGTCGGCGGAGGGCGTCCGGCCGGACCGGTCCCGCTCCTCGGCCGCGGGCGCGGCGGGCCGCCCGTCGCCGTTCGCCGTCCAGTGCGCCAGCGCCCGGACGCGCCGCGCCGCGTCCGCGAGGCGTTCCTCGGGCAGTTCGCCCGAGCGGACGGCGCCGACCAGCGCGTCGCGCAGCCGGCGCACGGTGTCGTCGTCCGCGAGGCCGCCGCCCACGCAGATGGCGTCCGCGCCGGCGGCGATCGCGAGGACGCTGCCGCGCTCGATGCCGTAGGTCGCGGCGACCGCCTGCATCTCCATGCCGTCGGTGACGATCAGGCCGTCGTAGCCGAGTTCGTCGCGCAGCAGCGCGGTGAGGATGCGGGGCGACAGGGTCGCCGGGCGGGCCGGGTCCAGGGCCGGGACCAGGATGTGGGCGCTCATCACGGCGCGGGTGCCGGCGGCGATGGCCGCGCGGAACGGGGTCAGCTCGCGCTCGGTCAGGACGGCCGGGGCGGCGTCGATGCGCGGCAGCGCGTGGTGGGAGTCGACGGCCGTGTCGCCGTGGCCGGGGAAGTGCTTGGTGCAGGCCGCCACGCCCGCCGACTGAAGGCCGGTGACGTAGGCGGCGGTGTGCCGGGCGACCAGGTCGGGGTCGGCGCCGAAGGAGCGGACGCCGATGACCGGGTTCGCGGGGTTGGAGTTGACGTCGGCGGAGGGCGCCCAGTTGAGGTTGACGCCGCATGCGGCGAGGCGGCGGCCCAGCTCGGCGGCGACCTCCAGGGTGAGCGAGACGTCGTCCACCGCGCCCAGGGCGTGGTTGCCGGGGAAGCTGGAGCCGGTGCGCACCTCCAGGCGTGTGACGTCTCCGCCCTCCTCGTCGATCGCGACGAGGACGTCGTCCCGCTCGGTGCGCAACTGGGCGGTCAGTGCGGCGAGTTGTTCGGGCGAGGCGATGTTCCTGCCGAACAGTCCCACCGAGGCCAGGCCCTCGCCGAGCCGGCGCAGCAGCCAGTCGGGGGCGGTGGTGCCGGGGAATCCGGGTTGCAGGACCGTCAGGGCGTCGCGGGTGAGCGTGTCGGTGCCGCTGGCGATTGTCGTCATCGGGGGCGTCATCCCTTCACGGCGCCCGCGGTCAGCCCCGCGGCCATCTTGCGCTGGACGATGAGGAACAGGGCGACGATCGGGACGGCCATCATGGTGGCGCCGGCCATCATCGGGGCGTACTCGGTGCCGTGCTTGGTGGAGAAGTTGCTCAGCCAGACCGTCGCGGTCTGGTTCTTCTGGCTGAGCAGCATCAGGGCGTACAGGTACTCGTTCCAGGCCTGGATGAAGCCGTAGACCGAGGTGGCGACCATGCCGGGGGCCAGCAGCGGGAAGACGACGCGGACGAAGGCGCCGGTGCGCGAGCAGCCGTCGACCATCGCGGCCTCCTCCAGCTCCTTGGGGATGTTGACGATGAAGCCGCGCAGGGTCCACACCGTGAAGGGGAGGATGAAGGTCAGGTACGTGATGATCAGGCCGGAGAGCTTGTCGTACTGGTCCAGGTCGTTCAGGAGCAGGAAGACCGGGATGATCATGGCGACGAGCGGGATCATCTGGACGGCCAGGATGCCGACGATGACGATCTTGCGGCCGCGGAACGCGAACCGGGAGATGGCGAGGGCGGCCAGCAGGCCGACGACGACGCCGATCGCGACGACCGCCAGGGAGACGACCAGGCTGCGGCCCACCGGTCCCCAGAAGTCGGCGATGTGCAGCGCGCGGCTGAAGTTGGACCAGGTCAGGGCCGTGGGAAGCAGGCTCGGGTCCGGGTCGATGGCGTCCTTCGCCGGTTTGAACGCCGTGTTGAGCATCCAGTAGACGGGAAAGCCGGCGACGGCGAAGACGAGCAGGCCGAGGAGGTTCCAGCCGGCCTTGGACGTGCGGCGGCGGGCGCCGCGGGTGCGGCCCTTCGCCGGGCCCGTCCCGGAGGCGATGGCGCTCATTCGACCTCTCCGATCTTCAGCATCTGGCGCATGTAGACGGCGACCACCCCGAGCAGCAGCAGCACCGTGATCAGCGCGATGGCCGAGCCCTGGCCGTAGTCGTTGACGACGAAGGCGCGGTCGTAGGAGTACGTCGTCAGCAGCTGGAACTCGGCCTCGGGGTGGCCGTTGCGCATGACGAAGACCTGGGGGAAGACGCCCATGTCCCAGATGACCGACAGGGTCGTGAGCATCACGACGACCGGTTTGAGGATGGGCAGGGTGACGAAGCGGAAGACGCCCCAGGCGCCCGCGCCGTCGAGGCGGGCCGCCTCCTCCAGCTCGGCCGGGACCTGGGTGAGGCCGGCGCTGAGGGTGATCACCACGAAGGGCACCGCGCCCCAGATCACCAGCAGCATGATGACGGCGAGGCCCTGCGGGCCGCTGGCGAACCAGTTGTGGCCGATCAGGTCGACGCCGGGCAGCCGGCTCAGGACCGCGTTGAGGATGCCGTAGTCGGAGTCGAACAGCCACTTGAAGACGGTGGTCGCGACGATGACCGGCATGCCCCAGCTCGCCACGAGCGCGATGTTGACGAGGGTCTTCACCCAGCCGGAGACGCGCTGGAGGAGCAGCGCGATCAGCATGCCGAGGACCATGGTGACGATCACGCAGCCGGCCGCGAAGACGATCGTGCGCAGCACGACCTGCCAGAACTCGCCGTCGCCCAGGACGCCCGCGAAGTTGTCGAACCCGACGGATTCGGCCGGCTGGAAGCCCCACAGCTGGGACTGGCCGAACTTCTGGAAGGACAGGGTGACCAGCCGGGCCAGTGGATAGCCCATCACCAGGGCGAGGACCAGCAGGCAGGGGGCCAGGAGCAGCCAGGGGGTCCCGGTCCCGCCCGGCCCGCGGCCGGCGCGCGGTCTCCTGGCGTCCGGTTCGCCGGCCGGCGGCGGCGGTGGTGACTGCCGCGTCGGCGGCACTTCGGCAGTGGTCGTGTCTGCGGCACTCATCCGCGCGCTCCTCAGCGGTCCCTCGGGTCGTACGGGGAGCAGGGCCCTGCTCGTGGCAGGGCCCTGCCCTCAGGTCACTTGTTGTTGATGACCTTGTCGATCGCGGCGTCGGCGTCCTTCGCGGCGGCCTCGACCGACTTCTTGCCGGTGCCGATGCTCTGGAGCATGGTCTGCAGGACCTGGGCCTTCTCGACCTGGCCCCAGCCGGGGGCCATGGGGACGAACCAGTTGGACTCGGCCGCGGTGGCGGGCACGACCGTCGCGGGGTCGTTCTTGAGGGTCGCGAGGTCGGTCTTGTTGTTGGGCAGGTTGCCCTTGCCCATCAGGCCCTTCTGGCCGGCGGGGCCGGTGAAGGCGTTGATCCACTCGGCGGCGAGGGCCTGCGCGTGGGACTTGACCGGGACGGCGAGGTCGGAACCGCCCAGGAAGACGGGGAGGTTCTTGCCGGACGGGCCGGGCATCACGAAGTTCTCGAGGTTGTCCTTGAGCTTGCCCGTCTTGTCGTTCTTCGGGTCGGCGGAGGTCGCGCCCTCCCAGGCCGCGCCGAAGATCATGCCGGACTTGCCCTGGCCGTAGACGATGTAGCGGTCGGACTCGTCCTTGGTCTTGTCGCCGTGCATGTACTTGTCGACGACCGTCTTGAACTCGTTGAGGCCCTTGAGCGACTCGGGCGAGGAGAGGTTGGCCTTCCACTGGCCGCCCTCCTCCTTGGCGATGGAGCCGCCGGCGTCGTAGACGAAGGACATGGCCGCGTACCAGTCGCGGGTGGGCTGGTACCAGGCGGAGAACTTGCCGCCCTGCTTCTGCTGGACCTTGTCCAGGGCGGCGGTCAGCTCCGCGTACGTCTTGGGCGCGGACTTCACGCCGGCCGCGGCGAAGACGTCCTTGCGCCAGTTGCCCACGCGGCCGCCGGCGTAGTACGGCACGCCGTAGGTCTTGCCGTCGTAGGTGACCGAGGCCTTGAGGCCGTCGAGCCAGGCGGCGGAGTTGTCGAACTTGGCGGTGTCCAGGGGGGCGAACGCGCCCTTGACCATGTAACCGAGCATCTCGGTGTTGCCCATCTCGACGACGTCGGGGGCCTTGTCGGTGGCGAGGACCGCGTCGAGCTTGGCGTTCTTGTCCGGCCAGCCGTAGTACTCGTGGTTGATCTTGACGCCGGGGTGCTTCTTCTGCACGGCGGCGTCGGCGGCCTTGACCAGCTCGGGCCAGTTGTTCTGCGCGTCGACGGTGAGCCAGACGGTCAGCTCCTTGGCGTCCGTGCCCTTCGAGTCCCCGCTGCCACTGTCGTCCCCGCACGCCGCGATGGAGACCATCATGCCCGCGATACCGATCGCGGCTATCAGCTTGCGCTTCACGCCATCCTCCTCAGGGATGCCACACCCCCCGCCCACGGGCCGGGACCTCGATCTGGACCAATGGTGTAGACCAGTGCGCAGAGCTTGGCTCAGGCCAATAAGCCTGTCAAGGGTGGCCGAACCGCCTCCGACCAGCCGTTATGGGACCTACATATGCAGGAACCTTTAAGTAAGAAGCCCTCGAAAACCTGGGCCGCGGAGGGGGCCCGTCCGGTAGACCATTTGCCCTGGTGGACTAGACCAGCAAAGATTGCGACGGTATACAGAGGGATCACGGAACGATGGCGCGCGCGCCGCCGCGTCCGTGCCACGATGTGAGCCGCGGCCGACGGGGTGTCGGCCGTTTCCGCACCCGCAGCCGGGAAGGCAGGCCATGAGCACCGACGTCAGCAGTGCGGAGAACGAGGGTGGGGCGACCGTCCGTACCGCGCGTGTGCCCAAGTACTACCGTCTCAAGAAGCATCTGCTCGACATCACCGAGACGCAGTCGCCCGGCACACCCGTCCCGCCGGAGCGCACCCTGGCCGCCGAGTTCGACACCTCGCGCACCACCGTCCGCCAGGCCCTCCAGGAACTCGTCGTCGAGGGGCGGCTGGAGCGCATCCAGGGCAAGGGCACCTTCGTCGCCAAGCCGAAGGTCTCCCAGGCGCTGCAACTCACCTCGTACACCGAGGACATGCGCGCCCAGGGCCTCGAACCGACCTCGCAGCTGCTGGACGTCGGGTACATCACCGCCGACGACCGTCTCGCCGCGCTGCTCGACATCACGGCCGGCGGCCGGGTGCTGCGCATCGAGCGGCTGCGCATGGCCAACGGCGAGCCCATGGCGATCGAGACGACCCATCTGTCGGCGAAGCGCTTCCCGGCCCTGCGCCGGTCGCTGGCCAAGTACACCTCGCTCTACACCGCCCTGGCCGAGGTCTACGACATCCGTCTCGCCGAGGCCGAGGAGACCATCGAGACCTCGCTGGCCACGCCCCGCGAGGCCGGTCTGCTCGGCACCGACGTGGGCCTGCCCATGCTGATGCTGTCCCGGCATTCACTGGACCGCAAGGGCCTGCCGGTGGAGTGGGTGCGGTCGGTGTACCGGGGCGACCGGTACAAGTTCGTGGCCCGGCTGAAAAGGCCCGCCGAGTAGAGGGTCTGTGGAGGGCCTTCCGCTGCGCTTATCCGTCACTTACATTGCCTGCGCATTACACCTGTGATCAAGGCGATCGGATGAGGGGACGGAGCCGCCGATGTCAGAGACCCCGGAAGTGACCAGGGGGCCGGTGGTGACGCCTGTGCGCGTCGTCATCGCCCTCTGTCTGCTCGCGCCCTTCGCGGCGATGCTGTGGGTGGGTTCGTACGCGAAGGTGGACCCGGCGTTCATCGGGATCCCGTTCTTCTACTGGTACCAGATGCTCTGGGTGCCCCTGTCCGCCGCGCTGACCGTGACGGCGTACAAGCTGTGGCAGCGTGACCAGCGGGGCCGCGCGGCCGCCGCCCCGGCCTCCGCCGGCGCCTCCGGGCAGGCCGGCTCCTCCTCTCCGAAGGGCGGTGCGTCGGAGTGAAGGACGGCGTGAACGGCGTCGCGCTCGCCGTCTTCATCTTCTTCTTCCTGGCCGTCACGGTCATGGGCTTCCTGGCCGCCCGCTGGCGCAAGGCCGAGAACGACAGCCTCGACGAATGGGGCCTGGGCGGACGGTCGTTCGGCACCTGGGTGACCTGGTTCCTGCTCGGCGGGGACCTCTACACGGCGTACACCTTCGTCGCGGTGCCCGCGGCGATCTACGCGGCGGGCGCGGCGGGCTTCTTCGCGGTGCCCTACACGATCCTCGTCTACCCGCTGATCTTCACGTTCCTGCCCCGCCTGTGGTCGGTGTCCCACCGGCACGGCTATGTGACGACCTCGGACTTCGTGCGCGGCCGCTTCGGCTCGAAGGGCCTGTCGCTGGCGGTCGCCGTCACCGGCATCCTGGCGACGATGCCGTACATCGCGCTCCAGCTCGTCGGCATCCAGGCCGTGCTCGACGTGATGGGCGTCGGCGGCGGCGAGAACACCAACTGGTTCGTGAAGGACCTGCCGCTGCTCATCGCCTTCGGCGTGCTGGCGGCCTACACGTACTCCTCGGGTCTGCGGGCCCCCGCGCTGATCGCGTTCGTGAAGGACACCCTGATCTACATCGTCATCGCGGTGGCGATCATCTACATCCCGATCAAGCTCGGCGGGTTCGACGACATCTTCGCCAAGGCCGGCGAGGCGTTCAGCCAGACCAACCCGGCGACGGGCAAGCCGCGCGGCGCGCTCGCCCCGGCGGACCCGGGCCAGTGGACCTACGCGACGCTCGCGCTGGGCTCGGCCCTGGCGCTGTTCATGTACCCGCACTCCATCACCGCGACGCTGTCCTCGCGCAGCCGCGAGGTGATCCGCCGCAACACCACGATCCTGCCGCTGTACTCGCTGATGCTGGGCCTGCTCGCCCTGCTGGGCTTCATGGCGATCGCGGCCGGCGTCAAGGTCACCAACGGGCAGCTGGCGATCCCGCAGCTGTTCGAGGACATGTTCCCGTCCTGGTTCGCCGGTGTGGCGTTCGCGGCGATCGGCATCGGCGCGCTGGTGCCGGCCGCCATCATGTCGATCGCGGCCGCGAACCTCTTCACCCGCAACATCTACAAGGACTTCATCAGGCCGGACGCGACGCCCGCCCAGGAGACCAAGGTCTCCAAGCTGGTCTCGCTGCTGGTGAAGGTGGGCGCGCTGGTCTTCGTCCTCACCATGGACAAGACGGTCGCCATCAACTTCCAGCTGCTGGGCGGGATCTGGATCCTTCAGACCTTCCCGGCCCTGGTCGGCGGCCTGTTCACCCGCTGGTTCCACCGCTGGGCGCTGCTCGCGGGCTGGGCCGTCGGCATGATCTACGGCACCTTCGCCGCGTACGGGGTCGCCTCCCCCACGCAGAAGCACTTCGGCGGCTCCTCCAAGGAGATCCCGGGCATCGGGGAGATCGGCTACATCGGCCTGACGGCGTTCGTCCTCAACGTCCTCGTCGCGGTCGTCCTGACGTTCGTCCTGAAGGCGGCCAAGGCGCCCGACGGGATCGACGAGACGAAGCCGGAGGACTACACCGCGGACGCGGGCGACCCGGGCGTGCAGGTCGAACTGCCGCCGGCCACCGCGGGCACGTCCCACTAGCCGGCCGAGGGCCCTCAGGGGCCGCGTGCCCGGCACGGGCGGGCCGCCGGAGAAATCCGGCGGCCCGCCCGCGTGCGTCTGCGGCACACTGCGCCGCATGGACATACGGATCAGGAAGGCGCTGCCCGCCGAGTACGCCCCCCTCGGCGACCTCACCGCTCAGGCCTATCTCCAGGACGCTCTCCTCGACTACGGCGAGGAGGACCCGTACCTGCCCGTGCTGAAGGACGTCGCCGCGCGGGCGGCCGCCGCCGAGGTGCTGGTGGCCGTGGAGGGCGACCGGCTCCTCGGGGGCGTCACCTTCGTGGCCGGCCCCGGTCCGGTCGCCGACATCGCGCGGCCCGGCGAGGCCGAGATCCGCGCGCTGGCGGTCGCGCACGCGGCGCGCGGCCGGGGAGCCGGGGAGGCGCTCGTGCGGGCCTGTCTCGACCGGGCGCGGGCCACGCCGGGCTGCGCGGCCGTCGTCCTGTCGAGTCAGCGCGCCATGCACACCGCGCACCGGATCTACGAACGCCTCGGCTTCGTCCGCACACCCGAGCGGGACTGGAATCCCGTGCCGGACCTGGACGACCTCACTCTGCTCACCTATCAGTTGACGCTCTGAAACCACCCCGACACAACATCTGGGGGTGGCGTGACGGACGAGCACAAGATGTATGCTCATGCTCGCTGTCGCCGCAGGGGAATCCGGTGCGAATCCGGAACTGTCCCGCAACGGTGTACTCGCGTGCATCCATACCCGTATGCGCACGCCTGTTCAGTCCGAGGTCCTGCCGACAGCGTGCCCGGCCGTCCGGTCCGGGCCCCTGACGTCCGGGCCTCGCGGAGTGGGCCGGTGGACGCGACGCCCCCGCGCGCTCGTGTGCTGCCCCCTGCCCTGCGCAAGGCCCCCTGCCGAGCGAGGGAGAGCCCCACGTGACCATCGCGCCCGCCGAACCGGCCTCAGTCACCGAGCTGAAGACCGACGGTCCCGGGACCGCGTTGCTGCGCACCCTGACCGAGCTGACCGCCGATCTGCCCGACGCCGACCCCGGCCGGGTCGCCGCCGCGGCCCTGCGCGGCCGGTCCGCCCGGGGCGCCGCCGAGATCACCGCGGAGCTGCGCGAGCTGGCCACGGAGGCGGCCGCCGGCCTGATCTCCGAGGACCCCGCGTACTCGAAGCTGGCCGCCCGGCTGCTGACGATCGGCATCGCCGCGGAGGCCGCCTCCCAGGGCGTCACGTCGTTCACCGAGTCGGTCGCCGTCGGCCACCGCGAGGGCCTGATCGCCGACCGCACCGCCGAGTTCGTGCGCGTCCACGCGGCCCGCCTCGACGCGCTGATCGACCCCGCCGCCGACGACCGCTTCGGCTACTTCGGACTGCGCACCCTGCACAGCCGCTACCTGCTGCGGCACCCCCTCACCCGCAAGGTCGTCGAGACGCCCCAGCACTTCCTGCTGCGCGTCGCCGCCGGTCTGGCCGAGGACGACACCGCCCGCGCCCTGGACGAAGTCGCCGCGCTCTACCGGCTGATGAGCCGGCTGGACTACCTGCCGTCCTCCCCCACGCTCTTCAACTCCGGCACCCGCCACCCGCAGATGTCGTCCTGCTACCTCCTCGACTCCCCGCTGGACGAGCTGGACTCCATCTACGACCGCTACCACCAGGTGGCCCGGCTGTCGAAGCACGCAGGCGGCATCGGGCTGTCGTACTCCCGCATCCGCAGCCGGGGTTCGCTGATCCGGGGCACCAACGGGCACTCCAACGGCATCGTGCCGTTCCTGAAGACGCTGGACGCCTCCGTCGCCGCGGTGAACCAGGGCGGCCGGCGCAAGGGCGCGGCCGCCGTCTACCTGGAGACCTGGCACTCCGACATCGAGGAGTTCCTGGAGCTGCGGGACAACACGGGTGAGGACGCCCGTCGTACGCACAACCTGAACCTCGCGCACTGGATCCCGGACGAGTTCATGCGCCGGGTCAACGCCGACCGGCCGTGGTCGCTGTTCTCCCCTGCCGACGTGCCCGAGCTGGTCGACCTGTGGGGCGAGGAGTTCGACGCGGCCTACCGCAAGGCCGAGGCGGACGGCCTGGCCCGGAAGACCATCCCGGCCCGTGACCTGTACGGCCGGATGATGCGGACCCTGGCGCAGACCGGCAACGGCTGGATGACCTTCAAGGACGCGGCCAACCGCACCGCCAACCAGACCGCCGAGCCGGGCCACGTCGTGCACTCCTCCAACCTCTGCACGGAGATCCTGGAGGTCACCGACGACGGCGAGACGGCCGTGTGCAACCTGGGCTCGGTGAACCTGGGCGCGTTCGTCGACACGGCGGCCGGCGACATCGACTGGGAGCGGCTGGACGAGACCGTCCGCACCGCCGTCACCTTCCTCGACCGCGTCGTCGACATCAACTTCTACCCGACCGAGCAGGCGGGCCGCTCCAACGCGCGCTGGCGGCCGGTCGGCCTGGGCGCGATGGGCCTCCAGGACGTCTTCTTCAAGCTGCGGCTGCCCTTCGACTCGCCCGAGGCCAGGGCCCTGTCCACGCGTATCGCCGAGCGCGTGATGCTCGCCGCCTACGAGGCCTCCGCCGGCCTGGCCGAGCGCAACGGCCCCCTTCCCGCCTGGGAGAAGACCCGGACCGCCCGGGGCGTGCTGCACCCCGACCACTACGGCGTCGAGTTCGCCTGGCCCGAGCGCTGGGCGGCGCTGCGCGAGCGGATCGCCGCGACCGGCCTGCGCAACTCGCTGCTGCTGGCCATCGCGCCCACCGCCACCATCGCCTCCATCGCGGGCGTCTACGAGTGCATCGAGCCGCAGGTGTCCAACCTGTTCAAGCGAGAGACGCTGTCCGGCGAGTTCCTCCAGGTCAACTCGTACCTGGTGCAGGAGCTCAAGGAGCTGGGCGTGTGGGACGCGCGCACCCGTGAGGCGCTGCGCGAGGCGAACGGCTCGGTGCAGGGCTTCGCGTGGATCCCGGCCGAGGTGCGCGACCTGTACCGCACGGCGTGGGAGATCCCGCAGCGCGGCCTGATCGACATGGCCGCCGCCCGCACCCCGTTCCTGGACCAGGCCCAGTCCCTGAACCTGTTCCTGGAGACGCCGACCATCGGCAAGCTGTCCTCGATGTACGCGTACGCCTGGAAGTCGGGCCTGAAGACGACGTACTACCTGCGCTCGCGCCCGGCGACCCGCATCGCGCGCGCGGCACAGCAGACCGTCCCCGTACAGCAGACGGCCCCCGTCCAGCAGACGGCCCCGGAAGACGCCGTCGCCTGCTCCCTGGAAAACCCCGAGTCCTGCGAGGCCTGCCAGTAATGACCAGCGAAGCCAAGAACCTGCTCGACCCGGGCTTCGAGCTGACGCTGCGCCCGATGCGCTACCCCGACTTCTACGAGCGCTACCGGGACGCCATCAAGAACACCTGGACCGTCGAGGAGGTCGACCTCCACTCGGACGTCGCGGACCTCGCGAAGCTGTCCGAGGGCGAGCAGCACATGATCGGCCGGCTGGTCGCGTTCTTCGCGACGGGCGACTCGATCGTGGCGAACAACCTCGTGCTGACGCTGTACAAGCACATCAACTCCCCCGAGGCGCGCCTGTACCTGTCCAGGCAGCTGTTCGAGGAGGCCGTGCACGTCCAGTTCTATCTGACGCTGCTGGACACCTACCTGCCCGATCCGCAGGACCGGGCGGCCGCCTTCGACGCGGTGGAGAACATCCCGTCCATCCGCGAGAAGGCCGAGTTCTGCTTCAAGTGGATCAACGAGGTCGAGAAGCTGGAGCGGCTGGAGTCCCAGGCCGACCGCCGCCGCTTCCTGCTCAACCTGATCTGCTTCGCCGCGTGCATCGAGGGCCTGTTCTTCTACGGGGCCTTCGCGTACGTCTACTGGTTCCGCAGCCGCGGTCTGCTGCACGGCCTGGCGACCGGCACCAACTGGGTCTTCCGCGACGAGACGATGCACATGAGCTTCGCCTTCGAGGTGGTCGACACCGTGCGCAAGGAGGAGCCGGAGCTCTTCGACGACCGGCTCCAGGAGCAGGTCGTCGACATGCTCCGGGAGGCCGTCGAGGCCGAGCTGCAGTTCGCGCGCGATCTGTGCGGCGAGGGCCTGCCCGGCATGAACACCGACTCCATGCGGCAGTACCTGGAGTGCGTGGCCGACCAGCGTCTGACGCGGCTCGGCTTCGCCCCGGTGTACGGCTCGGAGAACCCGTTCTCCTTCATGGAGTTGCAGGGCGTTCAGGAGCTGACCAACTTCTTCGAGCGCCGTCCGTCGGCGTACCAGGTCGCGGTGGAGGGCACCGTCGACCTGGACGAGGACTTCTGAGGCCGGACCGCGGAAGGAGCGGACCCCTCGGTCCCCGCGGACCGCTCGGGCCCGGATCCCTCGGTCCGCGCGGTCCGCGCCGCCTCGATCCGACGGTCGATCCGGCGCTCGTGGCGAATTCCCATGAGCGCCGGACCCGCGAGGAGGAGGGCGACGGCCAGGACGGTGAGGTACTCACTGAGTGCGTTCATGAGGTAAGCGTCGTACGCGCCGGACACTCCTGACAGTGGCAGGACTGCCGCACACCTTCAAATTACTGCCACTTCGGGTGCACACTGGCGGCATGCTGAACAACGTCGCCGCGATTCTCCTGGACGGTGTGCACCCCTTCGAACTCGGCGTCGTCTGCGAGGTCTTCGGGATCGACCGCAGCGACGAGGGGCTGCCGGTCTACGACTTCGCCGTCGCCTCGGCGGAAGGGCCGACCCTGAGCACCCACGCCGGGTTCACCATGAACACCCGGCACGGCCTGGAGCGGCTGGAGAGCGCCGACCTGATCGCCGTGCCCGCCGGGGACACGTACGCCGGCCGGGAGTTCCCGCCGGAGCTGCTCGACGCCCTGCGCCGGGCCGTGGAGCGAGGCACGCGCGTGCTCAGCGTCTGCTCCGGCGCGTTCGTGCTGGCCGCGGCGGGCCTGCTGGACGGGCGGCGCTGCGCGGTGCACTGGCGGCACGCCGAGCAGCTGGCCCGGCAGTACCCGCGCACGCGCGTCGAGCCGGACGTGCTCTACGTCGACGAGGACCCGGTGATCACCTCGGCCGGGACGGCCGCGGGCATCGACGCCTGTCTGCACATCGTCCGCAAGGAGCAGGGCCCGGAGATCGCCAACCGGATCGCCCGGCGGATGGTGGTGCCGCCGCACCGGGACGGCGGCCAGGCCCAGTACATCGAGCGGCCGTTGCCGCGCTCGCGGTGCGACACCGTCGGCGAGGTCCTGGCCTGGATGGAGCAGCACCTCGACCAGGAGGTCACCGTCGAGAAGCTCGCCGACCGCGCCCACATGTCCCCGCGCACCTTCGCCCGGCGCTTCCAGCAGGAGACGGGCACCACCCCTTACCGGTGGCTGCTGCGCCAGCGGGTGCTGCTGGCCCAGCACCTGCTGGAGGCGACGGACGAGACCGTGGACGCGATCGCCTGGCGTGCCGGGTTCGGCACGGCGGGCGCGCTGCGCCACCAGTTCGTGCAGGCGCTGGGGACGACCCCAAACGCCTACCGCCGCACGTTCCGCGGTCCGCAGGCCGTGGCCTGAGCCGCGGCCCTCACCCCGGTATCGCCCGCAGCAGCAGCCGGCGAGGCCGCAGCGTGATGCCGATGTGCGTCCGGTTGTCGGAGCCGGGCGCCGGCTCGAAGCGGAACGCGTTCGCCACCACCGCCGTGATCAGCGTCAGCTCGGCCATCGAGAAGTGGTCGCTGGGGCACTTGCGATTGCCGACGCCGAACGGCGTCATGGCGTATTTCGGCACGTTCGCGGACCGGCCGGGCAGCCAGCGGTCGGGATCGAACTCGGTGTGCCGCTCGTAGGACCGCGGGTCGCGCTGAACCGCGTACGGGCTGTAGACGATGTCGGCTCCGGCGGGAATGCGGTATCCGCCGAGCTGCGTGTCGGTCACCGCGCGCCGGGTCAATATCCATACGGCGGGATACAGCCGCATGGTCTCGACGACGACATTGGCGGTGTGCTGGAGCTTTCGGACGTCGGCGAATGCGACCGGCCGGTCTCCGACAACGTTTTTCACCTCTTCACGGATCTTGTCCACTTGATCCGGGTGCTCGGTGAGCACATGGAGCAACGACATGACCACGGAACCGGCGGTTTCGCTGCCCGGGGTGAGTATCGCGACGACCTGGTCGTGGATCTCCTGTTCCCCGATGGGGTCGCCATTCTCGTCCTTCGCCTCCAGCAAAGCCGTCAGCAAATCGTTCGGTTTTTGACCGGATGCCCTGCGGTCGGCGACGATCTCGTCGACCAGCCGATGCAGATCGGCCAGCGCGCGGTTGAATTCGCGGTTGGCCGGAACCGGCACCCGGTAAAGCGGTCCGAGCGGCACGACCATGCGCTGGTACATGCCGGCGAACAGCGTGGCCAGTGCGGAGGTGATGCGCTCGGACCGGGCGTCCATGTAGCTGCCGCGCATCAGGCAGCGGGCCGAGATGCGCACCGACACCCGGAAGGCCTCCGCGGTGACGTCGAGGACCTCGCCCCTCGACCAGCGTGCGACGAGCGCGTGGGCCTCCTCCTCCATGATCGGCCCGTAGCCGGGGATCGCGTCGAGCCGGAACGCGGGCTGCATCGTGCGCCGCTGGCGGCGGTGGAGCGGCCCGTTGGCCGTGGCCACGCCCTCCTTGCCGAGCAGGCTCTCCAGGGACTCCCACAGGGGCCCGGAGATGATGTAGTCCGGGCTGAGCGCGAGGGCCCCGGTGAGTTCCGGCGAGGTGACGGCGTACACCGTCTTGGGGCCGAGCCTGAGGCGCACGACGTCGCCGTGGTCGCGCAGCCGGGTCAGGAAGGCCAGCGGGTCACGGGCGAGTTTCCAGCCGTGCCCGAGGAGCGGGACCCCGCCACCGGCCACCGGTGGCTCACTCGGTTCCCCGGTCCCGGGGGTCACGGGTTTCACCGACTCGACGGTCATTTCTCACCTGCCGCTTCGTTGTTGACGTACGGGGGCGTGGACCGGTCGTCCCAGCTGTCGACCATGTAACGGCCGGACTCGTGGTGGAACCAGTAGACGGAACTGAACCAGTTGCGCATATTTCCGAGGCAGGCCCTGACGGCGGCGGCGAGTTTCCTTCCGCGCACTGTTCCGTCGTCGAGCCGGTCGGCGAGAAGCAGGACGTCCTTCTCCACGACCATGAATTCCGCTATGCAGGCGTCGATGCGTCCGCGCAGATCTTCCACGGCCTGTTCCAGAGTCATTCCCTCATGAGTGATGAGGGAGATTCCGAGATTGTGCACCTCGTCGCCCGCGAGTTCCTTTGGCAATGAGCACAGGTCGTTGTACCAGGCGGCGAATTCCTGGCTCAGCAGGGCCGCCCGCCGATAGGCCGGGTGTTTGCGCACCGGGGCCGGGAGTTCGCACCCCGCACTCGGTTCGAGGAGATCGGTCCAGATCCAGTGCGCGAAGGTGAGCCGCCGCAGCGCGAGATATTCCTCGACTCCGGGCACCCTTCCTTCGACCCGGTTGTGGAATTCCCGGTCGTACGCCTCGATCACCGTGTGGAAGTGACGGGCGAAGCGCGCGTTCCAGGTGTCGGGAAGGAAGGAGTACAGCCGGGCCACGCCGTCCGCGAGTCCGGCCACCAGCGGGTCCGGATGGCGCAGATGGGACCCCGGTGAGTCCAGTGCCGCGTGCAAGCGGAACCTGAGTCGCCGCCAGGACGAGGCGCGGCCGTGCACGACGTCACGGTCGTGCCGGTCGTCCCAGACGAAGAACCACGCGCTGTAGTCCGCGATGGCCTGCAACACCTCGTCGGGTGCGCCGAGGTAGTAGCCCGCCATCAAGTCCGTATAGCACAGACCGTCGGCATATTCGGCGACCTTGTCCGCCGGCATCAACTGCTTTTCCAGCAGCCAGGAGCGGGTCCTCTCCTGCAACCGGGGCCAATACGGATGCAGTTGCCGGGGAAACGCCGCCTCGATGACCGGAAGAGAGAGCGAAGGTGGCACCGCGGGCGCGGTCACCGTCGCAGTGGTGCTGTATGTGGTGCTGTATGGGAAAGCTGGCACGAACAACCCCTCTCAGCCGCCAGTGGGCGCACACCCCTCCCGCCGTGCCGGGCGTGCGCCGTTGCGTATCCCCGCACTTCCCATTCAGCACTACAACTGACCGTTCTGGGAACGGATTTGCTTCATTCACTACCCCAAGATGCTGAGAATCCGCCCCCAGGTGACTGGTTATGGATCAGCAGATGTGCGGTAGATGCGCGTAAACGATCGAACGTCCTACGGACACACGAACGACGCCTGGCCGGGAGGCATCCCGGCCAGGCGTCGTGTGAAGGCGGACCGAACTCAGTCGTTGGCCACCACGGGGTAGCGGGGCTCGTTCTCGGCCATCTGCCGCAGGGCGTCCTTGCGCTCCCGCTTGGACAGCCGGTCGATGTACAGGTACCCGTACAGATGGTCCGTCTCGTGCTGCAAACACCGTGCGAAGTACCCGGTGCCGCGCACCTTGATCGGGTTGCCGTACTCGTCCTGCCCGGTGACCTCGGCGTAGTCGGGGCGGGCGAGCGGCGCGTACGCCGTCGGCACCGACAGACAGCCCTCGTTGCTGTCGTCCAGCCGCCGCCGGTCGGCGGGCAGTTCCACGAGCCTGGGGTTGCAGACGACGCCGGTGTGCCGCACGCCCTCGTCGTCGGGGCAGTCGTAGACGAAGACCTTCAGGCCGACGCCGATCTGGTTGGCGGCCAGGCCCACGCCCTCGGCGGTGTGCTGCGAGGCGAACATGTCCGCGACCAGCTTGCGCAGCTCCTCGTCGAACGCGGTGACGTCGGCGCACTCCTTGTGCAGCACCGGGTTGCCGACGACGGTGATCGGCCGCGAGGTGCCGGCCTCACGCCAGGCCAGCTCGCGCTCCTGCGCCTTCTCGGTGTCGATGACGAAGCCCTCGTCGTCCACGGGGAGCACGCCCGCGTGCTGCTGATCGGTGTCCTGCTGGGCCATGACCGACGATGCCTTCCTCGAACAGACAGGGGGTGGATGCTCGATACAGGGTACGGGCAGCGCACCCCGTGAAGGCGCGGGCCGTGGTCGGCCGGGACCCCTTCGAGGAGGGTCAGCACACCTCTTCGAGGTCCCGCCAGTCCCTCGAATCGGGGCTGTCGGCGACCCACCCGTCCAGCAGGCCCCGCACCAGCGAGGCCGGCGCGGCCACCCCGCACTCCCGCTCGGGGACCCACAGCTGCCCGTCGGTGCGGTGGCCGAGCGGGCCCGGATGCCCCGGCTCGCTGTGGTCGTGCGGATCCAGGTGCTCGCCGTCGCCCTCGTCGGAGGGCATCCGCGACTCCGAGCACATCCGGCACAGCAGCCGCACCGACGACGACCAGTCCTCGGCCGCGAATCCGGCGTCGGCGGCCAGCTGTTCCAGCGCGTCCCGGTCGGACTCGGTCGCCGCCTCCAGCAGGACCACCCAGGTCGGCACCGGGGACGGGGCCCACAGCTCGATCTCGTCGAAGACCGGGTAGGAGTGGCCGGTCGAGGTGGTGCGCTCGCCGTGGGGCACCCCGTCGTGCAGCACGACCTCGCCCCAGCGCCGCCCGGAGGACGGCAGCGGGATCGACAGCACCTCGATGCGGGCCGGGTCGAGACGCCGGCCCCACACGACCTCTGCCTCGCCCTCCGGCGACAGCCGCACGGCCGCGCTGCCCAGCTCCATCCCGAGGGGCTCGCCCGCGCCGGTGGCCTCGCCGGGCACGTGCAGCCCGTACGCCTGCCAGGCGCGGCGGGCCAGTGGCCAGTCCTGCAACGCGGTGGCGGCGATGCCGACGTTCCACCAGTCGGGGGCCCCGGCCCCGCGGTCGAGCAGCGCGACGGCCCGCAGACCCGCCGTGCGGGCCTGCTCCCAGTCGTGCCGGAACTTGTGCAGCAGGGCGAGGTTGAACCAGGACTCCGACAGCCAGGGCTCCAGGTCGGCGGCACGTGTCAGCAGCGCGCCCGCGTCCTCGTACCGCCCGTCGCCGATCAGCGTGAACGCGCGGTCGGTGGCCTGCCGCCAGGAGGCGGAGGGCCGGTGCCGTCCCTTGCCGAAGATCCTCACGATTCCCGCCTGCCAGTTCCGTTCTGTGGGCTGGCCAGTGCCCCCGGACACTCTCTCCCTCGCATCCAACCACGTGTGGCCGCAGGGCCGCTCATTACCCATGGGTTACCCACCCGCGGGCAAGGTCAGACGGCCTTTGGACAGCACGCCGGCCAGTGCTTCGACCACCTCGGGCGCGTACTCCCCTCCGGTGCCCAGCCGCAGCTCCTCCAGGGCGCTCAGGGCCCCGCCCGGACCGCTGCCCCGAACCTTCTCGTCGTATGCGTTCACCGCCCGGACTATCCGGGCCGCGACCGGTTGCTCCGGGTAAGGGTCGGCCTGCCGCTCGACCACGGCCGCCACCTGGGCGCTCGCGCCGGTCTGGCGGACCACGGCCCCGCCGAGCAGGGCGATCCGGCGCTGCTCGGCGGCCGGCCGCCCGGCGGTGGCCCCGGCCGGGACCGGGTCGACGAGGCTGAGCTGGCCGATGTCGTGCATCAGGGCCGCGTACTCCAGGACGGTCAGCTCGGGCTCGGGCAGCCGCAGCTCGCGGCCCACGGCCTGGCTGAGGGCCGCGACCCGGCGGGCGTGCCCGGCCGGGGTGTATCCGGCGATCTCCGTGGCGCGGGCCAGGGAGGCGATGGTCTGCCGGTAGGTCGCCCGCACGGCCGCGTAGCGGCGCAGGGAGAGCTGGGTGAGCAGCAGCGGCACCGAGAACACGGGCAGCGCCCACAGCCCGACCACGGCGACGGCGAGCGCCATCACCGCGCCCGTCGCGCACACCGCCGAGCCGATCCCGGGCACCGCCCGCAGTTCGTCCAGCAGCAGCGGGCCGAACGGCCAGCCGGTGCGCGAGCAGGCGAGGGCGGCGGCGACCACCGCGTCGCACAGCACGGTCAGGACCAGCAGCGCGAGCAGCAGCAGCGCGTAGGCGGGACCGCTCCAGTGGTCGAACACCCCGCGGTTGTAGAGGGGCTGGAAGCAGACGGCGGCGAACCCGACGGCCAGGACGCGCCGGACCAGGTGGTCGACGACGGGGCCCTCGCCGCGCGCCAGGTACGGCACGCCGCCCAGCAGGGAGGCGGCGGCCACGACCACGACGACCTGGGCGACCCCGTGGTGGGTGGGGTGGCCGGCGTGCTCCCCGACCAGGGCGTACGCCAGCCCGCCGGCCGCGCCGAGCGGCGCGCGCTCTCGCGGTCCGGGCCCGTCGGCGGGCGTCTCGACCGGGAGGAGCCGGGGGTCCAGGAGGGGCAGCTCACCCACGGCGACGAGGACGCCGAAGGCGAGCGCCATGGGCCGCTGGTCCACGCCGGCGCAGAACGTGGCGAGGAGGCAGCCGGCGACGAGGAGGGCCGCGGCGGCGCGCAGCGCGAGGAGGGTGTGGCGGGCGGTCACCGGCGCGCCCCGGACCGGTCGCCCGAGGGCCGTGCGGGCGCGGGAAGGGCGGGCCGGGTCTCCTCGGCGGTCACGACCGGACGCCAGCCGTCCCGTTCGACGACCCGGGCCAGCGCGGTGACCATCCGGGGGTCGAAGTGGGATCCCGCGCACCGGCGCAGTTCCTGGAGGGCCGCCTCGACCGGCCGGGCGCGGCTGTAGGAGCGGGTGGACGTCATCGCGTCGAAGGCGTCGGCGACGGCGACCACGCGCGCGGGCTCGGGGATCTGCGCGCCCGCCAGGCCGTACGGGTAGCCGGTGCCGTCGATGCGTTCGTGGTGGTGCAGGATCGCCGAGCGGGCCTCGCCGAGGAAGGAGATGCCCCGGGTGATCTCGTGCCCGTACTCGGGGTGCAGTTCGATCACCCGCCGTTCCTCGGGGGTCAGGGGCCCGTCCTTGCGCAGCAGCCGGGTGGGGACGCCGAGCTTGCCGACGTCGTGCAGGATGCCGGCGAAGCGGAGCATCTCGACGCGGGTCTCGTCCATGCCGAGTTCGCGGGCGATCAGCATGGAGGCGTGGCCGACGCGTTCGCTGTGTCCGCGGGTGTAGCCGTCCTTGATGTCGACGGCCTGCACCAGCGCGCGGATCGTCGCCTGGTGGGCGGCGCGCTCGCGGTGGTACTGCGCGAACACCCACCAGGACACGCCCATCGGGAACAGCACGAGGAGGGCGGCGACGGGGCCGTAGGGGCTGCGCCACAGGACGGCCGTCATCAGCCCGGCCAGTCCGTGCACGGCGAGGGGTGCGAGGGAGCGCAGGAAGAGGCCGCGGCAGGCCTGCCGCAGCGGCAGGCGCTCGGCCAGCGCGAGCATCCCGCCGTCGAGGAGGGCGAGCGCGGCGCAGAACACCAGCACGGCCGCGCCGGCCGGGGCGAGGGCGTGGGGCACGTCGGAGCCGGCCACGGCCTCGCGGCCGCCGAGCGCGCCGTGCACCCGGGACGCGGCCCACACGGCGAGCGCCGACTGGGCGGCCCGCCAGATCCTGCGCAGCGCGGCGGGAGGCTGCTCGACGTGCGAGAAGAGTGCTCCGGGCAGCGGCACCAGGGCGGCCGCGGCCGGGGCGAGGAGGAAGGCCCCGGCGAGCAGCACGGGGTGGAAGGTGCCGGCGAACCTGCGCCGGGCGATCTGCTCGCCCGCGGCGTACAGGGCGGCGAGCAGGGCGACGGCCCACCAGGGGGTCCGCGGGCCGGGCGGCGGAAGCAGGCAGAGCAGCGCGCCCAGGGCGGCACAGGCGACGTAGACGCGCGCCCGCGCCGGAATCCCTTCCATGACGCCTCCCCCAGCCGTGCCTGTCCGGGCTCAGGAGCCTAGGACGGCCGGGGGCGGCTTCGCGGGCGTATCACCCGCGGATTAGCACATTCGGGTGACGTGGACGGTGTCCGGGTCCTGCGCGGTCCCGGGTGCGCCGGGGTCAGGACTCCTGCGGCGTGGCGGTCACGTCGTGCTCGGGGACGGTCTGGCCGGTGCGGATGAGATCCAGCCGCCCGAGGACCTTGGCGCGCAGGTCGCTCGGCACGTCGTCATGCCCGCAGCACCGCTTGACCAGCTTCTTCACGGCCTCCTCCAGCCCGTACTTCTCCAGGCAGGGGGAGCACTCCTCGAAGTGGTGCTGGAACTTGTCGCGGTCCAGCGGCGGCATCTCGCTGTCGAGGTACTCGTACAGATGGTCGAGGACCTCACTGCAGTCCGTCTCGTGCGGATCTCCGCAGCTCATGAGCCCGAACCTTTCGCTTCGTTCGACTCTCCGGCGCCGGCCGGGACCAGCCCGCGCTCACGGGCGTAGTCCTCCAGCATGCCGCGCAGTTGACGGCGGCCCCGGTGCAGCCGGGACATCACCGTGCCGATGGGTGTCCCCATGATGTCCGCGATCTCCTTGTACGCAAAGCCCTCCACGTCCGCGAGATACACGGCGATCCGGAACTCCTCCGGGATGGCCTGGAGCGCTTCCTTCACGTCGGAGTCGGGCAGGTGGTCCAGCGCCTGCGACTCGGCGGAGCGCAGACCGGTGGACATGTGCGACTCGGCGCGCGCCAGCTGCCAGTCCTCGATCTCCTCGGCCGCCGAGCGCTGGGGCTCGCGCTGCTTCTTGCGGTACGAGTTGATGAAGGTGTTGGTGAGGATCCGGTACAGCCAGGCCTTGAGGTTCGTGCCCTCCCGGAACTGGTGGAAGGACGCGTACGCCTTGGCGTAGGTCTCCTGCACCAGGTCCTCGGCGTCCGCGGGGTTGCGCGTCATGCGCAGCGCGGCCGAGTACATCTGGTCGAGGAACTCCAGCGCGTCGCGCTCGAAGCGCGCGGTGCGCTCGGCGCTGGACTCCGCCCCGGCCTCCCCGCTCACTCCCTGGCCCTCGGGCAGCTCCGCCTGGCCGTTGTCGGTCCCTGCGTCGGTACCGGTGACCGGACCCACCTCCTCAAGATCGCGCGCGGAACCGAAACCGATCCCACTCGAATCGGAGGATAGACGACTACCCGTGCCGACCGCCGCTCGAATAGGCGTGGCCTTGGCCGCATGCAGAATCGTCCAGTCCAGGTCGGCGCGGTCGGCGCGGCCCTTGTCGGACTCTGACTCTGCCGGGCGCAGCCCGTCCACCGGGTGGTGGGTGGCGGGCGGGCAGATGGTCGAACCCATGCGGCGGACTTCCTCTCCCACTGACGTCGGTGCCTGTCTCTCAGCACTTCTGTCCGCCTCAACAGCACCCGTCCCCGGCACATTCCCACCCGTTCACATGAGTGACCCGGCCCACCGCACGACCCCGGCCGTGACGACGTCCAGCGCCTGCTCCTGGGTGACGGGTGCGCGCTTGGGCACGGCGAACCCGTGGTCCGCGTAGGGGACTTCCACGAGTTCGTGGGCGCCCTCGGGAAACTCGGCGGGCGTGCCGAAGGGGTCCTTGGCGCCCTGGACGACGAGGGTCGGCCGTCCCGCCCCGAGCAGTTCGTCCGCGCGGGAGCGTTCGGGTCTGCCCGGCGGGTGCAGGGGAAAGCCGAGCGCCAGCACGGCGTGGGCGCCGAGTTCGGCGGCGGTGCGGCAGGCCACGCGCGCGCCCGCCGAGCGGCCCCCGGCGATCACCGGCAGCCCGGGCGCGACGACGGCGGGCCAGATTCCGCGCCAGCCGGCGTCGAGGGTCTTCGGCGCGGGCGCGACCTTCTTGCCGGCCACCCGCCAGGGCTGCTCGACGAGCGCGACGGCGACCCCGTGAGCGGGCAGCACGGCCGCGAGGGCCTGGAGGTCCCGGGCCTCGACGCCGCCCCCGGCGCCGTGGCTCACCGCGAGGACGAGCCGCGGCGTCCCGGCTCGGTGCCAGGTGAGGCGGGCGGTGCCCGTCCCGGTCTCGACCGTCTCCTGCGTCACCGTCACCGTCACCGTCGCCTGCGTCGCGCGGGGCCCGCCGGCCCCGGCGGCCAGGCCGGTCGCGCCCGTCTCGTTCGTCACATCAGAAGAGTGTGCCCTCCTCGGGCCCCTCCAGCTCCTTGAGCAGCTCCGGTCCGTTGTTGCGGACGTTGCTGACGGCCGTGGACACCGGGTAGGCGCGCATCAGCCCGGCCGGCGGGGGTTCGAGGAGCGCGCGCAGGTCGTCGGCGTCGGTGCGCGCCGGGTCGAGCCAGGCGTCCCAGCGGTCCGGGGTCAGCATCAGCGGCATCCGGGGGTGGATGTCGGCCAGGGCGTGCGGGCCGTCGGCCGGGGCCACGGCGAGCGGGGAGGTCTCGGCCTCGGTGGTGATCACCGAGCAGGTCGCCCACCAGGCCTGCGGATGGTCGTCGGGCAGGGTCCGGTCACGCCAGAACTCGTACAGGCCCGCCATGGCGAAGACCGAGCCGTCGGCCGGGAGGACGAAGTAGGGCTGCTTGCGGGGCCGCTTCTTCCTCCCCTCCACCTCCAGGTCCCGTTCCTGGACGCCGGTGACCCACTCGTAGTAGCCGTCGGCGGGCAGGACGCAGCGCCGGGCGGCGAAGGCCCGCCGGTACGAGGGCTTCTCGTGGACGGTCTCGGCGCGGGCGTTGATCATCCGTGCCGCGCCCTCGGGCGTCTTCGACCAGGACGGGACCAGCCCCCACTTCAGCCGGCGCAGCTGGCGAACCGGGCGCTTGTCGCCGGCGTCCTTCAGGGGGCGGTCCAGAACGGCGTAGACCTCTTTGGTCGGGGCCACGTTGTAGTCGGGCTCCAGGGACTCCTGGGGCTCCCACGTCTCGATCCCGAAGGTTCCCGCGAGATCCTCGGGCCTGCGACTCGCTGCATACCGTCCGCACATACGTGCCACACTGCCAGATTCCTCGGAGAGAACGGGAGCCACCCGACACTATGGAGAGCACCGCCGCCCTCGCGCTGCCCGGTCTGTGGGACCGGCTCGTCGGCACCCAGACCGACCCCGACCTGTGGGTGGTGATCGCCACCGCGGTGGCGGCCCTCGCGGTCGTCGTGCCGCACCGCCTGTGGCGGCTCTCCCGCAACGCCATCACCATCGCCCACGAGGGCGGCCACGGCCTGGTCGCGCTGTTGACCGGGCGTCAGCTGACCGGGATACGCCTGCACTCCGACACCAGCGGCCTGACCGTCAGCCGGGGCAAGCCGCACGGACTCGGCATGATCCTCACCGCGGCCGCCGGCTACACCGCTCCCCCGCTGCTCGGCCTGGGCGGCGCGGCCCTGCTGGGCGCCGGGCGCATCACCCTGCTGCTCTGGGCGGCGACGGCGCTGCTGCTGGTGATGCTGGTGATGATCCGCAACGCCTACGGCGCGCTGACCGTCGTCCTGACCGGCGGCGCCTTCCTGCTCGTGTCCTGGCTGGCCGGCCCCCAGGTGCAGGCGGCCTTCGCGTACGCGGTGGTGTGGTTCCTGCTGCTGGGCGGTGTGCGCCCGGCCTTCGAGCTCCAGGCGAAGCGCTCGCGCGGCGGCGCGGGCGACTCCGACGCCGACCAGCTGTCCCGGCTGACCCATGTGCCGGCCGGCCTGTGGCTGTTCCTGTTCCACGCGGTGAGCCTGTGCGCGCTGCTCGGCGGGGGCAGGTGGCTGCTCGGCCTGTGACGGGCCGGGGCGGTCCTCGCGAGGGCACGGGACGGGGCCGCGCGCGGCAGGCGTCCGGGGGCGGTCGCGGCCGGCGGCGGGCCGGACGGCGACGCACCCCGATCCCGGCCGCGGACTAAAGTGGGCGCATGCCCGTGAACCCCGCCCACACCGCCCTCTGGCCCGCCCCGCACGCGAGCGAGGCCGTCGACGCGACGGTCCACGTGCCGGGGTCGAAGTCCGTCACCAACCGCGCCCTCGTCCTCGCCGCGCTCGCCTCCGAGCCGGGCTGGCTGCGCCGCCCGCTGCGCTCGCGCGACACCCTGCTGATGGCGGCGGCCCTGCGCGAGATGGGCGTCGGCATCGAGGAGACGGTCTCGTCCAGCTCCTCCGTGGCGGCCGGCCAGGACCGCGCCGGCGAGGCCTGGCGCGTCCTGCCCGCGGGGCTGCGCGGGCCCGCCACCGTCGACGTCGGCAACGCGGGCACCGTGATGCGCTTCCTGCCGCCGGTCGCCGCCCTCGCCGACGGCCCCGTCCGCTTCGACGGCGACCCGCGCGCGTACGAGCGTCCCCTGAACGGCGTCATCGACGCGCTGCGCGTGCTCGGCGCCCGCATCGAGGACGACGACCGCGGCGCCCTGCCGCTGACCGTGCACGGCTCGGGCGGGCTGGACGGCGGCACGGTGGAGATCGACGCCTCGTCGTCGTCGCAGTTCGTCTCCGCGCTGCTGCTGTCCGCGCCGCGCTTCAACCAGGGCGTCGAGGTCCGGCACATCGGCTCCTCGCTGCCGTCGGTGCCGCACATCCGGATGACGGTGGACATGCTGCGTGCGGTGGGCGCCCAGGTGGACAGCCCGGAGTCGGGCGGCGAGCCCAACGTCTGGCGGGTCACGCCGGGCGCTCTGCTGGGCCGGGACCTGACCATCGAGCCGGATCTGTCCAACGCCCAGCCGTTCCTGGCGGCGGCGCTGGTGACGGGCGGGCGGGTGCTCGTCCCGGACTGGCCGGCCCGCACCACCCAGCCGGGTGACCGGCTGCGCGAGATCTTCACCGAGATGGGCGGTTCCTGCGAACTGGCCGACTACGGACTGGTCTTCACCGGTTCGGGCTCGATCCACGGCATCGACGTCGACCTCGGCGACGTCGGCGAGCTGACCCCGGGCGTCGCCGCGGTCGCCGCCCTCGCCGACTCCCCGTCCACCCTGCGGGGCGTGGCGCATCTGCGGCTGCACGAGACGGACCGGCTGGCCGCGCTGACCAAGGAGATCAACGAGCTGGGCGGCGACGTCACGGAGACGGCCGACGGTCTGCACATCCGGCCGCGCCGGCTGCACGGCGGGATCTTCCACACCTACGACGACCACCGCATGGCGACGGCCGGCGCGATCATCGGCCTGGCCGTGCCGGGCGTGCAGATCGAGAACGTGGCCACGACGGCGAAGACGCTGCCCGACTTCCCCGAACTGTGGACCGGGATGCTCGGGGTATAGGGACTTTCGCCATGCGCCGCTACGGCAAGCACACCGACGAGGACGACATCCGCAGCCGCCCCAACCGCAAGGGCAACCGGCCTCGCACGCACACCCGCCCCAAGCACGAGGACGCCGCCGACGGCATGGTCCTCACCGTCGACCGGGGCCGGCTGACCTGTCTGGTCGACGACCGGATCGTCCTCGCCATGAAGGCCCGCGAGCTGGGCCGCAAGGCGGCGGTGGTGGGCGACCGGGTCGCCCTGGTCGGCGACCTGTCCGGCAAGAAGGACACCCTGGCCCGCATCGTCCGCATCGCCGAGCGCACCTCGGTGCTGCGCCGCACCGCGGACGACGACGACCCCTACGAGCGGGTCGTCGTGGCCAACGCCGACCAGCTCGCCGTCGTCACCGCCCTCGCCGACCCGGAGCCCCGCCCCCGGCTCATCGACCGCTGCCTGGTCGCGGCGTACGACGGCGGCCTCACGCCGCTGCTGGTCATGACGAAGTCGGACCTGGCCTCCCCGGACAAGCTGCTGGAGCTGTACGGCGACCTCGACATCCCCTACGTCGTGACCAGCCGCGAGGAGCTGGAGAACGGCGACGCGGCGGAGCGGGTGCGCGAGCTGCTGGCCGGGCGGACCACGGCGTTCGTCGGCCACTCGGGCGTCGGCAAGACGACGCTGGTCAACGCGCTGGTCCCGCTGGAGCGGCGGCGGGTGACCGGCCACGTCAACGCGGTGACGGGCCGCGGCCGCCACACGACGACCTCGGCGCTGGCCCTGCCGCTGGCCGGCACGGACGACTGGGTGATCGACACCCCGGGCATCCGCTCCTTCGGTCTGCACCACGTCGACCCGTCGCGGGTGATCCTCGCCTTCCCCGACCTGGTGCCGGGCACCGAGGGCTGCCCGCGCGCGTGCAGCCACGACGAGCCGGACTGCGCGCTGGACGCCTGGGTCGCCGACGGTCACGCCGACCCGGCGCGGCTGTACTCCCTGCGCCGCCTGCTGTCCACGCGGGAACGCACCGAGGGCGACTGACCACCGACGAACGGTCCACTGACCACCGCGTTGTTTGCGCCGCCCCGAGTCCGGCAAGTGCATAATCGCACCGAGCCGGACCGGGCCGGTCAAACGGAGGGACAGCACATGGCGTGGCTGCTGGTCGTCGTGGCCGGAGTGCTCGAAACCGGTTTCGCCGTCTGTCTCAAGCTGTCCCACGGCTTCACCCGGCTCTGGCCGACGATCGCCTTCTGCACCTTCGCCCTGGGCAGCTTCGGCCTGCTGACCCTCTCCCTGAAGAAGCTGGACGTCGGTCCCGCCTACGCCGTGTGGACGGGCATCGGCGCGGCCGGCACCGCGATCTACGGCATGGTCTTCCTCGGCGACCTGGTGTCGACGCTGAAGATCGTCTCGATCAGCCTGGTGATCATAGGGGTGATCGGGTTGCAGCTGTCGGGCTCGGCTCACTAGGCCCCGCCCCGGCGGCGGGCGTCTGCCCCTGGTTCCTGTGGCGTCGGTGCAGGGCCCCGCGCACCAGGTCGGCGACGCCGTCTTCGGCCGGCGGCGGCGCGGCCACGCACGACAGCGCGAGGCGGACGGCGAGTTCGCAGCAGCGGGCCAGTTCTGCGGTGTCCGCCCGGAGCGCGCCGGGCCCGGAGAACACGGCCACCGCCCGGTCGCGGACGGCGCCCACCAGCTCGCCGGGCGAGGGCAGCGGCCCGTCCGCCCGCCGCTGCGCCGGCACGGCGGAGGAGGACGGGACCGCCGAGAGCGTCGGCGCGGGCAGGCGTTCGCTCCAGAAGCCGGTGAGGACGGCCCGCACGAGCACGCTGTCGCGGGCGGCCGAGACGGTCCACTCGGCGACGGCAGCGAGCCGGTCCCGGGTGTCGCCGTGCACGGCCAGCGCCCGGTCGACCCCGGCGAGGTAGCCGTCGGCCTCGCGCCGGACCAGGGCCCTCGCGAGGCCCTCCTTGCTCCCGAACTCGTTGTAGAGCGTCTGCCGGGACACCCCGGCCGCCACGGCCACGTCCACCATCCGCACCGCGGCCCACGGCCGTAGCGCAAGCGCCGCGAAAGCGGCGTCCAGCAGGGATTCCCGCGCTGCAGGCATCTTCGCCTCCCGGGGCGAGCGGCTCTGCGCCCCAGGTTTGACGCGTGGGGGAGCACTGTCAAGGGTTCGCGGCCGGACCGGCGGTCGCCGCACCGCTCCCCCGCGCGCGGGGTGTCCGTCCCGCGGTCCCGTGTGGCCTCCGCTCGCCCGCGCCGGATACGGTTCGTCCCATGCCGGACTACCTCGACGACCTCCGACTCGCGCACGTCCTCGCGGACGCCGCCGACGCCGGGACGATGGACCGTTTCAAGGCCCTCGACCTCAAGGTCGAGACGAAACCGGACATGACCCCGGTGAGCGAGGCCGACAAGGCCGCCGAGGAGCTGATCCGCGGCCAGCTCCAGCGCGCCCGTCCCCGGGACGCGATCCTGGGCGAGGAGTACGGCGTCGAGGGCACCGGCCCGCGCCGCTGGGTGATCGACCCGATCGACGGCACGAAGAACTACGTGCGGGGCGTTCCCGTGTGGGCGACCCTGATCTCGCTGATGGAGGCGGGCGAGACCGGTTTCCAGCCCGTCGTCGGCGTCGTCTCGGCGCCCGCGCTGGGCCGGCGCTGGTGGGCGGCGAAGGGGCACGGCGCCTACAGCGGCCGCAGCCTGTCCGCCGCGACCCGGCTGCGCGTCTCCCGCGTGTCCGAGCTGTCGGACGCCTCCTTCGCCTACTCCTCGCTCGGCGGCTGGGAGGAGCGCGGACGGCTCAACGGCTTCCTGGACCTCACCCGCGCGGTGTGGCGCACGCGCGCGTACGGCGACTTCTGGCCGTACATGATGGTCGCCGAGGGCTCGATCGACATGTGCGCCGAACCGGAACTCTCCCTGTGGGACATGGCGGCCACGGCGATCGTGGTGACGGAGGCGGGCGGCACGTTCACCGGCCTCGACGGGCGTCCCGGCCCGCACAGCGGCAACGCCGCGGCCTCCAACGGCCTGCTCCACGACGACCTGCTGGACCACCTCAACCAGCGCTACTGACGAACGCCTCCACGAGCCACAGATGAGCGCGCGCGCCCTCAATTGGACGCGCGCGCCCTCTTGTTGACCCCGGCTTTACCTGTCACGCTGACAGCACCGCCCACTTGTGAACTTGTGAATCCCCGCACGCGCGGCGAGGGATCCTAGGAGGTGGCTCCAGCCATGCTCGTCCGTGACGCCATGAGCACGGTGATCCTCACCATCGGCCCCGCACACACCCTCCGTCAGGCCGCCGCCCTGATGGCCGCCCGCCGGGTCGGCGCGGCGGTCGTCCTGGACCCGGACGCCGGCGGCATCGGCATCCTCACCGAGCGCGACATCCTCGTCTCGGTGGCCCTCGGCCAGGACCCCGACACGGAACGCACCCACGCCCACACCACGGACGACGTGGTCTTCGCCGCCCCGACCTGGACGCTGGAGGAGGCGGCCGGGGCGATGACCCACGGCGGCTTCCGCCATCTGATCGTCCTCGACCAGCACGGACCGGCCGGCATCGTCTCCGTGCGCGACATCATCCGCTGCTGGCTCCCGGCCCGGAGGCCCGACCAAACCCGTACGCCGTCCTACAGTGGACTCGGTCCAAGCCAGGCCAGAATCTAAAGTCACACCCGTTCGGGACCTGGTCGCCCGACTGTTAGGCTGAAACCATGAGTGACCTTCTGGACCGACTGCGTGGCCGCGGATGGCGGATGACCGCGCAGCGGCGCGTCGTGGCCGAGGTGCTCGACGGCGAGCACGTCCATCTGACGGCCGACGAGGTGCACGCCAGGGCCGTCGTCCGGCTGCCGGAGATCTCCCGGGCGACCGTCTACAACACGCTCGGCGAACTGGTCTCCCTCGGCGAGGTGCTCGAGGTCGCCACCGACCGGCGTGCCAAGCGGTACGACCCGAACGCGCACCGCCCGCACCACCACCTGGTGTGCGCCCGCTGCGGCGCCATCAAGGACGTCCACCCGAGCGGCAACCCGCTGGCCGACCTCCCGGACTCGGAACGCTTCGGCTTCACGGTCTCCGACGTCGAGGTGACCTACCGCGGCCTCTGCCCCGACTGCGCCACGGCCTGACTGCGCCTCGCGGCGACCGCCGCGAGCACGGGCCCTGCCGCCAACACGACCGAGGGCCGGAACCCTTTCGGATTCCGGCCCTCGGCCTTCAGTAGCGGGGACAGGATTTGAACCTGCGACCTCTGGGTTATGAGCCCAGCGAGCTACCGAGCTGCTCCACCCCGCGTCGATGAATGCAACGTTACGTGAAGGCCGACCCCAAAGGCAAATCAATACCCACGCACCAAGCGTTCCGCCCGTCCGACGCGTGAGGCCGAGGTCCGACTCCTCAGCCTCCCCGGCCTCTTCAGCCCGTCCGGCGTTTGAGGACGAGGCCCTTTCAGGGCCGACAGCGAGGGTCCGGGGGCGGCAGCCCCCGGGGACGGGCGGGAAGGGGCGACGGGGGCGGCAACCGCTGTACGGCACGACAGCCGACCGCGCCGCACCCACCCGGCCGGGAGGACAGAGCCGACGCCCCTCACCCAGGGTGAGCCGAGAACGGCCTCACCCCGGCGGAGGGCCCCAGACCCCCCTCAAGCCCAGGGCACCGTCACGCGGACAACTCCTCCCGCAACGCGTCCCGCAACCGCGCCGCCCGCTCGGCAACCTCCGCCGGCCCGAGCGACACCGCCCGGTCCGCCCACCGCTGTCCCTCCGCCAGCTCCCCGCGACGCGCGTAGACCAGGGCCAGCCGCAACGCCGCCCGCCCGTGACCGGCGTCGGCCGCCCGCGTCCACCACACGGCCGCCTCGGGCTCGCTGCCCTCCCGCGCGAGCAGCAGCCCGAGGTTGAAGGCCCCGTTGCGGGACCCGGCCTCGGCGGCCGTCCGGTACCACCGCGCCGCCTCCACCACGTCGCCCCGGGCGGCGGCCAGCATCCCGACCCGCACCTGCGCGCGCCGGTGCCCCTGCGTCGCCGCCCGCTCGTACCACTCCTCGCACTCGGTCTTCTCGTGCACGATCTCCCCCAGCTCGTGCGCGGGCTGCGGCGGCCGGCGCGAGTCGAGCAGGGCGGCCAGCCGGTATGCCGCCTCCGCGCTGCCGCCGCCCGCGGCGCAGCGCAGATGCCGCTCGGCCTCCTGTTCGTCACCGTCGCGCAGGCGCGCGATGCCGACCTGGAGCGCCGCCTCGGTGTGCCCGGCGGCCGCCGCCCGCTCGTACCAGCGCAGCGCGACCGTCTCCTCGCCCCGCCCGGCGAACAGGATCCCGAGGTTGAACGCGGCGTCGACGCTGCCCGCCTCGGCCGCCTTGGAGAACCAGGGCTCGGCCCCGGCGGTGTCGCCGCCCTGGAGCAGCAGCACCGCCAGTGCGTTGGCCGCCTCCCGGTGCCCGGCGTAGGCGGCGCGGCGGTACCACTGCTCGGCCTGCGCGGTGCGGCCCTGCTCGGCGCAGAGCAGGGCGAGGTTGTAGGCCCCGTTGTCGTCGCCGGCGTCCATCGCGGCCCGGTACCAGCGTTCGGCGGTCTGGGTCTGGCCGCGCTCGGCGTGCAGCGCGCCGAGCGCGTTGGCCGCGTTGCCGTCGCCCTCCTGCGCGGCCCGCAGCCACCAGATCGCGGCGTTCTCGGTGTCTCCGGCGTCGCGCAGCAGGAAGCCGAGCGCGCAGGCGGCGCGCGCCTCGCCGTCCTTGGCGGACGTCAGATACCAGCGACCGGCCTCCTTGAGGTCGCCCCGCTTCTCCAGGATCGCCCCGAGGTGGAGCGCGGCGCGGCGGTGTCCGCGCGCGGCGGCCTGGCGGTACCACTGCTCGGCGTCCGACCGCGCGGCGACGCCGTCGTCCTGTCCGCGTCCGTCCGCCGCGCCGCCTGCCGGTCCCCGCTCGCCCGGCTCGCCGCCCTGCTCGTGGTCCTTCAGGTCGAGGGCCCGGGCCAGCCGGTAGGCCGCTTCCCGGTGGCCGCGCTCGGCGGCGGCCCGCATCCAGCGTTCGGCCCCGGCGTCGCCGCGGTGCTCCAGGAGGTCGGCGAGGGCGTAGGCACCCAGGGCGTGCCCCTGTTCGGCGGACTGGCGCAGCCAGTACTCGGCGGCCGGCTCGTCGCCGCACTCCCGGCAGTGGCGGCCCAGCGCGTGCGCCGCGGCGGCGGAGCCGGCGACGGCGGCGACCCGCCACCAGCCGGCCGCCTCGTCGGGGTAGCCCCGCTGGTGGAGGAGGACGCCCAGGTTGTTGGCGGCCGCCCGGTCGCCCTCGGCGGTGGCGGCACGGAGATGGGGTTCGGCTCCGTCGAGGTCGCCGCGGCGCAGCAGCATGGCCCCGAGGACGCTCACGGCCTCGACGTCGCCGGCTCGTGCCGCGAGTCGCAGGCGCATCTCCTCGACGGCCTCCCCCGTCTCGACGGCGTCCACCGTCTCGTCCCGGCTCTCGTCCGGGGTCGCTTCCTCACCGGAAGGCTGCACAAACCGCCCTGTCTCGAACAGAGTTGCCTTGTCCCCCATAACGTCCATCGTCGCACCACCCGCAACCCGGGTACACCTGGTATACCGCGGCCCGTAAGGTCACTACAGCGTTTTGTCGACATGCCCACAGAGAGACAAGTGAAACACAGATCGCCCAACTCCCCACCGCGACGCGGCCATCGGTCCCCCGGCACATGCGTTCGCACATCACGAAGGCCCGGATCCGTTTCTGGATCCGGGCCTTCGTCTTCAGTAGCGGGGACAGGATTTGAACCTGCGACCTCTGGGTTATGAGCCCAGCGAGCTACCGAGCTGCTCCACCCCGCGTCGTGTTCCACAACCGTATCACGACGCGGGACGGGCTTGATCAGCTGCTGCTCGGGCCGGGACTGGGACTGCCGGTCGCCTTGCCGCCGGCCGCCGCGCCACTGCCGGCGCGGGGGCTCGCCGAGGGCGACGGGACGGCGCCGCCGCCGGTCTTGGCGCCCTTGTCCGCCTGTGCCTGCGCGTCCTCGGCCCGCTTCAGCGCGGCCTCCAGATCCTTCTGCGCCTTGGCGTACGCGTCCCAGTCGGGCTTCTTGAGCGCCTCCTGGCCGGCCTCGAAGGCCTTCTGCGCGTCGGCCAGCGCCTGGCGGACCGTCGGGTTGGACGACGTCGGCGGCGGGGTCGTGCCCCCGCCCTCGTCCGTCGGCGGCGGGGTCGCCGCCTCCGCGCCGAACACCTTGTTGAGGGCTTCGTCCAGGGTGTCCTCGAAGGCGGTGTTGCCGCCGTAGGTCACCAACACCTTCTTCAGCAGCGGGTACTTGAGGCCGCCGCCGCGCACGTAGACGGGTTCCACGTAGAGCAGGCCGCCGTCGAGCGGAACCGTCAGCAGGTTGCCGTACTCGATGTCGGAGTCGCCGCCCTTGAGGAGTCTGATGGACTCGGCGATGTCCTGTTCGGAGTTGAACTGGCTCTGCACCTGTTTGGGCCCGTCGACGGTCGTGCTCGTCGGGAGTTTCAGGACTCTGATCTTGCCGTAGTCGGGCGTGCCCGCCTCGGAGTCGACCGCCATGAACGCGCTGAGGTTGTCACGGCCGTTGGGCGTGAACGTCGTCGTCAGCGAGAACGCCTGCGCCTTCTGGTCGGGCATCCTCATGCTCAGGTAGTACGGCGGCACCGCGTCGCCCGACTTGTTGGACGGGTCGTCCGGCACCTGCCACACCTCGCTGCCGCTGAGGAACGTCGTCGCGTCCTTCACGTGGTAGCGGGTGAGCAGTTCGCGCTGGACCTTGAACAGGTCCTGCGGGTAGCGGAGATGCGCCATCAGCGAGGGCGAGATGGACGACTTGGCCTTCACCGTGCCGGGGAACGCCTTCATCCAGGTCTTGAGGACCGGGTCCTGGGTGTCCCACTGGAAGAGCTTGACCTCTCCCGTGTACGCGTCGACGGTCGCCTTCACCGAGTTGCGGATGTAGTTGACCTGGTTCTGCTGGGCCACCACCGCGCGGTTGTCGTTGGTCGCGGTCAGCGAGTCGGCCGTCGTGTCGCCGAGCGTCGTACGGGAGGCGTACGGGTACCCGTTGGTCGTCGTGTAGGCGTCGACGATCCACTGGATCTTGTTGTCGACCACGGCCGGGTAGGCGTCGCCGTCGATGGTCAGCCACGGGGCGACCGCCTCGACGCGCTCCTTGGGCGTGCGGTTGTACAGGATCCGCGAACCGTCGCCGATGGCGCCGGAGTAGAGGATCTGCGGCTCGCCGAACGCCACCGCGTACGCGGCCCGGTTGACCGGGTTGGAGAGGTTGACGCCGCTGTTGCCGGTGTAGCTGGTGGTCTTCTCCCCCTTGTCGTCGGAGTAGTCGATCTCCTTCTGGGGGCCGCCGACGATCGAGTACGTGGTCGTCTTCTCGCCGTAGTAGACCCGCTGCTCATAACTGCCGAGCTCGCCCTGCGAGGGCAGGTTGGACTCGGTGAAGACCGGGCGCCCCTCGGGGTCGGACGTCGTTCCCTTGGCGGCGACCACGCCGTAGCCGTGCGTGTAGCGGAAGTGGTTGTTGATCCAGTTCTGCTTGTCGACGCCCGCGAGGTTCAGCTCGCGCAGACCGATGACGGTGTCCTCGTCGGTCCCCTTCACGTTGTAGCGGTCCACGTCCAGGTTGGTCGGGAACGCGTAGTACTTCCGCATCTGCTGGAGCTGCTGGAAGGTCGGGGAGACGATGTTCGGGTCGAGGACGCGGATGCTCGCGGTGGCGTCGGCGTCGTCGCGCAGGGTCGTCTTGTCCTTGGTGGTGCTGGTGCCCGAGTACTCGGTGACCTGCGCGCCGTCGATGCCGTAGGCCTCGCGCGTCGCCTTGAGGTTCTTCTCGACGTACGGGGCTTCCTTGGCCTGCTCGTTGGGCTGGACCTGGAACTTCTGGACGATCGCCGGGTAGAGCCCGCCGATGAGGATCGCCGAGAGCACCATCAGGCCGAAGCCGATGACCGGCAGCTGCCAGGTGCGGCGCCACAGGGTGGCGAAGAAGAGCAGGGCGCAGATGACGGCGATGCAGAACAGGATCGTCTTCGCCGGGAGGTAGGCGTTGGCGTCGACGTAGCGCAGGCCCGTCCAGTTGTCCGTGGCCTTGAAGTCGCTGGACTTCACCGCGAGGCCGTAGCGGTCGAGCCAGTAGGCGACCGCCTTGAGCGCGACGAAGATGCCCAGCAGGACCGACAGATGGCCGGTGGCCGCGGCCGTGGCGCGCGCGCCGGGGCTGGTGACCCGCAGCCCGCCGTACAGGTAGTGGGTCAGCGCGGCGGCGATCAGGGACAGGATCGTGGCGGCGAAGCCGAAGCCGAGCAGGAACCGGTACCAGGGCAGGTCGAAGGCGAAGAAGGACACGTCCAGGTGGAACTGGGGGTCCTTCTGTCCGAAGGAGACACCGTTGACCCACATCAGCCAGGTCCGCCACTGGCCCGCGGCGGACGCGCCGGCGATCAGGCCGACCAGGGCGGTGATGCCGAGCAGCAGCCACGTCTTGTACGGCGCGATGCCCATGCGGTAGCGGTCGAGGCTCTGCTGCTCCACCGACATCGCGCTCAGCGGCGGCCGCAGCCGGTGCGCCAGCCAGATGTTGACGCCGACCGCGACGGCCATCAGCAGGCCGAAGACGAAGAACAGCCCGATCTTGGTCCACAGCGTGGTGGTGAAGACCGACGAGTAATGCACCGAGCGGTACCAGAGCCAGTCCGTCCAGAACCCGGCGAACATGGTGAACGCCATGCCCAGGACGGCCAGGACGGCCAGTGTCATGAGCAGGGTCCGGACACGCCGGGACGGGCGGCCCACTCTGATCCGCGGCCCCGTGGGGCCTCCGCCGCGGTCCGGCATCTGGAAAGCCAAGGTGCGCACCTCGAAAGTCGCAGTAGATCCGTCAGGCCCGCGTGTTCGTGGGCCGTTGGCGGCCCGCCGTGATCGCGGGCTCCCACCTATGCAACTTACTCACGGTTTACTCGGTTCCCGATTCCGGCCAGGAACGAGAGAGGATTGTGACCATGTCCAACACTCCCATGGCGGCGAGCCCGCTCACCCGGGCCGTGCTCGAGATCGACGAGTACGCCTCCGGCCTCGGCTGGGACCAGCCCGCCCGCCTCTTCGCCCTCGTAGACACCGCCCGGCTGCGCGCCCAGGAACCGTCGCTCGCCGCTCAGCTCGGCCTCCAGGACGAGCCCGAGATCACCGGCCTCACCCCCGTCGAGCAGGACGAGGTGCCGACGGACAAGCCGCTCGACGAGTTCCTCGCCACGATCGCCTGGCCCGACGCGGTCGTCGGCTGCGCCCTCACCGTGGAGCGTCTGATGCTGCCGCCGTCGGCCGAGGCCCAGGTCCCCCAGGGCCTGAGCGAGGCGAAGCTGGCGAAGTGGGTGTCGGACCACCCGGACCGCCAGGAGGTCCGGATGACGGTCGGGGTCCTGCGCGACGGCACCCGCGACTCCGCCCTGCGGCTGCGGGAGAAGGACGCCTCGACGGAGGTCCTCACCGGCTCGGGCCTGGTGCCCGGGCTCGCGGAGGCGCTCTCGGCGACCTTCGCCGAGTAGCGGCCCGCGCGTCTCAGCGGGGCGGCCCCGCGGTCACTTCTCGCACGCGGGCAGGCCCGCGGTGTCGCCGCCGCGGATGTCCTTGAGGGCGGCGAGGGCGTCGTCGATGGTGTGCACCTTGACGAGCCTGAGCCCCGAGGGGGTGTCCTTGGCGGCGGCCGCGCAGTTCTCGGCGGGCGTCAGGAAGTACTGGGCGCCCTGGCTGCGCGCGCCGACCGTCTTCAGCTCGATGCCGCCGATCGGTCCGACCTTGCCGTCGTCGTCGATCGTCCCGGTGCCGGCGACGAACCTGCCGCCGGTGAGACTGCCGGGGGTGAGCTTGTCGTAGATGCCGAGGGCGAACATCAGGCCGGCGCTGGGGCCGCCCACGTCGGCGAGCTTGATGTCGACGGTGAACGGGAACGTGTGGTCGGTGCCGGCCGAGATCCCGACGATGGCACGCTTGCGGCCGCTGTCGTCGGAGGCCGCGGTGGTGACGGCGACGTCCTGGGTCGTGGTCGCCGTCTTGTGCGCCTTCTCGGCGGCCGCCTGCTCCTTCGCCGGGACGATGGTGAAGACGACCTTCTCGCCCGGCTTGTGCACGGTCACCAGCTTGGCGACGTCGCCTGGCTGCTTCACGGCCGTCCCGTCGACGGCCTTGATCACGTCGCCCGCGTGCAGTCTGCCCTCGGCCGGGGAGCCCTTCACCACGGTCGAGACGATCACCCAGGACGTCACGGGGACCTTCAGCTCCTTCAGGGCCGCCACCTTGGCGCTCTCCTGGGACTGGCTGAACTCCTCGGCGTTCTCCTGGGTGGACTGCTCCTCGGTCTTGCCGTCCGGGTACAGCGTGTCGTGCGGGACCACCTTGGTGTCGTGCGCCAGCCAGCCGTAGACCGCCTCGACGAGGTTCATCCGGTAGTCGGCGCTGGTGACCCGCACGGTGGTCATGTTCAGGTGGCCGCTGGTCGCGTACGTCCTGCGCCCGGAGATCTGCAGCACCGGCTCGCCGTCGTGGTCGCCGAGCGTGTTCACCGTCGGCCCCGGGGACATCTCCGCGTACGGCACGGGGATGAGCACTCCCGCGCACAGGAGCGCGATCAGCATCAGGGTGGAGGCGAGCATCGTCGCGGTGCGGCGTGGCATGCCTCGACATTACGGGACGGGTCTGTCAGCGCACCGTCAGGGCTGCCACCCGGGTCACGTACGCGAGTGGGGCTTCTCCATGGCCGCGCGGAAGCGGGCGTAGCCGTCCAGCTCGGGGCCGTCGCTTCGGGCTTTGCGGGTCCGGTTGGCCCAACTGCCCCACAGGCCCGCGCCGATCGCGGCGACCAGTGGAATCAGCAACCAGACGAGCGCCGCCATGACGACCTCCCAACCCCGACGAACCACCGCAACTGACTGATCAGCAGATTAACCGTCCGCACGGACAACGCTCACGGCAGGGGTGCGGTTACGCAACCGGACGGGTGAGCGGACGCAGGTCTCGGCCACGCCCGTCCGCCCTCCTGGTCAGCAGGCGCCGACCCATTCCTGCGTCCCGTCCGTGAACGTCTGGTGCTTCCAGATGGGGACCTCGTGCTTGAGGTCGTCGATCAGCTTGCGGCACGCCTCGAAGGCCTCGCCCCGGTGCGGACAGGACACGGCGACGACGACGGCGAGATCCCCCACCGCGAGATCCCCCACCCGGTGGACGGCGGCCAGCGCCCGCACCGGGTACTGCGCGACGACCTTCTCCGCGACCCGCCGCATCTCCGCCTCGGCACTGGGATGGCAGGAGTACCCGAGGGCGTCGACGTCGGCGCCCCCGTCGTGGTTGCGCACGGTGCCCACGAACAGGGCCGTGCCCCCGGCCGCGTCGTCCCCGACGGCCCGGAAGACCTCGTCCAGCGAGAGCGCGCGGTCGCGGACGGCGATGAGCTTGATGGGGTCCGGCGCTGCGTACTCGCCCGGATGGTCGTCGATGGCTGCCATACCCCCATCGTGCCGCACCCGGGAGACGGGCCGGAATAGCGTGATCACCCGGCACACGCGCGTGCCGCTTCGGAGCGTCCTACGAAAGACGCCCCGCCACGGCGGCGAAAGAGCGGCGGGGGCATCCCCTCCCCGCCGCCCCCGAGGTCAGGCCCTCACCTCGCCGAGGTCACCTGCGGCGGGCCTTCCTGGCGCGCCGCACGACGGCCGCCGCGCCCAGCAGGGCGACCGTCGCGCCGGCCGCGCCCGCCGCGGTCGCGTCCTTGCGTCCCAGCCGCCGCCCGGCGACGGTGTGCCGCCCGGCGACCTCCTCCAGCAGCTCGGCGAGGACCTCCTCGTTGGTCCAGCGCGGCCGCCATCCCGCGTCGTGCAGCCGGCTCCCGCTCACCACCCAGGGGTACATCGTGTAGGCCAGGTCGCCCGCCGGGGACGGCGTCAGCCCGATCCGGTGCAGCCGGGCCGCCGCGCCCAGGGCGACCGCCGACGGCAGCTCCATCCGGCGGATCCCGCTGAGCTCCTCGACCTCCTCCTGCTCCAGCCACCCGTCGCACCCGACGGCCAGCTCCCCGTCGACCTTCTCCAAGATGGCGTACGCCAGGGCGCTCACCAGGTCCTCGACGTGGCAGAACTGCCAGGCGGGCCGCGAGCCCGCCACGACGAGCAGCCGCGGCGACTCGAAGTACCGGGTCAGCGCGGTGTCCGTGCCGCCGACCAGGACCGCGGGCCGCACCACGGTGACGTTGAGCCCCGGATGCGCCCGGGGCGCGCGCCGCGCGAGCCGTTCGATCTCCAGGAGGTCGCCCACGCCGGTCGCCTCGGCCGTCGCCCGCAGCTCGGCGTCCTCGGACAGCGGCAGCTCGTTGTCCTCCAGCGCTCCGTAGACCATGGCGGAGGTGCACAGCACGACCCGGTGCACCCCGGCCGCCGCCGCGGCCGTCAGCACGGTCTGCGTACCGCGCACGTTGTAGGCCGTCCGGGCGGCGGCGTCACTCCCCAGGTCGAGGTCGAGTGCGAGATGGACGACGACGTCCGCCCCGCGCAGTTTGTCGGCGATCGCCGGGTCGCGGACGTCGAGGATGTGCCACTGCGCCGCGTCGCACTCACCGCGCCGCTCGTCGATGGCGACGACCTGCTTGACCTCCTCCGACGCGGCGAGACGCTGTGTGAGCTGCGCGCCCACCCCGTTCGCCGCGCCGGTCACGGCGACGACGGGCCCGCGCGAACCGCCCGGGGTCGATCGGTTTCGCGCTGCGCGAACCTGCGGATCTGGGGAACTCACCAGGTGTCTCCAGCGGTTGTCTTGGCATACGGGCGCGAGTGACGCGTACGTACCAGGTGGCATCCATCCTGCCGCAGGCCGGCAGTCGGCGAAGCACCGAGGCCCGATCGAGCCGGGGTGTCTACGCTGGGTGGTGTTGCAGGGCAGTCGCCGCCGGCCGATGACCGGTGGCCTTACCAGCCGAGGAACCCCGTGAGTGACACCCCATTCGGATTCGGCCTTCCGCCGGAGGAGCCGGAAGACGGCGACGAGGGCAAGAAGAAGGACTCGCAGAGCGGCGGTGGTCAGGGACCGGCCAACCCGTTCGGCTTCGGCGGGCTGCCCGGCGCCGGAGGCTTCGGCGCTCCGGGCGGCCCCGGCGCGGACAACCCCCTGGCGGCGATGTTCGGCTCGCTGAACCCCAACGACCTGGGCGCCGCGTTCCAGCAGCTCGGCCAGATGCTCTCGTACGAGGGCGGCCCGGTGAACTGGGACATGGCCAAGCAGATCGCCCGCCAGACGGTCTCGCAGGGCACCTCCGACGGCGTGAAGGACGCGAGCGTCGGCTCCGCCGAGCGCACGGCCGTCCAGGAGGCCGTCCGCCTTGCCGACCTGTGGCTGGACGACGCCACCTCGCTGCCCTCCGGCGCCGGCTCCGCGGTGGCGTGGTCGCGCGCGGAGTGGGTCGAGGCCACCCTGCCCGCCTGGAAGGAACTCGTCGACCCGGTCGCCGAACGCGTCGGCGCCGCCATGGGCGACGTCCTGCCGGAGGAGATGCAGGCCATGGCCGGCCCTCTGATCGGCATGATGCGCTCGATGGGCGGGGCGATGTTCGGCTCCCAGATCGGACAGGCCGTCGGCGTCCTGGCGGGCGAGGTCGTCGGCTCGACCGACATCGGCCTTCCGCTCGGCCCGGCCGGGCGCGCGGCGCTGCTGCCGGTCAACATCGCGACCTTCGGCAAGGACCTGGGCGTGCCCCAGGACGAGGTGCGGCTGTACCTGGCCCTGCGCGAGGGCGCGCACCAGCGTCTGTTCGCGCACGTGCCGTGGCTGCGCTCGCACCTGTTCGGCGCGGTCGAGGGCTACGCGCGCGGGATCAAGGTCGACACCGCCAAGCTGGAGGACGTCGTCGGCCAGTTCGACCCGCAGAACCCCGAGCAGCTTCAGGACGCCCTTCAGCAGGGCATGTTCCAGCCGGAGGACACCCCGGAGCAGAAGGCCGCGCTGGCCCGTCTGGAGACGGCCCTGGCGCTCGTCGAGGGCTGGGTGGACGCGGTGGTGCACGCCGCCGCGAAGCCGCGCCTGTCGTCCGCCGACGCGCTGCGCGAGACGCTGCGCCGTCGTCGCGCCACCGGCGGCCCCGCGGAGCAGACGTTCGCCACGCTGATCGGCCTGGAGCTGCGCCCGCGCCGTCTGCGCGACGCGTCGCGCCTGTGGGCCTCGCTGACGGACGCGCGCGGGGTCGACGGCCGGGACGCGCTGTGGGCGCACCCGGACATGCTGCCCACGGCCTCCGACCTGGACGACCCGGACGGCTTCGTGCACCGCGAGCACATGGACTTCTCCGAGCTGGACAAGATGCTCGGCGAGGCCGCGAGCGGCGGCGCCGGCGGCGGGAAGCCGGACCTCACGAAGGACGACGCGCCGAAGACCGACGACGACCACGACTCCAGGGGCGACGGCGCCGAGTGAGCCTGTACGACGACGCGGTCCTCGTCCTCAAGGAGTACGAGGACCAGGAAGAGCTGCGCCGGTCCTACCTGGACCATCTGGAGGCGCATCCGGACGGCATGTGGAAGGCCTGCCGGGAGGGGCACGTCACGGCGAGCGCGCTGGTGATCGACCCCGAGCGGGAGCGGGTCCTGCTGACGCTCCACAGGAAGCTGCGGATGTGGCTCCAGACGGGCGGGCACTGCGAGCCGGGCGACGGAACGCTGGCGGCCGCCGCCCTGCGTGAGGGCGCCGAGGAGTCGGGCGTGCCGGGGCTGACCCTGCTGCCCGGCGGCCCGGTCCGCCTCGACCGCCATGAGACGCCGTGCGCCTGGCACTACGACGTCCAGTACGCGGCGCTGGCCCCCGCCGGGTCCGTGGAGGCCATCAGCGACGAGTCCCTGGACCTGCGCTGGTTCCCGTACGCGCAGGTGGCGGAGGTCGCCGACGATTCGGTCGTACGGCTCCTGGAGGCGACCCGCGCGCGGCTGTGAGCCGGCGGACGGAGGGGGCGGCCCGCCGGGCGGCCGCCCCTCACGCCGGTTCACCGTGCCGGACGGTCAGCTCCAGACGTTGCCCTGGTTCTGACCGCGCGCCCCCTGCTGCCCCATGCCGTACTGGGCGGCCAGGCCGGAGCCGATGGCCGCGTTCTGCGGCGGCAGCAGCTCGCTGGGCTGCACGAGGGCGTAGCCGGAGCCCATGAAGCTCAGCTCCCAGCCCTCACCGGTGTTGCCGCGCCGGCGCCACACGCCGGAGGAGTGCGTCTGCGCCTGCATCTGCACCCGCAGCCCGGTGGACCAGGCGACGATGGCGTCGGCGTCGCAGTTGACGTACTTGTCCGGGGTGACCTGCATCAGCAGGGGCGCGCCCGAGGTCATCAGGGCGACCTTGCCGCGGCCGGTGATGTTGAGCTGGTACTTGCCGGAACCGGAGATGCCGTAGAGGCTGTCGACGGCGATGACCTCGTGGTGCAGCGACGAGTCCATGGCGAGCACGTAGCTGCTGTCCACGGTCAGGCCGTCCTGCTCCACCTCCATCACGTGGATGTGCTGGGCGAGGTTGGCGAGGTAGACCGTGCCCTGCCCGTGGCAGCGCATCAGGTCCAGGCCCTCGCCGGTGTACGCACGCGCGCGTCCCTGCTGGCGGTTCTGGAACTCGGCGTCGAACTCCATCAGGCCCTGGTAGGCGACCATCGTGCCCTTGCGGGCGAGGATGTCGTCATGGCCCTCCAGGGTGACCCGGAGCATCTGCTTGTTCTGCAGACTCCAGCGTTCCTGGGTCTGCGAGTCGTTGTGCGCGAAAAGTGGGCTCTGCATGACGTTTCTGGCTCTCCCTCAGCCCCGGACCCGGAGGCGGTCCGTGCTGTCCTCGCTGGGCTGGACGACGACGATGCCCTGGCCGGAGAAGGCCATCTGGTAGGCCTCACCGCTGCCCCGGCCGATGAGCGACTGCGCCTTGAAGCTGCGCTTGCCCTTCACCTTCAGGTTCGGGGACCAGGCGACGAGCGCGTCGGGGTCGACGTACGTCTCGTCCTCGCCGCCGCCGCAGTCGACCACGATCGGCTTGCCCCGGGACGTCAGCGCGACCCAGCCCTGACCGGAGATCTTGGTGTTCCACAGCCCCTGGCCGGCGAACTTCGCGAGGCCCTTGACGCGCTCGACGCCCCAGGTGAGGTGCGCGTCGAAGGCGAGCAGGTTGGTGGCGTTGACGGAGATGCCGTCGCCGTTGAGGTTGATCACGACGACGTTCGCGCCGTAGTCGGCGAGGTACAGCAGACCGTCGCCGGTGCACTTCATCAGGGGCGCGCCCTCGCCGGTCATCCAGTCGCGTGCGATCTGGCGCACGGCCGGCGGGTTGGGCTCGTACTGGACGAAGCCCTCGTAGGCGACCATGGAGCCCACGCGCGCGAAGAGGTCGTTGCCGGTCTGCATGGCGACCTTCAGCATGTGGTTGCCGTGGTTCTCCATGCGGGCGGTGACGGGTGCGGGGGCGTAGCCCGCGAGCGGCTGGTTCATGACGGGCTCCCTCAGACCTCGTACGGCTGGACGACGATGAAGTTGCCGGGAGCTCCCCGGAACTGGAGGTTGACGCTCTCTCCGGTGTCGCCGGGGTAGGCGTTGCGGCGCATCCGCACCTGACTGGAGACGACCACCTGGGCGGCGGCCGACCAGGCGACGACGGCGTTGCAGTCGGCGAACGTGGTGGGCGTGACCGGCAGGACGACGGGCGTGCCGTGCGTCTTGACCACGATCGTGCCGGTGCCCTGGAACTGCATGGTGAACAGCGCGCCGCCGGGGATGCCGTGCCCCTCGATGCGACGGACCTCGTACTGGAGGCTCTCGTCGAAGGCGAGGACGTTCTCGGCGGAGACGCAGATGGCGTCGCCCTGGAGTTCGATGGGGTGCACATGGGTGGAGTTCTCGGCGAGGAAGACCTGCCCCTGGCCGGTGCAGCGCATCAGCTGCATCTCCTGGCCGGTGGCGTTGCCGACGATCCGGCCGGCGAACCCGGCGCCCTTGTAACTGAAGTCGACCTTGCCCTGGTAGAGGACCATGCTGCCCTGGCGGGCGAGCACCGGCTGGCCGCCCATGCCGAGGTCGACGCGGATCAGCTTCTTGTTCTGCTGCGTCCAGCGCTGCCCGGTGGGCGTCTCCTTGAACTGCTGGAGTGCGGAGGCCACACCGGCGCCGCCCTGCGGGGCGCCTTGCGGCACACCGTAGGCCTGCTGGCCGGGGACCTGTCCGAACGGGGGCTGCTGGCCGTAGCCGGGGGGCGGGGCCGGCTGTCCGTAGCCGGGCGGGGCCTGCGGGGCCGGGGGCTGATGGCCGTAGCCGGGCGGCATGGGCGCGGTCGGCGCCGGGCCGTGCCCGTAGGGCTGCTGCGGCTGGCCGTAGGGCGCCGGGGCGGGGGCCGGGGGCGGGACATGGCCGCCGCCGGGCGGGGCCAGAGGTCCGACGATGGTCGGCGCGGCGTGCACCGAGGGCGCGTGCACCGAGGGCGCCGGCGCCGGGGCGGGCGGCGGAGTCGCGCCGGGCGGGGGCGCGAAGCCCTGAGCGGCGGGCTGCGGCTGATGCGGGGCGGGGGCCGGGGGCGCGCCGAACGCGGGCGGGGCGAAGCCGGGAGTGGCGCCGCCGGCCTGGGGCTGCGCCGGCGCGGGGGGTGCCGCGGGGGCCTCCTCCTCCGCGACCTCGCCGCCGAAGTTCTTCAGCAGCGCGTCCAGACCGCCGTCGAAACCCTGCCCGACGGCCGCGAACCGCCAGACGTCCTTCAGGTAGATGTCGCCCAGCATCACGGCCCGCTCGGTGGTGAACTCCGCGCCGCTGAACGCGTAGCGGGCCACCTCTTCGCCGCCCGCGACGATGCGCAGGTACCCGGGACCGATCTGCGACATCTGGCCGGCGCCGTCGACGGTCGCGGTGAAGGAGAGCTTGTGGATCTGCGACGGGATCCGGTCGAGGGTGACGCGGAAGGACTCCGTGTCGCCGGCCTGGGGGCCCAGGAGCTGAATGGACTCCTCCGGGGACTTCGGCTGGTTGAAGAACACGAAGTACCGGTCGTCCGAGAGCCGCTCGTCGGCGTCGAGGCCGAAGCAGCTGATGTCGAAGGTCAGGCCGGGTGCGGTGATCTGCACGCCTACGTACAGATCGGTGCCCGCGGTGAGGTCACTGATCTTGGCCTTGTGGCCGCGCTGGAATTCCCTGGGCATGCGTAACGACCGTCCCCCATCCCGATTGCGAGTGCGTCGCGTCAGGCTAACGGCAAAGTCGGACAACGCACGATGTCGGTACAGACCCGGTACACAACCGGCGTCGCCAGGGGGCGGACGTGCTCACCGCGCGCGCGGAGCAGGTCACTCCCCGCGTGCGCCGGGCGGGTGGGGCAGCCGCTCGGCCGCGACGACGCCCTCCAGGTAGCCGCGCGCACGCTCGGTGCGCGGGTACGCCTCCAGCAGCCGCCAGAAGTCGGGCCCGTGACCGGGCACGAGCAGATGCGCGAGCTCATGGGCGAGGACGTAGTCGATGACGTACTCGGGCATGCCCTTCAGGCGGTGCGACAGCCGGATGCTGCCCTCGGCCGGGGTGCACGACCCCCACCGGGTGTTCTGGTTGGTCACCCAGCGCACCGAGGCGGGCCGGGCCCGGCCCCCGAAACACTGGGCCGACAGCCGCTCCGCACGCTCGGCCAGCTCGGCGTCCCCCGGCACCCGCCGGCTCTCCTGGGCGGCGAGCTTGTCGAGCATGACGTTCACCCAGCGTTGCTCCTCGGCCTCGGACATCCGGGCCGGGATGAGCACGATGGTGCGGTCGCCCTCACGGTACGCGGAGACCGTCCGACGTCGACGGGCGCTCCTGCGGACCTCGATGGCGCTCGCCCGTGAGCCGCTCGGCGGCTGGCTCGTCGTACTGCGCTGTGGTGTTCCGGCGCGGTGCAGTGGGTCGGCGGACACGCCCCGACGTTACCCGCTGCACACGGGGGAAGTCCCGACCCCGGGGCGGTTCGGTTTCGATCTCTCCTGCCGCGTTTGCCTCGTCCGACGCATTCGTACGATGAACGCCTCTGCCTGTGGACAACTTTCGGCGGCCTCCGGCGGGCCCGGGCATGCTGGCACTCGTCGGCGGAGCGAGGACACCCCACGCCCCGCTCCGTCGGCATGACGGGGAGTTTCCAGGCATACGGGGGCCTTCGATGCATCCGACGATGAAGCCCGCGCTACGGCGCGGCTGGCGTGACCTCAACACGGTGCAGTTCGGGATGACACCCGCGCACGCACTGACACTCGGCCCGGTGGACACCGCCACCGGGAGCTTCCTCGAGCTGCTGGACGGCACGCGCGGACTGGCACTGCTGCGCCAGGAGGGCCGGCGCATGGATCTGCCCGACGGCCACGTCGACCGGCTGGTGGAGCGGCTGGCCCGGGCCGGACTGCTCGACGACGCGCGCGGCGGCGGCCCGGACGCCCACGCCCTGCGGGAGAAGACGGACGTCATGGACCGGCTGCGCCCCGACCTCGCCGCGCTCTCGCTCCTCACGCCGGAGCCGGGCGACGCGATCGGGCGCCTGGCCGCCCGCCGCCGGCTGCGGGTCCAGGTGCGGGGCGCCGGCCGGGTCGGCGCGGTGCTGGCCGCCCTGCTGTCGGGGGCCGGCGTCGGCGAGGTGGACGTACGGGACGGCGGCCGGGTCGAGCCGGGGGACGTCGCTCCGGGCGGCCTGCCCGCCGAGGCGATCGGCGAACGCCGGGACGAGTCCGCCCGCCGCGCCGTACGCCGGGCCGCACCCGACCGCCCCCCGCGCAGGGCCCCGGGACCACCGGACGCCTCGGACACCCCGGCCTTCGGCCTGGTGATCCTCGCCCCGCGCGACGACGTGTCCGTGCACGCGCCCCCGCCCGAAGCGGCGGAGCCCTTGATCGCCTCGGGCACGCCCCACCTCTACACCGGCGTCGTGGAGGGCACCGGCGTCGTCGGCCCCCTGGTCCTGCCGGGTGAGACGGCATGCGCGGGCTGTCTCCAGCAGGAGCGCGTCGACCGCGATCCGGCCTGGCCGAGGCTGATCGCCCAGTGGCGTTCCGGAGGACGACGAACGGCACGCGCCTGTGACCTGGCCCTCGCCACGGCCGTCGCCGGTCTGGCCGCCGCCCACGCCCTCGCCTTCCTCGACGGCCGCACCCCCGCGAGCGAAACCGCACGCTGGGAGGTCAGCGCCCCCGCCCTGCAGTGGCGCGCCCGGCCGGTGCGGCCCCACCACGCGTGCCCGTGCGGAGCCGCCCGGGAAGGTGAGCGCGAAGGTGAGCGGGAACACCCCTCCGAGGACCGGGGATCGCACGCGACAATGGACAGGCATCGGCATCCGACGGAGCATCGCCGTACGGCGGACGCGACGCGGCTGTCTGGGACTTGGAGGGCGCATGTCTGATCTTCCCCGGAAGGCGGTCACCCGGACCGCCAAGCTCGCCGCGCTCCCGCTCGGCTTCGCCGGGCGGGCGACCTGGGGCCTGGGCAAGCGGATCGTGGGCGAGTCCGCGGAGATCGTCGGCCGCGAGCTGCAGCAGCGCACCGCCGACCAGCTCTTCAAGGTGCTGGGCGAGCTGAAGGGCGGCGCGATGAAGTTCGGACAGGCACTGTCCGTCTTCGAGTCCGCCCTGCCCGAGGAGGTGGCCGGCCCCTACCGCGCGGCGCTCACCAAGCTCCAGGACGCGGCTCCGCCGATGCCGACCCGTACCATGCACGCCGTGCTCACGGCGCAGCTCGGCGAGGACTGGCCGCAGCTGTTCCTGGAGTTCGACGACAAGCCGGCCGCGGCCGCCTCGATCGGCCAGGTGCACCGAGCGGTGTGGCACGACGGCCGGGAGGTCGCGGTCAAGGTCCAGTACCCGGGGGCGGGCGAGGCGCTGCTCTCCGACCTGAACCAACTCAGCAGGTTCGCCAGGCTGTTGGGCCCCCTCGTCCCGGGCATGGACGTCAAGCCCCTGATCACGGAACTGCGCGACCGGGTCTCGGAGGAGCTCGACTACAGCCTGGAGGCGCAGGCCCAGCAGGCCCACGCGGACGAGTTCGCCGACGACCCGGACGTCGTGGTGCCGGCGGTGGTCCACCAGTGCGACCAGATCCTGGTCACCGAGTGGATCGACGGCGTGCCGCTCTCCGAGGTGATCGCCGACGGCACCGAGGAACAGCGCGATCGCGCCGGTCAGCTCCTGTCCCGGTTCCTCTTCTCCGGCCCGGCACGCACCGGCCTGCTGCACGCCGACCCGCATCCCGGCAATTTCCGCCTGCTGCCGGGCGGCCCCGGAGGCGAGGACGACTGGCGGCTGGGCGTGCTGGACTTCGGCACCGTGGACCGGCTCCCGGGCGGACTGCCCGACCCGATCGGCGAGTCACTGCGCCTCACCCTGGACGGCGAGGCCGAGGCGGTCTACGAGCTGCTCCGCAGGGAGGGCTTCGTCAAGGAGTCCATAGAGCTGGATCCCGACGCGGTCCTCGACTACCTCCTGCCGATCATCGAGCCGGCCCGCCTCGACGAGTTCACGTTCACCCGCGGCTGGATGCGCAGCCAGGCGGCCCGGATCGCCGACATCCGCTCCCCCGCCCACCAGTTGGGCAAGCAGCTCAACCTGCCGCCCGCCTACCTGCTGATACACCGGGTGACGTTGAGCACCATCGGCGTGCTGTGCCAGCTCGGCGCGACGGTACGGCTGCGCGAGGAACTGGAGGAGTGGCTGCCCGGCTTCGTCCCGGAGGAGACCCCGGACGATCAAGAGGCGCTGGAGGAACTCGAGGAGCCGGACGAACTCGAGGAGCCGGGGGACGTCGAGGATCTGGAGAACGTCCAAGAGCTGAAGGAACTGAAGGAGCTGAAGCAGCGGGGAAAGCGGGAGGAGCAGGGTGGGCTGGGGGCCGGGGGCTCGGTCGCGGAGGCGTGAAGAAGGGGACGCGGAGGAGCGGACGGCACGGAAGGGCAGCGGGATAGGCAGCCTCGCGGCGCGGTGTGACGCTTCTCACCACCAGTCCGAGTCCAGTCGTCCCTCGATCGCCCTGAGGTTGGCGCGGGCACAGGCCTCGCAGTAAAAGCGCCGGGCCCCGTGCTCCACGGAGCAGGTCCAGGTGAGGGGCGGCGGCTGCCCGGCCTGCACACCGCAGCGGGCGCACACCACGCCACCGGGCTCGGACGAGGAGCCGCCGCGGCCCCCACCTCCGGCCCGCTGACCGGCTCCGGCCGGGTCACCGTCTCCGGCGCGGTCACCGTGCGCAACCCGCTCACCGTCTCCGGCTCGGTCGCTGTCTCCGGGAGGACGCGTCATCCTCGGGACGATAGCGCCCCTGCCCGGGTTCGCCACCCCAACGCACCGCGGGGGCCGGTCCGTTCGGACGGACCGGCCCCCGCGGGAAGAGCTTCGCCTCCCCGTGGATGGGGAGGCCACCGCTTCAGGTGGGTGTGATCACTGCATCACGGCCATGGCGAGCGCCCGGCGGGCGCGCAGCGAGGCGCGCTCGGCCCGACGCTGCATCCGCCGAGCGGCCAGCAGACGCGCCGCCTGGCGGCCCTGCTCGGCCTCGCGCAGGCGGTCATGCATATGCGCACGTGCCAGGGCTTCTGGAATGAGTTGCATCTCGCGGGTCCTGTTCTGGCGCGAGTCGTACGCGCCGGTGGTGGTGACGTCTTCGGTCGCGGAGCCTGCGGGCTCGCTGGTGAACGGCTTCATCGGGGCCTGCTTCTTGGGGTCTTGCGTGAGGGGGCGGTCGATCGTTCCTGCGATGTTCATGCTGTGACCGGGTTCTTGCGCGGGCGGCCACGCGGCCGCTTGCGGGCGACGACGACACCCTGGACGAACAGCTCGCCACCCCAGACGCCCCAGGGCTCGCGACGCTCCTTGGCGCCGGCGAGGCAGGCCTCGACCAGCGGGCAGGTGCGGCACAGGGACTTGGCGTACTCGACGTCGGCGGGCGTCTCGGCGAAGAAGACCTCCGGGTCGTAGGAGCGGCAGGGGACGGGCACGCCGAGGTTCTCGATGGCGTCGTCGAGCGCGGTCAGCGCCGTGAGGGGGATCAAGGTGGGGTCCTTCGTGAGGCCGGGCGGGGGGAGCGTTTCGGAAGGCGGTACGGACGGGGCGTGCGCTTCGAGTTGCACGGTGTGTTTTTCCTCGTCTGGTCGGTCCGGTCCGGTGGGACCGGTTGTCGGCGGGTACCGGGTTCTTTTCTTGTCCCGAGGCCCCTTCGCTCCGTCGTCCCCGTGATCGGGACAAACAGAAGGGCCGCGGATCCCGGGTGGGGTTCCGCGGCCCTGAAGGCGCCGGCCTGATCGACGATCAGGCTGGATCACTCCAGGGTTCCGGCCCACGGAAGGCCCACATCAGGGGGTGCTGCTGCGTCGTCTGCTTCCGGAATCCGGCACCGGCGGCTGCAAAGGCATAGGCATGCGCCTGTCCCTTTACTGCTTCCAGTGCCTCGGTCGGTCGCTCATTGCGCTCACGGACGGGAAGATCCGTGGAGGCGACGCGGGAGGACACGAGCCGGCCGGCACTGATGCCGGACAGACCGGTGCCCAGGGTCGAGGCGCCGAGCATGCACGAGGAGACGACGGAGAGACCGGTCAGTTTGGCGGCAGAGCTGCGGTTGATGATGATCACTGGAATCGCCTCCTCTCGGCGTCTCGGGGGACCGGGGGTGAGCCCGATCCGACGGATATGCAGGTAAGTACAGCACGGAATCAGGGCCTTGGAGAAGGCCGCCGTTCCCGTGTCTAAGAACCTATGGGGATTGCCGGGGCATGCGCAAACTATTTTTCCGACGAGTTCGGATCAATCTCGCGCGCCCCGCCCCTCAGTCCTCCACTTCGCCGCCCGGTACGTCCTGGCCTGCGCAGATGGCCAGAACGTCGGCACCGTAACGGTTGAACTTGCGCACCCCCACCCCGGGGATCCGGGCCAGCTCGCCCTCCGCGTCGGGCACGGCCTCGGCGATCGCCATCAGCGTCTTGTCCGTGAAGACGCAGTACGCCGGCTGTCCGCTTCGCCGCGCCTGGACCGCCCGCCAGTCCCGCAGCCGCTCGTAGAGCCCCTCGTCCATGTCGGACGGGCAGTCCTCGCAGCGCATCAGCTTCATCTCGCCGGCGTCGGTCAGCGTCCGCCCGCAGACCCGGCACCGGGCCGGGCTGCGCCGGGTCCGGCGCGGCACGGCGGGCGCGAGCGCCGCCCCGCCCGTGACACCGCGCTCGATGCCCCCGGCGGCCCCGCCCCGGCCCGCGGCGGCGGTACCCGAACCGGGGCGCAGCCCGTCGAGGAAGCGGCTGGGGCGACGACTCGCGCGGCCGCCCGGCGAACGGGAGAGCGCCCAGGAGACGTGCAGGCGTTCACGGGCCCGGGTGACCCCGACGTACAGCAGGCGGCGCTCCTCCTCGATCTGCTCGTCCGTCTTGGCGTAGGTGATCGGCATCATGCCCTCGGCGACGCCGACGAGGAAGACGACGTCCCACTCCAGGCCCTTGGCCGAGTGCAGGGAGGCCAGGGTGACGCCCTGCACGGTCGGGGCGTGCTGGGCGTTCGCCCGCTCGTCGAGTTCGGCGACCAGATCGGCCAGCGTGGCGCCGGGCCGGGCGGCGGCGAAGTCCTGGGCGAGGTGGACCAGCGCGGCCAGGGACTCCCAGCGCTCCCTGACGGCTCCGGAGCCGGCCGGCGGCTGCGTGGTCCAGCCCTCGCCCGAGAGGACGGCCCGCACCTGGGAGGGCAGGTCGACGGCGTCCTCCAGCAGCGTGTCGTTGCCGCCGAAGCGGGCCGCACCGCGCAGGGCGACCCGCGCCTTGCGCACCTCGGGCCGGTCGAAGAACCGCTCGGCGCCGCGCAGCTGATACGGGACGCCGCGGTCGGCCAGCGCCTGTTCGTAGGTCTCCGACTGCGCGTTCGTGCGGAACAGGACGGCGATCTCCGCGGCCGGGACGCCCGCGTCGAGGAGTTCGCGGATACGACGGGCCGCGCCGTCCGCCTCGGCCGGCTCGTCGGGGTATTCGGTGTAGGCGGGCTCCGGTCCGGGCGCGCGTTGGGAGACCAGCTCGAGACGGTGGTCCGCGGCGCGGCCGCGGGCCTGGGCGAGCAGACCGTTGGCGAGATGGACGACCTGGGGCGTGGAGCGGTAGTCGCGCACCAGCTTGACGACGGTGGCGCCCGGGTGGCGGGTGCGGAAGTCGAGCAGGTGGTCGGGGGTGGCGCCGGTGAAGGAGTAGATCGTCTGGCTGGCGTCGCCGACCACGCACAGGTCGTCCCGCTCGCCGAGCCACAGTTCGAGCAGCCGCTGCTGAAGGGGGCTGACGTCCTGGTACTCGTCGACCACGAAGTGCTGGTACTGGGCGCGTACCTGTTCGGCGATGTCGTGGCGGTCCTGGAGGACGGCCACGGTCAGCAGCAGGACGTCCTCGAAGTCGATGACGGCGCGGGCCCGCTTGAGGTCCTCGTAGGCGGCGTAGAGCTGGGCGATCTCGGCGGGGTCGCGGGGGACCTCGCGGCCCGCCTTGGCGGCGGCCCGGGCGTAGTCGCCGGGGACGGTCTGGGTGACCTTGGACCACTCGATCTCCGCGGTGGCGTCCCGCAGCTCGCCGCGGTCGAGTCGCAGGCGGCACGCGGCGGCCGCTTCGGCGACGAGCTGGATCTTGCGGTCGACGAGCCGGGGCAGTGACCCACCGATCGCTTTCGGCCAGAAGTACTGGAGCTGACGCAGGGCCGCGGAGTGGAAGGTGCGGGCCTGCACCCCTTGGGCGCCGAGCTGGCGCAGCCGGCCCCGCATCTCCCCCGCCGCGCGGTTGGTGAAGGTGACGGCGAGCACGCTGGAGGGCTGAAGGATGCCGGCGCGGACGCCGTAGGCGATGCGGTGGGTGATCGCCCGGGTCTTGCCGGTGCCGGCCCCCGCCAGCACGCACACCGGACCGCGCAGGGCGGTGGCCACCTCGCGCTGCTCGGGGTCGAGCCCTTCGAGCACCGCGTCGGCCGAGTCCGGTGCCTGCGGGAAGAGGGAGGAGTGCGTTGCTGCTGTCACACAGCCATGCTGCCAGGTCCGCGGAGACGGGCGGGACGGTTGTCCACAGGCGGGCCCTCGCAGTCGTACTAATGCGGGGACTCCGGCTCGGGCCCATGCGGCGAGCGTCACTCCGGCTCCCGGACCCGGCCCGCGGCCGGCGGGAATGGCGGCACCCTCGCGTACGTTCTGCCAGTAGGACCGCCTGTACCCCCGACCCGCCGAAGGAGCACAAGAGACATGCTGGGCACCGTGACGATGTACAGCACCACGTGGTGCGGCTACTGCCAGCGGCTGAAGAAGCAGATGGACCGCGAGGGCATCGCGTACACCGAGATCAACATCGAGCAGGACCCGGCTTCCGCCGCGTTCGTCGAGAAGGCCAACGGCGGAAACCAGACGGTGCCGACTGTACTTTTTCCCGACGGCTCCACGCTGACGAACCCGTCGCTGGCGCAGGTGAAGCAGAAGATCGGCGCGTGATCGCTTACGGCGTGTGACCGGGCGTCGCCGTGCGGGCCGTGTCGGGTTGTGCGGCTGTGCGAAGGAAGGGCGGTCCCGGTTCGGGGCCGCCCTTCGTGTGTGCCGGTCAGACGGCGCGGGTGGGCAGCGGCTTGCCGTACCAGAGCTCGATCAGGCGGGCCGCGATGGAGATGCCGTAGGGCGGCAGGACCTCGCCGGACTCGAAGGCCGCGCCGAGTTCGTCGCGGGAGAACCAGCGGGCCTCGTGGATCTCGTCGCCGTCGACGTCGATGTCGGTGGACGTGGCGCGGGCCATGAAGCCCAGCATGAGGCTGGACGGGAAGGGCCAGGGCTGGCTGGCGACGTACTCGACCGGGCCGACGGTGATGCCGGCCTCCTCGAAGACCTCACGGCGCACGGACTGCTCGATGGACTCGCCGGGCTCGACGAAGCCGGCGAGGGTCGAGAAGCGGCCCTCGGGCCAGTGCACCTGGCGGCCGAGGAGGATGCGGTCCTCGTCGTCGGTCACGGCCATGATCACGGCGGGGTCGGTGCGCGGGTAGTGCTCGGCGCCGCAGGCGGGGCAGCGGCGGATGTGGCCGGCGGCGGCGATGACGGTGCGCTCGCCGCAGCGGGAGCAGAAGCGGTGGGTGCGCTGCCAGCTCTCCAGGCCGACGGCGTGCACCATCAAGCCCACGTCGCGCGGTGACAGCAGCAGTCCGGCCTCGCGCAGTCCGGCCGGGCGGGCGGACTGGTCGATCCGGCCGGGCAGCGCGTCCTTCTGGAGGGCGAAGTAGCTGACGCCGTCGTCGTCGGTGCCCAGGAAGTAGCGGTGCGCTTCGGTGAGGGGCGCCTCGAACGACGGGGTCATGACGAGTTCGGTGCGGCCGTCGGGCGTCTCGTCGATGAGGACCTGGCCGCCGGAGACGACGAAGCATCGTGTCGTCGGGTGGCTCCACGCCGCGGCCAGCCAGGCCTCGTCGAGCCGGTGGTGGGCTGCCCGGTCCACGCCGCTCGGCGCGGTGAGCGAGATGGGTCGATCGGCGTTCGGGTCGGTCCAGGTGGTCACGGGTACTTCCAACTCCCCCGGTGGAACGGTTGTTTCGGCGGGTGGTTCAGCGGGACGTACAGCAGGGGACGACCGGGTCGGGCGCGGTGTCGCGGTGCGGGGCGGCCGGTCCAGTGTGCGCCCCGCGCGCGGGCGTTCCGGAGCGGTCGGTGACATCAGGGCGCATGACGCCAGTTCTCGGCGAGGTCGCTCCAGAGGTGGGCGGCGGTCTCGACGCCCTTGAGGAGGAGGTCCAGCTCGACCTTCTCGTTGGGCGCGTGCCAGCCGTCCGAGGGGACGGAGATGCCCAGGAAGAGCACGGGGGCGCCGAGGACCTCCTGGAGGTCGGCGGCCGGCCCGGAGCCGCCCTCGCGGGTGAAGCGGACGGGCTTGTCGAAGGCGCGGCCCATGGCGCGGGCCACGGACCGCAGCGCCGGGTGGTCCAGGGGGGTCAGGCACGGGCGGGTGGCGGGGCTGAACGTGATCTCGTGCCGGATCCCGGCGGGCAGCTGCCCGGCGGCCCACGCGCGGACGGCCTTCTCGATGTGCTCGGGGTCCTGGCCGGCGACGAGCCGGAAGGACAGTTTCACGAACGCCGAGGACGGGACGATCGTCTTGCTGCCGGGGCCCTGGTAGCCGCCGCCGATGCCGTTGACCTCGGCGGTGGGGCGGGCCCAGATCCGTTCCAGGGTGGTGTGGCCGGCTTCCCCGTGGGTGGCGTGGGACCGGGCGGTGCGCAGCCACTCCTGCTCGTCGAAGGGCAGCTCGGCGAAGAGTTCGCGCTCGCGGTCTGTGAGCTGGACGACGCCGTCGTAGAAGCCGGGGACGGCCACGCGCGCGTGCTCGTCGTGCAGGGCCGCGACCAGGCGGGCGGCCGCGGTGGCCGGGTTGGGCACGGCGCCGCCGAAGGAGCCCGAGTGGATGTCCTGGTCGGGGCCGAGGAGCCGGATCTCGCACTCGGCGAGACCGCGCATGCCGGTGCACACGGTGGGGGTGTCCTCGGACCACATGCCGGTGTCGGAGACGATCACGGCGTCCGCGGCGAGCCGCCGCGCCTGCCGCTCGACCAGGTCGCGGAAGTTCGGCGAGCTGGACTCCTCCTCGCCCTCGATCAGCAGCTTGAGGGTGACGGCCGGGGCGGGGCGGCCGGTGGCGGCGAGGTGCGCGCGTACCCCCAGGGTGTGGAAGAAGACCTGGCCCTTGTCGTCGGCCGCCCCGCGCGCGTAGAGGCGGTTGCCGCGCACGACGGGCTCGAACGGGTCGGTGTCCCAGCCGTCCTCGCGGGCGGCGGGCTGCACGTCGTGGTGGCCGTAGACCAGGACGGTGGGGGCGTGCGGGTCGTCGGAGGGCCACTCGGCGTAGACGGCGGGCGCGCCCGGCGTGGGCCAGACCTCGACGGTCGGGAAGCCGGTCTCCGCGAGTTTCGCGGCGAGCCAGTCCGCGCTGCGCCGTACGTCGGGTGCGTGGTCGGGCTGGGCCGACACCGACGGGATGCGCAGCCACTCGGCGAGGTCCTCGAGGAAGGCGTCGCGGTGCTGCTCGACGTACGTGCGGACGGCGCTGACGGCACTGTCAACGGGATGGCTCATGGTCACGAGCCTATCGGCCCGCGCCGGTGTCCTCGCCGGGCCCGTGAGGGCGCTGTGCTCGCCCGGCGGGTGCGTCGCGGTCGCGTCCGGCGGCCTCTTCCCCGGTCAACAGGCGCTCCAGCGCGGTGCGATCGGGCAGTCCCGGCGGGCGGACGACGTCGCCGGTGCGCACGTACAGGAAGCCCGCTGTGACGGATTCCACGGGCACGCCCTGCTGCTCGGCCCATGCCACCCGGTAAATCGCGAGCTGGAGGGGGTCTGCGGTGCGCGCGCGGTGCGTCTTCCAGTCGAGGATGTCGTAGGTCGCGGAGTCTCCGTCGCCCTCCTTGTAGACGGCGTCGATGCGGCCCCTCACGACGCGGCCCGCGAGGGAGAGCTGGAAGGGCGCCTCGACGCGGTAGGGCGTGCGGTGGGCGTAATCGGTGCGCTCGAACGCGTCCTTGAGCGCCTGGAGGTCGCGCTCGTCGGCGATCTCGGCGTCGTCCCCGGGCAGTTCGTCCGGTCCGAGCAGGGGAAGGGTCAGTTCCTCGAAGCGGGCTTCCACCCAGGCGTGGAAACGGGTGCCCCGGCGCGCGGCAGGCTGCGGGGGGCGTGGCATGGGGCGTGCGAGTTCCTGGGCGAGGCCGTCCGGGTCGGCGGCCAGCCGTAGTACCTGGGAGGCGGTCAGGGTCGTCGGCAGGGGGACGTCCGTGACGGCGCGGCGGGCGCGCAGCAGTTCGCCGGCGAGGGCGTCGAGGTCGCGGTCCCAGGAGGCGACGGCGCGGGCCTCCTCGGGGGTGAGACGGTTCCCGCGCGGGCGTCCGGCGTCGCGGTCGGGGCCCGTGGCCTGGTGGGGCACGGGGAGGGTGGGGCGGCGGCCCGCGCGGGGCTCGGCCGCCTCGGCAGGGGCGCCGGGCGCGTTATCGGGGGCCGTGCCGTCGAAGGGAGCGCCTTCGACGGGGGTGTCCGTGAGGGCGTCGGTCTCGAAGGAGGCGTCCTCGAAGCGATCGTCCTCGAAGGCACCGTCCTCGAAGGCACCGTCCTCGAAGGGATCGGGTTCGAACGAGCCGGGTTCGAAGGGATCGGGTTCGAAGGGGTCGGGGTCGTCGTGGGGTGGTTCGTCCTCGGGCGGCGGAGAGGGCCACTCGGGGTCGTCGTGGGCGTCCGGGTCATGGGTGGGCGCCGGGTGGCCGTCCGTGTGCGCGGCGAGGTTCTCCAGATGGGCGAGGACGGTCTCGGCGGCGGCGCGCCGGCGTGCGAGCGCGGCGTCGTCCAGCGGGAGCGGCCACACCTGGTCGGCGGCGGCACGGTGCAGGGCGGGATTCTCCGCGTCCTCTTCCGGTTCGTCCGCCCAGACCTCGATCTCGCCGTGTCCGGCCGCGCAGTGGTCGTGCAGGGCCTGGAGGAAGGCGGAAGGGCCGCGGGGCTTCTTCTGGGTGGGGCCCCACCAGTGGCCGGAGCCCAGGAGCAGGGAGCGGGGTCGGGTGAAGGTGACGTAGCCGAGGCGGAGCTCCTCGGTGTGCTGGTGTTCCTTCATGGCCTCGTGGAAGGCCTTCATGCCCCGCGCGTCCCAGGACTCGACGTCGGGGAGGGTGTCGGCGTCGCCGCGCAGCTCGTGCGGGAGCACCTTGGCCTGCGCGGTCCACTTCTCGCGGCCCTGTGCGCTGGGGAAGGTGCCGACGACCAGGCCGGGGACCACGACGACGTCCCACTCCAGGCCCTTGGAGCGGTGCGCGGTGAGGACCTTGACGGTGTTCTCTCCGCCGGGGAGCGCGTTGTCCAGGCCCTTCTCGTACTGGGCGGCGGTGCGCAGGAAGCCGAGGAAGGCCAGCAGGCTCGCCTCGCTCTCGTGGGCGGCGAAGGAGGCGGCGACGTCGAGGAAGTTGGACAGGGTCTCGCGGCGGCGGGCGGCCAGGGCGTGCGGGGACGCCGACAGTTCGACCTCCAGCCCGGTGACGGCCAGGACGCGGTGCAGGACGTCCATCAGGGGGTCGGCCAGGGAGCGGCGCAGGTCGCGCAGCTCTGTGGCGAGGCGGGCGAAGCGCACGCGCGCGTCCGGCGAGAACGGCAGGCCGTCGTCGTCCCCCGTGCCGCCGTCGGCGTACAGGGGGGTCTCCAGGAAGGTGTCGAGGGCGTCGGCGAGCGATATCACCTCGGACGGGTCGACGCCTTCGACGGCCTCGGCGAGGCGGCGGTCGGGGTCGTCGGCGCCGTCTGCCCGCGCGTGGCTGACGAGGAGCCGGGCCCGCCGGCCCAGGAGGGCCAGGTCGCGCGGGCCGATGCGCCAGCGCGGGCCGGTGAGCAGCCGGACCAGGGAGGCGTTGGCTCCGGGATCCTGGAGCACCTCGCAGACGGCGACGAGGTCGGCGACCTCGGGCAGATGCAGCAGCCCGGACAGGCCCACCACCTCGACGGGGATGTCGCGGGCGACCAGCGCGCCCTGGATCTCCGCGAAGTCGGTGGCGGTGCGGCACAGGACGGCGATCTCGCCGGGCGCCTTGCCGGTGCGCACGAGGTGGGCCACGGAGTCGGCGATCCAGTCCATCTCGTCGGCATGGGTGGGCAGCAGGGCGCAGCGGACCACTCCGTCGCGTTCGGCGCCCGGTGCGGGGCTGAGCGCCTCCACGCCCGCGTGCATGGCGCGCAGGGGCTCGGCGAGGCCGTTCGCGAGCTCCAGGAGGCGGCCGCCGCTGCGGCGGTTCTCGCTGAGCGACTGTCGGCGGGCGGCGCTGCCGTCGGCGTGCGCGAAGTGCTCGGGGAAGTCGTCGAGGTTGGCCACGGAGGCGCCGCGCCAGCCGTAGATGGCCTGGCAGGGGTCGCCGACGGCGGTCACGGGGTGGCCGGTGCCGCCGCCGAACAGGCCGGCCAGGAGGATGCGCTGGGCGACGGACGTGTCCTGGTACTCGTCGAGGAGGACGACCCGGAACTCGTCGCGCAGCAGGGGGCCCACTTCGGGAACCTGGGCGAGCTGTGCGGCCAGGGCGATCTGGTCGCCGAAGTCGAGCAGGTCGCGGTCGCGTTTGGCGGCGCGGTAGCGCAGCACCAGGTCGGCCAGTTCGCGGCGGGCGGCGGCGGTCTCGGGCGCCTTGCGCAGGTCGGCGTTGGTGAGTTTCGCGCCGTCCAGGGAGAGCAGCAGTCCGGCGTCCCACCGGCGCAGGTCCTCGGGGCGCACCAGGTGCTCGGCGAGTTCGGCGTCGAGGGTGAGAAGGTCGCTGATCAGGTCGGCGAAGGAGCGGGTGAGGGACGGGTAGGGGCCGGGCGCTTCGCGCAGCACGCGCGCGGCGAGCTGGTAGCGGGTGGCGTCGGCGAGCAGGCGGGCCGTCGGCTCCAGCCCGATGCGCAGGCCGTGGTCGGTCAGCAGGCGGCCGGCGAAGGCGTGGTAGGTGGAGATCGCCGGTTCGCCCGGCGGGTTGTCGGGGTCGATCGCGTCGGGGTCGGTGACGCCCGCCCTGACCAGTGCCCTGCGGACGCGCTCGGCGAGTTCTCCGGCCGCCTTGTTGGTGAAGGTGAGGCCGAGGACCTGCTCGGGGGCGACCTGGCCGGTGCCGACCAGCCACACCACGCGCGCCGCCATCACGGTCGTCTTGCCCGACCCGGCGCCGGCCACGATCACCTGCGGGGCGGGCGGCGCGGTGATGCACGCCGTCTGCTCCGGGGTGAAGGGGATCCCGAGGAGCTCCTTGAGCTCCTCGGGGTCGCTGATACGGGCGGGCATGGGGAGAGGCTAGCGGCGGGCACTGACACTCGATGACAAATCACCCGTCGCCCTGGCTGATGCGCAGCTCAGCGCGGGTGGTGCGGTCCGTCACACCCCGCCGGGCGGGGCCCGTCCGACCGGCCCTGCCCGGCTCGCACCCCGGTCTCGCCTCGCGTCGCGGCCCGGGCTCGCGGGACCGGTCCTGCCGGACACACGCGGGTCGTGCGCCTCACTCGACGACGTGGCGTCCCTCGGGCCGGGCGCTGCACGAGGCGCGGAACGCGCAGTGGGCGCACTGCTGGCCCGCGGTCGGGGTGAACCGCTCGTCGAGGACCTTGCCGGCCGCCGTGGCCAGCAGGTCCCCGACCCACTCGCCCTCCAGCGGTTCCTGCGCCTGCACCTTGGGCAGGGCGTCCCCGCCGTCCCGCTTGGGGGCGCCCTGGCGCAGCTGGACGAGTTCGGCGCCGCCCGGTGCGGGCCGTACGCCGTCGAAGGCCTCGTCGACGGCGCCTTCGCGCACCGCGAGCTGGTAGACGGCGAGCTGCGGGTGGCGCTCGACCTCGTGGGACGTGGGCGCCTGTTTGCCCGTCTTGAAGTCGACGACGTAGGCGCGGCCTTCGCCGTCGGCCTCCACGCGGTCCATCTGGCCGCGGATGCGGACCTCGTACTCACCGGCTTCGAGCGTGACGTCGAAGTCGTGTTCGCTGGCGACCGGGGTGCGGCCGGTGCGGTCCATCACATGCCACTGGAGGAAGCGTTCGAGCGCCACGCGCGCGTGCGCCTTCTCCTGTGCCGATTTCCAGGGGGCGTCGAAGGCGAGGGCGTTCCACACGGAGTCGAGGCGTTCCATGAGGACGTCGAGGTCGGCCGGGGTGTGCCCGGAGGCGACCTCGTCGGCGAGGACGTGCACCACGTTGCCGAAGCCCTGGGCGACGGTGGCGGGGGCGTCGGCCTTCACCTCGCGGCCCAGGAACCACTGCAACGCGCAGGTGTTGGCGAGCTGGTCGAGGGCGCTGCCGGAGAGCACGACGGGCTGGTCGCGGTCGCGCAGCGGCACCTTGCTCTCGGTCGGCTCGAACATGCCCCACCAGCGGTAGGGGTGGGCGGCCGGCACCAGGGGCCTGCCGTCCTCGTCGGCGAGGGCCGCCAGCCGGGCCAGTCGGCGGGCGGCGGCCTCCCTGAGCGTGGCGGACGCGCGCGGGTCGACCGTCGTGGCGCGCAGTTCGGCGACCAGGGCGGCGACCGCGAGGGGGCGGCGGGGGCGGCCGGTGACGTCCTGGGGCGCGACGCCGAGTTCGGTCAGGAAGCGCGAGGGCTGGTCGCCGTCGTCGGCGGGCGCCTTCACCGCGGTGACGACGAGGCGCTCCCGCGCGCGGGTGGCAGCGACGTAGAAGAGGCGGCGCTCCTCGGCGAGCAGCGCGCCCGGTGTGAGGGGTTCGGCGAGTCCGTCGCGGCCGATGCGGTCGGCCTCCAGGAGGGAGCCGCGGCGGCGCAGGTCCGGCCACAGGCCCTCCTGGACGCCGGCGACGACGACCAGGCGCCATTCCAGGCCCTTGGAGCGGTGGGCGGTCATGAGGCGTACCGCGTCGGGGCGCACGGCCCGCCGGGCGAGGGTGTCGGCGGCGATGTCCTCGGCCTCGATCTCGGCCAGGAAGTTCAGCGCGCCGCGGCCGCCGGTGCGCTCCTCCGCGCGCGCGGCGGTGGCGAACAGCGCGCACACGGCGTCCAGGTCCCGGTCGGCGTTGCGGCCGGCCGCGCCGCCGCGCCGGGCGGCGCGCTCCAGGCGCGCGGGCCAGGGCGTGCCGTCCCACAGGTCCCACAGCGCTTCCTCGGCCGTGCCGCCCTGCGCGAGACGCTCGCGGGCGGTCGCCAGCAGCGCGCCCAGGCGCTGGGCGCCGCGCGCGTAGGCCGGGTCGTGGGCGACCAGGCGTTCCGGCTCGGCCAGGGCGCGGGCGAGCAGGACGTCGGAGGGCGGCGGCAGCGGGTCTCCGGCGGCGCGTTCCTCCTCGCGCAGCGCACGACCGAGGCGGCGCAGATCGGCGGCGTCCATGCCCGCGAGGGGGGACGCGAGCAGGGTCAGGGCGGTCTCGGTGTCCAGCCAGCAGCCGCCGTCGTCCGCGGCGGCGGCCCGGCCGCGCTCCGACACCTCCGCCGGCCCCGACGCTCCCGACGTGTCCGCGCCCTCTGCGGCGTCCGCGCCGTCGCTCGCCTCGCCGTCCGCGCCTCCGGCGGTCTCGCTGCCTGCTCCGTCGGCGAGGTCTCCCGGACCGTCCGTGTGCGGCCGCGGGTCGTCGGGAGCTCCCACGTCTCCCGCGTCCCGCGGTGTCGCGACGGCGCCGTTCCCGCTCTCGGCGGCGGCGCTGGCGGTGGGCGGGGCCGGGGCGGTCGCCGTCGGCCGGGCGGTCTCTGCCGTGGCGACGGCCCGCAGGGCCGTCAGCAGGGGGGCGACCGCCGGTTCGTGGCGCAGGGGGAGGTCGTCGCCGTCGATGTCGAGGGGGACGCCCGCGGCCGTCAGGGCGCGGCGGACCGTCGGGATCGTGCGGGAGCCGGCGCGCACCAGGACGGCCATGTCGCTCCAGGGGACACCGTCCTCCAGGTGCGCGCGGCGCAGGATGTCGGCGACGTTGTCCAGTTCGGCCCCGGGGGTCGGGTACGTGTGGACCTCGACGCTTCCGCCGTCGCGTACCGCGGTGAGTTCGCGGTGGGCGCGGACCTTCGCGGCGGGCAGCCGGGTCAGCGGCATCCGCTGGGTGAGCAGCCGGGTGGCGGCCAGCAGGGCTGCTCCGGAGCGGCGGGAGGTGCGCAGGACCTCGACGGGGGCGGGGCGGCCGTCGGGGCGCGGGAAGGCCTGCGGGAATTCGAGGATGCCGTTCACGTCGGCGCCGCGGAAGGTGTAGATCGACTGGTCGGGGTCGCCGAACGCGACCAGGGTGCGGCCGCCGCCGGCGAGGGCGTGCAGCAGCCGCACCTGGGCGGGGTCGGTGTCCTGGTACTCGTCGACGAAGACCGCGTCGTACTGGGCGGCGAGCCGGTGGGCGACCTCGGTGCGGTGGGCGAGGAGGACCGCGCGGTGGACGAGTTCCGCGTAGTCGATCACGCCGTGCAGGTCGAGCACGTCGAGGTACTCGGCGAGGAAGGCGGCCGCGGCGCGCCAGTCGGGTCGGCCGATGCGGTGGGCGAAGGCGTCCAGGGCGGCCGGGCCGAGGCCCAGCTCGCGGCTGCGGGCCAGCACCGCGCGGACCTCGTCGGCGAAACCGCGGGTGGTGAGACAGGCGCGCAGTTCGTCCGGCCACCGTACGTGCGCGAGGCCGAGCCGTTGCAGGTCGAGCTGGCCGGCGAGCAGTTCGCGGACCGCGACGTCCTGCTCGGGTCCGGACAGCAGGCGCAGGGGTTCGACGAACAGGTCGGCGTCCTGGTGGGCGCGCACCAGGGCGTAGCAGTACGAGTGGAAGGTGGTCGCCTGGGGCGCGTGGGCGGCGCCCATGCGCAGCGCCATCCGGTCGCGCAGTTCGACGGCCGCCTTGCGGCTGAAGGTGAGGACCAGGATGCGCGCGGGGTCGCCGCCGGCGGCGACCCTGGCCGCCACGGACTCGACGAGCGTCGTCGTCTTCCCCGTGCCCGGACCGGCCAGGACGAGCAGCGGGCCGGCGCCGTGGTCAACCACCGCGCGCTGGGCGGCGTCCAGACGAGGAGGAGCCGGCCGGGCCGCCGGGGTGCGTACCAGCCGGTAAGCGCCACGGTTGCCCTGCCGACCCTGGGGGTGCGGCAGGCGCCTGGTGGAGGAAGAGGAGCTCACGTGGTTCGCCGGTCCTGGTGGGTGTGCTGGTTGTCGGAGCGACGCTCGGCAAGAGCGGTGGTCGCGTGGTGAGGGAGACGTGTGCGGCCGACGCTACGCCGACCTGCGGCCCGGAAAGACGGCTTCCGCCTCTTCCCCCGGGCCCCCGGCCGCGCACCCTGACCGGGTCGCCCGCGCGGCCCTCGCGGCGCCGGCGGCCCTCCCGGCCCGCAGGCCACGCGTTTCTCTCGTCCCTCGAACGTACGCCATGTCGCGGACGTGCCCGGTTCGCGGTGTTTCCCCCGTACGAGCCGCAAGATCCCCCCGGCGCTCCGCGATGGCGGAAGCTGTCAGGTGTGACCTTCCGCGTCCTGGCCGCCGTCCCATCTCGCCCGTCTCATGTCGAGGCGCGGCACATGGCCCTCGGCCGCCCTGCTCGCCTCCTTCAGCGGCGTGCCCTCGGCGCGGTAGTGGTTCAGGGCCCGCAACTCGTGGCCCGGGAGCAGCACCCCGTCCGCGCGCACGACGCGCCACCAGGGGGCCGCGCCGCCGTACAGCGCCATCACCCTGCCGACCTGTCTCGGGCCGCCCTCCTGGAGCCACTCCGCGACGTCCCCGTACGTCATGACCCGCCCGGGCGGGATCAGCTCCGCGACCTCGAGGACCCGCTCGGCATACTCCGGCAGGGCGTCGGTGTACTCCGGGCGGGCGTCGTCCGGAAGGCTCTGCTCGCTCATCCGCCCCATCCTGCCCCACGGCACCGACAATGCGACGGGTCCGCGACTTTGTGTGACCCTCGCCCCCCGGCGGCCCGTCGGGCAGACTGTGCGCCCCCGCATTTGCACCCTGATGCCCCCGTGTGTCGGTGCGGCATGCCACCATCGTGCGGGCGGTGACCGGTGATACGAGACCAAGAAGAGACGATGAAGCAGCAGGGCGTGCGACCTGAGGGCGCGGAGGGCACCTCTGACGCTGCGTCGCGCCCGGACGCCGCCGACGGGGTCTCCCGGGACGTACCGCAGGGCGGGGCGCCGCTGGACGGGACACACGAGGCCGAGGAGCCGGAGGAGGTGCACATCGACGAGGTGGAGGGCGACGAACCCCTGCTTCCCGCGCGCGTGCACCGCCCCTCCGACCTGATGCGCCTGCTGATCGGTGTGCTCGCCGTCGTCGTCCTGCTGGCCATCGCCGCCTTCGCACACGGAACGACCTCGGGCCTCGAACAGGACATCAACAAGGGCACCGGTCAGGCGCCCGACCTCCTGATCAAGATCGCGGGGCTGGCCTCCAGCATCGCGATCCTGCTCGTGCCCGTGGCCTTCGCGATCGAGCGGCTGATCAAGCGCGACGGACTGCGCATCGCCGACGGCGTGCTCGCGGCCGTCCTCGCGCACGGCGTGACCCTCGCCACCGACCTGTGGGTCGCCAAGGGCGCTCCGGGGTCGATCCAGGAGGCGCTCACCCAGCCCTCCCCCGGCGACGTCCACGCACTCACCGACCCGGTGCACGGCTATCTGGCGCCCGTCATCGCCTACATGACGGCCGTCGGCATGTCGCGGCGGCCGCGCTGGCGCTCGGTGCTGTGGATCGTGCTGATGCTGGACGCCTTCTCGATGCTCGTCACCGGCTACACGACGCCCTTCTCGATCATCCTCACGGTGCTGATCGGCTGGACCGTGGCCTACGGGACGCTGTACGCGGTCGGCTCGCCGAACGTGCGCCCCACCGGGCGGACGCTGATGGCGGGGCTGCGGCACGTCGGGTTCCGCCCGGTGAGCGCGGCCCGCGAGGAGGTCTCCGACGCCTCCGACGGCGACCGCGGCCGACGCTACTTCGTCACCCTGGAGGACGGGCCGCCGCTGGACGTCACGGTCGTCGACCGGGAACAGCAGGCCCAGGGGTTCTTCTACCGCGCGTGGCGCAACCTGACCCTGCGCGGCTTCGCCACCCGCAGCAGCCTTCAGTCGCTGCGCCAGGCGCTGGAGCAGGAGGCCCTGCTGGCCTACGCGGCCATCGCGGCGGGCGCCAACGCGCCGAAGCTGATCGCGACCTCGGAACTGGGGCCCGACGCGGTGATGCTCGTCTACGAGCACACCGGCGGCCGCACCCTCGACTCGCTGTCGGACGAGGAGATCACCGACGATCTGCTGCGCAACGCCTGGCACCAGGTGCGGGCGCTTCAGTCGCGGCGGATCGCGCACCGCCGGCTCGCGGGCGACGCCATCCTGGTGGATCGTTCCGGCACGGTGATCCTCACCGATCTGCGCGGCGGCGAGATCGCGGCCGGCGACCTGCTGCTGCGCATGGACGTCGCCCAGCTCGTGACGACGCTCGGACTGCGCGTCGGCGCCCAGCGCGCGGTGGCCTCCGCGGTGGGCGTGCTCGGGCCGGACGCGGTCGCGGACTGCCTGCCGATGCTCCAGCCCATCGCGCTGACGCGCTCCACGCGCGCGACGCTGCGCCGGCTGGCGCGTGAGCGGGCGCAGCGCGAGCGCGAGGCTGTCCTGGAGGCCTCCCAGCAGGCCAAACAGGCGCGCCTGGAGGCGTCGGAGCACGGCGCCGCCGGGACCGTCGTCCTGGAGAAGCCCGGCAAGAAGGCCGAGCGGGCGGAGGCGCGGGCCGAGAAGCGCGCCATCGACGAGGCGGTGGAGGAGGCGCGCGAGGAGGACCTGCTGACGCAGATCCGGCACGAGGTGCTGCTGATCCGCCCCCAGGCGCCGGTCGAGCCGGCCCGGCTGGAGCGGGTGCGGCCGCGCACCCTGATGAGCGTCATCGCGGGCGCCATCGGCGCGTACTTCCTGCTGACGCAGCTCACGCACATCGAGTTCGGCCCGCTCATCGAGAACGCCGACTGGGGCTGGGTCGCCGCCGCCGTGCTGTTCTCCGCGCTGAGCTACGTGGCAGCGGCGATGAGCCTGCTGGGCTTCGTCCCGGAGCGAGTGCCCTTCCCGCGGACCGTCGCCGCCCAGGTCGCCGGCTCGTTCGTGAAGATCGTCGCCCCCGCGGCGGTCGGCGGGGTCGCGCTGAACACGCGCTTCCTTCAGCGCTCGGGGGTGCGGCCGGGGCTCGCCGTCGCCAGCGTCGGCGCGTCGCAGCTGTTCGGGCTCGGCTGCCACATCCTGATGCTGCTGTCGTTCGGCTACCTGACCGGCACCGAGAAGACGCCGTCCCTGTCGCCGTCCCGCACGGTCATCGCGGGCCTGCTCACGGTGGCGGTGCTCGTGCTCGTGGTGACATCGGTGCCGTTCCTGCGCAAGTTCGTCTCCACGCGCGTGCGCTCGCTGTTCGCCGGGGTCGTGCCGCGCATGCTGGACGTGCTGCAACGGCCGCAGAAACTGGTCACCGGCATCGGCGGCATGCTCTTGCTCACCGCGTGCTTCGTGATGTGCCTGGACGCGTCGATCCGCGCGTTCGGCGACGGGACGACCTCCCTGAGCATCGCCAGCGTCGCCGTCGTCTTCCTCGCCGGCAACGCCCTCGGTTCCGCCGCCCCGACGCCCGGCGGAGTCGGCGCCGTCGAGGCGACCCTGACGGTCGGTCTCATCGCGGTCGGGCTCCCCAAGGAGGTCGCGGCCCCCGCGGTGCTGCTCTTCCGTCTGCTGACGCTGTGGCTGCCGGTCCTCCCGGGCTGGCTCGCCTTCAACCAGCTGAGCCGCAAGGGCGCCCTGTAGGGACGGGCGCCCGGCCGGGCCGCACGGCCGTACCTCGTACGGCCCGCGCCCCGCGCGCGTGCCGTGACGCCACCGCAGGATGGGTGTCATGCCGATCCCCTTCCGTCCGCGCCCCTCGCGTGCGCGCGTGGCCGCACTGACCGTCGTCTGCGTGCTGGCGTGCTCCCTGGCGGCGGGCTGCGACGAGGAGGCGCACAACGGGGATCCGACGGCCCAGAAGCTCACCTGGAAGGACTGCCCGGCCCCCTCCCAGGCGGAAGGCGGGGGCAGCGCGCCCTCTCCGCTGCCGCACGGCGGCACATGGCAGTGCGCCACCATGAAGGCGCCCCTCGACTGGGCGGACCCCCGAGGCGACACCATCGGCATCGCCCTGATCAGGGCCCGGGCCGACGGTGACCCCGACCGACGCATCGGCTCGCTGATCTTCAACTTCGGCGGCCCGGGCGGCTCGGGCGTCTCCACGCTGCCCGCCTTCGGCGACCAGTACGCGGCCCTGCGCACCCGCTACGACCTGGTGAGCTTCGACCCGCGCGGGGTCGGCCGCAGCGCCGGCGTGCGCTGCGAGAACGACCAGCGGCTCGACGCCTACTTCCAGCAGGACGCCACACCCGACGACGCCGCCGAGCGCACCGCCCTGCTGGACCACACCCGGACGTTCAACGCGGCCTGCGAGAAGCACTCCGGCAGGACGCTCCCCCATGTGCGGACCACCGACGCGGCCCGCGACATGGACCTGATGCGCCAGGTGCTCGGCGACGACCGGCTGTACTACTTCGGCATCTCCTACGGCACCGAACTCGGCGGCGTGTACGCCCACCTGTTCCCGAAGCACGTGGGGCGGGCGGTCTTCGACGGGGTCGTCGACCCCACGCAGACGTCCGAGCAGGGCACGCTCGGGCAGGCCCGGGGCTTCCAGCTCGCGCTGCGCAACTTCGCCGAGGACTGCACGTCCAAGACGGAGGACTGCCCCGTCGGGGACACCGCAAGGGACGTCGAGGACCGCATCACGCACCCCCTGCGGGCCCTCGACCGCAAACCGATCCCGGGTATCTTTCCGCGGATGCTGACGGAGAGCGCCGCGACCAACGGCATCGCGCAGGCGCTGTACGCGAAGGAGTTCTGGGCGTACCTCACCGAGGGCCTGGAGCAGGCCTACGCGGGGAACGGCCAGACCCTGCTGCTGCTGTCCGACCTGATGAACGGGCGCAGCGAGAACGGCGAGTACAGCAACCTCACGGCCGCCAACGTGTCCGTCAACTGCGCCGACGACAAGCCGCGTTACTCGGTCGCCCACGTCCAGGAGCAGCTGCCGGGGTTCCGGGCCGCCTCGCCCGTCTTCGGGGACTTCCTGGCCTGGTCCATGGTGACCTGCACCGACTGGGCCGTGCCGGGCGCCGCCGACCATCCGGACGTGAGCGCGCGGGGGTCGGCGCCGATCCTGGTCGTGGGCAACACCGGGGACCCGGCGACCCCTTACGAGGGCGCGCGCAGGATGGTGGACGCGCTGGGCCCGGGGGTCGGGGTGGAGCTGACGTACAAGGGGCAGGGGCACGGCGCGTACGACAGCAAGAACAAGTGCGTGCAGGGGGCGGTGAACGGCTACCTGCTGAACGGCAAGACGCCCACCGCCGGAACCGTCTGCTCCTGACGCCTGACGCCTGACGCCTGGACCGGGTGGCACCTGACCCCGGCGCCTGAACCCGATGCCTGACGCGGTGACCGCCTCGAACCCCGAACCCCGGAGCCCCCGAACCCCCGAGCCCCGGCCAACGAACGCCCGGCCCTCGAACGCCCGGCCCTCGAACCTGGAAACCAGCAGGTCAAAAGGTTATCCACAGGCTGAAACGGCCGGATCGCCCGCCGCCTAATATGGCCTGACAGCCGTCCGCCACCGAGCGTGGACGGCCTGCGAGGGGGGACGTGCGATGGCGCGATGGGGACGGTGGACGGCGCTGGGAGCCGCCGCCGCACTGCTGGCGACGGGCTGTGGCGGCGGGTCGGGCGGGAGCGGGGACGGCAAGGGGAGGACGGCCGACGTCCACGCCTCGGCCGGCTCCCCCGCGGCGACGGGATCGGCGGCCGCCCCGCCGGCCTCACTGACCGGGCAGAAGCTGGACTGGGGCCGCTGCAAGGGCGCCGGGGGTTCGGCCGCACCGGGCGCCGAATGGCGGTGCGCCACGATGAGGGCGCCGCTGGACTGGTCGAAGCCGGACGGCGACACGATCGGCATCGCTCTGGTGCGTGCCACGTCCCGGGCGAGCGGAGACGACCGGGCCGGCTCGCTGCTGTTCAACTTCGGCGGGCCCGGCGGCTCGGGCGTCACGACGCTGCCCGCCTTCGGCTCCATGTTCTCCTCGCTGCGCGAGCACTACGACCTGGTGAGCTGGGACCCGCGCTCGGTCGGCGCCAGCGAGGGCGTCCGCTGCCGCAGCGACAAAGACGTCCAGGCCGCCGAATCCCTGGACTACACCCCGGACACCCCGGCGGAGGAACGGGCGTTCTTCCAGGACGCCACCGGCTTCGGCAAGGGCTGCGCGAAGGCGGCGGGCCCCCTGCTGGCGCACGCGTCGACGACCGACACCGCCCGCGACATGGACCTGATGCGCCAGGTCCTCGGCGATCGCAAGACGCACTACTTCGGCATCTCCTACGGCACCGAGCTGGGCGGGGTGTACGCCCATCTGTTCCCCGAGAACGTGGGACGGATCGTCCTGGACGCGGTGGTCGACCCGACCGCCGACGCGGTGGGCCATGCGCAGAACCAGGCGCGCGGCTTCCAGCGGGCCCTCGACGACTACCTCGCGTCGACCGGCGAGGACCCCGAGAAGGGCAGCCGGGAGATCGCGGACCTGCTGCACCGGCTCGACGCCGAGCCGCTGCCCGCCTCCGGCGGACGGAAGCTGACGCAGACGCTGGCCCTGACCGGCATCGTGCTCCCGCTGTACAGCGAACAGAGCTGGCCGAGCCTGACCAGCGCCCTGGCGGCGGCGAAGAAGGGCGACGGCGCCGAGCTGCTTGCGCTCGCCGACGGCTACAACGACCGCGACTCCTCGGGGCACTACGGCACCTCGGCCCACTCCCAACGGGTCATATCGTGCCTGGACGACAGGCAGCGGCCCACCGCGGAGGAGACGAAGCGGCGCCTGGCGCAGTTCGAGAAGATCTCCCCCGTCTTCGGGGACTTCCTGGGCTGGGACACGGCCGGCTGGTGCCACGACTGGCCGGTGGCCGGGCAGTACGACACCCCGGAGGTGAGCGCACCGGGCGCGGCGCCGATCCTGCTGGTCGGCAACACCGGGGACCCGGCGACGCCGTACGAGGGCGCGCGCAGGATGGCGGACGAGCTGGGCAAGGGGGTCGGCGTGCTGCTCACCTGGAAGGGCGAGGGACACGGCGCCTATACGGGCGGGAACGACTGCGTCGCCTCGACCGTGAACGCCTACCTGCTGAAGGGGACGGTCCCGAAGGACGGCAAGGTCTGCTCATGACGACGGCGGGGGCCGCACGCACTCGTGGTACGCGCGGCCCCCGCCGGTCCCACCGGGCGACCCGGTGGGCGGAGCGAACGGCTCTGTCAGTAGACGGGCTTGCTCGGCTCGATCTGGTGGACCCAGCCGATCACGCCGCCGCCGACGTGGACGGCGTCCGAGAAGCCCGCGGACTTCAGCACGGCGAGGACTTCCGCACTGCGGACACCCGTCTTGCAATGCAGGACGATCTTCTTGTCCTGCGGCAGGCCCTCCAGGGCGGTGCCCATGAGGAACTCGTTCTTCGGGATCAGCTTGGCGCCCGGGATGGAGACGATCTCGTACTCGTTCGGCTCGCGGACGTCGATGATCTCGATGTTCTCGCCGTCGTCGATCCACTCCTTGAGCTGCTTGGGAGTGATCGTGGCGCCGGCCGCCGCCTGCTGGGCCTCCTCGGAGACGACGCCGCAGAAGGCCTCGTAGTCGATGAGCTCGGTGACGGTCGGGTTCTCGCCGCAGACCGCGCAGTCGGGGTCCTTGCGGACCTTGACCTGCCGGTACTGCATCTCCAGGGCGTCGTAGATCATCAGACGGCCGACGAGCGGCTCGCCGATGCCCGCGAGGAGCTTGATGGCCTCGTTGACCTGGATGGAGCCGATGGACGCGCACAGCACGCCCAGGACGCCGCCCTCGGCGCAGGAGGGGACCATGCCGGGGGGCGGGGGCTCCGGGTAGAGGCAGCGGTAGCAGGGGCCGTGCTCGGACCAGAAGACGGACGCCTGGCCGTCGAAGCGGTAGATCGAGCCCCACACGTACGGCTTGTTGAGCAGCACGCACGCGTCGTTGACCAGGTAGCGGGTCGCGAAGTTGTCCGTGCCGTCGACGATCAGGTCGTACTGGGCGAAGATCTCCATCACGTTCTCGGCTTCGAGCCGCTCTTCGTGAAGGACCACGTTCACATACGGGTTGATGCCGAGGACGGAGTCGCGGGCGGACTCGGCCTTGGAGCGGCCGATATCGGCCTGGCTGTGGATGATCTGCCGTTGCAGGTTGGACTCGTCGACCTCGTCGAACTCCACGATGCCGAGCGTGCCGACGCCCGCCGCGGCCAGGTACATCAGCGCCGGCGAGCCCAGGCCGCCGGCGCCGACACAGAGCACCTTGGCGTTCTTCAGCCGCTTCTGCCCGTCCATCCCGACATCCGGGATGATCAGGTGGCGGGAGTACCGTCGAACCTCGTCTACGGTGAGCTCAGAGGCTGGCTCGACCAGGGGTGGCAGCGACACGGGGACTCCGTTGGTCGGTCGATCACTACGGTTGTTCTTCCCGTAACACTGCCACGGCCCTCTTCATTCCGAGACACCTGTTCCAATGCGCGAGACGATTTCGTCCCAGTAGCCGGGCATGGTCTCCCAGGGGTCGGCCAGGCCGGCGCGGTCGGCGCCGTCGGTGAACCAGATCGTGCCCGCGCCCTGCCAGCGGGCGATGCGCAGCGCCTCGTCGAGATGGCAGCGCGGCACGCCGTGCACGAAGTGGCAGAAACGCTCGGGCGGATGCTCGGCGGTCCACTCCGCCACCTGCGACCAGCGGTAGTCGTTCCACGAGCCGCGGAAGGTGACCAACTGCTCGGCGTGCTCGGCATAACCGGGGTGCGGGTGGGTTCCGTGGCCGAGGACGAGGTGGGGCGCCTCGTGGAGGGTGCGCAGGGTGTCGGTCGTGCGGCGCACCGCGGGCAGCGCGGCGCGCTCGGCGGGACAGCGGTCCAGGAGGAAGCCGTCGACCTGGTACCAGTCCAGATGACGGCGCGCGTCGAGGACCGTCTCGGCGAAGGCGCGGGCGCCGTGGCGCAGGTCGAGGCGGCCGAGGACGCGGACGCCCGCGTTGCGCAGCCGGCCCGTCCATTCCAGGCAGCGCGGGTCGGGGCGGACGCCGGGCCCGTCGGCGACGTCGAGGACGACCCAGTGCAGGGGCCGGCCGGGGCGGGTCAGCTCGGCCCACTCGGCCGGGGCGAGGAGGGGGTGGGCGAGGCCCGGAACGCCGAGGCCGGTGCGGACGTCGGTGGTTCCGGCGCCCGCGGCGCCCGCCGGTGTGCCGGTCAGATACGACATGCCGCCTCCATCCAGATGTCGGCGAGGGACTCCTCGAGGTTGATGCGGGGCCGCCAGCCGAGCCGGTCGCGGGCGGTGCGCACATCGGCCTGCTGCCAGCTCCCGCAGCCGTCCGGGTACGGGTACGCGACCGGCCCGGCGTGGTCGGGCTCCAGGCGGGGGTGGCCGATGGCGCTCCGGAGGTGGCCGCCGGGCGGGCCGTCGAGTTCGTGCAGCGCGCCGCCGTACCCGGCCACGCGCGCGAGGACCGCCGCGGCGTCGCGCAGCCGGACGGCGCGGCCGGAGCCGATGTTGATGACGCCCTGGGCCGCGGAGAGGGAGGCCGCGTGCACGGCGCGGGCGACGTCCCGGACGTCGATGAAGTCGCGCTGGACGCCGAGGCCGCCGAGTTTGAGCTCGCTGTCACCGGACTGCATGGCGCGGCGCATGGCCTCGGCGAGCCGGCCCAGCGGGGAGCCGGCGGGCGTGCCGGGGCCCGCGGGCGAGAACACCCGGAGCACGACGGCGTCCAGACCGGAGCCGAGGACGAGTTCGGTCGCGGCGAGTTTGCTGACGCCGTACGGGCCGCCGGGGCGCGGTACGGCGTCCTCCGCGGTGGAGGAGCCGGGCTGGCTCGGACCGTACTCGGCGCCGCAGCCGATCTGCACCAGCCGGGCGCCGCAGCCGCTGCGGCGCAGCGCCTCGCAGACGGTGGCGACGGCGACGGTGTTGTGGCGGGTCAGCTCCCGGGCGCCGCCGCGGGTGGTGCCGGCGCAGTTGACGACGACCTGGGGATGGACCGCGTCGAGGAACCGGGTGAGCGCGCCGGGGCTGCCGGACGCGAGGTCGAAGCGGACGTCGGCGTCGTCGCCGCGGCCGAGTGCGGTGAGCTGCACGGCCGGGTCGGCGAGCAGACGGTCGGCGACGAAGCGGCCGAGGTATCCGTTGGCTCCGATCAGAAGGACCCTCATCGTGCGGCTCCCGGGGTGTGCGTCGCGGCGGTGGCGGGGGCCGCGGGGGCTCCGGTCGTCCCGGTCGCCCCGTGTGCTCCGGCGACCGCGGGTGCCCCGGTGGCACCGGTGGCACCGGTCGCTCCGGATCGGGAGGTGGTCATCTGGTCTCTCCTTCGAGGGTGTTGCGGTGGGTCGCGGCCGGGTGGTGCGGGCACGCGCGCGTCGTGCCCTCGGGGCACGGTGGGGGCTGCGCCGCGCGCGGTGGCCGCGGGGGCGGGGGGCGGCGGGCTGGGGTCAGCACGGCTGGTCCGTCCGGGCGTGGGCGGAGGCCCTGGTCAGCGTGCGGGTCGCGTGGACGAGCAGGATCAGGGCGGCGCTCGCGCACACCGCGGAGGGGACGCCGGCCGGGCCCCAGGCGGCCAGGAGGCTCTCGACGGGGGTGGCCAGGAAGCCGCAGCCGGGCAGGCGGCCCGCGAAGACGGTGGCCGGGGCGAGGACCTCCGCCGCCCCGGCCGCCGCGACGACGACGGCGGGGACGTGGGCGGATCCGTGGACGGTGAGGAGGCGGGCGAGGAAGAGGAGGGCTCCGAGGGTGAGGACCGGGGCGTAGTCGGCGGGCTCGCCCAGGGCGGTGGCGCCGAGGGCGGTCAGGGCGGTGAGCGCGCCGAGGAACAGGGCGAGAGCGGCGAGGAGCAGGGGCTGCACTCCGGCCGCGAACTCCTCCAGGCCACGGCTGGAGTGCAGCCGGCGGCGGGCCTGGGCGGCGAGGAAGTGGGCGCTCCAGGCGGCGGGCGCGCAGGCCAGGGTGAGGGTGAGCAGGCGGGCGGCGGCAAAGGGCCAGGGGCCGCCCGTCGTTCCGTCGGGCAGCGCGTCGGGACCGCCGTGGACGGCGGCGCGCAGGAGGCCGTCGCCGAGGGCGGTGTAGCCGATGAGCCAGCAGGTCCAGGCTTCGGTCCGCTGGGATCGGGGGTGGTGGCGGCGGCGACCGCTCAGCGGGCCCCGGCGCAGCGTGGCGTGCACGGCGAGCGCCACGGCGAGCAGGCCCGCGGCGGTGACGAGCAGACAGGTCCGGCCGTCGGTGAGGCGCATGCCGGCCAGGGTCGCGGCGCACAGGACGCCGGGCAGGATGGTGAGCAGCGCCCAGTCGGCACGGGGTCGCGCCGGGGCGGCGGGGGCGGCGGGCGGGGGTGTGTCGCCGTCACGGGGCACGCGGGCGTACATCTCCTCGGCGAGGGAGAACACGTCGCGGTGCCGGAAGCGCGCGGCGGTGCGGTCGGTGACCCCGTGCGCCTCCAGGCCCGCCGCGATCTCCAGGGGGTCGACGGCGCGTTCACAGAGTTCGCGGTGGCGGTGCATCAAGGCCTTCACCGGGTCGGCCGCGCCACGGCGGGTGACGCCGGGCCCGCGGCCGCCGGAGGCTGGACCATCGGAGGCGGGGCCGTCGGGAGAGGAGCAGTCGGGAGAGAGGCCGTAGGGAGAGGGACCCTCGGGAGAGGGGCCGTAGGGGGTGGGGTTCTCGTCGGAGGGACCGTCGGGGGCGTCCGACGCCGCTCCGGGCCGGTCCAGTTCGCCGAGCCCGCTCATCGCGCTCCCTCCGTGGCGGCGACCGGCGAGGGCTCCCGCGGCGTCGGCCCGGCCGTCCGGGACGGGCCGTACCGGGTGGCGTCCCGCGCGGCGAGGTCGAGCCACAGGCCCGGCAGGCGGGCCTCGGCCGGGACGGCGAACGGCCGGGGCTCACCGTCGTCGTCGAAGACGTGCGGGCTCACCGGGGCCCGGGAGACGAGGTCCAGGTAGATGCCGTGGAACGCCGCCACGTTCTGCTCGACGGTGAACAGTTCGAGGGCACGGGCGCGGGCGGCGGCGCCCAGGCGCGCACGGCGCTCGGGATCGCGCAGCAGCGCCCCGCAGGTCTCCGCGAGGGCCCGCGGATTGCGCGGCGGAACGACCAGTCCCGTGCCGCCGACGACCTCGACCACCGCGCCCACGTCGGTGGACACGGTCGCGCGGCCGCAGAACATCGCTTCGACCAGACCGACCGGGAACCCCTCGACGACGCTGGACAGCACGACGACCGCGCCGGCCGCGTACACGTCCGCGAGGGTGGGCGCCTCCGGGTCGCCGATCTCCTCGAAGGACACCGGGTTGTCGCCGACGCTGTGCGGTCCGTCGGCCTCGTCGGGGAAGAGCTGGGCGGCCAGCATCCGGCAGTGGCCGAGGTAGGCCCGGCCCTCCGCGCCGGTCGCGGCGCCGACGATCCTCAGGCGTGCCCTGGGCTCCGCCCTGCGGATCTCCGCGAAGGCGTGCAGCAGGGACACCAGGTCCTTCGCCGGCTCCACCCGGCCCACCCAGACGAGGGTGTACGGGTCGGCGGCGTCCGGGGCGTCGCCCACTCCGGCGAAGCGGGACGCCTCCATGCCGGGGTAGACGGTGCGCAGTTTGGCGCGGTCGGCGCCGCAGCGCTCCTGCCAGCGGCGGGCGTGCGCGTTGCCCGGGGTGACACAGGCCGCCCGCCGGTACGCCTCCGCCGCGAGCCTGCCGTGGAAGGCGGCGAGCAGGGCGCGCACGGCGGGCGCGGCCTCGGCCGGGGGCGCGTCCGCGGAGCCGGCGCGCGAGGGTCCGCCCCCGCCCAGGTAGTGCGTGCGCAGCCGTACCCCGTACTCGGTGACCAGCAGCGGCACGTCGAAGAAGTGCCGGGCGAGCAGTCCGGGCAGGACCGCCGCGCCGCCGGACGTGGCATGGCACAGGTCGACGGAGCCCAGGCCCGCGCCGTCGTCGCCGCCGTGGTCGTCGTACCAGTCGAGCGAGAGGGGGCGCAGGGCACGTTCGAGGTGGGCCGCGACGGTGAGGAGATCGGGTACCCGCGCCTCGCGCGCCGGGCGCAGCGCGCCGGGCGCGCGGCAGGCGCGTTCCAGGGCGCGCACCGCGCCCTCCGAGCGGAGCGCGCCCACGAGGCCACCCTCGTCGCGGGCGAGTTCGGCGAGGCCGTACAGCGCGTTGGCGAAACGGTCCGCCTGAGCGGTGGACCGGGTTTCGGAGGGGGCCGTGGCGTCGGCGGGACCGCCCTCGCACAGAACGGCCGCCAGTTCCTCGTAGCACTCCGCGAACCGCCGGCGCGCGCGCCGCCCGTAAGCGACCCCGTCCTCCTCGGCCCGCCACAACGGCGCGGTGCGCACCTGTCCGACCTGCGGCGGAAGGGCGATCCAGCCCGCTTCCTCCTGCTGTTCGGCCCGGCTGAGCGCGTAGACGTCGAACCGGTGCTGCCCGAGCCCGCGCACGAGCCGGTCGCACCAGGCCCCGGCGTCACCGCTCACATACGGATAGCCACCCTCCGTAAGCAGTCCGATGCGCACGCGCTCTCCCGATCTCCCGTTGGGGGAGCCGCCGTTGACCCGGCGGCTCGCAGCGGGACGAACGTATGCGGACAAGGCGGTGGTGCGACGGACGGTTGTCCGTCGCACCACCAAAAGGGGTGAACGGACGTAACTTTCCCGTGCGGGTCGCGTTCGCTCGCGCTAAGAGATCAGCCGGCCACGCGATGTCACACTGCCGCATGCGACGTCACGCCGCGGCAGGTGCGCCGGGCCCCGCCGTGGCTCACGGCAGGACCCGGGGCGAACTGCGACGCTTCGTCAACGCCCGGGGAAGGCCCAGGGGTTGGGCAGGCAGTGGATGCCGTCGTGGTCGAGGAACTTCGTCTGCTGCTGCATGACGGGCGCGAGTTCGCCGTCCTTGTCGCAGGTGACGTGGCCGAAGCCGAGCCGGTGACCGACCTCGTGGTTGATCAGCATCTGCCGGTAGGCGTACATCCGGTCGCCGAAGGTCTTCGAGCCCTGCGCCCACCGGTAGGCGTTGATCATCACGCGCTCGGTGGACGCCGAGTCGCAGGAGACGTTGTCCTCGGTGGTGTCCAGCCCCGACTTGGCGCACCAGACGGCGGTGGTGCCGGGGCTGGCGAGCGTGATGACGAAGTCGGGCTGGCCCGAGTGGATCCGCTCGAAGGTGCGCGCACCGCCGTGGGCCCAGCTGCGGTCGTCGTTGAGCGTCTGCTGCACGGCTTCGGCGAAGAGCGCGCCGTCGAGTCCGAGGCCCTGCTCCACGTCGACGCGGTAGGTGTACTTGCGGCCCTTGCCGGGGGCCTTCGCGACACCCGGGACCGCGTCGAAGGCGCCTGGGCCCTTCAGCCGGGCGCTCAAGGGGTACCGGGCGGCCATCTTCTGCGCGTAGGTGAGCGTGACCGCGCCGGTGGACGCCGAGGGGGTGGGCCGGTCGTCCCCGCGCGTGGTGTCGTCGACGGCGCCTGCGCGGCCGGCCGCCGCCTGCGGGCGGACGATGTCGTCGTCGCGTCCGTCGGTGACCTGCCCGGCCACCACGACGGCCAGCACCGTGGTGACGGCGGCGGCCGCGATGCCGGTGAACGTGCGCCCCTTGGCGCCCTTGGCGCCCTTGGCGGGGGCGGGCACGCCGGTGGACGCCGTGCCGCCGGCCGCGTCGACGTCGGCCGGCGCGGCCGGGCGGGCGTCGCGGGTGACGGTGCGCGTTCCGGCGGTCGCGGCGTGCGGAGTTCCCTCCCGTGCCTCCCGCGCGCGCGGCGGGTAGAGCGTCGCCGGGCGGGCGAAGACGTCGTCCTCGTCCTCGTCGAAGGCCGCGAGGTAGTCCTCGCGGGGGCCTCTGCGGGGGTTCCTGCGCGGGCCGCCGTCGGAAGCGGGTCGTTGTCGCGGTATCACGGGCTGCCCGGTACCCGCTCGCTGTCTCGGCTCACCCCAGCCGCCACCGGCTTCCCGCTGCTCGGGGTGGCCTCCGCGCACCTGCGGGATCCCGCCGCCGGGCGTTGCGTCGGGAAAGCCGGGGAACCCGGTGAACCCGGGAGAACCGGAGGAAGGGGGCGCTCCCTGCCCGGACGGCCCTTCGTGCCGGGGGTACGAGGACCGCGCGCCGGCGCCCCTGGTGTCGTGCTGCGAAGGCCCCCGCGAGGGCCCCGGTGGCGGTACGTCGGGAGAGCCTTCGGCGCCGCCCTTGACGTCACCCTTGGTGCCGCCCTTGGGGGCGGGCCCGCGCCGGCTGTGGCGTCCCACGTCGGCCTCAGCCCCCGGACTTCTCGGTCGAGGTCTCGGCCAGGAGCTCCCGGAAGGCCGACGCGACCGTCTCGGGGTACTCCATCATCGCGACGTGGCCGGCGTCCGGCAGGGTGAGCAGCCGGGAGTCGCGGAAGGCGCGGGCGGACCGCTGCGCCATGCGGAAGCCGACGAGCTGGTCACGGCCGCCGTAGACGAGCAGCGTCGGGGCGAGGACCCGCTCGGCCTGCCGCCACAGCCCGTGCTGGCCGCCCAGGGTGTAGGCGTTGAGCAGCCCGCGCGTGGAACGCGTCAACGCGTCCCAGAAGTAGGGCAGTTGCAGCCGCCGCTCCAGCTCCTGCACCGCGTGCCGGAACGCCTCGGGACTCACCAGCGCGGGATCGCCGTAGCAGAGCGCCATGACGCCGCGGACGCGCTGCTCGGCCGTCCACTCACGGGTGAACCGGCTGAAGAGGGCGGCGACGCCGGGCAGTCCGACCAGCCCGGTGGGCACCGCGGTGCGCTGCACCCGCAGTTCCGGCAGGGCGGGGGAGACCAGGGTCAGGGTGCGCACCAGGTCGGGCCGGACCGCCGCCACGCGCGTGCACACCGCGCCGCCGAGGGAGTTGCCGAAGAGGTGGACGGGGCCGCGCCCGGAGGCGTCGAGACAGCGGATCACGGCACGCGCGTGCGCCGTGAGGGAGTAGTCGCCGTCGTCCGGCGGCGGGGAGTCACCGAAGCCGGGCAGGTCGACGGCCTCGCTGGCCACGACCCCGTCGAGCAGGGCCATCAGCGCGGACCAGTTCTGCGAGGAGCCGCCCAGACCGTGCACGTAGAACGCGGGCGGGAGCCCTTCGCGCGCGGGCGGCCGGGAACGCACCGTCAGCGTGACGCCCGGCAGCCGGACCGACCGCAGCCGCTCGCCCTCCGCGACCCGTACCGCGATCGCCTTCGGCAGCACACTGGTGGGCGGCACGGAGGGCAGCTCGGTCGAAGACATGCGGCAATGTTACGAGACGATCACACGCGCCCTTGTGTGTTCGCCGTCACAGGCATGGCCCGAACATCCGTCGGCCGGCCGCCGCGGCCGCGCCATACCGGCGCGAATCGGGGGCACCCTGCACAGCGATCGCATAGCGTCCGAATCGGGTGTCTCCTAGGCTCGTACCGAGGGCACCCGCTAGTGGCCCCCGCACCTCGCGGGGCTTTCGCAGGAAGGGAGCCCGTCATGGCCGTTGACCCCACCGACCCGGGGACGTTCGAAGAGGACGACGACTTCGGGGAGATCGACGTCGAGGCGCCGGAGAACGACGCCGCCGAGCAGTCCACGGACGTCAAGCCCGAGCGCGACGACCCCCTGGAGGACGTGGATCCCGCGCGGGCCGACGAGGCGGATCTCGTCGAACAGGCGCGCGTGGTGCCGCTCGAGGAGGAGGACTATCGCTGACGGCGCTGAGCTGGAGCGGGACGCCAGTATGCCCGGAACGTGATGTTTCGAAACCGTCTCTACCGCTTCTGCCGTCGTCCAGTCCGTGAAATTCTGCGCTCGCACCGCGCGCACGACGGTTACCGAAAAGTACGATGGCGGCGCGGCGCTCACCGCATGAGGGACGACTTTGGGAGGCGGCGTGACAGCCATCGAGCAGACAGAGGCGGCGCGCCCGCGGGGCACTCGCCTGCCGCGCCGTGCCCGACGGAACCAGCTGCTGGGCGCCGCCCAGGAAGTCTTCGTCGCACAGGGCTATCACGCGGCCGCGATGGACGACATCGCCGAGCGGGCCGGCGTCAGCAAGCCCGTGCTCTACCAGCACTTCCCGGGCAAGCTCGACCTGTACCTGGCCCTGCTGGACCAGCACTGCGAGTCCCTCATCCAGGCCGTGCGCGGCGCGCTCGCCTCGACCACGGACAACAAGCAGCGCGTCCGGGCCACCATGGACGCGTACTTCGCGTACGTGGAGGACGACGGCGGCGCGTTCCGCCTGGTCTTCGAGTCGGACCTGACGAACGAGCCCGCGGTGCGCGAGCGCGTCGACAAGGTGACCACCGAGTGCGCCGAGGCGATCTGCGAGGTCATCGCCGAGGACACCGGCCTCTCGCGCGCGGAGTCGATGCTCCTCGCCTCCGGCCTGGGCGGCCTCGCGCAGGTCGTGGCGCGCTCCTGGCTGCACAGCGACCGCAGCGTCCCGCGCGACCAGGCGGTGCAGCTGCTGGCCTCGCTGGCCTGGCGGGGCATCGCCGGTTTCCCGCTGCACGGCACCGACCAGCACTGACCCCGGAGCCGGTCGGCGCTGCCCCCGGAGCCCCCGGCAGCGCCGACCGGGGGGGGCCGAACGCCGCCCGCGCGGGCGGTCGGCCGTTTGTTCCCGCCCGCTGTTCGCTCCTGGCGTGGACGGCCGGGCCGTGCACGTCCCCTCACCGGGCTAATGTGTGCAGCGTACGGCGCGGACGCCCGCGCACCTCGTGACCGTCGGAGGGACATAGCCGTGGAGGTCAAGATCGGCGTGCTGCACGCGCCTCGCGAGATCGTTCTGGAGAGCGGTCAGACTCCCGAGGAGGTCGAGCGCGTGGTGGCCGAGGCCCTGGCCGGGAAGTCACAGCTGCTCAGCCTCGTGGACCAGCACGGCCGCAAGGTCCTGGTTCCGGCCGACCGTCTGGCCTACGTCGAGCTGGGCGAGCCCGCCCCGCGCAAGGTGGGCTTCGGCGCTCTGTAGGCGAACGAACGCGGGAGGGCCCGGCGACCGAGAGGTCGCCGGGCCCTCCCGCGTTCACCGTCCCACCGCCCCGGCGGACGTTGCTCGCCGTCGCCCTCCTGCAAAGAACCGCCCGTAGTGGCATTCGCGAACGGGGGTACCCGTCGTCGGCGTCGGCACCTCGCACCGGGCGCGGACCGCCCGCGAAGTGAGGATTGCCTTTCGCAGGTCACGGGTATGACGGGCTACGACCACGGTGCACAGCCCCGGCGTCTGGGAGGGACCTACATGATCTTGGAAGCGCTCGGCTCAGCTGTGCTCGGTGTCGTGCTCGCGTGGGCGGCGCTCACCCGCCTCTCGCACCGCCTGCCGGTCCGCACCCTCGTCTACGCGACGGGCGTCGCGGGAGCCCTGTTCGGCGACTTCGTCACCCACAGCGCACTCGGACCGGGATCGGCCCTGCCGAGCCTCCTGGGCGCGGCGACCGTCTCCGCCGCCTCGCTCTCGCTGCTCCTGCGCCCGGCCGGCCTGCGCCGGCGCCGATCAGCCCCGGCGTGACCGAACCCCGGCCCGTGAGCCCGAACCCCCGGCCCACGAGCCCTGAGCCGACCTGAGACCCCACCGACGGCCCAGGAAGAGCGCCGACGGCCCGCGAGCCCACCGACGGCCCGTGAAGGACCGCCGCGCGCGGACCCGGTCCCGAGGTTCCGTGGCGGCCGGCGCCACGACGTCGACTGCGTGGTGGCCGGCCCCGCCGCGTCGCCGTCCTAGGCGGCCAGCCCCAGCGCAGCCATCCGCTTGGTGTGCGCCTCGGTGATCCGGGAGAACATGCGGCCCACCTCCGCGAGGTCGAAGCCGTCCGCCACCCCGCCCACCAGCATCGTCGACAGGGCGTCGCGGTCCGCGACCACCCGCTGGGACTGGGACAGGGCCTCGCCCATCAGCCGACGCGCCCACAGCGCGAGCCGTCCGCCCACGCGCGGATCGGCGTCGATCGCGCCCCGCACCCGGTCCACGGCGAAGCCGGCGTGACCGGTGTCGTCGAGCACCGCCAGCACCAGGCCCCGGGTGTCCCCGTCGAGCCGCGCCGCGACCTCCCGGTAGAAGTCACTGGCGATCGAGTCGCCGACGTAGGCCTTGACCAGGCCTTCCAGCCAGTCCGACGGAGCCGTCTGCTTGTGGAAGCCGTCCAGCGCGGCGACGAACGGCTCCATCGCCGCCGTCGGCTCCTCACCGATCTCCGTCAGCCGGTCGCGCAGCCGCTCGAAGTGGTGGAACTCGGCCGACGCCATCTTCGCCAGCTCGGCCTTGTCCTCCAGGGTGGGCGCCAGTTTGGCGTCCTCCGCGAGCCGCTCGAACGCCGCCAGCTCGCCGTAGGCCAGCGCACCCAGCAGGTCCACGACGGCGGCCCGGTACTGCGGGTCGGCGGCGGCCGTCGCCCAGTCCTGGGCGGCGATCCCGGTTGCGGGGGCGGTGTTCTCGGGCTTGTCAGAGGTCGTCATGAAGCGCACAATAGCCCGCTCCCCGCACGGTGGAAGTCCCTGGTCAGTCAGTGTGACGACGAAGACGTACGGGACCGGGCCCGGCACTGTGACAACCACAACGTGACCGGATCGGCCATCGCATGTGCACGATTCCGGGGTATGGTGGTAATGCGCCTGCCGAATATTCGACGGGCCGCACGTATGAGGATGCCCGGTCGGTGGCCCGATCGGCTCCGACCCGACAGCCCTCATGGCTCGTACGGCACATCGCGTACGCAGGCCAGAGGGACACCCTCCAGCGGTACGAGCGCTCGAGCGTCGGCAGTGGTCCCGTGCCGAACGGCTTGCCCTCACGGCTCGCCCGTAAGGCCGCCGACGTCCCCGGCACGGTCCGTCAAAGACCCCCGCGCTCGCCTCGCACCGCGCACACAGAAGAGGCAGCACCCTGACTACGACGTTTCGAGAGCTCGGAATCCTTCCCGAGACCGCCGAGGCCCTGGAGGCCGTCGGCATCACCACCGCCTTCCCCATCCAGGAGATGACGCTCCCCGTGGCCCTGTCGGGCTCGGACGTCATCGGACAGGCCAAGACCGGCACCGGCAAGACGCTGGGCTTCGGCCTCCCGCTCCTCGAGCGGGTGACGGTCCCCGCCGACGTCGAGGCCGGCCGCGCCGCGCCCGAGTCCCTCACGGACGCCCCGCAGGCGCTCGTCGTCGTCCCCACGCGCGAGCTGTGCACCCAGGTCACCAACGACCTGCTGACCGCGGGCAAGGTCCGCAACGTGCGCGTCCTCGCCATCTACGGCGGCCGCGCCTACGAGCCGCAGGTCGAGGCCCTGAAGAAGGGCGTCGACGTCGTCGTCGGCACCCCGGGCCGACTGCTGGACCTCGCCGGTCAGCGCAAGCTCGACCTCAAGCACATCAGGTCGCTCGTGCTCGACGAGGCCGACGAGATGCTCGACCTGGGCTTCCTGCCCGACGTCGAGAAGATCATCAACATGCTTCCGGCCAAGCGCCAGACCATGCTGTTCTCGGCGACCATGCCGGGCGCGGTCATCAGCCTCGCCCGCCGCTACATGTCGCAGCCCACGCACATCAACGCCACGTCGCCCGACGACGCCGGCCGGACCGTGGCGAACACCAAGCAGCACGTGTACCGCGCGCACAACATGGACAAGCCCGAGATGGTCGCGCGCATCCTCCAGGCGGAGGGCCGCGGCCTGGTCATGGTGTTCTGCCGTACCAAGCGCACGGCGGCCGACCTGGCCGACCAGCTCCAGCAGCGCGGCTTCGCCTCCGGCGCCGTCCACGGCGACCTCGGCCAGGGCGCCCGCGAGCAGGCGCTGCGCGCGTTCCGCAACGGCAAGGTCGACGTCCTCGTCTGCACCGACGTCGCCGCCCGCGGCATCGACGTCGAAGGCGTCACGCACGTCATCAACTACCAGTCCCCCGAGGACGAGAAGACGTACCTGCACCGCATCGGCCGCACCGGCCGCGCGGGCGCCAAGGGCATCGCGATCACGCTGGTCGACTGGGACGACATCCCGCGCTGGCAGCTCATCAACAAGGCGCTGGAGCTCGACTTCAGCGACCCGCCGGAGACGTACTCCACCTCTCCGCACTTCTACGAGGACCTCGGCATCCCGGCCGGCACCAAGGGCATCCTGCCGCGCGCGGAGCGTACGCGTGCCGGACTCGACGCCGAGGAGCTCGAGGACCTGGGCGAGCCGGGCGGCCGGGGCGCACGCGGTCGCAACGACCGTGGCGGCCGGGACCGCGGCGGACGTGGCGACCGGGGCGACCGCGGCGGCCGCAACGGTTCGCGTCCGGGCGACCGGCCCGCTGAGCAGTCCGACGAGCGTGAGCGTTCGGCGCGCACGCCGCGTCGCCGCCGCCGCACGCGCAACGGCGCCCCCCTCGACGCGACGTCCGCGCCCGCCGGGACCGCCGGCACCGAGCAGGTCCCCGCGGCCGCGCAGCAGCCGGCGGACGAGACCACCGCGACGCGCACCCCGCGACGCCGTCGCCGCACCCGCACGGGCTCCGCACCGGAGCTCGCGGCCGCGACGACCGTGACCGACGCCGTCGCCCCCGCCGCCGTGGCCGCGGTGGCGACGGTCGAGAGCCCTGCCCCGGACACCCTGAGCGTCCCTGCGCAGGAGGCGACGGAGGACGCGGCGAAGCCGCGCCGCCGCCGTACCCGCCGGGCCGCCGAGGCCGCGCCCGCCGTCACGGTCACTGAGCTGCCGGCCGCCGAGGCCCCCGCGGCCGAGGCCGTCGTCGACACGGCGGAGGCCGCGGACAGCACCCAGGCCAAGCCCCGCCGCCGCACCCGAAAGGCGACGGCGCCGACCGAGGCCGCGGTCGAGACCGCAGTCGTCGAGACTGCAGTCGTCGAGGCCGCAGTCGTCGAGGCTCCGGCGGCCGAGGCCAAGCCGCGCCGTACCCGCAAGGCAGCGGCCGCCCCGGCCGAGGCGGCGGTCGACACGGCCGAGGCCGCGGAGGCCAAGCCGCGCCGCCGCACCACCCGCAAGACGGCCGCCCCGGCGGAAACCGCCGTCGGCATCCCGGCCCAGGCCACCCAGGAAGCGGAACCCGCCAAGCCGCGCCGCACCCGCAAGACCGCCGCCACCGCCCCGGCCCCCGCCGAGGCCGAAGCAGCGGCCACCGCACCGGGCGCGGTCGACACGGCCGAGGCCGTCGAGGCCAAGCCGCGCCGGCGCGCCACGCGCAAGGCCGCCGCCCCGGCGGAGGCCGCCGTGGACACGGCTGAGGGCGTGGAGAGCGCGGAGACCAAGCCGCGCCGCACCCGCAAGACGGCCGCCACCGCCGTCGAGGCGACGCAAGCCCAGCCGGCCGCCGAGACCGTCGAGGCCAAGCCGCGCCGTACCCGCAAGGCAGCGGCCGCCCCGGCCGAGGCGGCGGTCGACACGGCCGAGGCCGCGGAGGCCAAGCCGCGCCGCACCCGCAAGACGGCCGCCACCGCCGTCAAGGCGACGCAAGCCCAGCCGGCCGCCGAGACCGTCGAGGCCAAGCCGCGCCGCACCCGCAAGGCAGCGGCCGCCCCGGCCGAGGCAGCGGTCGACACGGCCGAGGCCGCGGAGGCCAAGCCGCGCCGCCGCACCACCCGCAAGACGGCCGCCCCGGCGGAAACCGCCGTCGACATCCCGGCCCAGGCCACCCAGGAAGCGGAACCCGCCAAGCCGCGCCGCACCCGCAAGACCGCCGCCACCGCCCCGGCCCCCGCCGAGGCCGAAGCAGCGGCCGAGGCGAAGCCCCGGGTGCGCCGCGCCCGCAAGGCGACGGCCGCCGCGGAGCCCGCGGAGGGCTGAGCGAACCCGCACGACCCGTCGGCCCGGTCCCTCTCACGAGGGGCCGGGCCGTCGGCGTTCCGCTGAGCGGGTCCCGGCGAGGGCGCGCCGCGATCTCTGCCGGTAGCCTCGGCACGTGACCAGGCCGACCATCGCCACCCCCTTCCCGCCCCCTCCCGGCGCGCGGGCGTACGCGCTGCGCACCGACCGCGGCGAGTTCGCCGTCGTCGACTCGCCCGTTGCCGCCGGTGTCGAGCCCCGCGGTGTCGCGCTGCTGCTGCCCGGCTTCACCGGCAGCAAGGAGGACTTCCACCGGATGCACGCGCCGCTGGCGGTTCGCGGCTACCGGAGCGTCGCCGTGGACGGCCGCGGCCAGAACGAGTCCGACGGCCCCGTGGAGGACGAATCCCCCTACGCACAGGTCGAGTTGGCGAGGGACGTGCTCGCGCAGGCGGCCGCCCTCGATGCCCCGGTGCATCTGCTGGGGCACTCCCTGGGCGGACAGATCGCCCGGGCCGCCGTACTGCTGGACCACTCCCCCTTCGTCTCGTTCACGCTCATGTCCTCGGGCCCCGGCGAGATCTCGGAGTCCCAGAAGCAGCGGGTGAAACTGCTGCACGACGCGCTCGCGGTGATGTCCATGCCGCAGGTGTGGGCGGCGATCCTGGCGATGGGGCCGCCCGAGGAGGTCGGCGGCCCGGCCCACGGCTTCGGCAAGCTGGACCAGATGCGGCTGCGCTGGCTCAATCACAAGCCCGCCCAACTCCTCGCGACCGGACGTCAGTTGTACGCCGAACCGGACCGCGTGGGCGAGCTGGCGGCGGTGCCGCTGCCGATGCACGTCCTGTCGGGCGCGCGGGACGACACCTGGCCGGTGCCGCTCCTGGACGCGATGGCCGTGGACCTGGACGCGCACCGCACGGTCGTGCCGGGCGCCGAGCATTCGCCGAACCTGGACAAGCCCCTGCCGACGGCCCACGCACTGGCCGACTTCTGGGACCGCAGCCACTGAACCGACCCGGCCGGCCGCACCGACCCCGCGCACGGATGGGACGCGGTGCACCGCCCTGGGGCGTGTTCCGAAAGTCCCGTCTGCCGGGCGACGCCTGGCACGCGCCCTAGTACTGCGTCCGCACGTGCTCCCAGAAGCCGTCGCGCAGCGATCGCCTGAGGTCGGCCTGGCCGCGCAGAGAGTACTGAAGGATGCCCTCGGCCTCCACGAGGAGGTCCTGGTCCACGGAGCCGGGGAGGTAGGGGTGACCCGGCAGCAGTTCGGCCAGCGTCTCCCTGCCCCGCGCCACCAGCCATTTCGCCGCGACCTGCGCCCCGACGAAGCGCACGGCCTCCCGGCTGGGTCGGCTCGCGCCGCCCGCGTCGTAGGCGACGGTACGCCGTGAGACGTACGGCTTGAAGAAGTCGAGGTCGAGGGTGCGCTGGCTGTCCACCTCCCAGAGCAGCGGCTCGGCCTGATTGCGGCCGTCCGGCGCCTCGATGCCCCACAGGTGGACGCGCGCGCCGTACCCCTGGGCGGCCTCGACGGCCGAGACGAGGTCCTCGTCGCCGCCCAGCAGGGCCGCGTCGCTGATGGCACGGTGGCGGGCCAGGGACTCCAGATCCGTGCGGATGAGCGAGTCGACGCCCTTCTGCTGGTTGTTGGCGTTGAGGTTGCCCAGGCGCACCTTGACGTCCGGCAGCTCGGCGATGGACTGCTGCTCGGCGGTGTGGATGCGGCGCCGGGCGCCGTCGTACCAGTAGACGCGCAGCAGGCGGCTGTCGGCGAAGATCGAGCGGGCGCGGTCGATGAGCGCCTCGATGAGGCCCTCGGCGTCGAGGTCGAAGGCCCGGCGGTCCTCGGTCCCGGCCACCAGGCGTCCCGCCGCCGCGTAGAGGTATCCCGCGTCGACGAAGATCGCGTGGGTCGAGGGCGTCTTGGCCACCTCGGCGAGCATGCGGGTGAGCAGCTCGTTCGTGCGGTCGATACGGGCGGCGAGGGCCGGGAGGTCGTCGTTCATCGCCCCCCATTGTCCCGGTGGTCACGCTGCGAACACAACCGGTCCCGTTCAGTCTCCGCAAACCCCCTTACTCGTTAGTAATTAGTCGTTCGAAAAATTTCTTTAGCGTAGGGAATGTTCGTAACATGCGCCGCGTTGACTACTCATGTAGCAGCACGCACAGCAATCCTCCGCGAGGGGGATGACCAGACGAAGGGAGAAGCAATGCGCTTCGAAATCATGCGACTCGACGACGTCGACGGCACGCCCGTGGACAGCACCGTCGTGGACGCCGCCTCCGTCAACCGGATCGTTCAGCAGGCCGCCGCCATCGGGCAGCGGCTGTGGATCCGTCCGGCCGACGCCTCGGCCTCATAACACGGGTCCCGTACAGATTTTCAGAGCCCCCCACGGCCAGGCCGTGGGGGGCTCTGTGTGCAGGGGACCGTTCAGCTTCCGCGGACGACCTGGGTGATGCCGTTGATGATCTGCTGGACGGCGATCGCGGAGAGCATCATGCCGGCGAGGCGGGTCACCAGGACCACGCCGCCGTCCTTGATGACCCGGATGATCAGCAGCGAGTACCGCATGACCACCCACAGGACCACGTGGATGGCGAGGATCGCCGCCCACACCGAGACCTGTGTGGCGACGCTGTCGGCCTTCTGCACGGCAAGGATGACGGAGACGATCGCGCCCGGTCCGGCCAGCAGGGGCATGCCCAGCGGGACGAGGGCGACGTTGACGTCCTTGGTCTGCTTGGGCTCGTCGGTCTTGCCGGTGAGCAGGTCGAGCGCGATCAGCAGGAGCAGCAGTCCGCCCGCGATCATCAGCGCGGGCACCGAGACGTGCAGGTAGTTCAGGATCTGGTGGCCCAGCAGCCCGAAGACGGCGATGACGCCGCCCGCCACGCAGACCGCCTGGAAGGCCATCCGCTTCTGCACCTTGCCGGGGCGACCGGCGGTCAGGGCGAGGAAGATCGGGGTGATCCCGGGGGGATCCATGATGACGAAAAGGGTGAGGAACAGGGAGCCGAAGACGGCGACGTCGAACATCAGTGCGAGAGCCTTGCGGGGAAGAAGTCAGAAGGGGGACGCGAGGACGGGCCTCAGGCTCCGCCGGCGCCCGGGACCGGGAACGCTCCCGTGGCGCGCCGGGTGATCTCCCCGTACACCTCGGGGTCGGTCGTGTACTCGCCCAGCTCGCAGGTCTTGCGGCTGCCGTGGTAGTCCGAGGAGCCGGTGACCAGCAGTCCCAGGTCCTTCGCCAGCCCGCGCAGCCGTCCCCGCGTGTCCGCGTCGTGGTCCATGTGGTCGACCTCGATGCCGTCGAGGCCGGCGGCGGCCAGCTCGGCGATCGCCGACTCCGGCACCGTGCGCCCCCGCTTGGCGGCGGCCGGGTGGGCGAACACGGTGACCCCGCCCGCGCCCTTGACCAGCCGGATCGCCTCGAACGGGTCGGTCTCGTGCTTCTCGGCGTAGGCGCGCCCGCCGTCGGCCAGCCAGTCCTGGGTGAAGGCGTCGCTCACGGTGGGGACGACGCCCAGCTCGACCAGGGCGGCGGCCACGTGCGGACGTCCGACGGACCCCTCCCCCGCGATCCGCGCCACCTGCTCCCAGGTGACGGGTACGCCCAGTCCGTTCAGCTTGGCCACCATCGCGCGCGCCCTGGGCACCCGGTCGTCGCGCACCAGCTCGCGCTCGGCGAGCAGGGCGGGCTCCTCGGGGTCGAAGAGGTAGGCGAGCATGTGCATGCTGACGCCGTCGATCCGGCAGGACAGCTCGGCGCCGGTCACGAGCGTGAGCCCCGAGGGCAGCGCGGCGACGGCCTCCGCGTGTCCGCGGGTGGTGTCGTGGTCGGTCAGCGCAACGACGTCCAGACCGGCGGCCGCCGCGTTGCGGACCAGCTCGGCCGGGGTGTCCGTACCGTCGGACGCCGTGGAGTGGCAGTGCAGGTCGATGCGCACGACGCGGGCTCCAGACGGTGACGGACGGATGGGGACGCCCCAGCATAGCCGGTGGCCGACCCCCTCATGTCACACCCGAAACCGCCGAGCACCCCCTACATGCGCGGGGTGGGCGCTACGGCTTGAGCAGGCGGGGCGACAGGGCTCCGCACGGGACCAGCTCGACCTCCGCTCCCGCGTCCCTCAGGTCCGTCAGCACCAGTTCGTCGTACATCAGCAGCCCGGACTGCTCGGGCCAGACCACCGCCCACAGCCACAGCCCCCGGGCCTCGCCCGCGAACACCGCGCGGTCGTCCGGGGTGGCGGAGACATGCCAGAGGGGGGTGGGGCGGCCGGCGGCGAGCACCTTGGCCTGCGGGGGTTTCTCGACGCTCATGTAGGGCCCCGGATCGGGTCCGTCCACACCGGCGTAGCGCGCGCCGAGACCGACGCCGAGTTCCTCGGCGATCAGGATCAGCTCACCCACGCCGCCGAGCGGGCCGGGCCCCGTGCAGGCGACCGCGGTGGCGCGGCCGCCGCTGCGGTCGTCGCCCGCGTATGTCACACCGGTGAAGAGCCAGCCGACCGGCAACGGCCACGGCATCCACACGGGTACCTGCGTGCGGTGCACGACGACGCCGAGGGCCTCGACGCTGGGCGGGATCACGGGCTGCAGCGGATGGACCGCCCCGTGCACGTCGCACTGCCAGGAATCGGCGAAGAGTCCGGGAGCCCTGACCCGGCCACCACACTTCGGGCAACTGGGTTCGCCCCTCATAGAGCCCCACGGTCCTACCCGATCCCGCCCACGTCAAGGACGATCACCCGTCCGGACGGAATCCGGCCGGGGAAGGCCGGCGGAACGCCGCCGGAAGCCCGGCGGAACGGCGGCGGGGCGCCCGCCGGGACACCTGCGGGACGCCCGCCGCCCGTCGGCCGTTCGCCGGCGGATCGCCCGCTCGCCGCGATATAGATGTAGCTTGCATCCGTTAGGCGATCTAACTTAGTATGTGTAAATACCAACCATCTAGGGCCGAGAGGAATCATGGACACGTTCGACGCCGGAGCCGGAAGCATCCTGCGACAGCCGAAGGCGGTGTGGGCGACGGCCGGGGCCTCCGTCGTCGCCTTCATGGGCATCGGCCTGGTCGACCCGATCCTGCCGTCCATCGCCCAGGGCCTGCACGCCACGGCGAGCCAGGTCTCCCTGCTCTTCACCTCGTACTTCCTCATCACCGCGCTCGCGATGCTGGTCACCGGATTCGTCTCCAGCCGCATCGGCGGACGTCGCACCCTGCTGCTCGGCCTGGCCCTCGTGGTCGTCTTCGCGGGCCTCGCGGGCACCTCGGACTCGGTCGCCGAACTCGTCGGCTTCCGCGCCGGCTGGGGACTGGGCAACGCGCTCTTCGTCTCCACCGCCCTCGCCGTGATCGTCGGCGCGGCGGCCGGCGGCAGCGCGGCCGCCATCCTGCTGTACGAGTCGGCCCTCGGCCTCGGCATGGCCTGCGGCCCCCTGTTGGGCGCGGTGCTCGGCGACGCCAGCTGGCGCTACCCGTTCTTCGGCACCGCGTTCCTGATGGCGATCGGCTTCCTGTGCATCACGGCGTTCCTGAAGGAACAGCCCAGGCCGGCCCGCAGGACCTCGCTGCTCGACCCGCTGAAGGCGCTCGGTCACGGCGGGCTCGCCTCCGCCGCCGCCTCGGCGTTCTTCTACAACTACACGTTCTTCACCGTGCTGGCCTTCACCCCGTTCGTGCTGAACATGAGCCCCTACAAGTCGGGCGCGGTGTTCTTCGCCTGGGGTGTGCTGCTCGCCGTCTTCTCGGTGCTCGTGGCGCCGCGGCTCCAGAAGCGGTTCGGTTCCCTGAAGGTCCTCGGCGGCTCGCTGCTGCTGCTCGCCGCCGACGTGCTCGTCCTCGGCTACGGCGACCACACCACGGCCGTCGTCTGCACGATCCTGTCCGGCGCGTTCATCGGCGTGAACAACACGGTCTACACCGAGTTGGCGCTCGGCGTGTCGGACGCCCCGCGTCCGGTGGCGAGCGCCGGCTACAACTTCGTGCGGTGGTTCGCGGCCGCGGCCGCGCCCTTCTTCGCGCCGAAGATCGAGGAATGGACCGACATCCACATGCCGTTCGTGGTCGCGGCGCTCACCGCGGTGCTCGGCGCGGTCGTGGTCCTCGTACGGCGCAGGGCGCTGACCCACGAGGCGCGGGAGCTGGAGCCGCGGCACGCGACGGAGGACTCGGTCACGGTGTTCGCGAACTGAGGCCGGGCCTCCCGGCGGGTCAACCGGCCTTACCGGGCGGAGAGTTGGTGACGTTCCTCACGGGCGTCAGCCGAGCGGGACGGATGTGCGGGACGGGTCCCGCAGGTCCGTCCCGTTCGTCAGCCAGCGCTCCTGAAGGGCCTGGGCGCCGTGGACGCGCTTCCAGGCGGCCTCGTTGGGGGTCATGGGCAGCAGCGGCAGGAAGCGGACCGGGTCGAGGGGCTCGTCCAGCTCCAGGTCCTCGACCAGCCCGCCCGGCTCGGCGACCAGGACCGAGGTGAACGCGGCCCCGGGCCACAGCGGCCCGCCCACGTCCAGGGACGCACCCGGAGCCACGACCACCCCCTCGACCTGCGGGGACGCCGCGAGCACGGCGAGCGGACGGAGCACCTTGTCGGTGTCGGCGCCGCCCGGCCGGACGGACAGGAGCAGTTCCGCGCGCGGGCCCCGCACCGGATCCGCGATCACCGCCGTGGGATCGCTCATCGGCTGCGCGGACATGCCGAGCGTGGCGTAGCGGACGACGTCGCCCTCGTGGAAGCGCAGCACCTCGACGCGGTCCGCGCCGAGGAAGGTGACCGCGGCGCGTGCGTCCGGCTCGCCCAGCGCGGAACGCAGACGGGCCTCGACCAGAGGAAGAACATCAGCCATGCGGCGAGCATAGAACTCGTCAGGGCGGGGCAAAGCAGCGCCTTGACACTTCGGGTGACTGGTACTCTGGCCCGGTGGTTCGGGGCAACACGCGATGGGCATCTCCCGGTTTCCAGACTCCGGGGAAACGCCCGCTCGCCCCGACGCAGACGAGACTCCCTTACGAGGGACCGGCTGGAGGAGGTGGGGCTGTCATGGATCGAAGTCACCCGTGCAGTACCACTCGCTCTTCCCGCCGCTGACATCGCTGCTCTGGCCTCTTCGCCTCCGGCTGGTCGCCGTCTGTCGCGCTCCTCTTCAGCGGAAGAGCACTTCGTTTCGTTCTTTGCCTTGATCTGCCCGATCGGTCCGGCCGGTCCGATCTGCCAGATCACTCCGGTCTGATTCAGCAGCGAAGCTCGCCACCGCGACGGAGCGGTGCTCCCCGCTTTGTGGACGTGCCAAACCCTTTCCCGGTCCGAAGGGCCGGGAGCCCCCCAGTCAGGACGTCCTCATTCCGGGCAGTTCCATCCGTCGTGGCGGTCTTTCTTTGCTCATCGCGAAGGAGCCTGCCATGTCGATGATCCGCGACCTCCGTGCCGTCGTCCGCCCCGCCCGCCCCTCCCTGCGCAAGGGGGGCGGGCGTACGGACACCGGCGCCTACGACACCACCCGCGACCCGGCCACCCCCTCGGCCGTCGTCGACTGCGCCGTCTACCGCGACGGCTCGCGCATCGTCTTCCCGCAGGCGCCGACCCCGCAGGAGGCCATGCGCCAGGTGCGGCGCGACGGCGGCTTCGTGTGGATCGGCCTGCACGAGCCGACCGAGGCCGAATTCGCGGGTATCGCGGCCGAGTTCGGGCTGCACCCGCTGGCCGTGGAGGACGCGGTGCAGGCGCACCAGCGGCCCAAGCTGGAGCGCTACGACGACTCCCTGTTCACCGTCTTCAAGACGATCCACTACCTGGAGCACGACCGGCTCACGGCCAACAGCGAGGTCGTGGAGAGCGGTGAGGTCATGTGCTTCACCGGCAAGGACTTCTTCATCACCGTCCGGCACGGCGGCAAGGGCTCCCTGCGCGGACTGCGCCACCGCCTTCAGGACGACCCCGAACTGCTCGCCAAGGGCCCCTCGGCGGTGCTGCACGCCATCGCCGACCATGTCGTCGACGGCTACATCGCCGTCGCGGACGCCGTGCAGGACGACATCGACGAGGTCGAGACCGAGGTGTTCTCGCCGGGCCGCAAGGGCACCCCGCGCGGCACGGACGCCGGCCGGATCTATCAACTCAAGCGTGAGGTGCTGGAGTTCAAGCGGGCGGTGTCGCCGCTGCTGCGGCCGATGCAGCTGCTGAGCGAACGGCCGATGCGGCTGGTCGACCCCGACATCCAGAAGTACTTCCGCGACGTCGCCGACCACCTCGCCCGGGTCCAGGAGCAGGTGATCGGCTTCGACGAACTGCTCAACTCGATCCTCCAGGCCAACCTCGCGCAGGCCTCCGTCGCGCAGAACGAGGACATGCGCAAGATCACGTCCTGGGCCGCCATCATCGCCGTGCCGACGATGGTGTGCGGGGTGTACGGGATGAACTTCGACTACATGCCGGAACTGCACTGGAAGTACGGCTATCCCGTCGTCATGTCGGCCATGGTGGCCCTCTGTGTGGGCATCCACCGCACGCTCAAGCGCAACGGCTGGCTGTGAGGGCGTCGCCGGGGCCCCGCCCGGACGGCCCCCGGATAGGCTGGGCGGCATGACAAGCGAGCTGCTCGGAGAGGCCCTCGTCGACCGGACCCTCGTCGAGGAGGCCACGAAGAAGTCCGGCCTCGTCTGGGTCCGGGGCGGGCGGGAGACGGCCGCGCGGGCGCTGTGGCACGTGTGGCACGACGGCGCGGCCTGCCTGGTCGGCGACGGGCCCGGCGAGCAGCCGCTGCCCGGACTCGTCGAGGGCGGCTCGGCCGAGGTCACGGTGCGCAGCAAGGACAAGGGCGGCCGGCTGGTCACCTGGACGGCGACGGTGACCGGGCTCGCGCCCGGCTCCGAGGCCTGGGAGGCCGCCGTCGCCGAGCTGAAGGGCAAGCGGCTGAACGCGCCCGACGGCGAGGCCATGACCGGGCGCTGGGCGCGCGAGTGCCGGGTGCTGCGCCTGGAGCCGACCGGCGCCACCTCGCCGCTTCCGGAGGACAGCCTCGCCGCCCGGCCCGTCCCCACGCCCGCCACCACGCGCGAGCCGGTGCCCGCCGGACTGCCGAAGCTGCTGCTGCGCGGGCGCAGACGCAAGTAGCGCCCCGCCCGGCCCCCTGCCGCTCGCCCGGGTCGCGCCGGTCCCGCGGTCGCCCTGGTGGTCCGGTCGCCGCGCTCGGCGGGAGGTCAGGACGTCGGGAGCTGTTTGCCGTAGTCCACGGTCCGGTCCTTCGCCGGCTCCTCCAGGGCGAAGTCCTTGCCCCAGGACGAGAAGCGCAGCGTCCCGGCCCCGCCCGCGCGCTCCAGCAGCAGGGGGTAGGGCTTGCCCTCCAGCGACACGTCCAGCTTGCCGCCGGAGCCGCCGTCGCCGGTGATGCGGACGGTGCGCACCCCGTCCTGCTCGTGGCGGCCGTCGGTGGCAAGCGCGCCGTGCAGCGTGAGCAGACCGTCGAGGAGGAGGTCCTTGTCCGTGAACCCGCTGAACTTCCGATACGAGGGGTCGCCCGGCGGCACCTTGACGTACTTGCCGTCGAGCTTGTCGGCGGCCGCCGTGTCGGAGCCGTCGCCGGACTTGCCGTCCTCCTTCTTCCAGAACGCCGCGTCCGCCTTGAGGAACAGCTGCTCGCCCACCCGCAGCAGATGGAAGGTGGCCCCCTGCGCGGTGACCGAGCCGGCGCCGCCGTCCGCCTTCAGACGCATGTCGAGCCGGTACGTGCGCCCGCTGGTGACGACGCTGCCCGACAGCCGCACCGCGTCCACGGAACCGGCGGCCGCCTTGGTCTTCTCCTGGATCCGCGCGGCCGGCAGTTTGCCCACCCCGTTCGTGCCCGCGTCCGGATCCTCGCCGCAGCCGGCCAGCCCCACGCCCACGACCAGCGCGCACACCGCGCTCACCAACGAGGTCCGGCGCGTACGGCCCTGGGGAATCGCAGTCACAGGGAGGGCTGCCTTTCTGCGGGGGTCTGCTGAGCGGCGTACGGCAGCGTACCGGGGTCGCGCGGGCCGGGCGGAGCCAGTCCGTCCGGACGCCCCACCAGGGCGTATCCGATCGGGACGGGCTAGCCTGAAGCCCGCACGAGCGGGCAATCGGGAAATGAGCAACGCCGGCGACAACGCGCCCCACCGGCGCGCACGACAAGGAGGGGCGGTCATGGCAGCGGGAGCCCCGCGGATCTTCGTCTCGCACCTCTCGGGCATCCCCGTGTTCGATCCGAACGGCGACCAGGTGGGGCGGGTGCGCGACCTCGTCGTCGTGCTGCGCGTGCGGCGGCGGCCGCCGCGCGTGCTCGGGCTGGTCGTCGAACTGTCCACCCGGCGCCGGATCTTCCTGCCCATGACCCGCGTCACCGGCATCGAGTCCGGTCAGGTCATCACCACCGGGGTGCTCAACGTGCGCCGCTTCGAGCAGCGGCCCACCGAGCGGCTGGTCTTCGGGGAGCTGCTCGACCGGCGCGTCGCCCTCGTGGAGACCGGCGAGGAGGTCACCGTCCTCGACGTGTCCGTGCAGCAGCTGCCGGCCCGCCGCGACTGGGAGATCGACCGCGTCTTCGTCCGCAAGGGCAAGAAGGCGAGCGCCTTCCGCCGGGCCAGGGGCGAGACGCTGACCGTGGAGTGGTCGGCCGTCACCGGGTTCTCGCTGGAGGAGCACGGACAGGGCGCGGAGAGCCTCCTCGCCACGTTCGAGCAGCTGCGCCCCGCCGACCTCGCCAACGTCCTGCACCACCTGTCGGCCAAGCGGCGCGCGGAGGTGGCGGCCGCCCTCGACGACGACCGCCTCGCCGACGTCCTGGAGGAGCTGCCGGAGGACGACCAGATCGAGATCCTCGGCAAGCTGAAGGAGGAGCGCGCGGCGGACGTCCTGGAGGCGATGGACCCCGACGACGCGGCCGACCTGCTCTCCGAGCTGCCGGAGGAGGACAAGGAGCGGCTGCTGTCCCTGATGCAGCCCGACGACGCGGCCGACATGCGCCGTCTGATGGCGTACGAGGAACACACGGCGGGCGGGCTGATGACCACCGAGCCGATCGTCCTGCGCCCCGACGCCACCGTCGCCGACGCCCTGGCCCGGGTGCGCAACCCGGACCTGTCCCCCGCGCTCGCCGCGCAGGTCTACGTCTGCCGTCCGCCCGACGAGACGCCGACGGGCAAGTACCTGGGCACGGTCCACTTCCAGCGGCTGTTGCGCGATCCGCCGTACACCCTGGTCAGCTCGATCATCGACGACGACCTGCAGGCCCTGGCACCGGGCGCGGCCCTGCCGGTCGTCGCCGGGTTCTTCGCGACGTACGACATGGTCGCGGCGCCCGTCGTGGACGAGGCGGGCTCGCTGCTCGGCGCGGTGACCGTCGACGACGTCCTGGACCACATGCTGCCGGAGGACTGGCGCGAGACGGAGTTCCACCTGGAGGGCGAGCCCGCGGACGGGTCCGAGGACGGGTCCGCGGGCGAGCGCGCCGCCGAGGGGGCCGGTCGGCATGGCTCCTGAACGCGAGGGCACGGGCCGCGAGCGCGCCCAGGCCGGCACGGGCCGGGAGCGCACCCCGATGGGCGCCACGGCGACCGGCCGCACCCGCGCCCGGCTGGACCAGCCGCGGCCGCCCCGGCACCGGATCCTGCCCGAGTGGGACCCGGAGGCCTTCGGGCGGCTGTCGGAGCGCATCGCGCGCTTCCTGGGCACCGGCCGCTTCATCGTCTGGATGACGATCGTCATCATCGCCTGGGTCCTGTGGAACGTCTTCGCCCCGGCGGATCTGCGGTTCGACAACTACCCGTTCATCTTCCTGACGCTGATGCTGTCGCTCCAGGCCTCCTACGCGGCCCCGCTGATCCTGCTCGCGCAGAACCGGCAGGACGACCGCGACCGGGTCAACCTCGAACAGGACCGCAAGTCCAACGAGCGGTCCATCGCCGACACCGAGTACCTGACCAGGGAGATCGCCGCGCTGCGCATCGGTCTGGGCGAGGTCGCCACCCGCGACTGGATCCGCTCCGAGTTGCAGGACATGGTCAAGGAGCTGGAGGAACGGCGCGACGGCCACCGCGAACACGCCGTATTCCCGGCAGAACGGTCGCGAGGACGTGACGTAGACGACCGGTGACGGGCTTACCCCGGTCCCCGCAGGTCGCCGTACCATCGTCCCTATGGCTAGCGAAGACGCGGTGCGCGAGGCACTGGCGACGGTGAACGACCCCGAGATCAACCGGCCCATCACCGAGCTCGGGATGGTGAAGTCGGTGGAGATCGGCGCGGACGGGGCGGTCGCGGTCTCCGTGTACCTGACGGTCTCCGGCTGCCCGATGCGCGAGACGATCACCCAGCGGGTGACGGACGCGGTCTCCGCCGTGGAGGGCGTCACCCGCGTCGACGTCACCCTCGACGTGATGAGCGACGAACAGCGCAAGGAGCTGGCGAACGCCCTGCGCGGCGGCCAGACCGAGCGCGAGGTCCCCTTCGCCAAGCCCGGCTCGCTGACCCGCGTCTACGCGGTCGCCTCCGGCAAGGGCGGCGTCGGCAAGTCGTCGGTGACGGTGAACCTCGCCGCGGCGATGGCCGCCGACGGCCTCAAGGTGGGCGTGGTCGACGCGGACATCTACGGCCACAGCGTGCCGCGCATGCTGGGCGCGGACGGCCGTCCCACCCAGGTCGAGAACATGATCATGCCGCCGTCCGCGAACGGCGTGAAGGTCATCTCCATCGGCATGTTCACCCCGGGCAACGCCCCGGTCGTCTGGCGCGGCCCGATGCTCCACCGCGCGCTCCAGCAGTTCCTTGCCGATGTTTACTGGGGCGACCTGGACGTGCTGCTGCTCGACCTGCCGCCGGGCACCGGCGACATCGCGATCTCCGTGGCGCAGCTGGTCCCGAACGCCGAGATCCTCGTCGTGACGACCCCGCAGCAGGCGGCCGCCGAGGTCGCCGAGCGGGCGGGCTCCATCGCCGTGCAGACCCACCAGAAGATCGTCGGCGTGGTCGAGAACATGTCCGGCCTGCCCTGCCCGCACTGCGGGGAGATGGTCGACGTCTTCGGCACCGGCGGCGGCCAGACGGTCGCCGACGGCCTCACCCGCACGACCGGCGCGAACGTCCCGGTCCTCGGCTCCATCCCGATCGACGTCCGGCTGCGCGAGGGCGGCGACGAGGGCAGGCCGGTCGTCCTGAGCGACCCCGAGTCCCCGGCGGGCTCCGCCCTGCGCGCGATCGCCGGCAAGCTGGGCGGCCGCCAGCGCGGCCTGTCGGGCCTGTCGCTGGGCATCACCCCGCGCAACAAGTTCTAGCGACCGCTTCGTCAGGTTCCGGGGGACGGCGCGGGCCCGCACGCGGGTCGCGTCCCTCCCTCCGCCTGACGACAGTGGGGGGGCGGGCCGGGGCCCCCGGGGCCCCCCCCGCCGGGGGGGGGCGGGGGGGGGGCGGCGGCGGGGGGGGGGGCGGCGGGCCGGCCGGGGGCCCCGCCCCCCCCA
>NZ_JBICXC010000002.1:282266-988734 GCF_043200075.1 Streptomyces sp. NPDC048481
GGGGGGTTGGGGCGTTCCAATTGCCCTTGTACTCGTCGCCGCCCCCGCCCCGGCCCCCCCCCCCCCCCCGCCGGCGGGGGGGGCCCGGCCGGGCCCCGCCCGCCCCCCCACTGTCGTCAGGGCCGGGTGTGCGGCCGGTCAGGCGTACGTCTCGATGTCCTTGACCATGGCGAAGCCGAGACCGTACGCGCTCATGCCCCGTCCGTACGCGCCCACGTGCACCCCCTGCGAGGTCGAGCCGGCCAGCACCCAGCCGAACTCGGACTCGCGGTAGTGGAACGGCGTCGGCACGCCGTCGACCGGCAGGGACAGCGTCGACCAGTCCGGGCCGTCGAGGTCGTCGGCGAGGACCCACGCCGTCTCGGTCTGCTGGTCCAGCCAGTCGTCGCGCAGGCTGTGGTCCATCTGGCCGGGCCAGGTGAAGGACAGCAGGCCCACCCCGGCGAGCCAGGCCGCCGACGACACGGACGTCGCCTCCAGCAGACCGGTGCCGTCCGCGCTGCGCCGTACGGGGTTCGCGGCGACGGTCACGACGACCGCGAACTTCCCGCGGTCCTCGCCGGCCGTCTCGTGCCGCACGGAGGGCTCGTCGCCGTGCCCGATGGAACCGTGCTCGACGGCCCCGTCAGCGGCTGTGCCCACCTGCATCAGCCAGCGCGGCCCGGTGAAGGCCTCGTCGAGGCCGTACCAGGGGAAGGGTGCCTCCAGGTAGCCGTCGACCGTGCGCCGCGCGGAGGGGACCTGCTGTCCGTCCTCCGCGGCCGGCGTCTGCGCGACTGCCCGACTCGTCGTCTCCATGTGCCCGGACGCCTCCTCGTTCTCGACGGAGCGACCGGCCCGCCCCCCTTCGGGCGTACTCGTCCGCTCCGCACAACAACCAGGCAGCATAGCCACCCCGCTCCGGGCTGCCGGGAATCCACCCGGCGCGTGGAGCGTGCGCCCCCTCACATCGGGGGACGCCGGACAGCCCAGGTGGCTCAGGTGGCGTCCGCGTCGAAGGGCGGACGGTCGTCCCCGCCCGGCTCCTCGGGACGCTTCGTCATGTCGACGCGCGCGCCGCCCGACGCGCCCGAGGATCCCGAAGCCGCGGGGGTGTCCGTGTCGCGGCTGTGGACGGCGTCCGTGACCTCGGCCATCTCCTTCTTCAGGTCGAAGCCGTTGCGGATCTCCTTCAGCCCCAGCTCGTCGTTGTCCAGCTGCTTGCGGATGAACGTCTTGGGGTTGAGGTCCTCGAACTCGAAGTCCTTGAACTCCGGGCCGAGTTCGCTGCGGATGTCCGCCTTGGCGCTCTCCGAGAACTCGCGGATCTTCCGGACGGTGCGCATCACGTCCTGGATCACCTTGGGGAGCTTGTCCGGACCGAAGACGAGCACGGCCAGGACGATGATCGTCACCAGCTCGAGCGGTCCTATGTCATTGAACACCTGAAGCTCCTTGCGATGTCCGCGGCCCACGGCCCTCGGCCCTCAGCGGTCGAGTTCGGGTCCTCGGCGGCCCGGGCCGGTCCCACGGTACCTGCCGCACCTGTCCGACCGGTACTGCCCCGAGGCCTCCGTGTGGGTGTACCCGGCCGGTTTTCCGCGTTGTTTGCCTGCCGGCGCCGGATTTCACGGTCCGCCCTGTGACGTACGCGGCGGTCCGCGCGACAGGGGCGGAGCCGGCGGGCCCCGCAGCCGTCTCAGTCGCCGCCGGACGACCCGAGGACCAGGGTGAGCGTGCGCTCCCGCCCCGCACGCTCCACCGTCAGCTCCAGGCGGTCGCCGGGGCGGTGGGCGCGGGTCCTGACGATCAGCTCCCCGCCCGTGTGGACGCGTCGGCCGTCGACCCCGGTGATGACGTCGCCGGCCCTGATCCCGGCCCGGTCGCCCGGCCCGCCGGGTGTCACCGGCGCGTTCCCGTCGGCGCCCGTGGCACTGACGCGCGCGCCGTCCCCGGCGTAGTCCATGTCGAGGCTCACCCCGATGACCGGGTGCGTCGCCCGGCCGGTGTTGATCAGCTCCTCGGCCACGCGTTTGCCCTGGTTGATCGGGATGGCGAACCCCAGTCCGATCGACCCGCCCTGGGCGTCGGTCCCGTCGGCGCCGTCGGAGCCGGACCGGATGGCGGAGTTGACGCCGATGACCCAGCCCCGGGCGTCGAGAAGGGGGCCGCCGGAGTTGCCGGGATTGATCGGCGCGTCGGTCTGGAGGGCGTCCACGTACGAGACGTCGCTCGCGTCGCCGCTGCCGCCTCCGGCGACGACGGGCCGCTCCCTGGCGCTGATGATGCCGGAGGTGACGGTGCCCTCCAGGTCGAAGGGCGCGCCGATGGCGACGACGGGATCGCCGACCCGGACGTCGTCGGAGTTGCCGAGGTAGAGCGGCCTGAGGCCCTTCACCCCGGTCACCCGCACCACGGCGAGGTCGTAGCCGCTGTCCCGGCCGACGACCTCCGCCTCGATGGTCTTCCCGCCCTCGAAGACGACGGATATCCCGCCGCCGCCCTTCGCGGACTCGACGACGTGGTTGTTGGTGAGGATGTAGCCGAGGGAGTCGAGGACGAAGCCCGTGCCCGTGCCCGACCGGCCGCCGCCGCTGACGTGCAGGGTGACCACGCCGGGCAGGGCGCGCGCGGCGATCCCGGCCACCCCCTCGGCGGACCGTCCGGGATCCGCGGACGCCTGCGGCAGCCGGATCGGGCGCAGTCCGCCGTTGCGCTCCAGGTAGGCGCCGACGGCTCCGCCCAGCCCGCCGGAGACGAGGGCCACGGCCAGCGCGCCGCCGACCAGCCTCCTGCGCACCTGCCGGCGCCGCTCTCGCTCCCCGCCGGACGCATCGCCTGCGGACCCCGCCCTGCCGGAACCGCCGAACGGCGTCGCCGACCAGGGGTCGTAACGCCGCCAGGGGTCCGCGGGGGCGGGGCCGGCGGCACGCGGAGCGGGAGACCCGGCGACAGCCGGCACCGCCGAGGCCGGCGGAGCGACGGGCGTGGAGGACGAGGAAGGGAGCGCGGGCGAAGTGGAGGGCGCGGGGGCGGCGGGCGAGGAGGGGAGCGCGGGGTCGGGCGCGAGGGTGGGGGAAGGCGCGGGGAGCAGGGGCCCCGGCTGCGTCTCCGGGCCCGCGGGATGCCGGGCCACGTGGGGCGGTACGGCGTGGGCCGGGGCGACGTGGGCCGGTGCGGCGTGGGGCGGGGCGGCGTGGGCCGGGGCGACGTGGGCCGGGGCGGCGTGGGGCGGGGCGGCGTGGGCCTGGGCCACGTGGGGCGGTACGGCGTGGGCCGGGGCGACGTGGGCCGGTGCGGCGACTCGGGGGGCCCGGGACCCGTCCCCGGGCGGCGGTGCGACGGGCAGGGGCGCGACCGCCGGGTGCTGCACCGGGGGTGCGGGCGCCCAGGGGCCGGGCTCCCCGTACGGCGGCGTGCTGTACGGGTCCGGATCGTGCAACGGCCCGTCCCGCCGCTCCCCCACGTCTGCACCCGCGGTTTCGTCTGCACCTGCGCCCGCGTCTTCGCCCGCGCCTTCGCCTCCGCCCTCGCCTGCGACCGCGTTCAAGGGGTCGCGCGGATCCTGGGAATCGCGGGGATCGCGGGCCGGGGAGGTGGGGGTTCGCTCCGGGGACGGGTCGGCGTCCGGCTCGGGGGCGGTCGCCGGACGGCGCAGTTCGTAGTCACCGTCGCTCCCGCTCTCCCCGCCCTCCCCGGTTCGCCCGCTCCCGCCGCCGTCGCCGGAGGCGGGCGGAGTGGGGGTGGACGCGGGGGCTGCGGAGGGTGACGCAGTCGTCGGCTCCGGTTCCGGCGCGGCGCCGGCCGGGGCTTCAGGCACGCCGGTGTCGCGCGGGGCGCTGTTCGGGCGGGGGAGTTCGAAGTCGCCGTCGGTCCGGCCGTGCTCCGGGCCGAAGAGCTCGCTCAGGGTGCTGTCGGCCCGATCCCGATCCCGATCCCGGTCCCGACCCGGGTCCTGACCCTGGTCCTCGGGGCTGCGCCGTGCCGGTGACGGCTGCTGCCGGGGCAGGCTCCACCACTTCGCCCTCGTGGGCTTCCCCTCGTCCACGCTCTCTCCCCCAGTCGAGCCGACCGCGGCGCGAACCGGTGGCACTCCCCCGGCCCTGCCCGGCGTGATTCGCCGTCGCGCCCGGCAGCCTGGCAGGACGCGGTCCACCGCGATTCAACCAGGTTCGCCGGGCGCGGCGCAGGGCACGGTCAGCGGGTGTGCCGCCCCTGAGGGAGGGCAGAAGAGGGGCTGGGAGCGGACGTGGTGAGAGGGACGGGAGCGGCGAGCAGACCGGGACCGGCGAACTTGGGGCCGCTGCCGCTCCAGGCGCTCAGCGACACCGGCGAGTTCGTGCCGAGGGGACGTATCAGCGGGGACATCACCGCGGCCCCGGCGACCATGGGCGTGGTCAACCGGTGCAGGGCCTGTTCGACCGGGCCGCCGGGCTGGACGGGCATCCCCGGCAGCAGCGGCGCTGACACCTCGGTCGGTGCGGTCGGGGTGCCGCCGAGTTGTCCGCCCTGGGAGAGCAGGGGACCCGCGGCCCGGCGGCGTTGGTTCTCCGCGGTCACGGAGCCCGTGCCCTGGGTGCGTGCCGGGAGCACATTGCTGCCCGAGCCGGAACCGGCCCGGCCGTCCGCGGTCGTGTCGACGGGGGCGACGCCGGTCATGCCGCCCAGCGCGATCGCGGCCAGCGACACCGCGCCGGCGGCGACGAACGCGAAGCGCATGCCCCGCGACCGCTCGGTGTCGTGCCGGTCGCCTGCGCGGCCGACGGGGTGGATGCGGAAGCCGCGGTCCGAGGCGGGCGAGAGGACGGAGCCGTGGTCCCGGGCCGGCACATAGCCGAACTCGAACGGCTCGTCCCGTCTCGTGCCCCTCGTTCCGAAGACCGAGTCGGCGAAGCCTGCCCCGCCCAGCGGCGTGCCACGGCCGTCGGAGTCACCTCCGGCGGGGAGGCCCTGAAGGCGGGCGAGGAAGCTTTCGGAGGGGGTCGGCGGGGAGACCTCGGCGAAGACGTTCTTCAGCCGGCGCTGCGCGTCGACCTCTGTTTTGCACTTCGCGCAGGTCGCCACGTGGGCGAGCACGCGCTCGCGGGTGTCGTGACCGAGCTCGCCGTCCACCAGGGCCGAGAGCCGGTCGCCGAGGTGCTGCTCCGCGAGGAGCCGCTCGGCTGCGTCGTGTCGGGATCCACTCACGCGGTCGCGCCCCCTCCTCCCAGTGCGGGCACCCGGGGCACGAAGGAGCGACGTCCGGCGCGGGCCTCGGGCGCACGGTGTGCGAGGGCCTTGCGCAGCTGGGAACGGCCGCGGTGGATGCGCGAGCGGACCGTGCCGAGCTTGACGCCGAGGGTCGCGGCGATCTCCTCGTAGGAGAGCCCCTCGATGTCGCACAGCACGACCGCGGCGCGGAACTCGGGCGCGAGGGTGTCCAGGGCCTGCTGGACGTCCGCGTCGAAGTGGGCGTCGTTGAAGACCTGCTGCGGGGTGGGCTCCTTGCTGGGCAGCCGCTCGGCCGCGTCGTCGCCGAGCGCGTCGAAGCGGATGCGCTGCTTGCGGCGGACCATGTCCAGGAAGAGGTTGGTCGTGATGCGGTGCAGCCAGCCCTCGAAGGTGCCCGGCGTGTACGTCGACAGGGAGCGGAAGACGCGGACGAAGACCTCCTGGGTGAGGTCCTCGGCGTCGTGCTGGTTGCCGGTCAGCCGGTAGGCGAGCCGGTAGACCCGGCCGCTGTGCATGCTGACGATCTCCTCCCACGTGGGCGGAGTCCACGCCTGCCCGTCCGCGTCAGTGGTGAAGGTCGCGGTCTGGGCTGGGCCGACGGCGATGCCGGCGGAGTGGCTGGGGTCAGCAGCGGTGTCGTTCACGGATTTCGGCCTGACTGCCGATCCGAGAAAGCGCCGCAGCACTCCTCCCCGATCCACAGGCGCGGCCGCACCTCCCCTGTCGGCATTGGTGGTGTCCAGTGGAGCCCCTACCATAGCCACCTCGCCCGTTAGCTCCGGATAAGCGGTTTTACGAGAAATTGATGTGGGCTGACACGGCTCATGCGGCTGCGTCAGCACTTGCTCGGCGCCCTGTCCCACGTCGTGATCCAACCGTGTCCCCCCGTAGTCGTTCCCACCCCTTCAAACGCCCGGTCCCATCTGCGGGTTCCCGGCGCCAACGGATACAGTCACGCCCAGGCAACCACGGGGACAGGAGAGGGTCATTACCGGCAACCGGCAGGCAAGCTGGGCGTTCGCCGACGCCTATGCCGCCGAGGACGAAGCGCTGCGCTGGGCCCGCGACCGGGCCCGTGAGGCAGGGCTGCGCTCGGTGTCGCCCAGCACGGGCGCCGCGCTGCGGATGCTCGCCGCCACCGTGGACGCGAAGGCGGTCGCCGAGATCGGCACCGGCACCGGCGTCTCCGGGATCCACCTGCTGCACGGAATGCGCCCGGACGGCGTCCTGACGACCGTGGACCCGGAGCCGGAGCACCAGCAGTTCGCCCGGCAGGCGTTCCGCGCCTGCGGGTTCGCCAGCAACCGGGCCCGCTTCATCCCCGGCCGCGCGCTGGACGTGCTGCCCCGTCTCGCGGACTCCGGCTACGACCTGGTCTTCTGCGACGGCGACCGGCTGGAGCTGCTGGAGTACCTCGCTGAATCGTTGCGCCTGCTGCGTCCGGGCGGGCTGGTCGTCTTCGAGGGCGTCTTCGCCAACGGCCGCACGGTGGACTCGGGGCCGCAGCCCACGGAGGTCATACGCATCCGGGAGCTGCTGCGGGCGGTGCGCGAGAGCCAGGAGCTGGTGACGTCGCTGCTGCCGGTGGGCGACGGGCTCCTGTGCGCGGTCAAGCGCTGAGGCGCTGAGAGGTCGGGCGCCGGCGTTGGTCCTTTCGGGCCGCACGGCCGCCGTGGACCCGCAGAACCGCCGGAAAAGACAACCGCCCCGGCGCCCAGAGGGACGCCGGAGCGATCGACGGTGCAGGGTCGCTTCGCGTCAGCCGACGACCTTCTTCAGGGCGTCGCCGAGCGCGTCGGCCTCGTCAGGGGTCAGCTCGACGACGAGCCGCCCGCCGCCTTCGAGCGGAACGCGCATGACGATGCCCCGCCCCTCCTTGGTCACCTCGAGCGGGCCATCACCCGTTCGCGGCTTCATGGCCGCCATGCTCGTTCCCCTTCCTGAAACCAGCTCATCGCCAAAGCCGACGGCCCGTGGAGGGCAGCCGCGGTCCAGCGTGGGACCCGCGGCACCGGCATCGAACACATTGCTTCCAGGCCATTATCCCGCATCTCAGGACCCGATGACCAACATCGGTCGGCATCGCTTGGGCAACGCGCGCGAGCAAAACCACTCAATTCGGCGATGTGGCTGCGATACTGCGCCGCCGCACACGCTTCCGGGCGCCGGAATCCGTCCTGAATTCTTTGACGCAGGTCACACGTCGGGTCCGGTCCCCGGGTGGTGATCTCCGCCATGCTGTCCCGTACAGGGGACGTACCGGCCAGTAGGGCGTCCCGGACGCGACACGGAGGGGAAACGCCATGGTCGACACCGTGCTCTACGAGGTGAGTGACGGGCTCGCGACGATCACGCTGAACCGCCCCGAGGCGATGAACGCGCTGGACGTCGCGACCAAGGTCGCCCTCCGGGACGCGGTGCGGGCCGCCGCGGCCGACGACGCCGTACGGGCCGTGCTGCTGACCGCCGCCGGTGAGCGCGCGTTCTGCGTGGGGCAGGACCTGAAGGAGCACATCGGGCTGCTGGCCGAGGGGTCGAAGCAGGTCATGAGCACGGTCTCGGAGCACTACAACCCGATCGTGCGGGCGCTGACGGAGGCGCCGAAGCCGGTGGTCGCCGCGGTGAACGGGGTGGCCGCGGGCGCCGGCTTCGGCTTCGCGCTGGCCGCGGACTACCGCGTCGTGTCCGAGACGGCGTCCTTCAACACCTCGTTCGCGGGGGTCGCGCTCACCGCCGACTCGGGCGTCTCGTGGACGCTGCCCCGGGTGATCGGTCCTGGCCGCGCCACCGACCTGCTGCTTTTCCCGCGCAGCATCAAGGCGCAGGAGGCGTACGAGCTGGGCATCGCCAACCGGGTCGTGCCGGCGGACGCGCTGCGCGCAGAGGCGGAGAAGGTGGCCCGGGCGCTCGCCGCGGGGCCGACGGTGGCGTACGCGGCGATCAAGGAGGCCGTGGCGTACGGATCGGCGCACAGCCTCTCCGAGACGCTGGACAAGGAGGACGAGCTTCAGACGCGGGCGGGAGCCTCCGAGGACCACGCGATCGCGGTGCGGGCGTTCGTCCAGAAGGAGACCCCGAGGTATCTGGGCCGCTGAGCCCGGCCGCCACCGCGGCCGCCGCGCGCAGTCCGGACTGCGCGCGGCACGGCGCGTGTGTGGGTGTGCGCACGGCGGGCGGGGTGAGGGGAGCGGAGGGGCGGTGGCTCGGCCGTCCGCCCTCTCAGGGGTTCAGAGGGGTTCGGAGGGCGTTCCGGCGGGCGCATGCCGCCAGGTGGTCGTTGACCAGGCCGCATGCCTGCATCAGCGCGTACGCCGTCGTCGGTCCGACGAAGCGCAGGCCCCGCTTCTTGAGCGCCTTGGACAGGGCCGTCGACTCGTCCGTGACGGCGGGGACGTCGGCCAGGGTCTTCGGCGCGGGCCGGCCTGCCCGGTCGGGGGCGTGGGACCAGATGAGCTCGTCCAGGTCGCCCGGCGCCCACTCGGCGAGCACGCGCGCGTTGGCGAGCGTGGCGTCGACCTTCGCCCGGTTGCGGATGATGCCGGGGTCGGCCAGGAGGCGGGCGCGGTCCTCGTCGGTGAAACGGGCGACCGAGGCGATCTCGAAGCCGGCGAACGCGGCGCGGAAGCCTTCGCGGCGGCGCAGGATCGTGATCCATGACAGGCCCGACTGGAAGGCCTCCAGGCTGAGGCGTTCGAAGAGGGCGTCGTCGCCGTGGACCGGGCGGCCCCACTCCTCGTCGTGGTAGGTCACGTAGTCCGGGGTGGACAGGGCCCAGGGGCAGCGCAGCGCGCCGTCCGCCCCGGCGAGGGCGGCGCCGTCGCTCACTGCTGGTCCTCGGGGGTCTGCTTCTCCATGGAGACGTGGGGCTCGGCGGCCGGGGTCTGCGCGCCGGCCAGGGCCGACTCCAGGTCGGCGATGCGCGCGTCGCGCTCGGCGAGTTCCGCGGCGAGCCGGTTCAGGGCGTCGTCGACGTCGGCCATGCGGTACCCGCGGACGCTCAGCGGGAAGCGCAGGAGGTCGACGTCGGAGCGGTCGAGCGGGCGGTCCGGGGGCAGCGGGTCGTGCAGTCGCTCGGGGACGGCCTCCGGCAGCGGGCCGGCGCCCTCGCCGCCGCCCACCACGGCGAGTGTCACCGCGGCGACCACGACGGCGAGCGCGACGACCAGGAACAGGAACATAACCATCGGTGGGTCTCCACACTCGGTGTGCTCGGAGCGGATGTGTGCGGGTCCGATCGTGCCATGCGGGTACGGCGGTTAGGGTCGCAGGCGGCGGATGTGCAGGACGTACGAGGAGAGGTCACAGGGGATGCTCAGGCTGGGCAGGCGTGAATTCGGCGCGCACGAGCCGGTGATCATGGCGATCGTGAACCGGACCCCGGACTCCTTCTACGACCAGGGCGCGACCTTCCGGGACGAGCCGGCCCTCGCGCGCGTGGAGCAGGCGGTGGCGGAGGGCGCGGCGGTCGTCGACGTCGGCGGGGTGAAGGCCGGTCCGGGCGAAGAGGTGACGGCGGACGAGGAGGCGCGGCGCACCGTCGGCTTCGTGGCGGAGGTGCGGCGGCGGTTCCCGGACGTGGTCATCAGCGTGGACACCTGGCGGGCCGAGGTCGGCGAGGCGGTCTGCGAGGCGGGCGCCGACCTGCTGAACGACGCGTGGGGCGGGGTGGATCCACGGCTCGCGGAGGTCGCGGCGCGCCACGGGGCCGGTCTGGTGTGCACGCACGCGGGCGGCGCGCAGCCGCGGACACGGCCGCACCGGGCGGCGTACGACGACGTCATGGCCGACATCCTGCGGGTGACCGTGGGGCTGGCGGAGCGGGCCGCGGGGCTGGGGGTGCCGCGGGAGTCGATCCTGATCGATCCGGGGCACGACTTCGGCAAGAACACCCGGCACAGCCTGGAGGCGACGCGGCGGCTCGGGGAGATGGTGGAGACGGGGTGGCCGGTGCTGGTGTCCCTGTCCAACAAGGACTTCGTCGGCGAGACGCTGGACCGGCCGGTGAAGGAGCGCCTGACCGGCACGCTGGCCACGACCGCGGTGTCCGCGTGGCTCGGGGCGCAGGTGTACCGGGTGCACGAGGTGGCGGAGACGCGGCAGGTGCTCGACATGGTCGCGTCGATCGCGGGCCACCGGCCCCCGGCGGTCGCCCGCCGGGGGCTCGCGTAGGCCGTACGGCAGGCCCGTACGCGCCGTACGCGCCGCGTCTAGCGGGCCGCTTCCTTGGAGACCAGGGCCACCGCCTCGTCCACGTCGTCGGTGACGTGGAAGAGGAGGAGGTCCTTCTCCGCCGCCTTGCCCTGGGCGATCAGGGTGTTCTTGAGCCAGTCGATCAGGCCGCCCCAGTACTCCGTGCCGAACAGGACGATGGGGAAGCGGGTGACCTTCTGGGTCTGGACGAGGGTGAGGGCCTCGAACAGCTCGTCCAGGGTGCCGAGTCCGCCGGGCAGGACGACGAAGCCCTGCGCGTACTTCACGAACATCATCTTGCGGACGAAGAAGTAGCGGAAGTTGAGGCCGATGTCGACGTAGGGGTTGAGCCCCTGCTCGAAGGGCAGCTCGATGCCCAGGCCGACGGACGTGCCGCCCGCCTCGCTCGCGCCCTTGTTGGCCGCCTCCATGGCGCCCGGTCCGCCGCCGGTGATGACGGCCCAGCCCGCGTCCACGAGGGCGCCGCCCAGGCGTACGCCCGCCTCGTACTCCGGGGAGCCGACGGGTGTGCGGGCGGAGCCGAACACGCTGATCGCCGGGGGGAGTTCGGCGAGTGTGCCGAACCCCTCGATGAACTCCGACTGGATCCGCAGCACTCGCCAGGGGTCGGTGTGCACCCAGTCCGAGGGAGCCCGCTCGTCCAGCAGCCGCTGGTCGGTCGTGCTGGCCTGCACCTGGTCGCGCCGTCGCAGGACGGGCCCCAGGCGCTGCTCGTCCGGTGGCTGCTTCTTTCCCTCGGGGTTCCCTGTAGGCATGGTGAACTCCCTCCGCTTCGTTCGATCCACCTCAGCGTAGATCCACGCGGGTTACCGGCGGGGGACGTCGGCGTGTCCGCCGTGCACCGCCGCCGGCCCGGCCCGCCCGGTCGGGCTCAGGCGGTGAGCCAGGCCCGCAGCCGCTCCTCGCCGGCCAGGATCTTGGCCGTCTCCACGCGTTCGTCCCGCTTGTGCGCCAAGTGCGGGTTGCCGGGGCCGTAGTTGACCGCGGGCACGCCCAGCGCGGAGAAGCGGCTGACGTCCGTCCAGCCGTACTTGGGCAGCGGCGTGCCGCCGACCGCCTCGATGAAGGCGGCCGCCGCCGGGTGGGAGAGGCCGGGCAGGGCGGCGGGGCTGTGGTCGTCGACGACGAACTCCGCCACCGGGCAGCCGGCGAAGACCTCGCGGACGTGGGCGACGGCCTCCTCCTCGCTGCGGTCCGGCGCGTAGCGGAAGTTGACGGTGACGACGCACTCGTCGGGGATGACGTTGCCGGCCACTCCGCCGGTGACACCGACCGCGTTGAGGCCCTCGCGGTACTCCAGGCCGTCGATGACCGGGTGGCGGGGCTCGTAGGCGGCCAGACGGGCCAGGATCGGGGCGGCCGCGTGGATCGCGTTGGAGCCCATCCAGCCGCGTGCGGAGTGGGCCCGCTCGCCCCTGGTCTTCAGCAGGACCCGTAGGGTGCCCTGGCAGCCGCCCTCGACCTGGCCGTCGGAGGGTTCGAGGAGCACCGCGAAGTCGCCGGCCAGCCACTCGGGGCGGGCCTCGGCGACGTGCTTGAGGCCGTTGAGGTCGGCGGCGACCTCCTCGTTGTCGTAGAAGACGAAGGTCAGGTCGCGGTTGGGCGCCGGGACGGTCGCCGCGACGCGCAGCTGGACCGCCACCCCCGACTTCATGTCACAGGTGCCGCAGCCCCACAGCACCCCGTCCTCGTCCAGCCGCGACGGGACGTTGCCGGCGATCGGCACGGTGTCGATGTGGCCGGCCAGGACGACGCGTTCGGCGCGGCCGAGCTGCGTGCGGGCGACGACGTTGTTGCCGAGGCGGTCCACCGTCAGGTGGGGCAGCGCGCGCAGGGCGGTCTCGATCGCGTCCGCGAGCGGCTTCTCGTCGCCGCTCTCCGAGCGGAAGTCGACGAGCCGCGCGGTGAGCGCGGCGGCGTCCAGGGTGAGGTCAAGCGGGGTGTCGGCCATGGCGTCGACCCTAACGCGCCGGTCGGGCGCCCCCTCTTCACCACCCGTGCGCACACCCCTCCTGCTCCTCCGTACTCTCCAGTACCTTGTAGGCGTGCCGCAGCCGTCGCCTTCCCCCAAACGCCGCGGCCGCCTCGTCCGTTTCGGGGCGGCCTGCGTGGTCCTGTCCGCCGTCGCGGGTTATGCCGTGGTCCAGTACGTCTCCGGCGGGACGGGAGATCCCGGCTGCCGGGTCGTCTCCGGCGGCGCCGACGGGGCGACGTACGAGTTCACGCCGGAGCAGGCGGTGAACGCGGCCACGATCGCCGCCGTCGGCACCGACCGGGCCATGCCGGAGCGGGCCGTGGCGATCGCCCTCGCGACGGCCATCCAGGAGTCGGGGCTGCGCAACCTCGCGCACGGCGACCGGGACTCGCTCGGCCTGTTCCAGCAGCGGCCCTCGCAGGGCTGGGGCACCGCGCGGCAGGTCACGGACCCGGCGTACGCGGCGGACATCTTCTACGAGCACCTCGCCAAGGTCGACGACTACACCGAGCTGCCGCTGACGGTGGCCGCGCAGCGCGTGCAGCGCAGCGGCTACCCGGAGGCCTACGCCAAGCACGAGCGGGACGCGGTGCTGCTGGCCGCCGCGCTGACCGGGACGTCGGCGGCGACGCTGACCTGCGACGGCCGTTCGCGGGCCACGGCGAGCACCGGCCCGGCGGCGGTGCGGGCGGCGCTGACCCGCGACTTCGGGCGGGGCGGGGCGCGCGAGGGCGCGGGGACCGGCTCGAAGACCGGCTCGAAGACCTCCGGCGGCGCGGGGAAGGCCTCGCAGGCCGCCGCCGGGCCGCCCGTCGCCCGGAGCTCCGGGCGGACGCTGACGCTGCCCGTGTCCGAGGACGCCGCCACCGGCGGGCGCGGTGCCGGCGAGCGCGGCTGGCAGCTGGCGCACTGGGCGGTGGCCAACGCCTCGGCGCTGCGCATCGAGCGCGTCGTGTACGCGGGCCGCGAGTGGGTGTCCGGCCACAGCGACAGCCGGTGGCGGTCGACCGGTTCCACCAGCGCGGAGGCCGCCGGGGGCGCGGCGGCGGGCGGCGGCGCGGACGGCGTGCGGATCGTCACCGAGCAGTAGTACGGGTCTTCACCCGTCCGGGTCGTGTGAGGGGCGGCGTCCCGGCCGGGTGTTCAGGTTTTCGCGCCGTCACCCTCGCGGGCCGGTGATCCCTTGAGGACAAAGGGCCGCACCGGTTTGCCGGACTTTCAGATCGGGCGGTTTTTGCCCGTTTTCCACCCCAGCCGATAATGCGACGCATTGCCAACTCTTTACGTCGGCCGTGCGCAACCTTCGGGGGCTTCGAGCGGTAGTCACTGCGTCCGGGCCCGGACAGACAGACAGTCACAGCAGTCACAGACAGTCCTTGTTCTCTCCGTCGAAGGAGCATCATGTCCCTCCCCCTGACCCGTCGGATCGCCCGTGCCGCGCTGCTCGTCGCTGCGGGAGCGGCCGCCGGGGTCGGTGCGGCCGGCTCCGCCGGCGCCGCCCCGAGCCTGCCCGCCGCCCCGAACCTCGGCGGGCTGACCGCCCTGGACGGGGCGAACGTCTCCCACACGGTCGACGGCGCGGCGCACCAGGTCACCGGGCTCGCGGGTGAGACCGGCGGCAAGACGGTCGAGCAGGCGCTGCCGGCCGCGGCCACGACCGGCGGCAAGGCCGTGAAGCAGGCGGCTCCGGTGGCGCAGAAGACGGCCGGCGAGGCGGCGGGGTCCGCCGGGGGCCTCCTCGGGGACACCGCGTCGACCGCCACGAAGGGCGGACTGCCGACCGACTCCCTCACCAAGGGCGGACTGCCCGGCGCGCAGACCCTGCCGGTGAAGAGCCTGCCGCTCGGCTAAGGCCTGCCGCTCGGAGCGCGTCGGCATGCGGCCGGAGCCCGCGGAAGGGGGCTCCGGCCGATCGGCGCGCCGCGGCGGCCGGTCAGTCGAGGCCCTCGACGATGCGGAAGTCACGCTCGACGCCGTCGGCGAGGGCGGCCAGCGCCTCCTGGTAGGCCGCGCTCTCCCGGGCCGCTACGGCCTGCTCGAAGCTGTCGAACTCGACCAGGACCGTGCGCTCGGCGATCCCGGCGTCGTACGCCGCGACCCGGCCGCCGCGGACGAAGGTCCGGCCGCCCCAGGGCTGAATGGCCTGGCGGGCCAGCTCGCCGTAGGCGGCCAGCTTCTCGGGGTCGGAAACGGTGCGGTAGACGCTGACCCAGTAGGCCTTGGGCATACAACCTCCAGAATGGGGACGGGCGCCGCGGCGGTGCGGGCGCCGTCGTCGGTACCGGCTACAGGCGTCCCACCGCGGCGCGCACCCGCTCGTCCGTCGCCGTGAGGGCCACGCGCACGAAGCGCTCGCCCGCCTCGCCGTAGAAGTCGCCGGGGGCCACCAGGATGCCCCGGCCGGCCAGGTCGGCGACCGTGGTCCAGCAGGACTCGTCCCGCGTCGCCCACAGGTACAGGCTGGCCTCGCTGTGCTCGATGCGGAAGCCGTGGGAGAGCAGCGCCTCGCGCAGGAGGGTACGGCGGGCCGCGTAGCGTTCGCGCTGCTCACGGACATGGGCGTCGTCGCCGAGGGCGGCCACGACCGCCGCCTGGGTGGGCGCCGACGTCATCATCCCGCCGTGCTTGCGGATCTCCAGCAGGGGGCCGAGGACGGCCGGGTCGCCCGCCAGGAAGGCCGCGCGGTACCCCGCCAGGTTGGAGCGCTTGGAGAGCGAGTGGACCGCGACGACGCCGTCGTAGGAGCCGCCGTTGACGTCCGGGTGCAGGACGGACACCGGGTCGGCCTCCCAGCCCAGCTCCAGGTAGCACTCGTCGGAGACGACCAGCACCCCGTGCCGCCTCGCCCAGGCGACGATCCGGGTCAGTTCCGCCTTGGACAGGACCCGGCCGGTGGGGTTGGACGGCGAGTTCAGCCAGAGCAGCCTGAGGCCGGCCGGGTCCAGGGTCGTGGGGTCGTCGTAGACCTCGTACTGCGCGCGGGCCAGCCGGGCGCCCACCTCGTACGTCGGGTAGGCCAGCCGCGGGAAGGCCACCCGGTCGCCGGGGCCGAGACCGAGCTGGGTCGGCAGCCAGGCCACCAGCTCCTTGGAGCCGACGATCGGCAGGACGTGGCGGTGGGTGACCTCCCGGGCGCCCAGCCGGCGCTCCAGCCAGCCGGTGATCGCGTCCCGCAGGGCCGGGGTGCCCCACACCGTCGGGTAGCCGGGCGAGTCCGCGGCGTCGGTCAGCGCCTTCTGGATCAGATCGGGAACCGGGTCGACCGGGGTGCCGACCGACAGGTCGACGATGCCGTCCGGGTGCGCGGCGGCCGTCTTCTTGTACGGCTCCAGCTTGTCCCAGGGAAACGTGGGAAGGCGGTCGGAGACTGCGGAGGACACGGTGACTGGCTCACTTTCGTACGACGGCAAACGCCTCGGCCCCGTACGGCGATCGGGCGGGATCAGGCCGTACGGGACCGAGGCGGCACGGAGTGCGGGCCGCTGCTGCGGATTACTCGGCCGCCTGCGGCGGCAGCGCGGCGACGAAGGGGTGGTCGCGCTCGATCAGACCCAGCTTGCTGGCGCCGCCGGGCGAGCCGAGGTCGTCGAAGAACTCGACGTTCGCCTTGTAGTAGTCCTTCCACTCCTCCGGAGTGTCGTCCTCGTAGAAGATCGCCTCGACCGGGCAGACCGGCTCACAGGCGCCGCAGTCGACGCATTCGTCCGGGTGGATGTACAAGGACCGCTGGCCCTCGTAGATACAGTCGACCGGGCACTCTTCGATGCAGGCCTTGTCCTTCACGTCGACACAAGGCTGCGCGATGACGTAGGTCACGCTGTCGTTCCTCCTCGATAGGGCGCTGGCGGGCCTCCTCAGGCTCCGCCGCCTGGCGCGCGGGAGCGCGGCGTCGTCGATGCCCGCCCCTAGTATCTCCGTTCTTGGGCATGATCCGAACAGGAGGGGTGAAACGACCTGTGGAAATCTCGGCCGCCGGACGCCTGGAGGTCCGTATCACCGCCGCTGACGTGGGCAAACGTGTCTCCGTGCGGCGTTTGAGCGGCAGCACGTCCACGGGGGACGAATTCACCGACACGGTCGGTGTTCTCACATCATGGGACGACGGTGTGCTCGTGATCACACGGAAGAGCGGCGAGAGCGTCCGTGTTGACGCGTCCTCGCTGGTCGCCGGGAAGGTCGTGCCGCCCGCGCCCGCGCGCCGGCGCGGCCCCGCCGCCTCCTATCCGGAACTGGCCCGGGTCGCCGCGCGGGCCTGGCGTCCCGTGGAGAGCGAGCCGCTCGGCGCGTGGGAACTGCGGGCCGCCGCGGGCTTCACCCGGCGCGCCAACTCGGTGCTGCCGCTCGGCGACCCCGGGATGCCCCTCGACGCGGCCCTGGACGCCGTACGCGACTGGTACGGCCGGCGCGGGCTGCCCGCCTATGTGCAGACGGCGACGGGGGCCGAGGGCACGCAGGAACTGCTGGGCGCCCGGCTGGAGGAGCGCGGGTGGGTGCGTGAGGTGACCGCCGAGCTGTGGATCGGGGCGCTGGCGCCGCTCGCCGACCGGGCGGAGCCCACGGGCGTGGTGCTGTCCCGGGAGGCCGACGGGGCGTGGCTGGCGCGGTACCGGCGCAAGGGCGTGGGCGAGGCGGCCCTGAAGGTGCTGGGCGGGCGCTCTGCGGCCGCTCCCGGCGCGGGCGGGGCGGAGCCGTCGGTCTGGTTCGCGTCGGTGCCCGGCCCGGACGCGGGGGCGCCGCCCGCCGCGATCGGGCGGTGTGTGGTGGACGGGCGCTGGGCCGGGTTCGCCGCCGTCGAGGTCGATCCGGCGCGCCGGCGCGAGGGCCTCGCCACGACCGTGATGGCCGCCCTGGCCCGCGAGGCGCTGACGGAGGGGGCGTCGGCGGCCTGGCTCCAGGTGGAGGAGGACAACGCGGGCGCGCGGGCGCTGTACGCCGGCCTGGGCTTCACCGCGCACCACGCCTACCACCACTACCGGGAGCCGCAGCCGTCGTCGCGGCCCGCTGCGGGGGCGTCGTGAGCGGGTCCGGGCGCGGGATCGACGGGGACGAGGTGCGCCGGCGGTTCGCCGAGGAGGCCCGCGCCGAGCGGCCCGACCTGGCGCTGCTGTGCCTGCTGATCGGCGCGGCGGCGGATCCGCTGCTGGACGAGGCCGGGGTGGACGCCGCCCAGATCGAGCTGGACCGGCTGGCCGGGGAACTGCCGTTCCGGCCCGGCGGACCGCACGACTGGGCGGTGGCGCTGCGGGATCTGCTCGGCGGGCGGCACGGCTTCGGCGGGTCGGCCGCGGACTACGACCGGCTGGAGTCGTCGCTGCTGCACCAGGTGGTGACGCGGCGGCGAGGGCTGCCGATCCTGCTGTCCGTGGTGTGGGTGGAGGTCGCGCGGCGGGCCGGAGCCCCGGTGTACGGGGTCGCGCTGCCGGGGCACTTCGTGGTGGGGTTCGGGCCGCCCGGGGACGTCGCGCGCCAGGTGCTCGTCGATCCCTTCGACGGCGGCCGCGTGCTGACCGGCGGCGACGCCGAGCGGCTGGTCACCGGGGCGACGGGGGCGCGGCTGGAGCCGTCGATGCTGGGTCCGGCGGAGCCGCTGGAGGTGGTGACGCGGATCCTGAACAACATCCGCTCGTGGGCGGCGGCCCGCCCGGAGCGGTCGGACGTCGCGCTGTGGGCCGTCGAGCTGGGGCTGGCCGTGCCCTCGCATCCGGCCCGGCTGCGCTACGAGAAGGGCCAGTTGCTGGTGCAGCGCGGTGACTTCGTCGGCGGGGCCGCCGAGCTGGAGGAGTACGCGTCGCTGGTGGAGGTCGTGGACGGGGCGACGGCGGAGCGGGTGCGCAAGGAAGCGTTCGCCGCGCGCGCCCTGCTCAACTGACGCCCCCGGCCGGGCCGGCGGCCCGGATCTCACAGCCAGCCCTTCTCCCGGGCGGTGCGGACCGCCTCGGCCCGGTTGCGCACCGCGAGCTTCTGGATCGCCGTCGACAGGTAGTTGCGCACGGTGCCCTGGGACAGGTGCAGGGCGGCGGCGAGTTCGGCGTTGGTCGAGCCGTCGGCCGCCGCCCGCAGCACCTCGCGTTCGCGGTCGGTCAGCGGGTTGGCGCCCTCCGCCAGGGCCGCCGCGGCGAGCGTGGGATCGATGACCCGTTCGCCCGCGAGGACCTTGCGGACCGCCTGGGCGAGCTGGGCGGCCGGGGCGTCCTTGACGAGGAACGCGTCGGCGCCCGCCTCCATCGCGCTGCGCAGGTAGCCGGGGCGGCCGAACGTGGTGAGGACGACCAGCTTCAGCCGCGGGAACTCGCGGTGGAGCTGTCCGGCGGCCTCGATGCCCGTCGCGCCCGGCATCTCTATGTCGAGGAGGGCGACGTCGACGTCGTGGGCGCGGGCGGCCGCGAGGACCTCGTCGCCGCGCGCCACCTGGGCGACCACCTCGATGTCGTCCTCCAGGCCGAGCAGCGCCGCCAGAGCCTCGCGGACCATGGACTGGTCCTCGGCCAGCAGGACTTTGATCATGCCACCACTCATGAACCGGATCCTATGTCCGGCGCCGGGCCGGCCGGGACCCGGGCCGTGAGCCGGAAGCCCTTCTTCAACCGGCCCGCCTCCAGGGCGCCGTTCGCCTTCTCCATGCGTTCGGTCAGGCCGGTGAGGCCGTTGCCGGGGCCCTTGCCGGAGCCGCCGGATCCGTCGTCCTCGACGCACAGTTCGACGACGGGGCCGTCGAGGGTCTGCCGCCGGACGACGTCCACCGTGCAGCGGGTCGCGCCGCTGTGCCGCACGACGTTGGTGATCGCCTCGCGCAGCGCCCAGGCCAGAGCGGACTCGCTCTCCTCGGGGACGCCCTCCAGGTCGGGTTCGGCGGGTATCGCGGCGACGACACCGGCCGCGGTCAGCGCGACCTCGGCGCCGGCCAGTTCGGACGCCAGCCGGGGCCGGCGGTAACCGGTGACGGCCTCACGGACGTCCACCAGGGCCTGGCGGCTGACCTGTTCGATGTCGGCGACCTGCTGGGCGGCCTTGTCGGGGTGGCCGGGGAGCATCCGGCCGGCCAGCTCGCTCTTGAGCGTGATCAGCGACAGCGAGTGGCCGAGCAGGTCGTGCAGGTCCCTGGCCAGCCGCAGCCGCTCCTCGTTGGCGGCCAGTTGGGCGACCGTCGCCCGGGCCTTGCGCAACTCCACGGTCGTGCGGACCAGTTGGCTCACCCCGCTCATCGCGAAGCCGATGAGCAGGACCAGCAGCAGGAGGTTGAGTGCCTCCTCCTCGCCGGTGCGCAGCCCGACGAGGAGCATGACCGCGCCCGTGCCGGGGATCGTCCAGAACGCCGCCCGCATCGGGAGCACGCTCCCGCAGGCGACGGAGACGTAGCAGTACAGGCCGAGCCAGGCGGAACCCATGGTGAGGCTCAGCACGGTGGCGAGCACCGCCATCGCGCCGATGAGGGCGGCGACGAGCCGCGGGACGAAGGGCGCGGCCCCCATGTTGCGGAACAGCAGGGCGAGATAGAGGACGACGAACACCGCGAGGCCCAGGGAGCCGGCCGCGGTCGCGCCCGCGCTGTGGCCGCCGGAGACGAGGTCGTGGACCGGCGAGCTGAGGAACACCAGCCACACGCCGATCCACAGCAACTTGCGCCGCCACAGCTCGCCCCGGCTGCGGGCCGGCCCGCCCGGCAGGATCAGGGGGTCCCGCCGGGCCTCGTTCGACTGGTCCTGCGTCATGGCGCTCACGCCTTCAGCGTGTCCTTCCGGTACAGCCAGGCCGCGCCGCCCGTGAACAGGGCGAAGAAGACGACCAGGATGGCGATGTCCTTGGCGTGCGGGGCCTGGCTCTGTTCGATGGCCTGGCCCAGAGAAGCGTACGCGTGGGTGGGCGCCCACTCGGCTATGTCCCGCAGCCAGGCCGGGAAGGTGGCCGTGGGCCACCACAGGCCGCCGAGGATCGACAGCCCGAAGTAGGTGATCATCGTGATGGGGCGGACGGCGTCCCCGTCGGCGAGGTAGCCGATCGCGACGCCCAGTGCGGCGAAGACGAGGCTGCCGGCCCAGATCGCGCCGGTGAGGGCGCCCCACTGCCAGGCCTCCAGCCGGACGCCCTTCAGGAGCGCGGCGCACGCGAACACCACGACGATGGACGGGAGGCTGACCACGGCCGCGCTGGCGGTCTTGGCGAGGACGTAGCCGCGGCCGGGCAGGGTGGTCAGCCGCAGCTGCCGCACCCAGCCGCTCTCGCGCTCCTTGGCGATGCGCTCGCTGTTGCCCATGAGGACGGCCGTGAGAGCGCCGAAGGAGGCCATCGAGACCATCATGTACGTCGGGAGGGTCAGGCCCGTCCCCTCGACCTCGGTGGTGGTGTCGGAGGTGCTGGAGATCAGCAGGAACAGCACCGACGGGTAGATGACGGAGAAGAACAGGAACTTGCGGTTGCGCAGGGCGCGGGCGAGCTCCAGCTTGATCAGGCTGTTCACTTGGTCTTCGCCTCCTCGGCGGCGGTGATGGCGACGAAGGCCTGCTCCAGGCCGAGCCCGGCGACTTCGAGGTTGCGGGGGTAGACGCCGAGCCCGTACAGCGCGTGGACGGTGGCGTCGGCGTCGGCGGACTGGATGCGCACGGTGTGCCCGGAGACGTCGAGGGCGGTGAGGAAGGGCAGCCCGCGCAGGGCCCGTTCGTCGATCACGCCCTCCAGGTCGAAGGAGACGCGCCGTGCGCCCGCCTTCGCCTTGATCTCGGCCGCCGTGCCGTCGGCCAGCAGCCGGCCCCGGTGCAGGACGAGCACCCGGTCGGCTATGGCGTCGGCCTCCTCCAGGTAGTGCGTGGCGAACAGGACGGTGCGGCCCTGGTCCGCCTGCTCGCGCATGGTGGCCCAGAAGGCCTGGCGGGCGGTGACGTCCATGCCGGTGGTGGGCTCGTCCAGGACGATCAGGTCGCTGTCGCCGGCGGTGGCGAGCGCGAACCGCACGCGCTGGGCCTGGCCGCCGGAGAGCTTGTTCACCTTGCGGGCGGCGATCTGCGCGATGCCCGCGCGGGCCATCACCTCGGACGCCTTGTACGGCTTGGGGTGCAGGGCGCAGGCGAGGCCGACGAGTTCGGCGACGGTGACCTCGTCCATCAGGCCGCCGCTCTGGAGCATCGCGCCGACCCGGCCGGCGACGATCGCCTCGCGCGCGGTGACCCCGAAGACGCGGACGGAGCCGCTGTCGGGCTGTTTGAGGCCGAGGAGCAGGTCGAGGGTGGTGGACTTGCCCGCCCCGTTGGGGCCGAGCAGCGCCACGGTCTCCCCCGGGCGCAGCGAGAGCGTCAGGCCGTCCACGGCCCGCACGTTCCCGAAGCTCTTGCTCACCTGGTCGAACCCGACCGCCGGTGCTGTCTGCGTCGTCATGCCGTCATCGTCGCGCGGGCGGCGGCCGGGGCGGCAGTGCCGGACGTCCGGGGTGCCGCATGACAGATGTCATGCGGCACCGCCGGCGCGTCAGCTCGGGTCGGTGTCGATGACCCCGGTCCGGTTCGTCTCGCTCTTGAGGGCGGGACGCAGGGCGCCGATGACGTCCTGGACGGTGACGGCCGTCTTCTGGCCGGTGCCGCGGGCGATCAGCACGCCGTCGAAGGTGCGGCCGTACAGCTCCTTCAGGGCGGCCTGGTCGTAGCTCTCGACGAGCTTGCCGTTGACGGCCTTGACCTGGAGGAACTTCCACAGGGAGTTCTTCGGGCTGAAGGAGACGGCGTGCGCGGCGTCGGTCATGACGGTGACCTTGCCGGACATCGCCGGTTCGGCGAACTCCTTCATCATGCGGTCGACCTCGGCGTCGGACACCGTCGGCTGCCGGGTCGTCGTCGGCACCTTCACGCCGGACGCCGAACCGGTCTCCACCTGGGTGCGGTAGGCCGCCACGACGGCGTCCTCGGCCTTCGCCGCGTCGATGCCCTTGCCGGCCTTGCCGTAGACGGGGACGGCCTTGCCGGACTCGAACTTGATGGTGCCGTCGGCGGCCGAGCCGGAGCCGCCCGCCGCGCTCCGCAGAGCGGCCTGGAGCTTCTCCTCGTCGACCGGCATCTCGGGCTCGGCCACGCGGTGCTGCCCGAACAGCGAGCCGATCACGGAGACCGGGTTGTAGTCGCTCCCGGCGGCGCGGTCGACCGTGGCCGGGATGTCGAACTGAAGGCCCGCCTGGTCCGGCTTGAGGGTGACGGAGCCGCCGTCGACGGACAGCTTCAGCGGCTGGACGACCCGCTTGCCGAAGGCGTCGTCGAGCTTCTTGACGGCGTCGTCGCGGGTGCCGCCGCCGATGTCCACGCCGAGGACGGTGGTGCCCTTGGGCACGTCGGAGTGGTTCATCAGCAGGCCCGCGCCGTACAGGCCGACCCCCGCGACGACCACCAGGCCGCCGAGCAGCGGGAGCTTGCCGCGGCCCTTCTTCTTTTTCTTCTTGGAGCCGGCGGCCGGGCTCTGCCCGGTCTGCTCCGGCGCCTTGGGCGGGGTGTGCGGCAGCGGTCCGTCGGCGGGCGCGGCGCCCGCGAAGGGCCCGCCCGGACCACCCTGGCCGCCGGCCGGGACGACGGGGATGCCGCTGGTGACGGTGTGTCCGGAGACGTTGTCGGCCGGACGGCTGCCGTAGCCGCCCGCGCCCGGTCCGGGGGCGGGCTTCTGCGGGGTGAGGATCGCGGTGTCGTCGCTCAGGCCGCCGCCGGGCAGCCGGCCGGCGCCCGCGCCGGCGCCGGGAGCGGCCGTCCGCGGACCGCCGGAACCGGGGCGCGGGCCGGGGCCGCCTGGCGTTCCGGGAGCGCGGGTCGCGCCGGGGGCGCCGCCGTTCATCGGGGGCACCATCGGGCCGTCGCCGGTGACCGGGCCGGTGGTGGGGCCGGCGGGACCGCCCTGCGGGCCGCCCCGGCCGCCGGGACCGCCCGGCCCGTCGGGGCCGTTGAAGTCGTAGGAGCTGCCGGGAGCGCCGGGACCGGCCGGGAGGCCCGTCCGGCCGCCCGGTCCGCCGGGACCGCCCTGCGGGCCGGCGCTCGGGGCGGGGAGGCCGTTCTGGCCGGTGCCCGAGAAGTAGGGCAGGTCGTCGCGGCTCGGGTCGGCCGCGCCGCCCTGGCCCGGTCCCTGGCCCGGTCCCTGGCCCGGACGCGCGCCGTTGCCCTGGGGGCCCGCGGCGAGCGCCTCGGTCACGTCGAAGGAGCCGGTGCCGCCGCCGTGCCCCGGAGCCACGGGACCGCCGGTCGCGCCGGGGAGCCCGGCGCCGTTGGCGCCGCCGGGGCGGGCGCCGCCGGGCACGCTCATGGAGCCGACCACGCCGCCGGGACGTCCGGCACCCGGCCGTGCGCCGCCGGGGGCGGGCGGGGCGCCGGGAGCGGGGGCCGGGGCGACGGCGGGCGTGCCTGCGGCGGAACCGCCGGGCAGTCCGGCGCCGTTGGTCCCGCCGCCGCCCTGACCGCCCTTGGCGGGCGCGGACTTGCGCGGCGCGAACCAGTCGCTCGTCTTGTCGTCGGCGCCTGACGCGGGGTCGGCGGGCAGTTCGAACGAGCCGGTGTCGGACGAGCCGGGGCCGGCGGCGCCCGGTGGCGCCGGCTGCTGTGCGTCGGCGCCGGCGTCGGACGTGCCGCCCGCGGCGTTCTCGCCCGCGCCGTCGGACTCGGCCACGGGCGTGCGCACGACGACCGGCGGAATGGGCCGGGATCCGGGGATGTTGATGCGGATCCGCGTGGTCAGCGTGGTCTCGGTCTTGCGTTCCTCCGGTCGCGCGGCCGAACGGCCCGCGTCGGCGCCGCCTTCGGACACCACGGGGGTGCCGTACGGCGGCGTGCCCGAGGGGTATGCGGCTCCGCCGCGCCCGTTGGACCCGTTGGGCCCGGAGGACGGACTGTCAGTTTCACGACTCAAGGCAGGTTCTCCAGGTTGGCTCCGCCGCCCGCCACGACCTCACGGGCAGCTCGGCGGCGCGCACCACCATACTGGCCACTTCTGGCCTGTATCCCACGACCGCCGCGGAAACCCACACGGGACTCCCACGGGCCGGCCGCGGTGAAGTGGTACGTCACTTCCCAAGTCGGACGTCGTCGCCGACCGGTTGCCGCCCCAAACCAATGGTGGCGCAGATCACAGCAAGTGCCATGCCGCCGAGCAGGAAGAGATACGAGCCGCCTCCCGCGCCGAACAGGAAGTCGCCCTCGGGGCGGCCCGCGGTGCACAGCACGACGGTGATCATCCAGCCGGCGGCGGGCGCGACGGCCCCGGCGCGGGTGGCGAGGGCCCGCGCGCCGCCGACGAACAGTCCGCCCGCGCCGGCGAGCGCGAGGAGCAGCCCGCCGGGGAACCAGCCGGCCTGGACGAGTGCGCCGGCGAGTGCGACGAGCGCGCCGAGCAGCAGGAGTGCCGTATAGGCGGCGAGCCGCCCGGCGGAGGGCATCCGCAGCGGCTGGGCGAGCATCGAGCCGCGGTCGGACATCAGGCCGCCCCCGCCGTGTCGTCGAGACCCGCGAACAGGTCGTTCTCCCTCTTTCCGGCGGTCTCTCCGCGCACCAGCTCGTAGTACTCGGTGGCGAAGAGGGGCTGCGCGAGTTCGTTGGACAGGGCGAAGTACCGGTCACCGGGGGCGACCTCGACCTGGGTGGCGTGCGCGCGCATGGCGGCGGCCTTGGCGGCGGCGGGCGCGCCCGTGCCGTCGATCGCGGTGGTGACGCGGTCGTCGTCCACGACGCCCGGCACGTCGGAGACGGCGGCGACGCGGGTGAAGGGGAGCGCCGGCAGTTCGTCGCGGAGGCGGGCGAAGGCCTCGTCGGCGACGGATCGCGGGACGCGGTTCCAGTACACCTTGGGGATGCGCCATCCGGCGGCCCGGGCCAGATCGGCGGCCCGCATGGCGACGCGGTGGGCCTGGATGTGGTCGGGGTGGCCGTAGCCGCCGTCGTCGTCGTAGGTGACGAGGACCTGGGGGCGCACCTCCAGGATCACCTCGGCCAGGGCCGCGGCGGCCGCGTCGACGTCGGCCTGCCAGAAGCACGCCGGGTCGTCGTTGTCGGAGAGGCCCATCATCCCGGAGTCGCCGTAGCGGCCGGGGCCGCCGAGCTGCCGGAAGTCGGTGACGCCGAGTTCGGCCATCGCGGCGGCCAGCTCGCCCCGGCGGTGCTCGCCGAGGGCCGCGCCGGTCAGCTCGCGCAGGTGCGGCGGGATGACCTCGCCCCGCTCGCCGAGAGTGCAGGTGACCAGGGTCACGTGGGCCCCTTCGGCCGCGTACCTGGCCATGGTCGCGCCGTTGTTGATCGACTCGTCGTCCGGGTGCGCGTGCACCAGCAGCAGACGCCGGGCGGGCAGTTCCGTCATGCGCCCACCCTACGAGGCGGCGCCTCTCCCCCGGTCATGCACCCGCCCGTCGTCCCTCGTCCCGTGAAGGCCGGGAGCCGCCGCCGGCTGCTCCCGGCAGTCGCGGCAGCGGGCGTCCGGCTCGGCGGCGCGGATGCCGCGGTCGCAGCCGTCGCAGTTGCGCATCTCGTACGGGGCCGGCGGCGGCGGGGCGGCGGGCTCGCGGAACGGCGGTGGCGGTGGCAGCAGGGCTGTCAGCCGGTGGGCCAGGAGGGCGGCCGGGCGGCGGATCCCCTCGGCCGGGAGGTCGGACGTGAGCGCCCGGCGCACGGCGGCCGGGCTGACGTCCCGCTCCAGCCACGCGGCGACGCCGGGTGCCAGGTGGGCGGTGTCGCAAGTGGACAGGAGGAGCCCGGGATCGTGTCGGCGCAGGCCGGCGAGGAGGTCCGTGGCCGCCTGGAGGAGGGCGGGGGCCGGGTAGCCGGGGCGCGGGACGGCCGGGAGGGACGTGCGGGGTGCGCGCGTCTTCGGTTCGGCGGGGGGAGCGGGCACGGAGTCGCGGGCGGCGTCGTGGGCGGCTTCGGCGGATGCCGGGCGGCGGTCGTGGCGGCCGGGCTGGTTGCAGGAGATCGTGCGGGTGACGATCCGGCCGCCCGGCACGCGGGTGCGCTCGCGGCGCAGATAGCCGTGGGACTCCAGTTCGCGCAGGGCGGCGGCGATACGGGTCGCGCCCTCGGGGAAGCGGCCGGCGAGATACTTGATGTCGACGCGGGCACCCTTGGGCAGCGACTGGATGTGCACCCCCAGCCCGATCGCCAGGAGCGACAGCTCCCGGTGCTGGGCGAGGTGGTTGCCGATCACCGTGAAGCGGGTGGTGTGACGGGCGTTCTCGTGGTCGAGGCCGCCCGCGCGGGGGTGGTTTTTACCCGCATTGCGGGACTCGGCGCATGACGGCGCGCTAGGGTTCTGGAAGCCCATCGGGAAGCCCTTTACTTCTCGGTGGTCAGGCCCTCGCACTGGGATTGCCGTCCCGGCGAGGGCCGTCGCATGTCTGGGGTTGCAGGTCTGGGATCGCAGGTCTGAGGTCGCAGGTCTGGGGTCGCAGTCCTGCTCGGTCCTGCGTCGCGCTGAGCGTAAGCCACGCAACCTGTCACGAATCCAGCGGAGTTGGGCATATTCACTCGCGGGAGTGAGTTTGCCCGGCGGGCGGGAGGGGTGGGGCTCGGTCGGGGTCCTTTTCCGCCGCCATGGTCCTTTGGAGAGAGCGCCCCTTTCACCGGAGCACGGGAACCCGGGTTCCGGTGACGGACCCACGCCGTTCCGTCCGGGGCTTGCGGCGGTCAGGTGGCGCGGCGAGCCTGGACATCGTCCGGCGCCAGGACGATCTCGGCCCAGACCGTCTTGCGCGGGCGCAGCTCCGCGGCCCAGCCCCACCGGTCGGCCAGCGCCTCGACCAGCAGCAGCCCACGGCCGGACATGGCGTCGGCGCAGCCGTCCGAACCCGGACGCGACGGACGGGGCGGACGGGGCGCGCGGTCGCCCGCGGTGTCGGTGACCTCGATGCGCAGCGTGTCCGCGATGACGTAGAGCGTGAGTCTGAAGTCCCGGCCTGGCACGCGCCCGTGGGTCACCGCGTTCGCCGCGAGTTCGGCGACGATCTGGCCGGCCGGGTCCACCGGCGTTCCCCAGGAGCGCAGTTGCTCGACGGCCAGCAGCCGGGCGAGGCGCGCTCCACGAGGCGTGGGGGACAGCCGCACGCTGAAGTTGCGGAAGTGCTGTCCGGGGGGCCGGGCGGACGGCCGGTCCCGGAGGAGACGGATTCCTGGATCACGTCACTCAGCGTGGCCGCTCCCGCTTACCGTGAACAGTGACGAAGCGGTTGCGTACGGTGACTGTCCGGGTGCTGTCCGGGCATGTCCGAACTGTCGGTCCGGAGGACGGAGGGGTGCGGGTGACGCAGGTGAACGGCAAGCCGGTCCAGCTCAAGGAGGAGGCGGACGAGCCGGGTTGGGAGGTGGACCCGGACGACGACTGGGGCGTCGCCGTGGTGGAGACCGTGGGGCGGCAGCTGAAACTGCGGCGCGAGGCCGTGGGGATGCGAGCGGCCGACTTCGGGCTGGCGGTCGGGTACGGCGAGGACCTCGTCTACAAGATCGAGAGCGGGAAGCGGATCCCCCGGCCCGAGTACCTGGACAAGGCCGACAGGGTGCTCGAAGCGGGCGGACTGCTGTCGGCGATGAAGGAAGACGTGAAGAAGGTCCGGTACCCGAAGAACGTCCGCGAGATCGCCAAGCTGGAGGCGCAGGCCGTCGAACTCGGGGTGTACGTCGGACTCAGCCTGCACGGGCTGTTGCAGACACCGGAGCATGCGCGGGCCCTGTTCGAGGCGTGGCAGCCCGTCTACGCGCCGGAGGAGGCGGAACGGCGGGTGGCTGCCCGTATGGCCCGGAAGTCGATCTTCGAGCGGTCACCCGCCCCCGCCCTCAGCTTCGTCCAGGAAGAGGCGACACTGCGTCGGCCGGTCGGAGGCAGAATGGTGTGGCGTCAGCAGCTCGAACATCTGCTGGAGGTGGGACAGTTGCGCCACGTCACGCTTCAGGTGATGCCGACGGACTCCGAGGCCCACCCCGGGCTGAGCGGAAAGATCGAGGTGCTGAAGTTCCCGGACGGCACGGCTGTGGGCCGTTCCGACGGCGCGTACAACGGCCGGCCGATCTCGGATCCGAAGCAGCTTCGGATCCTCGAACTGCGATATGGCACGATCCGGGCCCAGGCTCTCACGCCGCGGGAGTCGCTGACCTTCATCGAGAAACTGCTGGGAGAGACATGATCCACACGAGTTCCGCTGGAGAGAACTCCGAGCCGGCGTGGTTCAAGAGCAGCTACAGCGACGGCCCGGACGGCGACTCCTGCGTAGAGATCGCCGCCGCCCCCGACACCGTCCACGTCCGCGACTCCAAGCACACCGACGGACCCCGCCTCCGGCTCTCGCCGGAAGCCTGGGCCGACTTCGTGCCGTACGCGTCCGAGGGCTGACCGAGGACCGACGGCGTCAGAACTTGATGCTGCCGATCATGCTCGCCACACTCGTCGTCAGGTCGCTGATCGTGGGAGCGATCGTCGACGAGGCCAGGTAGAAGCCGAGCAGGATGCAGACGACGGCGTGACCGCCCTTCAGTCCCGACTTCTTGACCAGCAGGAAGACGATGATGGCCAGCAGCACCACCGCCGAAATCGAGAGTGCCACGGCGGCTCACCTCCAAGGACCCGGGAACGTGGGGGACGACAGATCGAGGGAACTGGTAAATCCATACATCGGCCAGCAGGTTCATACCCACACAGCGCTAGTGATCATAACTATGTGTGGGCGCGCATCTCTCGGCGCACAGCCGCACAAGGGGGGAGCATGGCCAATATGGTCGGGGGATGACGACCGACTCCGGCTCCTTCCCCCGCAGGCACGCCCGCACCCAGCGTTTCACCCTCGGCGCGCCGCGTTCGTTCACGGTGGCCCCCGACGGCTCCCGGGTCGTGTTCCTTCGTTCCGGCTCCGGCACGGACCGTTCGGGCGCCCTGTGGGTCCTTGATCCGGCCGACGGCACGGAACGCCTGGCCGCCGACCCGGGCGCCCTGCTCGGCGGCGCCTCTGAGGACCTCTCGCCCCAGGAGCGGGCCCGCCGCGAACGCAGCCGCGAGGGCGGCGCCGGCATCGTCGGGTATGCCACCGACGATGCCGTCGAGCTGGCCTCTTTCGCCTTGTCAGGGCGGCTTTTCACGGCCGAGCTGCCGGCCGGCACGGCCGCCGAACTCCCCGTCGCCGGGCCGGTCGTCGACCCCCGCCCCTCCCCCGACGGACGGCTCGTCGCGTACGCCTCGGGTGGCGCGCTGCGGGTGGTGGGCGCCGGGGGCGAGGACGACCGGGCGGTCGCGGAGCCGGAATCGGACACGGTTTCCTATGGATTGGCCGAGTTCATCGCGGCCGAGGAGATGGGCCGCCTGCGGGGCTTCTGGTGGGCTCCGGAGTCGGACCGGCTGCTGGTGGCGAGGGTGGACGACACGCCGGTGCAGCGGTGGTGGATCGCGGATCCCGCCCAGCCGAAACGTGAGCCACAACACGTCGCCTATCCGGCTGCCGGGACGGCCAACGCGCAGGTGCGGCTGTTCGTGTTCGGGCTCGACGGGGTGCGCACGGAGGTTGCCTGGGACCGGGCGCGCTACCCGTATCTGGCGCGAGTGCACTGGTCAGGGGCGGGAGCCCCGCTGATCCTCGTACAGGCGCGCGACCAGCGCAGTCAGCTGTTCCTGGCGGTGGACACCGAGTCCGGGGCGACCCGGATGGTGCACGCCGACGAAGATCGGATTTGGCTGGAACTTTTCCCTGGCGTGCCGTGCTGGAGCCCGTCCGGGCAGCTGGTCCGGATCGCGGACGAGGGCGGGGCGCGGGTACTCGCGGTGGGCGAACGTCCGCTCACCGGCGCGCAGTTGCATGTGCGGGCGGTGCTGGACGTGACGGCCGACGACGTGCTGGTCTCGGCCTCCGCCGGGGAGGACGCGAGCGCGCCGGAGATCGGCGAGGTGCACGTCTACCGCGTCAACGAGCTGGGCGTGGAGCGGCTCTCCGGGGAACCGGGCGTGCACTCGGCGGTGCGCTCGGGGCCGGTGACGGTCATGGTGTCGGCCACGCCGGACCGGCCGGGGAGCGTGGCGCGGGTGCTGCGCGAGGGGAAGCCGGTGGCGACCGTGCGGTCCTGCGCGGAGGATCCCGGTCTGTCCCCGCGCGTCACCTTCGTCGAGGGGGGCGCACGGCGCATCCCATGCGCCGTGCTCATGCCTACGGACTACCAGGGTGACGCCCCGCTGCCCGTTCTGCTCGACCCGTACGGCGGGCCGCACGGCCAGCGGGTGGTGGCCGCGCACAACGCGCACCTGACCTCGCAGTGGTTCGCCGACCAGGGCTTCGCGGTGATCGTCGCCGACGGCCGGGGAACGCCGGGCCGCTCCCCCGCCTGGGAGAAGGCGATCAAGGACGAGGTCGCCGCGGTCACCTTGCAGGACCAGGTCGACGCCCTGCACGCACTCGCCGACCGCTTCCCGCTCGACCTGGACCGGGTGGCCGTGCGCGGCTGGTCCTTCGGCGGCTACCTGGCCGCGCTCGCGGCGCTGCGCCGCCCCGACGTCTTCCACGCGGCCGTGGTGGGCGCGCCGGTCACCGACCTGCGCCTGTACGACACGCACTACCAGGAGCGCTACCTCGGCCACCCCGGGGAGAACCCCGAGGTCTACCGGCGCAACTCGCTGATCGACGACGAGGGCCTGGTGGACGCCGTCGAGCCGGCCCGTCCGATGCTGATCATCCACGGCCTGGCGGACGACAACGTGGTGGTCGCCCACTCGCTGCGGCTGTCCTCGGCGCTGCTCGCCGCCGGCCGCCCGCACGAGGTGCTGCCCCTGTCCGGCGTGACCCACATGACCCCGCAGGAACAGGTCGCCGAGAACCTTCTGCACCTGCAACTGGACTTCCTGCGCCGCTCGCTGGGCCTCGCCCGCCCCTGACACGGGCAGCGGGCCGGGGCGACATGATCGCCCCGGCCCGCTCACGGCACCCGCACGGCCGTACGCTGTCGAGCCTGCCGCGTCCGTATATCGGAACCGGGTCGGCCAAGTTGCCTGCGTGTTAACGCGGTTGCGAGGCGAACGCGCGGGGGCGCGGCGCGCGTCAGTTCCGCTCCGGCTCCGGCGGCACCACCTGTTTCTCCTCGGCGAAGTGGCAGGCCGAGGCGTGGGCCTCGGGGCCGGTGGCGGCACGGAATCGGGCCGGCACGGCCAGCGCCGGGACCTCCTGCGCGCAGCGCTCCTGCGCCTTCCAGCAGCGGGTGCGGAACCGGCAGCCGGAGGGGATGTTCGTCGGGGACGGCACGTCGCCGGTCAGGATGATCCGCTCCCGGTGCTCGCGCGCCTGCGGGTCGGGCAGCGGGACCGCGGAGAGCAGGGCCTGGGTGTAGGGGTGGGTGGGATGGTCGTAGATCTCCGCGTCGCGGCCGATCTCCACGATCCGGCCGAGGTACATCACCCCGACCCGGTCCGAGATGTGCCGGACGATCGACAGGTCGTGCGCGATGAACAGGTAGGACAGGTCGAACTCGCTCTGGAGCCGGTCCATCAGGTTGATCACCTGCGCCTGGACCGACACGTCCAGCGCCGACACGGGCTCGTCGGCGACGATGACCTCCGGGCGCAGGGCCAGCCCGCGCGCGATGCCGATGCGCTGGCGCTGGCCGCCCGAGAACTGGTGCGGATAGCGGTTGATGTACTCGGGGTTGAGGCCCACGACGTCCAGCAGGTCCTGGACCTTGCGGCGCCGGTCGCCCTTGGGGGCCACCTCGGGGTGGATCTCGTACGGCTCCCCGATGATGTCGCCGACCGTCATACGCGGGTTGAGGGAGGTGTACGGGTCCTGGAAGACCATCTGGATGTTGCGGCGGACGGCCTTGAGCGCCCGCCCGGACAGTTTGGTGACGTCCTCGCCCTTGTAGCGGATCTGCCCCTGCGTGGGCCGCTCCAGGTTGACCAGCATCTTGGCGACGGTCGACTTGCCGCAGCCGGACTCCCCCACGATGCCCAGGGTCTCGCCCCGGCCGAGCGTGAAGTCCACGCCGTCGACGGCCTTCACCGCGCCGACGTGCTTGCGGAAGACGATCCCCTGCGTCAGCGGGTAGTGCTTGTGCAGCCCGCTGACCTCCAGAATCGGCTCAGCCATGCAGGCACTCCCTCCAGAAGTGGCACGCGCTCGTGCGGTCCGCGGGCAGTTCGTCCACCCCGGCGGCACGGGCTGCCCCGGGCGCCTCGGTGACCTCGTACAGCGGCGGCACGTCCGTGCGGCACACGTCCTGGGCCATGGGGCAGCGCGGGTTGAAGGCGCAGCCCGGCGGGATGTTCATCAGGTTGGGCGGCAGGCCCTTGATGGCGTAGAGCTCCTGGCCCTTCTGGTCCAGGCGCGGGATCGAGTCGAGCAGGCCGCGGGTGTAGGGGTGGGCCGGGGCCTTGTAGATGTCGTGGACCGGCGCAGACTCCACGATCCGGCCCGCGTACATCACGGCGATGCGGTCGGCGACGTCCGCGACGACGCCCAGGTCGTGGGTGATGAGGATCAGGCCCATGTGGTACTCGCGCTGGAGTTCCGCGAGCAGGTCCATCACCTGGGCCTGGACCGTGACGTCCAGGGCGGTGGTGGGCTCGTCGGCGATGATGAGCGCCGGCTCCAGGGCCATCGCCATCGCGATCATGATGCGCTGGCGCATGCCGCCGGAGAACTGGTGCGGGTAGTCCCGGACGCGTTCGCGGGCGGCCGGGATCCGGACCCGGTCCATCAGCTCGACGGCCCTGGCCCGCGCGTCCTTCCTCGACATCCCGCGGTGCACGACGAACATCTCGCCGAGCTGGTCGCCGACCGACAGCACGGGGTTCAGGGACGACAGGGCGTCCTGGAAGATCATCGCCATCTCGGCCCCGCGGACCTTGCGGCGCTCCTCCTCCTTGAGGGTGAGCAGGTCCCGGCCGCGGAAGACGATCTCGCCTGAGGTGATCCGGCCCGGCGGCATGTCGAGGATGCCCATGATCGCCTGGGCGGTGACGGACTTCCCGGAGCCGGACTCGCCGAGCACGGCGAGGGTCTCGCCCGCGTCCACGCCGTAGCTGACGCCGTTGACGGCCCGGGCGATCCCGTCCCGGGTGCGGAACTCCACGTGCAGGTCGCGCACTTCGAGCAGCATCCGGCCGTCACCTCAGCTTCGGGTCGAGGGCGTCGCGGACCGCGTCGCCGAGCATGATGAACGCCAGGACCGTGAGGGCCAGCGCGCCCGAGGGCCACAGCAGGGCGTGCGGGGCGTTGCGGATGTAGGGGGAGGCGGCGGAGATGTCGATGCCCCAGGAGACCGTCGGCGGCTTCAGGCCGACGCCCAGGTAGGACAGCGTCGCCTCCAGCGCGATGTACGTGCCGAGCGCGATGGTCGCCACGACGATCACCGGGGCGACCGCGTTCGGGGTGATGTGACGCAGCAGGATGCGGGAGTTGGACGCGCCCAGGGCGCGGGCCGCCTGCACGTAGTCGTGCTGCTTGGCCGTGATCACCGAGCCTCGGGCGATGCGGGAGATCTGCGGCCAGCCGAGCAGCACCATGAACCCGATGACGGGCCAGACGGTGTTGCTGGTCACCACGGACAGCAGGACCAGGCCGCCGAGGACGACCGGGATGGCGAAGAAGATGTCGGTGATGCGGGACAGGACCGAGTCCCCCGCCCCGCCGAAGAACCCGGCGAGACCGCCCAGCACGCTGCCGAGCAGGGCCACGCCGAGCGTGGCCAGGACGCCGACCGTGACGGACGTACGGGCGCCGTAGACGACGCGGGTGTAGACGTCGCAGCCCTGGCCGTCGAAGCCGAACGGGTGGCCCGGCTGGGAGCCCTCCTGGGCCTTGGCGAGGTCGCACTTGAGGGGGCTCAGCCAGGTGATGGAGCCGGGCCACAGGGAGATGAAGACCAGGAAGAGGATGACCAGGGCGGAGATGATGAAGACGGGATTGCGGCGCAGGTCGCGCCAGGCGTCGGACCACAGCGACCGGGCCCGTTCGCCGGCGCCGCCGTCCGCGTCCCGCTCCCCCGCGCCCGGCGGTCCGTCCGGCATCCGCTCCAGGGTCTCGCCCTCCGCCGTGGCCAGGTCCATGGCCCCGCCCATGCCGGTGTCGGCGATGGCGCCCTCCCGCGGGGTGCGGCCCGCACCCGGCAGACGGTCCTCGGGCGGAGTCGGCTCAGGCATAGCGGATCCTCGGGTCGAGTACGGCGTACAGGAGGTCGACGAGCAGGTTGGCCACCAGGAAGACCAGCACGAGGACGGTCACGAAGCCGACGACGGTCTGCGTGTTCTGGCGGAGGATGCCCTGGTAGAGCTGGAAGCCGACGCCGTGGATGTTGAAGATGCGCTCGGTGACGATCGCGCCGCCCATCAGGGCGCCGATGTCGGTCCCGATGAACGTCACCACCGGGATGAGGGAGTTGCGCAGCAGATGCCGGGTGACGACGCGGCGGCGGGGCAGCCCCTTGGCGACGGCCGTGCGGACGTAGTCGGACCGCTTGTTCTCGGCGATGGAGGTGCGGGTCAGCCGGGTGACGTACGCCAGTGACACGGAGGCCAGCACCAGGCCCGGCACGATCAGCTCGCCGAAGGTCGCGTCCGTGGAGACCGACGGCTTGATCCAGCCCCACTCGACGCCGAGCAGCAGTTGCAGCAGCAGGCCGGTGACGAAGGTGGGGACGGAGATGACCACCAGGGTGAGCAGCAGCACCCCGGTGTCGACGGGCCGGCCCCGGCGCAGGCCCGTCACGACGCCCAGCACGATGCCGACGACGATCTCGAAGAGGATCGCCACGATCGTCAGCCGGATGGTGACCGGGAACGCCGACGCCATCAGCTCGGTGACCGGCTGGCCGTTGAACGCCGTACCGAAGTCTCCGGTGAAGACGTTCCCCATGTAGGTCAGGTACTGCTGCCAGACCGGCTTGTCGAGGCCGAACTCCTTCTTGAGCTGGGCGGCGGTGGCCGGGTCGCACTGCCGGTCGCCGCACAGGCCCGCGATGGGGTCGCCCATCACGTTCACCATCAGGAAGATCAGCAGCGTGGCCCCGATGAAGACCGGGATCATCTGGAGCAGACGCCGGATCACATACCGGCCCATGGCGGGTCAGCCGACCTTGATCTCGTTGTAGACCGGGACGGAGAACGGGTTGAGCTTGACGTTCGAGAGCCGCTCGGAGTAGCCGGCGCTGCCGTTCTGGTACCACAGCGGGATCGCGGCCATGTTGTCGCGGACGACCTCCTCGGCCTTCTGGAAGGTCTCCACGGCCTTGGCGGTGTCGGTCTCGGCGTTCGCCTGGTTGACGAGCGAGTCGAACTGCTTGTTCGACCACTTGCCGTCGTTGGAGGAGGCGTTGGTGTAGTAGAGCGGCTGGAGGAAGTTCTGGATCAGGGGGTAGTCCATCTGCCACCCCGCCCGGAACGGGCCGCTCATCTTCCGCTCGCCGATCTGGGTGCGGAAGTCGGCGAAGGTGCCGACCGGGTTGCCGACGCAGGCCTTGTCGTTGTCCAGGGCGTTGTTGATCGAATTGCAGACCGCGTCCACCCACTGCTTGTGGGATCCGGTGTCCGCGTTGTACGTGATCTTGACCTGGCCGCCGGGGAGGCCGCCGCCCTCCTTGATGAGCTTCTTCGCCTCCGCGGGGTCGTAGTCGCAGGCGTCCCCGCATAGGCCGTCCTGGAAGCCGCCCTCCTTGCCGAGCACCGGCGAGGTCCAGTCGGTGGCGGGGGTGCGGGTCTTCTGGAAGATCGTCTCGGTGATCTGCTTGCGGTCGATCGCGCGGGACAGACCGGTGCGGACCTTGGCCGAGCCCGCGGTGTTCCACTTCGGGTCGTAGAACGGGAAGGCGAGGGTCTGGATGATGCCGGCCGGGGTGTTGAGGTAGCGGCCGCCCAGGTCGGCCTTGACGTTCTTGAGCTGGGCCGCGGGCACGTCGTCGACCAGGTCGAGGTTGCCGGCCAGCAGGTCGGTGTAGGCGGTGTTGTTGTCGGTGTAGACCTTCAGGGTCACGCCGCCGTTCTGCGCCTTGTCGTCGCCCGGGTAGCCGTCCCACTTCTTCAGGACCATCTGGGAGCCCTTGGTGTACGACTCGATCGTGTAAGGGCCGTTCCCGACCGGCTTCTTCAGCCAGCCGGCGTGGTCGCTGAAGAACGACTGGGGCAGCGGCGCGTACGCGGGGTAGCCCAGGGTGTCGGGGAAGGTGGAGAACTTCTGCGAGAGCTTGACCGTGAAGGTCTTGTCGTCGACGACCTTCAGGCCGGAGAGGGTGCCGGCGCTCTGCTTGCCCGACTCGGGGTGCACCTGGTCGTAGCCGTCGATGTACTGGAAGAAGTAGGCGTTCTTCTGGTTGTTCTTCAGGCTCGCGCCGTAGTTCCAGGCGTCGACGAAGGACTTCGCCGTGACCTTCTCGCCGTTGCTGAACGTCCAGCCGTCCTTGACGGTGACGGTGAAGTTCTGGGAGTCCGTGGTGTCGATCTTCTGGGCCAGCATGTCCTCGGCCGCGCCCGTCTCCGGGTTGTACTTCTTCAGGCTGCGGAAGATCATGTCGAGGACCTTGCCGCCCTGCACCTCGTTGGTGTTGGCCGGCTCCAGCGGATTCTGCGGGTCTCCCCAGGAGGAGCTGAGCATCGCGCTTCCGTCGCCGCTCCCGCTGTCGCTCCCCCCGCCGCCGCAGGCCGTCGCCGTGAGCGCTGCCGCCGCCGCCAACGCGGCCCACCTGGCGTGCGTGGCTCCACGCATGGATGCCTCCTCCTCGACCGCGCGCCTGTCCTGAGCGGCGGACTGCCGCCGGCGCCGGAAATCTGATCCTTTGCCAGTCAATATCCGCACATTGCCCGGGCGGTGCACCCTCACCACACCCGTACGGGTTGTGTCGGCTCCTGAGAGACCGCCACCCGAACGACCCGGCTGGGCCGTTCGGGTGGCGGCGGACGCACACGGAGGGAAGGGGGCGGTCCCGGGAGGACCGCGAGGCCCCGGAGAGGCGGGAGGGGCGGGAAGGGCGGGAAAGGCGGAAACACGGACGTCCCGCGCCTTCGCGGCGCGGGACGTCCGGGAGCGGTGCGGCGGGGCAGCTCAGCGGGGCGGGGCCTTGAAGACCACGTGCACCGCGCCGTAAGGCGACAGCGAGATCAGCAGGTTCGACGACAGGGCCGCCGCCAGCCGCTCCAGCAGCGGCAGCGTGGGCACCCCCCGGCCGTGCTCCAGCCGCGACAGGGCCCCCTGGGACATTCCCGCCTGCGCCGCGAGGCGTTCCTGGGTCAGCCCCAGCTCCAGGCGCCTGGCCCGCACGGCCGCCCCGAAGGGCCTTCCGAGCCACTCGCCCGGCACCGGGTGTCCGGCGCCGGGTTCTCTGCGATGCGTCACAGCCAACACTTCGTCACTCTCCCCGTTCGTCACTGCGGTCGGCGCCCCGCGTACGCCGGGAGGGGTCCGTGGGGCGCTCTGCCGATCAGGACCGGCGCCCGCGGCGGCCGGTTCCGGGGTTGGGGAAAGCTTGAGGTGGGCCTGTCATACCGCGGGACACATGACGTTCCCTGATGAGACGTTCCTCACGACATACAGGCCGAGTGATGGTGACGAACCGCGCGGAAGCGGAAGAACCGCCTCTCCGAGCGGCCTCCCGCGCGGACGTCCGCACGGTTTGCCCGGCATCGCCCCCCGGCTGTCAACAGCCGGGGGCGAACGGGGCCGGCCGGCCTGCCCGGCGCGCCGGTTGTACTTCACCGGCCCCCGGCACATCCTGGCGTCGCGCTTCGGTGATCACCGTCCGACCGACCGTCACATTCCGGCCGGCCGGACCTCTCACGGGGGTTCTGGTGAGTACGTCGAGACCGCCTGGAGCGCACACAGGCAGCCCGGCGCGAGCCGTCTGCCGACTTACTCACTCGAAGGGAAAAGTACGTGCGGAAGATCGCAAGTACCCTGATCACCACCGCCGTCGTCGCCGGCGGCATCGTGGGCGGCGTGGCCGCGCCCGCCTCGGCCGCGTGCGCGCCGAACCCGGGGACCGGCTACCACATCACCAACAAGTCCACGGTGAGCAAGCCGACCAACCTGCACAGCGACTGGATGTACGACAACCTCGGCGGCAACCTCACCTACAACCACACGGCGACGGCCACGGTGAGCGCCAGCGGCACGGCGGGCGTCACCGCCGAGGCCGGGGTCATCTTCGCGAAGGCGAGCACATCGTTCAGCGTGACCGTCGGCAAGACGTGGTCGAAGGCCAGCAGCTGGACCTACTCGATCCCGGCGAAGAACAAGGCGGGCAAGACCAAGGTCCGCATGACGATGTTCCACGAGTCGAAGAAGTTCAAGGCCACGAAGTTCACGTACTACTACGACGGCCACTGCAAGTACCACGAGAGCACCAAGTGGGCGAAGTGGTTCACCGCCCCGGTGAAGAAGGACGCCAACGTCTGGGGACTGGAGTGGAAGTAGCGTGACGAGAGCGGCCCGCCGGGAATCCCGGCGGGCCGCTCTGCTGTGTGCGGCCGTGCCGCCCGGCGGGTCACCCCGCGTGGACGACGTCCTTCTCCTCGGCGAAGTGGCAGGCCGACTCGTGCGCGGCCGGCGTGTCCACGCCCTTGAAACGCTCGGGGACGGCCAGGAGAGGGGTCTCCTCGGCGCACTTGTCCTGAGCCTTCCAGCAGCGGGTGCGGAAGCGGCAGCCGGACGGCGGGTTCGCCGGCGACGGCACGTCACCGGTGAGGATGATCCGCTCGCGGCCCTCACGGGCGTCCGGGTCGGGCACCGGGACCGCGGACAGCAGCGCCTGCGTGTACGGGTGCGTCGGGTGCTCGTAGATCTGCTCGTCGGAGCCGATCTCGGCGAGCCGGCCGAGGTACATCACGCCGACCCGGTCCGAGATGTGCCGGACGATCGACAGGTCGTGCGCGATGAAGACGTAGGAGAGGTTGAACTCGTCCTGAAGTCGCTCCATCAGGTTGATGACCTGGGCCTGGACGGACACGTCCAGCGCGGAGACCGGCTCGTCGCAGATGATGACCTCGGGGTTGAGCGCCAGGCCGCGGGCGATGCCGATGCGCTGACGCTGACCGCCCGAGAACTGGTGCGGGTAGCGGTTGATGTACTCCGGGTTCAGACCGACGACGTCCAGCAGCTCGCGCACGCGCTGCCTGCGGTCGCCCTTGGGCGCCACCTCGGGGTGGATGTCGAAGGGCTCGCCGATGATGTCGCCGACCGTCATGCGCGGGTTGAGCGAGGTGTACGGGTCCTGGAAGATCATCTGGATGTTCCGGCGGACCGCCTTCAGCGCCCGCCCGGACAGCTTGGTGATGTCCTGGCCCTTGTAGAAGACCTCGCCGGCCGTCGCCTTCTCCAGGTTCATCAGAACCTTGGCGACGGTCGACTTGCCGCAGCCGGACTCGCCCACGATGCCCAGGGTCTCGCCCTGGTACAGGTCGAAGGAGATGCCGTCGACGGCCTTCACCGCGCCGACCTGCCGCTTGACGATGATGCCCTGCGTCAGCGGGAAGTGCTTGACGAGGTTGCGCACCTGGAGGATCGGCTCGCCCCGCCCGACGGGCGTGTCGAGGGCGGCGACCTTCTCCTCCACCGAGTGCACGTCGGCGACCTCCAGCGGGGAGACGTTGGGCGTGGCGTCCCCGGGCTCGGTGGCCTTGGTCGTGTCAGCCATGGATCGTCTCCTTCCAGAAGTGGCACGCGCTGGCGCGGCCGGGCAGTGCCGTCCCGTCCCGCTCGGTCACCTGGACCAGGGCCGGAACGTCCGTGCGGCACACGTCCTGCGCGCGGTCGCAACGGGGGTTGAAGGCGCAGCCGTGCGGCACCTTCAGCAGGTTGGGCGGCAGGCCCCTGATCGCGTAGAGCTCCTGGCCCTTCTGGTCCAGACGCGGGATCGAGTCGAGCAGACCGCGCGTGTAGGGGTGGGCGGGGCGCTTGTACAGCTCGTGCACCGGCGCGGTCTCCACGATCCGGCCCGCGTACATCACCGCGATCTTGTCGGCGACGTCCGCGACCACACCGAGGTCGTGGGTGATGAGGATGAGACCCATCTGATACTCGCGCTGCAACTCCGCGAGCAGGTCCATCACCTGGGCCTGGACGGTCACGTCGAGAGCCGTGGTCGGCTCGTCGGCGATGATCAGGTCGGGCTCCAGGGCGAGCGCCATGGCGATCATGATGCGCTGGCGCATACCGCCGGAGAACTGGTGCGGGTAGTCGTTCACCCGTGCCGCGGCCGCCGGGATCTTCACCCGGTCCATCAGTTCCACGGCCTTGGCCTTGGCGGCCTTGCGGGACATCCCCTGGTGGACGCGGAACATCTCACCGAGCTGGAAGCCCACGCTGAGCACGGGGTTGAGCGAGGACAGCGCGTCCTGGAAGATCATCGCGATGCGCGCACCGCGGATCTTGCGCCGTTCCTCCTCGGACATGGCGAGCATGTCCCGGCCGTGGAAGCGGATCTCGCCCTGGGGGATGCGGGCCGGCGGCATGTCGAGGATGCCCATGATGGCCTGGGCCGTCACGGACTTGCCCGAGCCGGACTCGCCGAGCACGGCGAGGGTCTCGCCGGAGTTCACGGAGTAGTTGACCCCGTTGACGGCCCGGACGACGCCCTCGCGGGTGTCGAACTCGACGTGCAGGTTCCGCACGTCGAGAAGCGGGGCGGTGCTCTCGCCGTCCCGCGGAGCCGGGACGGCGTCTGTCTGATCGATGATGGTCACGTACGCCTCCCTCAGCGCATCTTGGGGTCGAAGGCGTCGCGCACCACGTCGCCGAGCATGATGAACGCCAGCACGGTGATGCTCAGGGCGCCGGCCGGGAACAGCAGTGCGTGCGGCGAGGTCAGGAACCGGTCCTGGGCGTCGCTGATCATCAGACCCCACGAGATGTTGGGGTACTGGATGCCGATGCCCAGGTAGGACAGGGCGGCCTCGGCCGCGATGTAGACGCCCAGGTTCATGGTGGTGATGACGATGACGGGGGCGAGAGTGTTCGGCAGGATGTGCCGGAACGCGATCCGCCCGGGACCCGCGCCGAGCGCGCGGGCGGCCGCCACGTAGTCGTTGTACTTGTTGGAGATGACCTCGCCGCGCATGATGCGGAAGACCTGGGGCCAGCCGAGGATCGCCATGATGAACGACACCGACCACACGTCGCCGCCGCCCCAGATCGACATGATCAGCAGACCGCCGACGAGCAGCGGCAGCGCCGAGAAGACCTCGGTGATGCGGGACAGCAGCGCGTCGATCCAGCCGCCGATGAGGCCGGCCAGCATGCCCACCAGGCCGCCGATCAGCGTCGTGGCGATGGTGGTCACCACGCCCACGATGATCGAGTTGCGGGCGCCGTACATCGTCCGCGTGTAGATGTCGCAGCCCTGGACGTCGTAGCCGAACAGGTGGCCCGAGGTGGGCGGCGTCATCGAGTTCTGGAGCTGGCAGAAGCCGTCCGAGAACGGGGAGCGCGCCGTGAACAGACCGGGGACGACGGCCACGGCGAGCAGGAACACGATGACGAGCCCCGACACGATGAACATCGGGCGCTTGCGCAGGTCGGCCCAGCCGTCCTTGAGCAGGCTCGCCTGACGTGCCGCCGCCTTCTCGTCGGCCTCGATCTCCTTGGCGAGGGCGGCCTCGTCGGTGGTCGGCCTCTCTATCGTCTTCTCACTCATAACGGATCCTCGGGTCGAGCACGGCGTACAGCAGGTCGACGAGCAGGTTCGCGACCAGGTAGATCAGCACCAGGAGGGTGACCAGTCCGACGACGACGGGACGCTCGCGCAGATAGAGGGACTGCGCCAACTGCTGGCCGATGCCAGGCATGTTGAACACGCGCTCGGTGATGATGGCGCCGCCCATGAGCGCGCCGAGGTCGAAGCCCAGGAAGGTGACGACCGGGATCAGCGAGTTGCGCAGGGCGTGCAGGCCGATGACCCGGCGCTGCGGCAGACCCTTGGCGACCGCCGTGCGCACGTAGTCGGCGCGCACCGATTCCGTCATGCTCGCCCGGGTGAGGCGGGCGATGTAGGCCATCGAGGTCGTGGCCAGCACGATCGCGGGAAGGATGTAGCTCTGCGGCCAGCCCTGCTGGATGCCCGCCACCGGCGTGATCTTGAGGTTCACGCCGAACTCGAGCTGGAGCACGCTGCCCAGGACGAAGACGGGGATGGAGATCAGCACGAGCGTGGAGATCAGCACCACGTTGTCGAGGAACTTGCCGCGCTTCAGCGCGGCGAAGATGCCCGCCAGGATGCCGATGACGGCTTCGAGGGCGAAGGCGGTGAGGCCCAGCTTCAACGTGATGGGGAACCGCTGGGACACGAGGTCGGAGACGGCACGCCCGTTGTAGGTCTCACCGAGATCACCGGTGAAGACGCCGCTGATGTAGTGCCAGTACTGCATGTACAGCGGCTGGTTGAGGTGGTAGTGGTCGCGCAGGATCGCCGCGATGTTCGGGTCGGCGCGCTTGTCGCCGGCCAGTGCCTGGATCGGGTCGCCGGGCAGAGCGAAGACCAGGCAGAAGATGATGAACGTGACGCCAATCGCCACAGGGATTACCTGCAGGAGGCGGCGCACGACGTATCGGCCCATCGGTACTCCAGAGGGGGGTGCTCGACCCGCCCGCTGCCGGGAAGGCGGCACTGTCGGACGGGAGACGGCAGAAGGGGTGAGCAGGGGAAGGCTGGTGACCCGCCCCCCTGCTCACCCTGTTCCGCTGTGTTTCGGAACTGCTCAGACTCGGGTCAGCTGAGCTTGACCGTGTCCCACAGGATCTGGTGACCGGCGACCTTCATCGACTTGATCTTGTCGCTGAAGCCCGCGTTCATCGTGTAGAAGTACACCGGGATGTACGGCAGGTCCTTCAGCAGGACGTCGTCCGCCTGCTGGTACAGCTTCACGGCCTCTTCGTGCGTCTGGGCCTGGTCGGCCTTGACGAGGAGCTTCTCGAACTCCTCGTTGACGTAGCCCGAGTAGTTGGAGCCGTTGGCGATGGCGTCCTTGGAGAAGACCGGGCGGAGGTAGTTCTCCGCGTCCGGGTAGTCCATGCTCCAGGCCATCCGGAAGGCGCCGCTGTACTTCTTGGCGTCCAGGTCGTTCAGGATCGTCTGGAACTGCTCGAACGGCTTGGCCGTGACCTTGACGCCCAGGTTCTGCTGGATCTGGTTGGCGACCGCCTCGACCCAGTCCTTGTGGCCGCCGTCGGCGTTGTAGCCGATCTCCAGCGTGTTGCCGGGCAGCCCGCCGCTCTTCTTGTACAGCTCCTTGGCCTTCGCCGGGTTCAGCGTGCAGGCGTCACCGCAGGCGCCCTTGCGGTAGCCGTCGATGATGGGGCTGATGTAGTCGTCCGCCGGGGTGCGGGCGCCGAGGAAGATCTTGTCGGAGATCGTCTTCCGGTCGATCGACATCGAGATGGCCTTGCGCAGATCCGGGTTCTGGAAGGCCTTGTTGTACTTGACCGGGAAGCCGATGTAGCCGACGGCCGAGTCGGGCTCGTCGAGCGTGCGGTTCGGCAGGTCCTTCTTGTACGTGGGCAGACCCGAGGTCGGGATCGTCAGCAGGCTGTCGAGGTTGCCGGCGACGAGGTCCTTGTAGGCGGTGTCCAGGTTCGAGTAGATCTTGAAGTTGACGCCCTTGACCTCGATCTTCGAGGCGTCCGGGTACTTGTCGTACTTCGTGGTGCTGATCGACTCGTTGTGCTTGAACTTGCCCTTCATCTCGAAGGGACCGTTGCCGATCGGAGCCTCGCCGAAGCCCTTGGGGTCCTTGAAGAACGCCTTCGGCAGCGGGACGAACGCGGTGAAGGAGAGCTGCGAGGGGAACGCGGAGAACGCGCCGGTCAGGGTGACCTGGATGGTGTCCTCGCCCACGGCCTTCAGACCGGAGAGCTTGTCGGTCGTGGGCTTCTTGCCCTCGCCCGGGTTCAGGTCGCTGTAACCCTGGATGTGGCTGAACAGCGGGTTGGTCTGCTGCGCGTTGGTCTGGTTCGCGCCGTAGTTCCAGGCGTCGATGAAGGACTGGGCGGTGACCTTCTCGCCGTTGTGGAAGGTGTAGCCCGACTTCAGCTTGATCGTCCACACCTTGTTGTCGGTGGATTCGATCGACTGAGCCATCGCGTTGACGACCTTGTTGCTGGCGTCAAGCTTGGTCAGACCCGTGAAGAGGGCGTTGATGACCTGGCCGCCCTCGGTCTCGTACGTGTTGGTGGGGACCAGGCTGTTCTGCGGTTCGCCGATCTCCACCGACACGGTGCCGTCGCCCTTGGCCGAGCTGCCCGAGTCACCACCACCGCCACAGGCCGTCGCACCCAGCGCCACAACGGCGGCTATCGCAACCCACTTGGCGCTCTTGGCACCACGCATGGGGCTCCTCCTCATGAGTCCATTGGTTCACCGCATGAAGGGGCACATGACACCACCGTCACCGGTGCCTGAAACAGTCAGGTGCCCCCCGGGCTCGCGAGTCGCCGCAGCTGCAGCGCGTGACCCGTTCATTCCGAGCTCTACGCGCCTAACTATCTGCCATGGGCGTAGAGCGAACCACACCCCAAAGGTCTCGGTTCGATCACACCTGATGTGTACTTCTTCCAAAATCCGGACAAACGGCTAGCAGAAAGATCCCTGCGAAACGGACTTGTTACACATCTATCGGGGATGACTGTCCGCATTGCGGACAACCGGGAGAGGAAATTCACTTGCCTCCCGGTCGGCCATGTGCATCGGCCGCGCCGACCCACCCGCGACGGGGTGTCCGGAGACACACGGAGGCGCGCTCGAAGCCGCGCAGGCCCACCGTTCACACAGCAGGCTAGTAGGCAAAGGCCCTTCGAGCGGACTCCATGACCAGGATGAAGGGTTTTCCCTACGTGTTCCTTACGACGGACCCGGGCCCCCGGGCCCGTGCAGCATCCATGCGCCAGCCGAACACCGGACGCGCACAGTGGTGACTCACGTGGTTCGAGGTACGGGGGTACGGCATGGAAATCCAGTTGCTGGGCTGCGTGGAGGCCCGCGCCCACTCCGGCGGCAAACTGCCGCTTCCGCACGGCACCAAACTGCTGCTGACGGCGCTGGCCTGGACCCCGGGCGCCTTCGTCGCCGACGAGACGCTGATCGAGCGGGTGTGGCAGGAGCGCCGGCCGATGCACCCGCGTGACGCGCTCTACATCCAGGCCACCCGGCTGCGCAAAGCCCTGGGGGCCGACGGGCAGCGGGCCGCCGGCTTCGAACTGGCCCGCAGGCGCGGCGGGTACGTCCTCGCCGTCGACGAGCGGTCCGTGGACACCGGCCGCTTCCGCGCCCTCGTCCGGCAGGCACGGCACACCGCCCGCGCCGGACGGACGGACGACGCCCTCGACCTGTACGCGCGGGCCCTGGAACTGTGGCGCGGCGAGCCGCTGTCCGACGTGCGCACGCCCTGGGCGGAGTCGGCGCGCACGGCCCTGCGGCGCGAGCACCGGGACGCGCTGATCGGCAGCGCCGAGCTGTACCTGCGCGCGGGGCGGCACGAGGAGTGCCTGCCGCAGCTGCACTGGCTCGCCGAGATGCACCCCTTCGACGAGAAGGTCGCCGAGCTGCTGATGCTCGCCCTGCACCGGGGCGGACGCCAGGCGGACGCGCTGGACTGCTTCCGGCTGCTGCGCATGCGGATGGTCGACCTGCTGGGCTGCGAGCCGGGCCCGGACCTGCGGTTGCTCCAGGAGCGCATTCTCGCCCGCGACCCCCGGCTCGGGCTCGGCGGCGTCGGCAGCGCGTACGCCGCGTCCGCCTGAGCGGCCGCGCCCCCGGACGCGGTCAGCCGTCGAAGTGCTCGCTCAGATAGAGGGTGAGGCGGGACTCCGCGTCCTGGGGCAGCTCGCGGTGCCGGTGCCCGGCCAGAGGGCTCGGGGACACCCCGGCGCCGGCCCGCACGCCGATCGCCGCGTACAGCGCTTCGGCGCCGGCCCGTGCGGTGCGGGCCGAGCCGGCGTCGCCGAGCGCCTCGTGAGCGGCGGCCAGGGCCGCGAGGGCGTGCGCGTGCAGCAGGCGCTGCCCGGAGGCCTCGGCCAGGACGACGGCCCGGCCCGCCTCGTCCCGGGCTCTGACCGGGAGCGGAGACGCGCCGTCTCCCCCCGGGCCGACAGGTGCACCCCCGTCAACATGTCCGCCCTCGTCCGGATTTGCCCCTTCTTCCGGGTCGGTGTCCAGGAGCGTGAGGGCGGTGGTGAGGTGGATGCGAGCAAGGGCGAGCGGCGTGCCGTCGGTGGCGAGGCCCTCGGCGCGCTCCAGGCAGTCCAGGGCGTCGGCGGGACGGCCCTGGGCGCGGGCCAGATCGGCGCGGGCCAGCAGCACCTCGACCAGGCCCGCCCGGTGCCCGGTGCGTTCGGCCGTCTCGAAGGCGGTGTCGAGATGCCCGGCCGCCTCCTCGGTGCGGCCCGCCCGCAGTTTCACCGAGGCGATCCCGACCAGGCTGTCGACCTGGCAGTTGCGGTTCTCGACCCGGCGGGAGACGGCCAGGGCGTCCTCGTGAGCGAGGAGCGCGCGGTCGTCCCGGCCGGCGTCGGCGCGGACCCGGCCCAGCGCCTCCAGGGCCACCGCCTCCGTATAGGTGGAGCCGGAGTCGCGCGAGACGAGGAAGCAGGTGCGCAGCGCCGCCGCGGCCTCGTCGAACCGGGCCTGCCGCTGCCGCACCTGCGCGAGGCTGACGAGCGCCATCGCCCGGTTGTGGTGGACCGTGTCGCCGATCAGGTCGAGGGCGGCACAGGCCGCCTCCTCGGCCGCGTCCAGCCGCCCCAGCGCCAGGTTGAGGGACGCCGTGTTGATCAGCATGATCTCCTCGTTCTTGACGTTCCCCAGGGTGCGGTAGAGGGCGAGCGCCCGGTCGTAGCAGGGCAGTGCGCGGCGCAGCTCGCCGAGGAGCTTGAGGGTGACGCCCTTGCCCTGGAGGCTGCCGGCCTCGCCGTACGCCCAGCCCGCCCGGCGGGCCAGCTGCTCCCCCTCCTCGTACTCGGCCAGCGCGCCCCGCAGGTCGCCGTTGCGCCAGCGGGCGCTGCCCAGGGACAGGCACATGGAGGCCTGGCCGACCTCGTCGCCGTGGCGCGCGGCCACCTCCCGGGCGAGGGTGGCCAGCCGCATCCAGTCGGAGAGCGGCCGGCGGTGGTGGAACAGGTCCTGCAACGCGTCCACCAGCCACCACACGAACGGCGCGGGCCCGTGCTCGGCGGCGTGTCCGACGGCGGCCGCGATGTCGTCCCACTCGCCGTCGAACCAGGCGTAGGCCTCCTCGGCCGTGGCGAACTCCCGCGGCAGCGAGCCCTCGACGGGGCCGGGGCGGGTGCGCATGACGTACAGGCCCGCCGTGGCGGCGGCGTTGACGACGCTCTGCAGGTAGTGGTCGAGGACTCGGGTGACGGCGGCCTCCCGCTCCTCGGGGGAGTCCTCGGCGAGCGTGCGGTCGCGGGCGTACTCGTGGACGAGGTCGTGCCACGCGGGTCGGCCGTGCTCGACGTCGCGCAGCAGGTGCACGCGCTGGGCCAGCCGCAGCCGGTCGGCGAGGTCGCGTTCGCCGGTCCCGGCGGCAGCGGCGGCGGCCGGCACCGACCGGCCGGTGCCGGGCAGCGTGCCGAGGCGGCGGAAGGCCAGCCGGGCGTCCTCGGGCAGCGTCCCGTACGACAGGTCGAGCGCGGCCCGCACGGCGACGGACTCCTCCCCCTCGACGTGCAGCCGCGCCAGTCGCCCCCGGTCGGCGAGGTCGCGCACGTAGGCCCGGATACTGCCTGGCCGGTCGCCGATCCAGGAGCCCGCGACGCACAGGGCGAGCGGCAGGTGGTCGCAGAGTTCGACTAGCCGGGCCGCCGCCTCCGGATCGGCGGCGACGGCCTCCGCGCCGACCGCGCCGCTGATCAGCTCCAGCGCGGCCGCGCTGTCGAGGACGTCGCAGGAGACCCGGTAGCCGCCGTCGAGGGTGACCAGGCCGCTGAGCTTGTCGCGGCTCGTCACCAGCGTGAGCGAGCCGGCCGACGCGGGCAGCAGCCGCCGGACGTGCGAGGCGTCGGCCACGTCGTCCAGGACGACCAGCACCCGGCGGTCCGCCAGCAGCGTCCGGTACAGCGCGGTCTGCGCCTCCGCGCCCAGCGGGATGTCGCGCGGGGCGCAGCCCAGACCTTGCAGCAGCAGCGGCAGGGCCTCGTCCGGGGTCATCGGCTCGGCGTTGTCGAAGCCCCGCATGTCCAGGAAGAGCTGGCCGTCGGGGAAGCGGTCGGCGACCCGGTGGGCCCAGTGCAGCGCGAGGGCGCTCTTGCCGACGCCCGCCGGCCCCACGATGAGGGCGAGCGGTTCGCCGTCGCGCAGACAGGATTCGAGACGGCCGATTTCCCGGTCGCGGCCGACGAAACGGCGTGGGGCGGGCGGGAGTTGGCGCGGCACGGGCCGCTCGGGGCCGGCGGCCGGCGGCTGTGGCCCCTGGGAGAGCGGCCGCGGGTATGCCGGTGAGGGCGACGACGGCCAGGACCGGGACCGCGGGGGACGGGCGCCGGGTGCGCCGGTGAGGACGCCGCCGGGCCTGCCGTCGCCCAGCAGGCGCCGGTGCAGGTCCCGGAGGTCGACGGAGGGCTCCATGCCCAGCTCGTCCACCATGCGCCGGCGCAGCGCGGCGTACAGCTCCAGCGCCTCGGCGCTGCGGCCGTCCTGGTGCAGGGCGGCCATCAGCAGGCCGTGCGGGCGTTCGCGCAGCGGGTGGGCGGCGGTCAGCCGCAGCAGTTCGGCGATGGCCTGCCGGTGCCGGCCGGTCTCGATCTCCGCCTCGGCCACGCTTTCGCGGGCCACCAGGTGCAGTTCGCCGAGCCGTTGGCGCTCGGCCTCGCGCACGGCGACCCCCGGGAGGTCGGCCAGCGGCTCGTCCCGCCACAGCTCCAGGGCTTCCTCGCCGCAGCGCCGTGCCGTCCGCCAGTCGCCGTCGGCGGCGGCCCGCGAGCCGTCCCTGACGAGGTTCTCGAAGGCCAGCAGGTCGAGTTCGGCCGGACCGGCGTGAATGACGTAGCCGGGGCGACGGGTCGTCAGCAGGTCCGTCCCCGACGGCCCGAGAGCGCGCCGCACCTCGGCGACGAGGGCCCGGACGCGGGCCGCGCCGGCGCCGGGCGGGCGGTCGTCCCACAGGCACTGGATCAGCCGGTCGACGGAGACGACCTGGTTGGCGTGGAGCAGGAGGACCGCGCACAGCGCCCGTTGACGTCCGGTGAGCGAGACGGCCCGTCCGTCGATCTCGATGTCCAGGGGTCCGAGCAGACGGAAACGGAGCCGTGGGGAGAGCATTGACAGAACGTAGTCCAGCGGCGACGGCCGAGCAACGCGGGGCTTCGCCGACGCGAATCGTCGGGCCGCCCGAGGTCGGATTCCGGCCAACCGGGGGCGTCCGGGCCGAAGGCTGCGGACGCGGTCGCGGCGCGGGCCGGCGCGCTGTGCAGGCGGGGCGGGCGCCGCGTGTCCCCCGTCGGTCGCCCGCCCCGCACCACCAGTCTCCGGGCCCGGTCTTTCCCGGCTCCTTCAGCGGTCTTTCTGTGGTCTTTCAGCGGGCTTTCAGTGCTCTTTCACCGGACTCCGCCGGACCTCCGCCGGTCTTCCGGCCGTCCGCGCGGGCCTCGCGCCGGTCCCGCGGGACCGGGCGGGACTCGGCGGGGCTCGGCGGGACCGCCGCGGGTGGCCGGGGACGTCGTGCCCGGCGGTCACATGCCGGTGGTGCCGTCGATCAGCTCACGCATGATGTCGAGGTGACCGTTGTGCCGGGCCGTCTCCTCGATCAGGTGCAGGAGGATCCAGCGCAGGTCCACATGGCGGCCGTCGCGGATCGGCCGGCTCGCCCGGGTGTCCAGAACCGTCCCGGCGACCAGCGCGCGGTGGGCGTCGGCCTGTTCGGCGTACTCGGAGAGCAGGCTCGCGAGGGGAATGTCGACGGCGATGCGCATCTCGCGGTCGGGGTCCTCGTCGGTCCAGGGTCCTTCGTCCTCCTCGCCGAGGAGGACCACGCGGAACCAGTAGTACTCGACCCAGCGCAGATGGCTGATCACCCCGCTCGGGGTCATCAGCGGCGAACCCGGCAGGGGCGCCCTGCGGGCGTCCGCGTCGGAGAGGTCCGCGCACTTGGCCCTGGCGGTGTCCCGGGCGTAGTCGAGGAAGGTGGTCAGCTGGGCACGTTCGTCCCAGGCGGCGGGCATGTCGTCGATTCTCGTCATCGCGCCGAGCATGTCCGGCCCCCCGCCCGCCTGTCGAGGGGATTCCCCCGCGCCGAAGCCGGCCACGGAAAAGCCCGGGCCCCCGTGAAGGGGACCCGGGCCGGTGGGCGCGTGCGCCCGGCCGCGAACTGCTCGCGGATCAGCTGTGCTTGGCGCGGCTCGCCGTGCGGGCGCGGTCGCGCTGGTCGAGGACGACCTTGCGGATGCGAATGGCCTCCGGGGTCACCTCGACGCACTCGTCGTCGCGGCAGAACTCCAGGGACTGCTCCAGCGACAGCTTGCGCGGCGGGACGATCGCCTCGAACGAGTCGGCCGACGACGACCGCATGTTCGTGAGCTTCTTCTCCTTGGTGATGTTCACGTCCATGTCGTCGGAGCGCGAGTTCTCGCCGACGATCATGCCCTCGTACACCTCGGTGCCGGGGTCGGTGAACAGGACGCCGCGCTCCTGGAGGTTGGTCATCGCGAACGCGGTGACGGCGCCGGCGCGGTCGGCGACGAGCGAACCGTTGTTACGGGTCGTCAGGGTGCCGAACCACGGCTCGTGGCCCTCGTGGATGGAGTGGGCGATGCCCGTGCCGCGCGTACCGGTGAGGAACTCGGTGCGGAAGCCGATGAGGCCGCGGGAGGGGACCACGAACTCCATGCGGACCCAGCCGGAGCCGTGGTTGGACATGTTGTCCATCCGGCCCTTGCGCACGCCCATGAGCTGCGTGACGGCGCCCATGTGCTCCTCGGGCACGTCGATCGTCATGCGCTCGACGGGCTCGTAGACCTTGCCGTCGACGAGCTTGGTGACGACCTGCGGCTTGCCGATGGTCAGCTCGAAGCCCTCGCGGCGCATCTGCTCGACCAGGATGGCCAGCGCCAGCTCGCCGCGGCCCTGCACCTCCCAGGCGTCGGGACGCTCGGTGTCCAGGACGCGGAGGCTGACGTTGCCGACCAGTTCGCGGTCGAGGCGGTCCTTGACCTGGCGGGCGGTGACCTTGCGGTCCTTGACGGCGGCCTTGTTGTCGGCGCCCTTGCCGGTGCCGCCGCGGCCGACCAGCGGCGAGGTGTTGGTGCCGATGGTCATCGAGATGGCCGGCTCGTCGACCGTGATGAGCGGCAGCGCGACCGGGTTCTCGGGGTCGGCGAGGGTCTCGCCGATCATGATGTCGGCGATGCCGGCGACGGCGCAGATGTCACCCGGGCCGGCCTTCTCGGCGGGCTTGCGGGTGAGCGCCTCGGTCATCAGCAGCTCGGTGATGCGCACGTTGGCCATCGTGCCGTCGCGCTTGATCCACGTGACGGTCTGGCCCTTGCGCAGCTCGCCCTGCTCGACGCGCAGCAGCGCGATACGGCCGAGGAAGTTGTCGGCGTCCAGGTTGGTGACGTGCGCCTGGAGCGGGGCCTCCTCGTCGTACTCGGGGGCCGGGACGTGCGACAGGATCGTGGAGAAGAAGGGCTCCAGGTTGTCGCTGTCCTTCGGGACCGTGCCGTCCTCCGGCTTGGTCAGCGAGGCGACGCCGTCACGCGCGCAGGCGTAGACGATCGGGAACTCGATCTGGTCCTCGTCGGCGTCGAGGTCGAGGAAGAGGTCGTAGGCCTCGTTGACGACCTCGTCGATGCGCGAGTCGGGACGGTCCGTCTTGTTGATGCACAGGATGACGGGCAGGCGGGCCTGAAGCGCCTTGCGCAGCACGAAGCGGGTCTGCGGCAGCGGGCCCTCGGAGGCGTCCACCAGCAGCACGACGGCGTCGACCATCGACAGGCCGCGCTCCACCTCGCCGCCGAAGTCGGCGTGACCGGGGGTGTCGATGATGTTGATCGTGACGACGTCCCCCCCGTCCTTGGGGTGGTACTTCACCGCCGTGTTCTTGGCGAGGATCGTGATGCCCTTCTCACGCTCCAGGTCGTTCGAGTCCATCATGCGGTCGTCGAGCGACTCGGCGGCGTGCGCGGCGAAGGCGCCGGCCTGCTTGAGCATGGCATCGACCAGAGTGGTCTTGCCGTGGTCGACGTGGGCGACGATGGCTACGTTGCGGATGTCGTGGCGCGTGGCCATAAAGCGGCGTTCTCCCGGAGTGTGAGGGCGACCCTGCTGCGTACGTCTGTGTTACGCGGGCCCTGCCGGGCTTGACACGCCACGGCCTCACCCCATGGTACGTGGCCCGGCGGGCGACGGCCTCCGCAGGGCCGCACGGCCGGTCCGCGGACGGCCTCCCGCACCGCGTCCGGGCCCGGATCCACGTGGGATCCGGGCCCGGTCGCCCGCCGCCTGCGGAGCCGGTCCCGCGCAGGTCGCGCGGTGGTTGCGGGCCCGCCGCGCGCTCACTTGCGCGCAGGGCTCCCGGCGGCCTTCGCGCCCTTCTTCAGGAAGCCCATGTTTTCGTAGACGGGCGTCTGGAAGCCGAAGGCCCCCGCGTTCACCACGTTCTTCCGCACGGCCGTGAGCTGCGGCCGCTGGTAGAGGGGGATCGATCCGGCGGCCGCCCAGATGCGCGAGTCGGCCTTGCGGATCAGGGAGCGGGCCTCGTCCCGGTCCAGGGTCGCGAGCGCCTGGGCGAACAGCTGGTCGACCTGGTCGGTGCCGACCCGGGTGTAGTTCTGCTCCACGGTCAGGGAGCCGTCCGCGGCGGGCCGCGGCTTGGCGTAGATCGGCCGGGCGTCGGTGGCCGGGAAGGCGGACGCCGGCCAGGAGTACAGCGCGAGGTCGTAGTCGCCGGACGCGATGTGGTCCTTGAAGTAGCTCGCGTCGGAGACCTTGGTGATCTCGGTCCGGATGCCGACCTTCGCCAGCATCTTGGCGATCCGCTCGGCGACCGCCTCCAGGGACTGCGATCCCGGGCCGGACGGCAGCACGAACCGCAGGTCGAGCGCCTTGCCGTCCTTGGCCAGCGCCTTGGCCGGGGCGGCGACGGGCGCGGCGGTGCCCTTGGGGGCCGCGCCGGCCTGGAGCGCCGCGTCGGCGTGGGGCGCGGCGGTGCCCTTGGGGGCGTAGGCGCCGGGGGCGCCTCCCCGGTGCGGCTGCCGGTACTGCTTGCCGTCCTGGGCGAGCCGGTGTCCGCCGGCCTCGTTCTTCGCGGCGTCGTGGCGTTCGTCGCCGGCCGCCTTGTCGTCCTCGCCGACGATGTACGTGCCGTCGTCGTCCTTCTTCCTGGCCTTCTCGCCCTTCTCCGGCTTGCCGCCCTTCTCCGGCTTCTCGGCGTCCGGCCCGCTCTCCTTCTTGCCGGCCGAGCCGGCCGCCTTCTCGCCCTTGTCCTTGTCCTTCTCCTTGACGGGGCCGCCGGCCACCCAGCCGGCGTCGGCGAGGAGCGCCTGCGCCTCGGCGGTGTCCTGGTCGCCGAGGGCTCCGCTGCTGTCGGCGTAGGCGTCCTGTCCGGCCAGGGCGAGGTGGCTGCCCACGGGCTCGGCGGGCAGGCCCAGCGGCTTGAGGACGGCCTTGGCCAGTTCCTTGCGGTCCAGGGCGCGGGCCACGGCCCGCCGCACCCGCTCGTCCGCCAGCGGGCCCTGCGCGCCGTTCAGGGCCAGCTGGGTGTAGGCGGGCTCCAGCGATCTGCGGACCTCGAAGGCGCGCAGCGCCTTCTGCCGGCTCTGCCACTCGGCGATCGCCGCGGTCAACTTCGCGCGGGCCTTCTCGCCCGAGGACTTCTTCTCGTCGTCGGCCTCGTCGTCCGACTGCTCGTCCGACTGCTCGTCGGACTCGTCGTCGGCCTTCCCGGCGGACTTCCCGCGGGCCTTGCCGTCGGCCGTGTCGCCGTCCTTCCCGCCGGCCGGGTCGATGCCGTGGGCGAGGGCCCATCTGCGCAGGGCCTCCAGGCCGGCGGGTCCGGTCCCGGCGGGCGGTCCGGCCGTGCCGCGGGCGGCGCCGTCGACGTTCTGTGCGTCGGACGGGTCGATCTCGGCCAGGTCGATCTTCCCGGCGGCCAGCGCGGACGTCCGCTCGTCCCTCGGGACGGCCGTCAGCACGATCTCGGAGAGCTTGGCCGGCTTCCCCCACCAGCGCGGATTGCGGGTGAGGCCGACCTGCTTCTTCTTGCGGTCGACCTTCTTCACGGCGAACGGCCCGGCGGTCACCTTCAGCGTGCGCCGCGCGCCGTCGTTGAAGGAGTCGGGGGTGCCCATGACGTCCTTCGGGTACAGCGGGGAGAACAGCGAGCGCCAGTCGGCGTAGGTGCGGCCGAAGGTGACCTTGACCTCCAGGTCGTTGGCCCCGCGCTCGATCTTCTCGATGCGGTCGTAGCCGGCGTTGCGGGCGGTCCAGTACGCGCTGTCCTTGCCCGACAGCGCCCGCCACTGGGCGGCGAAGTCTGCGGCGCCGATCTCCCGGCCGTCGCTCCAGACGGCCTGCTGGTTCAGCTTGTACAGCACGACCTGCTTGGGCTCGGTGGCGACGACCTTCGCGGACTCCAGGTAGTCGGCGTCGCGCTGCGGCCGCCCGTTCGCGTCCATCCGGAACATCGAGGGGAGCACGGCCTGGGCGACCTGGGCGGTCGTCTGGTCCGCGTCCGACTGGAAGGCGTTGAAGGTCTCCGGGACGGCGTCCACCGCCCAGCGCAGGGTGCCGCCGTCGGCGACCGAGGCGCGGTCGGCGCGGGCGACGTCCTGGCGGGCCAGGGGCCGGCCGGCCTCGTCCGAGGAGCCGCAGCCGGTGAGCAGGGGCACCGCGAGCACGCCTGCGGTGAGGAAGGCGACCGAACGCGTCACCGCGCGCGGGCCGACGCCGTCGTGGGACATCTCTGGTACCTCCGGTGAGCCGCTGCCGGTGCGTTCTGATCACGTTCGGCGGTATTTGCGTGTTGATCAGATCTACGGCCCACTGAAAGCGAAACGGTTCGCCTGCCGACGGCGACACGGCGGCGGGACCGTCGAAGGCCACTCGTGCGGAGCAACGCACCCCCTGCGCATCCGCCAATCGCTGCACACGCCTTCACATCCACCGGTGTGACGCGCAACACTCGCAGGCGCACATGAACGTTCCCGTCCAGGGCGAGACGCCCACGGAAGCGAGGTCATGGCATGTCCGTGCACGACGACCTGACAGCGGTCCAGCGCTGCCTCGACGACCTGTCCCGGTCCGTCGGCCGACTGGAACAGCAGCTCGGCAGCGGCGGCCTGGAGATGCGCCGCGTCCGCGCAGACGCCGCCCATCTGAAGGAGAGCGTCGCGCTGCTGCGCGAAGCGACGGCCCAGCCCGGCACTCCGCGCCGGCCCGAGCTGCTCACCATCCCCGACACCCCCTACGACGACTCCCTGTGGATCGACACCGACGACGAGGGACTCGGCGCCCGGCACCGGCACGCACCCTGACCCGAGCCCCTGACCCGACCGGAGTCCTGAGTTGGCCACTGGTACGGAACCCCCCTCCACCGACCCCCGTCCCCGAAGCGGCGTCCGCGGCGCTGGCCGCGCCGCGATCGCCGCGCCCCACCTGCGGACCGACCGCTGGTGGCTGGCCCCCGCCGCCACCGCGGCCGGCCTGCTGGCGTTCATCGTCTACTCGACCTGGCGGGCCTTCGCGAACGCGGACTACTACGCGGCGCCCTACGTCTCGCCGTTCTACTCGCCGTGCCTGGCGGAGAACTGCCGGCCCATGCACGCCGGCCCGAACACGGACCTCTTCGGCAGCTGGTGGGGCATCTCCCCCGCGATCATCATCCTGATCTTCCCGCTGGGCTTCCGCCTCACCTGCTACTACTACCGCAAGGCCTACTACCGGGGCTTCTGGGCCTCGCCGCCGGCCTGCGCGGTCGCCGAGCCGCACACGAAGTACACCGGCGAGACCCGCTTCCCGCTGATCCTCCAGAACATCCACCGGTACTTCTTCTACGCGGCGATCCTCGTCGCCGGGATCCTCACCTACGACGCCGTGCTCTCCTTCCGCGACGAGCACCACGCGTGGGGCCACATGGGCCTCGGCACCCTCGTCTTCCTGCTCAACATCACCCTGATCTGGGCGTACACGCTCTCCTGCCACTCCTGCCGGCACATCGTCGGCGGCAAGCTGAAGCACTTCTCCAAGCACCCCGTGCGCTACCGGGCCTGGCAGTTCGTCGGCCGCCTCAACGCCCGCCACATGCTGCTGGCCTGGGCGTCGCTGGTGAGCGTCGCGCTCGCCGACTTCTACGTCTATCTCGTCGCGTCCGGTGTCTTCGACGATCCGAGGTTTTTCTAGATGCTGCCGAACCTGATGAGCGGGGCCCGCCGATGACCGTGGTCGACCGCCAGGAGTGGGACGTCGTCGTGGTCGGAGCGGGAGGCGCCGGCCTGCGGGCCGCCGTCGAGGCCCGCGAGCGGGGCGCCCGCACGGCCGTCATCTGCAAGTCGCTGTTCGGCAAGGCGCACACGGTGATGGCCGAGGGCGGCATCGCGGCGGCCATGGCCAACGCCAACGAGCACGACAACTGGCAGGTCCACTTCCGCGACACCCTGCGCGGCGGCAAGTTCCTCAACCAGTGGCGGATGGCCGAGCTGCACGCCCAGGAGGCCCCGGACCGGGTCTGGGAGCTGGAGACCTGGGGCGCGCTGTTCGACCGCACCGAGGACGGCCGCATCTCGCAGCGCAACTTCGGCGGCCACGAGTACCCGCGCCTCGCCCACGTCGGCGACCGCACCGGACTGGAGCTGATCCGCACCCTCCAGCAGAAGATCGTCTCGCTCCAGCAGGAGGACTTCCGGGAGACCGGCGACTACGAGTCCCGGCTGAAGGTCTTCCAGGAGTGCACCGTCACCCGGATCCTGAAGGACGGATCCAGGGTGAGCGGCGTCTTCGCCTACGAGCGCGAGACCGGCCGCTTCTTCGTCCTGCGGGCGCCCGCCGTCGTGATCGCCACCGGCGGCATCGGCAAGTCCTTCAAGGTGACGTCCAACTCGTGGGAGTACACCGGCGACGGCCACGCGCTGGCCCTCCTCGCCGGAGCCCCCCTGCTCAACATGGAGTTCGTGCAGTTCCACCCCACGGGCATGGTCTGGCCGCCGTCGGTCAAGGGCATCCTCGTCACCGAGTCCGTCCGCGGCGACGGCGGGGTGCTGCGCAACTCCGAGGGCAAGCGGTTCATGTTCGACTACGTCCCGGACGTCTTCAAGGTGAAGTACGCCGAGTCGGAGGAGGAGGGCGACCGCTGGTACGAGGACCCGGACCACAACCGGCGCCCCCCCGAGCTGCTCCCCCGCGACGAGGTCGCCCGCGCCATCAACTCCGAGGTCAAGGCGGGCCGCGGCTCCCCGCACGGCGGCGTCTTCCTCGACGTCTCCACGCGGATGCCCGCGGAGGTGATCCGTCGCCGGCTGCCGTCGATGTACCACCAGTTCAAGGAGCTGGCGGACGTCGACATCACCGCCGAGGCGATGGAGGTCGGGCCCACCTGCCACTACGTGATGGGCGGTATCGCGGTCGAGTCGGACACGGCCGCCGCACGCGGGGTGCCCGGACTGTTCGCGGCCGGCGAGGTCGCGGGCGGGATGCACGGCTCCAACCGGCTGGGCGGCAACTCGCTGTCCGATCTGCTGGTGTTCGGCCGGCGGGCCGGACTGCACGCGGCCGCGCACGCCGCGGCGACGGCGACCGCCCGGCCGCCGGTGGACGAAGCCCAGGTGGACGCGGCGGCCGCGGAGGCCCTGCGCCCCTTCTCCGCCGAGGCCGACGGCGAGGAACCCGCGCCCGGCCCCCCGGAGAACCCGTACGCGGTCCACCAGGAACTCCAGCAGACCATGAACGACCTGGTCGGCATCATCCGCCGGGAGGGCGAGATGAGGCAGGCCCTGGTCAAGCTGGCGCAGCTGCGCGTGAGGGCCCGGCGGGCCGGCGTCGAGGGCCACCGCCAGTTCAACCCCGGCTGGCACCTCGCCCTCGACCTGCGCAACATGCTGCTGGTCAGCGAGTGCGTGGCGCGGGCGGCCCTGGAGCGCACCGAGTCGCGCGGCGGTCACACCCGCGAGGACCACCCGGCGATGGAACGCGCCTGGCGCAACGTCAACCTGCTGTGCCGGCTCACCGGGCCGGGCGACGGCCCGGCGGCCGCCGGACCCGAGGACGGCCAGATCCGGCTGGTGCGGGAGACCACCGAGCCCATCCGCCCCGACCTGCTCGCCCTCTTCGAGAAGGAGGAGCTGGTCAAGTACCTCACCGAAGAGGAGCTGTACGAATGAGCGGCTACGACGCCCGTTTCCGGGTGTGGCGGGGCGACGCGCGGGGCGGAGACCTGGAGGACTTCACCGTCGAGGTCAACGAGGGCGAGGTCGTCCTCGACATCGTCCACCGGCTCCAGTCCACCCAGGCGCCCGACCTCGCCGTCCGCTGGAACTGCAAAGCGGGCAAGTGCGGTTCCTGCTCGGCCGAGATCAACGGGCGCCCCCGGCTGATGTGCATGACGCGCATGTCGGTCTTCGACCGCGCGGAGACGATCACCGTCACCCCGCTGCGCGCCTTCCCCGTGATCCGCGACCTGGTCACGGACGTGGGCTTCAACTACCACAAGGCGCGGGAGGTCCCGGCGTTCGTGCCGCCCCAGGGGGTCGCGCCGGGCGAGTACCGGATGTTCCAGCAGGACGTGGACCGGTCGCAGGAGTTCCGCAAGTGCATCGAGTGCTTCCTGTGCCAGGACACCTGTCACGTCGTGCGCGACCACGAGGAGAACAAGACGGCCTTCGCGGGCCCCCGCTTCCTCATGCGGGTCGCCGAGCTGGACATGCACCCCCTGGACGCGGCCGAGGAGAGCGGCCTGGACCGCGGACGCGCCGCCCAGGACGAACACGGGCTCGGCTACTGCAACATCACCAAGTGCTGCACCGAGGTGTGCCCCGAGGGCATCAGGATCACGGACAACGCGCTGATCCCGCTGAAGGAGCGGGCGGTCGACCGCAAGTACGACCCGCTGGTGTGGCTGGGCTCGAAGATCAGGAGGCGGTCGCCCGAGGACGCGTGAAGGGCCGGGCGGCCACCTCCTACCGGACCCAACCCGTCCGGTACGCCCTCCAGTCGGTCTCCGTCGCCGTGAAGTCCACGTACGCCGCCACACCGAAGTTCGCGCGGTCGGCGTCGGTGCGGGACAGGCCGAGCCGGACGCCCCGGACGGCGGCGGCGACGGTCTCCGCGTGCGCCCAGTGCCCGAAGCGGTTCTCCTGGTAGAACGGCAGGCCCATCAGCAGGTCGGTGGAGCGCGGGGTGACCTCCAGGGCGAGGGAGGTCTGCTGGGCGACGTAACCGCTGTACGTTCGCTGCAACGGCTGCATGGTGTCGTACGACATGACCGCGATCTGGTCGACGCGTCCGGCGACCTGGCCGAAGAACTTCTGCGACCACCACTTGGGGTGCCCGGTGGTCGTGCCCCAGAAGGAGTGGAACCCCGGCACCGGGTCGATCTGGTGCGCGGCCACCGAGAGCTGGGCGTGGTGCGCGCGGGTCACGGCCCGCAGGGAGTCCAGCAGGGCGAGGTAGTGGGCGTCGTCGGAGTGGAGGGGTTCGAGGTCGAAGTGGGCGCCCTCGAAGCCGGCCGCGAGGATCTCCCGGGCGGACCGCACGACGGCGGCGCGGGTCGCCGGGCGCTCCAGCCGCATGCCGTCCGGGGTCTCCGAGGCGAGCACGTCGCCCAGCCAGGCCTGGACGCGCAGCCTGGGGGCCGCCCGGTGGACGGCGGCGACGAACCACCGCGCACGCGGGTAGGCGGACGCGGGCAGCGTGCCGTCGTGCTCCAGCGGGCCGGCGTGCACATAGAGGTCCCGGATGCCGGTGTCCGCGAGGCGGCGGGCCAGAGCCTCGACATCGGCGTCGGTCTTGCGGCCGTCCACCCAGGCGTGGCCCAGCCAGAGGGCGTCCTTGCCGCGCGTCCGGGCACTCCCGGCCGGATCTCCCATGCCGTTCACACCGAGCACCGCCTCGGCTGTCAGCACCGGCACGAGCACGAGCAGCACCACGGCTAGCGCCCCCCGGCGCACCCAACGCCTCCACCGCCTCCCCTGCTTCACCGGGGATTCCGGGGGCCCCGGGGACTCCGGGGGCTCCTGCTTCTCCGGGGTCTTCAGCTCTCCCGTGCTCTCGGGGTTGTCCGGGTTCCCCCGCTCGGTGCCGGACGCTGCCTCGCCGTCCGGCTCGGTGTCCGCGGTCGTCCGTCCCGGTGGTCGTTCCATCGGGGCCCCCTCCCGTGTCGTTCCGCCCCACGCCCCCCGAGTCGGGTGCATCCCGCTCGCGTGCCCGCATTGACGGCCATACGCTCGCAAATGTGACCTCTTCGCAGCCTCGTCGAGGCCGGCCCCGGCGAACCGGCTCGCACCTGTCCGTACGGGTGGCCCACACCGTGGTGGGCGGGACGGTCGGCATCGTGTGGCTGGTGTTGCCGGGGATGACGTCCGATGCGGGGGTTCCGGTTGCGATCAAGGACCCGGCGCCCGCCGCGAGCACGGCTCCCGCCACCGTCACCGCCGACGGCGGGAGGTCGACCGTCGATCTGGTGCTGCCGCTGGTGGCCGTCGGCGCGGCCGGCGCGGCCGCCGGGTACGGGTACATACGCCGGGTCAGACGCACCCGCGACCGCACGACCCCGGGTGGGACCGGCCACCCCGCGTCGCCGCAGCCCGTCCGGCCGGCACCGTCGTCGCAGTCGTCGCAGACCTCCCAGTCCGCGCCGTCGGCGCCGCGGCCCGCCGCCCTCGACGAGCGGGCCTGCGCCGCACTGGTCGCGGCCGACGACCGGATCCGGGCCGCCCGCGGCGAACTCGGCTTCGCCGCCGAGCTGTTCGCCGCCCAGGACACGGCCCGGTTCCGGCGGACCCTCGACGAGGCCGCCGCCGAACTGGCCGCCGCCTTCCGTATGCGGCAGTGCTACGACGAGGGTGTGCCGGCGCAGGAGGCCGCGCGGGAACACGCGCTCGCCGGGATCATCGGCCGGTGCGAGGAGGTGCAGGGGCTGCTCGACTCGGCGGCCGGGGAGTTCGAGGGGCTGCGCGCGCCGGGGCGGGCGTCGGGTGAGGCCCTGGTGGTCGCCGAAGGGCGGTTCCGGGAGCTGACCGGGCGGGTGGGGACCGCGGAGGCCGTCCTCGCCGGGTTGCGGGCCCGGTACGCGCACATCGCCACCGACGGCGTCGTCGGCAACGTCGAACAGGCCAGGGACCGGCTGCTGTTCGCCACCGACCGGCTGAACCGGGCGCGTCAGGCGGCCGATGCGGGACGGCCTGAGCGGGCGGCTCGTCACCTGGGGGCCGCCGAGGGGGTCATAGCCCAGGCCGCCGTCCTCCTGGAGGGCGTCGACCGGCTGGCCGGCGAGCTGGCGGCGGCCGAGCGGGCGGCGCCGGCCGCCCTCGCGGCGGCCCAGGAGCACCTGTCCCGGGCCCGCGCGGCGGAAGCGGCACGGGAAGGCGCCGGGAACGGCCGGGCCGACGGGAACGCGGACGGCGTCCCGCGCGGGGCCGGGGAAGAGGAGGCCACGAGGGCGGACGCCGGGGCGGGAACGGGAACGGGACGGCGCGTGATCGTCGCGCCGCCGGACGCCTCGCCGGGGGAGCTGCACGCCCGGCTGCTGCACGCCGACGCCGTGCTGGCGTCGATCCGGCGCCGACTGCCGGACCGCCCGGCCCCGGACGGCCCGCCCGCCGTCCGTCCCGACGGCGTCGCGGGCCCTGACCGGGGAACAGATGCGGGCCCGGATCAGGGGGAAGCGCGCGGCCCCGATCCGGTCGCGGCGCGTTCAGGTGCGGTCGGGGAGGACCCGGATCCGGCCGGGGCGGGCTGGGATCCGGTCGGGGAGCTTCGGCGGATCGTGCGGGCGGCCGTGTCCCTCGGACCGGAGCCGGACGAGGCGTTGCGGGCCGCCGCGCTGCTCACCGCCCGGTCCGCCGTCGGCTGCGCGGCCGACTTCGTCGAGACGCACCGCGGGGCGGTGGGCGTGACCGCGCGCACCCGGCTGGCGGAGGCGCGGCGGCTCCTCGCGACCGGGGACGCGGCGGACCGCCCGTCCGCCGACGACCTCGCCGGGGAGGCCCGGGAGCTGGCCGAACTCGACGTCCGCGCGCACGGGAACCCGTATGCGGGGCCGGACCACACGGCGGGCGTCGGCGGGGCCGTCCTCGGCGGCGTCGTACCGGCCGGGAATCCCGACGGCGGGCGGCCGGCGGGCTTCGCCGGACCGGCCCGGCCCGCCGCCGACGGATGAGCGCCCGTCAGAACAGGCTCAGCAGGGCCTCCGCCGGGTCCGCGAGCGTCGTCTCGCCGTCGGGCAGGGGCAGTTCGAACCACACCGTCTTGCCGCGCGGGGTGCGGCGCGAACCCCAGGCCGCCGAGAGGAGCCCCACCAGCTGGAGACCGCGGCCGCCCTCGTCGGTGTCCCGGGCGCGGCGGCGGCGCGGCTGGACGAGGCCCGCGTCCCACACCTCGCACACCAGGGTGCGGTCCAGCAGCAACCGGAGTCTGATCTCCCCCTCGCCGTAACGCAGCGCGTTGGTGACCAGCTCGCTGACCAGCAACTCGGTGGTGTCGACGAGCGCTTCGAGACCCCACGACTGGAGCCGGCCCCGCGCGTACTCCCGCGCCCGGCCCACGCTGCGCGGCTCGCGCGGCAGCGTCCAGTCGCCGACCGAGTCCGCGGGCAGCCCCTGCACCCGTGCCATCAGCAGCGCGATGTCGTCCTCGCCGTGGTGCGAGTCGAGCGTGTTCAGGACGTGGTCGCAGACGTCCTCCAGCGGCCTGGTGGGGTCGGTGAGCGCCCCGACGAACGCGTTGAGGCCCTCGTCGAGGGGGTGGTCGCGGGATTCGACCAGGCCGTCGGTGTAGAGCGCCAGCAGCGCGCCCTCGGGGAGGTCGACCTCCACCTCCTCGAAGGGTTCGCCGCCCACGCCGAGCGGCATGCCCGGCGGCACGTCGAGCATCAGTGCCGGTTCGCCGGGCTCGACGAGGACCGGGGGCAGATGGCCCGCGTTGGCGAAGGTGCAGCGCCGGGTCACCGAGTCGTAGACCGCGTACACGCACGTCGCGAGGTACACCTCGGACAGGTCGGCCTCGCGGGGCCGGCGGGCGGCCCGGGTGGCCTGCTGGACGCCGCCGGGGGTGCCGAGCCCGCGCGCGATCTCGTCCAGCGCGGAGAGCACTTCGGCCGGTTCGAGGTCGAGCAGGGCCAGCGTGCGCACGGCCGTGCGCAGTTCGCCCATCGCGACCGCGGCCCGCAGCCCGCGGCCCATCACGTCGCCCACCACCAGCGCCGTGCGGTGGCCGGGCAGTTCGATGACGTCGAACCAGTCGCCGCCGACCTCGCTGGGCCGGCCCATCGAGACGTTGCCGGGAAGGTAGCGGCAGGCGATGTCCAGGCCCGAGGCCACCGGGTCGCCGGGCGGCAGCAGGGAGCGTTGCAGTATCAGCGCCCGCTCGTGCTCGCGCCGGTAGAGGCGGGCGTTGTCGATGCAGACCGCGGCGCGCGCCGCCAGCTCCACGGCCAGATCGCGGTCGCGGTCGCCGAACGGCTCGCTGCCCTTGGTCCGCGAGAACTGCGCGAGGCCGACGACGGTGTCGTGGGCGACCATCGGGACGGCGAGGCTGGACTGCACGAGGCCGCCCTCCTCGCCGGGGATGGTCTGCGGGCGGGCGGTGCGCAGGGCGTCCGCGCAGGGCGAGTTGAACGGGAAGTGGTGGACCGCGCCGACCGCGACGGGCGCGCCCGCGCCGGGAAAGGGGGCGTCGGACACGGCGGACGAGAAGGCGACCCGGCGTAGTTCGGCGCTGCCGTCGGCGAGTCCGGGCGGGGTCTCGTCGCCGGCCAGGAGCCCTTGGTAGAGGTCGACGGTGGCCAGGTCGCAGAAGCCGGGCACGACCACGTCGAGGAGTTCGCGCGCGGTCGTCTCCAGGTCGAGGGAGTTGCCTATGCGGGCTCCCGCCTCGTTCAGGAGGGCGAGATTGCGCCGTGCGGCGGCGGCCTCGCGGGCGGCGGCCCGGCGGGCGGTGATGTCGGTGCCGAGCCAGGCGATGCCGATGGGCCGGCCGCTGCCGCTGTGCACCCGGTACAGGTTGATCGACCAGTGCCGGCGTTCGTCGGAGCCGGGGACGAACCCGGTGACGTGCATGTCCGTGATGGAGTCGCCGGTCTCCAGGACCCGGCGCAGGGTGGCGCTGACCCGCTCGGCCTCGGGCCGGGGCAGGTAGTCGTGGACGCCCTTGCCGCGGTGCTCGTCGGGAGTGCCGCCGAAGATGGAGGCGAACCGCTGGTTGGCGCGGCGCACCCGCAGGTCGGGGTCGATCAGCAGGAAGCCGAACGGGGATTGGCCGAAAATCGCCTGCGAGGCGGCGAGGTCGGTCTCGATGCTGCGCAGCGTGCGGACGTCGACGACGATGCACACGGCGGCCTTCTCGCCGTCCAGACTGCGCGTCGGCATGACGTACACCTCGGCGAGGCCCTGCTCGCCGCGTCCGCCGCCGGGCGCCGGGTCGGGCATCCGGAAGGGGACCACGCCGGTCCACTCGCGCCCGTCGAGGATCTCTGCCATCTTGCGCTGGCCGCGTTCGCGCAGGTCGGGGTCGACGAACGCGTCGATGGGGTCCATGCCGACGGCGCGCTCGGCGGGGATGCCGAAGATCTGCTCGGCGCGCAGACTCCACTGGTCGACGAGGCCGTCGGGGCCGATCGAGAACGAGGCGACCCTGATGTAGTCGTAGATCGAACCGGGTGGGCTGCTCTGCCACATGGCGTCACCGTGCGACGCCGCTTCGCCCTCCCCGTCGCCGGGGCGGTGCACGGCGTCCGCGGCGTGCGCGCCCGCGGCCTCCGCCCTCGCGCCGCCCGACGGGTCCTCGGACTCCGTGGCCTTCGCTGGTATCTCGCTCACGCGAACCGTCCCCTCCAGCTCACCGCGTCCGGCACCGGTCACCGGCGGCGGCTGCCCGCAGTATCCAGCACTACGGGTCCGCACGACACGGTGTTCACGATCACAGCACGGTCCAGGCGTTTTCCGGCCCGTCCCGCGACAACACTTCCAGTCTTCTAACCAGCGGGCACGTGGTCGAATCACACCTTCGGGCACCGGTCGCGGACCGGCGCCGAACGGGCGACGGCGGGAGGCCCGCCGTCCACCTGGGTCATCCCCGTGTCACGCCCCGTCAACCCGACACCGCCAGCTCGAACCACACGGTCTTGCCGGCGCTCCCCGGCCGGGTGCCCCAGCGGCGCGCGGCGGAGGCGACGAGCTGAAGTCCGCGCCCGCTCTCGTCGTCGGGGCGGGCGACCCGCTCGCGCGGCGGGTCGGGCAGCGGATCGGACACCTCCACGAGGAGCACGTCCCGCAGCCGGGCCTGACGGACCAGACGGACGCCGATGGGGCCGGTCGCGTGCCGGAGCGCGTTGGTCACCAACTCGCTGACCAGCAGGGCCGCGATGTCGCCCAGGCTGTCGAGGTCCCAGCGGTGCAGCTGGTCGCGGACGGCCGCGCGGGCGGTGCGCACCGCACCGGGCTCCGCGGGAAACGACCACTCGGCCCGGTCGTCCTCGGTGTCGATCACGCCGATCACTTCCCAGCCCAGCGAGTGCACCCATGTCCGGTTTCGTGGGGTTAATGGGCACATACCCGATATCTCTGGGCGAGTATCGCTCGGCAGGGCGCACAGTGGCACGAACGGCGTACACCCCGCCCCCGCCCGGCCCGCCGACGCGCCCCGGGCGCGGGATCCGCGCGCGGCCGCGCGACGGACGACCAGCCACCGGCCAACCGCGAGGGGACGGGCTCAGTGGGCGTCGGCGGCGATCACGGCGAGCGTCTCGCGCACCGCGGGAACGTCCTGGTCGAGCCAGTCGACGTCCCAGACCTCCTCCGGGGCGAGCCAGCGCAGCGCGTCGTGGTCCTGGAGCGGTTCGGGGGCGGCCGAGCCGGGCCGCAGCCGGGCCGTCCACACCTGAAGGACGTAGGGCGGTCTCAGGGGCCACTCCCCCGGCACGGGTCCGACGGTCTCGGCCTCGACACCGAGTTCCTCGCGCAGTTCGCGCACGAGAGCCGCCTCGGGGCCCTCCCCCGGCTCGACCTTGCCGCCCGGCAGTTCCCAGCGTCCGGCCAGCTCCGGGGGCGCGCTGCGGCGGGCGGCGAGCAGGCGGCCGCCGTCGAGCAGCGCGGCTCCCACCACCACGGTCCGTTCCGTCATGCGGCGGAGCCTACGGGACGGGAGCTGGTGGGGGGGCGGGGCGGCCGGGGGCAGCGGCGGTCGGGGCGGGGCGGTCGGGGGCGGTGCCGACGCCGGGTTGACGACGGGTCCGGTCCGACGCCCGGTCAGTTCAGGGTGCCGTCACCGTTCTGCGCCTGCGCCTGCGCCTGCATCTGTGTCTGCGCCTGGGCCGGAGGCGGTGTCGGGGGGTGGTGCGGGGTCTGGGCGTGGCGCTGCGGCTGTCCCTGCGTCTGGCCGATCCGCTCGACCCAGTAGAGCTGCTTGTGCCCGCGGCCGTCGAGGCTGTCCGCGGTCTCCTGGGCCTCGGCCCGGGTCGCGTACCTGCCCACGCGGTAGCGGTTGCCGTTGTCGTCCTGCCGTATGACGAGCCAGGGCAGGGAGGTGGTGCCGTCGTTCATCGCGCCCTCCGCCCCCTCACCGTCCCGGCCCGGCCGGATCCCGTCCGCGGCGCGCCGCGCGCCCCGCCTGCCAAGGAAACCGCAATCCGCATATGCCCGAGCGTACGCCTTACCTTTACGCACCGAACACGGCTTTGCACAAAGAGGTACGCAACCAGCCAGGACGCAGGGGGCGCACGGGACCGAACGCGCCGTGCGCGCGCCGCAACGCGTCCGGTCGGCGGGGTTGTGGGCAGATACCGGTCGACCTGCGGGAACCAGGGGAAACGTCCGGATTCCGACGGCGCGCGGCCAGCTCCCGGGCGGGCCGATTCCGGCGGCAACTGCCGGAAGGGTGTGCGCCGCCCGGCCGTATGCGCTACGGCCCCGGGCCGCCCTGGCGCCTCCTCCACTCCACCCGCCCCGCAGGACACGGTCGTCGCCGGCCCTCTCCGCCTCCCGCCGACGGGCGCTGGGGGGCGGGCCGGTGAGCAGTGTTCCGCGGGCGACGGATGGGGGGCAGTGATTCTGCGGGCGGCCTACTTCACCGGCAGGTGGTACGCGACCCGGTAGCGGTCTGCCGGGATCACCACGTCGGCCGTCTCCACCGGGCGGCCCGAGGCGTAGTACGTGCGCTGCACGACCAGCACCACGTGCCCGGGGACGCCGCCGAGGGTGAGGAGTTCCTCGGCCAGCCCGGGGCGGGCACCCACCTCCTCGGTGACGTTGTCGACGATGACGTCGATGGCCCGCATCCGCTCGACGACGCCCATGCCGCCGAGCGGACCCTCCTCGGGGAGCATCACCGGGGTGCGGCCGGTGACCGCGAGGGGCTCCCAGGACGTGGAGAGCATCATCGCCTCGCCGGCCTCCCGGAAGACGTACTTCGTGCGCATCACGCGGTCGCCCGGCTTGATGCCGAGCCGCTCCGCCACGGCCACGCCCGCCTCGACCTGCTCGCTGCTGGACTCCCATGTGCCGCGGGTGTGCGCCTCGGCCTGCTCCTGGCGGAACGGGGTGGCCCCGCTGACCGGGCGGTAGCCGGAGCGGGCGATCCGGCGGGGGACGGGCCGCTCGCGTACATAGGTGCCCGAACCGGAGCGGCCCTCGACCAGGCCCTCGGCCATCAGCACCTTGCGCGCCTCCAGGGCCACCGTGTCGGAGACGCCGTACTCCTCGCGGATTCTCGCCTGGGACGGGAGGCGGGTGTGCGGTGGCAGCGATCCGTCGGCGATCTTCTTGCGGAGATCACCCGCGACACGCAGATACGCCGGCTGCTCACCGAATGTCACTGGCCACTCCCATCAGGTTGTACAGACAGCTACAGCCTGGCAACCGTGGGTTGGGCCGTGCAAGCAAAGGCCAGGGAATCACTCGATGTGATGACATCTGCTCGCGAAACGCTTTACCCAGGCACTTTCTCCCCGCTGTGGACGTGATCACACATCGAGGCCGGTGTCACCGTCGCCCCCGACGGCCCCGCCGTCCCCGCTGTCGGAGTCCTCGTCGTGAGCCGGCGGCGTGGTGGCCAGGCCCAGAGCCTCGCGTGCGGTGACGGTCGTGCGGCCGTCGACGTACGCGTAGGCCGTCTCGTAGTGCTCGTAGAAGGCGTCGGCGTCGGTGGCCTTCGCGGCCGCCGCCCACTCCCGGCCCGACCTGCGCATGTCCTCGGCCAGCGCGGCGACCGGCCCGCCGGCCTTCGCGGGCCAGGCGCGGTCCCCCAGCGCGGCCGCCTGGTCCGCGGTGACGTCCCCGGTGTGCGCGGCCCACTTCCGGCCGGCCGCGAGGTCCACGTCGGCGGAGTCCTCCGGCTCCTGTCCGAGGACGGCGTCGACGACGGCCATCGCCTCGAGGAAGGCCAGCTGGTCGGCGTCCAGGGTCGTCTCGTCCGCGCGCAGCGAGCCGGTCAGGGTGCCCTTGTCGTCCACCGGTCCGAAGACGCAGGTGATCTCCCGGTCGCCGGCGCGCCAGCTCCCGGAGGCGGGCGTGAGGTAGTAGACGTCCACCTCGTCGGTCAGCGCCCAGGGGTCCCTCGTGTAGGCGTCCCGGAGCCGGAAGCACTCGTCGTCCGCGATCCGCCCGACGCGGTCGTCGCCCGGGAAGCGGCTGCCGGACAGCGGAACCGTCGCGAAGACCTCGGCGTCGTGCTCGCCCGAGCACGCCACCTCGTCGACGTCGTACACGTCCTCGCCGAAGCTCCCGCCCGGGATGTCGAAGCAGTCGCCCTTGACGAGCGAGAAGCCGGAGCGCGCGGCCGCGCCGTCCTTGAACCCCTGCCAGAACTCGGACGCGCCGCCCGTGGCCAGCGCGAGGACCCACAGCGCGAGCCCGACGGACGACAGGACCGCTCCCGCCACCGCCATGCCCTTGCCGCGTTCGCCCCGCTTCCGGATCTGCGCCAGCGCGACGATCCCGAGCACCAGACCGACGGCCGGCAGGAAGCACAGGATGCCGAGCACGAGGGCGGCGACGGCCAGACCGTTGACCGCGGCCGGACGCCCGTACGGGCTGTACCCCTGCCCCCAGACCGGGTAGGGCGCACCCCCGTAGGGGGCCTGCGGATACGGGCCCGGTTGCGCCGGATACCCGGAATACCCCGGGTATCCGGGATGCTGATCCGCCGGATGTCCCGGAGCGCCGGCCGGGTGCCCCTGTGGCCCGTACGGGCCCTGGGGGTACGGGCCTTGGGCGTGCGGTGCGTGCGGGCCGTGCGCGTCCGGGTCCTTCGGCGGGGCGAACGGGTCGCGCGGGTACGGGTCCGACGGCCGCGGAGGCCGGTACGGGTCGTCCTGGGGCTGGTGCGGCCCTGGTGGCGGGGGTATGGACACGAGCACCGTGCTCCTGGTTCTGACGGGTTACGCGGTCGGGCGGGCAGCCGGTCGTCGAGTCGCCCGGGCCAGTCTGGCAGGGCGCCGGACCCGGCATGGCACTGACGTGCGACCGCCGCTCACCGTCCGTCCGTGCCGGGCAGTCCGCGGGCGCGCAGCACCCGCCGCTGCACCGGTCCGAAGACGCCCGCCTCCACCAGCACGCCGACGGCCAGCACGGCCACGGCGGCCGCCAGAACCGCGCTGAGCCGACCGCTGCGCCGGCCCGCGTCGATCATCCGGCCGAGGCCGGTAAGAGGGGTCGCCGTCATGAGTTCCGCCGTCATCAGGGCCCGCCAGCCGAACGCCCAGCCCTGCCGGAGTGCGGCCACCACACCGGGGAGGGCGGCCGGGAGCAGGACATGACGCACGGCGGCGGCTCCCGTCGCCCCCATCGCGCGGCCCGCCCGCACCAGGAGGGGCGGCACCTGGTCCAGGGCGGTGAGGACCCCGGTCGTCACCGAGGGAACCGCGCCGAGCAGGACCACCAGGTACACGGCGCCGCGCGAGGGGCCGAGGCACATCACGGCGATGGGCACCAGGACCGCGGCCGGCAGCGACTGGAACGCTCCCAGCACCGGGGCCACGGGCGTGCGCAGGAACCCGAACCGGTGGAGCAGCAGACCGAGGGGCACGCCCACCGCCGCCGACGCCGCGAACCCGGCGAGGCAGCGCCCCAGGCTGTGCAGCAGCCCGGAGCCGAGCGTCCCCGCCGACCAGGCGTCCGACAGGTCCCGCAGCACGGCCGACGGCGCGGGCAGCACCGGCGACAGGCCGAGCAGATGGACCAGTTGCCACAGGCCCGCCACCAGCAGCAGCGCCGAGCAGCCGGGCCAGAGCCGGGCCGCGGCACGCCGGAGCAGCGCCCCGGCGCGGCCTCGGCGGCCGGTCCCCGCGGGCGTTCCGTGCGGGCGGACCGCCCCGGGCCGTACGCGGGGGCCGGGCCGTGACGGCGTGGGGCGTCGGGGACTGTCAACGGCGGGCATGGCGGTCGGCCTCCTCGGCGAGCCGGGCGGTGATCTCGTCGACGAGACGGGCCGCGTCGCAGGTGTCGGCCCCTCGCGCCGGGCCTCGCCGGACGGGCCATTCGGCCACGACGCGACCGGGCCCCGACGACATGAGCACCACCCGGTCCCCCAGTGCCACGGCCTCACCGACGTCGTGCGTCACGAAGAGCACCGTCGCCCCCCGTTCCGCGCAGACGCGGGCGAGTTCGCCGTGCAGCGCCTTCCGGGTCACCGTGTCCAGCGCCGCGAACGGCTCGTCCATCAGCAGCACGTCGGCGCCCTGCGCCAGGGCTCGGGCCAGGGCGACCCGCTGGCGCATGCCGCCGGACAGTTCGTGCACCCGCTGCCCATGGCTGTCCGGGAGTCCCACCAGCGCGAGGAGGCTCCTGGCCCGCGCGCGCCGGGCCGCGCCGGACACTCCGGCGAGACGGAGCGCCAGTTCGACGTTGCTCCCCGCCGTGAGCCAGGGGAACAGGGCGTGCTCCTGGAACATCACCGCCGGGCGTCCGCCCTTGACGTCGATGTGTCCCGCGGTCGCGGTCTCCAGGCCGGCGACCAGCTGGAGCAGGGTCGACTTGCCCGAACCGGAGGCGCCGACCACGCACACGAACTCGCCTTTCTCCAGCCGCAGACGGACGTCGTCCAGCACGACGCGGCGGGCGGCGCCCGTGCCGTACGTCTTCGTGGCGCCGCACACCTCGACGGCCGTGGGGTGTCCGCTCACCTCAGAAGTCCCAGCCCTCGTCCGCGGCGCCGCCCGGTCCGGGAGCCTCGGGTCCGGGGGCCTCGGCGGCGCCGCTGCCCGTGAAGGCGTCGCCCGCCATGCCGGCGGCGAGGGTCGCGCCGTCGGCGGGGTCGATCAGCAGGAACGAGCCGGTGCGCCGGGAGCGGGCGTAGGAGTCGAGTGCGACCGGTTCCGCGGTGCGGATCACGACCCGGCCGATGTCGTTGGCGACGAGCCGTCCCGGGGCCGGGTGCTGGGTGAGGTCGTCGAGGGTCAGGCGCGAGGGGATGTCCTCGACGATCGCCTTGACCGTGCGGGTGGTGTGCTTGAGCAGCACCCGCCGGCCGACGGTCAGAGGGCTGTCCGCGACCTGGCAGACGGTGGCCTCGACGCTGCGGGTGGCGACGGGCGCGTCGCCGGCCGGGACGATGATGTCGCCGCGCGAGACGTCGATGTCGTCCTCCAGGAGGAGGGTGACCGACTGCGGCGCCCAGGCCACGTCCACGGACCGGCCCAGCAGGTCGATCCCGGCGACCTTCGAGGTGCGGCCGGCGGGCAGCACGGCGATCTCCTCCCCCACCCGCAGGACGCCGGCGGCGATCTGGCCGGCGTAGCCCCGGTAGTCGGGGTGCTCGGGCGTCTGCGGCCGGATCACGTACTGCACGGGGAACCGGGTGGGTCCCGCCGTCCCGCCGTCCGCGCACGAGCCGCCCGCGGGCAGACGGGATTCCGGCACCGTCTCCAGGTGCTCCAGGACGGTGGGACCGTCGTACCAGTCCATGGCCGCGGAGGGTTCCACGACGTTGTCGCCGGTGAGCGCGGAGATCGGGATCGCGGTGACGGCGGGCACGCCGAGCTTCGTCGCGTACGCGGTGAACTCCTCGGCGATCGCGGCGAACACCGGCTGCGCGAAGCCGGCCAGGTCCATCTTGTTGACCGCGAGGACCACGTGCGGGACGCGGAGCAGCGCGGCGAGCGCCGCATGCCGGCGGGTCTGTTCGACGACGCCGTTGCGGGCGTCGACCAGGATCAGCGTCAGCTCGGCCGTCGACGCGCCCGTCACCATGTTGCGGGTGTACTGCACGTGCCCCGGCGTGTCCGCCAGGATGAACCGCCGCCTGGGCGTGGCGAAGTAGCGGTAGGCGACGTCGATGGTGATGCCCTGCTCGCGTTCGGCGCGCAGGCCGTCGGTCAGCAGCGCCAGGTCGGGCGCCTCCTGGCCGCGGCCGTGGGAGAACTCCCGCACCGCCTCGAGCTGGTCCACGAGGACCGACTTGGAGTCGTGCAGGAGCCGCCCCACCAGGGTCGACTTTCCGTCGTCCACGGAGCCCGCGGTCGCGAAGCGCAGCAGAGTGGTCGTCGACGACCGGGCGCCGGGCTGCTCGGTGATGCTGGTCATCTCTAGAAGTACCCTTCGCGCTTGCGGTCTTCCATCGCCGCCTCGGACAGCTTGTCGTCGGCGCGGGTGGCGCCCCGCTCGGTGAGCCGGGACGCGGCGATCTCCTCGATGACCGCGTCCGGTGTGGCCGCGCCGGAGTCGACCGCGCCGGTGCAGGACATGTCACCGACCGTGCGGTAGCGGATCAGCCGCCTCTCCACCGGCTCCGACGGCTTCGGACCGCCCCAGGCGCCCGCGGTCAGCCACATCCCGCCGCGGGCGAACACCTCCCGCTCGTGCGCGAAGTAGATCCCGGGCAGCTCGATGCGCTCGCGCCGCACGTACTGCCATACGTCCAGCTCGGTCCAGTTCGACAGCGGGAAGACCCGCACATGCTCACCCGGCGCGTGCCGGCCGTTGTACAGATTCCACAGCTCCGGACGCTGACGGCGCGGATCCCACTGCGAGAACTCGTCCCGCAGCGAGAACACCCGCTCCTTCGCCCGCGCCTTCTCCTCGTCACGCCGCCCGCCGCCGAACACCGCGTCGAAACGGTGGCGCCGGATCGCCTCCGTCAGCGGGACCGTCTGCAACGGATTGCGCGTGCCGTCCGGCCGCTCCCGCAGCTCGCCCCGGTCGATGTACTCCTGCACCGAGGCCACGTGCAGCCGCAGCCCGTGCCGCGCGACCACCTGGTCGCGGTACTCGATCACCTCGGGGAAGTTGTGCCCGGTGTCCACGTGCAGCAGCGAGAACGGCACCGCCGCCGGCGCGAACGCCTTCAGCGCCAGATGCAGCATGACGACCGAGTCCTTGCCGCCGGAGAACAGCACCACCGGCCGCTCGAACTCCCCCGCCACCTCACGGAAGACGTGCACGGACTCGGACTCCAGCGCGTCCAGATGGGACAGCGCGTACGGGCTGTCCGGGCCGTCCGTCCTCTCACGGACCGTCGCGGCGAACGTCGTCACAGCAGACCCCTCTCGGTGAGCAGCGCGTGGACGGCCGCGGCGCACTCCGCCACCGTCCGGCCTTGCGAGTCGATCCGCAGATCCGGCGCCGCCGGCGCCTCGTACGGGTCGTCGACCCCGGTCAGACCACTGATCTCGCCCGCCGCCCGCTTCGCGTACAGGCCCTTCACATCCCGCGCCGAGCACACGTCCACGGGTGTGGCGACGTGCACCTCGACATACGCCGTGCCGTGCTCCCGGTGGCGCCGGCGCACCGCCTCTCGGCTGTCCGCGTACGGTGCGATCACCGGCACCAGCGCCAGCACGCCGTGCGACGCAAGCAGCTCGGCGACGAAGCCGATCCGCTGCACGTTGGTGTGCCGGTCGGCCCGGCCGAACCCCAGGCCGGCCGACAGGGACGCGCGGATCTCGTCACCGTCCAGCACCTCGACGCGCCGGCCCTGCTCGCGCAGCCGCCCGGCCAGTGCCCGCGCGATCGTGGTCTTGCCCGCACTCGGCAGGCCCGTGAGCCACACCGTGGCTCCCGCGTCCGCCCGGCGCGCGTCCCCCGTGCCCGCCATCGCTCAGGCCGCCGGCAGAGCGGTGGCGAGCGAGTTCGCCGCCTGTAGTCCCATGTTGAGACCTGCCGCGGCGGGATCGTCCGACCAGGGCTGGGTCCTGGCGCTGGTGGCGAACCGGCGCAGCGCGGCCGCCGGTGTGCTGCGGGGCGCCAGACGCCCCGCGCGCCACGCCTCCCGCAGGGCGATGCCGGCTCCCTTGCTGTTGCGGTGGGCGATCCGCAGGCCGGGGACGAAGTGGACCCGCCCCCCGGACTCGGCGAGCCGCTCGACGAGACCGTTGTCGCTCGCGGTGACGACGTCGGGGAACCCGCCGGCGGCGCGGAACGCCTGCGTCCACACGGCCGAGTTGCCGCCCGCGAAGAACGTGACCTCGCTGCCGGGGCCGTGCTGTGCGTAGCGGACCTCGTAGCGGTACTGGCGGGCGCGGGCCACCACACTGCTGTCGAACGGGAGCACTCTGCCGGTGATCGCCGCCCGGTCGGGGGTCAGGGCCGTGTCGAGGACGTCGAACCAGTCGGGCAGCGGCCGGGCGTCGTCGTCGAGGAAGGCGATGACGTCGCCGGTCGCCTCCTGGCCGGCGAGGTTGCGGGCGGCCGCCGCGCCACGGCGCCGCTCGTGGCGCAGCAGGCGCACGGGGAAGGGGTGGGCGTCGCCGTCGACGCGCAGGGGGGTGTCGGAGCAGTCGTCGACGAGGATCACCTCGTGCAGAACGCCCGTGTCGCACGCCGCGATCGCGGCCAGCAGCAGGTCGATGTCGGTCGGCCGGTTGCGGGTGGCGACCACCACGGAGACCTGCTTGCCGCCGTCTGGGTGTGTCGTGCTCATTGCCGTACTCCTTGCGGACGTTCGCCGGCGGCCACGTCCGTGGGTCGGGTGGGGTTCGGAGAAGGGGGTGCGGAGGATGCCGGGGGTGCGGCCGGTCAGCGGGGTGCGGTGGCGGACGGCTCGGCGGTGGTGGCGGCGAACGGGTCGAGGACCTCGTCCACCTCGTCGAGCAGCGCGCCGAGCGTGACGGGCCGGCCCCGGCCGGCGGCGGCCGGCTCGGTGGCGATCACGACGCGGGCCGCGGTCTCGCCCGCCAGCCGCACGGCGGTCTCCGGATCCGCCGCGCGCACCACGACGAACCCGCAGCGGTCCTCCGACCAGCGCAGTTCGTGCACGGTGTCCCCGGGTTCCACCTGGACGTCGACCTGGACGACGCCGTCCGCGGCCGCCGCCTCCGCCTCGCCGGTCACCGAGGTGACGGTCCCGGGGTCGGCCACGAGGAAGCGGATGGCGGCCGCGCCGTCCGGCGCCCGCCGCAGCGCCGGCGGGTCGTCGTCCAGGGCGAGCCGGTAGGTGGCCTCCTCCAGGTCGACGCCGTGCACGAGGCGGACGAGGTCGTTGATGCGGTCCCCGCCCCGGCGGCTGTGCGACTCGACGACGCGCGGGCCGGCGGCGGTGAGGATCAGCTCGGTGTGCGCGGGGCCGTCGACGAAGCCCACGGCGTCCAGCAGCGCCCGCACCGTCGCCTCGACGGCGTAGCGGTCGGCGTCGTCCAGCGGCGCGGGCACCACATGGCCGAGCTCGACCACTCCCTGCCCGGTCTCCTTGCCGGTGACGGCGACGACCGTGTGGGATCCGGCGCGGGAGAACGTCTCGACGCTCAGCTCCGCGCCGACCAGCCATTCCTCGGCCATGAAGTCGTCCAGGCCGAAGGCCTCGCGCCACGCCCACGCCTCGTCGACCTCGTCCACGCACGCGATGCGGCGGACGCCCAGGCTGCCGGAGCCCATGGTCGGCTTGAGGACGGCCGCTCCCGAGGCCTTCACGAAGTCGCGCAGTTCGGCGCGGCTGGGCCGGGTCAGCGTCGCCACCGGTCCGATGCCCCGCTCGTTCAGCAGGGCCCGCAGCGCCGGCTTGTCGTGCAGCAGGCGCGTGGTCCGCTCGCTGTTCCCGGGCAGTCCGAGCGTGTCGGTCAGATGTCCGGCCACGGCCTGGGCCGCCTCGGTCTGGGTGAAGACACGGGTGAAGGGGCGCTGTTCGTGCAGGGCGCGCACCAGGGCGGTGACGGTGGGAACGTCCTGGTAGTCGACCAGCAGCAGCTGGGCGCAGTATGGCACCACGTCCGGGTCGAACGCGGACGGCTTCTGGACGTGCACCACCTCGAGACCGAGTGCTGCGGCCTTGCGGACGATGCCGGCCTTTCCGCCGACGACGAGAACGCGGGTTGCGGACAAGGGAGTCACCTCAGGTCGGAGTTCATGGGGTGGTTCATCAGGTGGTTCATCAGGGCGGGGTTCATAGGGCAGATCGGGTCGGTTCAGGTCAGGGCCGGTGCGGGGGCGGGGGCGGTGGCGGCGGGCTCGGCGGCGGCGCGCAGTTCCTCCCACACGGTTCGGGTGTCCGCCGGCAGGACGACGCCGGTGTCGGCGGCCGGGGACCGGGGCTTGAGGCCGGCGAGGTACGGCGTGAGATCGAGCCCGGTGAACCGTGACAGGCGCTCGGTCTCCTCCCCCCGGCACAGGGCGTGGTACTCGACGACCAGACGGCGCTCGGCCGGCACGCCGGGCGCGAAGGCGAGCCAGTGCCTGTTCCACGCCGTCCACTTGGCCAGGGCGGCTTCCTCGGTGAGCGGCACGTACGGCCGGTCGCCCTTCCACCGCAGCATCGAGCGGGCGGCCTCCACCGGGTGGCGGACGAGCATCACGTAACGGGCGTCGGGCAGCACCCTGCCGAACCACGGCAGGTGCAGCAGGTACTCGTTGTACTTGTCGCCCCAGTAAGGCGATTCGCCCTGGGCGGCGCCCAGGATCCGCCGCGCCAGCTCCACCGGATCGTCCCCGGCGGCGCCCTCGGCGACGTCCCGGGCGGCGGCCCGCAGGCTCCGCTCCACCCGGGCGCGCCACTGTTCGACTCCCGCGCCGTCCGGCGGCCGCCGGTCCAGGGCGTGCAGGATCTCGTCGGCGCGCAGGTGGCGGTCCGCCAGGTCCTGGCCGCCCAGCCAGCGGTGCAGCAGGTAGGGCAGCTTGCCGTTGACGGTGAAGTGACCGCCCGCGTCGTGGAAGGCGAGGTTCATCGCGTAGGCGAGGGCCGTCGTGCCGCAGCGCTGGCCCCCGAGCAGGATCACGGGTGAGATGGTCATGCGCCGGCCTCCACCGTGTGCGCGTCCGTGCCGGCGGGAACGGCGTCCCCGCCCGGGCCCCGCGTCATCTCGCGGAGCAGTCGCATGCAGGCCGTGCTGGCCTCGAAGCCGCCGGCGGTGAAGTCCTCGCCCCACGGCTCGTCGCGCTGGGCCTGCGTCAGCACCCGTCCGACGCGCCAGTGCGTCTCCAGGGAGACCCAGTCCCGGTATCCGTCCTCGGCCAGCCGCGCGAGGATCGCGGGCCAGGGCAGATCGCCGTCGCCGAGACGGACGTAGGCGCGCTGCCCGTCCGGGTCCTTCACGTGGACGTGCCGGATGCGTTCGCGCCCCAGCGCGTAGTCCTGCGGGAACGGGGCGGGGTCCCAGCCGCTGAAGACGCTGTTGCCGGGATCCCACAGCACGCCCAGGCGGTCGTCGCCGAGCGCGTCCAGGAACTCCAGCGTGTGGCGCATGGTGGGGCTGTTGGTCCGCATGCCCGTCTCCACCAGCAGCGGGACCCGTCCCGCGGGCACTCCGTCCAGCACCTCGCGGGCCGCCGCGGCCGCCCTGCGCGGGTCCGGGTCGCCCTGCCGGTAGAAGGTGAAGACGCGCACGAACGGCGCGCCGAGCAGTTCGGCCCTGCGCACGGAGTCCACCACGAGGTCGCGGGCGGCGTCCGTCTCCGCCGCCGTGCGGGGCAGTTCGCACTTCAGGGCCGGCGGGTCGAAACCGGCCACCCGCAGCCCGTGCCGGGTCACGGCGTCCCGTACGGCGAGGAGGGCGGCGTCGTCCATGCGATGCGGCGGCACGCCGCCGCTGGAGCGGATCTCCAGGCCGTCGAAGCCGAGGCGGGCCGACACCGCGGCCGCCTCCTCGATGTCCTGGGACAACTCGTCGTTGATGATGGCGAGTCTCACGACGGGGCCTCCTCGCTGAGGGCCGGGGACGGGGGCGGACCGGGGACGTACCACTCGCGCAGCAGCGCGGTGTCCTCGGCGAGGGACGGCGCCTTCGACTCGACGGTGACCGCGCGCAGCGCGCCGGCCGCGTCGAGGACCCGCCGGGTCAGCTCGGGCCGGGCGCAGGCCAGCGGCCGGTGGCGCGAGGTGCCGGGCGCGTCCCAGTCGAAGCCCTTGACCTGGGCGTACGAGATCCACGGGGCGAGCCGGGCCGCCGCCGCGACGGGATCGCCGTCGATTCTGGCGAGCCCCATCGTGTCGAGCAGGACCGAGGTGCCGGCCCGGCGGCACAGCTCCTCCAGTTCGGGGACGGGGGCGTATCCGTGATGGGTCTCCACGAGGACGAGGGAGCTGTCGCCGACCCTCGCCACCAGCGCCTCGACCTGGGCGAGCGTCAGGCCGAGCCGCTCGGGCGCGGTGCATCCGGCGGCCGCGAAGACCTTCACCGGCAGGCCCTTCTCGAGTCGGCGCCGGCCGCCGATCCCGCCGGGCGGGTGGGCGGCGTCGCCGAGCACCGTGGCGACGCCGACGAAGCACACCTCGGCTCCGGCGGCCCGCAGTCCGTCGAGCCCTCCGGCCTCCCAGGCGTGGCCCTTGCCCTCCCGCACGTCGACGGCCGTGCCGCCCAGCGAGAGGACGAGGCCGGCCAGGGCGGCGGCGTCCAGGTGCGGCGCCGAACCGGAGGAGACGCCGATCAGGGGGTTCACGCCATCACCGCCGTGGCGCCGGCGACCGACGAGAGGATCCCGGTCACTCCCCGGGCGCCGTCGAGGTGGCAGCGCGCCGGGGGCCGTCCCGTGGCCATGGCCTCGGCCATCTCGCGGTAGACGTCGGTGCGCAGCTCCGCGGTCGGCACCGTGGGCCAGGTCCGCTCCGCGCCCCCGATCTGGGTCATCACCGTGCCGTCGGTGATGTTGAGGCCGCCGTCGGGGCCGAGGACCTGGAGCCGCTCGGAACGGACCATCGACTCGGCGGTCACGGTGAACGCGAGGGTGGCCCCGGACACGAACGTGACCACTCCCGTGACGCGGGTGTCGATCCCCGCGGCGACCTCCCGGGCCGGCGTCAGGCGCACCGACTCCGGCTGCCCGAGCAGCTGACAGGCCAGGTCGAGGTAGTGGACGCCCAGATGGGCGGAGATGCCGCCCAGTGCCGCGGCGGGGTCGCTGCGCCACCCGGCACGCCGGTAGTGGGCCGGAGGGCGGAACCGGGACACTTCGAGGACCGCGGTGACGGAGGGCGCCGACCAGGTGGCGGCGAGGGCCGCGTCCGGCAGCCGCATCCGGTGCTGGAGCATGACTCCGACCGGCAGGCCGGTCCGGCGGGCCACGGCCGCCACGGCGTCGATCTCCGCCACGGACACGGCGGGCGGCTTCTCCAGCAGGACGGCCTTGCCCGCCTCCAGCGCCTGGACCGCCAGCCCGGCCCGCCCTCCGGGCGGAACGCACAGGGCCACCAGCCCGACGTCGGGGTCGTCGAGCAGTTCCCGCCACGAACCGGCCCGGCGATGGTCGCCGGTGTCGACCGTGGAGGCCTCTTCCAGGACGGACACGATGCCCGCGCCCGGCAGGCGCTCCAGGGCGGCGGCGTGCTGCCGCCCGGCGACTCCGAATCCGACGATGCCCACACCGAGACGCGTGCTCACGCGGCACCTCCCGCCGGGGCGGCCGCGGCCGTCTCGGGAGCGTCCCAGCCGAGGCGTTCGACGACCGACGCCGGCACGGGCACGCCGTGTTCGGCCGCCAGCGCCTCCGCCAGCCGCTCCTGCTGCTCCGGCAGGTGGACCGCGGGCGGCCCCTGCGGATAGCCGGCGGCCACCGCGCCCGACAGGACGTCGAGCAGCTCGTCCACCGGCGGGTCGCCGAACGCGCCCGGCGACAGCGCGAGGAACAACTGGGAGCAGTCCATCGGCCGGTCGGGCTCGGCCCGTTGCTTGTGGACGAGGGGGCTCACCGTGCCGCCGGCGAGGACGCCGGCCAGCACCTCGGTGATGACGGCGACCCCGAGGCCCTTGTGACCGCCGAAGACCGGGACGGCGCCGCCGCGGTCGAGTTCCTCCGGATCGGTGGTGGGACGGCCCTCGCGGTCCACCAGCCAGGTCGCGGGCACGCGTTCACCGCGGTGCGCGGCATGCCTGATCTTTCCGCTGGCGACGGTGCCGGTGGCGAAGTCCACGACCAGCGGGGCCCGGCCGTCGCGGGGAACCACCATGCACACCGCGTCGTTCCCGAGGGTGGGACGCCCCGCGCCGGGGGCGGCGACACTCGGGCCCGACACGTTGAGGACGAGACCGACCACGCCGTGGCGGACGAAGTGGTCGCGGTACGCGGCCAGCATGCCGACGTGGTTGTTGCCCCGGACGGCGACGGCGGCGATCCCGTCGCGGGCCGCACGCTCCGCGCACCGGCGGGCCGCGAGATCGGCGGCGACCTGTCCGAACCCGCCTCGGGCGTCGACGAGCACGACGGAGCCGTCCTCCCGGGTCCACTCCGGTTCGGCGGCGGGATCGATGCCGCCTTGCCGCAGCCGGTCGAGGTACATCGGCAGCAGGCCCACACCGTGCGAGAAGTGGCCCCGGACATCGGCGTCGACGAGGACACGGGCGACCAGGGCGGCGCGCTCGGCACCGACACCGGCGGCGGTGAGCGATCCGGTCGCCGCCGTCAGCAGCGCGTCGGGCGTGAAACGCACCTCCGCCTCCGCCGCCGGGCGGGGCTCGGGCCGGGGAGCGCGGTTGAGGTGCACGGTCCGGTCGGCCGACGCCGCGGCCCGGGCGTCGGTGGTGACCAGGAGGACCGCGCTGCCCCGCCGGGCCGCCGAGCGCGCCGGGTCGGCACGGGAGTCGTCGGGATGCGGGCCGCCGACGGCGTCGACCACCACGACGGGCGCCGTGGCCGGCGCGGCCGGGGAGGCCTCCCGTGCGCTCACCACGGTCACGCCGGCGGGCAGGACCGGGGTGATGCGGCGGGGCCTGGGGGCCCCGCCGGCGGTGACGGCGCCGTACTGGGCCCGGCGGCGCCCGGCGAGCACCTCGATCAGCGCGACCGCGGGCCCGGTGTCGTCCGCGAGCACCGCGACGATCTCGCCGGCGGCCACGGTGACGGTCAGCCCCGCGATCAGGATGCGCTCGGCTCCCTCGGGGCCTTCGGCCACGATCAGGTCCGCCACGCGGAAGGCGGGCGGCCTGCCCGCTGCTTCGGTCATTGCTGGCTCCTCGAAATGCCGTGGTACGGGGTCGGACGACACCGGGGCCCGGTGGCCCGGGTCAGGACGCGGTCTGCGGCTCCAGGAACTCCAGCCGGTTGCCGAACTTGTCGAACGCGTAGAAGCGGTCGTGGCCGGGGAAGTTGTCGTCCCACGTCACCTCGTGGCCGCCCTTCTCCAGGCGCTCGGCCAGACCGCGCAGCGACCGGACGAGGATGCCCGGGTGCGCCTTGCGCGCGGGCGAGAAGTCCTGCTCGACGCCGAGGTGGACCTCGAGGCCGCCGCCGCGGAACCAGCATCCGCCGCGGGCGGCGAGCACCGGGGGCTTCTCCAGCTCCGTCATCCCGAGCACCTCGCCCCAGAACGCCCGGCACTGGTCCTCGCCGCCCGGCGGGATGGCGAGCTGGACGTGGTGCAGGCCGCCGAACGCGTAGTCGGGGGTGGCCGGTTCACTGTTCTGTGCGGTCATCTCTCTTCACTCTCTTCTCTCTGGTGTCTCAGGTGGCTCTCGGAGTCCGGGGTTTCTGGTGTCTTTGCTGTCCCGGTCGTGCGGGCGCGCCGGGCGGCGGGCCGCCGCGGTCCGTGCGGCCGACGCGGGGTCAGCCGGTCGAGGCCAGAGCCTCGTGGCGGGCGGCCATGCCGTCGCTGCGCACCGTGAACGACAGCTTCCGCACCCCTTCCTGGGCGCGGCGCAGCGCCTCGTCCTGTGACGTGCCCACCGCGCACACGTGTGCACCCCGGGCGAAGGATCCGGTGACTCCCTTGAGCCGCTTGCCCGGTTCGCGCAGCACCTCGACGTCGACGACGCCTTCGAGCGCGCGGGCCTCGTCCTCGCCGGTGATCTCCACGATCTCGCCCACCGCGTCCGGGCAGGCGTACCAGATGGCCGCCGCGCTCGGCCCGTCGTGCGGGGCGGCGAGCGCCGCCCGGACGTCGTCGAGGACCTTGATGCCCACGGCCTGCCGGGCGACGACGTCGATCAGGTCGACGCCGCTGACGCGGGCCCACAGCTCGGGGATCTCGTCGCCGGCCGGGCGCAGATGCGTCTCCACGATGTGCACGGCGTCCGCTGCCACGATGACCTCGGTGTGGGTGACGCCCTGGCGGACGCCGAGGGCCGTCAGCATGCCGGTGACGGCGTCCCGGATCCGTCGTTCGTCCGCGTCCGCGAGCGGGGCGGGCACGACGTGCCCGACCTCGACGAAGTGGTCGTGCTCGGAGATCTTGCGGGTGATGCCCACGGCCAGGTGCTCGCCGTCCTCGCTGACGCACTCCACGCTGTACTCGTCGCCACTCAGGAACTGCTCGACGAGCAGGTCCGGCGCGTCCAGATCGCCGGCTCCCTCGGCGCCCCACTCCAGAGCCCGCCCGATGTCGGCCGGTCCGTCGATACGGGTGACGCCCTTGCTGGCGACCCCGCGCACGGGCTTGCAGATCAGCGGGTAGCCGGTCCGCTCGGCGACCTTGAGCACGCCTTCGACGTCGTGGACGGTCTCGGCGACGACGCCGCCGATCCCGGCCTCGGCCAGCACCCTGCGCATCTCGTGCTTGTCGGCCACCGCCCGTACCGTGCGGGCGCTGTGCCAGGCGAGACCGAGGTCGACTCCGATGGCCGCGGTCTTCTCGGTGTCCTTCTCCGTGAAGTTGGCCAGCCGGTCGACGGGGTCGATCGCGTGCACGAACCGCGCGGCGGCCACCCACTCCTCGACGGGGGCGTCCTCGCGGAGCACGATCAGGCGCTGGATCTTCTCGCGGCTGCGCAGCCGGGGCACCACCTCGGGCCGGCAGATGACCGTCGTGCGCAGCCCGGGCCAGGCGTCGCGCGCGCGGTCCGGCAGATCACGGCCGCCGCTCACGATCAGGAGGTGCTGGGGGGCGGGTGTGTCGGACATGCTTTCCTCCGTCAGTGGGCATTCCGCCGGTCGGTGGGAATGCGGTCGGTGCGGGTTGCGTCGCCGCGGGCGCTTCGGGTGCTTCGGGCGGCGGGCCCGGGCGCGCCTCGCGTGGAGCGGGCCATACCCGCCGGCCGGGCCGCGGGCGGCCCGACGGGCGCCGGGCGGGTGCGTGCCGGTGCGTGCGGTCAGGAGCCGCTCGTGGCGGCCACGGGTTCGGCCGCGCCGGGCCCGGCCGGGACGGGCGCCGGCCGCTGCCGGGTGCCGAGCCGGCTCAGGGCGGCGGAGAGCGGGAAGCAGACCGCGATGACCAGCCAGCCGCCCGGGCCGGTCCGGGACAGCAGCCACAGCACCAAGGCCGGTCCGGCGATCTCCGCCGCCGAGAAGCCCACGTTGAAGAAGGCGAGGTAGCGGCCCTGTGCCGCCTCGGGCGACAGGGCGAAGGAGATCTCCCAGGACGACGCCGAGTGCAGCAGCTCCCCGAACGTCAGCAGGAGCAGCGCCGTCATGAGGGTCGTGACAGCCCAGCCGGCCGAGTCCGACCAGCCGCTGAACGCGAAGGCGACGCAGGCGAACAGCAGCAGCACCGACGACCAGGTGGTGGCGCGGGTGGCGGAGGCCAGACTGTCGATGTGCCGGGTCACCCTGACCTGGCCCAGCACGGTGATGACCGTGTTGGTGGTGACCAGGACGGTGATCATCCAGATCGGCGACGCGGTGTGCTCGGCGACCCAGAGCGGCAGCACGGTGATCAGGATGGCGTCGTGCAGGAACATGACGCCGTTCGCCGCCGTGGCCGCCACGAACCGCCAGTCGCGGATGGGCGGGACCACCGCCTTCGCGCTCTCCCCCTCGCCGGTGTCCTCGGCCGCCGCCGGGCCGACCCGCGGCAGCAGCCAGACGAGGGCGAACACCACCAGGAAGCTGAGGGCGTTGCCGATGAACAGCCACTGGAACGCCGTCTTCGACCCCGTGGTCAGGGCGATGCCGGCGAGCGAGAACCCGACGGTGAAGCCGAGGTTGCGCAGGGACCTGATGAATCCCATCGTCCGGTTGCGTTCGGACCCGGTGATCAGCCGGCCCACCAGGGCCTGGTTCAGGGGCTGGCCGGCCCGGTCCATGACGTACAGCAGGCTGGCCGTGAGCATGAACTCGGCGAATCCGTCGACCCGCAGATAGGCGAGGTAGCCGACCGCCCGCCACAGGCAGACCACCAGGATGATGTTCCGCGGGCCGAAGCGGTCGGCGAGCATGCCCATCGGCACGGCGGTGGCGAGGCCGACGACTCCCGCGACGGCCAGGCCCACGCCGAGCTGCGTCTCGCTCAGTCCGGCGAAGCGGGTGAAGTAGAGGGCGGAGCCGGCCAGGAACATGCCGGTGCCCATGGATCCGATCAGCGCGTTCACCGCGATGATGCGGGATTCGCGAGTGGCGGGCAGCGCCCCGGTCAGCCGGGTGCGCCACGTTTTCCGTTCGGTCATCTGTCTTCCCTCTCGGAAGCGGTCAGGACGGGCCGGCCGCGGTCGGCGCCGTCGGCCCGTCCCACGCGGTGCGCCAGTGCAGCACCAGATCGGCCCAGGTGTCGGCCGCCCCGGAGGGCAGATAGGTTCTGCGGATCCGCTGCGGGTGCGCGGTCCATGGCGTGGCGGGCGAGCGGACCGTTCCGAAGGCGAGGACGTCGTCGGGCAGGTGCGGCTCGGCGGGCACCCCGCCGTAGGGGTAGGCGAACAGCCGGGCCGGACCCGGGCCGTACCGCTCGCGGATGTCGTCGAGCGACCCCCGGGTCTGGGCGCGGCCGTCGGCCGCGGGGATCCGGTCGAGGTGCGGGTGGGTGCGGGTGTGGGCGCCGATCAGGTGTCCCTCGCCCGCCAGCCGGTCGCACTCCTCGTACGTCAGGTGGTCCTCACGCGGACGGGGGCTGCGCCGTCCGAGCATCCCCGTGCAGACGAAGAACACCGCGCGGACGCCGAGGCGGTCCAGGATGTCCCGCGCGTGGGTCGTGTTGTCGCGGTAGCCGTCGTCGAAGGTGACCAGCACCGTGGGACGCTCCGGCCGGCGGGGCCCTCCGTCGGCCAGCAGGTCGGCCGGATCGTACGGGTCGAACCGTTCGAGCACCTGCTCCAGTCCCCGCTCGAACTCGTCCGGTGAGAGAGCCGTGTAGTGCCGTACGCCGGGGTGCACATGGTGGAAGTACAGAACCAGCGGCCATCGCGGCGCGCTGCCCGTCGCGGGCTGGTGCTCGGCGGGGATGCCGGCGATCGTGGGCGGGACCGGTGTCATGCGGCGCCCCCGTCCGCGAGGGGGGCGGTGTGCGCACGCGCCGGGCCCGCGGGAGCCCGGGACGCGTCGCCGGAGTCGTCCAGCGTCTGCCGCATCACCCGTTCGACGCAGCCGGCCAGCTCCTCGATCCGCTCCGCGCTCCAGTGGACGGTGGAGTACTTCAGGCTCATCTCCAGTCGCCCGTCGACGATGTCCCCCTCGGCCATGAGCAGATACCGCTCCTGCTGGAGCGGCGAGCGGTGAGCGCCGAAGCTCTCGCTCGCGGGCCGCAGCACGGCGCCCGACGACCGCTGTTCCAGCCGCAGCAGATGCCCCCGGAAGTTGAGCCGGACCCGCGGGCGCGGACACGCGGCCAGGGCCGCGCGCTCCCCGGGATCGGGTGAGAGGAAGCGCAACGCGTCGAATCCGTACCGGCGTTCGGGCAGGGCGGCCGGCCCTTCGAGTGCCCCGACGAGGGCGGGCATGCCCGTCCCCTCCCAGCGCAGGACGGCCGGGTAGGTGCTCTGCACGTAGCCGACCGTGCGGGACAGGTCGAGGTCGCCCGGGGACACGTCACGGCTGTGGGCGTAGACGTCCACGCCGTGCACGGGCTCCCCGGTCCAGGCCGCCAGGCCGCCGACGAGGCAGCCGAGCGCGAAGTGGTGGGGGAAGACACCGGCGGCGGGGAGACGGTGGGTCACCTGACGGGTGAGGTCCGCGGGCAGCCGGAAGCGGTGCGTGCGCAGCGTGGGCAGTGGGGCGGCGCCGTCCGTGTCGGGGCGCAGCGCCGTGAACCCGGTGGCGCGGGCGGCCCATGCGGCGGCGTCCGCCCGTGCCTGCGGCGTGCGCACCCAGTCCCGCAGGGCGTCCCCGACCGCGCGTGGTCCCGTCGCGGCGGCTTCCGGGCGGCCGTCGGCCAGCAGCAGCTCCAGGTCGTCGACGAGGACGCTCATCGAGACGCCGTCGAGCACGAAATGATGCACCGTCAGAAGCAGCCGGGCGTCGCCGTCCACGCCGTCGGCGTAGAGCAGTTGGAGGACCCGGCCCCTCTCGAGCGACATCGACGTCTGGGCCGCGGCCAGCGCTTCCTCCAGGACGGCGGTGCGTTCCCGCGGCGGGACCGGGCCCAGGTCGAGGACGCGGACGGCGTCCGCCGGGTCGCTCTGCGCCAGCTCGGCCGTGCCGTCCTCGCGCAGCGCCGTGCGCAGCGCCGGGTGGCGCCTGTGCAGCGCGCCGGCCACCTGGGCCAGACGGCGGGCCGACAGGCCGGAGCCGGTCGTGAACAGGGCGTTGAGGCAGAAGTGGTCGCGTTCGGGGAGGTCGCCGTCGCGGAGCCAGCGGTGCTGGGCGGGCAGCAGGTCGAGCGGGCCGGCCGGCTCCTCCTCGACGGTGTGCGGCGCGCGGCGGCGCTCCGCCAGGGCGACGGCGGCGCGGGCGGTGCGTCCCGTGAGGAGATCGCCGGGGTTCATGGAGACGCCCCGTCCTCGCATCCGGGCGCAGACGCGCAGGGCCATGAGGGAGTCGCCGCCCTGGGCGAGGAAGTCGTCGTCGGGGCCGAAGTCCGGCGCGAGCAGCAGAGACCGGAGGAGGGCGAGGACCGCGTCCAGCGGGGATCGCGGCGGGCCGGAGCCGTCCGGGAGGGGCGTCGTACCGGTCGCCAGGACGGCCGCCGCGGCCTTCGCCGCCGCACGGCGGTCGGTCTTGCCGGACGTGGTGAGGGGCAGCCGGTCGAGGACCGCGATGCGGCCCGGCACCAGGTAGGCGGGAATCCGCTCCCGCAGGTGCGCGCGGACCGCCCGGGGGTCGGGGCCGGAGCCGTCGCCGGCCACGGCGGCCGCGAGCACGTTCCCGCCGGCGCCGTCGTCCAGGGTGAACGCGGTCGCGGAGACGATGCCGGGCACGTCGAGCAGATGGCGGTCGACCTCGTCGAGCTCGACGCGGTGGCCGCGCACCTTCACCTGGTTGTCGACGCGCCCCAGGAACTCGATGCCGCCGTCCTCCCGCCGCACCACCATGTCGCCGGTGCGGTACATCCGCGCGCCGGGGGCCGTCGCGTACGGGTCGGGCGGGAAGAGCTCGCGCGTCCTCGCCTCGTCGTGCAGATAGCCCGTGGCGAGCAGCTCGCCGCCGATCCACAGTTCGCCCGGCTCGCCGTCGGCGACGGGCCGTCGTTCCTCGTCGAGCACCCGCGCGACGCGCTCGCCGACCGCCCGGCCGATGGGCAGCCCGGCCGTCGCCGGCACGTCGTCGCCGGGGGCGAGCACCAGCGCGGTCGCGGTGATCACGGTCTCCGTGGGGCCGTACCCGTTCACCAGCACGGTGTGCGCGAGGGGGGTGCGGCGGTGGGCGCGGGCGTCGGCGGTCGTGGCGTTCTCGCCGCCGACGACCACCGTGCGGACCCCGGCGAACGACGGACCGTCCGTACCGTCGAGTTCCGCGCAGAGCATGCGCCAGTAGGCGGTGGGGAGCTGGAGGACGGACACCTCCAGTTCCGCGGCGGCGGAGGCGAGGCGGGCGGTGTCGGGGACGCTCCCCGCGCCGTGGAAGGCGAGGGTGGCCCCCGCGGCGAGCGTCGGCCAGATCTCTTCCTGGGCGACGTCGAAGCCGAGGCTCGCGAACTGAAGCACCGTACTGTGCGGCCCGAGCGCGAACAGGTCCACGGACGCGCGGACGTGGCCGGCCAGCGCCCGGTGCCCCACCAGGACCCCCTTGGGAACTCCGGTGGACCCCGAGGTGTAGACGACGTACGCGCCGCGGTCGTCGAGCGGGGCGGCCGCCCCGGCGGACCGCGTCCCGGCCGCGGCCGTCGGCCGGGGTTCGGTGGTGGGCCGGGGTTCGGTGGTGGGCTCGAGCGCCGTGTCGTCGTCGAGGACGGCGACGGCGCCGCTGTGGCCGATGACGTGCGCGAGGCGCTCGGCGGGGGTCGCCATGTCGACGGGCACGAACGCGGCGCCGGCGAGCCAGCACCCGAGCATCGCGACGACCGCCGGCGGACCGGAGGGCATGCGCACGACGACCGTGTCGCCCGGACGCACGCCGCGGTCCGTCAGAGCCTTCGCGGCCAGTCCGGCCCGGGTCCACAGTTCGGCGTAGGTCACGGTGTCGGCCGGGGTCCGCAGGGCGGTGGCCGTGGGGCGTGCGGCTGCGTGGGCGTGGATCAGCTCCACCACCCCGGGGTGCTGCGTCATGCGTACACGCCCTCCGCCGTCGTACCGGGTCCGCTGGGGTCGAGGACGAGCCGTGCGTGGGCCAGCAGGCCGCCGTCGTACATCCGGTGCCGCTGCACGACGATCGTCAGGTCGGCGGCGGCGAGGTCGGCCACCAGGTCCTGCCCGGCGGGCACCGCCCGTCCCCGCGCGGAGAAGGTGCTGACGTACGGGTCGTGGAACATCACGTCGGCGCCCGCGCCGAGCAGTTCGGCGGCGAGCGGTTCGGCCGGCGAGTGCCGGGTGTCGGCGACGTCCGGCTTGTAGGTGACGCCCAGCAGGAGCACCTTGGCCCCGCGGACGGCGATCTTCCTCGCGGCGAGCAGTTCCTGCGCGCGGGAGGCGACCCAGACCGGGATCGAGTCGTTGATGCGCTGCGCCTGCTCGGCCATCCGGAACGGCACCCCGGCCTGTGTGGCGCGGTGCACGAGATAGAGCGGGTCGACCGGGATGCAGTGGCCGCCGACACCCGCGCCGGGCCGGAACGGGGTGAAGCCGAAGGGCTTGGTGGCCGCGGCCGCGATGGTGTCCCAGACGTCGACGCCCAGCCGGTGGCAGATCTGCGCGAACTCGTTGACCAGCGCCAGGTTCACCTGGCGGTAGGTGTTCTCCAGGATCTTCGCGGCCTCGGCCTCACGGCTGGACCGGGTGACGTGGACGTGGTCGGTCAGGCCGGCGTAGAACGCGGCGGCACGGGCGCCGCACGCCGTGGTCAGTCCGCCGACCACCTTGGGCGTGTTGTGGAAGCCGTACCGGGTGTTGCCGGGATCCACCCGCTCCGGCGAGAAGGCCAGATGGAAGTCCCGGCCCGCGACCAGTCCGGACTCCTCCAGGATGTCGCGGATGACGCCGTCGGTGGTGCCGGGATAGGTGGTGGACTCGATGATCACCAACTGCCCCGCCGTCAGGTGGTGGCGGACGGTGCGCACCGCGGCCAGCAGCGGCTCCAGGTCCGGCACGCCGTGCGTGTCCACCGGCGTGGGCACGCACAGGGCGACGACGGAGCACTCGCGCAGGAACGCCGGGTCCGTGGTGGCGTCGAGCAGCGGCGCCGCGGACTCCAGTTCGGCGGACGTCACCGTGTCGACGGGCGGCCGGCCGATGTTGACCTGCGCCACGAGGAAGTCGCTCAGGTCGAGTCCGCGGGTGCGGTGCCCGCCCAGCGCGGCGGCCACCGCGAGCGGAAGGCCCGCGTAACCGATGCCCACGACAGCCACGTCGACCGCGTCGACCGTGCGGTCGCGGTGCGCTGCCGGAGCGAGATCCGTGGTGAAGACCGGCTCGGGTGGACCGGGTGGTGCGGCGGCGATGACGTCCATCGAACTCTCCTGGTGCGCGGACTGGCTGGCGGGCGGGTGAGGCGCGGGTGCGCCTACCACCAGCCGTTGTCGCCCTGGGGCGTGGACAGCGGGGTCGCTTCGGCAGCCGACGCGACCCGGCCGCCGGCGGCGTCCGGCTCGGGCGTGGCGGCGCGGACGGTTCCGGCCACGGCGAGGAGAGAGGCGCACAGGAGGGCGCTACAGACGAAATGGCGAAGTGTTGCAGACATACGTATCCCCCGGTGGTGTCTGACGTGTGCGAGACGCGGCGGACGGGAACGCGGTCACCGCCGCCCCTCCCGTCCGGCAGACCCATGCTGCTGTCACGCGGACCCCGGGTTCAAGCCATTCCACAGGCGGCGACCGGCCATGGCGACAGGACGTCACACCCCCGATCGGTCTCACGATGTGAGACGAAACGGAACGCACCCCTCCGCCGCAGGGATGTGCAGCCCTCGGCGATCGTGAAACAGGAGCCGGAAGCGAGCCCTGCGACGGCCACCCGGCGGGCCGGCGCTGCGGTCTACGCCCAGCGGGCCGGCGCTGCGATCGACGCCCGACGGACGGCGCTGCGGTCGACGCCGGCAGGCCGGTGTTGTGCTCGACACCCGACGGACCGGCGCTGCCGTGGCGTCGGAGGGCCGGCCGGCCCTCAGTCCAGGAGTCCCAGCTCCGCGACCCGCAGGGCCGCCTGGAACCGCGTCTGCGCTCCCAGCCGGTCCAGCAGGCCGGTCATCAGCCGGCTCAACGTCCGCGAGGAGACTCCGAGATGACGGGCGATCGCCTCGTCCTTGACGCCGTCGGCGAGCATGCGCAGCACGGCGAGATCCTGCGAGTCGAGGTCCGCGCCGTGCGCGGCCAGCGGCCGGAACGGCGCCGAGGTGTGCCAGCAGTAGTCGTACAGCGCGTGCAGGGACCGCACCAGCGCCTGCCCGTGGACGGCGAAGGCCCCCTCACCGCTGTCGTGCGGGTTGATCGGCAGCACGGCGAGGTCGTAGTCGAACAGGATCATCCGCAGCGGCAGATAGACCGCCGTACGCGCCTCGCGCCCCAGCCGCTCGACATCCGACAGATAGGCCGCCATGTAGGGGACCTCCGCCGTCCGCCGCGAGTAGAGCGTCTCCACCCGGATCCCCCGGCTCTCCATCTCCTTGTCGCGCAACAGCATGTCCTCCATGAGGTCCTCCGGCGGCGGCCCGCCGGGATGCATCGACCGCATGCGCACATTGCAGGTGCTGCCCGCGTCCTCGAGGAAGGTGTTCACCAGGGCGGGGGTCGGCAGGACCTCGATCTCGAGGGACTCGCGCCGCTCGTCGCGCAGCCGCGGATAGTCGCCGATCAGCGAGGCGATGGCGCCGCGGATCCTGGACACGTGCTGCGCGTGGGCCGCGGTCTGACGCTCCTCGGCGGAGAACAGCCGGGTCAGCGCCGCCTCCGGCGTCACCGTCACATATCCGCAGGGCGCCGCGGACGCGGGGATCAGCAGTCCGACGGCGCAGAGCTCGTCGCACATCTGGTCCGCCACGGCGAGGGAGCAGCGGACCTCGGCCGCCATCTGCTCCAGCGACCAGGCCGGGTGCCGGTAGATCAGCCCGTAGAGCCGCCGGCGTATCCGTTCGCTCTCCTCGTTCACAACGTCCCCCTCGTTCGGCTCGACCCCTTCCCCGTGGCAGCGGGCGACCCGTCCTGCGCCGCTGGTCGCCGGCAGGCCACGGGCGGATCCCCTGCGGGCCGCCCCGAGATCTTCGAGGGCTCGATTCACTGATGCGATCGAGTCATAGCACACTCGTTCTCCGCGCCCCTGACACCGGGCGCCGCGGAACACCGACGCCTGCCCCGCCCTCCCGGGCGTTCCATGGCGTGCAGGCGGCACTACGACACTGCGGCACTGCGGCCTCACTCGGCTGCCATGAGCCCTGTGTCCGTCGTCGTGCCCAGACGTGCCTGTTCCTCCTCGACGATCCGGCGTGCCAGCTCGGTGTCGGACACGTCGACCGCGTCCGGGGTGGCCTCCGCCACGGCGCTGCGGCGGGCGTAGGCGTCGAACAGGCGGGTCTTGGCCTCCAGCATCCTCACCATGCGCTCGTCGACACCCCCGGTGGCGAGGAGACGGTACACACGGACCGGCCTGACCTGCCCCATCCGGTGGGCCCGGGCCACCGCCTGGTGTTCGACGGTCGGTTTGATCTGAGGTTCGCAGATGACCACGACGGAGGCGGCCTGCATGTTGAGGCCGACGCCCGCTGCCTGGATCTGCGCCAGGAGCACCGCGGGGCCCGCGGCGTCGGCGAAGTCGTCCACGATCTGCTGCCGCCGCCCGGCCGGGACGCTCCCGGTGAGCGGACCGAACAGCGGGGCGCCGTCGGCGGCGGCAGCGGCCGCGAGTGCGTCCTCCACCACGCCCAGCACGGCTCTGAACTGGGAGAAGACCACCGTCTTCTGCCCGCTCTCCCCGGCCTCCCGGACGATCTCCAGGAGCCGGGCCAGCTTGGCCGACTTACCTGGGCACATGTAGGCGGCCCTGCGCATCGCCATGAAGTTGCCCGCGCGCACGGCTTCCCGGTAGGCCTCCTCGTCCGACGCGCTCAGTTCCTCCCACTCGTCGGTCTGCTGGAGGCTCGGGAGTTCCGTCAGCACGTCCTCCTGGTTGCGCCGCAGGTAGACGGGGGCCACGGCCTTGCGGAAGGCGACCGACCCGGCCGGCGCGTCCCGTTCACCGAGGGAGTCCGCTACGCCGCCGTCGAGCATCCGGACCAGGTTGCGGAACTCCACGACCCTGTTCTCCATCGGGGTTCCCGTCATGAGGAGGGTGCGCTCGCAGCGCTCCGCCCACGACGTGACCGCCTGGGACCGCTTGGCCTGCGGGTTCTTCACGGAGTGCGCTTCGTCGACCACGAGCAGCCCGACCTCCCCACCGTCCGGCGGGCGGAAACCGCGCAGCGCGTCGAACGTGGTCACCCCGACCCCGCCCCGCGCCTTCCAGTCGGCGAACGCGTCCTGCCGGTCGGGGCCGTGGAGAACCGCGACACGCAGGACGCTGCGGCCCTCGATCTCCCGCGTCCAGTTGACGAGGACGCTCGCCGGGCAGACGACCATGAAGTGGCTCTGTCCCGCGGCGGCCAGATGGGCCAGCACGGCGATCGCCTGGATGGTCTTGCCGAGCCCCATCTCGTCGCCGAGGATCACCTTGCGCTGCGCGAGCGCGAACCGTGCGCCGAACGCCTGGTAACCGCGCAGGGAGACTCGACGGTACGTGTCGTCGAGAGGCTGGGTGCGCACCCGCTCGGCGATCTCGTCCGGCAGGAAGCCCTCGGCGGCGGCCGCGTCCGGCAGCCGCCCGGAGATCTCGGCGAGCAGGCTGTAGTACTCGGCGGAGCGGAGTTCGAAGTCCGTCCAGGCCGCGACGTGGGACGAAGGCCCCCGAAGAAGGTCCACCGATGTCTGGGCGAGCAGTCCGGGCAGGCCCTTCCGTTCCGCCTCGTCCACCAGCGACCGGATGCCGGCGACCGCCTCCGATGCGCGAGCCTTCCTCTGTCGGCCTGCCAGCAGCATCCGGATGCGCGCGGCGGCGGGCCCGGCGTCGGCGAGCAACGGACCGAGCCGCTTCGACAGGGCGGCGGCCTCGTCGACCGCACGCCGAACGGCGGGACCGGCCTCCACCAGGACGTGCAGGGCCGTGACGAGCGCGGTCGTGGCCGGTTCCGGGCGGTCCACGTCGATATGGACGGCCACGGTCTCGTGCACGGCCTCGGAGAGACGACGGGCGGCCGCGAGCATCTGGTCGGCCGTGCGCTGCCCGACGCCGGGGATCTGCCGCAACCGGTAGGGGCCCGCCGCGAGCACACTCCTTACCGAACGCAGTCCGCTCTTCTCGACGCTCCCCAGTCGCAGCCGCCCTTCGGTGACGTCCTGCAACCGGGCGACCGGGATGGCGTCCAGCTCCCGCGCCACCGCCGCGTCATGGATCGGCTTCAGCGCCGCCCGCACCGCCTCCACGACCCTTCCATGATCATCGACCAGGGCGCCCGCCGCCTCGTGCAGCCGCGCTCCCCTCGCGACCGTCTCCCGCTCCCCACGCCCCACGCTTCCCGCCCCTCTCCCTGGCCCACCCGCATCCTGCCATCGCCCCCACAGGGCCGGACGGACGTCAAGGGGTCCACGGCGCACGGACCGACCCCGGTCTGACCCTGACCTGCGGTGGAACACTCTCCAAGGCTCTGACCTCGGATTTCCTCGTCGGCATACGTCGGCTCCCGACGGCCGTCCTCGGGTGTTCTGCGGACCGGCTGCGGACCGGCCGCGCAGGCAGCGGCCGAGAAACCCGTGGCACCCGGGCGGGACCTGCGACGACACTGCGCAGGTGAGCGACTCCTACCCCTGCCCGTGCTGCGGGCACCGTGTGCTGGACGCGATGCCCGGCTCGTACGAGATCTGCCCCGTCTGCTTCTGGGAGGACGACGGGGTCCAGTTCCGCTGGCCCACCATGAGCGGCGGCGCGAACAAGGTCTCCCTGATCGAAGCCCAGCGCAACTACCAGGACTTCGGCGCCTGTGACGAGCTCGGCCGCCCGTACGTCCGCCCGCCGGCCGAGGACGAGCCGCTCGACCCCGCCTGGCGCCCCATCGACCTGGCACGCGACTCCTTCGAGCACTGGGCGGCCGAGGACCGCGCCCCGTGGCCCGAGGACAGCTCGGTTCTCTGCTGGTGGCTCCCCGCCTTCTGGCGCCGGGACCACGCCACGTCATGACCTCTCGCATCGACACACTCGTCCAGCTGCTCGACGGCAGGGCCGACGAGTCCTACGACGCCCGCGCGGAGCTGATCTGGATCGGCTCCGACGCCATACCCGCCGTCATCGACGGCCTGCCTTCCCTCGGCGGGTTCGGTCAGCTGACCGCCATCGAGGTCTTCGAGGAGGTGGGCGACCCCCGCTGCGGCCCCGCTCTCATCGGCCTGCTGGACAGCGACGACCCGACCGTCCGCGAATGGGCGGCGATGGCCCTGGCGAGCCTGGAGATCGACGGCGCCGTCGAGCCCTTGCGCCACGCCTACCGCGCCTGCCTGGAACGGGCGACGCCACCGGACTGGACCGAGCCGGGCGGCATCCGCTGGGCCCTGACCGAACTCGGCGCACGCAGCCCTGTCGTCCCGCCGCTCACCGCGCGCCTACGAGCCACCGTGCCTGACGACACCCCCGGCTGGCCCTCGGCCCACTTCTCCGAGATCATCGACGACCTGGCCGACCACGCCCAGGTGATCCTCTACTCCCAGTTCTGGCGCGTGGACGCCGGCGGCACATACGGCGTCTCCGGCCCCGCCCTGGACTGGGAACTCAACTGGACCGCGCCCTGGGAGCACCTGGTCGAGGAGTCCCGCACCTGGTCCCTGCTGGAAGCCTCCGAAGCCCCCGCCGGCGACACCGTCTTCGTCGCCCCCACCTGGATCGACCGCATCGACCTGTACCCGGATTCCTACCCCGAGAGATGAAGCCCGCGCGCCGTTCCGGCACCCCGAGGAGATCGGTTACGGCTACGGCTACGGCTACATGATCGAGCGCCGCGTGACGAGGAAGGACTCGGACCACCCGAGCAGGCCCTCGAACAGGGGGTCGCGATGGACAAGCTGCGGGAGATCGTCGCCGACTTCGAGACCGGCAACGAAGCTCTCACCCGCAAAAACCGCACCGCCGTGGCTCTGGTCCGGGCGGCGCCGGAGGAGGGCGTCCGCGTCGCCACCAGTGGACCCCGTTGCCGCCACGCCGTCCGGCCGAACGCTGTCACCGCATCGCGGGCCCGAGGACCCACTGCGGGCAGACGTCTGTGCCCGACCCGCCCACAGGCGAGTCAGATCTGGTTGATGAGTGCAGCGTCCTTCTGACACACGCATCCGGGGGTGGGAAGCCGGTGGTCGATCATCTGGTCGGGCCGGGGGCCGAAGCGGGTGTCGTACTCGATGCGTCGTGGAGGCCCGCTGACCAGGCCCGTACTGCGTGCCATCCAGGCGCCGACGACCAGGCAGGCGGCCTGCTGGGCCACGAACGCGGCCGAAGGACGGAACCCGTCGTCCGTTCTGCCGGTCAGCTCAGCTGAGTTGATCAGTCCGCACACCGGCCGTCCGAGGAACCGCCCCACGAGCTCCCGCTGTTGATCGTCCAGGCACCGGGAAGAGCGCGGAGCAGCGACTGCATGAACTGACCGGGCTCCCGCTGTCCCGAATTGCCCTCGGGCAAGAGCCGCTGACCGTAAAAGACCTGGAATCGGAGAACAGGCAGACACTTGGTATCAGGCCAGCCGCCTGACCGAATACATCACAGCAGTACGCGACCACACCGCATCACTGCCGCCAGGGCAGGAGCGGACCGCGATCGAGGCGTGGCTCGCGTTCGCGGACACGCATCTCCAACACCGCACCGAATCGGTCTCAGCACCGAAACTGCCCACGCCGCCGAAGCCCAGCGGCGACGACCTCAAGCCCTTTCTCGGCCACTGGAGCCCCTACGGGCCCCGCTCCTATTGAGCCTTGGCTCCGCCCGCGACCTACGAAATTTCACCAAGAAGGGGAAGAGCGGCAACATAGCGGCGGATCGCCGGTTACCGAAACCGGTGGTCCGCCGAATACTGGTAGTTCCACCGCCACTCACTGATCAACCGTCGAAAGGCAGAAAGCGGACCAGGGGAAATCACACCGCCACGAGCCGGACCCGCTCGCCGCACAGCTTGGCCATGTCGTCAATATCGGAAGTCAGCATGACCACGGGGCGGTGCTGTCGCAGCGCGGCCTCGGCGACGGCTGCATCGATCGCGTACTTGTGTCCGTGCAACCCAGCATTCATCAGCAATTTCGAGGCCGCCCTCGCCTCCTCGTCACCGACCGGGACAACCCGCAGCCCGGAAAGCACCCAGTTCAGGCGTGACTTGTCCGTACGGGCGTGGACGGCCTCGATGATGGTGAGCGCACTGATCACGACCTCCATGCCGCGCGAGCGCGCCTCAGCGATCAGAGCCACCACCTGTTCTTCGTCAGCGAGCAGCTTCGAGAGTCCCTCGCTGTCGAGGACGAGCGTCCCCTCGTGACTCAGCCTGCGGCGGGCCACTCGGCCTCCTCGGCGAACACCTCGTCGAAGACCTGCCGCGCCCGCTGACGAGCCGGCTCGGAGACCGGCCCCTTGCGGCTCTCGTAGTCCGCCAGGTACTCGTCCAGGACCTGCCCGCGCAGCTCACGCTCGACCGCCTCGGCGATGAACGCGGAGAACTCCCGCTTGCCCACCCGAGCCCGGATCGCCTCCGCGGTCCCCTCCGGCAGCGACAAGCTCACCCGCGTCGCCGGCCCTTCCCCGATGCTGTACGTCGTCTCAGCCATGCCCCCGATTGTGTCAAACGAGTAGGAAAAGTGCCAGGTCCGCACAGCTCAGCCGGCGCCCTGCTCGCACAAATCCCAGCACGGGCACCCTCCTCCCGTCCCAGCACAATCCCAGCACGGTAGGGATGACCAGGGATGACGACAGGTGACGAGGAGTCAGCTATCCCAGCACCATCCCAGCACAGGAAAGACCACGGGCCCGACTCCGAAGAGCCGGACCCTGCCTACCTGCATGTTTGCCAGATCTGCGACGTGGCGATAGCCAGCCGCTACACGTTGAAGCGGAACTCCACCACGTCGCCGTCCTGCATCACGTACTCCTTGCCCTCCATGCGGGCCTTGCCCTTCGCGCGGGCCTCGGCGACCGAGCCGGTCTCCACCAGGTCGGCGAAGGAGATGACCTCCGCCTTGATGAAGCCCTTCTGGAAGTCGGTGTGGATGACGCCGGCGGCCTCGGGGGCGGTCGCCCCCTTCTTGATCGTCCAGGCGCGGGACTCCTTGGGGCCGGCGGTGAGGTACGTCTGGAGGCCGAGGGTGGCGAAGCCGACGCGGGCGAGGGTGGTGAGGCCGGGCTCCTCGGCGCCGACCGACTCCAGCAGCTCCATCGCGTCGTCCTCGTCCAGTTCGGCGAGGTCCTGCTCCAGCTTGGCGTTGAGGAAGATCGCCTCGGCGGGGGCGACCAGTGCGCGCTGCTCGGCCTTGAATTCCTCGTCGACCAGTTCGTCCTCGTCCACGTTGAAGACGTAGAGGAACGGCTTGGTGGTGAGCAGGTGCAGGTCGTGCAGGAGTTCCTCGTTGCCGGAGCCCTGGACGATGCCCGCGGAGAAGAGGGTGTCGCCCTTCTCCAGGATCTCCTTCGCCGCCTCGACCGCCGCGACCTTGGGTACGACGTCCTTCTTGATCCGCGACTCCTTCTGGAGGCGGGGCAGGACCTTCTCGATGGTCTGGAGGTCGGCGAGGATCAGCTCGGTGTTGATCGTCTCGATGTCGTCCTTGGGCGAGACCTTGCCGTCGACGTGGACGACGTTCTCGTCCTTGAAGGCGCGGATGACCTGGCAGATCGCGTCGGACTCGCGGATGTTCGCCAGGAACTTGTTGCCCAGGCCCTCACCCTCGGACGCGCCCTTGACGATGCCCGCGATGTCGACGAAGTCGACGGTCGCCGGGAGGATGCGCTGCGAGGAGAAGATCTCGGCCAGCTTGGTGAGGCGGGCGTCGGGGACGCCGACCACGCCCACGTTCGGCTCGATCGTGGCGAACGGGTAGTTGGCCGCGAGCACGTCGTTCTTGGTCAGGGCGTTGAACAGGGTCGACTTGCCGACATTCGGCAGACCGACGATTCCGATCGTGAGCGACACGTTGCGACTTCCCGTGGTGAGAGGGCCATAGGGCCCGTTCCCGGAGTGAGAGGGCCAGGGCCAGAGGGCTGACCGGTCCACCAGTTTACGGCGTGGCCGGCCCCGGCCCGGCGGCCCTGTCGAACGGATGGCCAAGCCCCTCCGCACGGCGTGTCCGACACCCGATTCAGCACATAAACCGACCTAGGTTGGTCCGGTGGAGCAACACAGGACGCGCCCCCCGGACCGAGGCACCCGACCCGGCGGGCAGCCGCTGCCGCCACTGGCCGAGCGGGAGGGGAACCGCAGATCGCCGCGCCCCTCCGGCCGGCCCGCCCGCCCCGGAGTGCGGCGGCCGGGTACGGCGGTCCCGGTCGTGCCGGGCGGTTCGGGCGCGTCGGGCGGGCCGGGCGCGGTGCGACGGCTGCCGAATGCGCGGCTCACCGGACTGGGCGGCGGCCTGTTCAGCGGGGCGCTGATGTTCGTGCTGGGATGCCTGGACCAGTTGCTGTTCGAAGGCTCGCTGACCGTGTACAGCGTGCTGTTCCTGCCGGTGTGCGTGCTCACCGGCCTGTGGGTGCGCGGGGCCGAGCTGCTCGCCGCGCCGGTCGTGGCGCCGATCGCCTTCACGTTCGGGCTGCTGCCCGTGGCCAGGAGCGGCGACGGGGCCGGGGAGCGGCTGGCGGGCCTGGTGACCGCGCTGGCCACCCAGGTCGGCTGGCTCTACGCGGGCACCCTGCTGGCCGGACTGACCGTCCTGGCCCGCGGCCTGCGCCGCGCGGCGACCCGCCGCCGAACCGGATCCCCACGCCGCTAGCCCGCGCCCACGGCCATCCCTGCGCCGCCGGTCTGCGGAAGGCCGGAGACGTCCCCCGGCCTCTTCTACTCCGGCTTGGCCGCCGCGTGCATCGCCGCTCCCACGATTCCCGCGTTGTTCTGGAGCTGGGCGGGGACGATCTCCGCCCTGATGCCCTCGATGAGGTGCAGGAACTTGTCGGCCTTGCGGCTGACGCCGCCGCCGATGATGAACAGTTCGGGCGAGAACAGCATCTCGACGTGGGCCAGGTACTTCTGGACGCGGCGCGCCCAGTGCTCCCAGGTCAGCTCGTGGTCCTCCCTGGCCTTGCTGCTGGCCCGCTTCTCCGCGTCGTGGCCGTTCAGCTCGAGGTGGCCCAGCTCGGTGTTGGGGACCAGGACCCCGTCGACGAAGAGGGCGCTGCCGATGCCGGTGCCGAACGTCAGCAGGATCACCGTGCCGCTGCGGTCGCGGCCCGCGCCGAAGGACACCTCGGCGACGCCCGCCGCGTCCGCGTCGTTGACCACGGTCACCGGCAGGCCGCCGAGCCGCTCGCCGAACAACGCGCGCGCGTCGGTGTCGATCCAGCTCTTGTCGACGTTGGCGGCCGTGCGGATGGTGGATCCGCCGGTCACCACGCCGGGGAACGTCAGACCGACGGGCCCGCTCCAGCCGAAGTGCTCCACGACCTCCCGCACGCCGTCGGCGACGCCCTCCGGAGTCGCCGGTTGCGGGGTGAGCACTTTGTGGCGCTCCTGAGCCAGGTCGCCCTTGTCGAGGTCCACGGGAGCGCCCTTGATCCCGGACCCGCCGATGTCCACGCCGAAGATCTGCATGGCCCTACGTTACGACGATCGACTGACAGTCACTCAGCCGAGGAGCCGGAAGCGCCGCTTCCGCCACGCTCGGCGACCAGGGCCGCCGCTTCTTCGCGCAGGTCACGGCGGAGTTCCTTGGGCAGCGAGAACGTGATGTGCTCCTCGGCGGCCTTGACCAGCTCGACGTCTGCGTACCCGCGCTCGGCGAGCCAGCCCAGGACCTCCTCCACCAGGACCTCCGGGACGGAGGCGCCCGAGGTGACGCCGACCGTGGTCACGCCCTCCAGCCAGGCCTCGTCGATCTCGCTCGCGAAGTCCACCAGGTACGCGGCGCGGGATCCGGCGAGCTTGGCGACCTCGACGAGCCGCTTGGAGTTGGAGGAGTTGCGCGAGCCGACCACGATGACCAGCTCGGCCTCCGCGCCCATCTGCTTCACCGCGAGCTGACGGTTCTGCGTGGCGTAGCAGATGTCGTCGCTCGGCGGGGAGACGAGCTGCGGGAACTTCTCCTTCAGGGCGTCGACCGTCTCCATCGTCTCGTCGACGGAGAGGGTGGTCTGGGAGAGCCAGACGATCTTCGACGGGTCGCGGACCTCGACCTTGGCGACGTCCGCGGGGCCGTCGACGAGCTGGATGTGGTCCGGGGCCTCGCCGGAGGTGCCGATGACCTCCTCGTGGCCCTCGTGCCCGATGAGGAGGATGTCGTAGTCCTCCTGGGCGAAGCGCACGGCTTCCTTGTGGACCTTGGTGACCAGCGGGCACGTGGCGTCGATGGTGGCCAGACGCCCGCGCGCGGCCTCCTCGTGGACGACGGGGGCGACGCCGTGCGCGGAGAACATGACGATGTTGCCCGGCGGCACCTCCTCCGTCCGCTCGACGAAGACGGCGCCCTTCTTCTCCAGGGTCTGCACGACGTACTTGTTGTGGACGATCTCGTGCCGGACGTAGACCGGCGCCCCGTACTGCTCCAGCGCCTTCTCGACGGCGATCACGGCGCGGTCGACGCCCGCGCAGTAGCCCCGGGGAGCGGCGAGCAGGACACGGCGGCGGCCAGGCGAAGCAGTCATGCGTCCCATCGTAAGGCCGTGGCCCGCCCCCGCCGGCGTCATCCGGGGCGCCGCCCTCCACGCCCGCGCTCCGGGCCGCACCCGCGGGCGGGCGTCGGCCCTTCGTTGTCAGCAGGGGCCGATACTCTCGACGGCATGGCTGTGAACACGTCCGCGGACGCCCCGCTGCCCGTCGGCCAGGTCTCGCGGCTCATCGGAGGATGGATCGACCGGCTCGGCGCGGTGTGGGTCGAGGGGCAGATCACCCAGCTTTCCCGGCGTCCGGGAGCGGGCGTCGTCTTTCTGACGCTGCGGGACCCGTCGCACGACATCTCCGTGGGCGTGACGTGCTTCCGCCAGGTCTACGACGCGGTCGCGGACGTCGTCGGCGAGGGCGCGCGGGTCGTCGTCCACGCAAAACCGGAGTGGTACGCGCCGCGCGGACAGCTGTCGTTGCGGGCCCTGGAGATAAAGCCGGTCGGCGTCGGGGAACTCCTGGCGCGGCTGGAGCAGTTGAAGAAGTCGCTGGCCGCGGAGGGGCTCTTCGCCCCGTCGCGGAAGAAGCCGCTGCCCTTTCTGCCGCAGCTGATCGGGCTGGTGTGCGGGCGGGCCTCCGCCGCGGAGCGGGACGTCCTGGAGAACGCCCGGCACCGCTGGCCGGCGGTCCGCTTCGAGGTGCGCAACGTCGCCGTGCAGGGGGTGCACGCGGTGACGCAGGTCGTCCAGGCGGTGAAGGAGCTGGACGCGCTGGAGGAGGTCGACGTGATCGTCGTCGCGCGGGGCGGCGGAAGCGTGGAGGATCTGCTGCCGTTCTCCGACGAGCAGCTGGTCCGCGCGGTCGCCGCCTGCCGTACGCCGGTCGTCTCGGCCATCGGGCACGAGCCGGACAACCCCCTGCTCGACCATGTGGCCGACCTGCGCGCCTCGACGCCGACCGACGCCGCGAAGAAGGTGGTGCCGGACGTCGGCGAGGAGCTGGAGCGGGTGCGGATGCTGCGCGGGCGCGCCCGCAGGTGCGTGGAGTCGTATGTGGAGCGGGAGGAGCGCGGGCTCGCGCACGCCCTCGCGCGGCCGGCGATACAGGATCCGCACCGGATGATCGACGAGCGGGCCGACCACGTCGCCTCGCTGGTGGACCGCACACGGCGCACGCTCGGCCACCTCCTGGACCGTGCCGATTCCGAGCTGACGCACACGCACGCGCGCGTGGTCGCCCTGTCGCCGGCCGCCACGCTCAAGCGCGGGTACGCCGTGCTCCAGCGGGCCGACGGGCATGTGGTCCGGGGCCCGGACGAGGTGACGGCGGACGACGTGCTGCGCGCCCGGGTCGCCGAGGGCGAGTTCACCGTCCGCGTCGACGCCTCGGCCGGCGACGCGCCCACGGGCGAGGCGCTCAGCCCGGGCACGGAGAGCAGCCCGGGCGCGGAGAGCAGCGCAGGCACGGAGAGCGACACGGGCGCGGAGAGCGGCGCGGGTGGGGCGAGCGGCGCCGGACGCGCCGACGACCAGGCAGCAACCGGCAAGGGAATGGGTGCATGACGAGCAGGACGGACGAGGCCCTCGGTTACGAGCAGGCCCGCGACGAGTTGATCGAGGTCGTACGGCGTCTGGAGGCGGGGGGCACCACGCTGGAGGAGTCCCTCGCCCTGTGGGAGCGGGGCGAGGAGCTGGCCAAGGTGTGCCGCCGCTGGCTGGAGGGCGCCCGGGCGCGACTGGACGCGGCCCTGGCGGAGGAGGACGAGGAGACTCCGGGAGGCGCGGCCGACGCGTGATCCCCGGACGCCGGTCCGATGCGATCCGGTCCGATCCCGGTCCAGTCCGGCCCGGTCCGGTCCGATCCCGGTCCAGTCCGGTCCGGCTCGGGCCGGTCCGCCAGGTGATCGACGGGTGATCGACGGGTGCCGCTGTGAAGCGGATCACTCCGGCTCACCCCTTTGTTGAAACTTGAACATCCCTGGCGTATGGTCTACGACGTCAGCCTATCCGGACCACGGTCCGGTACTGGTTCCGGTCGTACCGCACGCACCCTGAGGAAGTCCACGCATGTCTCTCGTTCTCGACCCCGCCGCCCAGGACCTGCTGTTCCGCGAGGCCCGCACCGCGAACACCTTCACCGACGAGCCGGTGACCGACGAGCAGGTCCAGGCGATCTACGACCTGGTCAAGTACGGACCGACGGCGTTCAACCAGACCCCGCTGCGCATCACCCTGGTCCGCTCCCCCGAGGCCCGCGAGCGCCTCGTGCGGCACATGGCGGAGGGCAACCAGGCCAAGACCTCGACCGCCCCGCTGGTCGCGATCCTCTCCGCGGACAACGAGTTCCACGAGGAACTGCCCACCCTCTTCCCGGCCTTCCCGCAGGCCAAGGACCTCTTCTTCAGCGAGCGTCCGGCCCGTGAGGGCGCCGCCGCGCTGAACGCCGCGCTCCAGGCCGCGTACTTCATCATCGGCGTGCGCGCCGCGGGTCTCGCCGCCGGCCCCATGACGGGCGTGGACCTGGAGGGCGTCCGCAAGGAGTTCCTGGACGACGACCACACCCCGCTGATGGTCGTCAACATCGGCCGCCCCGGCGAGGGCGCCTGGTACCCGCGCTCCCCGCGCCTGGCCTACGACGAGGTCGTCACCACCGTCTGAGACCGCTGACGCACGAAGAGGCCCCCGGCGCACGCCCGCCGAGGGCCTCTTCGCGTGCCCGCCGGGGGCCTCCTCACGTCTGTGCCGTCCGAGGCCGCCCGCCTCACGCCAGCTTCAGCGCACCGGCCATCGTCGTCAGCTGGCCGAAGCCGCCCGTGCCCGCGACCACCGTGGTGGAGCCCTTGGCGTCCTGGAGGACGAGGGCGTCGTAACGGCCGCCGGTGTAGCGGGTCCAGGTGCGGCCGCCGATCCGCTCGGTGACGTCGGTCGCGGTCGAGCCCTGGCTGGCCTCGTCGATGAACTGCGAACGGCGCTGAGTGGACTGCTCGATGGTCACGTACTCCCCGTCGGGGGCGTGGAATCCGAGATGCCAGGCGTCGAAGGCGTCACCCTTGAAGCGCACCGAGGTCGCCTTCCACGTGTCGGGCAGGCCCTCGGGCGCGGCCACCGGGTACGACGCCGCGCGGCGCGCGGTGAGCAGCTCGACGCGGTAGTCGACCCGCTTGACGTCGGGAGCGCGGTCCTCGTGCGGGATGAAGAGGTAGATGACCCATGCCGCGATCATGATCAGCCCCAGGGAGAGGATCATGTCCCGGGCCGTCTTCTGCTTGCCGTTCGAACCTGCCACGCCCCTATCGTCGCAGGTGCCCGGTGCGCTCATCCGTGGGGTCCCCTGCTCATTTTGTCGGACTGACGATAGAGTCGGCATCGAACCCTCATCCGGCCGTCGTCGTATCAGTCAGAAAGGTGCGCTCCGATGACCGAGCATCATCATTTGCCGTCCGAGCTGGACGTTCCCTCCGAGGCCCCCGACCGCAACCTCGCCCTGGAACTCGTCCGGGTGACCGAGGCCGCCGCCATGGCCGCCGGCCGCTGGGTGGGACGCGGGGACAAGAACGGCGCCGACAGCGCCGCGGTGCGCGCCATGCGCACCCTCGTCTCCACCGTGTCGATGAACGGCGTGGTCGTCATCGGAGAGGGCGAGAAGGACGAAGCCCCGATGCTCTTCAACGGCGAGCGCGTCGGTGACGGCACCGGACCCGAGGTCGACATCGCGGTCGACCCGATCGACGGCACCACGCTGACGGCCAAGGGCATGCCGAACGCGATCGCCGTCCTCGCCGCCACCGAGCGCGGGGCGATGTTCGACCCGTCCGCCGTGTTCTACATGGACAAGCTGGTCACCGGGCCGGAGGCGGCCGAGTTCGTCGACATCGACGCGCCCGTCGAGGTCAACATCCGCCGGGTCGCCAAGGCCAAGCGGGCCACGCCCGAGGACGTCACCGTCGTCATCCTGGACCGGCCGCGGCACGCGGGCATCATCGAGGAGATCCGGGCGACCGGCGCGCGCATCAAGCTGATCTCCGACGGCGACGTGGCCGGCTCGATCCTGGCCCTGCGCGAGGGCACCGGCGTCGACCTGCTGCTCGGCGTCGGCGGCACGCCCGAGGGCATCATCTCGGCCTGCGCCGTGAAGTGCCTGGGCGGTGTCATCCAGGGCAAGCTGTGGCCCAAGGACGACGAGGAGCGGCAGCGCGCGATCGACGCCGGACACGACCTCGACCGGGTGCTCACCACCGAGGACCTGGTCACGGGCGAGAACGTGTTCTTCGTCGCGACCGGCATCACCGACGGCGAGCTGCTGCGCGGGGTGCGCTACCGCTCGGAGACCGCGATCACCGACTCGATCGTGATGCGGTCGAAGTCCGGGACGGTGCGGCGCATCGACTCCGAGCACCGGCTGAGCAAGCTGCGCGCCTACAGCGCCGTCGACTTCGACCGGGCGAAGTAGCCGCGACGGGCCGAGCGGCCCGGTCGGTCGGCGGGCGCCCCCCGGTGCGGAGGGGGGCGCCCGTTTCATGCTCGGGGGCAGACCAAGGGGCCGGGCCTGCCGTTCGGCCTCCCGCGGCCGCGGGGTCGCCCGAAGGCGGACCGTCTCGCGTCCGCGCAGTGGCCCGAAGGCGGACCCGCCCGCGCCCGCCGGGTGTTCCGGAGGCGGACCTGCCCGCGCCCGCCGGGTGTTCCGGAGGCGGACCTGCCCGCGCCCGCGGGGTGTTTCGAAGGGGTACGCCAGGCCCTAACCGGCCTGCGCTATGCGGCCCGCCGCGCGCGCCTTCTGCAGTTCGACGTCGCGGCGCCGGCGCCGGGCGAGGACCACGCGGCGCTCGGCTGCGGTGAGGCCGCCCCACACGCCGTAGGGCTCGGGCTGAAGGAGCGCGTGCTCGCGGCACTCCACCATCACCGGACAGCGTGCGCAGACCCGCTTCGCCGCTTCCTCCCGCGAGAGCCGGGCGGCCGTGGGCTCCTTGGAGGGGGCGAAGAACAGACCTGCCTCGTCCCGGCGGCACACCGCCTCGGTGTGCCAGGGAGCGTCTTGGTCCCTGTCGCGCGCTGGCACCCGCTGGGCCGGGACGGCGGCGACCTGCAGGGACGAATGCGGCGGTTGCAGCACGGGTCTACTCCTGACGACGGCTTCGCGAGCGAGCGACGATGCAGCAAGGCCTACCCGCTGTACGCGCGCCTATGCACAGGGTTCGCAGGCGCGGGACCGCGCCGCCGCCGGTGTTGGCGCGTTCTCGCCCCTCAGCGGTCCAGGTGCCGGCGCAGCTTCTTGTCGACCTTGTGCTGCACGCGGTCGAGGATGTCCGCCACCAGCTTGCCCCGCTTCGGCCGGCCCTCGACGTTGCCCAGGACCGCCCAGCCGTCCACGTAGACCGCCGGCGCGTCCGGCTCCGGGGAGTCGAGCGCGTCCACCTCGAAGTTGCCCAGCACCGCGCCGCCCGTGCCGCGCAGCGACACGTTCTCCGGGACGCGGACCTCCACGTTGCCGAAGACCGAGATCGCCTTGATCACCACCTGCTGATACTCGAAGAGGGCCTCGGTGAGGTCGATCTCCACGCTGCCGAAGACCGCGTAGGCGTGGATGCGCCGGCCCGCGCGCCAGCGCCCGCGGCGGACCGCGCTGCTGAAGATCGCGACGACGTTGTCGTCGGGGTCGGCCGGAATCGCGCCGGCGGTGGGACGGGAGGGGGCGGAGGCGGGAGCCGCACGCCGGGCGTGCGCCGCGGGCAGGTCCCGGACGAACGCCTCCAGCTCGCCGACCGTCTTGGCGGCCAGCACGCCCTCGACGCGCTCGGCGTGCTCGTCGGCCGTCAGCCTGCCCTCCGCCAGGGCGTCGCGCAGCATGTCGGCGATACGGTCGCGGTCGGCGTCGGACGCACGCAGCTCGGCGGCCGGCGCGGGGGCCGTGGGGGCGGCGGCAGGGGCGCTGCTCTGCTTCTGAAGGTCCACGACAGCAGCGTACCGAAACACGATAGATCGCGATACCCCTGTTCACGGCCACCCCGGCCACGGGTCGCCGCTCCCCCCTCCACGGTCATCCCTCCCCCCGCCCCGGCCGCCGCATATCGCTCCCGGCCGCCGTCCCGCCGCCGTCCCGCCGCCGTCCCGCACCCGTCGCGCCGTCACTGAGCCGGACCTCACAGGCGGCCCGTTCCCCGCAGGTTCTACGCTGGTGGGCGCCCGCCAATGGAGGCGGGCGCCGTCTGCCGAGTGAGGAATGGGCGAGATGCCTGAGTTCGCGTACACCGATCTGCTCCCCATGGGAGAGGACACCACCCCCTACCGGCTGGTGACCTCCGAGGGTGTCTCCACCTTCGAGGCCGACGGGCGGACGTTCCTCAAGGTGGAGCCGGAGGCGCTGCGCAAGCTCGCCGCGGAGGCGATCCACGACATCCAGCACTACCTGCGCCCCGCCCACCTCGCCCAGCTGCGCCGGATCATCGACGACCCGGAGGCCTCCGCCAACGACAAGTTCGTGGCGCTGGACCTGCTCAAGAACGCGAACATCGCGGCCGCGGGCGTGCTCCCCATGTGCCAGGACACCGGCACCGCGATCGTCATGGGCAAGCGCGGCCAGAACGTGCTCACCGAGGGCGGCGACGAGGCGGCCCTGAGCCGCGGGATCTACGACGCCTACCTGAACCTCAACCTGCGCTACTCGCAGATGGCCCCGCTGACCATGTGGGACGAGAAGAACACCGGCTCCAACCTGCCGGCGCAGATCGAGCTGTACGCCGCGGACGGCGGCGCGTACAAGTTCCTGTTCATGGCGAAGGGGGGCGGCAGCGCCAACAAGTCGTTCCTCTACCAGGAGACGAAGGCCGTCCTGAACGAGGCCTCCATGATGAAGTTCCTGGAGGAGAAGATCCGTTCGCTGGGCACGGCCGCCTGCCCGCCCTACCACCTCGCGATCGTCGTCGGCGGCACGAGCGCCGAGTACGCGCTGAAGACCGCGAAGTACGCCTCCGCGCACTACCTGGACGAGATCCCCGCCGAGGGTTCCGAGCTGGGCCACGGCTTCCGGGACAAGGAGCTGGAGGAGAAGGTCTTCGAGCTGACCCAGAAGATCGGCATCGGCGCGCAGTTCGGCGGCAAGTACTTCTGCCACGACGTGCGCGTGGTGCGCCTCCCGCGGCACGGCGCGTCCTGCCCGGTCGCCATCGCCGTCTCCTGCTCGGCCGACCGCCAGGCGGTCGCGAAGATCACCGCCGAGGGCGTCTTCCTGGAGCAGCTGGAGACGGACCCGGCGCGGTTCCTCCCCGAGACCACGGACGAGCACCTCGACGAGTCGTCCGACGTCGTGCGCATCGACCTGAACCAGCCGATGGACGACATCCTCGCCGAGCTGACCAAGTACCCGGTCAAGACCCGGCTGTCGCTGACCGGCCCGCTGGTCGTGGCCCGCGACATCGCGCACGCCAAGATCAAGGAGCGGCTGGACGCGGGCGAGGAGATGCCGCAGTACCTGAAGGACCACCCGGTGTACTACGCGGGTCCGGCCAAGACCCCCGAGGGGTACGCGTCCGGATCCTTCGGCCCGACGACGGCCGGCCGCATGGACTCCTACGTCGAGCAGTTCCAGGCCGCGGGCGGCTCCAGGGTGATGCTGGCCAAGGGCAACCGCAGCAAGCAGGTCACCGACGCGTGCGACGCCCACGGCGGCTTCTACCTCGGCTCGATCGGCGGCCCGGCCGCGCGCCTCGCCCAGGACTGCATCAAGAAGGTCGAGGTCGTCGAGTACGAGGAACTCGGCATGGAGGCCGTCTGGAAGATCGAGGTCGAGGACTTCCCGGCGTTCATCGTCGTCGACGACAAGGGCAACGACTTCTTCCAGGATCCCGCCCCGGCGCCGACGTTCACTTCCATCCCGGTGCGCGGGCCCGGCCTGGCGTAGTGCCTCAGGGGCGGCGGGGCGGCGGGCCCCGGCCTGGCGTGGCGCCCCGGTGCGCCCGTCGCCGCCCTTTCCTGCCCGGGGGCGTGGCCCGGACGGCCCCGGGCAGGAACAAGCGGGCCGCGCCGTTCGCTGTACGGGGCATGAGCGACTACCGCATCGAGCACGACTCCATGGGCGAGGTCCACGTTCCGGCGCACGCCAAGTGGCGGGCCCAGACGCAGCGCGCCGTCGAGAACTTCCCCGTCTCCGGCCAGCGCATCGAGCGCGCCCACATCGAGGCGCTGGCGCGCATCAAGGGGGCCGCGGCGAAGGTGAACGCGCGGCTCGGGGTGGTCGACCAGGACATCGCCGACGCCATCCAGGAGGCCGCCGCCGAGGTCGCCGAGGGCCGGTGGGACGAGCACTTCCCCGTCGACGTCTTCCAGACCGGGTCGGGGACGTCGTCCAACATGAACGCCAACGAGGTCGTCGCCACCCTCGCCACCGAGCGTCTGGGCCGCGACGTGCACCCCAACGACCACGTCAACGCCTCCCAGTCCTCCAACGACGTCTTCCCCTCGTCCCTGCACATCGCCGCCACGGCCGCCGTCACCCGCGACCTGATCCCCGCGCTGGAGCACCTCGCGGCCTCCCTCACCCGCAAGTCGGAGGAGTTCGCCGACGTGGTGAAGTCGGGGCGCACCCACCTCATGGACGCCACGCCCGTCACCCTGGGGCAGGAGTTCGGCGGGTACGCGGCGCAGGTGCGGTACGGCGTGGAGCGGCTGAACGCCTCCCTGCCGCGGCTCGCCGAGCTGCCGCTGGGCGGCACGGCGGTGGGGACCGGCATCAACACGCCCCCCGGGTTCTCCGCCGCCGTCATCGAAGAGGTCGCCCGCGTCACCGGGCTGCCGCTGACGGAGGCGCGCGACCACTTCGAGGCGCAGGGGGCGCGGGACGGCATCGTCGAGACGAGCGGTCAGCTGCGGACCATCGCGGTGGGCCTCACGAAGATCGCCAACGATCTGCGGTGGATGGCGTCCGGGCCGCGCACGGGGCTGGCCGAGATCAGCCTGCCCGACCTCCAGCCGGGCTCCTCGATCATGCCGGGCAAGGTGAACCCGGTGATCCCGGAGGCGGTGCTGATGGTGGCCGCGCAGGTCGTCGGGAACGACGCGACCGTCGCCACGGCCGGCGCGGCGGGCAACTTCGAGCTGAACGTCATGCTGCCGGTCATCGCGAAGAACGTGCTGGAGTCGGTCCGGCTGCTCGCCAACGTCTCGCGGCTGCTCGCCGACCGGACCGTCGACGGGATCGTCGCCCACCGCGAACGCGCCCGGGAGTACGCGGAGTCCTCGCCGTCCGTGGTCACCCCGCTCAACAAGTACATCGGGTACGAGGAGGCCGCGAAGGTGGCCAAGAAGGCGCTGGCGGAGCGGCGGACGATCCGCCAGGTGGTGCTGGACGGCGGGTACGTGGAGCGCGGGGACCTGACGGTCGCACAGCTCGACGAGGCGCTGGATGTCCTGCGGATGACGCGCCCGTGACGTTTCGCGCCCCGGCGCGAGAACCGTGACACGCGCCGCAGCGTCGTATGGCCATGGCACCTAATATCTGTCCATGGCTGACGGCGGAGCGGTGAGACGCGAGGGAACGGGCGGTGCGGCGGCCTTCTGGGAGCCGGGGGACCGGATCCTGTGGCGCTACCGGGAGAACGGCGGGGCGCGCTTCCACATCGCCCGCCCGGTCACCGTCGTGCGCGACGACGAGGAACTCCTCGCCGTGTGGATGGCGCCGGGCACGGAGTGCGTCAAGCCGGTGCTCGCGGACGGCACCCCGCTGCACCAGGAGCCGCTGCCCACCCGATACACCAAGCCGCGGACCGTGCAGCGCGACCGCTGGTTCGGCACGGGTGTGCTGAAGCTGGCCCGGCCCGGCGAGCCCTGGTCGGTGTGGCTGTTCTGGGAGCCGGGCTGGCGGTTCAAGAACTGGTACGTCAACCTGGAGGAGCCGTTGGCCCGTTGGGACGGCGGGGTGGACTCGGTGGACCACTTCCTGGACATCTGTGTGTACCCGGACCGCAGTTGGGGCTGGCGTGACGAGGACGAGTTCGCGCAGGCCCAGCAGGACGGGCTGATGGACGCGTCGGTGGCCCGGCGGGTCCGTGAGGCGGGCCGCAGGGCCGTGGAGAGGATCCGCGCCTGGGGGCCGCCGTTCGACGAGGGATGGCAGCACTGGCGCCCGGATCCGGCGTGGGCCGTACCGTTGCTGCCGGAGGACTGGGACCGTACCCCCGCGCACATGTCCACATGAGACCCTTGATGCGCCCCCGGGCGGCAAACGTAGGATCGTCCTCCGCAAGGCACCGCAGGCGGTAACTCCCGGGGTGCGGAACGGGTCTGACCGAACGTCACCGAGGGGCGGCAGGACGTGAGCGAGGGGCACGAGGGAAACACCGGCGGGACGTTCCACGTAGGCTCGCAGGGTCGCGCGAGGTCCACCGGCGACACAGGAACAACCTCTGACCACGCGGGAATTCCGTTCCAGGGACATGTATTCCGGGTATCGGACTTCCTGCGGGACCAACTGCGCGCGCGGCGCGCAGCCCCGGACGGACGGATTCGACACGCGTGACGGAGCAGCCCATCTCCTACGAACGCCCCCAGGGCGTCGACCCCACGGACCCCCGTGGGGCACTCCTGCACACCCCGGCGCCCGCGCCGGGTGCGGCAGCGTTACCGCCCGACGGCTCGGGTACGACGACCTGCGGAAAGGGCGGAAAGGGCACCATGGGCGGCCAGGGAGCTGCGGGAAAGGATGCGGCGGCCGGTCCGGAGGCGGGTTCCGGGACCGAGCACTCCCAGCCGTCCGCGTCCACCGAACCGGACACGCACCGGCCGCGGCCCGTGCCCGAGTCCATCCCGGCCCAGCCGGGCGCGGAGGCGCGCGCCGAGCGCGGGCCGGGCGGGCAGGAGCGGCGGGCCGGTATGGCGGTGGCGCCGGGCCGGCCCACGCCGATGCGGCGCGACGGGGACCGGCTGCGGTTCGTGGGCGCGGCGACCCGGCGGATCGCGCGCGGTCTGGACCTGGACGAGATCGTGATGGGGCTGTGCCGGGCCACGGTGCCGACCTTCTCCGACGCGATCCTGGTCTATCTGCGCGATCCGCTGCCGGTCGGCGACGAGCGGCCGGCGGCGGACCGCATCATGCTGCGGCTGCGCCGCACCGACCGCATCCCGGAGGAGCGCGACACGGAGACCGGCTTCGCCGCGCTCGCCCTGCCGCCTCCGGAGCCGGGGGAGCTGACGGCCGAGCTGTCGGCGTCGGTCGGGGACATGTGCGAGGTGCGGCCCGGCGGCGCGCTCGCGGAGGTGCTGCGCGGGGTGCGTCCGGTGTTCGCGGACAATCCGGCGGCGCGGGCCGCGTTGCCCGAACTGCTGGGCGAGGACAGCACGTTGGTGGTGCCGGGCGGCCAGCGGGCCGTGCTGGCCCCGCTGCGCGGGCGGCGGCGGGTGATCGGCGCGGCGGTGTTCCTGCGCCGTCCCGAGCGCCTGCCGTTCGAGAACGACGACCTGCTGGTGGCGGCCCAGCTCGCCACGCACAGCGCGCTCGGCATCGACAAGGCGGTGCTGTACGACCGTGAGGCGTACATCGCCGACGAGTTGCAGCGCACGATGCTGCCCGAGACGCTGCCGCGTCCCACGGGCGTGCGGCTGGCGTCGCGGTACCTGCCGGCGGCGGAGACGGCGCGGGTGGGCGGCGACTGGTACGACGCGATCCCGCTGCCCGGCAGCCGGGTGGCCCTGGTCGTCGGGGACGTGATGGGGCATTCCATGACGTCGGCGGCCATCATGGGGCAGCTGCGCACCACGGCGCAGACGCTCGCCGGGCTGGACCTGCCGCCGCAGGAGGTCCTGCACCATCTCGACGAGCAGGCCCAGCGGCTGGGCACCGACCGTATGGCGACGTGTCTGTACGCCGTCTACGACCCGGTCGCGCACCGCATCACGATCGCCAACGCGGGGCATCCGCCGCCCATCCTGCTGCATCTGGGCGGCCGGGCCGAGGTGCTGCGGGTGCCGCCGGGCGCGCCGATCGGCGTCGGCGGGGTCGACTTCGAGGCGGTGGAACTGGACGCGCCTGCGGGGGCGACGCTGCTGCTGTACACGGACGGCCTGGTGGAGTCCCGGCTGCGGGACGTGGCGACGGGCATAGAACAGCTGCGGGAGAAGCTCGCGGCGACCGCCCAGCTGACCGGGCCGGATCATCCGCCGCCCCTCGAGGCCCTGTGCGACGAGGTGCTCGACATGCTCGGTCCGGGCGACCGGGACGACGACATCGCGCTCCTGGCCGCCCGGTTCGACGGGATCGCGCCCAGCGACGTGGCGTACTGGTTCCTGGAGCCGGAGGACGCGGCGCCGGGGCGGGCGCGCCGGCTGGCGCGGCGGGCGCTGTCCCGCTGGGGCATGGAGGACATGTCCGACTCGGTCGAGCTGCTGGTGAGCGAGGTCGTCACGAACGCGGTGCGGTACGCGACGCGGCCGGTCACCCTGCGGCTGCTGCGGACCGACGTGCTGCGGTGCGAGGTCGGGGACGACGTCCCGCAGCTGCCCCGGCTGCGGCAGGCCAGGGCGACGGACGAGGGCGGGCGCGGCCTGTACCTGGTGAACCGGCTCGCGCGGCGCTGGGGGGCCACCCGGCTCAGCACCGGCAAGGTGGTCTGGTTCGAGCTGAACCGGAACTGACGCCAGACACGCGGACACGCGAGAGACGCCGAGAGCGCGGACGGGTGGACGCGCGAAGGGGGCGCCCGGAGATCTCCGGGCGCCCCCTTCGTCGTCCCTCCGGCGCTACTGGCCGAAGAGCGGGTTGTCAGGGCGCTCCGAGCCGGTGGAGGGGGCGTCCGTGCTCGGTTCGGTCGAGGTGTCGCCGGACGGCGAGCTGGACGGGGACGTGCTCGGCTTGGCCGACGAGGACGGGGACGTGCTCGGCTTCGGCGACGAGGACGGCGAGGTGCTCGGCGAGGGCGACGAGGACGGCGAGGAACTCGGCGAGGGCGAGGAGGACGGCGACGGGGACGCCGTCTGGACCGCCGCGCCCTGGTCGGTCTCCAGGTCGAACTTGGAGACCTTGGTGGAGACGCCGAAGGTGTAGGCCGCCCAGATCTGCGCCGGGAAGCCGCCGCCGTTGACCCGGCCCGCGTCGGACTTCAGGCCGTTCGTCGCGCCGGTGAGCGGGACCTGCGGGTGGGGGGCCTTGGCGGACTCGCCGAACAGGCCGACCGAGGTGACGAGATCGGGGGTGTAGCCGGTGAACCAGGCGGACTTGTTGTTGTCGGAGGTGCCCGTCTTGCCGGCGACCTTCTGGCCCCTGCGCAGCGGGTTGTCCCGCACGGAGATCTTCGCCGTACCGTCGTCGACCACGCCGGTGAGCACGGAGGTGACCGAGTCGGCCGCCTCGCGGTCGATGACCTGCCCGCCGATGGGGGCGGTGTGCTTGAAGGAGGGGTGGGCGCTGTTCTCCGCCGACTTGATGAGCGCCGGGGTGACCTTCTTGCCGTGGTTGTCGAGGGTGGCGTAGACGCCGGCCATCTGAAGAGGGCTCGCGCCCATGGTGCCGAGGGTCTGGGCCGGCACGGCCTTCAGGTCCTTCGTGTGCATGCCGAGCTGGTCGGCGACCTGGAGCACCTTGTCCATGCCGACGTCCACGCCCATCTGCGCGAAGACGGAGTTGATGGACTTGTTGAGCGCCGTCTGGACGGTGACGGGGCCGTAGTCCTGGTCGTCCTCGTTCTCCGGAGCGAAGCCGATGTCGCTGCCGACGACGGGGCGCTTGCTGGTGCCGTCGTAGATCGTGTTGGCGGTGATCTTCTGGTCGTCCTGGGTGACCGCGTTCTCGTCGAAGGCGGCGGCGAGGATCACCGGCTTGAAGGTGGAGGCGGGCTGGTAGTCGGTGCGGGTGGCGTTGTTGAGGTAGTGCTCGGTGTAGCTGGTGCCGCCGTACATCGCCTCGACCGCGCCGGTCTTCGGGTTCACCGACACCGCGCCGGCCTGGACGTCGCCGTCGACCGGGCGCTTCTTCTTGTCCAGCTTGCTGGTGAGCTGCTCCTTGACCGCGGTCTCCAGCGCCTTCTGCTTCTTCTTGTCGATGTTCAGCTCGATGTTCCAGCCGCCCTTGCGGACCAGGGCCGCGGCCGACTCGTAGTCGTCGGCGACGCCGGTGGCGACGAGCTGGTTGGCGAGTTCGGCGTTGGCCGCGTCGACCAGGTAGCCGATCTGGCCCTCCTTGCCCGGAGCGGCCTTGGGGTCCTTGGGGATGGGGAACTTCATGGCGTCGCGTTCGGACTTCTTCAGCCAGTCCTGTCCGACCATGTTGTCGAGGACGTAGTTCCAGCGGGCCTGGACCAGGCGCTTGCCGGTGTCGGAGGCGGCGGCCCAGTCGTACTGGCTGGGGGCCTGGAGCAGTGCGGCGAGGTAGGCGCCCTGGGCGACGGTGAGCTTGTCGGCGTCGACGCGGTAGTAGGCCTGGGCCGCGGCCTGGATGCCGTAGGCGCCGCGGCCGTAGTAGCTGGTGTTGATGTATCCGGCGAGGATGTAGTCCTTGTCCTTCTCCCGGTCCAGCTTGAGGGAGATGACCAGTTCCTTCAGCTTGCGCGTGACGGTCTGTTCCTGGGACAGGTAGTAGTTCTTGACGTACTGCTGGGTGATCGTCGAGCCGCCCTGCGCGCCCTTGCCCATCACGGTGTTGAGCACGCCGCGGGCGGTGCCCCGCAGGTCGACGCCGTTGTCGTTGTAGAAGGACTTGTTCTCGGCGGCGACGAAGGTGTGCTGGACGGCCTTGGGGACCGTGGCGAGGTCGACGTTCTCGCGGTTGACGTCGCCGTCCCGGGCGAGCATCGCGCCGTTGCCGTACTTGTAGACGTTGCTCTGGAGGTCGGCGTCGGGGTTGCCGGCCGGGATCGGCGTGCTCACGTACAGCCAGACGAACGCGCCGATGACGGCGACGGTGAGGCCGAGGAACGTGCCGAGGACCTTCTTCCAGGTGAAGATCCGGCGTATGAGGCTGCGGTCGGCCTTGCCGGCCTTGCCCTTGGCGCCCCTGCCGGCCTTCTTGGCGCCCTTGCGGGCGGCCGCGCGGCCGCCGGCGGCGGGCGCGGTCGTCGTCGCGGTCGACGGCCCGGCGGCGGTGTCGCGGGCGGCGGTCGGCGCGGACTCCGTCTCCGCGGAGCGGTTCCTCGGCGCCGCGCGGCGGCCACCGCGCTGTCGCGCTCGTCTCTCTTCCGCTCGTCCCATGAGTCCGCTCGCTCCGCTTCCTACTCGGCAGTCACACCAGTGCCCGGGGGCAGGGGCAGGTCAGCTCAGAAAGCTAACACCGCTGTCCATGACGACGTGCTGTCGATCCGGCCTTCGGAGGGCGTGAGAATCAGCACCCCGCCCCGCGGAACCGGCGCGACCTCCCCACCGATTCGACGTTCGAGAGGGGTACAGGGTTGCCATCCCCTGTTAAAGTGATATCACTTAGCTAGACAGCCGATCGCATATAAGGCTGCTGACGAGAAACGGGGAACCACCATGCCCGCACACGACCCGTCGCCCCACGACCCGTCGCCCCACGACCCGTCGTCCCACGGCCCCTCGGCCGCCGGCCGGGCCGTCGCCGAGTCCGTCGACGCCCCCGAGATGCCCGCCCCGCGCGTGACCGAGTTCCCCGCGCACAGCGTGGGCGGCGGCCTGGCGCTGCTGCTCGGTCTGGCCGGGCTGCTGGCCGGGGCCGGGGCGATCGTCGCGGCCACCGCGGTGACGGCGAGCGGCCTCAAGGCGGCGCTGATCGTCCTCGGCGTCCTGGTCGCCCTCGCCGCGTTCCTCGCGATGTGCGGACTGAACACGGTGGCCCCCGGCGAGGCCCGCGTGGTGCAGCTCTTCGGCCGCTACCGGGGCACCATCCGCGAGGACGGCCTGCGCTGGGTGAACCCCTTCACCTCCCGCACGAAGATCTCCACCCGGGTCCGCAACCACGAGACGGCCGTCCTCAAGGTCAACGACGCCTACGGCAATCCGATCGAGCTCGCCGCGGTCGTGGTGTGGAACGTGCGCGACACCGCGCAGGCCTCCTTCGAGGTGGACGACTTCCTGGAGTTCGTCGCCACCCAGACCGAGGCGGCCGTGCGGCACATCGCCATCGAGTACCCCTACGACTCGCACGACGAGGACGGGCTCTCCCTGCGCGGGAACGCCGAGGAGATCACCGAGAAGCTCGCCGTGGAGCTGCACGCGCGCGTGGAGGCGGCCGGCGTGCGGATCATCGAGTCCCGCTTCACCCACCTCGCGTACGCTCCGGAGATCGCCTCGGCGATGCTTCAGCGCCAGCAGGCGGGCGCGGTCGTGGCCGCGCGTCGGGAGATCGTGGACGGGGCCGTCGGCATGGTCGAGGCGGCGCTCGCCCGGATCGCCGAACAGGGCATCGTCGAGCTGGACGAGGAACGGAAGGCGGCCATGGTGTCCAACCTGATGGTGGTGCTGTGCGGGGACCGCGCACCCCAGCCCGTGCTGAACACCGGGACCCTCTACCAGTGACCGCTCCCTCCGGGGGCCCCGCCCCCCAGGGCCGGCCGCAGCGCAAGCAGGTGCTGCTGCGGCTGGACCCGGCGGTGTACGAGGCACTGGCCCGGTGGGCCGGGGAGGATCTGCGGTCCGCCAACGCGCAGATCGAGTTCCTGCTGCGCAGGGCCCTGAAGGAGGCGGGCCGGCTGCCTGGCGACACCGGGCCGCTGCCCCGCCGCGGCCGCCCGCCGGGCGGCTCCGCCCCCAGGCCTCCGGCGCCCTGACGGCCCGGCCGCCGGGCAGCCTGTAGCCAAACGGTGACAATGGACCGTCACCTGCGAAGCCGTACCCACCGCTGCCACCTGCGCACTCCGCGTATACACGGCGGGTATACACCGCATGTACAGTCCTCGCATGTCCATCGGTCACACCCTCCTGGGACTCCTGGAGTCCGGGCCCCGCCACGGTTACGACCTCAAGCGGGCCTTCGACGAGAAGTTCGGTCACGACCGGCCGCTGCACTACGGCCAGGTCTACTCGACGATGTCGCGCCTGCTGAAGAACGGGCTCGTCGAGGTCGACGGCATCGAGACCGGCGGCGGTCCCGAGCGCAAGCGCTACGCCATCACCGACGCCGGGATCACCGACGTCGAGCAGTGGCTCGCCACGCCCGAGAAGCCCGAGCCGTATCTGCAGTCCACGCTCTACACGAAGATCGTCCTGGCGCTGCTCACCCACCGCGACGCCGCCGACATCCTCGACACCCAGCGCTCGGAGCACCTGCGCAGCATGCGCATCCTCACCGACCGCAAGCGCAGGGGCGATCTCGCCGACCAGCTGATCTGCGACCACGCGCTGTTCCATCTCGAAGCCGACCTGCGCTGGCTGGAACTCGCCGCCGCACGTCTCGACAAGCTGAAGGCGGCGATGCAGGCGTGAAGGCTCCCGGGGGATCCCTGCTCGTCGCCGAGGATCTGCGCAAGGCCTACGGCCCGACCATGGCGCTCGACGGCGCCGACTTCTCCATCCACCCCGGCGAGGTCGTCGCGGTGATGGGCCCGTCCGGGTCCGGCAAGTCGACGCTGCTGCACTGCCTCGCCGGCATCGTGACGCCCGACTCCGGCTCGATCATGTACGACGGCCGCGACCTCGCCACGATGAGCGACGCCCAGCGCAGCGCGCTGCGGCGCTCGGACTTCGGCTTCGTGTTCCAGTTCGGCCAGCTCGTGCCCGAGCTGACCTGCGTGGAGAACGTCGCGCTGCCGCTGCGGCTGAACGGCGCCCCGCGCAAGAAGGCCGAGCGCACCGCGCTGGAGTGGATGCAGCGTCTGGAGGTCGACGACCTCGGCGGGAAGCGGCCCGGCGAGGTCTCCGGCGGCCAGGGGCAGCGGGTCGCCGTGGCGCGCTCGCTCGTCACCGCCCCCCGGGTCCTCTTCGCCGACGAGCCCACCGGCGCGCTGGACTCGCTCAACGGCGAACGCGTGATGGAACTGCTGACCGAGGCCGCCCGCACGGCCAACGCCGCCGTCGTCCTCGTCACGCACGAGGCGCGGGTGGCCGCGTACTCCGACCGCGAGATCGTCGTTCGGGACGGCCGGTCGCGGGACATGGAGCGCGTCATATGAGTCTGCGCAGGGGGCACCGCCCGCTTGAGCGAAACCGAAAGTGGGGGAGGTCCAGAGACCTCGGACTGGGCGTCCGGTTCGCCTTCAGCGGCGGACGGGAGGGCTGGATCCGGGCCGTCCTGACCGCCGTGGGCGTCGGCCTCGGCGTGGCCGTGCTGCTGCTGACGACCGCCGCGCCCAACGCGCTCGAAGTACGCCACGACCGCGAACAGGCCCGGCTGGACTGGCCGTTCGGCGAGCCGCCGGCGAAGTCCGACCGAACCCTGCTGATCGCGCAGTCCGACACGACGTTCCGCGACAAGGACATCCGGGGCCGGATGGTGGAGCCGGAGGGCACGGGCGCGCCGCTGCCGCCCGGCGTGAGCCGCTTCCCGGCCGAGGGCGACATGTACGTCTCCCCCGCGCTGAAGAAGCTGCTGGCCGCCGACGGCTCCGCGCCGCTGCGCGAACGGCTGCCGTACCACGTCGTCGGGACCATCGGGGAGAGCGGGCTGATCGGCTCGCAGGAACTCGCCTACTACGCGGGCGCCACCGGCCTTCAGGCGCACGTCAACGGCGCGGGGCCGGTGACCCGGCTGGAGAGGTTCGGCAACCCGGACCCGTCGCACGAGCAGACCGACCCGGTGCTGCTCCTGCTGATCCTCGTGGTCATCGTGGTGCTGCTGATGCCCGTCGCGGTGTTCATCGCCGCGGCCGTGCGGTTCGGCGGCGAGCGGCGCGACCGTCGGCTGGCGGCGCTGCGGCTGATCGGTTCCGACAGCCGGATGACCCGGCGCATCGCGGCGGGCGAGGCGATGGCCGGCTCCCTGCTGGGCCTGGTCCTGGGCACCGTGTTCTTCCTGGCCGGCCGCCAGTTCGCGGGCACCGTCGAGGTGGTCGGCGTGAGCGTGTGGCCCAGCTACCTCGACCCCTCCCCCGCGCTGGCCGCGCTGGTCGTCCTGGCCGTGCCGACGGCGGCGGTGCTGGTCACCCTGTTCGCGCTGCGCGGTGTGGTGATCGAGCCCCTCGGGGTGGTGCGCACCGCCAAGCCGGCACGACGGCGCCTGTGGTGGCGGCTGCTGCTGCCCCTGGGCGGCGTCGCGATGCTCTATCCCATGATCGGCCAGGGCCACGCCAACGGCGACTTCAACCAGTACCTGGTGAGCGGCGGGGTCATGCTGATCCTGGTCGGCATCACCGCGCTGCTGCCCTGGCTCGTGGAGGCGGTCGTCGCCCGGCTCGGCTCGGGCGGCGTCGCCTGGCAACTGGCGGTTCGGCGCTTGCAGTTGAGCAGCGGCTCGGCGGCCCGGATGGTCAACGGCATCGCGGTGGCGGTGGCCGGGGCGATCGCGCTGCAGATGCTGTTCGCCGGCGTGGACGGCGACTACACCAAGTCCACCGGGCAGGACGTCAGCCGGGCGCAGATGCAGGTCGGCGTGCCGGACGGCGCGCCGCTGGCCCCCACCGCGCAGAAGTTCGCCCGGACCAAGGCGGTCCGCAAGGTGACGGCGCTGTGGGAGGGCTACCTCGGCGACTCCTCCTGGAAGACCGAGGAGGGCCCGGACAACCTCGGCGCGCTGGCCGTCGGCGAGTGCTCCGCCCTGCGCGAGCTGGCGAAGCTGCCCACCTGCAAGGACGGCGACGTCTTCGTCCTGGAGGGCGGCGAGAACTCCGGTGACAGCGCGGCGCTGAACGTGCCCGGCAGGAAGCTGTACTTCGAGCCGTCCTCCGACGACGACAGCGGGGACGTCCTGTGGACCGTCCCGCCGGGCGTCCGCTCCGCCCGTTCGGTGAAGGGCCTGACCGACTGGGAGCGCGACGGCTTCCTCATGACGCCGGGCGCGCTGCCGAAGACGGCCGAGAAGCGCGTCAGCGGGGAGATCTACCTCTCGATCGACGAGTCCGTGCCCGACGCCTACGAGTACGCCCGCAACACGGCGTTCCGCGTGGACCCGCTGTCCCAGCCGATGAACTGGACGGCCACCCGGCAGGACACGAAGTTCAGTTCCATCCGCACCGGACTGCTCGTCGGCTCGGCCGCGGTGCTGGCGCTGATCGGGGCGAGCCTGCTGGTCTCCCAGCTGGAGCAGCTGCGCGAACGCAGGAAGCTGCTGTCGTCCCTGGTCGCCTTCGGCACCCGGCGCCGCACGCTGGGGCTGTCGGTGCTGTGGCAGACGGCGATCCCGATCGTGCTGGGGCTGCTGCTGGCCGCGACGGTCGGGATCACCCTGGGCGCGGTGCTGCTGCGGATGACGGACACGCCGGTGAACGTGGACTGGCCGAGCGTGCTGGCGATGACGGGCATCGGCGCGCTGGTCGTCCTCGTGGTGACGCTGCTCAGCCTGCCGCCGCTGCTGCGGCTGCTGCGGCCGGACGGGCTGCGCACCGAGTAGCCGCCGCCCGCCGCGGGCGCCCGGACGGCCCCTCCCCCGTGCGGGGAGGGGCCGTCCGCGTTCACAGCCGGTACTCCCGCACCACCCTTCGCACCTGGGCGAAGAGCATGCCCACGTTCACCGACTTGCGGCAGACGACCACGGCGACGACGTCCTGCTGCTCCGTCATCCGCACGAACAGGTGGGTGAGGTTCTCGCTGTTGACGAGGATCTCCTGGAAGAAGTGGTTGTCGCTCTGGACGCCGCGGCGCTCCTTGAAGACGTCCTCGATCATCACCACCGTGCGGCCCTGGAACAGGTCGAGCGTCGCGCCCGCCAGCAGGTCCAGTACCTCGGGCGGATGGTTGTCGACCGTCTCGTAGGACAGCAGCATTCCGGTGGACATGTCGACGACGCCGGAGGCGAGGCAGTCGGGGGCGTCCGTTCGCAGTGACTTGACCAGGCCCATCACCTGATCGGAGAAACCGGGGGTCATACGCTTCGTCGCCATCCCTTCAGACTCCTTCGGCGGCTTTCCTGGTGAGGATCAGGTCGATGCGGCGCAGGGCGGGCTGGGTCGCCGTGTGCAGGCGCTCCACGTCCATGCCCTCGTCGCCGAGCACGACCATCAGGGCGGTGTCTCCGACCGCGTAGAACGCGGCGCAGCCGTGGCTGCCGTAGGTCACCGTGCGGTGCAGGGCGCCGCGAGCGGTCGCCTCGGAGGTGCGGCGGGCGAGGCCGAGGCCCGCCGCGGCGAGGGCGGCGAGGCCCTCGGGGTCGATGGAGTCGGCGGTGTCGGCGGCGATGAGCAGTCCGTCGGCCGCCGCCACCGCGGTGTCGGTGATGCCGGTCACCTGCTCGCGCAGGCCGCGCATCTCCCGCGCGAGGGCTTTGTGGTCCATGTGGGCAACTCCCCTGTCTCTGATCGCATATGACCGTTCTTCTGTCCGTGGGCCCGTGCGGGGCCGTGCGTGGGGATGGGGGTGCGTGGCAGGCGGGTGGGGCCGCATGGGGGCGGTCGGGTGGGCGGGGTGGCGGGACGGGTCATCTCGCCGTGGGATTGCGCAGGCGGAAGAACTCCTTCCAGCCGGTGCCGCCGTTCGGTTCCGGGGTGAGGGCCTCGTTGATGCCGCTGGCGCCGGGCCGCCGCCGGGGCAGGGCCGACGCGTCCGGGCCCGGCGGCCCCGCCGGCGGCGGCCCGGCGGGCGGCTCGGGTTCCCGGGGCCGCAGAGCCTCGCCGTCGGCGGGCAGCCGGACCGGGATCGGGTGGGGCGCGTCCACGCACTCCAGCAGCCCCTCGCCCAGCATCCGGGCCACCTCGACGGTGACGGTGTAGACCCCGCGTCCGGTACGGAAGGCCAGGTCGCGGGCGGTGCGCCGGCCGTCGGCGTGTTCGAGCAGCTCGCTTCGCAGAGCGCCGAGGCGGGTCGCGGCGCAGGAGACGGGGGCGGGCGTGGGCCGCTCCCGGTCCGGGCGTACGGGGTACGGCAGCGCGAGCAGCGCGCGCAGCTTGCGGGACGCCTCCTGGAGCAGCCGGGTGGGCGGTTCGCCCACGGCGACGGCGGCCGGCGGGGGGCCGGCCGCCGGGCCGCGTTCGCAGCCGTCGACGCCGCCCGCGACGACCGCGAACGCGGCGTCCTGGAGGGACATCGCGCAGACCACCCGGAGCTGGGCGGCCCCGGCGTAGCCGTGGGCGATCAGCCCGGCGGCCGGCCAGCGCGCCCCGCCCGACTCGCGCACCAGGGCGGCCCACTCCTCGCCGCCGATCCGCCCCGAGCGCAGCAGGAGCGCCTCGGGGCCGGGCGCGCCCGGCGACTCGACGGCGACGACCAGTCCACCGTGGAGGTGGAAGGCGCCGCCGGGCGAGCCGGACACCCGCAGCTCCCCGGTGAAGCCGTCCCGGCCGCACGCGGCGAGGTCGCGTGCGAGCAGCTCGTAGCCCGACATCACTCCCCTTGGGCCTTTCGCACATACGCCTGACGCGTAGCGCTGAGGAGGGAATGTGTATCAGCCGGGGCGCACGCTCCCGCGCGGGATTTCCGACCTGCCCCCTGCTGACGGAACTTGCCTCTCCGACAAGCCCAATTCGCTTGCCGCAGACGTTATTTGACCGAGTGGAGCACCCAGCCGGACCTCCCCCCCGCCGCCCGTCGCACCCCCGGCGCGCCTCTCATCACCTGCCGGTGCGCCTCTCGCCGCCCCCACCGCCGAGCACCCGTACCGGAAGCGGCCGCAGGGCCTCGCGCAGGGCGTCCGCCAGCTCCCGGTACTCCGCCCCCCTCGCCGCCCCGGTGCGCATGGCCAGCGCGACCCGGCGGGCGGGCGCGGGGTCGGCGAAGGCGCCGGTGAGCAGCTGCGTGCTGCGGCTGGTCTCGACGGTGACGGCGGTGCGCGGCAGGAGCGTGCAGCCCAGGCCGCCGGCGACGAGCTGGACGAGGGTGGACAGTCCGGCGGCGGTGGTCGTCACCGGCGCGTCCCCGCGGCCCGCCTCGCGGCAGATGTCCAGCGCCTGGTCGCGCAGGCAGTGGCCCTCGTCGAGGAGGAGCAGGTTCAGCTCCCTGAGCGCCTCGCGTGCGATGCCCTCCCGCCCGCCGAGTTCATGGCCGAGGGGCGTGACCAGCACGAAGTCCTCGTCGAACAAAGGAAGTTCGACGACGCCCGGGACGCCCAGCGGGACGGCGAGCAGCAGCAGGTCGAGCCGGCCGGTGTGCAGGCCGTCCACCAGGCCGGCGGTCTGCTCCTCGTGGACCTGGAGGTCGAGCTGCGGGTAGCGCTCGTGGACCAGGCGCAGGACGGTCGGCAGGAGGTAGGGCGCGACGGTGGGGATGACGCCGAGGCGCAGCGCTCCGGTGAAGGGGGCGCGCACCGCCTCGGCCTCCTCCATCAGCGCCTCCATCTCGTCGAGGACCGCCCTGGCCCGGACGACGAGCCGCTCGCCGGCGGGCGAGAGCAGCACCTTGCGGGTCGTACGCTCGAGGAGGGTGACCCCGAGGACCTCCTCCAGGGCCGCGACGGCGCCGGACAGGGCGGGCTGGCTCATGCCGACCGCGGCGGCCGCGTCCCGGAAGTGCAGATGCTCGGCGACGGCCGTGAAGGCCCGGAGCTGGGTCGGGCTGGGCGGCCGCCTTCTGGCCCGGGAATTACCTACAGTCACTGATAGCTGCCTCCGATCAATTCAATCGAGTGTAGCCATTTCCTGAATCAATGCACCCTGTGCCACGATCGACCTCGTCCAACCCAAGGGAAGCGTCCGCGATCCGGACACTTCCTCGCTGCAAGGAGAGCGTGTGCTCACTGTCGGTGACAAGTTCCCCGAGTTCGAACTGACCGCCTGCGTCTCGCTGGAGAAGGGTGCGGAGTTCGAGCAGATCCACCACAAGTCCTACGAGGGCAAGTGGCTCGTGGTCTTCGCGTGGCCCAAGGACTTCACCTTCGTCTGCCCGACCGAGATCGCCGCGTTCGGCAAGCTGAACGAGGAGTTCGCCGACCGCGACGCGCAGATCCTCGGCTTCTCCGGCGACTCCGAGTTCGTCCACCACGCCTGGCGCAAGGACCACCCGGACCTGACCGACCTGCCGTTCCCGATGATGGCCGACTCCCGGCACGAGCTGATGCGCGACCTCGGCATCGAGGGCGAGGACGGCTTCGCCCAGCGCGCCGTGTTCATCGTCGACCCCAACCGCGAGATCCAGTTCACGATGGTCACCGCGGGCTCCGTCGGCCGCAACCCCAAGGAGGTCCTGCGGGTCCTGGACGCCCTGCAGACCGACGAGCTGTGCCCCTGCAACTGGACCAAGGGCGAGAACACCCTCGACCCGGTCAAGCTGCTGGCCGGGGAGTGAGCTGAGATGTCCCTCGACACCCTGAAGTCGGCGATACCGGACTACGCCAAGGACCTGCGGCTGAACCTCGGCTCGGTCATCGGCAACTCCGAGCTCCCGGCCCAGCAGCTGTGGGGCACGGTGCTGGCGACGGCGATCGCCTCGCGCTCCCCGATCGTGCTGCGCGAGCTGGCGCCGGAGGCGAAGGCCAACCTGTCGCCGGAGGCGTACACCGCGGCCCGGTCGGCCGCCGCGGTGATGGCGATGAACAACGTCTTCTACCGCACCCGCCACCTGCTCTCGGACCACGAGTACGGCACCCTGCGGGCCGGGCTGCGGATGAACGTGATCGGCAACCCCGGCGTCGACAAGGTCGACTTCGAGCTGTGGTCGTTCGCCGTGTCCGCGATCAACGGCTGCGGCATGTGCCTCGACTCCCACGAGCAGGTGCTGCGCAAGGCGGGCGTCTCGCGCGAGACCGTCCAGGAGGCCTTCAAGATCGCCTCGGTGATCCAGGCCGTCGGCGTGACGCTGGACGCGGAAGCCGTCCTCGGCGACTGACCCGCACGGCCGCCGTACCGACGTACGCGAAGGCCCCGCACACCTTGAGGTGTGCGGGGCCTTCGTCGTCGTCAGGCGTGGTCCGGGGCCGGGGGCTCCGCGGGCGGGACCGGCGGATCCTCGGCGGCGTCGCCCGCCGGGGCCGCCGTCACGGGGGCCACGTTCGACGCCGTCGCCCCCCGGGGGCGGGGAGCCTGCCGCAGGGCCTGCTCCCGGGAGTAGGTGTGCAGGTAGCCCACCACCGTGTTGGTGACGGCCACCAGGGGCACCGCCACGATCGCGCCGCCGATGCCCGCCACCATGCCGCCCGCCGCGACCGACAGCACTACGGCGAGCGGGTGGACGCGCACCGCGCGGCCGAGGATGAACGGCTGGAGGATGTGGCCCTCGATCTGCTGCACCGCCAGCACGACGGCCAGCGTCATCACCGCCGCGAAGACGCCCTGGGTGACCAGCGCGACCACGACGGCCAGCGCGCCGGAGGCCACCGCGCCGACGAGCGGGATGAAGGAGAACAGGAAGATGAACACGGCGAGCGGGACGGCCATCGGCACGTTGAGGAAGTAGATGCCGAGACCGATGAAGATCGCGTCGATCAGGGCGACTATCACCGTGCCGCGCACATAGGCCGTCAGCGTGGCCCAGGCCCGCGGACCGGCCCCCGCCACACCCGGCCGGGCGGCGGCCGGAACCAGCTTGAGCGTCCACTCCCAGATGCGGCGGCCGTCGTAGAGCAGGAACAGGGTCGAGAAGAAGGCCAGCAGGATGCCGGTCAGCGCCTCCACCACGACGGTGACGCCCTCCAGGCCCGCCGAGGTGATCGAGTCGGTGTTGTTCCCGATCGCGTCCCGCAGGTTCTTGGCGATGCCGTTGATCTGCTTGTCGGTGACGTGGAACGGGCTGTTCAGCAGCCAGCGGCGCAGGTCGTCGATGCCGTCCTGGACCTGGTCGGAGAGGTTGTCGATGTTCGCCATGACCTGCCAGGTCACGAACCAGCCCATCAGCCCGATGACGACGAACCCGAGGATCGCGGTCAGCGCGGTGGCGGCCCCGCCGGGCACGCCCGCCCGCTTCAGCCGGGCCACCGTGGGCTGGAGGAGCGCGGTCAGGAGCAGGGCGACGACGAACGCCATGACGACCAGCTGGATCGCGCTGATGACTCTTATCAGCACCCACAGCGTCCCGGCGAGCACCAGCAGCCGCCAGCTCGCCTCGGCCGCGACCCGGACCCCCCACGGCACCGCCTGCGCGGGGTCGGGGCGCGGAACCGGGGCCACGGGCTCGTGCGGGAACTCCTCGGCGGCGGGCGCCGACGCCTTGGCGGGCGCCGGTTCCTGTTCGGCGCCCTCGCGCTCGACCTCGGCACGCCGCTCGTCGAGCCGCTCACTCATCTCGCTCAAGCCGGCGCCGAGCCGGCCGAGCCACCCTGGCACTCGCGACATGATCCGTCCTCTTCCCCCGTCTCTCCCCACCACTCCCCCTGGAGTCGTCGGTCACGGCCGCTGTCGACCGTACAGGGCGAAAGCCCCTCCCCCGGAGACGGGGAGGGGCTGCGCGGGATCGTGCGGGGCCGCAACGGTGCCCGGCACCGGGTGGCGGGCCGTCAGTAGGAGTGGTTCGCCTGCCAGTAGTCCCAGGCGCCGCAGGGGCTGCCGTAGCGCTCGTTCATGTAGTTCAGGCCCCACTTGATCTGGGTGGCGGGGTTGGTCTGCCAGTCGGCGCCGGCGGACGACATCTTGGAGCCGGGGTAGGCCTGGACGAGGCCGTAGGCGCCGGAGGAGGGGTTGACGGCCTTGTAGTTCCAGCCGGACTCCTGCACCACGATGTTGCTGAAGCACTGGAACTGCCCGCCGGGAACGATCTGGCGGGCGATGGCCTGCACCTCGGAGGTGGAGTATGACCCCTGCTGGACGAAGGTCGACCCGCCCGAGGCGGACTCCGTCCGGGCGCCGGCCTTCTCCTTGGCGCGCTCCTCGGCCTCCTTGGCCTCTTTCTCGGCCTTCTCGGCCTTCGCCTTGTCCTCGGCCGCCCGCTGTTTGGCCACCGCGTCCTTGGCGGCCTGCTTGCGGGCCGTCTCCCACGCCGCCTTCTTGGCGGTGGCGTCGGCGGCGTCGGCCTGGACGTCGGCCTGCTGGGACAGGGAGGCGGTCTGGACCTCGACCTGCCGGCCTACGGGTAAATCGGCGAGCAGCGTCGAGCCGCCCGCCGCCTGTGCGTCGTCGACGGGGTGCAGGGCGTTGCCCTGGGCGACACCCACGACGGCGCCCACGGTGGTGACCGCGGTGGCCGAGGCCACGGCGAATCCCCTGGCGGATATCGGGCTCACTCGGATTCCTTCTGCTGTGTCATCAGATGCATCAGATGAAGGGGAAGGGCGGCCGGAGCCGCCCCGCACTCAGTACCAGTGGTTCGCCTGCCAGAACGACCACGCCTCACAGGGGCTGCCGTACCGGCTGTTCATGTAGTTGAGGCCCCACTTGATCTGGGTGGCCGGGTTGCTCTGCCAGTCGGCGCCGGCGGACGCGTACTTGCCGGCCGGGAGCGCCTGGAAGAGGCCGTAGGCGCCGGAGGAGGCGTTGACCGCGTGGTAGTTCCAGCTGGACTCGTGGTCCACGATGTTGCTGAAGCACTGGAACTGGCCGCCGGGCACCATCTGCGCCGCCATCGCCTGGATCTGCGCGGTGGAGTAGGAGCTGAGGACCGGGAAGTCACCGGCGCTGCGGCTGGCCTTGGCCTTGGCCTCGGCGCGCTCCTTGGCCGCCTTCTCGGCGGCCTTCTTCTTCGCGACGGCCGTCTCGGCCGCGGCCTTGCGGGCCGCCGCCTCGGCGTCCTTCTTCGCGCCCTCGTCCGCGGCGATGGCCTGGTAGCCGGCCTGCTGAGTGAGGGACGCCGTCTGCACCTGGGCCTGCTGGCCGACGGGCAGATCGGCGAGGAGCGTCGCGTCGCTCGCCGTCGCCTCTGCGTCGTTGGGCTGCGCGACGCTGCCCGAGGCAACGCCGACGACGCTTCCGACAGCGGTGACCGCCGTGGCCGAGGCCACTGCGAATCCCCGGACCGAGATCCGGCTCACACGGTTTTCCTTCCAGCATCGTCCGCTTCGTTGACCCTGGCGGACGCGATCGTGCCCTTGACGCTGGTCTCCGAACTGCGGGGTCACGGGAGACACGGGCCCGGTGGGCAACTCCCGGAAGGGGAGCGCCGCGTGGTGCTCGGGCGGCATACGACGACGCTATGGAGTTGAACAGTGGTGCAAGTGGGTTTCCGTACCCCTGCGGGTACAGGTGTGCCGTATGCGGGGCCTGACAGAACCGAGACTCTGCCGTAACCCGACACCGCAAGGCAATTCCGGGTTGCGTGTGAAAGCTCACACCTGCGGAGGCCCCTGGGTTTTCGCGAAACCCCCACACACGCGGGCGCCGCCCGGCTAGGCTCACAGCCTTTGCCGGACGGCGCCCACCCCCGAACCCCGGGATACCGGGGCGGACCGCTCAGATCTGTCCGTCCTCCAGCATTTCGGTCACGAGCGCCGCGATCTGGGACCTCTCGGACCTGTTGAGCGTGACGTGCGCGAAGAGCGGATGCCCCTTCAGTTTCTCGACGACGGCCACGACGCCGTCGTAACGCCCCACCCGCAGGTTGTCCCGCTGCGCGACGTCGTGGGTCAGGACGACCCTCGAATTCGCGCCGATCCGGGACAGAACGGTGAGCAGCACGTTCCGTTCGAGGGACTGCGCCTCGTCGACGATCACGAAGGCGTCGTGGAGGGAGCGGCCGCGGATATGGGTCAGCGGCAGGACCTCCAGCATCCCGCGCGCGGTGATCTCCTCGATGACCTCGCGGCTGGTGACCGCGGACAGCGTGTCGAAGACCGCCTGGGCCCAGGGGCCCATCTTGTCGGCCTCGGAACCGGGCAGATAGCCCAGCTCCTGCCCGCCCACCGCGTACAGCGGACGGAAGACCATCACCTTCTGGTGCTGACGGCGCTCCAGGACCGCCTCCAGGCCCGCGCACAGCGCCAGCGCCGACTTTCCGGTGCCGGCCCGGCCTCCCATGGACAGGATCCCGACGTCCGGGTCGAGCAGCAGGTCGAGCGCGATGCGCTGCTCGGCGCTGCGGCCCTTGATCCCGAAGGCCTCCCGGTCGCCGCGCACCAGGCGGACGCTGCCGTCAGCGGTGACCCGGCCCAGGGCCTTGCCCCGCTCCGACTGGATGGTGAGCCCGGTGTGCACGGGGAGGTCGCAGGCCTCGGGCACGTGCAGACGGCCCTCCTCGAAGAGGATGTCCACCTGTTCGCCGGACAGCGTCAGTTCGGACATCCCGGTCCAGCCGGACGAGCCGGTGATGGCCAGCTCGGCGCGGTACTCCTCGGCGAGGAGACCGACCGAGGAGGCCTTGATCCGGAGCGGGAGGTCCTTCGACACGACCGTGACGTCGAATCCCTCGGCCTGCAGATTGCGGGCCACCGCGAGGATGCGGGAGTCGTTGTCCCCGAGGCGGTAGCCGGTCGGCAGCACGCTGGGGTCCGAGTGATTGAGCTCGACACGGACGGTGCCGCCGAGTTCCCCGATCGGGATGGGGGCGTCGAGGCGACCGAACTTCACCCGGTAGTCGTCCAGCAGCCGAAGGGCCTGCCGGGCGAAGTAGCCGAGTTCCGGATGGTGCCGCTTGGCCTCCAGTTCCGTGACCACGACGATGGGGAGCACGACCTCGTGCTCCTCGAAGCGGGTCATGGCGTTCGGGTCGGCCAGCAGGACGCTGGTGTCGAGAACATAGGTGCGCCGGTCTGGCATACGGCGCTTTGTGCTGGTCACCACGGAAGGACGTACCCCCTCGGATGAGGTCGGGGAGCGACGGAGTGGAGTCAGGGCCGGAAGGGTGGAGAGAACCAGGCCGGTTCTCGGACGCCCTGCACGGGCCGAGAACCGGCGCCCCGCTGCTTGTTCCGTGCCGTGACCGCACGGTCGGGCTGGTGCAAAGGGCCTCCCGGGCGGACGGCCCCGTGCCGTCCGCTGAGATCCGACACCCGTGGTTCGGGCGTCGACCTGCTTGGCTTATGCCCTCGAACACGCGCCGCCATGCCACGGCATATGACGGCGAGGCGGTGAACTCCACGTTACTTCCGCCCCCGGAGGGGGTATACGGAGCGCCCGCGCCCCGGCCGTGGACGGGCTGTGCCTCAGCCGCCGTAACGCCGGTGGCGCGCCGCGTAGTCGCGCAGCGCCCGCAGGAAGTCGACCTTGCGGAAGGCCGGCCAGAAGACCTCGCAGAAGTAGTACTCGGCGTGCGCCGTCTGCCACAGCATGAATCCGGACAGCCGCTGCTCGCCGCTCGTGCGGATCACCAGGTCGGGGTCCGGCTGGGCGCCGGTGTAGAGGTGACGGCCGATGAGGTCGACGCTGACGGAGTCGGCGAGGGCCTCCATGGAGGTCCCCTTCTCCGCGGCGTCCACGATCATCGAGCGGACCGCGTCGGCGATCTCCTGGCGACCGCCGTACCCGATGGCGACGTTGACCAGTATTCCGTCGACGTGGGCGGTGGAGTCCTCGGCCTCCTTCAGCGCGGTCTGCACGTGGGAGGGGAGGATGTCGGGGGTGCCGACGTGGTGGACGCGCCAGCGGCCGTCGGCGGCGAGGGTGCGCACGACGTCCTCGATGATGCCGAGGAGGGGGACCAGCTCCTCCTGGGGGCGGTCGAGGTTGTCCGTCGACAGCAGCCAGAGGGTGACCACTTCGACGTCCGTCTCGGTGCACCAGCCGAGGAACTCCTCGATCTTGTCCGCGCCCGCCCGGTGACCGTGTTCGGTGGTGGAACCCGCGGCCTTCGCCCAGCGCCGGTTGCCGTCCATGATGACGCCGATGTGCTTGGGCACCTGAGCGTGGTCCAGGTGGCCTTCCACCCGGCGTGCGTACAGCCTGACCAGAAGGCCGCGCAGCTTGTCGCGCAGGTTCACGTGATTGTCAGCCCCTCCGTACGGTGCGGTCCCCGCGGGGCGCAGCCTACCCCTGTGCGCACTTGGGCAGAAAAACGGGCCGGTCCGTGGGGGGGAGACGGACCGGCCCGAGGGGGGGTTTCCACCATAACCCTTCGTGAGGGATGCTGCGCGCATCGGCGCGCCACAACTACTCTCCGGAGTCGCACGGCGACACCACGGTGGCCATCGCGGGCATGGTTCCTGGGTGGTTCATGGCTGGAAAAGAACTGATTCACAGGGAATTGATCCCCGGCACCGAGGAAAGTTCAGGTTCGGCGGCACCTGGAGGCTCACCGGCCACCCGCCCACCCGTCCCCCTGACGGGCTAACCCGGCCGCGAACGCCCGCTTGACGCGAGCGTCACCGCGCAGCCCCCTCCACTGCGCGGTGACGTCCACGCAGCTTTGCTCACGCGAATTGCCTGTGCTTGAACTTACGTGAGGCGGGGCGCAGATGCGAACCACATGCGATAACGATGTGGAAACCTCGTGGAGACCGCGCCCGGCCCGATCCGGCCGCGCACGGCCCCGACCGGCCGTTCCCGGACGTTCCCGACCGTTCCCGGACGTTGGCCGCCTCCTCAGCCGCGACGGGCCTCGACGAGATGGCGCGTGCTGTGGGCGACGAACGGGCCCTCGGCCTCGATCCGCTCGTGCAGGGCGCGCAGCCGGGGCCGGTGCGCCTCCACCGTGAATCCGGGGACCATCCACACCACCTTGCGCAGGAAGTGGACGACGGCGGCGATGTCGTGGAACTCCACGCGCAGCCGCTCCGCCCGCAGGTCGACGATCTCCAGCCCCGCGGCCTCCGCCTCGGCGCGCTCGCGGTCGGGGTGGCGGTCGGAGCTCACGCCTTCCGGCTGCGGTCCGAGGAAGTACTCGACCAGCTCGAACACGCTGCGCGGGCCGACGTGTTGGGCGAAGTAGATCCCGCCCGGCCGCAGCACCCGGGCGATCTCGCCCCAGAGGGGACGCACCGGATGCCTGCTGCTGACCAGGTCGAAGGCGGCGTCCGCGAAGGGCAGCCTGGCGTCCTCCGCGTTCGCGACGACCGCGATGCCGCGCGGCCGCAGCAGCGCGGTGGCCTTGGCGACGTTCGCCGGCCAGCCCTCGGTCGCCACGGTGAGGACGGGAGCCTTGGGCGCGGCCCGGCCGAGGGCGAAGTCCAGGACCTCCCCTCCCCCGGTCTGCACATCGAGCGCGGCGTCCGCGCCCGCCAGCCGCGCGGCCAGCGACATCGCGTATCCCCAGGAGGGCCGCGCCTCGGTCGCCCGCCCCTCGAACCAGGAGAAGTCCCACCCCTCGGTGGGAACGGCGGCCCCTTCGGCGAGCAGCTCCTCGAACGAGGCCTTCGCACCGCCGCCGCCCGTGCCGCCTCTCGTGCCTTCGCCCGCGGCGTCGGCCGCCGTGCCGTGTCCGGCGCTGCCCCTGTGGTCCATCCGACGATCGTGGCAGAGAGGCCGGAGAGCCGCCTCCGAAATAATCTGACCGGTGCGACCGGTGCGACCGATGCGACCGGGCCGACTGATGCGCCCGATGCGCCGGGCGGCGTCAGCGCCGGCGCTCGTACGCCAGCAGGACGACGCCGTTGCCGAAGGTGTGCGACTCGGTGAGCCGGAGCGCGGTGTGGGCCGCGTCGCCGGAGGCGGTGTGCGGGAAGAGGGGTTTGCCGCTGCCCAGGAGCACCGGGTGGACGTAGACGCGCACTTCGTCGACGAGGTCGTGCCGCAGGAACGCGGCGGCGAGGTCCGCCCCGCCGAGCCCCAGGTCGCCGCTCGCCCGCTCCTTGAGCGCGCGGACCTCCTCGGGGACGACCTCCCGGACGATCGTCGTGTTCCAGTCGGCGTGTTGCAGCGTCCGCGAGTAGACCGTCTTGGGCATGTCGCGCCAGATGCCGGCGAACTCCGCCTCGGTGGGCGAGGCGTCGGGGTCGGCGTCGGCGGTCGGCCAGTAGCCGGCCATCAGCTCGTGCGTCGTCCGGCCGCTGAGCAGGCCGCCCAGTCCCCGGACGTAGGCGTTGAAGTGCCGGTGCAGTTCCTCGTCGACGCGGTGCCAGGAGATGTCACGGTCCGGGCCCTCGATGTAGCCGTCCAGGGACGTCGACATCATCAGGACGATCTTCGGCATGCGAGGGCCCCTTCTCGTGTCCGGCTCGCTACCGTGCAGAGGGTAGCGACGCGACCGAGGGGAGACGGAGATGGCGCGCTGGCGGGACGGGCGGGGCGAACTCCTCGTGGAGGACGTCCGGGTGCCGTTGGAGATCGCCGCCTCCTACCGGGCGCGCACCCGGGGGCTGCTCGGACGCGACGCGGTGGACGGGGCGGTGCTGCTCACGCCGGCCGGCGGGGTGCACACCTTCGGGATGCGCATGCCGATCGACGTCGCCTACCTCGACCGCGGGCTGACCGTGATCGCGGTGCGCACGATGCCGCCGGGACGGCTGGGACTGCCCCGGCCGCGGTCCCGGCACGTCCTGGAGGCGGCGGCCGGCGCGATGGCGGGGTGGGGGCTGACGGCCGGGGTGCGGGTGCGGGTGTGCGCGTGAGGCTCAGCCCGCCGTGCGCGGGAACGTGACCTCCACCCGGCGGTTCTTCTTTCGGCCGGCCTCGGTCGAGTTGTCGGCGATCGGGTACTGCTCGCCGTAGCCGCGGACCTCGAAGGTGAGGTCCGGATCGTTCAACTGGCCCGCGAGCTGCGCCTGGACGGCGTCCGCCCGCTGCTTGGACAGGACGTCGCCGTGGGCGGCGGAGCCGAGGTCGTCCGTGAAGCCGAAGACGCGGACGACGGTCGTGTGCTGCTTCTCGATCTCCTCGGCGATCCTGGCGATGCGGGACCTGGCCGCCGGGCCGAGCCGTGCGCTGTCCTTGCCGAAGAGGACCTCGGCCTGGAGGGCGAACGTCACGTCCGCGTTGGTGTCCTCACGGCGTTCGTCGCCCGACTCGTCCTCGACGACCTGCTTGATGTCGAGCACCTTCGGCTCGGCGAGGGTGCCGCCCTCGGGCAGCTTGAGGTCGGGGTCGTTGGGGTCCACCCGCACGCGCGCGGTGGCGGTGGGCTCGGTGCCGGGGGGCACGCTGGGCGAGGTGTCGGCCCGCACGACGGGCACGGGGGCGGCGAACACGACGGTGAGGGTGAGGAGGGAGAGGGTGAGGCGGGAACGGGCAGGGCGCATGGCTGACCTCACCCGGAGATCGTGATCGAGGCCGAGGCGAAGGTCGGCAACTGGAAGGTGACGTCGTCGGTGCCCTCGGGGGGTGCCGGGAACTGCATGAAGACGGAGAGGCTTTCCCCGGACTTGACCGTGGAGAACCCCGAGGTCGTGAGCGGCCGTCCGTCCGTGTCGCGGAGCACGTAGTAGCGCTTCTTGCCCTTGGGGTCGACGAGGGTGGCTCCGCCGAGCGACCTCCCGTTCCTGACGATCTCGGTCTCGTTGCCGCTCAGGGCGGCGGGGACGACGACGCTCTTGTCGCCGTCGTTCTTCAGGGTGCCGTTCACCGTGACGAAGCCGCCGGCGTCCCGCTGTGCCGAGGAGATGTCGAGCAGGAGGCCGCCCGAGCCCTTCAGTTCGGCCAGAGGCGTGTCGGACTGGCCCTCCTGCGCACTCGGCTTGGAGTCGCCCCCCTTGGACGGCGCCGTGGAGGCCGCGGGCTTCTTGTCGTCGCCCCCGCCGCCGCAGCCCGTCGCGCTTAGGGCGAGACCGGCCGCCACAGCCGCCGCGACCAGCCCCCTGCGGGCCTTCGTCGTGATCCGCATGCCCATGTCCCTGCTTCCTTCGTCGCTCGTCGTTCGTCGGTCAGTCGGCCAGATGGACACGGAAGAGGTCCTGGGGTTCCGGCAGGCTCGCAGGATCGTCCGGGTCAGGCGTCCAGTGCCGGTCGCCCTTGCACGAGAGTTCCGGAAGGGCGTCGTCCGCCGCGCCCTCGCCGGGGGGTTCGACGTCGCAGAGCGGGTCGATGACCGCCAGCGCCTCGGCCTTCGAGTGGACGTCCTCCGTGCCGGGGATGATGGAGTCCCCGACGGACTTGTCGGTGCGGACCTCGATCCTGAAGTCGAGGCCGTTCTCCTCGCAGGCGGTGACACCGGCTTCGTTCTGGGCGGCGAGTTCGTAGGCGCGCGGACACGAGGAGTGCAAGCCCTGCGCGATCCCCCGCAGGATGTCCCCCCATGTGGCGGGGTCGCGCACCATGTCCGTCCACCTGCCCGCCAGTTGGTCCCTGGTGTCCTGGGCGGCCGCGAGCGCCGCGGCGTCGGCCGCTGTCTGCGCGCCGTTGCGGTTGGCTGCCGCCTGGCCCACCGCGAGGTACGCGAACGCGAGAAAGAGCAGGCCCGCCACCACCGTGATGTAGATGGGGAAAGCCTGCCCTGCGTCGCCGCGCGACCGGTTCAGCCGCCGGTGACCTCGGCGATCTTCGCCGTGATCGCGTCGTAGATCGACTGCCCGATGTCCGTCCCCGTGATCGCCAGGACGATGGCGACGACCACCGCGATGATGCCCAGGTACTCCACCGCCGTCTGGCCCTTGTCGCTGCGGGCGGCCCGGGCCTGGAGGCGTGCGACGGTGGTGTGGATCCAGTTCCAGTTGGTCATGCTGTTCCCCTCCGGGTGTCGCGTGACCGGCTCGCTCGGCGCCGGTGCCGCTGTCGGCCGTTCGAGCGTAGGCCTCGACACGCGGTCCGGATAAGGGTCCGCGGGCCCAATGCCGGGCCCAAATGCGACGCGTCATCGTCCGTCACCCCACTCCTCGCCGGGACGCCGCCGCCGTGCCGAGCCACTTGGCGGCGGCCTCGGAGCGGCTGCTGCTGTGCAGCTTGGCGAAGATGCGGTTGATGTGGTTCTTGACCGTCTTCTCGCTGATGAAGCAGGTGGCGGCGATCTGCCGGTTGGTCATGCCCGACGCGATGAGATCCATGATCTCCGCCTCCCTCCCGCTGAGCGCTCCCCGTGCTCCGGCCTCCACCCCTGATGCTCTCACGTGTGGTTGCAACTGCGAAAGCGATTCGGTTGAAGTCGGGGAAAACAAGGGGCCATCACTCACTCCATCGTGTGCAGTCGCACTTTTCTGGAGGTGCGCCAGGACGGCCGTCGCCGCCGTCGGCGTGAAGTGGGCCCGGCCCAGCGTGACGTCCCGCACCGCCGACACCAGCTCCTGCACGGTGAACTCCCCGTGCACCAGGTAGCCCCCCGCCCCACCGCGCAGGGCCGCCTCGACGACCGCCGCCTCGTGGCTGTACGTCAGCATCAGCACGTGTGCGGTCCTCGCCAGGTGCGGCAGGGCCGAGAGGCCGTCCACGCCGGGCATGCGGACGTCCAGCAGGACGACGTCGGGCCGGTGCCGCAGGGCCGCCTCGCAGGCCTCGCGGCCGTCCGCCGCCTGCGCGACGACGGTGATGTCGTCCCGGTCGCGGAGCAGGGCCGTCAGGCCCGCGCGGACCACCGGGTTGTCGTCGGCCACCAGCACCCGCACGGGGGCGGGCCGGGGCGGCGGGGGGAACAGGGGGTGCACGGCGCCCGGTTGCGGCGTTCGGTCCGGCATGACGTGGCTTCCGTTCGGGTGGGGGGTGTCGTTCACGGGCGGGATCCCGTCAGGGGGAGCTCCAGGCGGACTTCGGTGCCCGCGGAGTGCGCGCCGCGGCCGATGTGGATGCGGGCGCCGATGGCGGCGGCCCGTTCCACCATGCCGACCAGGCCGAAGTGGCCGTCGCGGCGCAGTTGTTCGAGCGTGGCGCCGTCGGGCAGGCCGCGTCCGTCGTCGCACACGCTGATGCACAGCGCGTCGCCGTGGACGCCCGCGCGGACGTCGACGCGCGTGGGATGGGCGTGGCGGCGCACGTTGTCCATGGCCTCCGAGGCGATGGTCAGCAGATGACGGGCCACCGCGGGCGGGACCGGCAGGGTCGCCCGGTCGCCCGTGGCGTGGTAGCTGGCCGGCAGACCGGTGCGGTCGGCGAACGCCCGTGTGCGGGCGGCCAGTTCGGGCAGGACGTCGATCTTCCGCGCCGGGTCCGGATCGTCCCGGCGCAGTTCGGTGAGGAGTTCGCGGGACTCGGCGGCGGCGCGGCGGGCGGCGCGGGCCACCAGGTCGGCGTCCTGCCGCACCCGTGCCGGGTCCATGCCGGGCGAGCCCGCCGACCGGGCCAGGGCGTCCGCCGCGAGGGCCACCCCCTGGAGGGTCTTGGCCACGGAGTCGTGCATCTCCCGGGCCAGCCGGGCGCGCTCCGCGGCGACCGCCTCGGTGACGGCGAGCCGGGCCCGGACGGTGGTCAGCGCCTGGGTCGCCGAGCCGAAGCGCAGCATGAGCCGGCGCAGGGTGGAGCCCATCGCGCCGGTGACGACGCACAGGCCGGGCAACAGCAGCCGCTCCGCGACGCCGGTGTCCGGGCCCGGCCGCAGGGCCGCGTGGACGAGCAGCAGTATCAGCGACTGGAGGGAGGCGAAGCAGGCCGCGCCCCGCCAGCCGTACACGAGGCCGGCGAGGAGCGGCGTGCAGACGCTGACGTAGGCGAGGGTGGTGTCCGGGCCGGCCGAGACCAGCAGCAGCGCGCCGAACAGGGTGTCGACCGCGAGGAGCGAGGGGTGGCGCAGCAGCAGGGGCCCGAAGCGCTCCCAGTCGCGGAACAGGACGTAGGAGCCCATGAAGGTGACGACGACGGCCGCGCCCACCAGCCGCACCCCCGTGCCGGGTGCGGCGTTGAGGAGCGCGGACGGCGCGGCGACGGCGATCATCGCGAGCCGGAACCCGAACACCTGCCGGCACAGCGCCTGGAGCGCGTTGACTTCGAGGGAGACGTCCGCCGGCACCCCGGCGCCCGCGTCGTTTCCGGCGACTCCGGCGACTCCGGCGACTTCGGCGTCCCCGGCGACTCCGGCGTCCCCCGCGACTGCTGCGGCTCCGGCGCCTGCACCGCCGCCGGGCCGGCCGAGCGCCCCCCGGATGCCCGCCGCTCGTGCGAGTGCCGTTCGTGTGATCGCCGCCATCGCCGTCTCCCCCTCGCCCTAGTCGCCCGTGAGGGGGCTGAAGTCGGTGCCCGAGCCGAGCAGGAGGCCCGCGCCGAGCAGGAGCATGGTGGCCGGGACCATGAACGTGGTGATCATCAGAGTGGCCCGGGGCACCGCGCGGGCCGCCTTGCGGCGGGCGTTCTGCGCGTCCGTGCGGCGCATGTCGCGGGCGATCGACACCAGGGTGTCCACGATCGGTGCGCCGAGTTCCTCGCCCTGCTGGAGCGCCGTCACGAACATGGCGACCTGTTCGGAGTCGTTGCGGCGGCGCAGCTCGGCGAAGGCCTCGCGGCGGCTCACGCCGAGGTCCATCTGCCGCAGGGTGATGCGGATCTCGTCCGCCCAGGGCCCCTCGTACCGCGCCGCGACCCGGCCGAGCGCCTGCCGGAAGCCCAGCCCGGCGCTCACCACGACGGCGAGGACGTCGAGGAAGTCGGGCAGCGTCCGCTCGATGACGTCCCTGCGGATGCGGATCGCCGCCCAGATGCCGACCTCGGTCCAGAACGCGGCGAAGGCGAACAGCACCAGGGCCAGGACGATCCGGCCCTGGAGGAGGAAGACCAGTCCGCCGAACCCGCCCAGCGCGCCGTACACGGCCCGCCGGGCCGCGTACCGGTCGATGGTGAGGCCGCCCGGGTTGCCCGCCAGGTCGATCTTCCGGCGGTACCGGGCGACCTGCCGGGGGCCCATGAGGCGCAGCACGGCGGGCGCGTACCGCATGCCCATCCGGTCGACGAGGGAGTCGACGGCGCCGGTGCGGGTCGATCCGACCTCCAGGGCCAGCGCGAGGTCCGGGGGCAGCTTGGCGTCGGCCCGGTACATGCGGATCCCGGCGAAGACGCCCCAGACGCTCAGGCCCATGACGGCCGCGAGCAGCAGTTCCATGGTTCGTGCTCCCTTCCCCGGGCCTCAGACGTCGATCCGGGACATGCGCCGGATGAGGACGAAGCCGACCGCGTACAACGCGAAGGCGATGATGACGGCGCCCTGGCCGACCGGTGAGCCGGTCATGCGTTCCAGGGCGCCGTCCTTGACCCCGTTCATCAGGAAGAGCGAGCCCACTCCCAGCACCGGCACCGCGTAGGCGGTCGTGTTGACCTGCGACAGCTGGGTGCGCACCTCGCGCCGGGTCTCCTTGCGTTCCTCCAGGGTCTCCGTCAGGTTGCGCAGCGCGCCGACGACCTGGCCGCCGGCGCGGTTGGAGAGGACCAGGGTGGTGACGAGGACGACGAGTTCGCGGGACGGGAGGCGGTCGGCGAGTTCGCCCAGGGCGTCGTCCATGGAGTGGCCGAGTGCCAGCTGGTTGGCCACCTTGGCGAGTTCCTCGCCGGCCGGCGCCTCCAGTTCCTCGGCCGCCATGCCGACCGCGGTGCGCAGCGCGAGTCCGGCCTGCGTGGCGTTGGCCAGGATGCGGGCCAGCTCGGGGAGTTGGTTGATGAACTTCTCGATGCGCTTCTGGCGCTGCCAGTTGAGGAACTGCCAGGCGGCCCAGACGCCGAGCAGCCCGGCCAGCGGGCCGAAGAAGGGGGCCAGGGCGGCCTGTCCGACGAGCCACAGGCCGGCCACCGCCGCCAGCATGCAGGCGAAGAACTCGCCGGGCGTCACGTCGAGGCCGGTGGCCGCGAGCCTCAGTTCCAGCGTGCGGCCGGCCTTCGTGCGGCGCAGCCGCCGGTCCAGGCCGCGGAACCGGCGCCGGCGGCCGGCGGTGGCGGTCTGCCCGGTGTGGGTGAGGCGTTCGACCAGCTCGGCGCGCTGCGCCCGGCCGCGTTCGTGGGCGCGCAGGCCGGCGACGGCGAGGACGCAGGTCAGCAGGGCCAGGCCGGTGGTGAGGGTGGTCAGGGTGTGCAGGTCCATCGACGTCACCGGGCTTCCCTTGTCGTCAGTTCGTGTGCGGCTTGGGCCACCCCGAAGGCCTGCGGGATCGGCTGGCCGGCCATGTAGAGGCGGTCCGCGGTGCGGCGCGGAAGCGGGAAGTACTCGAAGGCGCCGTGGACGAGGCCGTCGGCCGTCATCGGCCGTGCGTGGAAGCGGGCGATCGTTGCCAGCCGGTACGGTTCGCCGCCGTGGCTGTCGAGCAGGGCGATCTCGGTGACGCGTCGGGCGCCGTCGGCGAACCGGGTGAGCTGGACGACGACGTCCACGGCGCTGTTGATCTGGTCGTGGAGGGCGACGAAGGGGATCTCGACCTCCGACATCGAGGCGAGGGTCTGAAGCCGCATGAGGGCGTCCTCGGCGCTGTTGGCGTGGACGGTGGCGAGGGAGCCGTCGTGGCCCGTCGACATCGCCTGGAGCATGTCGAGCGACTCGCCGCCGCGGACCTCGCCGACCACGATCCGGTCCGGGCGCATCCGCAGGGAGTTGCGGACCAGGTCGCGGATGGTGATGCGGCCGTGGCCCTCGACGTTCGGCGGGCGGGACTCCAGGCGGATCACGTGGGACTGCTGGAGCTGGAGCTCGGCCGAGTCCTCGATGGTGATGATGCGTTCGCCGTCCGGGATCAGGCCGGAGAGCGCGTTGAGCAGGGTCGTCTTGCCGGTGCCCGTCGCGCCCGAGACGATCACGTTGAACTTGGCCTGCACCAGCCCGGCGAGCAGGTAGAGCATCTGCTCGTCGAGCGAGCCGAAGCCGACCAGCTCGTGCAGGGTGAAGGAGCGGGGGAAGCGGCGGATGGTGAGGACGGGGCCGCTGAGCGAGAGCGGCGGGATGATCACGTTCACGCGCTCGCCCGAGGGGAGGCGGGCGTCGACCATCGGGTTCGTCTCGTCCACCCGGCGGTTGACCGTGGAGACGATGCGTTCGATCGTCTGCATCAGCTGCTCGTTCGACGCGAACCGCAGGGGCAGCTGCTCGACCCGGCCGCCGCGCTCGACGAAGATCGCATCCGGTCCGTTCACCATGATCTCGGTGATCGACGCGTCCTCCAGCAGCGGCTCCAGGATGCCCAGGCCGAGCGCCTCGTCGACGACCCGGCGGATGAGCTGGGCGCGTTCCGCCGTCGACAGGACCGGGCCCTCGCGGCTGATGATGTGCCCGAGGACCCGTTCGAGGCGCGCCCGGCGCTCGGCCGCCGCGAGCGAGCTCATCTCGGCGAGGTCGATCTCCTCCAGGAGTTTGGTCCGGTAGGAGGCGACCAGATGGCCGTCCTCGCCCCGCCCGTTCTCCTCGGGGGAGGTGATGCGCGCCCGCAGGCTCATGTCGGATGCCCTTCCCTCAGTGGTCGACCGGCATCGTGGCCGTCCGGTGGGCCTCGAAGTCCTCGACGCCGGGGATGACGGACGGGATGGTGACGGTGGACGTGACCTTGACCTCGTCGCCGGAGTAGGCGGACACGCAGGCCGCGTCCAGCCAGCTGCTGACCGCCCGCGCGCAGTCCCCGGCGTAGTCCTTGTCCAGGGACGCGCTGCGCGCCCCCGTACGGGCCGCCGTTCCCGCCTGCTGGGCGCCGTAGGCGACCAGGCCGAGCTGGACGACGGCCAGGGCCACGGCGAGGAGGACGGGCAGGAAGCCCAGGTACTCGATGGCCGCTTGGCCGCCGTCACGACCGCCCCGCCCGCCCCGGCGGTCCCGCCCGTCCCGGGAGGGGTTCCGCTGCCGTCCGCGCTCTCGGTGCGCCGGGTACGCCATCTCAGTCGCCGTCCTCTTCCTCGACCGCGCCCGCGTGGGCCCGCACCGGGAACGGGAAGTCGATCAGGCCCGGGACCAGGACGGGGACGTGCAGCGTGACCTCGGCGGTCACGAAGCCGCTGCCGCCGCAGCTCACTTCGGCGTCCGCCTGCCACGCGTCCCCCAGCTCGTCCCTGCCCGCCTGTGCGCAGGCCGCCGACCGGTCGCCGCCCGGATGCGCCGCCGTGCCCGCCCGCACCGCCTCGTCGGCGGCATTCCCCGCGAGCGTGTACGTGTATCCCAGGAGGACGAACTGCCACACCACCACCAGGGTCACGATGATCGTCGGGAGCATGCCGAGGAACTCGACGGAGACCTGGCCCCGGTCGCCCGCGAGGTGGGTCCTCGTCCGCCGTGCGCTCATCTCACTCCCTCCGCCGCCGGAACCCCGCCGGGCCCCGGTCCGGGCCGCGGCCGCGCCCGCCGCTCCTGCGCACCAGGGCCGTCTCCGGCGCCTTGACCAGTCCCAGTTCGCCGGCGAGCGCCCACAGGGCCTGGCGGACGGCGCCCTTGGCGTCGAGGGCGTGGACGCGTCCGGCGTCGACCGCGGCCTGGAGTTCCCTGAAGTTGGCGGGCACGGTGGTCGCGGCGACGGCCGTGCCGGTGATCTTCTGGATGAGCGAGGGCTGGATCTCGGTGGCGCGGCTGTGCCGGTTGACGACCACGGTCGTCTCCTCCGCCTTGCGGATCTGGAGCCGGTCCCACATCCGGACGGCGCGTTTGGCGCCGCGTACGGCGACCACGTCGGGGGTGGTCACCAGCAGGGCACGGTCGGCCAGTTCGACGGCCACCGCGCCCGCGCCGCTGAGCTGGGCGCCGCAGTCCACGACGACGACCTCGTAGCGCGAGCGCAGGGCGGACAGGATCTGGCGGGCGGCGCGGTCGGTGACCTCCTCGCCGCGCTCGCCCTCGCCGGGGGCGAGCAGCAGCGCGACGCCGGTGTCGTGGCGGAAGACGGCCTCGGCGAGGATGCGCGGCGAGATGTCGGCGATGGCGGCGAGGTCGACGACCGAGCGGCGGAACTGGACGTCCAGGTAGGAGGCGACGTCGCCGGTCTGGAGGTCGAGGTCGACCAGGGCGGTGGGGCGGCCGGAGGCCTGGGCGGCGAGGGCGAGCTGGACGGCCGTGAGGGTCGCGCCGACGCCTCCCTTGGCGCCGCTGACGGTGACGACGGTGCCGCCGGCGCCGGTGAACACGTCGCCGCCGTGGCCGAGGTGGCGCCGTACCCCGGTCGACCACTGGGCGACGGCCTGGACGCGGTGGGCGAGGTCCTCGTAGCTCAGCGGCAGGGTGACCAGGCCGCGGGCGCCGGAGTCCATGGCGGCGGCGAACAGGCCGGGGCCGGCGTCGGTGGTGACGAGGATGACGCCGACCGCCGGGAAGCGCAGCGCGACCTCGCGGACCAGTTCCAGCGCCGGCACCGGGCCGATGCGCTCGTGGACGACGACGACCTCGGGCAGTTCGTCGACGGACTCGGCGGCGAGCCGGGCGAGCGTGTCCACGAGCTGGGTGGAATCGCCGACCGGGGGGACGGGTTCGGCGTCGGGGAGCTGGCTGAGCAGGGTGGTGAGGGAACGGACCGCGTCCGCGTCGCCGACGGCCGGGAGGATCCTCGTGGGCATGGGCGGCGGCCTCTCACTTGTCCGTGGCGAGTTCGTACGTGCGGTCCCGGTCGGGGATCGTGGCGCTGCCGCCGGGTGCCACGAGTGCGAGGCGGACGCGCTTGGCGAACGACTCCGCGTACGTGATGCGCTGGGCGTCGAGGGTGGACAGCGCGAAGGTGATGGGGACGGCGTCGGTGGCCTGGCGGCCGCGGTCGTTCTGGTCCGGTTCCAGGGCCTTGATCTCTCCGACGTCGAGGACGCGGGCGCCGGTGACGATGATCTTCGACTGGTCGGGGTCGCCCTCCTTCGCGCCCTCGAAGGTGGCGTAGACGTTGACCGCCGACCCCGGGGTGATCTTGCCGGCGACGCCGGTGGCGGCGTCGACCATGATGGCGACCTCCTGCTGGCCCGGCTGGAGGGCGGGCTGGTCGACGATCATGTCGCTCTGGAGCAGCGAGCCCTTCCTGAGGGTCGTCACGGCGATCTTGCCGCGGATGGTCGCGAGGTCGGTGACGGCGTTCCCGGACAGCCAGCGCTTCGGCATCTCGATCTTCTTGAACTGGTCGGCGCTGAGGGTGGTGTAGGGCTTCACGTCGGCGCGCAGCTCGTACGCGGTGACCTCGGGGCCGACCTTGGACTTCACGTCGTCCATGACGGACAGGACGCCGGCGAACGCGCCGAGGGCGCACACCACCGACAGGAGCAGGAGAATCACGCCGCGGCGCTGACGGGAGTTCATGAGCCGGACAACCTCGTCGGGGGTCGGGTCGGACGGGCGGGGGCGGAGGGGCGGGTGGCGGAGGGGCGGGTCATGCGGGTTCAGCCGCCCGCGGTGAGCGCGCGGGCGGTGCGGGCGGTGAGTTCGGCGGCGGCCGGCGGGGTCGCGGAGCAGAAGACGCAGCGGTCGCCGATGACGTCGATGCCGCACCAGTGGCAGACGCTCTGCCGGACCGAGGCGACCAGTTGGTAGAGGACGGACAGGTCGGGCAGGTAGGCGCAGAACTCGACGGCCTTGCCGGTGCCCCACCAGTCGGCGGACTCGGCGGGCAGCGTCGTCTCCCGCAGCCCCTGCGCCTTCCAGGCGGGGGCGAGGACGTCGGTGACCCAGTCGGACGGGAGATGGCCGCGCGCGACCAGCAGCCAGGTGCCGAACTCGGGTCCGGGCAGGACGGTTTCGGGTGTCGCCCGCACCAGCTGCGGCTGGGGGTGGGCGAGCACGCCGAACTGGCTGCCCGGGATCCAGGAGCGGGCGTGCGACTTCAGGCCGACGCCGGGGACGCGGTCGAGGCGGGCGACCGAGCCGAGGAGCGCTCCGGCGTGCAGGTAGTGGGTGAGCAGCCGGCCGGCGGAGGCGACGACGCCGGGGCCGAGGTCGCAGGAGGCGAGCTGGCGCAGCTGGCGGGCCAGGACGGCCACCGCGAGGGGCGGCAGGTCGGGGCGGAAGAGCGCGATGCGGTCGCTCTCCAGGAGCGAGCGGACGGTGTGCAGACGCTGTTCGACGGCGGCCGGCACGGTCCGCGAGTACAGGACGATCACGTGCCCGTGCTGTTCGACGAGGGTCTGGACGGCGGCGAGGGCCTCGTCGAGCGGGCGGCGGTCCAGGTCGGTGAGGACGGCGGCGGGCAGCGTGCGTTCGTCCTGGGGCGGCAGCGCCAGGTCGGCTCCGGTCACGGCAATGGCTGTTGGCACGCGCAGCTCCCCGATTCCCGCGGTCCGGTCCACCGGAGTTACTCCGGTGCACCGGGGTGACTTCATTGCGTGACTACCTCAGCACTGTATCCAGCCCCCTGTGGCCGGAGAACAGCTTTCCGTAGCTGCCTGGCAACTCTTCCGGGCGCAACTCACAGCAAACCGGGGCAGGTTACGCGGCGGTCGTCTCCACGGGCCCTCCACGGGTGAAACCCTTGACAACAGAATTGGTCTGGACCAACTTGTTGTCATGTCCCCACTTAAGCAAGTGACACGACTCTGGCCGGGAGCCGCGGGAGCCGTCACCGCCGCCCTCGTCCTGTCCCTGACGGGCGCGGCTCAGGCGTCCGCCACGGACCTGAACAACGCCAGGAACGCGGGCTTCGAGGCCGGCCTGACCGGCTGGAGCTGTACCGCCGGCAGCGGCACCACGGTCTCCTCCCCCGTGCACGGCGGCGCGTCCGCCCTCAAGGCGACGCCCGCCGGGCAGGACAACGCCCGCTGCGCGCAGACGGTCGCGGTGAAGCCCTCCTCCACCTACACGCTGAGCGCCTGGGTCCAGGGCGGCTACACCTACCTCGGCGTCACCGGCACCGGCACGACCGACGTCTCGACCTGGACCCCGGACTCACCGGCGTGGAAGCAGCTGTCGACGACGTTCACCACCGGGGCGTCGACGACCTCGGTGAGCGTGTACACGCACGGCTGGTACGGCCAGGCGGCCTACTACGCCGACGACGTCTCGGTGTTCGGGCCCGACGGAGGCGGGGGCGGCGACCCGGCCCCCACCGTGCCGGCCGCGCCGGGCGGTCTCACCGTCTCCGGCACGACGTCGTCGTCGGTGTCGCTGTCCTGGAACGCGGTGTCCGGCGCGACGGGCTACTCCGTCTACCGCGGCGGCACCAAGGCGGCGACGGTGACCGGGACCTCCGCGACCGTGACCGGGCTGACCGCCTCGACCGCGTACACCTTCCAGGTCACGGCCGCCAACGCGGCGGGCGAGTCGGCGAAGTCGGCGGCGGTGACGGGCACCACCGCCGCGACCGGCGGGGACGACGGAGGCGGCGGCGCCCTGCCCAAGCACGCCGTGACCGGGTACTGGCAGAACTTCGACAACGGCGCGACGGTCCAGAAGATCTCCGACGTCCCCGCGGCGTACGACATCATCGCGGTCGCCTTCGCCGACGCCACCTCGACGCCGGGCGCGGTCTCCTTCACGCTGGACTCCGTCGGCCTCGGCGGCTACACCGTCGACCGCTTCAAGGCGGACGTCAGGGCCAAGCAGGCGGCCGGCAAGAAGGTCGTCATCTCCATCGGCGGCCAGAACGGCACGGTGTCCGTCAACGACGCCACGTCCGCGGCGAACTTCGCGAACTCGGTGTACGCGCTGATGCAGACCTACGGCTTCGACGGCGTCGACATCGACCTGGAGAACGGCCTCAACGCCACCTACATGTCCCAGGCGCTGCGCTCCCTGTCGGCGAAGGCGGGGCCGGGGCTGATCCTGACCATGGCCCCGCAGACCATCGACATGCAGTCGACGTCGAACGGCTACTTCCAGACGGCGCTGAACGTGAAGGACATCCTCACGGTCGTCAACATGCAGTACTACAACAGCGGTTCGATGCTCGGCTGCGACGGCAAGGTCTACAGCCAGGGCTCGGTGGACTTCCTGACGGCGCTCGCCTGCATCCAGCTGGAAGGCGGCCTGTCCCCGTCCCAGGTCGGTCTCGGGGTACCGGCCTCCACCCGCGGCGCCGGCAGCGGCTACGTCTCCCCGTCCGTGGTGAACAACGCCCTGGACTGTCTGACGAAGGGCGCCAACTGCGGTTCCTTCAAGCCCTCGAAGACCTATCCCGCGCTGCGCGGCGCGATGACCTGGTCGACGAACTGGGACGCGACGGCGGGCAACGCCTGGTCGTCGGCGGTGGGCCCGCACGTGCACGCGCTGCCGTAGGACGGCGGGAGCGCCGCCCGCGACGGCCGGCGGCGCACCTCGGCACGGGGGCAGCCCCGTGCCGAGGTGCGCCGCCCTTCAGCGTCCCGCCGGGCGGTAGTGGCCCAGCACCCAGGACAGTCGGGTGAGCCAGGCCTGGAGCCGCTCCCTGGGCTTCGCCCGCACCACGCACTCGTACACCCTGCCGTCCAGGTGGACGACGGCGACCATCAGGGCCTTGCCGTCGGGGCTCGGCTTGTGGTGCACGCTGCGTATCTCGGGCCACGGGAAGTCGACCGTGATGTCGTACATCTCGAACGCGACGCCCGACGCGTCGACGACGACCGAGTTGTTCTTGTCGACCGCGAGGAACTCCGGCCCGGGCTCCGGTGGGCCGGGCTGCGGGGCGAACTGCGGCTGCGCGTACTGCGGCTGCGCGTACTGCGGCGGGACGGGCTGCGGCGGGAAGGCCTGCGGCCCGGTGGCCCCCGGGGCGTACTGCGGCGGGGGCGGGCCGAAGCCCGGGGGCACGGAGGGCGGTGGCGGCGGCTGGTCTGTCACAGCGGAAACCTACCCGGGGCCGCCGGTGGCCCCGCTTTCGGTCCGCCGTGAAACATTTCCCGCCTCCCACCGCATTAGTGAGGTGAGGACAGCACGCCGACCGGCACAGGGGGAGCTTTCATGAGGCAGTCCGCACCCGCGGACGGGTACGCCGAGTTCGCGGCGGCGCGCACCGGGCATCTGTACCGCTCGGCGTGTCTGCTCACCGCCGGTGACACGCACCTCGCCGAGGACCTGGTCCAGGAGACCCTCGGCAGGCTGTACCTGCGCTGGGCGCGCGTGTCCCGGGTCGACAACCCGGCCGGATACGCGCAGACCGTACTCACCCGCGCCTTCCTCGCCCACCAGCGGCGGCGCAGCAGCCGCGAGCGGGCCGTCGCGGCCTTCCCCGAGGTCGCCGACGGCGGGACGGCCGACATGCCGTTGCGGCTCACCCTGCTCCAGGCGCTGGGCCGGCTGCCCGCCAAGGACCGGGCCGTCGTGGTCCTGCGGTACTGGGAGGACCGCTCCGTCGAGGAGACCGCCGGGGCGATGAACGCCAGCTCGGCGGCGGTGCGCACGCGCTGCTCCCGGGCCCTCGTACGGCTGCGGGAGCTGCTCGGCGAGGACATGAGCGAGTACGCCAGACCCTGAGCCGCCGGCCTCCCGACGCCCGGCCGACGACGACGTCCATCCCTTCCCGCGAGAGACGGTGGTTCCCCATGCCCGCAGACCAGCACACCGACCCCTTCGAGGAGCGGCTCGCCGCCGCCCTCCACGAGACCGGCGGCGCCTTCGGCAGCCCCGGCGGCGCGCTCGTGGCCGCCGGGGCGGCGCGCGGACAGCGGCTGCGGCTGCGGCGCAGGGCGGCCGTGGCGGGCGGCGCGGCCGGCCTGGCCCTCGTGGGGGTGGGCGGGGCGCTGCTGACGCCGTGGCAGGACGCGTCCGCCCCGAAGCCCGCCTCGCTCGCGGCCGACGGCAGCGCCGTGCCGAAGGCCTACTCGGCCGACGACGTGGTCCGCACCCTGCGCAAGCTGCTGCCGCGGGGAAAGTTCACCGCCACCGACGCGCGCGGCACCGACGGGGACCTGCCGCCGCTCGCGGCGGGCACGTTCGACGACGGCAAAGGCGTGGGATCCGTCTCCGTGGGCCTCGACCGGGTCCGCTCGAACGGCACCCGCACGTTCGATCCGTCCACCGCCGTGACGCCCTGCCCGCAGAAGGGCGGGCCGTCGCCCTTCGAGAGCTGCACCACCGGGCTGCTGCCCGACGGGTCGGCGATCACCGTCTACCGGGGTTACGAGTATCCCGACCGCCGCGAGGACACCAAGGCGTGGGGGGCGGACCTGGTCACCCCGGCCGGTCATCATGTCAGCGTCGGCGAGTGGAACGCCGCCGCGGAGAAGGGCAAGCCGGTGACCCGGCCCGAACCGCCGCTGACGGTCGCCGGGCTGAAAGCGCTGGCCGCGGCCCCCGACTGGCGCCGGATCATCGACGCCATGCCCGAGGAGAAGGAGGTCCCCCCGCCGGGGTCGTCCGGCTCCGCCGCCCCGCGCGGGGAGATGACCGGCTGGCTCATCCTGCGCAAGCTCACCCTCCTGCTGCCCGAGGACCTCAAGCGCGTCGAGCACGGCAGCCAGGAGACGGGCTACGCCTACTTCGTCGTCGACGACGGCAAGGGCGGCAGCCTGGTCCAGGTCAACGTGCAGCCGGGCATGTCCGACACGGCCGGCGAGCTGTTCGGCTCCGGCGCCGAGACGCTGGCCGACGGCACACGCGTCGCGACCCGGCAGGGACCGGGCGAGAAGGGCGGCGAGGGCGTCGTGATGTGGACCGTCGACACCCTGCGCGAGGACGGCCTGCGGGTCGTGATCAGCGCCTTCAACTCCCCCGCGCAGAACCGGTCGGCGACGCGGGCGGACCCCGCCCTGACGATCGGGCAGCTGCGGGCGATCGCGCTCAGCCCGCGGTGGCGCAGCGCCGAGGACTGACGAGGAGGACGGCGATGGACTGGCCTTCCGGCTCGGGCCCGGGCGCCGGCGACACGGGTAGCCCCGCCTCCGGCCGCGAACACGGTGCGCGACCGGCCGTGCGACCCGACGCGCCGCCGCCCGGGCCCCGGCTCAGAAGAAGTCCCCCCACGGCTGGTCCCAGATCTGCTTCACGCACAGCACCAGGAACAGCAGGCCCGCCAGCACCAGCATCGCGTTGCTCAGCAGCCCGTTGCGCCACGGCCGGGGCGTGCGCGCGGAGTTCAGCAGCCACAGCAGCGTCCCCGCCAGGAAGGGCAGGAAGGCCGCGCCCAGCACGCCGTACAGGATGATCAGGCGGAACGGCTGCCCCTGGAAGAGCAGCACGATCGGCGGGAACGTCAGCCACAACAGGTAGGCCCGGAAGGGCCAGGACCGCTCCCGGTCGCCGGAGGCCACGTGCGCGGCGGTGGAGGAGGAAGGGGATCCGGCGGCGGAGGTGGCGGTGGTGGTCTCGCCGCGGTCGCGGTAGCGGGCCACGAAGTCGGCGAACATCAGGCTGACGCCGTGCCAGACGCCGATCAGCGAGGTGAAGGAGGTGGCGAAGAAGCCGATCAGGAAGAACGTGGCCGTCGCGCTCCCGTACCGCGCCTCCAGGATGTCGCTCAGCTGGACGAGCCCCTTGTCGCCGCTCGCGATCGCCACGTTCGCGGAGTGCAGCAGCTCCGCGCCGACGAAGAGCATGGCGACGACGAACACACCGGTGGTGAGGTAGGCGATCCGGTTGTCGAGCCGCATGACCTTCATCCAGCCCGCGTTCGTCCAGCCCTTGGCGTTGACCCAGTACCCGTACGCGGCGAGGGTGATGGTGCCGCCCACCCCGCCGATCAGGCCGAGGGTGTTGAGGACGGAGTCCTTCTCGTCCGGCAGGACCGGCAGCAGGCCGGCGAACGCCTCGCCGAGGTGGGGGGTGACGCGGACCGCCAGATAGACGGTCACCACGAACATGACGCCCACCAGGACCGTCATGACCTTCTCGAAGACGGCGTACTTGTTGAACCACACGAACACCAGGCCCACCAGCCCGCAGGCGACGGCCCACCACCGCAGGTCCATCACGTCCGGGAACAGCGCCTGGAGGGGCAGCGCGCTCGACGACATCGCCGCCGCGCCGTAGACGAAGCCCCAGACGATCACGTAGGCGACGAAGAACCACGTCGTCCAGCGGCCCAGGCTCGCCCAGCCGTCGAAGAGGGTGCGGCCGGTGGCCAGGTGCCAGCGGCCGGCCGCCTCGGCGAGGGAGATCTTGACCAGGCAGCCGGCGATCGCCGCCCAGAGCAGGGTGTAGCCGAAGTTGCTGCCCGCGATGAGCGTGGCCACCAGGTCGCCGGCGCCGACGCCGGTCGCGGCGACCACGATGCCGGGGCCGATGTACTTCCAACTGGACTTGCGCGGTGCGGGGTTGTCGTCGCTTCCGGGTGGATTGCCGGTGGTCGTGGGCTGTCCGGTGGAGTTTCCCGTGGGGGGTCCCGTGGTGTCCGCCATGAGGGTCAAGAAAGCCCAAAGACGCCGGGGCGGCAAGAGGGCGTGCGCGATCTCCACCCGATGTGCCCACCGGACTCGCGCGTGTGATCGCTTTCCGCGGATGAGGCCGCAATTACACTTCTCGGCCGGTCATGCGCCGTTCTTCGCATGGTTCCGGCCATCAGTGCTTTGTCCTCCCTTGACCTGTCCATGCCATGCAATGACGATGTGCGGCACCGCACCGCCGCACCCGGCACACGCACCGCCCCCCACGCCCCGACTCCCCACGAGGAGAGTTCATGCGACTTCGCATCCGCGGCTCAGGCGCCGGCCCCACCGGCGGCCGGCGCGCCGCCGCCCTCGCCGCCCTGCTGGCCCTCGCCCTCGCGGCGCCCCTGTCCGCGACGGCCACCGACGCGGCGGCGGGCGGCGCCCCGAGGACCGCGCCGTCCGCCGACGACGTCCGGCAGTACGAGGTCCACGTCCGGCACAGCACCCCGCAGCTGCGCACCGCGATCGCCGCGTCCGGGGTGAGCGTCGACGAAGCCGACGAGGAGCGCGTCGTGGTCTCCGGCCGCGCGCAGCAGATCCGCCGGCTGCGCGCCCAGGGGTACGAGGTCTCCGCGCTGGGCGCGGTACCGGACCGGGCCGGGCAGGACGGCGCACGGCTCTTCGACTTCCCGTCCGCCGACGCGAGGTACCACAACTACGCCGAGACGACGGCGGAGATCGACCAACGCGTCGCCGCCCACCCCGCCATCATGAGCAAGCGCGTCATCGGCAGGTCCTACCAGGGCCGGGACATCGTCGCCGTCAAGATCAGCGACAACGTGGGCGTCGACGAGGCCGAGCCCGAGGTGCTGTTCACCCACCACCAGCACGCCCGCGAGCACCTCACCGTGGAGATGGCGCTCTACCTGATCCGCGAACTGAGCGCGGGCTACGGGTCGGACCCGCGGGTGACGAGCATGGTCGACGGCCGCGAGATCTGGATCGTCCCCGACCTCAACCCGGACGGCGGCGAGTACGACATCGCCACCGGCTCCTACCGGTCCTGGCGCAAGAACCGCCAGCCCAACTCCGGCTCCTCGTACGTCGGCACGGACCTCAACCGCAACTGGGACTTCAAATGGGGCTGCTGCGGCGGCTCTTCGGGCTCCACGTCGTCGGAGACCTACCGAGGCGCGTCCGCCGGGTCCGCCCCCGAGGTGAAGGTCGTCGCCGACTTCGTGCGCAGCCGGGTGGTGGGCGGCAGGCAGCAGATCACCGCCGGGATCGACTTCCACACGTACAGCGAACTCGTGCTCTGGCCGTTCGGGTACACCTACTCCGACACGGCGAGCGGCATGACCGCGGACGACAACGCCGCGTTCAAGGCCGTCGGGCGCAAGATGGCCGCGAGCAACGGGTACACGGCCGAGCAGTCGAGCGACCTGTACATCACCGACGGGTCGATCGACGACTATCTCTGGGGCACGCAGAAGATCTTCTCGTACACCTTCGAGATGTATCCGGCATCCGGTGCGGGAGGCGGGTTCTACCCGCCCGACGAGGTCATCGAGCGGGAGACCTCCCGCAACCGGGACGCCGTGCTGCAACTCCTGGAGAACGCGGACTGCATGTACCGGTCCATCGGGAAGCAGAGCCAGTACTGCGCCTGACTAGTCGGCGTCCTTGACGTCGTCACCGGTGCCGGCGTCGGCGTTCTCGGCGTCGGTACCGGTGGTGCCGGCGTCGCCCTCCTCGAAGTAGGCGTCGAGGACCGCGTCGAGCTGCTCCTCCCACTCCTGGAAGCGCGCCCTGGCCGTGGCCTCGATCTCGATCGGGTACCAGCGGCGGTCGGGGGTGTGCACCGTGATGGTGAACCGCTTGCCGAACCGCGGCGACTCGGTCTCGACGGCGCCGATCTCGTCCCAGCGGAACTCGCACGCCTCCTCGTCGAGCCGCAGGCGCACGCCCCGCGCGTCGGCGGTGAACCGGGCACGGCGGTCGGCGGCCTCGAAGACGGGCCCGTCGGCGGGCTCCTGCGCACCGGGGGAGTCCGGCCCTTCGGCGGCGTCCTCCTCGGCGGCGGGCTCCGCGCCGCCCGCGTCCGCGCCCTTCGCGTCGGCGGTCTTCGCGTCCTCGGTCTTCGCGTCCGCGGCCTTCACCTCCCCGGCGCCGACGGCCTCGTCCCCGGCCTGCGGCCCGTCCGCCGCCTTCGCGGCCGCGGGCGACGTGAGTCCGGGGATGAATGCCGGGTCGAATCCGGCGCCCTCCAGGGGCTGGCTGCTCGAACCTATGCGCTGCTCCACAGCGGGCAGTATGGTCGAAGATCCTGTGCCGGACACAGCCAGCCCCGACTTCGTTACGGGAGTCGCGCACCGGGAGTCGGGTGAGACCTAGACGAAGAGGCTCAATACGGCCGCCATCGCGAACCCGGCCAGCGACAGCACCGTCTCCAGCACGGTCCACGTCCGCAGCGTGTCGCGCTCGCTGATGCCGAAGTACTTGGCCACCATCCAGAATCCGCCGTCGTTGACGTGGCTGGCGAAGATCGAGCCCGCCGACACGGCCATGATGATGAGGGCCACGAAGGCCTGCGAGTGGTCGCCCTCGGCGAGCAGCGGCGCCACGATGCCCGCCGTCGTCACGATGGCCACCGTCGCCGAGCCCTGGGCGACCCGCAGCACCACCGAGATCAGGTAGGAGAGCACGATCACCGGCAGGCCCACGTCGTTGAAGGTGTCCGAGAGCGCCTGGGCCACCCCGCTCGCCTTCAGGACGGCGCCGAAGACCCCGCCCGCGCCGACGACCAGCAGGATGTTGCCGACCGGCTTCAGCGAGGCCGTCGAGACCGTCTCCAGGGACTTGCGGGACCAGCCGCGCCGGATGCCCAGCACGTAGTAGGCGAGCAGCAGGGCGATGGTCAGCGCCACGAAGGGGCTTCCGAAGAACTCGATCACCGAGCGTCCCGTGGAGGGGTCCAGGGCGATCGAGGAGAACGTGGCGGCGAGGATGAGCACCAGCGGCGTGCCGATGATCCCCACGACCGTGCCGAGCGGCACCGGGTCCTCGCGCGGCGTCACGCCCTGCGCCCGCTGCTCCGCGACGACGGCCTGCTTCGCCTCGGCCGCCGCCTCGACCATGTCCTGCGGCACGGCGACGAAGATGCGGCGGCCGACCCACGCCGCGTACGCCCAGGCCGCGAGCACCGCCGGGACGCCGCAGACGACGCCCATGAGGATGACCCAGCCGAGGTCGACGTGGAGGAGTCCGGCGGCCGCGACGGGGCCGGGGTGCGGCGGCAGGAACGCGTGGGTCATGGACAGGCCGGCGAGCAGCGGCAGGCAGTACAGCAGGATCGATTTGCCGCCGCGCCGGGCCGCCGCGTAGACGATCGGGGCGAGCACGAAGATGCCGACGTCGAAGAAGACCGGGATGCCGAAGATCAGGCCGGTCAGCCCCATGGCGAGGGGCGCGCGCCGTTCGCCGAACAGGCCGAGCAGCCGGGACGCCAGCACCTCGGCCCCGCCGCTGACTTCGAGGACCGCCCCGAGCATGGTGCCCAGGCCGATGATGATGGCGACATGGCCGAGGATGCCGCCCATGCCGGACTCGACGGTGGAGACGGCGTCCGAGCGCTGGACGGTGCCGAACAGCTCGGTGACGGACAGTCCGGCCAGCAGGCCGACGGCTATGGAGACGGCCAGGAGGGCCACGAAGGGCTGGAGTCTGACCTTGATGATCAGGTAGAGGAGGAGGGCGATGCCGAGGGCGGCGACCGTCAGCAGGCCGGCGGTGCCGTCGATCAGCAGGAGCAGCCCGCCGGTGTGGGGCGGGGCCCCGGCGGGGGCGGCCGCCGCGAGGGCGGAGGAGACGGTAGACGAGGGGGACATGGGGGTCCTCTGGGTAGGTGCATCGGGCTTTCGGGCAGGGGGGATCGCGGCGCGGCGCACCCCTGTGAGGGAGGCGCCGCGCCGTGCGGCCGTACGGGGCACGGGTACGGGGTGAGGCGAAGGGCCGGCGGGAGAAGGGGGCCGGACGGGAGGGAGGGGGCGACGGGAGCCGGAAGGGGCCGTGGGGAGCCGGGTTCGGCGGGGCGGTCGCGGGCCGGGCGGCCGGGGCGGGTGCGGGCCGGGGGGGCGGGCGGGCGGTCGTCAGCCGAGGACGGCGAGCGCGTCGATCTCGATCAGGAGGGCCGCCGGGAGGCCGACGTAGACGGTGGTGCGGGCGGCGGGCGGTCCGGTGAGGGCCTGCTCCCCGAAGTAGGCGTCGTACAGCTCGTTGAACTCGGCGAAGTGCGCGGTGTCGGTCAGATAGACGCGGATCATCATCACGTCGTCCCAGCCCGCGCCGCCCTCCTCGAGGATCGCCTTGACGTTGGCGAGGGTCTGGAGGGTCTGCTCGCGCAGCGTGGGCCCGGCGGGGACCGGGGGCCTGCCCGGCTCGGCGGGGAGGAAGCCGACCTGGCCCGCCACCTGGAGGATGTTGCCCTTCTTCACGCCGTGCGAGAACTTCGCGGGCGGGGTGGTGTGCGTGCCGGGGGTGAGCGCGGTCTTGTCGGTCATGCGGCGTTCATTCCTTCGCTGCTTGCGTGATGGGGTTTCTGCCGGAGTACTCGCCGCTGACGGCGTCCGCCGCGCGGCGCACCAGCGGGAGCAGGGTGAGGAGTTCGTCGGCGGTGACGACGACGTTCGGCGCGGAGACCGACATCGCGGCGACCACCCGGCCGTCGGCGCCGCGGATCGGCGCGGCGACGCAGTTGATGGACTCCTCGTGGCCGCCGAGGTCGGTGGCCCAGCCCTGCTCGCGCACCTTCTCCAGCTCCCGCAGGAACGCGGGGGCGTTGGGCGTCGAGCGGGCCGTGTAGAGGGGGTAGTCGAGCTTCTCGGCGACGGCCCGGCGCTCGGGCTCGGGCAGGTCGGCGAGGAGCAGTTTGGCGACGGCGGCGACCGTGATGGCGACGGGCCGGCCGATCCGCGAGTACATGCGCACCGGGTAGCGGCTCTCCACCTTGTCGATGTAGAGGACCTCGCCCTCCTCGTACACGGCGAGGTGGACGGTGTGGCCGCAGGCCTCGTTGAGGCGGGCGAGGTGCGGGTGGGCGATCTCGCGGACGTCGAGGTTCTCCATCGCCTCCTGGGCGAGGGCGAAGAGGCGGGCGCCGAGGCGGTAGCGCTGGTCGGACTGGCGGTAGACGAGGCCGTGTTCGTGGAGGGTGCGCAGCAGCCGCAGGGCGGTCGACTTGTGGACGCCGAGGCGGTCGGCGACCTGCCCGAGGTCGGCGGGGCCTTCGGCGAGCAGGGGCAGGATGCTCAGGGCGCGGTCGACGGTCTGGCTCATGGGGTGCGTGCCTCCTCCGGTGCGGCCGGGGCTTGCGTCCAGCCCGGGCCGAGTCGCAGTCTCCCCCACGCGGTGTCGTCGAGGGCGGCGAGGCGGTCGGCGTGGTCGCGGGCGGGCGGCGTGGCGAGGTCGCCGGGGACGGTGAGGGCGGCGGCGGCCGTCAGGTGCCCGTGCCGGAGCCGGTCGCGCAGGGGCAGGCCGCGCAGGGTCGCGGAGAGGAACCCGGCGGCGAAGGCGTCCCCGGCGCCGACGGCGGCGACGACGTCGACCCGCAGGGCGGGGACGTGCAGGACGTGTTCCCGGTCGAAGACGGTCGCTCCGCGCGCCCCCTGTTTGACGACGAGCACCTCGGGGCCGGGCAGCGCGTGCCGTACGGCGTCGGCGCCGTCCAGTCCCCACACGTCGGCCGCCTCGTCCTCGCCGACGAACACGAGGTCGGCGCCACGGGCCAGTTCGAGCAGGACGCGGGGGCTGTTGCCGTCCGTCCACAGCCGGGGGCGGTGGTTGACGTCGAAGGAGACGACGGGCCGGCCGGGCCGGCGGGCGGTGAGGTGGCGCAGCAGGCCGAGGCAGGTCGCGGAGAGGGCCGCGGTGATCCCGGTGAGGTGGAGCATGCGGGCGGCGTGCAGGGCGTCGAGGTCGACGGCGGCCGCGGACATCGCGGAGGCGGCGGACCCGGCGCGGTAGTAGGCGACCTCGTGGTCGTCGCCGGCCCGGTCGGCGGCGGTGCGGAAGTAGACGCCGGTGGGGCGGCCGGGGTCGCGCCGCACACGGCTCACGTCGACGCCGTAGGAGCCGATCGTCTCGACGAGGTGGTCGCCGAAGCCGTCCGCCCCGACGCGGCTGACCCAGCGCGCGGAGTGCCCGGCCGCCGCCAGGGCGCAGACGACGTTGGACTCCGCGCCGCCGATGCCCCGGTCGAAGGAGGGCACGTCGGCGAGGCGTCCGGGCCGGGTGGGCAGGAGGGCGACCATGGACTCGCCGAGCGCGACGACGTCCACGACGCCGGGGGCGTCGCCGGGGGCGATGGCGGTCACGTCGTCGTGGCTCCGTAGGCAGTGCGGGCCGGCTCATCCGTTGACCCCGCGTTGGCCGAGATGTTAGACAGCGGTAAGCGACATACGCAATGGACGTTGCAGGTGCTGCAACGCTCCTGATCAGGGAGGTTCCATGAGTACCGAGGCACTGGCGGCGCTCGCCCGGCTGGCCGAGGAACGCGTCGACCACCGCTTCAAGGGCCTCCCCCCGGACGCCGCCGGCCTCACCGTCGGCGAACTGGCCGCCCAGCGCCGCAACCTGTTCACGGGCGGGTTCACCACCCCCGTCCTGGCCCTGTCCGCGGAGCGCCTGGAGCACAACCTCGCGCTCATGGAGACGTACGCGACCCGGCACGGCCTCGCCTTCGCCCCGCACGGCAAGACCTCCATGGCCCCGCAGCTGTTCCGCCGCCAGATCGACCGCGGCGCCTGGGGCATCACCCTGGCGGTGCCGCACCAGGTGTGGGTGGCGCGGGCGTACGGCGTCCAGCGGGTCTTCCTCGCCAACGAGCTGGTGGACCCGGCCGCGCTGCGCCGGATCTCCGCCGAACTGGACCGTGACGAGGACTTCCGCTTCGTCTGCTACGTCGACTCCGTGCGCGGCGTCGGGCTGATGGACGCGGCCCTGCGCGGCGCGCGCCGTCCGCTCGACGTCGTGGTCGAACTGGCCGCGGGCGAGGGGGCCCGCACCGGCGTGCGCACGGAGCGGGAGTGCGCGGCGGTCGCCGACGCGGTGGCCGCCGCGCCCACCCTGCGGCTGGTGGGCGTGGCGGGCTACGAGGGCGAGGTGCCGGAGGCCGACCCGGAGCGCGTGCAGGCCTGGCTGCGGCGGCTGGTCGCCCTCGCCGCCGGCTTCGACGCGGCGGGCCGGTTCGCGGACGTGGAGGAGATCGTCGTGAGCGCGGGCGGCAGCGCCTGGTTCGACGCGGTCGCCGACGTCTTCGCCGGGATCGGCGAACTCTCCCGGCCGGTGCTGAAACTGCTGCGCTCGGGCGCCTACGTCTCGCACGACGACGGCCACTACCGCAAGCTGACGCCGTTCAACCGAGTGCCCGAGGAGGGCGCGCTGGAGCCCGCGTTCCGGCTGTGGACCCAGGTCGTCTCGCGCCCCTCCCCCGGCCAGGCGTTCGTCAACGCGGGCAAACGCGACGCCGCCTACGACCTCGACCTGCCCGTCGCGCGGACGATCCGCCGCGACGGCGCCGAACGCCCCGCCACCGGCGTCGAGGTGACCGCCCTCTCGGACCAGCACGCCTGGCTGCGCACCTCCGCCGACGCGGACGTCGAGGTCGGCGACTGGATCGCCCTGGGTCTCTCGCACCCCTGCACGTCCTTCGACAAGTGGCCGCTGATCCCGCTCGCCCAGGCCGACGGCACGGTCGTCGACTACGTCCGCACGTTCTTCTAGACCACCCGAACCGGAGGCCACCATGGAAGACCTCGTCGTCCGGGACGCGGACGTCGTCGACGGCACCGGCGCGGACTCCTACCGCGCGGACGTGGTGATCGACGACGGCAGGATCGTCTCCATCGTCAAGGAGGCGGCTGCCGCGGGCTGTCTGCGCCCGAAGGCCGTGCGGGAGCTGGACGCCGAGGGGCTCGTCCTGTCCCCCGGCTTCATCGACATGCACGCCCACAGCGACCTCGCCCTGCTGCGCGACCCGGACCACAGCGCCAAGGCCGCGCAGGGCGTCACCCTCGAAGTCCTCGGCCAGGACGGCCTGTCGTACGCGCCGGTCGACGGGCCCACCCTGGACGGCGTGCGCCGGGCCGTCGCCGGGTGGAACGGCCCCGGCGACGACGTCGACCTCGACTGGCGCTCGGTCGGCGAGTACCTGGACCGACTGGACCACGGCTTCGGGGGCCGCGGCATCGCCGTCAACGCGGCCTACCTCGTCCCCCAGGGCACGGTCCGGGCCCTCGTCGTCGGCTGGGAGGACCGCCCGGCCACCGCGCGCGAACTGGACCGGATGCGGCGGCTGGTGGCCGAGGGCCTGGAGCAGGGCGCGGTCGGCATGTCGTCCGGGCTGACGTACACGCCCGGCATGTACGCCGGGAACGCCGAACTGAGCGAGCTGTGCCGGGTGGTGGCGCGGTACGGCGGCTACTACTGCCCGCACCACCGCAGTTACGGCGCCGGCGCGCTGGAGGCGTACGCGGAGATGGTCGAGCTGACCGCGCGGGCGGGCTGCGCGCTCCATCTGGCCCACGCCACCATGAACTTCGGCGTGAACGAGGGCCGGGCGCCGGACCTGCTCGCCCTGCTCGACGAGGCGCTCGCCGCGGGGGCCGACATCAGCCTCGACACCTACCCCTACACTCCCGGCTGCACCACGCTCGCGGCCCTGCTGCCCAGCTGGGCGAGCGAGGGCGGCCCGCGCGAGGTCCTGCGCCGGCTGGCCGACGACGCGACGGCCGAACGCATCCGCCACGACCTGGAGGTGACCGGCGCGGACGGCTGCCACGGGGTGCCCGTGGACTGGGGGACGATCGAGATCTCGGGGGTGACGGACCCGGCGCTCGGCGACTTCGTCGGACACACGGTCCGCGCCTCGGCCGAGCGGCTGGGCGAGGACCCGTGGACGACCGCGCGCCGGCTGCTGGTCGACGACGGGCTCGGGCCGACGATCCTCCAGCACGTGGGCCATGAGGAGAACGTGCGCGCGATCATGCGCCACCGCGTCCACACGGGCGGCTCCGACGGCCTGCTGACGGGCGCGAAGCCGCACCCGCGCGCGTACGGCACGTTCCCGCGCTATCTCGGCCACTACACGCGGGAGCTGGGCATCCTCACGCTGGAGGAGTGCGTGGCCAAGCTGACCGGCCGCCCGGCGGCCCGGCTGCGGCTGCCGGACCGGGGGCTGGTCCGCGAGGGGTACCGGGCCGACCTGGTGCTGTTCGACCCGCGCACGGTGGCGGCGGGCTCGACTTACGAGTCCCCGCGCACCCTGCCGACGGGCATTCCGCACGTCCTGGTCGACGGCCGCTTCGTGATCGAGGACGGCCGGCGCACCGACGTGCTGGCGGGGCGGGCGGTCCGTCGCAGTCCCGTGTGACGGAACGCCCCGCCGCCCCGCCTACGGCTTGGGCAGGGTGCAGCCGCTCTTGTTCAGGCTGAGCTGGTTGCCGGTGGTGAAGCAGGCCGGGATGAGGTAGGTCTCCTGGGCGTAGTTGATGCCCTTGCGGACGGTGACGTTGCCGTTGGCGTCGACCTCGCACGGGTTGTTCTCCGTGCAGCGCTGGCCGTCCTCGTTGCCGGTGTTGTTGACGGCGACGACCTTGCCGGTGGACTGGTCGATCACCGGCGAGCCGGAGGTGCCGCCGATGGTCTGGCAGGCGGAGGTGTAGCGGACCGAGTCCTTCCAGGTCCAGGCCCCCTCCTTCATCCGGTAGACGAACCCGTCGATGTTGCAGTTGTAGAGCCGCTTCCAGTAGCCGGACGCCACGGTGATGGCGGTGCCGGCGACCGGGTGGGTGTCCTGCACGGTGAGCGCGGAGATCCCGTACGCGTTCTTGATCGACGCGTAGGTGCTGGTGAGCTGGTAGATCGAGATGTCCGTGTCGGTCATCGTCCCGTAGGCCAGCTTGCTGGCGCGCAGGGTCGCGACCCGGCCGCCGGACGAGTTGAGCAGGCTGAACGTGCGGCTGGACGCCTGGTTGACGAGCACCTCGCCCGGCTCGGGGAAGCCGGTCGACAGGCAGTGACCGTTGGAGAGCACCAGCGCCGGGTCGGTGTCCAGGGAGTTCGGGAAGCGGACGACCGAGCCGGAGCAGTTGCTGAGCGCGACGGTGCCGGCGAGGTTGACGGCCCGCAGCGCGGGAGCGGCCGCCCGGGTGACGGTGGAGGCGGAGGCGCCGGTGGCGGGCTGCGCGTCCGCCGGTGCGGCGACCGCGGGCGCCGCGCCGGCCCCGGCGACGGCCAGGGCGAAGAACGCGGCGACGAGAGGCTTTCTCATGTGGGGGTCCCCTCTTATGACAGGACGACCGGAGATCTTCCGGCCGCCCATTGATTTGTCATGCGCATTGTTAGTGCGCCGAGGGGTGAGAACAAGGGTGGGTTTTCAGCCGCCGGAGGGACGCCTTCCGCTTGCCGTCCGCGGGAGCGCCCGCGCCCGCCTATCTCCCCCCCTTGCCCCGCCCGCGGCCCCCCTTGCCCTTCCTGCCGGGGGACGCCGCGACGGTGGACGCCTCGCTCACCGCGACGGACGGGGCCGCCGGGGACGCACTGGCGGCCGGCCGCTCCCCGGCCGTCGTGACGGCCGGGGAGGGCGGCTCCTGCGAGACGGGGGGCGCGGTCGCCCCCGCGGACGCCGGGGCCCCGGTCGAACCCGTCGGCGAGGGCGACGGTGCGCCGGACCGGTCCGCCGCACCGTCCGGCGCCGACCGGGTACCGCCCCGCTCTCCCCGGCCGCCGCGCCCGCCGCCGTCGGGCGATCCCGACCAGGACTGGCCCAGGGCCAGCACCGCCAGCACCGCCAAGGACACGACCCCCATCGCCCCCGCGGCGATCCCGGCCCGGCGCGCGCGCCGCGCGGCCGCCGGGCGCGCGGCGCGGCGTCGGTCCGCGCGCCCGCCCGGAGCCACGGCGGGCGCGATCGAGGGGAGCCGCTGGGTCTCGTCGTACGCGCTCTCCCACCCGTGTGCCGCCGCCGGGTCGGCGTACCGCTCGTACGGGGCCGGGTCCGTCGCCGCGTACGGGTGGTACACGTTCGGCCTCACCCGGGGCACGTCTTCTTCACCTGGCCTGGACATGACCCGGGATTCTAGGGACAGGCGTGACACCTGAGACAACGGCCTCCGGCGTCGCCGGCGAAACGCACCAAATCACCCGTCTCGCGTGGCGGAAAACACGCCCCACGGAGCGTTACCGGGCCGTAAGCTCCCAGACATGCAGGTGATCCAGTCGACCAAGCTCGCCAACGTCTGTTACGAGATCCGGGGGCCGGTTCTCGAGGAGGCGATGCGCCTGGAAGCGGCCGGCCACCGCATCCTCAAGCTGAACACCGGCAACCCGGCCGCCTTCGGCTTCGACTGCCCGCCGGAGATCCTGGAGGACATCCTCCGCAACGTCTCCACGGCGCACGGCTACGGCGACGCCAAGGGTCTGCTGGCCGCCCGCAGGGCCGTCGTGATGCACAACCAGACGCTCGGCATCGAGACGGACGTCGAGCACGTCTTCATCGGCAACGGCGTCTCCGAGCTGATCGTCATGGCGATGCAGGGCCTGCTGGACGACGGGGACGAGGTCCTGGTCCCGTCCCCGGACTACCCCCTGTGGACCGCCGCCGTGTCGCTCTCCGGCGGTACCGCCGTGCACTACCGGTGCGACGAGCAGTCGGACTGGATGCCGGACCTCGCGGACGTCGAGCGCAAGGTCACCGACCGCACCAAGGCGATCGTCATCATCAACCCGAACAACCCGACGGGCGCGGTGTACGACGAGGCGATGGTGCGGGGGCTGACCGACATCGCCCGCCGCCACAACCTGCTGGTCTGCTCGGACGAGATCTACGACAAGATCCTCTACGACGGCGCCGTCCACACCCCCACCGCCAAGGTCGCCCCGGACCTGCTCACGCTCACCTTCAACGGCATGTCGAAGGCGTACCGGGTGGCCGGCTACCGGGTGGGCTGGATGGCGATCTCCGGCCCGCGCGCGCACGCCGACTCCTACATCGAGGGCCTGACGATCCTGGCGAACATGCGCCTGTGCGCGAACATGCCGGGCCAGCACGGCGTGGTGGCCGCGCTCAGCGGACGCCAGACGATCGGTGACCTGGTGCTGCCGGGCGGACGTCTCAAGGAGCAACTGGACACGGCGTACGAACTGCTCACGCAGATCCCGGGCGTGACGTGCGTGCGGCCCAAGGGCGCGCTGTACCTCTTCCCGCGCCTGGACCCGGCCGTCTTCAAGATCAAGGACGACCGGCGGATGGTCCTGGACCTGCTGCGCCGGGAGAAGATCATGGTCGTCCAGGGCACCGGCTTCAACTGGCCCGAGCCCGACCACTTCCGGGTGGTCACGCTCCCCTCGGTGACGGACCTGCGGGACGCCATGGGGCGGATCGCGCGCTTCCTGGACGGCTATGGCCAGCCTTAAACCCGATTCCGGCGGCGACTTCCGCCGACTCGCTACTTTAGACGAAATCCAAGCTAGGATGGTTTCCTGACAGCACAGGAGGCCATCCTCATGTACGAGCCGATCCGCACCCCTTCTTCCCGTGGGCCCGACCCCACCACGATGGCCGACTCGCCCGCGGACTTCCCGCACCGCTCGCGCGAGGAGGAGCTGGACATCCAGCTCGCGGGGCATCTCGCGGCGTTGCTCGCCGTCACCGACGAACTGCGCGCGGCGGCGCCCTCCGACGACCTGGACTCCGCGGCCGCGCGGCTCGCCCAGCAGGTGACCCGGTTGCGGGGCGGCCGCGCCCCGGCCCGCGCGCCCCTGGCCGCCGACCCGGCGAAGCCGCGCGTGACGGCCGCGCACGAGCGGGCGCACGCCCTGGCCGGCCGCGCCCTCGTGGTCGCCGCCTCCCGCGCGGACACCTCGGCGGCGATCCTCGCGGCCCAGCGCATGGACGCGCACGCCGCCGCGCTGGTCGGCGCCGGCGAGCTGAGCGCCACCGGCTGAACCGCCGCCGGCCGACCCCCTCCCCCGGGGTCCCTGAACGGCCCCGGTCCGCGTGCACCCGCAGCGACGCGCGGACCGGGCGCCATCTTTCCCCACGCCCCTGCCGGTACGGGCATGGACTGACCGAAGACGCGCCCGAACCCGTGAGAACGGGCGAGGGCCCGTCGTCGTCCTCCCGTCGGGGCTGACGGGGGGACGACGACGGGCCCATGGCCGCGCACGCCGTTGTACGCGGCTCGCCGGTTCGCACCGCGGCCGGCCGTGACGATCACTGGTCAGGGCTCTCCCTCAGGGCCGGCCGCGGAGTCTTTCGGGCAGGGACTCAGCCCAGGCGCTCCACCAGCGCGCGGTACTCGTCCCACAGTTCCTTCGGGGTGTGGTCGCCGAAGGTGTTGAGGTGCTCGGGGACCAGGGCGGCCTCCTCGCGCCAGATCTCCTTGTCGACGGTGAGGAGGAAGTCGAGGTCCTCGTCGGCGAGGTCCAGGCCCTTGGTGTCGAGGGCGCCCTTCGCCGGCAGGACGCCGATCGGGGTCTCGACGCCCTCGGCGCGGCCGTCCAGGCGCTCCACGATCCACTTCAGGACGCGGCTGTTCTCGCCGAATCCGGGCCAGACGAACTTGCCCTCGTCGTTCTTGCGGAACCAGTTGACGTAGTAGATCTTCGGCAGCTTCGCCTGGTCCTTGCCCTTGGCGACGTCGACCCAGTGGCCCATGTAGTCGCCCATGTTGTAGCCGCAGAACGGCAGCATGGCGAAGGGGTCGCGGCGCAGCTCGCCGACCTTGCCCTCGGCGGCGGCGGTCTTCTCGCTGGCCACGTTGGCGCCGAGGAAGACGCCGTGGTTCCAGTCGAAGGACTCCGTCACCAGCGGGACCGCGCTCGCGCGCCGGCCGCCGAAGAGGATCGCGGAGATCGGCACGCCCCGGGGGTCCTCCCACTCGGGCGCGATGATCGGGCACTGGGCGGCGGGGGTGGTGAAGCGGGCGTTGGGGTGCGCGGCCGGGACGCCGGACGCGGGCGTCCAGTCGTTGCCCTTCCAGTCCGTGAGGTGAGCGGGGGTCTCCTCCGTCATGCCCTCCCACCAGACGTCGTTGTCGTCGGTGAGAGCCACGTTGGTGAAGACCGAGTTGCCCCACAGCGTCTTCATCGCGTTGGCGTTGGTGTGCTCACCGGTGCCGGGCGCGACGCCGAAGAAGCCGGCCTCGGGGTTGATGGCGTACAGCCGGCCGTCCTCGCCGAAGCGCATCCAGGCGATGTCGTCGCCGATGGTCTCGACGGTCCAGCCGGAGATCGTCGGCTCCAGCATGGCGAGGTTGGTCTTGCCGCAGGCGCTCGGGAAGGCCGCGGCCACGTACTTGGACTCGCCGGTGGGCGGGGTGAGCTTGAGGATCAGCATGTGCTCGGCGAGCCAGCCCTCGTCGCGGGCCATGACGGACGCGATGCGCAGGGCGTAGCACTTCTTGCCGAGCAGGGCGTTGCCGCCGTAGCCGGAACCGTAGGACCAGATCTCGCGGCTCTCGGGGAAGTGCGAGATGTACTTGGTGGAGTTGCACGGCCACGGGACGTCGGCCTCGCCCTCGGCCAGCGGCGCCCCGAGCGTGTGCACGGCACGCACGAAGAACCCGTCGGAGCCGAGTTCGTCCAGCACCGGCTGTCCCATGCGGGTCATGGTGCGCATGGAGACGGCGACGTAGGCGGAGTCGGTGATCTCGACGCCGATGGCGGAGAGGTCCGAGCCGAGCGGGCCCATGCAGAACGGGACCACGTACATGGTGCGGCCGCGCATCGAGCCGCGGAACAGGCCCTGCTCGCCGGTGAAGATCTCCCGCATCTCGGCGGGGGCCTTCCAGTGGTTGGTCGGGCCCGCGTCCTCCTCCTTCTCGGAGCAGATGAAGGTGCGGTCCTCGACGCGCGCGACGTCGGTGGGGTCGGAGGCCGCGTAGTAGGAGTTGGGGCGCTTGACCGGGTCGAGCCTCTTGAACGTGCCCTTCTCGACGAGCTCCCCGCACAGGCGCTCGTACTCGGCCTCGGATCCGTCACACCAGACCACGTTGTCCGGCTGGGTCAGTTCGGCGATCTCGTTCACCCAGGAGACGAGTTCCCGGTGATCGGTGGGGATGACGGGGGGAGCCGCGTTCTCGCGCGCCACGATTGCTCCTAAAAGAGGGATTTTTTGTTGGAGGCCCCGTGGGGGCTGCGACCCGGATGCTTCTCGGTGATGACCTCGGGCGCTCATCCGGTGTCGACCGCACTCATTTGATCCTCCGATGTCCGCGCCCATATGTCCAGAGGGCCTCACAGGTGAGCGGAGTGAGGATGGCCACGTGTAGAGCCGTCACTTTGCGTCCACTTGACATTCAGCCGATCGCCCGTTGACCGGACCGCCGTGAGACGCCCGCCACTCCCGGTCCGCGGCCCGGCCGCGGCGGCCCCTGGCCTACGGGGGCGTAGGTACGATTGAGCGCATGACAGCGCCCGTTCCCGACGCGCCCACGGACACGCCGGCCGCCGGCCGTGGTCCCGTGGCGCTCTCCCTGCCGCATCCGGTCAAACCCAAGCTCCGCGGCTGGCTGCACCTCGGAATGTTCCCGGTCGCCCTCATCGCGGGTTTCGTGCTCACCGCCTTCGCCGACTCCACCCGCGGCCGCGTCGCGTGCGGCGTCTACGCCGTCACCGCCTGCCTGCTCTTCGGCGTCAGCGCCCTCTACCACCGGGGCGACTGGAGCCCGCGCATGGACCGTGTCCTGCGCAGACTCGACCACGCGAACATCTTCCTGATCATCGCGGGCACCTACACACCGCTCGCCCTGCTGCTCCTGCCGGGCTCCACCGGCCGGTGGCTGCTGTGGGGCATCTGGGCGGCCGCGCTCGCCGGGATCGCCTTCCGCGTCTTCTGGGTCGGCGCCCCGCGCTGGCTCTACACCCCCTGCTACATCGCCATGGGCTGGGCCGCCGTCTTCTTCCTGCCGGACTTCATGCGCACCGGCGGCGTCGCCGTGATGCTCCTGGTGATCGTCGGCGGACTCCTCTACAGCGCGGGCGGCGTGATCTACGGCATCAAGCGCCCCAACCCCTCCCCGCGCTGGTTCGGCTTCCACGAGGTGTTCCACTCCCTCACGGTCGCCGCCTTCCTCGTGCACTACATCGGCATCTCCCTGGTGGCCTACCAGCACGGATGACGCACCGGCGGCGCGCCCTGCCCGCCACCCCTCCCGACCGGCCGCGGACGGCCACGGCTCTCAGCCGTGGCCGTTTTCCGTGCGCCGGGAAGTCCAGACTGTTGACACCAGCCATCTTTTGAGAGCTACTCTCATTTCATGGCTACCCTCACGAACGCGGACCCGGACGCCGCGGAACCCGACCCGCGCCGCTGGTGGGCCCTCGGCGCCCTCGTCGCCAGCATGCTCACGCTCGGCTTCGACACGACGATCCTCAACGTGGCCCTCCCGACCATGGCCGAACGGCTCGGCGCCACCACCGGACAGCAGCAGTGGATGGCCGACGCCTACGTCGTCGTCTTCGCGGCGCTGATGCTCCCCGCCGGCCTTCTCGGCGACCGGTTCGGCCGACGCCGGATGCTGATCACCGGGCTCGGCGTCTTCCTCGCCGGCTCCCTCGTCGGCGCCCTGGCCGGGAACGTCGACGCCGTGATCGCCGCCCGCGCGGTGATGGGCGTGGGAGCCGCCCTGATCACCCCGCTCGCGCTGTCCGTGCTGCCCTCGCTGTTCGCGCCCGGGGAACGGACCAAGGCCGTCGGCATCGTCTCCGCGGGCTCGACGCTCGGCCTGCCGCTCGGACCGATCATCGGCGGCTGGCTGCTCGACCACTTCTGGTGGGGCTCGGTCTTCCTGATCAATGTGCCCATGGCCGCGCTCGGCATCGCCGCCTGCGTGTTCCTGCTGCCCGAGACCCGCGACCCCGCCTCCCCGCGGGTGGACCCCGTCTCCGCCGCGCTCACCGCGGCCGGGCTCGGCGCCCTCGTCTACGCGATCATCGAGGCCCCCACCCGCGGCTGGGGCGACCCGCTGGTCCTGGCCGCGTTCGCCGCGGCGGCGGTCCTGATCACCGCGCTGGTGCTGCGCGAACGGCGGGTGCGACGGCCCATGCTGGACATGACGCTGCTCGCCCACCGCGGCTTCCTGTTCAACACGCTCGCCGCGACCCTGGTGATGTTCGTCCTGTCCGGGCTGCTCTTCGTGCTGCCTCCCTACCTCCAGGTCGTCCTCGGCCACGACGCCCTCGGCACCGGCGTCCGGCTGCTGCCGATGATGGGCGGCCTGATCATCGCCGCGCGGGCGGCGCAGCCCGTCGTGACCCGGTTCGGGGCACGCGGCGTGGTGAGCGCGGGGCTGGTGGTGCTGGCCTTCGCCGCGCTGCTGGGCAGCCGCACCACCGTCGACTCCGGCTACGGCTTCACCGCGCTGTGGCTGTCGGTCGTCGGCTTCGGCTTCGGCTTCTCGGTCGTGCCCGCGATGTCGGGAGCGCTGGACGCCCTGCCCGCCGACCGCGCCGGCAGCAGCTCCGGGCTGCTGATGACCCTGCGCCAGGTCGGCGGCGCCGTCGGCATCGCCCTGCTCGGCAGCGTGCTCGCGGACGCCTTCCGCGACCGGCTCGACGTCACCGGCCTGCCCACCGGGGCCGCCGACACCGCCGGCGGGTCGGTGGTCGCCGCCCACGCCATCGCCGACCGGGCCCACGCGGGCTCGCTCGCCGCCTCCGCGGACGCCGCCTACGTCCACGGCATGGGCCTCGTCATGCTCGTGTGCGGGATCGCCGCCCTGGTCTCCGCACTGCTGGCGGCGGCCTTCCTGCCCGCGGCCCGGTCCGGCCGGACCGCCGCCGCCGGTCCCGGCGTGGTGGCCGCCGACGCCGATGCCCGACAATAAGGCGCATGACGGCCGCACGCACCAGCTCTCCCGCCGACCGCCCCCGACCGGGCCTGCGCGAACGAAAGAAGATCAAGACCCGGGAGGCGATCCGCACCGCCACCTACGCGCTCGTCGGGGAACAGGGCTACGACGCCACGACGATCGACCAGATCGCCGAACGCGCCGAGGTGTCGCCGTCGACCGTCTTCCGCTACTTCCCGACCAAGGAGGACATCGTCCTCACGGACGAGTACGACACCGTCGTCGTGGAGGAACTGCGGGCCCGCCCGAAGGACGAGGCCTGGACGGAGTCCGTCCGCCACGTCATGCTGGCGGCCGCCCGCACGGGCATCGAGGACGACATGGAGGTGGCCCGGCTGCGCACCCGGCTGCTGGTGGAGGTCCCGGCCGTGCGCTCGCGGATGATGGAGAGCATGTCGGTCACCGGCCGGCTGTTCCGCGAGGCGATCGCCGAGCGCACCGGCCGCGACCCCGACGGCCTGGAGGTCCGCGTCCACGCGATGTCCCTCGTCGGCGGCCTGATGGAGACGTCCCTGTACTGGGCCGAGAACGGCCATCAGGGCGACTTCGCCGCCCTCCTCGACCGTGCCCTGGACGTCCTGGAACACGGCCTGGGCCCGGAAAAGAGCTGAGCCCCGGCCGCTCCCCCGTGCCATCCTGACCAGGTGAACGCATTCCGGATCCGCGTCGAAGTCGCGCCCGAACTGGCCCTGTTCGTCCCGCACGCCCGGCGCGCCGGCGCCACCGACCTCGCCGTCGACGGCGTCTCCACCCTCGGCCATGTCGTCGAGTCGCTCGGCGTGCCCCTCACCGAGGTCGGCGCCCTGCTCGTCGACGGGCGCGAGCGGCCCGTCTCGCACATCCCCGCCGCCGGGGAGTCGGTGAGCGTGCGCCCGGTCGCCCGCCCCCAGCCGGTGCCGGGCGCCCCGCTGCGCTTCCTCCTCGACGTCCACCTCGGCACCCTCGCCCGCCGGCTGCGCCTGCTCGGCGTCGACGCGGCCTACGAGTCGACCGACATCGGGGACCCGGCCCTCGCCGCCCGGTCGGCGGCCGAACAGCGGGTCATGCTCAGCCGCGACCGGGGCCTGCTGCGCCGCCGCGAACTGTGGGCCGGCGCCTACGTCTACAGCACCGCCCCCGAGGAGCAACTGCGCGACGTCCTGGACCGGTTCGCGCCCGGCCTGCGGCCCTGGACCCGGTGCACCGCCTGCAACGGGCTGCTGAAGCAGGCCACCAAGGACGAGGTCGCCGCCCAGCTCCGCCAGGGCACCCAGCAGTCCTACGACGTCTTCGCCCAGTGCCGCTCCTGCGGCCGCGCCTACTGGAAGGGCGCGCATCACGAGCAGCTGGTCGCCATCGTGGAACGCGCCCTGGCGGAGTTCGCGGGCTAGGGCCCCCGAGGCCCCTGCCGCTCTTCCCGTCCCCGCCGTCCGTCAGCCGCCCAGCGCGTCGCGCAGCCGTCGCGGGTCGGTGGTCGGGGCGTCGCAGGTGAAGCCGCGGCAGACATAGGCGGCCGGCCGCCCGTCGACCAGCGGCCGGCCGGCCAGCAGCGGGAACTCGTCGCCGCCCGCCGCCCCGAACGCGACGACGGCTCCGGGCGCGGTGCCCAGCAGCGCCGTACGGTGCAGCTCCCGCGCGGCCGGGTCGTCCGGCCCCGCGCCGACGACCGCGACCTCGCGCGGACCGTCGAGCAGCGCCTCCGCCGCGGCCAGCCCCCAGCCGATGAACCGGGGAACGCGCGGACCCAGCGCCTTCACCACGCCCAGCGCCCGCTCGGCCGCCGTGCGATGGCGCTCCGAGCCGGTGTGCGCCGCATAGCCGAGCAGCGCCGCGGCCGCGGCCGTCCACCCGGAGGGCACGGCGTTGTCGGTCGGGTCCTGCGGGCGCCGGATGAGCCGCTCGGCGTCCACGGCGGTGTCGAACAGGGAACCGGATCCGGCGTCCACGAACCGGGTGAGGACGTGGTCGAGCAGGAACCCGGCGAACTCCAGCCAGACGCCCTCCCCGGTGACCGAGGCGAGCGCCAGGAACCCCTCGGCGACGTCGGCGTAGTCCTCCAGGACGCCCGCGTGCGTGCCGGCCTGCCCGTCCTTGCTGGTGCGGGCGATGCGGGCCTGGTCGTCCAGGTGCAGCCGCACGAGGAGGTCGGCGGCGGCGACGGCCGCTTCGACGAGATCGGGGCGGTCGAAGTACGCGCCCGTCTCGGCGAGCGCGGCGATCGCCAGCCCGTTCCAGGCGGCGACGACCTTGTCGTCCCGGCCGGGAGCGGGGCGTTCGGCACGGGCCCGGAACAGCCGGCTCCTGATCGACTCGATCCTCGCGGCGTCGGCCAGGCCGTCCTGCTGCGGGAGTTGCAGAACCGAGGCGCCGTGCTCGAAGGTGCCCTCCTCGGTCACCCCGAAGTGGCGGGCGGCCAACTCGGCGTCCTCCTCGCCCAGCACCTCCCTCAGCTGCGCGGGCGTCCACGCGTAGTACGCGCCCTCGACATGCCGGCCGGTGCCGTCGTCGCTGTCGGCGTCGAGCGCGGAGGCGAACCCGCCCTGCTCGGTGCGCAGTTCCCGCACCATGAAGTCCGCGGTCTCCAGGGCGACCCGCCGCGCCGGCTCCGAGCCGGTGACGCGCCACAGGTGCGCGTAGACCCGGCACAGCAGCGCGTTGTCGTAGAGCATCTTCTCGAAGTGCGGCACGATCCAGTCGCGGTCCACGGAGTAGCGGGCGAAACCGCCGCCGAGCTGGTCGTAGATCCCGCCGCGGGCCATCCGGTCACAGGTGTCCCGGGCCATCTGAAGAGCGCCCTCGGCCCCGGTGCGCGCATGGTGGCGCAGCAGGAACTCGATCACCATGGACGGCGGGAACTTCGGCGCCCCGCCGAACCCGCCGCGCTGCGGGTCGTACTCCCGGGTCAGCCCGAGCAGCGCCTGCGACAGTTCCTGCTCGCCGGGGGCCTGACTGTCGCCGAAGGAGATCTCGCGCCCCGCCAGATCCCGGACGATCTTCCCGGCGACCTCGGCGACCTCGTCCCGCCGGTCCGTCCAGGCCTGCCTGACCCCTTCCAGCACCTGCTTGAAGGAGGGCATGCCGTGCCGGGGCTCGGGCGGGAAGTACGTGCCGAAGTAGAAGGGCTCGCCGTCCGGCGTCAGGAACACGGTCATGGGCCAGCCGCCCTGGCCGGTGGCCGCCTGCACGGCCTCCATGTAGACGGCGTCGACGTCGGGCCGCTCCTCGCGGTCGACCTTCACGCTGACGAAGTGCTCGTTGAGACGGTCGGCGGTCTCCCGGTCCTCGAAGGACTCGTGCGCCATCACATGACACCAGTGGCACGCGGAGTAACCGACCGACAGCAGGACGGGCACGTCGCGCCGCTTCGCCTCCTCGAACGCCGCCGGCCCCCAGGGCCACCAGTCGACCGGATTGTCGGCGTGTTGCAGCAGATAGGGCGAGGTCGCACCAGCCAGCCGGTTCATGCGATTCAGCCTCTCACACGACCCCATCCCGCACACGAAGCCCGGGCGGACCGGGCCCTCGAGGACATGCGCGGGCCCGGGCCCCCGGTTCGGATTCCCGTACCCGCGGACGGGTGGTCACCCCATAGTGGCGGACGCCGCACTCTCCGTAACGTGAGGGACATGCACCTCTCCGTCCGTCGCAGGCGCGTCCCCTTCCGCGCCGTCGCAGCCGCCCTCGCCCTCGCCGCTCTCCCCGCCGTGACGTGCGGCGTCCCGGCACCCGGGAACGCCTCCTTCGCGGACCCGTCGGTGCAGGGGCTGTGGCGCAGCACCGGATACGGCACCGTCGTCGCGGTCAGCGGACGTCACCTGCGCACCTACGAGACGACGCGCGTCAGTTGCCTGCCCGGCGGCCTGGAGGCCGAGCAGCGCGGCACGCCCCGTGCGGGCGGCGCCGTGGACTTCACGCCGGCGGCCCGCCAGGATGCCGGGCCCCTCACCCTGACCCCGGACACCGACGGCGGCTCCGTCCGGCTCCGCTTCGAGGACGACGCGGGGTTCCGCACCCTGCACCGCGTCCGTGAACTCCCCGAGAAGTGCGGCCGCAAGCCTGCCCGGGACCCCCGCTCCGTCTTCGACGCCTTCTGGCAGACCTACGCGGAGAACTACCCCTCGTTCCCGGCCAAGGGCGTCGACTGGGCCGCCGTACGCGACCGCTACCGCCCCTGCGTCACCGCCGCCACCACCGACGCCGAACTGTTCGGCGTCCTCACGCGCATGATCGAGCCGCTGCACGACGCCCACACCGCGATCGTCGCCGGGGACCGGCGTTTCACGGGCCGCCGGGCGGACACGAGGACGCCCACGTCCGACACCGTCACGAGGATCGACCGGGCGACGGCCGCGAGCGTGGGCCGGCCGCAGCGACGGTGGGGGCGGGGCGCCATCGGCTACGCCGACCTGCCCCACCGCGTCGGCTATCTGCGCCTCACCCGTTTCTCCGGCTTCACCGGGCACGGCGACTACGCGGGGGACCGGGCCGCACTCGACGAAGCCCTCGACGCCGTCCTGACCGGGGCGCGCACCCGTGGCCCCCGGGCGCTGCGCGCCCTCGTCATCGATCTGCGGTTCAACGGCGGCGGATCCGACGCCCTCGGGCTGCGCCTCGCCTCCAGGCTCACCTCCCACGCGTACACCGCCTACACGAAGCGGGCCCGCGACGACAGCGCGGGTGCGCGGCTGTTCACCCCGGCCCAGACGATCCGGGTGGTCCCACGCTCAGACCGTCCGGTCTACACCGGTCCGCTCGCCGTGCTCACCGGCCGCCTGACCGTCAGCGCGGGAGAGACCTTCACCCAGGCCCTCATGAACCGCGTCCCGGCCCCCGTCCGTATCGGGGAGAACACCCAGGGCGCCCTGTCCGACACCATGGACCGGGTCCTGCCCAACGGCTGGTCCCTCACCCTGCCCAACGAGAAGTACCTCGCGTCGGACGGCGCGGCTTTCGACGGGACCGGTATCGCGCCCACCGTCCGCGTGCCCGTCTTCACCGGCGCCGACTTCGCGGCCCACCGTGACAGCGCCCTCACCCGGGCCCGTGAACTTCTCGGCTGAGACGCGCGGGCGCGTCCCCCCGTACGGCTGTGCGGGAGGCGGGCCGGGGTCCTCCAGGGTGCGCAGGACCAGGCCGGAGGCCGGCTTCGGGCCGAAGGAGGTCGACTTGCGCGGAAGGGTGACGCCGCGGCGCGCGAGGTCGTGGACCAGCTCCTCGCGGACCGGATGCAGCAGCACGGCGGTGGCTCCGTGCTGCTCGGCCCGCGCCACCGCCGCCCGCGCGTCGTGCACGTAGGCGACGGAGTCGGAGGCGTCCGGGATGCGCCACACCCGCGCCAGGAGGGTCTCGTGCAGCACCGCGGCGTCCAGGGCGTGCCAGTCCGCCGGACGGTCCTGTCTCGCCGTACGGGCGAGGAGCGCCGGGTCGGGCCTGTCGAGGAGGTGGTAGGACCCGTCGCCCGCGAGGAGGAAGGCGTTGCCCCGGGAGGCGGCTTCCGCCAGGGCCGCCATGGCCCGCGGAAGGGACGTGTCCAGGCGCCGGACGCGGAAGGAGTCCGCCACCGCGGCCAGCGCCTCGGACACGGGAAGACGGTGCAGGAGCCGGTGGATCGCGTTGACCTGGAGGGGGTACAGCGTCGTGTCCACCAGGAGGACGAGGCCGTAGTCCCAGGGGCCGGGCGTTGCGGCCTGCTCCCGTTGCAGGCGCAGGTACGTGGCCCACCGGTGGTGGCCGTCGGCGATGAGCGCCTGGTGACCGGCGAGGTGATCGGTCACCTCGGCGACCTCGGCCGGGTCGGTCACCGACCACAGGCGATGGCGGAAGCCGTCCCGCGTGGTGGTGACCAGCAGCGGAGGGCCGGCCGTCGTCCGCTCGACGACGGACGCGGCCGCGGTCGGTCCGGCGGCGCCCCGGTAACCGAGCAGGAGGGGTTCGAGATGGGCGGCGGTGGCCCGCACGAGGGCCGCCCGTTCCTCGACGACGTGCGCGATGACGTCCTCGTGGGGAAGGACGACGCCCTCCTCGGGCGGGGAGAGCGCCAGGGCGCCGATGACGCCGCGCTGCACGAGGTCGCCGCGCGACTGCTCGTAGACGTAGAGGGCCGGTTCGGCGTCGGAGGCGAGGACGCCTTCGGCGAGCCACGTACGCAGCGTCCCCGACGCCTGTCGGCGGCGGGCCTCGGCCGTGTCGGCCTGCGGGAGGATCAGGCGGACGATGCTGTACGGATGCGTGGACGCCTGTCCGTCACCGCGGACCACGCCGTCGAGCGGCGGCGAGGTCACGGCCGCCAGAGGGCCGACTTCCTCCGGCACATAGCGCACTCCGCGCAGCGGGAGCAGCCGCAGACCGCCGGTCCCCGCCGGCGGTGCGGGGTCGTCCTTTCCGGGAAGGAGATCGAGCACCTTCGTTCACCGCGCGCCGGTAGGGAGGCCCGGCGGGCGGCGGGAGGGCCTGGTCCGCTCGAAGACGTCCGCCAGACGGAACAGCACGGGTTCGCTGAACGCCCTTCCGGTGAACGTGACGCCCACGGGCAGGCCCTCCGTCCAGCCCGCCGGCACACTGATCGCGGGGTAGCCGGCCAGTCCGGGTACGAGCGCGGCTCCGTGCGGCTCGGGATCGCCCTCGACGACGTCGATGGGCCACGGCGGCGGGCAGGTCGGCATGACCAGCGCGTCGAGCCGGTGCTCGTCCATGACGGCGTCGATGCCCTCCGCCCGCGCCTTCCGCCGCACGGTGGCCAGCGCGTCGCGGTAGGCCGGGGCGTCGAGGTCCGGGGTGTGCGCGGCGAGCATCTCCAGGATGTCCTGCTCGTACAGCTCCAGCTCGACCGCTGCGTTCGCCCGGTTGGCCTCCACCAGGGCGGCGATGCTGCGCGGGTGGCTGCCGGGCGTCCGTGCGAGGTAGCGCCCCAGGCCGTGGGCGGTCTCGTTCACCACGACGTGGCCGAAGGACGGATCGGCGGTCAGCTCGCCGGCCCCCGGGATGTCCGTCCCCTCGACGACGACCGCGCCGGCCCGGCTCAGGGCCTCCAGAGCGGACTCGGCGACCGCGTCGGCCGCCTCGCTGTAGCCGAAGAACATGGTGCGCGGCACGCCGACGCGCACACCGCACAGGTCCGTGGCGCCCAGGAAGCTCCGGTAGTCGAGCACGGGCGCGCCGTCCGTCGCCCGGTCCCGCGGGTCGGGCCCGGCGATCACGGAGAGCACGTCCGCGGCGTCGGCGACGGTGCGCGTCAGCGGTCCGATCGAGTCGAAGCTGGGGATACCGGGGATCATGCCCGCCCGGCTGGTGAGTCCGGTGGTCGGCTTCACCCCGACGAGGCAGTTCGCGGCGGCCGGTCCCAGGATCGACCCGATGGTCTCGGTGCCGAGCGCCACCGCGCACAGGTTCGCCGCGACCCCCACCGCCGAGCCCGAACTCGACCCGTGCGCCGATCGCGTCGGGTCGTACGGGTTGCGTGTCTGGCCGCCCCGGGCGCTCCAGCCCGCGGGCCCGAGGATCCACGACGTCTTGTTCGCCTTGCCGAGCAGCACGGCTCCGGCAGCGCGCAGCCGGGCCACGACGGTGGCGTCGCGCTCGGGCCGGGAGCCGAGCATGACCGTCGAGCCGCTCGTGGTGTGCATGCGGTCGGCGGTGTCCAGGTTGTCCTTGAGGAGGACGGGGACACCGTGCAGCGGACCGCGGACCGGTCCGGCGTCCAGCCGGGCGGCCTCCGCCTCCGCGTCCGGATTGACCTCGATGACGGCGCACAGTTCGTCGTTGAAGCGCTCGATGCGGTCCAGGTACCAGCGGGTCAGTTCGAGGGCGGTGACACTGCCGTCGGCGAGTGCCGTCCGCAGTCCGGCCAGGGTCGCTTCGGTCGGATCAACCACGGGACACCGCCGGCAGCGAGGAGAGTTCACGCAGCAGGGCCGCCTCGTGGTCGGCCAGGTAGAAGTGGCCGCCGGGGAACCGGTGGGCCGAGAAGGGGCCCGTGGTGACCTCGGCCCAGGCGTCGACGTCGTGCGCCCGGGTGTCGGCGTCGTCCTCGCCGTAGCAGGCGTGCACCGGGCAGTCGAGCAGGTTCGGACGGTCCGTGCGGTAGGTCCGCACGAGGGTGAAGTCGGCCCGGATCGGCGGCAGGACGAGGTCGCGCAGCTCGGGGTCCTCGAAGAGCCGGGCGTCGTATCCGCCGAGGCGTTTGACCTCTTCGACGAGCGCCTCGTCGCTCAGCTCACCGCTGCCGTCGCCGCGGCGGGCCGAGCCGGGGCGCGCCGAGTTGCGCCGCGAGGGCGGCACCTGGCCCGAGACGACCAGCGCACGCACCGGCATCCGCTGCGCCACCTCGTAGGCGATCCACGCGCCCATGCTGTGCCCGAACAGGACGAGCGGACGGTCGAGCAGGGGCGTGAGCGCCTCCGTGACCGCGGTGACCATCGGCTCCATCCGGTCCAGACAGGGCTCGCTCACGCGGTCCTGCCGCCCTGGATAGCGCACGCCGACCACCTCGACGTCGGACGGCAGGGCGGCGGGCCAGGTACGGAAGGCGCTCGGGCCCCCGCCGGCGTGCGCGAAACAGACGAGGCGCACCCGGGGCCGGTCCACCGGCCGGTGTGTCCGCAACCATGTGCTGGTCTGCTGGGCGGCAATCAAGGTACGCCTCCGAGTAAGTGTCGAGTAGGGGGTCCGGGCACGGGCCGGACGCTCCCCGCCGCTCGTGGCGACCGGCGCCGGGGGCCCGGCCACGGCGTCCGCCGCGCACCGGGACGCGCCGGACCGTCGCCGCGGAGACCGCCGGGCCGCGGGCTCGGCGAGAGGGCGGCCGGTCGGTCGCTCGACCTTACGAAGGCTCGGTATCGCCCTGCTATCGGGCGCACTTCACATGGGAGGGGGAGGACGCCAGCACACGGTCGAAGGCCGCCTTGCGGACGGAGGCGGCCACCTCCGTGTGCGCCGTCTCCTCCGCGTGCAGGGCGTGCAGCGTGGGCAGCCGGTACCGGAACCAGCCGTCCGGTCCGGTGTCCGCCACCTCGATCAGCGTGGCGTCCACCAGCTCCTCGAGCAGCCGCTGCGCGGCCATCGCGCTGACCTCGAGAAGGGCCTGGGCCTCCCAGACCGCGATGCACTCGCCGTCGATGAGTCCGAGGCGGGCGTAGAGGTCGGCGGCCGCGGGCGACAGCGTCCGGTACACGCTGTCCAGGACCCGGCGGAGAACGGGAGCCCCCGCGCTCAGTTCCTCCAGCCGGTGCCGGGGGTCGCCGAGCCGGGTCAGCAGATGGGGAAAACGCCAGTGCGGCTTGGCGACGAGGCGTGCGGCCGCCGCGGACAGGGCGAGCGGCAGGTGGTCGCACAGGGTGGCGAGGCGGTGCGCGGCTACCTTGTCCTCCTCGACCCGTCCGTCGTCCACGAGAGAGCCGAGCAGCGTCACGGAGTCCGCCGGGCTCAGTTCCGGCACGCTCAGCCGCACTTGCGCAGCGGTCGCCAGGACGCGCCGGCTCGTCAGCAGGACGCAGCACCGGCCCGCCTTGGGGACGAAGTCGTGGGCGACGCTGTCGTCGGGGACGCCGTCGAGGATGACGAGGAGCCGCAGTTCGCCGATCTGCCGGTGGAACTCCCTCAGGCGGTCCTGGTAGTTGCGGGGGATCTCGGCGTCCGACATGCCGAAGGCCCGCAGCAGGGCGGCGGGGGCGTCGGCGGTGCCGGTCCGTTCGAAGTCGACGTAGAGCTGTCCGTCGGGAAACGCGTGCGCCGCCCTGCGGGCCCAGTGCAGCACCAGGGCGGTCTTGCCGATCCCGGGGCGTCCCATCACCAGGCCCACGGACGATATCCCCTCCCGTGCCCGGCGGAGCAAGGCGTCGAGAGAGCGGATCTCACCGTCGCGGCCGATCAACTCCACTGCCGCCGAACGCATTTGAGGCAGCGTGGCGACGGCGTTCAGCGGAGCGGCGGGCTCGGCGGCCGGCATCAGGTCGGAGGCTTCCTGAAGGATGGCCGTGTGCAGGTCCTGAAGGACACGGCCGGGTTCGAGGCCGATCTCCTCGCGGAAGACCCGCTGCGCCTGACGGAAGAGGGCGAGAGCCTCGGACCGGTGGCCCGAGCGGTAGTGGGCGAGCATGAGCGCGGCTCGCGCCTGCTCCCACAGCGGCCGGTCGTGCACGAGGGCCGTCAGCTCGGAGATGACCTCGCGATGCCGGCCGAGCTGCAGTTGCAGGGTCGCGTACTGCTCGTAGGCGGTGAGCCTGCGGTGGTCCAGGAGTTCCGCCTCCGTCTCCAGCACGGGGCTGGACATGTCGGTGAGAACCGGGCCCCGCCACAGTCCGAGCGCCTGTCCGAGCCGGTCGGCGGCGGCGCCGACGTCTCCGTGGCGGGCGAGCGTCTGCGCGGAGTCGACTCCGGCCGCGAACTCCATCGAGTCGATGTGGTGTCCGGCCGGGCGCAGCAGGTAGCCGGGTGCGGAGGTGGCGATCAGTTCACCCGTGTACCCGGCGGTCCGGAACGCCTTGCGCAGGCTGGCGACGCAGATGGCGATCTGCGTGCGGCACGTCGTCGGCGGCCGTCCGTTCCAGACGGCTTCGACCAGTTGATCGATCGAGACGACCCGGTCGGGTGCGAGGAGCAGCATCGCCAGGACGATGCGCTGGCGGGGCCCGCCGATCTCGACTTTCCGCGCCCCCACCCACGCCTCCAGCGGGCCGAGAACCTGGAACGAGATGTTCGGCTCGGTCCGTTCGGAATTCGCCTGCTGCGCTCTGATGTGCGGAGGTATTCCCTCTGCTTTTAGTGGTATTGTCAATGAAACTGCAGTCGCATGATGCATTACTAAGTCCCCGTTAGTTACCGCGCGACCAAGATCTTGACCTCGCCCTAGGCAATCTTGATCAGTTCATATACCTTCGCAAACCGAAGAGGCTGCCAAATATGTTTGGCAGCCTTTCCGTCGTTCCGTCTTCGTCCGCGCTCGTCTCGCGTCGACGCGGATTCACCGGACGAAATTCCGACGGTTTCATCTGCTTCGCAGGCAGGACGGGGCGGTGAGGTCAGCACGCGCACCCGATCGATCTCGTGCAGGACGACAATCCTGCCGCATTCCCCATTCGCACGGGCAACCGACAGAAGGACACGGGCCGCACTGGAAGCGCTTTCCCCTCCCAAGGCCGTCCCCTCCCCTCTCGCAGGCCCGCTCGAACCGCCTCGCACCGCTGCCACCAGGTCAAACGAGACCGTCCCAGGGAGCGAGGCCAGCATCCACACCCTACTCCCACCGGTCGACCCGGCCGCCCGAAGAGGCGCCGAAAAGCGTCGTGATCTTGACCTCATGCATCGTCTCCGTGCCGTCGCGACCCTTTGCGCCGCACAGTCCCGGCGTTTTCGGCCCTCATCGGGACCGCTCGCCCCGGCAGTCCGTGCGGCCACCGCACTCCCCCGGCGCCGGGACCGGGAAAACGAGGTTTCGGTGGTGCGCTCCCGCTGCGAGCGCACCCTCGCCGAAACCCGATCACAACAGCCCTGCCCGGACAAGTCCTTTCCGCACCGGCAGATTTTCATATCCTGCCCGAAACCCGACCAACAGGGAAAATCAGACCCACGGCCCCTGCCCTCGCCGGCGACTCCACGGCGCTATCCGAGGGTGAAGAAAACCATCGGGTTGTGGCGGCTCTCGCGGACGGGAATGTCGAGCCGCAGTTCCTTCTTCGTCCTGCTCAGGTGCTCGATGACTTCGGGAGCCTTCGCCGCCGACGGGGTGAAGAAGCGCACTTTACGTCCCGCGAGCCACTTCATGAGGACCGAGCCCTCGCTGATGGGCTTCGGCCGACGGCCGTGGAAGACGTCGTGCACGCTCGTCGGGGTCCCGGAGCGGACCTTCGGGAACACGTTCTCCAGGTACCAGCGGCCGAAGCGGGCGCCGTGGTCGGCGTCTATGAAGAGATAGTCCGCGCGGCCGACGATGTCCCCGAGCGTCTCCCGGACATCGCCCTTGGTGAAGGTCCAGCGGTCGGCGGAAAGGTCGGCCGGAACATTGCTCACCACCCGGTCGACGATGTCGAACGAATACAGGTGACCCATGCCGTTGTCGCGCAGAGCACTGAGGATCCACATGGTGGACCAGCCGTAGAACGTGCCGATCTCGACCACCGTCTCGGGCCGGTACTCGCGCAGCAGCAGATAGGTGATCTCGGCTTCGTAGTCGTCGAGTTGGGCCTTCATCGACTTGCCGCGCCGTAGGAGGAACTCCCGCTGCCGGTCCCTGACGGCACGCAGGTCGTCCTGGTACTTCACATAGAGATCCGACACCGCCTGCACGGTGAGGTCACGCAGGGAGTTCACGTCAACCGGCATGGGAGCCGTGCCGGCACCGCCGTCCACCGAGCCCGGGACATTGTTCGAGATGGCCACGAAATTCCTCCTGTTCAGACTGCGACGAAATGCAATTGAGAAACGCTGAAAACCATAGGCCAGCGCGGCATTATTCGATTATCGGCCGATTATCGGGGAGATCGTCTGACCGCCTTTTCCACGTCTTTGAAAGCCAGCAGAAGAACAGCGAGCAAACAGGCGAAAACAGGGATCCAAACGAGGCGGAAGGCCACCCAGGACGGGGTCACCGGCGCCGTGTGGAGTCCGGGCCAGCGGTGTCCCAGCCCGAGCGCGAACACGGTGGTGGCGAGCATGGCCGTCTGGTGCCAGAGGAAGACCGTCATGGCCGAGAGGTTCAGCGAGGCCACGGCCGCCCAGCAGAACTGTCCCGCGGTGGCCCGCGCCCCCGGCGCCTCCCACTCGCGGGAGGCGAGCGACGCGACCGGCTCCGTGGGCTGTCCGGTCAGCCGGCGCAGCGGGCCGCACAGCAGCAGCCCGAGACCGCACTGGGCCAGACCGAAGCAGACAGCCGCGAGACTCGGCGGGTTGAGGTTGGACAGGGCGGCCCCGGGAACGCCGACCATGCTCGCCGGATAGCCGCACCGGAGCACCAGGACGGCCACGCCGGCCACGCCGAGGACGAGCATGCCGGCCGCGTACCTGCGCCGGGCGAGGCCGCCCGCCGCCCAGAACACGCCCAGCGCGTAGGGCACCAGCCAGCCGGTGAGGACGTTCAGCCAGCGGAGCGAATCGACCCACCCCTGGTCGCCGGCCAGCCCGCGCACCAGGTCCGTGGCCACCACCAGCGCGAGAGCCACCGGCACCAGCCGGCCCGCGCCGCACCGCCTGATCAGCGGAGTGGCCGCGGTGATCACCGCGTAGACGCAGAGGAACCAGAGCGGGGACACCGCAAGCCGTACCAGGGTGCGGATCGTCTCGAACGCCACGCCCTCCACGGCCAGCCCGACCAGCACCAGCACCCACACGCCCAGCAGGGCCAGGGTGGGACGCACCAGCTGCCGCAGGCGCTGGGCCAGCCAGGTCCGGTAGCGGGTCCCGTTCGCCGTCGCGGAGGCGTGGCTCTGCGATCCGACCCGGCCGCCGACGAAGAAGAACAGCGCGAGCGGCTGCAACAGCCATGACACCGGCGCGAGGGCCGGCATGTGGTGCAGGGGGCTGTCGCCCGCCAGATGACCGCCTGCCTGGAGCACCACCGCGCTCACCAGCCAGTGGCCGAGCACCACGCCGAGGATGGAGTAGGCGCGCAGGACGTCGACCGCGCGGTCGCGGGAGAAGGGAGTCGCCGCGTCGATCCGCAGCACCGCCCGGTGCAGCCGCTGAACCGGCGCCGGCCGGACGGGCCGTGCCGTCGCCAGGTCGTCCCAGACCACGGGAGCGGGGCGCTCGACGTCGGTGGTGACCTGCACGTCAGCCATGGGTCACCTGCCGGCCCCGGCCCAGGCCGATGAGCGCGACACTGCGCAGCGAAAGGCTTCCGGGGCGCAGGTAGTCGCCGTGCCGGCTGTCGCCGACGGGGAGCCGCCGGGCGCCGAACTCCACGGACGCCGGGTCCGGGCCGAACCCCACTCTCTCGCCGAACAGTCCGTACTGGGCGTGCGGCACGTGCGAGATCCAGTCCCTGGTGCCGCGCCCCGCCCACACCGGGACGCCGGCGCCCAGCTCGGCGGCCGAGCCGACGCCCATGCCCGGACTGCCGAAGACCGCGACGCCCGTCAGCGCGGACCGCGCGGAGCCGCCCATGGCGCGCACCGCGTCCCCGCACACCACGGACCCGTACGAATGGCACATGAGGGCCACGGACGCGTCGGGGTTGATTCCCCGCAGCCGCTGGAGCTGGCGGACGAGCAGCCGCCCGCCCTCCGCCGCCCGGTCCTGGGTCACGGTGTCGCGGCTCTTGGTGCGGGGCGCACGGTAGCCGTACCACCCGATGACGGCGACCCGCGTCCGCGGCGCCAGGGCCCGCATCTGCGCGTACAGCGCCCGGCTGCCGCCGGCCACCGAGCCGTGCCGGGAGCCGAGGTGGTCGAAGGTGTCGACGGTGGTGTCCGAGCCGGGAACCAGCAGGGCGACGCGCTGCGCGTGCGCCAGGTCGCCGAGCACCTCCACCGCCTGGCCGTCGCCGTCGGCGGAGACCTGGAGGAAGTCGCGGTCGGGGGAGGCGAGAGCGTCCAGCGCGCGGGCCCGTCCGTCGTCGCCCATCCGCCGTGCCGCGTCGGCCGCGAGGGAGAGGTAGCGCCGGTTCTCGCGGTAGAGGGCGGGCAGCTTCCCGGCCGCGACTGCGGCCTGCCGGGGCGCGGCCGGCAGGCCGGGCACGGGGTTCGCGGCGGCGGCCGTGACGGACGCGACGATGCAGCCGGCGACGCCGGATATCAGCATGGCGAGTCTGATCCGCGCAGCACGCATGGACGGTTCTCCTTCGTCTGGGCATGGGTCGGCTCGACGCGTCGGACCGAGGGGAAGAGCGGCGTCGAGGACGCCGAGGTGGTGAGGTGGGGCGGAGCGGGCCGCGACCGGACGGGGCGGCCCGTCGTGCGCGGACCGTCAGATCCGGACCGGCATCTCCAGCACGACGGTGGTCGGGCCGCCGGGCGGGCTGTCGAGAGCGAGCGTGCCGTCGACCGCGGTCAGCCGTTCTCTCAGCCCCGACAGACCGCTGCCCGCGCCGATCCCGGCTCCGCCGCGGCCGTCGTCGCGGACCTGGATCCGCAGGGCCTTGCCGATGACGCGCGCGTCGACCGACGCCTTCGTCGCTCCGCTGTGCTTGGAGACGTTGGTGAGCAGTTCGGCGACGCAGAAGTACGCCACCCGCTCGATCACCGGATCCGGTCTCCGGGACATCTCCACCGACAGGGCCACGGGCACTTTGGCCTGCCCCGTCAACTGCGGCAGCGCGTCGGCGAGTCCGCGGTCGAGCGCTGCGGGGCTCATCCCGTCGATGAGCCGCCTCAGTTCCGCGATGGCGGTGTCGGTCTGGGCGCGGGCCCGTGCGACGAGGGCCCCGGTGCGTCCGGGGGACGGCTCGTCGCCCAGCGCGTCGGTCGCCAGCGACAGCGTCATGGCGATCGCGACCAGCTGGGCCTGCGTGCCGTCGTGCAGGTCCCGCTCGACCTGCCGCAGGTCGCGAGCGCCCTCGGCGAAGGCGAGGGTGCGCGCCCGTTCCAGGGTTTTGACCCGCAGCTGCGAGGCGCTGGGACCGAGCAGCTTCCTGCCCAGCAGCCGGTGCGCCCGCATCATCGTGCGAGCCGCCACCGGGGCGACGGCCAGGGCGGCCAGTCCGCCCACGACCGCCGTGACCGCCAGCCAGAGCGCCGGGCTGCCGATGACGGTCCAGACGATCGACCACACACCGAAGGCGGGCAGCGCGACCGTCAGCACGAAGGCGACCAGGTCGAGCGGGAGCCGCAGGGTGAGGTACAGGACGCTGCGCCAGGCGGCCACGTCGGACAGATGGCTCCTGATCCAGGGCAGCGCGCCGGGCTCCGCCGCCGGCGGCGCGGGGGGATCGATGCCTTCGCCGAGCAGGGTCCTCATCAGCCGGACGTGACCCCGGCCGAGACGGCGGGCTCCCGCCAGGCCGAGCGCGAGCACCGGCAGCCCGACCACGGTCAGTGAGAGCAGCCCGCCGACGTAGAGGACCGCGAGGACGTAGGCCATGCCGAGGAGGGAGAGCGGCACCCCGGTGAGGGCGAACACGATCGCTCCCGGACGCGGCGTCCGCCGTCCCGCGCGGTCCTGGTCCGCCAGGCGGGGCGCGCTCACTGCACGGCCACGGCGGTGACCGCCGGCTCCGAGGTGGCCCGCATGCCGGTGGACAGGATCGTCAGCACGGTCAGTGCCACGGGTCCCAGCACCAGGGGGGCGTAGGTGTCGAAGGCGATCGTGGGAAGCAGCTCGCCCGTCGCCGCCCAGGCGAACGCCATGCTCATGGGCGCGGCGGCCAGGATGCCGAGCACCACGCCGGCCAGCGCGGTCAAGGTGGCCTCCGTGCCCAGCATGCGCATCAACTGCCGCCGGGTCGCGCCGGTCAGGGCGAGCAGCGCGTACTCGCGCCGTCGCGCCGTGGTCAGTGAGGCGAGGGTGTTCACCGTGGCCACGGCTCCGAAGCCGGCCAGCATGGCGAGTTCCACCCCGCGCAGCCAGATGTCGCTCTCGGCGGAGGCGCTGGACGGTGCGACCTCCTGGAGGGTGCCGCTGACCGAGGCGAAGGTGCTGGAGAGTCCGACCAGCAGGGCGATCGGCACCACGGCGGAGGAGAGCCGGTGGGCGTGCCCGCGCAGGTTGTCGGCGGCCAGGGCGCCGCCGGCGTCTCCCCCGTGCCTGCGGCCCACCAGCCTGAACGGCACCCCGAGCAGCACGATGGACACACGGGCCAGCAGGGGTCCGAGCAGCCCGACGGCGACCAGGAAGAGCAGCGATCCGAGCAGGGCCAGCTGGGCGGACTTCTCGGCCGGCTGCCGGGAGGTGAACACCACGAGGGGCACGGAGCCCGCGATGACGAGGAGCCCGGCGATGCCGCGGAGCCAGCCCGCGCCGGTCTGCTCGGCCGTCTGCACGAGCACGGTGGACGGCCGGCCGCGGACGACGCGGCGGGCGGCGATCTTCGCGGCGCCGACCCCGACCAGCAGGGTCACCGCCGTCCCGATCAGCAGCGGCCAGGGGGACCACACCACGGTCGCGTCCGCGGGGACGATGTCCCGGGCGGCCAGCTCCTCCAGGAACCGTCCGGCGCCCCATGCGCCGAGCAGCCAGGCCGGCGGCGAGACGAAGAGGGTCAGCCAGAGGATCTGGCACCTGATCAGACGCTTGATCTGGGCGGGCGTCGCCCCGCTGGTCCTGAGCAGGGCCATGTCCCGGGCCTGACCGCGCACGGCGAACGAGAGCGTGTTGGTGACCGTGAACAGCGTCATCAGCATGGCGATCTCGCCGAACGCCCCGCCGATCACGCCCAGTCGCGAGCCCGCGTGGCCGTCGATCGCGGTGGCGATGAGGGAGCCGAACATGGTGATCACGGAGACGGCCATCAGGAGCACGGCGGCGGGTCCCGCGAGCAGGGAGGGCTTGGCCCGGAGCAGCCCCAGTGCGAGCCTCAGCATGCGAGTTCACTCAGCTTCTCGGAGATCTGCGCGGCGGACGGGCGCACCAGCTCGTCGACGAGGACGCCGTCGGCGAGGATGACCACCCGGTCCGCGAAGCTCGCCGCGACCGGGTCGTGCGTGACCATGACGCACGTGCGGCCGTCGTTCTCGACCCCCTCGCGCAGGAGCCACAGCACCTCGCGTCCGGTCGCGCGGTCGAGCGCCCCGGTGGGCTCGTCGGCGAACAGGACCCGCGGCCGGGTGAACAACGCGCGGGCCACGGCGACCCGTTGCTGCTGGCCGCCGGAGAGGTGGCCGGGCCGTTCCTTGCGCCGGTCGGCGAGACCCACCCGCTCGAGGCAGTCGGCGACCGCCGCCCAGTCGACCTTGCCGCCCGCGAGCCGAACGGTCAGGGCGACGTTCTGCTCCACCGTCATGGCCGGCATCAGGTTGTACGACTGGAAGATGAAACCCGCCTCCGCGCGCCGCAGTTGGGCCAGGCGGCGCTCGGGCAGCGAGGTGATGTCGGTCGAGCCCCAGTGCACGGTTCCGGAGGTCTGGCGGTCCATGCCCCCCACGCACTGAAGCAGGGTCGACTTGCCCGATCCGGACGGTCCCATCACCGCGGTGAAGGTGCCGGGGGCGAAGCCGATGTCCACGCCGCGCAGAGCGTGCACCGCGGCACGGCCGCGGCCGTACGAGCGGTGCAGGTTCTCCGCGCGGATTCCCAGACCGCTTTCCACGGAAGGTCGGGCCATGGTCCCACTGCTCAGTGACATGCCTTCATTCTCGGCAACACGGCTGCTCAGGACCATCGTGCTACCTCCCGTCCCGGGGGTTCGGATATCCGCCCTCCCTCGACGTCCCCACCGCGCTCCCCCACCGCGCTCCCGGCCCGCGCTCAGGTCCTGGACTCCTGAAGGTACGCCACGACGGCCTTGACGCGACGGTTGTCCGCGGCGGCCGGCGGAAGGTCGAACTTCGCGAAGATGGAGGCCGCGTGCTTCTCGACCGCGCGCTCGGAGATGACGAGCAGTTCGGCGATGGAACGGTTCGAGTGGCCCTGGGCCATCAGGTCCAGGGCCACTCGTTCGCGCTCCGTCAGCCGGTCGAGGGGACGGCTGCCGGTGTTGAACATACGGCTGACGATCTCCGGGTCGAGGGCCACGCCGCCGGCCGCGACCCTGCGCAGCGCCTCGATGAAGTCGGAGGTGGCCGAGACGCGCTCCTTGAGCAGATACCCGATGCCCGCCGCCTCGCCGGCGAGCAGCCGGGCCGCCCAGGACGGCTCGGCGTGCTGCGAGAACACGAGTACGCCCACCTCGGGGTGGTCCGCACGGATCTGGACGGCGGCGCGGATTCCTTCGTCCGTATGGGTGGGGGGCATGCGGATGTCGACCACGGCGACGTCCGGGACGTGTTCGGCCACCGCGGCGAGCAGTCCGTCCGCGTCGTCCGCGGTGGCGAGCACGTCACAGCCCCGGGCGGTCAGCAGTTCCACCATGCCCTCACGGAGAATGACCGAGTCCTCGGCGATGACCACTCGCACAGCGTGCTCCCTCGTTGCCGGTCGACCCGTTGCGTCGACCTCCGTTTCATTCAACCAGCACGTAGCCGTCGTCCGGGCGCTGTCCCCGTGAGCGCCGCAGAGCGGTCAGCGCGAAGGTGCGCTGGAGCCAGCGGTCGCGGCCGTCGTAGCGGGGGGTGAACGCGGTGCGGCCGTGGGCGGTGACGTGGTTGTCGACGATGACCAGGTCGCCGGGGAGCAGTTGCGACGTCGTCGACACCCGCTCGAAGAGCGAGCCCAGTTCGGCCAGGGCGGCGGCCCCTTCCTCGGTGGCCGCCCGGGTGGCGGCGAAGTCGACGCGCAGGTCCGGATCGGTCCACGCGCCGCCCAGCACCGGGTGGTGGAGCGCGCCCTGACGGCCGGCTCCGAAGGACGGCGGAGCCTCGGTGGTGAACCCGGGGAGACTGAGCGTCTTCCTGGCCGCCGGGCTGAGCAGGTCCAGGACCTCGCGGACGCAGGCGGTGCGGGTGCCCGCGACGCCCTCGTGGTCGGTGCGCAGACACATCAGCATGACGTGGTCCGGACGGTGTTCGTGGAAGGCGTTCTCGGTGTGGAAGGACAGCAGGACCGAGCCCGCGTTGCCCTGGAACTCCTCCCGGCCCGGGACGGGCACGACGTCCTGCACCAGGGCGCCGGACTTCTCCTGGAGGTAGGCGGCGGGGTCGCCGAGTCCGCAGGCCACCATGAGGAGGATCGCGGCGGAGACGGAGGCCTCCCGCTGGACCGAGTCGGCGGCCGACGGGGTGGGCCGCGCCTCGTCGCCCACCGGGAGCCCCCGGATCAGCAGGCGTCCGCGGGGGCCCGAGTGCCGGCGGAACCGGCGGACCTCCCGGCGGAGCGGGGCGGGGAGGCCGTCCCAGGCGTCCCGGGCGGCGGCCACGAACTCGGGTGAGTCGACACGGCCGTTCGCGACGTGGAGCAGTTCCCGCGCGACGGCCTTCACGGCGGCGGCCTCGCCGCCGAGTACGAGGACGGCGTCGTCGCGGACGCCGTTTTCCAGCAGCTCTGTCATCAGGCCACACCTGTCGTGGACATCATCGGCACGTCCTCGAGCCCTTCCAGTTCGTCGGCGAGCGCCGCGCTGCCGTAGATCTCCTCGACCCAGCTCCGGTGGTAGATCGAGTCCAGATACCTGTCGCCCATGTCCGGTGCGACAGCCACGGCGGTGACGTCCGGGCCCGGCGCGTACTCGTCGAGCCAGCGCAGCGCGCCGCTGATCACCGTCCCCGTGGATCCGCCGAAGAGGAAGCCCCGCCTGGCCAGTCGGCGGCAGGCCCGCACGGTGTCCACCTCCGCGACGTGGACCACGTCGTCCACGTAGGACCGGTCGAGCAGCGGCGGGCGGACGCCCGTGCCGAGGCCCGGGATCTGCCGCGGCAGGGACGGCCCTCCGAAGGTCACCGATCCGACCGCGTCGACCGCGACGACCTTGACGTCGGGACGGTTCTCCTTGAAGTAGCGGGCGCACCCCATGAGCGTGCCGGTCGTGCCCGCGCCGATGAAGGCCACCTGCAGATCGGGAAAGCGCTCGGCGATCGCCGGCGCCGTCGCCCAGTAGTGGGCGAGCGCGTTGTTCGGGTTCGCGTACTGGTTGAGCCAGACATGACGGTCGTCCGACTCGCACAGCTCCTTGACCAGACGCAGTCTCGCGCCGAGGAACCCGCCGTCGGCCGCGGGTTCCGTCACGACGTGCACCGTGCCGCCCATGGCCTCGATGAGTTGCTTCGTGGCCAGGTTGCAGCGGCTGTCCGTGACGCAGACGAAGCCGTAGCCCTTGCTGGCGGCGAGGATGCTCAGGGCGACGCCGAGGTTGCCCGACGACGACTCCACCAGGACCGAGCCGGGTCGCAGCACCCCGCCGGCCTCCGCCGCGTCGACCATGGCCCGAGCGGCCTTGAGTTTGATCGAACCCGCGAAGTTGAACCCTTCGCACTTCAGGTAGAGCCTGCGTCCGAAGGTCCGGTGGAGGTCGACGAACAGATCGTTCTCGTGGTACTGCTGCGGCTCTGAAATAATTGGCACAGCTCTCTCCCGTTCCGGGCAGTCGCCCCTAGCCGCCGTACCGGCTCATCTCGTGGAAAAAGTCCTCGACCACGTGAAGGCCGCCGCTTCTCGACACCTGGTCGTAGACGTGGGCGCTGACCGCCAGGTCGAGCACGCCCAGGCCGAACGGGGAGAACACCACCGTGCGATCCGACGGCACCTCGGCGCGGCCCGTCATGACGTCATAGAGGGTTCCGTCGAGGAAGTCCCTGTTGCCGGAGAGCTGTTCGGCCAGGTGTGGCGACGTGTCGGCCTTCAGGCAGTGCTCGACGTCGTCGACGTAGTTCGCCGAGTCGAGAATGATCTCCGGGGCCAGGTCGCGCAGCGAGACATGGAGCACGAGCGGGTGATGGGCGAACAGCCGCGGGTCGGTGACGTGCGGGGCGCCCGCCACCGTGGCGAAGACGACCAGGTCGCTGGCGCGGATCAGGTCGTCCACGCTCGTGTGCACGCTCACCCGGCCGTTCTCGCCCGAGCGGGACAGGTAGTCCGCGAAGCCGGCGGCGTGGTCGTCGGACAGGTCGTGCACACCGACCTCGTCGAAGCTCCATCCCGTGCCCGCCAGATACGTGTGCAGGTAGCGGGCGATGAGACCGGTTCCGACGAATCCCACCCGGGTGGGGCGGGCCCGTCCGCGGGTGAGCCGGTCGGCGGCCAGCGCGGCCGACGCGGCCGTCCGGCTCGCGCTGATGATCGAGCTCTCCAGGCAGGCGTACGGATAGCCGGTGCGCGGGTCGTTGAGGATCAGGACCGCGGAGGCGCGGGGCAGCCCGGAGCTGACGTTCTCCGGGAAACTGGAGATCCACTTGAGCCCGTCCACGGCGTCGTCGCCGCCGAGCGACGCCGGAAGGGCGATGATCCGGGCCGTGGGCCGGTCGGGAAACCGGAGGAAGTACGACGGCGGGTTGACCGTCTTCCCGGTGCCGTGCGCGATGTAGGCGGCTTCGACGATCTCGGTGACCAGCTTCTCCTGACCGCTCAGTGCGCTCTGCACCTGCCGGCCGGATATCACTGCGAAATCTGGGCTGTGCTGGGTCATGTGGGTCCTGAACCTCTATACGGAACGGGTGGTGGGATCCGCCATCGCGACGAGCACCTCGCGGGCTCCTTCGTAGGGCAGCCGGCTGTGCGCCATGCGGAGGTTGTCGACGAGCAGCACGTCTCCGGGCCGCCACGGCTCGGCGACGGTGACGGAGTCGTACACCTTGTTGATCAGCGCGACGACGTCCTCGGTGACCTCGCCGCCGTCGCCGAAACTCGTGTTGAACGGCAGGCCTTGCGGGCCGTAGACGTCGACCAGGTACTCACGCACCTCGGGCGCCATCGTCCACTGGTTGAGGAAGGCGATCTGGTTGAACCACAGCCGCCGGCCGTCGGCGGGGTGACGCAGGACCGCGGGACGGCGCTGACTGGTGCGCAGTTCCCGGCCGTGCCACTCGAAGGAGATGTCGTTGGCCGCGCAGTACCTCTCGACCTCGGAGCGGTCGGCGGTGCCGAACGCCTCCTCCCACGGAACGCCGATCTCGTCGTTGTAGCTGCGGGTGAGCAGCCACCCCTCCCGTTCGAAGCGCTCCACGAGGTCGGCGGGCAGCTGCTCCAGGACCCGGCCGGCGTCGGCCAGGGCGGTGGCCCCGCCGGTGGCGGGGGCGCTCAGGCAGGCGAAGGCCATGGTGGCCGGGAACTCGACCGCGTAGCTCAGCTCGTGGTGCATGCACATCGGCTGGTTCGGCGGCCACTTGGAGGAGGAGTAGATCCGGTCCTCGTACGTCCAGCGGGGCGCGAACGCCTCGCGTTCGGACATCAGGTCGCTTCCCAGGACCTTGAGGACCGCGGCGGCGCCCGCGGCGTCGGACAGCCCCAGACCACGCACCAGTACCGCGCCCTGTGAGGCGACGACGCGGTACAGCGCTTCGTGGTGCCGGGCGGCCCAGGCGGCCGGGTCCGGCGCGTCGGCGGCGGTGACGACGGCCGGACGGCCCTCGTCCTGGCGTCCTTCCAGTCCGGCGAAGAGATCCGGGTCAATCGGCGGCACTTTCACACTCGCTCTCGTCGGTGCATGTCGTGGACAGCCCGCACGACGGCGGCGGTCTGCGCCGGCCTGGTGCGGAAGAAGTGGTGCCCGCCCTCGGGCAGTTCACGGACCTGGACGGTCCGGGCGAGGCCGCGCCAGGCGGGCAGGTCGGCCTCGTGGCCCCGGGTGGCCGGATCGTCGGCGGCGGTGACGAGGGTCAGCGGGGCCTCGATGAGCGCGGCCGGGGGGTTCTCCACGGCGTCGGCGAAGAACGCGTCGGCTTCCAGGACGTCGTGCCGGTAGGCCGCGCCGACCAGCGCCGCCCGGGCCGTGTCCGTCCCCGCGAGATCGGCGTAGCCGCCGTCGCCGCCGAGCCGCGCCGCGACCTCCAGGGGCGTGAGGGCCGCGATCTCGGCGCTGCGCCCGCGCCGGACGTCGGGGGAGCCGACGAGCTGGCCGCCGATCAGGACGGCCCGCAGGTCGTGCCCCGTCTGCTCCAGAAGGCGCGCGGTCGCCACGGCCAGGGCCGCCCCGGACGAGTGTCCCCACAGCAGGACCGGGCCGGCGGCGCACCGGCCGATCTCGCTCGCCACCGTCTTGGCGACCAGTTCCAGGGAGACGAACGGCTCGGTCTCGGCCGTGAGGTCGTGTCCCGGCAGCTCCACTCCGTGGACGGCCAGCCCGCTGTCCGCCAACTCGCTCGCCAGGGGGCGGAAGTTGACGGCGTTGCCGCCCGCGTAGGGGAAACAGACGAGGGTGCCGGTCGGGGAGGGAGGCAGGAGGAGGGGGTTGAGGAGGCCCGTGCCGGCGTCCGTCCCCTCGGGCTCGCCGGTTCCGTCGATGAACGCGGCCAGCTCGCTCAGCCGCGGGAAGCGGGTGAGGTCCTTCAGCGACACGGCCCGGTCGAGCTTCACGACGAGGCGCACGGCCGACAGGGAAGTGCCGCCCGAGTCGAAGAAGTGGCTGGTGCGACCGACCCGTTCGGGCGCCAGGCCGAGCACGGCCGCCCAGGCGGCGGCGATCCGCTGCTCCGTGGGGGTGGCGGGCGGCTCCGGTCCGTCCTCGTCCGCCGCCGCGAGCTGCGCCAGCCGCTTCTTGTCGATCTTGCTGTTGGCCGTGAGGGGCAGGGCGTCGAGGCGATGGAAGCGGCTCGGCACCATGTACTCGGGCAGCGCGGCCGCCAGTCGCGTCCGCAGCTCGCCGGCCGGCACCTCGGCGGCCGCGGCGTAGAACGCCGCCAGGCTCTCGCCGACGACGACCACGGCCGTGTCGCGGATCCCGGCCACGCCGAGCAGCCGGTTCTCGATCTCGCCGAGTTCGATGCGGAAGCCGCGCAGCTTCACCTGCGCGTCGCGGCGGCCCAGGAACTCCAGCTTGCCGTCGGGACGCCAGCGGCCGAAGTCGCCGGAGCGGTAGAGCCGTTCGCCGGGCCGGTGCGGATCGGTGCCGTACGCGGCGGCCGTGCGCTCCGGGTCGTTGATGTATCCGCGGCCGACGCAGATCCCGGCGAACACGATCTCGCCGGGCGATCCGAGCGGCACCGGTTCGAGGCCGGGGTCGACGACGTAGACCCGCACGTTGGCGATGGCGGGCCCGAGGGGGACCCGGTCACCGTGCGGCGGCTCGGTCATCACCTCGTGGTTGGTGTCGTCCGAGGTCTCGGTGAGCCCGTAGGCGTTGACGAGGGCGGTGCCGGGGAAGGCCGCGAACCAGCGGTCGACCAGCTCCTTCTTGAGCGCCTCGCCGGTGGCCGAGAGGCAGCGGAGCCGGCCGAGGCCGCCGCCGTGCTCCTCCAGGTGCGACAGGACCACCTCGAGGTAGGAGGGGACCAGCTGGGCCACGTCGGCGCCGCGGACGACCTCCACGAACCTCTCCACGTCGAGGATCGCCTCCTGCGGCACGATGAGGGTCGTGCCGCCGACCAGCAGGGCCGCGACGAGCTGCCAGAGCGATATGTCGAAGCACTGCGGAGCGACCTGTGCGAGGACGTCGTCCTCCCCCACCCCGAGGTCGTCGGTCTTCGCGTAGAGGTGGTTGAGCATTCCCTCGTGCTCGCACATCACCCCCTTGGGGCTGCCGGTCGAACCGGAGGTGAAGTAGATGTAGGCCAGCCGGCCGGGGCCGATGTCCGTCCCGAGGTCCGTCGGGTCGGCCCCGTCGCTCTCGTCGACGCGCAGCACGGTGACGGACGGGCGGTCGCGCAGCGCCTCGTCGAGGGTGGCGGTGCTCCCGGGTTCCGTGAGGACGAGGGTGCATCCGGCGCGGTCGAGGGTGGCGCCGACACGGTCCGCCGGGAAGTGCGGCTCGATCGGCACGTACACGCCGCCGGCCTTGAACACGGCGAGGACGCAGGCCATCCAGTCCAGGTTGCGCTCGGTCACCACGGCGACGCAGTCCTCGGCGGCCAGGCCGCGGGCGAGGAGGGTCCGGGCGATCCGGTTGGCGTGGGCGTTCAGCTCGGCGTACGTGATCCGGCGCTCGCCCATGATCGCGGCGGTCTTCCCGGGGTGCAGGCGTACGCGGTCCTCGAACAGCTCGTGGAAGCGGCGGTCCGGGAGCTCCCGCGCCGGACCGGCCATGCCGACGAGCTGATGGCGCCGCTCCTCGGCGGAGAGCAGGCTGCGGCCCTCGTGCGGGGCGTGCGGTTCGGCGGCGATGCGGCGAAGAGCCGTGTGGTGGTAGCCGGCGACCCTGGCCGCGTGGTCGGCGTCGAAGTCCTCGGTGCGGTACGTCAGCACCAGGGCGCCGTCGGCGACCGACACCCCGAACACCACGCCGTCGGGCAGTGCGCCGGGCGTTCCGCCGGCCACGGTCTCGAAGCCGTGGCCGGGTGCGGCGGCCGCGTCGCGGACGCGGGCCACGAGGCCGGCCCAGGTGGCGCCGGCCACGGGCACGAGACGGGGCACGGGGCCGAACGCCACCTCGTCCTCACCACTGAGAATCGCGACGACTTTCGCGTGCGCCGCTGACAGTTGGGTGGGCGTCGGTTCGTATTCCAGCGGAATTGCGACGGTCGCCGTGCCCGGCGCCGCACCGATTGTCGCCTGCCACCGCGGGACGGCGGTATGACCGGACCTCATGAGAGGCTCCTCCACTCGCGGAGTGTGAATGAGAAGAAGGTAGGGGGAGGGGTTTCCCGACTGTTATCGATCACTTTTCAGCGACGCCGATAGCGGGATATCGCCAGGGGAACCGCGAAGCACATGAGGCCGACGCTCCACAGCACGGTGCCCAGCACAGGACGGGCGACCGGCCCCCCGGCGAGCAGGTTGCGGCACGCGTCCGTCACCAGGGTCGTGGGGTTGGCCTCGGTGAAGACCTGGAGCCAGCCCGGCATGGTGCTGGTCGGCACCAGCATCGAACTGCCGAACTGGAGCGGGATCATCCAGATGAACCCCACCGACTGCACGGTGTTGGGGCTGCGGATCGTCAGGCCGATGAAGGCCGACACCCAGGCCAGCGCGGTGCCGTACAGCAGCGTGAGCAGCACCGCGGCCACGGCGTACAGGAAGTTGGTCTCCACGCGGAAGCCGATGGCGAGCGCGAACAGGAGCATGACGACCTGGCCGAGCAGGAGCCGGCTCATGTCCGCCACGATCCGGCCGGTCAGGACGGCCGACCGGGCGATGGGCAGGGACCGGAACCGGTCCATCACACCGTTGTCGAAGTCGACGGCGAGCAGATAGCCGGTCGAACGGGACGCGAACATCAGCGTCTGCACCATGATGCCCGGCAGCAGGAACTGCCGGTAGTCGCCGGGACGGTCACCCCAGATGGCGCCGCCGAAGACGTACAGGAAGATCAGCGTGAAGATCATCGGCATGACCACGGCGTCGAGGAGCTGTCCGGGGTCGCCCCGCAGCTGGAGCATGTTGCGCCTGGCGAGAGCGAGCGACTGCCTGACGACGTCCCGCGGCCCGTTCCGGGCGGAGCCGGCGAGCGGGGGCGTCCCCACGGTCGGCGCGATGTCGGTGGTCGGGGTCACGCGGCGCTCCTGGTCAGTTCGATGAAGGCCTCGTCGAGGCTGGCGACCTGGGTGTCCACGGCCTGCACCGCCACCCCCGAGGCGGTGACGGCCCGCACCGCGCGGGTCAGTTCGTCCGGTTCCACGAGCGGCAGCCGCACCAGGCAGGCCTCCTGGTCGATCCGGCCGTCCAGCCCCTCCAGCGCCAGGCTTCCGGCGAGGGCCGCCAGGTCCCGGGGGTGCGCGGGCCGTATCTCCAGGGTCCGGCCGCCCACCCGGGCCCGGAGTCCCGCGGCCGTGTCGGCGGCGATCACCCGTCCCTTGTCCACGACGACCACCGAGTCGGCGAGCGCCTCGGCCTCCTCCATGTACTGGGTGGTGAGCAGAAGGGTCGCGCCGGCCCGGGCCCGTTCCCTCACCATGGCCCACAGCTCGTTGCGGCTGTGCGGGTCCAGACCGGTGGTCGGCTCGTCGAGGCAGATGAGCCTCGGCTCGCCCATGAGCGACGCGGCGAGGTCGAGACGCCGGCGCATTCCTCCGGAGTACTGGCGCGCGGGCTTGCCGGCGGCTTCGGCGAGCCGGAAGCGCTCCAGCATCCCGTTCGCCTCCGAGCGGGCCCGCCGGGCGGACATGCCCAGGAGGCGGCCGATGAGATACAGGTTCTCCCGGCCGGAGATGTTGCCGTCGACGGAGGCGAACTGCCCGGTCAGGGCGATGCAGCGGCGGACCTGATGGGGCTCCTTCGCCACGTCGTGCCCGAAGATCCGGGCCTGCCCGGCGTCGGGCCGCAGCAGGGTGGCCAGGACGCGCACCGTCGTGGTCTTCCCCGCCCCGTTCGGGCCGAGGAGGCCCAGGATCTGGCCGGCCGGCACCGCGAGGTCGAGTCCGTCGAGGGCCCGGTGGGCGCCGAAGCACTTCACCAGGCCCTCGACCTCGATGGCAAGGGTCATGGATCTACTGCGCGTCCATCGCGGCGGCGAGGCTGCGCGGACGCATGTCGGTCCAGTGGGTCTCGATGTAGGCGAGGCAGGCGTCGCGGGTGTCGGCCGGGTGGGCGGTCTGCCAGCCGGCGGGCACGTCGACGAACGTCGGCCAGAGGGAGTGCTGGCCCTCGTCGTTGACGAGCACCACGTAGGTGCCCTCCGGGTCCTCGAACGGATTGGTCATGCTCGTTCTCCTTGCGTGTGCGGGGAAAGCACCGTGGCGAGCGCGCCGACGGTGGGGTGTTCGTAGAGCTGGTGCACCGAGAGCCGGGCGGTCAGCGCGCTGTTGATGCGGTTCACGAGCTGGGCGGCGCGCAGCGAGCTGCCGCCGAGGTCGAAGAAGCGGTCGTCGCGGCCCACGTCGCTGCCGAGGACGTCGCTCCAGAGGGCGGCCAGGTCCCGTTCCAGCTCCGTGGCCGGCGGCACGAACTGCCGTCCGCCCCGTTCCAGCGCCGCGACCGCCACGGCGAGCAGCGTGTCCTGGTCGTCGGGCAGCCGCTCGACGCGCAGACACCGCAGGGGGTGGTCGAGTTCCCTCGCCACCGGCGCCACGGCCGCCCGGACGTCGGCTTCGGAGGCCTGCCCGGTGTACACGACGATCGCCTCCGCGATGTGCAGGCTGTCCGGGGCGAGGGCGCGCGCGATGTGCTCGTTGCGGCCGTCGAGCCCGATCAGCACGGTGGCCCGGTCCTGGCCCAGGACGGCGAGCAGCGAGGCGAGGCCCTCGTCGGGGTCGAGGGCGCGGAAGCCGCGGGCCTCGGCTGCGCCCTGGGGCGCGGCCCGGTTCATGCCGACGCCGCTCCAGGTGCTCCAGGCCAGGCAGTGCACCGGCCGGCCGCGTTCGCGGCCCCAGTGGTCGGCGAATCCGTGCAGGAAGCTGTTGGCCGACGAGTACGCCGCGAAGGAGCTCCCGCCGAACTCGCCGTTGACCGACGAGAAGAGCACCAGGGGCGTGCCGGGGCGGTCCTCCAGCAGTGCGGCGAGGGCCAGGGTGCCGGTCACCTTCGCGCGGTAGGCGTCGCGGAAGGCCTGGGGCGACTCGCGGGCGACCTGGTGGCGTTCCAGTCGCGCCCACTGGCCGGAGACGTCGGCGCCGGCCAGGTGCAGCACTCCGTCGAGCGGCGCCCCCCAGCGGGCCTCCGCCTCGCGCACCGCGGCCCGCAACGCGACCGGATCGGCCACATCGAGCGCGCGGTAGACGACGTCGCCCAGGGCTCCGAGGTCGTCGAGGCGTTCGGCGCGCTCGCCGCGGTCGGCCGGGCTGCGTCCGACCAGCAGGAGTTTCGCGCCGTGGGCGGCCAGGAGGTATTCCGCGACCGGGTGGGCGACGCCGCCGAGGCCGCCGGTGACGAGATAGCGGCCGCCGGTGACGAACGCCTCCCGCCCCGGTTCGCCGAGGGCCATCGGCCGCAGCCGGGGAGCCAGGCGTCGCGTGCCGCGGTGGGCCACGAGGTCGGCGCCGTCGTGGCAGGCGAGCTCCGTGACGATCGCGGCGGCCCGGTCGCCCGGGTCGCGCACGTCGAGTTGCCGGACGGAGGCCGCCGCCCGCTCCGCGGCCGCCGTGCGCAGCAGACCGGGCAGGCCCGCGGTGGCGAGGTCGAGGGCGTCGCCCGCGGCCGTCCACAGACCGCCGCTCGTGACCACCAGGAGCGGGGGCGCGGGATCGTGCGCGGACAGGTCCTGGAGCAGCCGCAGCACGTCGAGGGTCACGCCCTCCGCGTCGGGGCCCTGGGCGAGGTGGACGACGGCGCCGGCGGGGCCGGCCGGACAGGCGCCGCCGGCCGGGCGGACGACCAGCTCGGGAACGCCGGGTACGGCGGCGAGTTCGTCCTGTAGGGCCTCGGAGACCAGCCACGGGCCGGGGGGCAGGGCGCCGCGTTCGGCGGGGAGGTCGATCCAGGTCCGCTCGAAGTACCAGGGGCCGTCCGGCTCGTCGCACCATTGGGCGTACTTGCCCTCGTCGAGGTCGGCGAGGAGCCGGGCCCGCTGGATCTTGCCGCTGCCGGTCTTGGGGAAGTCGTCCCGCTCGACCGGGATGACCAGGTCGGGCTGGAGGCCCAGGGTCTCGGCCACCCGTGCCTTGATCGCGGCGATGGTGTCGTGGACCGAGGTCCGGTCGCCGTGGGCCGGGACGAAGAAGATCACCAGTCTGTCGGTGCTGTCGCCCGCGCCGGACCAGCCGCAGGCGGCGACGAAGGTGACCTCGGTGCCCTCCACCTGCTCCGCGATGGACTCCACGTCGTAGCTGAGGATGTTGGCGCCCTGGACGATGATGAGGTCCTTGTCCCGGCCGGTGATGGTGAGCCGGCCCTCGTGCAGGAACGCCAGGTCTCCGGTGCTGAACCAGCCGTCGGCGGTGAACGCCTCGGCGTTCGCCTCCGGGTTGCGGTAGTAGCCCTCCATGACCGTCGGCCCCGTGATCTGGAGCCGTCCCACGTGGTCCTCGGGCAGCACGGCGTCGTCCGCGTCGACGATGCGCAGCCGCACGCCCGGCACCGGCGGGCCGACCTCCGTGAACGTGACGGCGTCGGGGCCGTCCGACCAGCGCAGCGCCCCGCCGAGCGAGCTCTTGTCCACCCGCAGCCGGCCCGCGTCCGGATCGCCGGCGCGCAGCGTCGAGTGGGTCACGCCCGAGCTGGTCTCCGACATCCCCCAGGACGGGCGCATCGCGTCGGCCGGCATCCCGTGCGCCGTGAGCAGCTCGATGAACCGGTCCGCGGTGCGGCTGACGACGGCCTCTCCGCCGTTGAGGAGGTGCCGCAGCGTCGACAGGTCCCAGGACCGGCCGGTCATCTCGGCGGCGCGTTCGTTGACGAGGGCGAAGGCGAAGTTGGGGGCCCAGGTGTTGGTCACCCCGTACCGGTCGATCCAGTCGAGCCAGCGCAGCGGGTCGGCGAGGAAGGCGTCGATGGTCGCGTTGACGTGCCGGCAGCGCAGCACCACGTCCCGCACGCTCCACATGACGATGCCGCCGACGTGGTCGAGCGGCATCCAGTTCAGCGCGACCTCGTCGGCGTCGAATCCGTTCACCGCCGCGACGGCGCGGGTGCGGGCCAGGATGCTGCGGCTTGCGTGCCGGACCACCTTCGGCACGCCGGTGCTGCCGGACGTGAGCAGGTGCACGACCGGGCTGTCGGGGGTGGCCGGGAACCAGTCCGTGCTCTGCGGGCGCCCGTCGCACAGGTCCTCGACGACGGCCACCCGCAGGTCGTCCACGCCCCACAGGGCGGGCAGCCTGGCCACCGCCGGGGCGAGGGAGGCGTCGGTGAGGACGAGCGGCCGGTCCAGCAGCTGCCAGGCGTTGCGCAGCCTGGTCGTGCCGGCGTTCTCGCGGTCGTAGCCGGGTGCGGCGCCGACCGGGGTGGGCAGGTACCCGCCCAGGACGCACGCCCAGAACGCGGTGACGAAGGCGCGGTTGTCGCCGAACTGGAACAGCACGGACTCGCCGGGGGCGATGCCCGTGGAGCGCAGGCCGGTGAGCAGCCGCTGTGCGTCGGCCAGCAGCCGGGAGTAGCTCTGGACCCGCTCGCCGTCACCCGTCAGGTAGACGATGCCCTGGTCGGGGGCGAGTTCGGCGGCCAGCCGGAGCGCCTCCTGCAACGTGGTGGGGAAGTCGGGGTCGGCCGGCAGGTCGCCGCCGTACGCGACGGCCGGCGGCCGCGCCGGAGCGGGCGGCGCGTCCGCGGTGCGGGGCGCCGCCGGGCGCGCCCGGCCGAGCCGGGCCTCCCTGCGCAGCAGGGGCGCGGCCTCCTCCACCCCTGTGACGGATTCGGCCGCCGCGCGCAGCAGGGCCACGGCGTCGGGTCCGGGCATGGTCATCGGTTCGGTCCTCCCTGACCGGCGTGCGCGGGCCGGCGGCCCAGCAGCGTGCCGCCGACGATCGCGGCGAGTTCCGCCTCGGAGTCGTTGAGATAGAAGTGGCCGCCGGGGAAGACCTCCACGGAGAACGCCCCGGTGGTCTGCTCCCGCCACGCGTGGAGGCCGCTGACGGGGGCGCGCGGGTCGGTGTCCCCGCCGAGTGCGGTGATCGGCACGGAGAGCGGCTGGTCGGGGCGGTGCCGGTGGTTCTCCCAGAGGGTGAAGTCGGCGCGCAGCGTGGGCAGCAGCAGCTTCATCAGCTCGGGGTCGCCGAACACCGTGTCCGAGGTGCCGTCCAGGCTCCGCAGGGCGGCCCCGAAGTCGTCGTCGGACAGCCGGTGCAGCTCCGGTACGGCGACGTCGTGCCCCGGGGCCGACTGGCCGGACAGGAACAGATGTCCGGGCTGGGTGCCGCGTCTGCGCAGCGCCCGGGCCAGTTCGAACGCCAGCAGCGCGCCGCCGCTGTGGCCGAAGAACGCGTACGGGCCCTGGAGGTAGGGGCGCAGCGCCACGGCGACCATGCGGACGGCGGCGTCGACGGACGCGGGATGCGGTTCGCCGACGCGGTCCTCGCGGCCGGGCAGCTGCACGGCCACGATTTCCACCTCGGGCGGGAAAAGGCCCGGCCATGCGGCGAAAGCGCTCGCCCCCGCTCCCGCGTGCGGAAGGCAGAACAGACGGACCCTCCGGTTCGACCGCCGGGCGCGGCGGACGAGTGGAGTTTCTGCTATGAGCCTGTCAGGCATGACCGGGCCGCCTCGAAATATGCGGGACAACAGGAATTGCGTCACACGGTATTGAGCCGCCTTATCGGTCCTCTATTACGGCCATTTCCGGGTCGCATTCGAAGGACCCGGCGATACGCGCCGCCACGTCGCGCAGCAGGGCCGGCTCCAGCAGATCGTCGTGCCCGCACGCGAACGGGGTGACCTTCAGCTCCCCGTCCACGTAGGGGGCCCAGGCGGCGGCCAGCTCCGCGGCCCTCTCCTCGCCGCCCGAGGTGAACAGGGCGACCTCGCCCTTGTACGCGGCGGGCCGGTGTGCCGTGACCACCATGATCGTGTTGATCATGACGTCGAAGAGCCGCTCGTCGGCCGCGCCGCCGAGGATCTCTCCGACCAGGCCCCGTGCCCGGGCCCGCTGTTCCGCCTCGTCGCCCCGGTCGTCGGGGTCGCCGCCCGCGTCGTCGCTCAGGACGGCGAGCACGTCCTGGGCGGTGAGCGGCCGCTGCTCCTCCACCGGGCCCTCCTGGGCGGGGTCGCCCGGCCGGGAGTCCATGACGGCCAGCAGGGCCACCTGCTCGCCCTGCTCCTGGAGGGCGGTGGCGACGGCGTGCGCGATGTTGCCCCCGGTCGAGTACCCCAGCAGGTGGTACGGGCCCTGCGGCTGCACGGCGCGTATGTGCTCGACGGCGTCGAGCGCCCACGCGGCCAGCGAGTCCGGCAGCGGTCCGGGGCCGTCGAGTCCCCGCGCCTGGAGGCCGTACAGGCCCACGTCCTCGGGCAGTCCGCGCAGCAGGCCCGCGTAGCACCAGCTCAGGCCGAGGGCCGGCGGGGCGCAGAACAGGGAGGGGCGGTCGCCGGCCCGGCGCAGCACCGCCATGGGGCCGGTGTCGTCGGCGGTGTCGAGCCGCGCGGCGAGCAGGGCCGGGGTGGGCGCCTCGAAGAGCGTGCGGACGTCCGTCACGACGTCGAGCGCGGTGCCGATCCGGGTGGCGAGCCCCATCGCGAGGAGCGAGTGGCCACCCAGCTCGAAGAAGTTCGCGTCGACGCCGACCCGGGGCAGTGCGAGGGCTTCCGCGAAGAGGCCGCAGAGCAGTTCCTCGCGCAGGCTGCGCGGATCGCGCCCGGTCGTCGCCGCGCTCACCTCCGGTACGGGCAGGGCCTTGCGGTCGAGCTTGTTGCTGGGGTTCAGCGGCAGGCTGTCGAGCACCACGACCACACCGGGCACCATGTGGGCCGGGAGCAGCACGGCGAGCCGGCCGCGCAGTTCCCCGGGGTCCAGCCGGACTCCGGGGGCCGGGACGGCGTAGCCGACGAGCCGGTCGGCGTGGACGGCCGCGGCGGCGTGGGTGACGCCGGGCTGTCCGGCGAGCGCGGACTCGATCTCCCCCAGCTCGATCCGCAGGCCGCGCAGCTTCACCTGGGTGTCGGCCCGGCCGGCGAACACCAGCCTGCCGGTGCGGTCCCAGCGGACGAGGTCGCCCGTGCGGTACATCCGGCCGCCGGGGGCGAACGGGTCCGCGACGAACCTCCCGGCGGTCAGGGCGGGACGGTCGAGGTATCCGCGGGCCAGGCCGGGACCGGTCGTGTACAGCTCCCCCGTCACGCCGGGCGGGACGGGCCGCAGATACCGGTCGAGCACGTACACGCCGGCGTTGGCGATGGGCCGGCCGATCGGGACGGGCTGCCGGCCGGGAGCGTCGTACACCCAGGACGCGACGTCGACGGTCGCCTCGGTCGGGCCGTACGCGTTGACGAGCCTGCGGCCCCGGGACCAGTACGCGGCCACGTCCGCCGCGGGCACGTCGCCTCCGGTGACGATCACCCGCAGGTCCGGCAGCGCGGTCCGCGGCAGGCCGGACAGCACGGCCGGGGTGAGGTGCGCCTGGGTGATGCGCCGGTCGGCGAGGAACGCGGCGAGTTCGTCGCCGGCCAGGAGGCCCGGGGGGATCACGAGGCAGGAGCCGGTGAGCAGGGCGAGGCACAGCTCGGAGACGCTCGCGTCGAAGCTCGGGGAGATCAGCTGTGCGACGCGGTTGCCGGGCCCCGCCTCGTAGCGCTCGGCCTGGTTGGCGGCCAGGCCGGCGATGCCGCGGTGCGACACCACGACGCCCTTGGGGCGGCCCGTCGAACCGGAGGTGTAGATGACGTACGCGGCGTCGTCGAGGCGCCGGGCGACGGCCGGTTCCGTACCGGGGAGCCCGTCCGGGACCGGGAAGGAGGCGGGCGTGAGCTCGCAGACCGGCCGGGCGTCGTCGAGCATGAACGCGATCCGCTCGGCCGGGTATCCCGGGTCGACGGGCAGGTACGCGGCTCCGGCCTTCAGCGTCGCCAGGACGGCGACGACCAGGTCGGCCGAACGGGGCAGCCGCAGCGCGACGATCTCCCCCGGTCCCGCGCCCCGTTCGCGCAGCAGGTGCGCGAGCCGGTTGGCGCGCAGGTCCAGCTCGGCGTAGCTGAGCGTCTCGGCGCCGTACTGCACGGCCGGGCGGTCCGGGGTGCGGGCCGCCTGCCGCGCGAAGAGCTCCGGCCAGGTGAGCGCGGGGACGTCGCGGGCGGTGTCGTTCCACTCCTGGAGGACCCGCCGGCTCAGCTCCGGGCCGAGGACGTCCAGCCTGTCCAGCGGTGTGTCCGGCTCGGCGACGGCCGCGGTGAGCAGCCGCACCAGGGAGTCGGCCAGCGCGCGGGCGGTCTCCGGGTCGAACAGGTCGGCGGCGTACCGCACGATGCCGTTCAGCCCGGAGGTCTCGTCCTCCTCCAGGACGAACGCCAGGTCGACCTTGGCGGTCTCGGTGTCGACCTGCTCCCCGTGGACGGCCAGGCCGGGCAGCTCCGGCTCCGCGACGTCGAGGTTCTCCAGGGTGAGCATCACCTGGAACAGGGGGTGATGGGCCGGCGAGCGGACCGGGTCGAGCGCTTCGACGAGCCGCTCGAACGGCACGTCCTGGTGGGCGAACGCGGCCAGGTCGGTCTCCCGCACCCGGTCGAGGAGTTCGTGCAGGCTGGGGCTGCCGGAGACGTCGGTGCGCAGCACGAGGGTGTTGACGAAGAAGCCGACCAGCTCGCGGGCGGCCTCCTCGTCGCGTCCGGCGACCGCGCAGCCGAGCGGGATGTCCGTGCCGGCGCCGTACCGGGCGAGCACGGCGGCGAGAGCGGACTGCACCACCATGAACACGCTGGCGTGCCGGCGGCGGGCGAGGTCCGCGACGGCGCGGTACAGGCCGGGGCCGATGCTCAGCGGCACCGAGCCGCCGCGGTGGCCGAGGACGGCCGGCCGGGGCCGGTCGAGGGGCAGGTCCAGCAGGTCCGGCGCGCCCGCGAGGGTGTCGCGCCAGAACGCGGTCTGGCGTGCCAGCACGCTGTCCGGGTCGCTCTCGTCGCCGAGGACCTCCTGCTGCCAGAGGGCGAAGTCGGCGTACTGCACCGGGAGCGGGGTCCACCGCGGGGCCCGCCCGGCGCTGCGGGCCTCGTACGCGGTGGCCAGGTCGCGCAGCAGAAGTCCCGTCGACCAGCCGTCGGTGACGATGTGGTGGACGAGCACGAGCAGGATGTGTTCGTCGTCGCTCCGGGAGAAGAGCCGGCAGCGGACGGGGAGTTCGGAGTCGAGCCGGAAGGCGTACGCGGCGGCGGCGGCGATGCCGTCGCCGGCCTCTTCCTCCAGGACGGGTTGCGCGGTCACGATCCGCTGGTACGGGGTGCCCGACTCGTCGCCGAAGACGGTGCGCAGGCTCTCGTGCCGTCCCACCACGTCGGACAGGGCGGCCCGCAGCGCGGGCCGGTCGACCCTGCCGGTGAGGCGCAGCGCGAGCGGGACGTTGTACGTGGGTGAGGGGCCCTCGAAGCGGTACATGAACCACAGGCGCCGCTGGGCGGCCGACAACGGCACCCGCTCGGGCCGCGGGCGCGGCGCGAGGGCGGGGCGGGCCGGTCCGGCGTCCGGTCCCGACGCGGCGATCCGCGCGGCGAAGGCGGCGACGGTGGGCGCCTCGAAGAGGGTCCGGATGCCGACGTCGGCGCCGAGTTCGTCGCGGACGCGGGCGACGACCCGGGCGGCGAGCAGCGAGTGTCCGCCGAGGTCGAAGAAGACGTCGTCGACGCCGACCGAGGGCACGCCGAGGCTCTCGGCGAAGATCGTGCAGAGGGCTTCCTCGCGGGCGTCGCGCGGGCCCTGGGCGGAGGCGGCCGTGGCTTCGGGCTCGGGCAGCGCGTCGCGGTCCAGTTTTCCGTTGGCGGTGAAGGGCAGCCGGTCCAGCGCCACGTAGGCGGACGGCGCCATGTACTCGGGGAGCCGGTCGGCGGCGTGCGCCCGCACGGCCGCCAGGTCCAGCCCGGCGGGTGTCACGTACGCGACGAGGCGCTTGTCGCCGGGCCGGTCCTCGCGCAGCAGGACGGCGGCGTGCGACACGTCCGGGTGCGTGCCGACGGCCGACTCGACCTCGCCCAGCTCGATCCGGAAGCCCCGCAGCTTCACCTGGTGGTCGACGCGGGCGACGAACTCCAGTTCGCCGTGCCGGTTCCACCGGCCGAGGTCGCCCGAGCGGTACATGCGGGATCCGGGAGGGCCATACGGGTCCGCGACGAACCTGGCCGCGGTGAGGCCGAGCCGGTTGAGGTAGCCGCGGGTGACCAGGTCGCCCGCGATGTACAGCTCGCCCGTCACTCCGACGGGCAGCGGCCGCAGCTTCTCGTCGAGCACGTACATCCGGGTATTCCAGACCGGCCGGCCGATGGTGATGACACCGCCGGGGACGGCGTCGCCGGGGGCGATGCGGAACTCGGTGCATCCCACGGTCGTCTCCGTGGGCCCGTACTCGTTGATCACGGTCACGCCGGGGTGGCGGCGGCGCCACTCGTCGAGCAGTTCGCCCATCAACGACTCGCCGCCGAGAACGAGTTGCTCGGAGGGGGAGAACGCGTCCGGCAGATTCAGCAGCAGCGACAGGTGGCTCGGCGTGGCCTTGACGAAGGCGGGGCGGGTGTCCGGGGCGTCCCCGTCCAGGTCGACGAGGTCGACGGCGCCGCCCGAGGTCAGGGGCGCGAAGACGCCGGTCACGGTGAGGTCGAAGGAGATCGGCGAGTGCACGAGCGCGCCGCGCTCGACGGAGTCGTAGGCGTCGCGGGCCCAGGCCAGGTACGAGTTCAGCGAGCGGTGCTCCACCACGACGCCCTTGGGCCTGCCGGTGGAACCGGAGGTGAAGATGACGTACGCGGCGGCGCTGTCCGGCGCGAACGCCGGCAGCGGTCCCGTCCGCGCGGCGTCGCCGTCCGCGTCCGGGGACGCGTCCGCGTCCAGGTGGAGGCGCGGGCGCGTGCCGGGAAGCTCGGTGGAGGCGGTGGTCAGCACCAGCAGCGGATCGACGTCGTCGAGCACGAAGGCGAGCCGGTCGGCCGGGTGCTCCGGGTCCAGCGGCAGGTAGGCCGCCCCGGCCCGGAAGACGGCGAGCACCGCCACCACCAGATCGACGGACTTCGGCAGGGCGATGGCCACGAAGGTCTCCGGGCCGGCGCCCCGGGCGACCAGGCGCCGGGCGAGACGGTCGACGCGGCCGGCCAGTTCGGCGTAGGTGACGCGGTCCTCCCCGCACACCACGGCGACGGCCGCGGGGGTCCGGGCCGCCTGCGCGGCGAACAGCTCCGGCACCGTCGTCCGGGGCACGTCGCGCACGGGGCCGTTCCAGCCGGCCAGCACGCTGTCGCGTTCCGGCGCCGACAGGACCGGCAGGTCGCCGACCGGGCGGCCGGGGTCGGCCGCGGCCGCGGTGAGCAGGCGGACCAGACGGTCGGCCATCGCCTGCACGGTCTCGGCCTCGAACAGGTCCGTCGCGTACTGGATCGCGCCGTGCAGTCCGTCCGGACGTCCGTCCTCGGTGTGCTCCTCGGCGAGGAAGAAGGAGAGGTCGATCTTGGCGGTGTCCGCGCCGACGTGCTCGCGGACCACGTCGAGACCCGCCATCCCGAAGTCCCCGCCCGCGGTGTTGGCGAACGTCAACATCACCTGGAACAACGGGTGGTGGGCCAGCGACCTGGCCGGGTTGAGCACCTCGACCAGCCGCTCGAACGGCACGTCCTGGTGGGAGTACGCGGCCAGGTCGGCGGTGCGGACGCGCCGCAGCAGCTCGGCGAAGGACGGGTCCCCGGAGACGTCGGTGCGCAGCACCAGGGTGTTGACGAAGAAGCCGACGAGGTCGTCCAGCGCCTCGTCCGTGCGGCCGGCGATCGCCGTGCCCAGGGTGATGTCGGTGCCCGCACCCATCCGGGTCAGCAGGGTCGCGATGCCGGCCTGGACGACCATGAACAGGCTCGCCTGATGGGTCCTGGCCAGGGCCGCGAGCGACTCGTGGACGCCGGCGGGCACGGTCAGCTCCACGACGGCGCCGCCGTTCCCGGCGACCGCGGGCCGCGGCCGGTCGGTGGGCAGTTCGAGCAGTTCGGGAGCGCCGGCCAGCGCCGTCCGCCAGTAGTCGAGCTGACGGGCCATCAGGCTGTCGGGGTCCTCCTCGCCGGCGAGGAGTTCGTGCTGCCACAGGGCGAAGTCCGCGTACTGCACGCGCAGGGCCGGCCAGGCCGGGCCCTCACCGGAGCAGCGGGCCGCGTAGGCGGTGGCGAGGTCGGTCGCGAGGGGGGCCGCGGACCAGCCGTCGCCGGCGATGTGGTGCATGAGCAGCAGCAGCGTGTGCTCCTCGGGGCCGGACTCGAAGAGCGTGACGCGCAGCGGGACCTCGCTCTCGAGACGGAAGGCGTGCCCGACCGCCGCGTCGAACGCCTCCGGGGAGAAGCGCTCCACCCTCAGATCGGCCCCGGCCGGCAGGACCCGCTGGTAGGGGGTGCCCGCGAAGTCCGGGAAGACGGTCCGCAGCGCCTCGTGCCGCTGCACGACATCGGTGATCGCCGCCCGCAGCGCGGACCGGTCCAGCGGGCCCGTCAGGCGCAGCGCGATCGGCAGGTTGTAGGTGGCGGCGGGCCCCTCCATCCGGTACAGGAACCACAGGCGCCGCTGCGCGTACGACAGCGGCGGGCGCTCGGGCCGCGCGCCCGCGAGGACCGGCGGACGGACGGTGGCCGCGGTGTCGAGACGGGCGGCCGTCCCGGCCGGGGTCGGCGCCTCGAACAGCGCGCGGATCGGCAGCTCGACGGCGAACGTGGAGCGGATGCGGCTGACCAGCCGGGTGGCGAGCAGCGAGTGCCCGCCGAGGGCGAAGAAGTCGTCGTCGACACCGACCTGCCGCAGGCCGAGCACCTCGGCGAACAGGCCGCACAGGATCTCCTGCTGCGGCGTCGCCGCGGTGCGCGTCGCGGGGGCGGCCTCGAACTCGGGGGCGGGCAGCGCGTCGGTGTCGAGCTTGCCGCTGGGGGTCAGCGGCAGGGCGTCGAGGAGGACGACCGCGCCGGGCACGAGCGTCTCGGGCAGCCGGGCGGCGAGGTGCTCCCGGACCGTGCGGATCAGGTCGTCGCCGCCCTCGTGGTCGCCGCGGGGGACGACGTACGCGACGAGACGCTCGCCGGACACGGTGACGACGGCCTGGCCCACCTCGGGCAGTTCGGCCGCCGTGGCCCGGATCTCGTCGAGTTCGATCCGGACGCCGCGCACCTTGACCTGGCGGTCGGCGCGGCCGGCGAACTGGAGGGAACCGTCGGGGTTCCACCGCCCCAGGTCGCCGGAACGGTACATCCGCGATCCCGCCGGGCCGAACGGGTCGGCCACGAACCGCTCCGCGCTGAGGCCCGGCCGGTTCAGGTAGCCGTGCGCGAGCTGGACGCCGGCGAGGTAGAGCTCTCCCTGCACGCCGGGCGGCACCGGGCGCAGCGCCCGGTCGAGCACATAGACGCGGGTGTTCCACACGGGGAAGCCGATGGGCGCGTTGCCCGGGCCCGGCTCGCGGCCGGCGTCCCACGCGGTGACGTCGACGGTGGCCTCGGTCGGGCCGTACAGGTGGTGCAGCGGGACGTCGAGCAGGTCGCGGAAGTCGCGGTGCAGGTCCGCGGGGAGGGCCTCGCCGCCGCAGAACACGCGGCGCAGGCTCGTGCAGCCGGCGGCCTGCGGGGTCTGCACGAAGGCCGACAGCATGGCGGGGATGAAGTGGACGGTCGTCACGCGTTCGGCGCGGATCAGCTCGGCGAGGTACTCGGGGTCGCGGTGCCCGTCCGGCCTGGCCATCACCATCGTGGCGCCCTGGAGCAGGGGCCAGAAGAACTCCCAGACCGAGACGTCGAAGCTGGTGGCGGTCTTCTGGAGCACCCGGTCGTCGGCCTCCAGGGGGTAGGCGCGCTGCATGCCGTCGAGCCGGTTCACGACGGCCGCGTGCGGGATGACGACGCCCTTGGGGCGGCCCGTCGATCCGGAGGTGTACATGACGTACGCGGGGTCGGACGGGTGCAGCGGGCGAAGCCGGTCGGCGTCGGTGAGCGGGACGTCCGCGTGACCCGTCGTGTCCGTGGCCGCCAGGTACGCGCTGTCCAGCACGCAGATCGGGGCGGCGTCGGCGAGCATGTGGGCGATGCGGTCGGCGGGGTAGCCGACGTCCACCGGCAGGTAGGCCGCGCCCGTCTTCACGATCGCGAGCAGCGCGACGAGGAGCTCCACCGAGCGGGGCAGGGCGAGGGCCACGAGTTTGCCCGGACCCGCGCCCCGGCCGACGAGGTGGCGGGCCATCCGGTCGGCCCGGGCGTGCAGGTCCGCGTACGTGACCTCCTCGCCCTCCAGGACCAGGGCGACCCGGTCGGGGGTGCGGGCCGCCTGGGCGTCGAGCAGCTCGGGCAGGACCGCGGCGGGCAGTTCGAGATCCGTGGCGTTCCACGCCTCGACGACCTGTTCCCGCTCGGCCGGCAGGGTCACGTCGATGCGGCCGACGAGCAGGTCGGGGTCGTCGGCGACGGTTTCGAGGACCTGGAGGAACCGGGCGGCGATGGCGGCGCCCTGCGCCCGGTCGAACTGCTCGGGACGGACGTCGAGCCGGACGACGAGACGGTCTCCGGCGATGCCGGTGATGAGGCTGAGCGGGTAGTGGGTCGCGCCGCCGCCGTCGATGTCGGCGATCTCGAGCTTCCCCGCCGGGCTCTCCTTCGTCTCGTCGTAGGGGTAGTTCTCGAACACGAGAAGGGAGTCGAACAGCTCCCCCAGTCCCGCAGCCCGCTGGATCTCGGCGAGGCTGACGTGGTGGTGGTCGAGCAGGTCGCCCTGGCGGCGCTGGAGGTCGCCGACGACCTCGGCGAACGTCGCGGCGGGGTCCAGCCCGACGCGTACCGGGAGCGTGTTGATGAAGGAGCCGATCATGGCCTCGACACCGGGCAGATCGGCCGGGCGGCCGGAGACCGTGGCGCCGAAGACGACGTCGCCGCGGCCGGTGAGCTGCCCGAGCACCATCGCCCAGGCGCCCTGCACCAGGCTGTTCACGGTCAGGCCGCGCTCGGCCGCCATCCGGACCAGACGGGCCGTGGCGCCGGGCGCCAGCTCGGCGGCGATCCGCTCGGGCAGCGCCTTGCCCGCGGGCGCGCCGGGGGCCACCGTGGTCGGGCCGTCGAGGCCGGCGAGAGCCGTGCTCCATGCCCGCGCGCCGGCCTCCGCGTCCTGCCGGGCAAGCCAGCCCAGGTAGTCCCGGTACGGGGTGACCGGGGGCAGCCCGTCGGTGCTGCCCTGCGCCTCGTAGACCTCGAACAGCTCGTCGACCAGCAGGGGAGCCGACCAGCCGTCGAGCAGGATGTGATGGTTGGTCACCACGAGCCGGTGCTCGCGCGGCCCGAGGCGGACCAGGCTGAACCGGATCAGCGGCGGCCGGGCGAGGTCGAACCGGGTGGCCCGCTCGGCCGTCAGGAACGCGTCCAGTTCCTCGGGGCGAAGGACCGGCTCGGACCAGCCGGGCTTCACGTCGCGGGGGATGATCTGCATCGGCCGGCCGTCCGCCCGCAGCCGGAACCCCGCCCTGAGGTTGGCGTGCCGGCGCAGGACGGCTTCGGCGCTGCGGCGCAGCAGGGCCCCGTCCACCTCACCGGACAGCGCCAGCACGAGCTGGGTGTTGTAGACGTCCACGGCCTCGTCGTCATAGAGGGAGTGGAAGTGCAGTCCCGCCTGCAACGGTGTGAGCGGCAGTACGTCTTCGAGGCGCGAGCGCTTCATTACCAATCCCCCAGTTCAGCCTCGAGGCTGTCGATCTCGCTCTGTGTCAGGTCATCGCTCAGGTCGGACGGCGTCAGGCCGACCGCGTCCGGCCGCTCGTCCGCGAGGGCGGTGAGCGCGTCGAACCACGCGTGTGCGAGCCGCCGTATCCCGGGCTCGGACATCAGTCCGGACGCCCAGGTCCAGGTGGCGACGAGGTGCGGACGGCCCTCGCGGTTCTCGGTGACCGCGGTGATCTCGACCGCGTGCGTCATCGGCATCCCCGGCGACCGCGGCGCGGGCGTCGGCCCGTCGACGGTCTCCCAGTCGGCCGGCTCGTCACCGTCGGTGTACCGGCCCAGGTAGTTGAAGCCGATCTGCGGCGCGACGGCCAGACCGGGCTCGCCCCGCAGATGGCGCAGGACGCCGTAGCCGACGCCGTTGTCGGGGAACGCGCGCATCTGCTCCTTGACCTGCTTGAGCCGGTCGATCGGCGTGCGGCCCACCGGGTCGAGCCTGACGGGGTAGAGGCTGGTGAACCAGCCGACCGTCCGGGAGGTGTCCACCCCGTCGGCGACGTGTTCCCTTCCGTGCCCCTCGAGGTCGACGAGGACCGGTCCGGCCCCGCGTTCCTCCACGACCGCCGTCGCCAGCCCGCACAGCAGTGCGTCGGTGACGTTGCCGTTGACGCTCGCCGGGATCCTGGTGAGCAGCGCCTCGGTGACCTCCGGCGCCAGGGTCAGCTCGATCTCCCGGGCGGTGGCGGCGGTGTCGAGCGCCGGGTCGAGCAGGCGGGCGCCGAGGAGCGGCTCCGCGGTCGCGGCGATCTCCTGCCACACCGGGAGCTCGGCCCGCCGGTCCGCCGCCCGCAGATGCCCGGCCCAGGTCCGGTACGAGGTGGCGACGGGGGCCAGTTCGGGAGCCCGGCCGGCCGCGGCCGCCTCGTACGCGGCGGCGAGGTCGGGCAGCAGGATCTGCCACGACACCGCGTCCACGACCAGGTGGTGCAGGACGATCAGCAGCGTGCCCGGGGCGTCGGGCCCGGCGTCGAACCAGCGGAACCGTGCCACCTCGCCGGCCGCCGGGGACAGTTCCCGGCGGGCCGTCTCCGCGGCTTCGGCGTCGCCGTGGTCGACGCGTACGACCGACACCGGCACGGCGCCGCGTGCGCGCACCTCGTAGGTGCCGTCCGGGTGGTGGCGCAGGCGCAGGACGTCGTGATGGTCGACCAGGGCCTGGGCGGCCCGGACCAGTGCCCGCTCGTCGAGGCCCGCCGGGACGCGCACGGTCATCGACTGGTTGAAACCGTCCGTGTCCTCGTACTGCTCCAGCCACCGCATGATCGGTGTGGGCGCGAAGACGCCCGTTCCGGCGTCCCGGTCCTCCGTCGTGGCCGGCACCGCCGTGGCCGCCCGGGCCAGGAGGGCGGGAGTGCGCTCCCTGAAGACGTCGCGGGCCGAGACCAGCAGCCCGCCCGCGCGGGCGCGGCTCACCACCCGGATCGACATGATGCTGTCGCCCCCGAGGTCGAAGAAGCTGTCGTCGGGGCCGACGTCGGGCAGGTCGAGGACCTCGGCGAAGATCCGGCAGAGGAGTTCCTCGCGGCCGTCGGCGGGCCGGCGTCCGCCGCCGCCCGTGGTGGACCACTGCGGCGCGGGAAGTGCCGCCCGGTCGACCTTGCCGTTGGGCGTCAGCGGGATCTCGTCCAGGACCACCAGGGCGGCCGGGACCATGTAGTCCGGCAGCGCGGTGGCCACCTGCGCCCGCACGGCGGCCGGGTCCGCGTCACCGACGTAGTAGGCGACCAGACGCCGGTCGCCCGGACGGTCCTCGCGCACCACCGCCGTCGCCCCCGCCACGCCCGACACGGCGTTCAGGGCCGACTCCACCTCACCCGGTTCGATACGGAAACCGCGCAGCTTCACCTGCGTGTCGGCCCGGCCCTGGTACTCCAGCTCGCCGTCGGCGGTCCACCGCACCAGGTCGCCCGTGCGGTACATGCGCCCGCCCGCGGGGCCGAACGGATCGGCGACGAACCGCTCCGCCGACAGCGACGGACGGCCCAGGTAACCGCGGGCCAGACCGGCGCCCGCGACGTACAGCTCGCCGGTGACGCCGGGAGCCACGGGGCGCATGGCCGCGTCCAGCACGTACACCCGGGTCCCCGGGATGGGACGGCCGATCGGCGGCACGATCCCGCCCGACAGCGGCGCGCTCATGGTGGCGCACACGGTCGTCTCGGTCGGACCGTAGGCGTTGATCATGCGGCGGCCCGCGGACCAGCGGGCCACCAGCTCCGGCGGGCAGGCCTCGCCCGCCACGACGACCGTCGCACCGGCCGGCAGCGCGTCGTCCGCGAGCACCGACAGCGCCGTCGGCGGCAGGGTCACGTGCGTCACGGCCTGCTCGGCGCAGAGCGCGGCCAGATCAGGTCCCGGCATCAGCCGCTCCGCCGGGGCGACCACCAGGGTGGCCCCCGACAGCAGCCCCATCACGATCTCCCAGGCCGCCGCGTCGAAGCTGAGCGCGGCGAACTGAAGGACCCGGCTGCCCGGTCCCACCCCGAACGCGTCCTGCTGGGCACGGGACAGGGAGGCGATGCCGCCGTGCGGCACGACCACGCCCTTGGGCCGGCCCGTCGAACCCGACGTGTAGATCACATAGGCCGGGTGGTCCGCCCGCAGCTCCACCCGCGGAGCCGCGGACGGCTCGCGTTCGCCGGCGGGCCGGTCCACGAGCAGCACCGGCGTCCGGCACTCCCCGAGCCCCGGCAGCGTCGCGCTGTCGCTGACCAGCAGGGCCGGCCGGGAATCCGCGAGCATGTACGCCACCCGGTCCGCGGGGTAGTCAGGGTCCACCGGCACGTACGCGCCGCCGGCCCGCAGCACCGCCAGCAGCGACACCACCAGGTCCACGGAACGCGGCAGCGCGACGGCCACCACGGTCTCCGGCCCCACCCCGCACGAGGCGAGGCGCCCGGCGAACGCGTCCACCCGCGCCGCCAGTTCGCCGTACGTCAACTCGTCGCCCTCGAAGGCCAGCGCGGGCGCGGAGGGGTCCGCCGCCACCCGGGCCGCGAACAGCTCGGGGAACGACCGGCCGTCGCTGACCCGGCCGGAGGGCGCGGAGCCCGCCCACTCCTCCAGCATCCGGCCGCGCTCACCGGCCGACAGCACGTCGACCGCCGAGATCCGGCCGTCCAGCTCCGCGAGCAGTCCCTCCAGCACCCGGACGAGCCGCTCGCCCAGGCCGTGCGCACTCGCCTCGTCGAACAGGTCCGAGGCGTACTGGACCTCTCCGTGGAGCCCGTCGGGCGTCTCCTCCAGGTGGAAGGTCAGGTCGAACTTGGCCACGCCGAGGTCGGCCCCCTCGAAGGAGGCGTCGAGACCGGGGAGGTCGAAGGCGGCGTCGGCGTTGTTGTCGAAGACCACCATCACCTGGAAGAGCGGGTGATGGGCCAGCGAGCGCTGCGGGCTGACGACCTCGACCAGCCGCTCGAACGGCACGTCCTGGTTTGCGTAGGCGGCCAGGTCCGTCTCACGGACGCGGGCCAGCAGCTCACGCACCGACGGATCGCCCGACACGTCGGTGCGCAGCACCAGCGTGTTCACGAAGAACCCGATCAACCCGTCCAGGGCCTGGTCGGAGCGGCCCGCCACGACCGTGCCCAGCGGCACGTCCGTCCCCGCGCCCATCCGCGACAGCAGTACCGCCACGGCGGCCTGCACCACCATGAACGGCGTCACCCCGCACTCACGGGCCACCGCCAGCAGACGCCCGTGCAACGCGGCGCCCGTCTCGAAACGGGCCACCCCGCCGCGGTAGGAGGGAGTCTGCGGGCGCGGCCGGTCGAGGGGGAGTTCGATCAGTTCGGGCGCGCCGGCCAGTGCGGTGCGCCAGAACTCGATCTGCCGGCCCGCCGTGCTCGCCGGGTCACCCTCCTCACCCAGCACCTTCGCCTGCCACAACGCGTAATCCGCGTACTGCACCGGCAACGCGGCCCACCCCGGCGCCACACCATCCAGCCGCGCCGCGTACGCCGCCGACAGATCATCCGCCAGCGGACCCAACGACCAGCCGTCACTGACGATGTGATGCATCAGCACCACCAGCACCGACGACCGCCCGCCCACCCGCAACAACGTCACCCGCAACGGCAACTCGGCAGACAGATCGAACGCATACCCAGCGGCGGCATCCACAGCAGCAGCCAGATCCGCAACACCGACCTGCGCCACCTCAAGCACCACACCCGCGTCCGCCACCGGCAGCACCCGCTGATACGGCACACCCTCCACATCCGCGAACACCGTCCGCAGACTCTCGTGCCGGCCCACCACATCACCCAGCGCCCACTCCAGCGCCGCCACGTCCAGCTCACCCTCGAGCCGCAGCACCAACGGCACGTTGTACGTCGCCGACGGCCCCTCCAGCTCGTGCAGGAACCACAACCGGCGCTGCGCCGCCGACAACGGCACCCGAGCCGGACGCTCCCCCGCCACCAACGCCCCCCGCGCCGCGTCCGCACCCACCAGACGCGACGCCAGACCCGCCGGCGTCGGAGACTCGAACACCGCACGGATGCCGATCTCCCGCCCGAGGACGGAGCGGATCCGGCTGACGAGGCGGGTGGCGAGCAGCGAGTGCCCGCCGAGCCCGAAGAAGTCGTCGTCGGGGCCGACGTCGGGCAGGTCGAGGACGTCCGCGAAGATCCGGCAGAGGAGTTCCTCGCGGCCGTCGGCGGGCCGGCGTCCGCCGCCGCCCGTGGTGGACCACTGCGGCGCGGGAAGTGCCGCCCGGTCGACCTTGCCGTTGGGCGTCAGCGGGATCTCGTCCAGGACCACCAGGGCGGCCGGGACCATGTAGTCCGGCAGCGCGGTGGCCACCTGCGCCCGCACGGCGGCCGGGTCCGCGTCACCGACGTAGTAGGCGACCAGACGCCGGTCGCCCGGACGGTCCTCGCGCACCACCGCCGTCGCCCCCGCCACGCCCGACACGGCGTTCAGGGCCGACTCCACCTCACCCGGTTCGATACGGAAACCGCGCAGCTTCACCTGGAAGTCGGTGCGGCCGATGTACTCCACGGCGCCGTCGGCGGTCCACCGCACGAGGTCGCCCGTGCGGTACATGCGCCCGCCCGCGGGGCCGAACGGATCGGCGACGAACCGCTCCGCCGACAGCGACGGACGGCCGAGATAACCGCGGGCCAGGCCTTCACCGGCGATGTAGAGCTCACCGGGCACCCCCGGGGCCACCGGGCGCAGCGCCGCGTCCAGCACGTACACCCGCGTGTTGGCGATCGGACGGCCGATCGTCACCCGGTCCGAGGCCGTCACGTCCGCGGTAGTGGACCAGATCGTGGTCTCGGTCGGGCCGTACAGGTTCGTCACCGAGCGGGCGGACCGGGCCAGCGTCACCGCCAGATCCGACGGCAGCGCCTCGCCGCCCACCAGCACCCGCAGGCCGGACAGGTCCACCCCGGCGTCGGTCAGCGCGTGCCACAAGCTCGGTGTCGCCTGCATCACCGTCGCGCCCGACGTCTTCAGCAGAGCGCCCAGGGCCGACGGATCCTTGACCGCCTCCCGGTCGGCGAGGACCAGGCCCGCGCCGTTCAGGAGCGGCAGGTAGATCTCCAGGCCGGCGATGTCGAAGCCGACCGTCGTGACCGCGACCAGCCGGTCGTCGGCGGAGAGCCGGAAACGGTCCTGCATCGAGCCGAGGAAGTTGGCCAGCGCGCCATGGGAGATCACGACGCCCTTGGGCCGACCGGTGGAGCCGGAGGTGTAGATCGCGTAGGCGGCCCGGCCGGGGCTGCCGGGAACGCCCAGGTCACCGTCGTCGTACGCGTCGCCCGCGCCGAAGCCCGCCAGGACCTCCCCGGTCAGGGTCAGCACCGGACGGGAGTCGTCGAGAACGTACGCGATGCGGTCCTCGGGGAACTCCGGGTCCACCGGAACGTAGGCCGCGCCCGACTTCAGGACCGCCAGCAGGCAGACCACCAGCTCCGCCGACCGCGGAAGCACCACCGCCACGTATGTCTCCGGACCCGCGCCCCGCTCCACGAGGAAGCGCGCCATCCGGTTCGCGCGGGCGTTCAACTCGCGGTAGGACAAGGCGTCTTCGCCGAAGGTGAGCGCCGTCGCATCGGGCGTCGCCGCCGCCTGCGCCTCGAATCGCTCCACCACGGACGCCTCTGCGGCGCCGGCCACCGCCGTGTCGTTCCACTGCGCCAGCACCCGCCGCCGCTCGTCCGCGCCCAGGACGTCCACCGCGCCGACGGGCTCGTCCGGAGCCGACACCAGGGCTTCGAGCACGCGGACGAACCGCCTGCCCAGCTCCTCGGCGCTCGCCTCGTCGAACAGGTCCGAGGCGTATTCGATCTCGCCGCTGATCCCCGCGGGCGCGCCGTCCGCGTCATGGCGCTCGAACAGGGCGAACGAGAGGTCGAACTGCGAGATCGTCGTGGTGGAGTCGCCCGCGAGGACCTCGAGACCGGGCAGGGTCAGTGAGGCCTCGGTGTTGTTGTCGAAGACCACCATCACCTGGAAGAGCGGGTGATGGGCCAGCGAGCGCTGCGGGCTGACGACCTCGACCAGCCGCTCGAACGGCACGTCCTGGTTTGCGTAGGCGGCCAGGTCCGTCTCACGGACGCGGGCCAGCAGCTCACGCACCGACGGATCGCCCGACACGTCGGTGCGCAGCACCAGCGTGTTCACGAAGAACCCGATCAACCCGTCCAGGGCCTGGTCGGAGCGGCCCGCCACGACCGTGCCCAGCGGCACGTCCGTCCCCGCGCCCATCCGCGACAGCAGTACCGCCACGGCGGCCTGCACCACCATGAACGGCGTCACCCCGCACTCACGGGCCACCGCCAGCAGACGCCCGTGCAACGCGGCGTCGAGGGTGAGGTCGACGGCTCCGCCGCGGTAGGAGGCGATCGCGGGACGCGGCCGGTCGTGCGGAAGCTCGATCAGTTCGGGCGCGCCGGCCAGTGCGGTGCGCCAGAACTCGATCTGCCGGCCCGCCGTGCTCGCCGGGTCACCCTCCTCACCCAGCACCTTCGCCTGCCACAACGCGTAATCCGCGTACTGCACCGGCAACGCGGCCCACCCCGGCGCCACACCATCCAGCCGCGCCGCGTACGCCGCCGACAGATCATCCGCCAGCGGACCCAACGACCAGCCGTCACTGACGATGTGATGCATCAGCACCACCAGCACCGACGACCGCTCACCCACCCGCAACAACGTCACCCGCAACGGCAACTCGGCAGACAGATCGAACGCATGCCCAGCGGCGGCATCCACAGCAGCAGCCAGATCCGCAGCACCGACCTGCGCCACCTCAAGCACCACACCCGCGTCCGCCACCGGCAGCACCCGCTGATACGGCACACCCTCCACATCCGCGAACACCGTCCGCAGACTCTCGTGCCGGCCCACCACATCACCCAGCGCCCACTCCAGCGCCGCCACGTCCAGCTCACCCTCGAGCCGCAGCACCAACGGCACGTTGTACGTCGCCGACGGCCCCTCCAGCTCGTGCAGGAACCACAACCGGCGCTGCGCCGCCGACAACGGCACCCGAGCCGGACGCTCCCCCGCCACCAACGCCCCCCGCGCCGCGTCCGCACCCACCAGACGCGACGCCAGACCCGCCGGCGTCGGAGACTCGAACACCGCACGGACGGGCAGTTCGACACCGAACGTGGTGCGGATGCGGCTGATCAGCCGGGTGGCGCGCAGCGAGTGCCCGCCGAGTTCGAAGAACCCGTCGTCGACGCCGACCCGCTCGACGCCGAGGATCTCGGCGAAGAGGCCCCGCAGGATCTCCTCCGCCGGCGTGCCGGGGCCGCGGTCCGCGCCGTCGCCGGCGGTGCGCGGCGACGGCAGTGCCTCGCGGTCCACCCGGCCGTCCGCGGTCAGCGGCAGCCTGTCCAGTACCACCATGGCGGCCGGCACCAGATGATCGGGCAGTGCGGCGCGGGCGAAGGCCGTGACGGCGGCGGGCGTGACGGTACGGCCGTGGGCCGGCGTCAGGTACGCGACGAGGGATCCGTCCCGCACCGCCACGACGGCACGGGCGACGCCGTCGTGTTCGGCCAGGGCCGCCTCCAGCTGCGCCGGGTGGGCCGTGAAGCCCGGCACCGGCAGCGGCGCCCCGACGAACTCCAGCTCGCCGTCGGCGGTCCAGCGGGCCAGGTCCCCGGTGCGGACCATCCGCGCGCCCTCGCCGCCGAACGGGTCGGCGACCACCGTCGGCGCGGAGCCGAGCAGCGGCCCGCCGACGTGGAGCTCGCCGACGACGCCCGGCGGAACCGGGCACAGGCCGGCGTCGAGGACGTACAGGACGGTGCCGGGCAGCGGGGCGCCGAGCGGCACCACGGTGTCCCAGTCGTCGGGGTCGCACGCGCGCTCCGTGACGGCGCCGGCGGCCTCGGTCAGCGAGTAGCCGTGCCACAGCGGCACGTCCACGGCCTCGAACCAGGCGCGCTGCAACGGCTCGGCGAGGGCCTCGCCCGTGCAGAACACCCGGCGCAGTCCGGCCGCAGGCAGCGCCGGGTCGCCGAGGAGCACGGCCAGTTCGGAGGGCGTGACGTGGAGTGTGGTGGCGCCGTGCGCGAGGGCCGTGCCATGAGCCGGGGCCGTGCGGTCGGCGCGTACGACGGTCGCACCGGCCGTGAGGGGCCACAGCACCTCGTCGATCTCGCCCACCGTTCCGGGGGCGGCCGCCGACCGGACGCGGTCCGTGCCGTCCAGGCCGTGCGCGCCCTGGCGGGCCGCGACACGGGCCGCGACGACGCTTTGCGGAACGACGACGGGCCTGCCGCTGCGGGTGCGCAGGACGAACGGCTCGCCGCTGACGACGGCGGCCAGGATGCCGGCGGGCGGCTCGGCCAGCAGCTGCCCGTACGTCGTCTCGACGTCACCGTCGACGATCGCGACGGCGTCCGCCGGCTGCGCGCCGATCAGTTCGAGCAGGGTGGGCGGGTCGGCGGGCGCTCCGCCGGCGCGGCCGTGCACGGCCTGCGGCAGTGCGATCCGGTCCACGACGACGTCCGCGTCGGCGCTCACCGTCTCCAGCAGGTGGACGAACTGCGCGGCCATCCGCTGCGCCGTGGCGGCGTCGAAGAGGTCCTCGGCGTACTCCAGGTCGATGCCGAGGCCTGCGGGCGCGCCGTCCGCGCCGACCGCCTCCCGCACGTGCAGGGTCAGGTCGAAGCGGGCCGCCCCCATGTCGACGTCCTCGTCGAACGCGGCGGTCAGGCCGGACAGGGCGAAGTCGTCCTCGTCGTCGTTCTCGAAGACGAGCATCACCTGGAACAGCGGGTGGTGGCCCAGCGAGCGCCCGGGCCGCACCACGTCCACCAGGCGCTCGAACGGCACGTCCTGGTGGGCGAACGCGGCCAGATCGGCCTCCCGGACCCGGTCCAGCAGGTCGCGGAAGGAGGGCGATCCGGACACGTCGGTGCGCAGGACGAGCGTGTTGACGAAGAACCCGACGAGGTCCTGGAGGCCGTCGTCCGACCGTCCCGCGACCGGGGTGCCGATCGGGACGTCGGTTCCCGCGCCCAGCTTGGACAGCATCAGGGCGAGAGCCGACTGGAGGACCATGAACAGGGTCGTGCCGGTCTCCCGCGCCACCGCCTGGAGGCGGCCGTGCAGCTCGGCGGGGATGCGGAGGGCGACCTCGGCGCCGCGGTGGCTCGCCTCGGCGGGCCGCGGCCGGTCCGTCGGCAGGGCGAGCAGCTCGGGCATGCCGTCGAGGGCACCCTTCCACCACGCCAGCTGACCGCTGACGAGGCTCTCGGGATCGTCCTCGGCGCCGAGCAGTTCGGACTGCCACAGGGTGTAGTCGGCGTACTGGACCGGCAGTCCGGGCCAGCGCGGCGCCCGGCCGGCCCGCCGGGCGGCGTACGCGGTCGACAGGTCCCGTGCGAGGGCGCCGGTCGACCAGCCGTCGGCGGCGATGTGGTGGATCAGCAGGAGCAGCCGGTGCTCGTCCGGGCCGTCCTGGAACAGCGTGGCGCGCAGCGGGGGTTCGGTCTCGAGGTCGAAGGCGTGCCGGGCCGCCTCGGCGGGCTCCGCGACGTCGGTGGCCAGGACGGGCCTGGCCTCGTCGACTCCGAGGACCCGCTGGTAGGGGGTTCCGTCGGCGTCGGAGGGGAACACCGTGCGCAGCGCCTCGTGCCGTGCGACGACGTCGCCCAGCGACGCTTCGAGGGCCGCCGCGTCCAGCTCGCCGGTGAGCCTGATCAGTATCGGCACGTTGTACGTGGTGCTCGGCCCTTCGAGCCGGTGCAGGAACCACAGGCGCTGCTGGGCGAAGGAGAGCGGCACGCGGGCCGGCCGCTCGCGGCGGCGCAGGGCGGGACGGCCGACGGCCGCGCCGTCGAGCCGGGTGGCGAGTCCCGCCACCGTGGGCTCGGCGAACAGCGAGCGGACCGACAGTTCCGCTCCGAGCTGCGACCGGATGCGGCTGAGCAGCCGGATCGCGGACAGCGAGTGGCCGCCGAGGTCGAAGAAGTTGTCGTCGACGCCGACGGCGGCGACGCCCAGCGTCTCGGCGAAGAGACCGGCGATGATCTCCTCGGCGGGGGTGCGAGGGCCGCGCCGGGCCGCGGCGGTGGCGAGATCCTCGGCGGGCAGGACGTCGGGGATCTCGGTGACGACGACGAACTCGGCGGGCACGAGGTAGTCGGGCAGCACGGACCCGGCGAGGTGCCGTGCTGCCGTCGCGTCGCCGTCGTGGACGACGTGGGCGACGACCCGGGCGGAGCCCGCGACGACGGCGGCGTCCGCGAAGACCTCGCGCAGCCGGGCCGCGACCTCGACGGGGTTGACGCGGAAGCCGCGCACCAGGCGGACGTCCTCGGGACGCCCGAGGAACTCGGTGGTGCCGCCGGGGTTGCGGCGGGCCAGCTCGCCCGAGGGGAGGGCGGCCACCACGCCCGGCGGCACGAGGCGTCCGTCGGCGTCCACGAGGGCGGTGTCGCGCTCGTCGTCGGACAGGAGGTCGTGCGCGGCGATCGGCGCGGCCGGGTCGGCGGCGGCCGCGGTGAGCAGCCGGATCAGGCGGTCGCCGAACGCGTCCATCGTCGCCGCGTCGAAGAGGTCGGTGGCGTATTCGATCTCGCCGACGATCCCGGCGGGCTCGCCGTCCGGTCCGTACCTCTCCTGGAGACGGACGTCCATGTCGAACTTGGAGGCGTCGCCGACCACGTCCTCCAGGCGGGTCTCCAGTCCGGGGACGCTCAGGCTGACCTCGTCGAAGTTCTCGAACGTCAGCATGACCTGGTAGAGCGGGTGCCGGGCGAGCGACCTCACCGGGTTGACCACCTCGACGAGGCGCTCGAACGGCACGTCCTGATGGGCGAACGCGGCCAGGTCGGTCTCGCGCACGCGCTCCAGCAGTTCGGCGAACGTGGGGTCGCCCGAGGCGTCGGTGCGCAGCACGAGCGTGTTGACGAAGTAGCCGAACAGATCCTCCAGGGCCTCGTCGGTGCGCCCGGCGACCGGGGTTCCGACGGCGATGTCGGTGTCGCCGCTGAGCCGGCTCAGGAGGGCGACCAGGCCGGCCTGGATCGTCATGAAGAGCGTGGTGTTGCGCTGCCGGGCGAGACGCAGGAGCGCGTCGTGCAGGGCGGCGTCCAGGCGCAGCGGCGCCTCGGCGCCCCCGTAGGTGGCCACCGGCGGCCGGGGCCGGTCGGTGGGCAGGTTCACCAGCTCCGGCAGGCCGCGCAGGTTCTCGGTCCAGTAGGCGAGCTGCCGGGAGATCGCGCTGTCGGGGTCGTCCTCGCGTCCGAGCAGTTCGCGCTGCCACAGGGTGTAGTCCGCGTACTGCACCGCGAGCGGCGCCCAACCCGGCGCACGGCCTTCGGCCCGTGCCGCGTAGGCGACGGAGAGGTCGTCGCCGAGCAGGGTCTCCGACCAGCCGTCGCTGGCGATGTGGTGCATGAGGGGCAGCAGGGCGTGTTCCTCGTCGCCGAGCCGGAACAGGGTGCAGCGGATGGGGAGTTCGGTGACGAGGTCGAAGTGGTACTGGGCGGCCTCCGCGAGGGCGGTCCGCAGGTGCCGCTCGTCGTCGACGTCGGCGACGATCAGGTCCACCACCGCTTCGTCGGCGGGCACGATGTGCTGGTACGGCGTGCCGTCGGCCTCGCGGAACAGGGTGCGCAGCCCCTCGTGGCGGGCGACGACGTCGTGCAGGGCCGTCCGCAGCGCCGGCACGTCGAGCGGCCCCGAGAAGCGCATGACGAGCGGCACGTTGTACGTGGAGCTGGGGCCTTCGAGCCGGTTCAGGAACCACAGGCCGCGCTGACCGAAGGAGAGCGGCACCCGCTCGGGACGCTCCATGGGCGCCAGGGCGCGCCTCGCCTCACCCGCCTGGCCGGTCCAGGAGGCGAGCCCGGCGACGGTGGGGGTCTCGAACAGCGCCCGGACGGGCACCTCCACGCCCATCGCGGAGCGGATGCGGCTGATCAGCCGGGTGGCGAGCAGCGAGTGCCCGCCCAGCTCGAAGAAGTTGTCGTCGATCCCGACGCGGTCCACGTTCAGCACGTCGGCGAAGAGGACCGCGAGGAGTTCCTCGCGCGGGTCGCGCGGTCGCCGGCCCTCCGCGGCGCCCGACTGCGCGGGCGCCGGCAGGGCCTTGCGGTCGAGCTTGCCGTTCGGGGTGAGCGGCAGCCGGTCCAGCGTGACGAAGGAGGCGGGCACCATGTGGGCGGGCAGCACGTCCACGACGTGCGCCCGGACCCGCGCGGCGTCGCCGCCGACCAGGTACGCGGTGAGCCGCGGATCACCCGGCTGGTCCTCGCGCACGACCACGGCGGCCTGCGTGACGTCCGGCGCGTCCAGGACCGCGGATTCGATCTCGCCCAGCTCGATGCGGAAACCGCGGATCTTCACCTGGTCGTCGGCGCGGCCGAAGTAGGACAGCGTGCCGTCCGCGGCCCGGCGGCCCAGGTCCCCGGTGCGGTACATGCGGGTCCCGGGCGCGCCGTACGGGTCGGCGACGAAGCGCTGGGCGCTCAGGCCGGGGCGGCCGAGGTAGCCGCGGGCCAGTCCGGCGCCGGCCACGTACAGCTCGCCGGTGACGCCCGCCGGGACGGGCCGCAGGCCCTGGTCGAGGACGTACACCCGCAGGTCGGGGATGGCGGCGCCGACGACGCTGACGGCGGTGGCGGCCGCCGAGACGCGGTCGAGCGCGTGATGGGTGACGTGCACCGTGGTCTCGGTGATGCCGTACATGTTGACGAGCGCGGGAGAGTCGTCGGGGTGCCGGTCGTACCAGGACGAGAGCCGTCCCGGGTCGAGCGCCTCACCGCCGAAGACCACGTACCTGAGCGCCAGGTCCGTGCCGGGGTTCTCCTCGTCGGCCTGCATGAGCTGGTAGAAGGCGGACGGGGTCTGGTTGAGCACGGTGACGCGCTCGTCTTCGAGCAGCCGCAGGAAGTCGAGCGGGGAGCGGCTCACGTCCTGTGGCACCACGACGAGCGTGCCGCCGCGCAGCAGCGGCCCCCACAGCTCCCAGACGGAGAAGTCGAACGCGTAGGAGTGGAACAGCGTCCACACGTCGCCGGCGTCGAAGCCGAACCACTGCTCCGTCCGCGTGAAGAGCCGCACGACGTTCTGGTGCGGGATCACGACGCCCTTGGGCTGCCCGGTGGAGCCGGACGTGTAGATGATGTACGCGCCGTTGTCGGGGTCCAGCGTCGGGCGTGCCGGGTCGGTGACGGGGCCGTCGCCGAGCTGCTCGATGACGAGGCGGGTGCTGCCGTCGGGCAGGGCCACGTCCGCGCGCAGGCTGGTCACGACGACGGCCGGGCGGGCGTCCTCCACGACGTAGGCGATGCGCTCGGCCGGGTAGTTCGGGTCCAGCGGCAGGTAGACGCCGCCGGCCTTGAGGACGCCGAGGACGCCCACCACGAGGTCCACGCCGCGCGGCAGGGCGAGTGCGACCACGGACTCCGGTCCCACGCCGTGGGCGGCGAGGGTGTGGGCGAGCCGGTTCGCGCGGGCGTTCAGCTGCGCGTAGGTCAGGCGTTTTGCGCCGTCGACGACGGCGACCGCCTCGGGGTGTGCGGCGACCGCGGCCTCGAACAGCGCGGGCACGGTCGTGCGCTCGGACGGCGCAACCGGCGCGGTCCACTGCTCCAGCAGTTCCCGGCGTTCCGCCGGGGCCAGGATGTCCGTCTGCCACAGCCGCTGGTCCGGGTCGGCCACGACCGCCCGCAGCAGCCGGGCGAGCCGGGCGACGATGTCCTGCACGGTGGACCGGTCGAACAGGTCGGTGGCGTACTCGACCAGGCCCGACAGACCGGCGGGCTCCCCGTCGGGGCCGTGGTTCTCCTGCATGTCGAAGTCGAGGTCGAACTTGGCGACGCCGGAACCGACGTCCTCCAGACCGGCCCGCAGACCGGGGAGGTCCAGGTCCGCCTCGGCGTTGTTCTGGAAGAGGATCATGACCTGGAACAGCGGGTGGTGCGCGAGGGAGCGGGTCGGGTTGAGCACCTCGACCAGCCGCTCGAACGGCACCTCCTGGTGCGCGTACGCGGCCAGGTCGGTCTCCCGGACCCGGGCGAGGAGCTCGCGGAAGGTGGGGTTGCCCGAGGTGTCGGTGCGCAGCACCAGGGTGTTGACGAAGAAGCCGATCAGTTCGTCGAGCGCCTCGTCGGTCCGTCCGGCGATGACGCCGCCGAGCGGGATGTCCTCGCCGGCTCCGAGCCGGGTGAGCAGTCCGGCCACCGCCGCCTGGAACACCATGAAAAGGGTGGTGTTGGTGTGGCGGGCGAGTTCGAGCAGCCCGGTGTGCAGGTCGGCGTCGAGCTCGAAGCGGACCTCGTCGCCGCGGAAGCTCGCGGCGGACGGCCGCGGCCGGTCGGTGGGCAGTTCCAGCTGCTCCGGGAGCCCGGCGAGGGTCTTCTGCCAGTAGGCGAGCTGCTGGGACAGCAGGCTCTGCGGGTCGTTCTCGGAGCCGAGCAGTTCGCGCTGCCAGAGCGTGTAGTCGGCGTACTGGACGGGCAGCGCGGGCCAGGCCGGCGCCCGCCCTCCGGTCCGGGCGCCGTACGCGACGGAGAGGTCCCGCGCGAACGGCGCGTCCGACCAGCCGTCGCTGGCGATGTGGTGCAGCAGGAAGAGCAGGACGTGCTCGGTCTCCGAGAGGCGGAACAGGGTGATCCGCAGCGGCAGTTCGGTGGCGAGGTCGAAGCCGTAGCGGGTGGCGACGGCGAGCTGCTCGGCGAGCCCGCTCTCGTCGGTCTCGACCAGGGTGACGTCCGGCTGCTCCGCGTCGACGATCAGCTGGTGGGGCTGCCCGTCCACCTCGGGGAAGCGGGTGCGCAGGCTCTCGTGCCGCGCCACCATGTCGCCCAGCGCGGCTTCGAGGGCCGGCCGGTCGAGGGGTCCCGACATGCGCAGCAGCAGCGGCACGGTGTAGGTGGCGCTGCGGCCTTCGAGCCGGTACAGGAACCACAGGCGCCACTGCGCCGCCGAGACGGGGATGTGCTCGGGCCGCGTCATCGGGCCGAGGGCGAGCCTGGACTCCTCGGCGCCCGTCATCCGTTCGGCGAGTTCGGCGACGGTGGGCGCCTCGAACAGGTGCCGGATGGCCAGTTCCACGTTGAACATCGAGCGGATGCGGCTGAGCAGCCGGATCGCGGTGAGCGAGTGTCCGCCGAGGTCGAAGAAGCTGTCGTCGATGCCGACGGTCGGCACTGCGAGCACGGCGGAGAAGAGACCGCAGAGGATCTCCTGCTCCGGGGTGCGCGGCGCGCGGAACGACAGGGGCACGGGAACGCCGCCCTCACCGTCCGAGCCGCCTTCGCCGCCCGTACCGTGCGCCGGCGCCGCGCTGGGAACGGTCCCGGTCTCGGCCGTCCGCGTCCCGACGAGTTCGCCCACGGGCACGCGGGTGTCGTCCACGAAGGCGGTGAACAGGCGGACGAGGTCGGCGGCGAGCACGTCGATCTGCGCGCCGTCCAGCAGATCCGGCCGGTACTCCAGGCGCAGCCGCAGACGCGTCCCCGGAAGCACCGAGAGCGTCAGCGGGTAGTGGGTGGCGTCGTGGTCCTCCAGCGCGCTAGCGCGCAGGCCGGGCGCGGGCTCCCAGTCGTCGTCGTGCGGGTAGTTCTCGACGATGGTCAGCGTGTCGAAGAGGTCGCCCGGCCCCCAGAGCCGCTGTACGTCGTTGAGTCCGAGGTACTGGTGGGCGATCAGCCGGGACTGCTCGTCCTGGACCCGTCGCATCAGCTCCGGCAGCGACTCCGCCGCGTCGAGCCGCACCCGGACGGGCAGCGTGTTGATGAACATGCCGACCATCGCCTCGCTGCCGGGCAGCTCCGCGGAACGTCCGGAGTAAGTGGAGCCGAACACCACGTCGTCCTGGCCGGTGCGGGTGCGCAGCAGCAGGCTCCACAGGCCCTGGACGGCGGTGTTGAGGGTGATCCCGTGCTCGCGCAGCCGGTCCTGGAGCCGTTCGGACACCGTGTCGGGCAGGTCGCAGAAGACCTGGACGGGGCGGGCGGGAGCCGCCGTGCCCGGTTCGGCGAGGAGGGTCGGTGCGGCGAGCCCGTCGAGCGCGGTCCGCCAGGCGTCGTGCGCCGCCGTGCGGTCCTGTCGCGCCATCCAGGCCAGGTGGTCGCGGAACGCCGCCGGCTCGGGCAGGGTCTCGCCCCGGTAGAGCGCGAACAGTTCCTCCAGCACGACCTGCATGGACCAGCCGTCGAAGAGGATGTGGTGGTTGACCAGGACGAGCCGGTGCTCGTCCTCGGCGAGCTTCACCAGGGTGAACCGCAGCAGCGGCGGCCGGCCCAGGTCGAAGCGCTCGGCGCGCGCCTCCGCCACGATCCGGGCGAGGGCGGGCTCGCGCTCGTCCCGGGCGAGTCCCGAGAGGTCCGCCTCGCGCCACGGCAGTTCGAGGCCGTCGACGACCACCTGGACGGGCCGGGGCAGGCCCTCGTGGTGGAAGCCCGCCCGCAGGTTCGGGTAGCGGTCGAGGAGGGCGGACGCCGCGGTGCGCAGGGCGCCCGGGTCCAGCGGCCCGCTCAGCGCGAAGACCTCCTGGACGGCGTAGAGGTCGGCGCCCGAGTCGTACAGGGCGTGGAAGAGCAGGCCCTCCTGGAGCGGGGCGAGCGGCAGCACGTCGACCAGATCCGGCAGCGCCCCCTCCAGCTCCTCGATGTCGCCTTGCGAGAGGTCCACGAGGGGCAGGTCGGACGGGGTCAGTCCGCCGCCCTCGACGGCCGCGAGTTCGGTGAGGGAGGCGAACCAGCCGTCCGCCAGTTCCCGGACGTCGTCCTCGGCCAGCAGGGCGTTCGACCAGGTCCAGGTCGCCACGAGCCGCGCACCGTCGGCGTGGTCGACGGTCACGGCGTCCAGCTCGATGCCCAGGCCGAGCGGCGCGGCCGCGTCGAAGCCCGCGCCGAGTGCGGGGGCCTCGGGGGCCGGCGCCCAGTCGGCGAGTTCGGGAGCGGCGTAGCGGCCCAGGTAGTTGAAGCCCAGCTGGGGGCGGCCGTACGCGGCCAGTTCGGCGGTGGACCGCGCGTCGCGGTGCCGCAGCAGCCCGTATCCGATGCCGTTGCCGGGCACCGCGCGCAGCTGCTCCTTGACGAGCTTCAGGGCGCGGACGCCGTCCGAGCCGCCCGGGTCGACACGGACGGGGAACGCGCTGGTGAACCAGCCGACCGTGCGGCTGAGGTCCAGTCCGGGCACGATGTCCTCGCGGCCGTGCCCCTCCAGTTCGAGGAGCAGCGCGCCGGCATCGGTGCCGCGCCGGCCGCGCCACGCGGCGACCGCCAGCGACAGGCCTGTGACCAGCACGTCGCGAACGCCGGCGTGCACGGCGGCGGGGACCGAGGTGAGCAGCGCCTCGGTGACGTGGGCCGGCAGGGTGAGCGTCAGGGTCCCGGCGTCGGCCCGGACGTCGATCGCCGGGTCCAGGGGCCGCTCGCCGAGGAGCGGGTCGGGCGTCTCCAGCACCGAGCGCCAGAAGGGCAGTTCGCCGGTGCGCCTGCCGGCCTCCTCGGTGAGGAGCGCGCTCCAGCGCCGCAGCGAGGTCCCGACCGGTTCGAGGGGCTCGCCCTCCCAGGCGGCCCGGAGGTCGCCGAGGAGGGGCTGCCACGAGACGCCGTCCACGGCGAGGTGGTGCACGAGCAGCAGCAGCCGTCCGGCCTCGGCCCCGGCGTCGAACCACACCGCGCGCACCAGGTCGCCCCGGTAGGGGTCGAGTTCCGCCTGGGCGGCCCTGCCGTGCTCGTCGATCGCCTCGCGCAGCGCGTCGGCGTCGGCGCCGGCGGTGTCCACGCGGTGGACGGTCGCGGCGACGGAGCCCGGCGCGGGGATGCCCAGTCCCCAGTCCTGGTCCAGGGTCAGCCGCAGGGCGTCGTGCCGGTCGAGGACGGTCTGGAGCGCGGCGGTCAGACGCCCGGCGCCGAGCCCGGCCGGCACGACGAGCAGCATCGACTGGTGGTAGCCGGCGACGGGGCCGCCGAGGTCGCGCAGGTCCGCCATGACCGGCGTGGGCAGCAGCGGGCCCGTGGCGATGTCCTGGGCGACGGGGGCCAGGGGAGCAGCCGTGCGGGCGGCGGCGGCGATGCGGGCGACGGTCTTGTGCTCGAAGACGTCGCGCGGGGTGATGCGCAGTCCCGCCTTGCGGGCACGGCTGACCAGCTTGATGGAGACGATGCTGTCGCCGCCGAGGTCGAAGAAGCCCTGGTGAGGGCCGACTTCGGGCAGGCCGAGCACCTCGGCGAAGAGTGCGGCCAGCAGCTCCTCCTCGGCGGAGCCCGTCGATTCGCGGTGCGCGGCGGCGGGCGAGGGCAGTGCGGCGACGTCGAGGCGGCCGTCCTCGGTGCGCGGCAGCTCGGCGACGGTGACGTACGTCTCCGGCACGAGGTAGTCGGGCAGCGCCCGGGCGAGGTGGTCGCGAAGGTCGACGGAGCGCACGGACAGGCCGGGGGCGGTCACCACGTAGGCGACGAGACCGTCCGTCACCGTCGCGTCGGCGAGCGCGGGGTGGGCGAGCAGGGCCTGGACGGTGCGGGAGACGTCGAGCGGTGCTCCCCCGACGAGGACCGGCGCGCACAGGCGTTCGAGACGGCCGTCGGGGGTGTACCTGGCGGGGACGCCGTCGAGGAGCCCGGCCACGCCGTCGGGCACCGGCCGGCCGTGCTCGTCGACCACCTGGTCGCGACGACCCTGGATCACGGCGCGTTCGGCCGCGGTGAGCAGGTCGATCGTGGAGATCCGGCGTTGCGGGCCGTCCACGGCGGCACGCAGCAGCCGGGCGAGCCGGGCGATGAGCGTGCGGACCGAGGAGCCGTCGAACAGGTCGGTGGAGTATTCGGCGACCACGTCCACTCCGGCCGGGGCGCCGGTGTCGGAGAAGCGCTCCTGGAGGCGCAGGTCGAGGTCGAACTTGGCGACGCCGGTGGGGGCTTCGTCCACCTCGACGGTGAGACCGGGCAGGGCCGGCGCGGCCGTGCCGAGGTTCTCGAAGGTGAGCATCACCTGGAAGAGGGGGTGGTGCGAGAGGGACCGGGCCGGGTTGAGCGCTTCGACCAGCCGGTCGAACGGCACGTCCTGGTGCGGGTAGGCGGCCGCGGCCGCGCCGTGCACCCGGTCCAGGAGTTCACGGAAGGTCGGGTCGCCGGACGTGTCGGTGCGCAGCACGAGCGTGTTGACGAAGGAGCCCACGAGCGAGTCCAGCTGCTCGTCGGGCCGGCCCGCGGTCGGGGTGCCGAGCGGGATGTCGGTGCCGGCGCCGAGACGGGTCATGAGCGCCGCGAGGGCGGCCTGCACCACCATGAAGACGGTGCGGCCGGTGGAACGGGCGAGCGCGGTCGCCGCGCGGTGCAGGTCGGCGTCGAGGTGCGTGCGCACCTCGTCACCGCGGAAGCTCGCGGCCGGGGGCCGGGGGCGGTCGGTGGGCAGCTCGACGCGCTGCGGCAGCCCGGCGAGCGCGGTGCGCCAGAAGTCGACGCCGTCCGCCTCGCCCTGCCAGAGAGTGAAGTCGGCGTAGGTCACCGGCAGTTCGTCCCAGGCCGGTTCCCGCCCGGCGCGACGGGCCGTGTAGGCCAGGGACAGGTCCTCGATCAGCGGACGCTCGGACCAGCCGTCGCTCGCTATGTGGTGCATCAGGAGCAGCAGCGCGTGTTCGTCCGTGCCGGGCCGCGAGAACAGGGTGGCCCGCAGCGGCGCCTCGTGGCGGAGCTCGAACGGGTGGCGGGCCGCCGCGAGCACCGCGCCGTCGAGGTCCGGGGTGCTGACGACGGTGAGCGCGGCGGGCGTGTCGAGCACGTCCTGGCGGGCGACGCCGTCCGTCTCCGGGAACACCGTCCGCAGGGTCTCGTGCCGCCGCGAGACGTCGCGGACGGCGGCGCGGAGCGCCTCGGGGTCCACCTCCCCGGTCAGCCGCAGCACGAGGGGGATGTTGTAGGTGGCGCTCGCGCCTTCGAGCCGGTGCAGGAACCACAGCCCGCGCTGCGCGTGCGACAGCGGCATGGGGTCGGGACGCCGGGTGCGGGTCAGCGGCGGCCGTGCCGCTCCCGCCTCGTCGAGACGGGAGGCCAGACCGGCGACGGTGGGCGCCTCGAAGAGGGCACGCACCGACACCTCGCGGCCGAGCGCGGTGCGGATACGGCTGATCAGCCGGGCCGCGAGGAGCGAATCGCCGCCGAGGTCGAAGAAGCCGTCGTCCGCGCCGACGCGCTCCACGCCCAGGACGTCGGCGAAGAGTCCGGCGAGGACCTCCTCGGCGGCCGTCCGGGGCGCGCGGCCGACGGCGAGGGTCTGTTCCGGCGCGGGCAGCGCGGCCCTGTCCAGCTTGCCGTTCGGTGTGAGGGGAAGCTCGTCGAGCAGCACGTACGCCGACGGCACCATGTGCTCGGGCAGCCGGGCGGCCAGCCGCTCCCGCACCGTGGCGGCGTCCACCGCGCCCACCACGTGGGCGACGAGGCGCTGCTGTCCCGGACGGCCCTCGTGCACGGTCACGGCCGCCGCGGACACCTCGGCGAGTTCCGTGACGGCCGCCTCGATCTCGCCCAGCTCGATCCGGAAGCCCCGGATCTTCACCTGGTCGTCGGCCCGGCCCGCGAACTCGACGAGTCCCTCGGCGTTCCACCTGGCCAGGTCCCCGGTCCGGTACATGCGCTCGCCCTCGGCGAAGGGGGAGGCGACGAACCGCTGGGCGGTCAGGCCGGCCCGTCCCAGGTAGCCGCGGGCGAGCTGGACGCCCGCCACGTAGAGCTCGCCCGTCTCGCCGGGCCCGACGGGGCGCAGGGCGCCGTCGAGGATGTGCACCCGGGTGTGGGCGACCGGGGAGCCGATGGGGACGTTCCGGTAGCTCTCGCCGGGCCGCACCTCGAACGCCGTGACGTCGATCGAGGCCTCGGTCGGGCCGTAGTGGTGGCCGAGTCGCAGGTCCAGCTTGGTGACGACCTCGTCCGCCAGGGACGGCGGCAGCACCTCTCCCGCGACGAAGAGCAGACGCAGCGCGAGAGCGGAGGCGTCCCGGATCGCGGGCAGCGCGACCGCCAGCAGCGACGGCACGAACTGGGCGACGGTGACGCCGTGTTCGGCGGCATACTCGATCAGCAGGTGCGGCAGGCCCACCACGTCGTCGGGCGCCATGCAGACCGTCGCGCCGGCGATCAGCGGCAGCCAGATCTCCGAGCCGGACGCGTCGAAACTGAAGGCGGTCCGGGCGAGGACCACGTCCGACGCGTCGACGCCCCACCGGCCGGCCTGCCACAGCATGTGGTTGGCGACGCCCGCGTGCGGTACGACGACGCCCTTGGGCACCCCGGTGGAACCGGACGTGTAGATGACGTAGGCCGCGTTCTCCGGACGGACGGTGACGCCGGGGGCGGTGTCGTCGCCCGACGTCAGGTCGATGTCGTCCAGGAGGACCACGGGGGCCGCGGAGTCGGGCAGCACGGCACGGGTGGCGCCGGTCGTCAGCACGACCGACGGACGGGCGTCGCTCAGCATGAACGCGATCCGCCGGGCGGGGTAGCGCGGGTCGACCGGCAGGTAGGCCGCCCCCGTCTTCAGCACGGCCAGCATGGCGACCACCGCGTCGGCCGACCTCGGCACGGCCAGCGCCACGACGTGCTCGGGGCCCGTCCCGACGGCCATGAGCCGCCGGGCCAGCCTGTTGGCCCGGCGATCGAGTTCGGCGTAGCTGAGCACGGTCGAGCCGAGAACCACGGCCGGGTGCCCGGGAGTTCGCCGCACCTGCGCCTCGACCAGTGCGGGCAGCGACATCATCGCCACATCGCCGCCCAGGCTCGACCCGATCGGATTGCGCGTCGCACGACGGTCCACGCTGCTGGCTCCTGTACTTCGTCGACAACTCGTAAGGCCGGGGCGCACACGCACGTCCGACACGGTGCCCGACCGTAGGGAGCAGCACTTTCAGCCTGTTATCGCACGCTCATCCGAGGCGGCGGCGACGCCGATACCGCCCTGATAAACAGCGCCTCTACATTGCCAAGCCCGCTGAGCACAGGAGTCGCGTGATGGTCCGTAACCACCTCATCTCGTTGGTCGACATCCCCGATGCCGACCTGTACCGCATCGTGGACAGAGGGGCCCGGTTCGCCTCCGGCGCGTGGCCGGACGAGACCCTGCGCGGCGCCGTCGTCGGCATCTACTTCCGCGCCACGTCGACGCGTACGCGTACCGCGTTCTCCTCCGCGGCCCTCCGGCTCGGCGCGCGCATCATCACCTACGGCCCGCACGATCTCCAGGTGAACACGGGCGAGACCAGCGCGGACACCGGCCGCGTCCTGGGAGGCATGCTGGACGCCCTGGTCGCGCGCACGGTGGGCAGCGTCGAGGAACTGCGCGCACTGGCCTCCCAGGACCGGATGGCGGTCGTGAACGCCATGGCCGCGCAGGAGCACCCGACGCAGGCCCTGACCGATCTGACCGCCATGGCCGGGCACTTCGGCGACCTGTCCGGTCGCCGGGTGCTCTACATGGGCGAGGGCAACAACACCGCCGCCGCCCTGGCTCTCGCCCTTCCGCGTTACCCCGGGACCGAGTTGCACCTGCGGACCCCGAGGCGTTACGCCGTCGATCCGGAGATCCTGGCACGGGCGAAGGACCTCGCGGCACGGCACGGCTCCACCGTCACCGAGCAGCACGACACCGTCGGCATGCCCAAGGACGTCGACGTCGTCTACACGACCCGGTGGCAGACCACCGGCACGACGAAGGACTCCCCGGACTGGCGTGAGGAGTTCGTCCCCTTCCGGGTCGACGACGCCGTCATGGAAGCCGGCCCGGACGCGGTCTTCATGCACGACCTGCCCGCGCACCGGGGCGACGAGGTCACCGCCGCGGTGCTGGACGGACCGCGCTCGATCGCCTTCACCCAGGCCGAGGCGAAGATGCACAGTGCCGCGGCCGTCCTGGAGTGGAGCCTCGGGGTCCTCCCCTGACCTGACCCGCGGCTCCCGCCCCCTCGCGCCGCGCGGCCGGCCGCAGCACACTTGACCAAGGAAAGCGGTGACCGCCGGAGGGGGACGGTACATGCGGGACGGTCATAGGGCGGACGCCGAGCGGTTGTTGGCGCGGGCCGTGGAGGAGGAGGTGCGCCGCTCCGGCGGTCGTGCCGACCGGCAGACGCTGATGACGCGGGCGCGCGGCGCGCTGGACGACATGGCGCAGACCGCCGCCGAGGAGTACGAGGCCTACGCGCGCGCCCTGGACGAGACGGAGGCCCGGCGCGTCAGCTTCGGCCGGCGCTACGCACGCGAGGGCGGCCGCACCCCCCTGCTGGTGGCGGGCGTCGCCGCCGTGACGGCCGCGGTCGCCGACCTCGCGCTCGGCACCGGACCGGGCACCGCCCTGGGCGCCGGGGTGACCGTCGGCGTCGTCGGGGCCGCCGCGACCGTCGTCAAGGTGGCCGGCTCGCACCTGCCCGCCGCCCATCACCGGGCCGGCGAGGCGGGACAGCCCGGCGGCGCCGAACAGCTGCGGCTGCAATGGCTCACGGCACTGGAGGTGCGCGGCATCCGGCCCTTCCTCGACCAGCAGCGGGTGCTGCGCGCGACCACCGTCCCGAAGAAGACCCCCGGACCGCGGCTGCGCGGCACGGACAAGAGCGCGGCGGCCCGCGGACGGACCGTGCTGGAGCAGTCGTTCGCCCAACTGTCCGAACCCGCGGGCCCCTTCGCCGGACGCCGCGCCGAACTCGCGCAGATCCGGCAGTGGGTGCAGGCGTCGCGCGCCGGCACCGGGACCCGGCCCACCGTGGTCGTGCTGCACGGCGACCCGGGCAGCGGCCGCACCGCGCTCGCCGTGCGCGCCGCACACGATCTGCGCGACCAGTTCCGCGGCGCGTGCGTCGTCGACCTGCGCGGCGACAGCGCGCAGGAACGGCCACTGCCCACCCGCGACGCCCTGCTGCACCTGCTCAACCGCCTCGGCGCACCCCGCGAGCAGCTCCTCTTCCGCGAGCGGTCCTCGGCGGAACAGCAGGTCAAACGGCTCGGTGAGCTGTACCACCAGCACCTGACCGGACTCCCGGTCACCGTCGTCCTGGACGACGCCTCCGACCCCGACCAGGTGCGCGCACTCGTCCCCGAGCGTTCCGAGAGCCTCGTCCTGGTCACCGCCCGCTCCCCGCTCGCGCTGCCCCCCGAACTGTCGCCCTGGGCGCACGAACTCGCGGTACGGCCGCTGGACGCGGCGGGCGCCGAGGAACTGCTGACCGCGGCGGCACAGGACCTCTCCGGGCCCTACGACGCCGAATCCGCCGACCGGATCACGCAGTTGTGCGGCGGACTGCCGCTGGCGCTGCGCGTGGCGGGCTCCTCCCTCGGCCCGCGCTCACCGCGGGCGCTGGCGGCCGACCTCGGCGCGTACGGCCCGGTGCACCCGGCCGAACGGGCCCTGTGGCTGCGCTACACCGACCAGCCCGATCCCGCCCGCAGACTCCTGCGCCGGCTCGCGCTGGCCGGACGCGCCTCCCTCGGCACGGCGGCCGCCGCCGCCCTGCTCGCCACCGACCGCACCGAGGCCGCCCGCCACCTCACGGCCCTCGCCGACGCCGGACTCGTCGACCACGTCCGCGGCGACCGCTACCGCCTGCACGACCTGGTCCGCGCCTTCGCCCAGGCCCGCCTCGAGGACGAGGAGCCGCAGAGCGAGCGCACGGCGGCCCAGGAACGCCTGATCGTCAGTTACGCCGAACTCGCCGACTCGGTGCTGCGCCTCGTCGACGGGAACATGTCGACCCGCTCGGACCGCTTCACCCCGCACGGCTTCACCTCCCTCGACGAGGCGCTGCGCTGGCTCGACGACGAGTCGAGCTTCATCACGGCGACGCTGCGGCACGCCGAGGGCGTCGACCAGAACGCGGTGATGAGCCTCCTGGGCGCACTGTGCGACTACTGCCTGCTGCGCGGCGACCTGTACCGGCTCGGCGAGATCAGCGAGCTGGCCCAGACGGTCGGCCAGGACCTGCTGGTGCGCTCCGTGCAGTGGCGCACCGGCATCGCGGCACGTCAGCTGGGCGAGCTGGACAAGGCCCGCACGACCCTCAGCTCGGTCGTCGACCTCTACCTCCAGGCCCACCACGACGCCGGCGCCGCCCGCGCCCTGTGCTCCCTGGGCATCACCCTGCACCATCAGGGCCAGCTCACCGAGGCCGCGGCGAAACTGCGCGAGGCGATGGGCCTCCAGGCCGCGCCCGAGCTGGCCACCGACCGCGCCTGGACGATGCACGCGCTGGCGGCGGTGGAACGCGACCGGGCGCACCTGGCCGAAGCCCTGGACCTCCTCACCCGCTCCCTGGTCCTGCACCGCGAGGGCGGCTCCGTGCACGGCGAGGCCTGGGCGCACTTCCAGCTGGGGCAGCTGCATCTGCGGCGGGGCGACGTCGAGCGGGCGCGGAGCGACCTGCGCCGGGCCCTCGACCTGTACGGCCGCACCGGCGACGCCCGCGGCGAGGCCTGGGCCCTCACCCAGCTGGCCCGGGCCCGGCTGATCGCCGGGGACCCCGGCCCGGCGGCCGAGGACCTGCGCGCGGCCGCCGCCCGCCACCGCGACAACGAGGACGCGCGCGGCGAGGCCTGGACGGTGTACTACCTGGGCCTCGCCCTGGAGGAGACGGGCGACCTGGACCGCGCCGTCCGCGAGCTGGAACGCTCCCGCTCCCTGTTCTCCCGCATGCGGGACGTCTACGGCCTGGCCTGCGCCCGCCACCACTCGGCCCGCGTCACCCGCGACCAGCGCGCCGCCCAGACCGGCTCACTGCGCAACTCCGGGTTCGCCCGGCAGCTCCTGGTCGACGCGCGTGCCGACTTCCAGCGCATCGGGGTCGCCCACGGCGAGGCCTGGACCTGCCTGGAACTGGCGATCGTCGACGCGGGCAACGCGCGGGCGCAGGCCGCGCTGGCCCTGTGCGACGAGGCGACGGAACTGTTCGCCTCCTACGGCGACCGGCGCGGCGAGGACTGGGCGCGCTTCCTGCGCTGCACCCTCCTGCCGTACGCGTCGCCCGGAGGCGTGGAGGTCGGCACCGCGGTCGCCCAGGAGGAGCTGGCCCGGCTGACCCGGGCGGAGCACCCGCTGCGCGACACCGGACTCACCGAGTGCCTGGAGGCCTACCGCCTGCTGCTGGAGCGGGGGGTGCGCCTGGAGTCCGGCTGGCAGGCCTGGCGTCTCGGTCTGGTTCCGGGCAGACCCGCCCGCGAGGTGATGGGCGTGGACGTGACCCTGCCCGCACCCCCGGCGCCCGAGCCCTCCACCAGGGAGACCGAATCGCGGTGACCGTCGACGGGCGGCGGTCCGGGCGGCGAGCGGAGGCCTTACCCGTGCCCGCCGGTCGCCGGCCGCCCGCCCTGGCCCCTCGACCGGCGTCAGCTTGCCGACGAGGGCTTGCCCGTCGTCCTGCCGCCGGACTTCGCACCCGGCGCCGCCGCCTCGGAGGCGTTCGCCGTGGTGCCGGCGGAGGCGTTCTCCGGGTCCGCCGGGTCCTTGAAGTCGACCTTGCCCATGTGCTTGCTCATGGACCTCATCAGGCCCCACACCGCCAGCGCCATCGCCGCGAAGACGATGAAGCCGAGGACGCCGGGGGTGACCTTGTTCTCGTCGACCTCCTTGGCGAGGGGGACGAGGTGCGTCATTGCCAGGCTCACGCTTGCGCTCATGTCAGGCATTGTCGCGGATGCCCGCAAAGAGGTCGTCCTCGGGGAGGGAGGTATCGACGCGCGACTTCGCGAGCTCGTACTCCTCCGTCGGCCACACCTCGCGCTGGACGTCCATCGGAACGCGGAACCAGCCGCCGTCCGGGTCGATCTGCGTGGCGTGGGCGATCAGCGCCTTGTCGCGGATCTCGAAGAAGTCGGCGCACGGGATGTGCGTGGTGAGCGTGCGCTCGGGCCGGCCGAACTCCGCCCAGCGCTGGAGCCACTCGGCATAGGGCGACTCCATGCCGCGCTCGATCAGCGCGTGGTGCAGCGCCTCGGTGCGGGGACGGTTGAAGCCCTGGTTGTAGTACAGCTTCAGCGGCCGGTATGCGGGCCCGAACTCGGCCTCGGGGTACTTGTCGGTGTCGTCCGCGCCCTCGAAGGCCACCATCGAGATCTTGTGGGTCATGATGTGGTCGGGGTGCGGGTAGCCGCCGTTCTCGTCGTAGGTGGTGATCACCTGGGGACGGAAGGAGCGGATCTGCTTCACCAGCGCTCCGGCCGCGTCGTCGACGTCCTCCAGGGCGAAGCAGCCCTCGGGCAGCGGCGGCAGCGGGTCGCCCTCGGGAAGCCCGGAGTCGACGAAGCCGAGCCACTCCTGCCGGACGCCGAGGATCTCCCTGGCCTCGTCCATCTCCTTCTTGCGCACCTCGTGGATGTGCTCCTCGATGTACGTGTCGCCCTGCAGCTTGGGGTTGAGGATGGAGCCGCGCTCCCCGCCCGTGCAGGTCACGACCAGCACGTCCACCCCCTCGGACACGTACTTCGCCATGGTGGCCGCGCCCTTGCTCGACTCGTCGTCGGGGTGGGCGTGGACGGCCATCAGTCGCAGCTGGTCAGTCAAGACTCAATCCTCGGTAGGTCGGCGCCCGGCGTGACCCGGCGCGATCGCAGGCTTCTATAGTGACCGAATCGGGGGACGAAAAATTCCGCGCCGAGAGGACGATCATGAGCACGGCGAGCACGCGACCGCCCGAGGGCCGCTACGGCCGTTCCTCGGACGAGCGCGCCGACCACAAGCTCAAGATCGCCGGTGTCGCCCTGGGCGCGCTGCTCCTGGCCCTGATGGGCTACTTCGCCTTCCACTACGTCGGCCAGAGCAAGATCAGCGCCGAGGTGATCGCGTTCAAGGCGACCTCGGACGACGCGGTGGAGGTTCACCTGGAGGTCCGCAAGGACTCCGGCACGAGCGGCTACTGCACGGTGCGCTCGCAGTCCGCCGAGGGCGCCGAGGTGGGACGGGCGGACTTCCGTTTCTCCGGCGCGGACTCGCGCATCGACAAGGTGGTCACGCTGCGTACGACGGCGAAGGGCACGACGGCCGAGCTGCTCGGCTGCCATGCGGACTGACTCCGGGCCGCTCACGCCGTCCACACGGCCGGAATCCTCCGCAAAACGTACGCGCTGACCTGCGCCGACGTAATTTCGGTGGCTTATGTCCTCCCCCTACGGCCACTGAATTGTTAGGCTCGTGGTTTCGCCCATCACCTGAGGAACATGCTTCTGGTAGGGCGATGCTTTGTATTCCCAGTACCGACGAGGAGCACCTGTGACCCAGACCAGCGAGTCCGTCACCTGGCTGACCCAGGAGGCGTACAACAAGCTCAAGGTCGAGCTTGAGTACCTTACTGGTCCTGCGCGCACGGAGATCGCCCAGAAGATCGCCGCCGCGCGCGAGGAGGGGGACCTGCGCGAGAACGGTGGGTACCACGCGGCCAAGGAGGAGCAGGGCAAGCAGGAGCTCCGTGTGCGCCAGCTGACCCAGCTCCTCGAGAACGCCAAGGTCGGCGAGGCTCCGGCCTCCGCGGACGGGGCGGTGGCGCCCGGCATGGTCGTGACGATCGCCTTCGACGGCGACGAGGACGACACCATGACCTTCCTGCTCGCCTCGCGGGAGTACGCCAGCTCCGACATCGAGACCTACTCGCCGCAGTCCCCGCTGGGCACCGGCGTGATCGGCCACAAGGTCGGCGAGGACGCGGAGTACGAGCTGCCGAACGGCAAGAAGGCCTCCGTGCGCATCCTCAAGGCCGAGCCCTACAACGGCTGAACCGGCGTCCCCGTCCGGACGCCCCCGCCCGGACGTCCCCTCCCGGGTCTTCCGGGTCTTTCCGACGAGCCCCCGGCGCCTCGTGCCGCCGGGGGCTTCGCCGTGCCGGGCGCGCCCGGCCGGAGCGTCCGGTCAGGCCGTGGCCGAGCGGTACTTGCGCACCGCCAGCGTGCGGAAGATCGCGATGATCACCACCGAGTAGATCAGCGAGGCCCACACGGGGTGGGCCATCGGCCACGCGTCGGACGGCGAGACCCCCGGATCCCCGAACAGCTTGCGGCACGCCTGGACGGTGGCGCTGAACGGGTTCCACTCGGCGATCGGCCGCAGCCAGGACGCCATCTGCGACGAGTCCACGAACGCGTTGGAGATGAACGTGACCGGGAAGAGCCAGATCAGTCCGCCCGAGGTGGCCGCCTCGGGTGTGCGGACCGACAGGCCGATGAGCGCGCCGATCCAGGTGAAGGCGTAGCCGAGGAGCAGCAGCAGCCCGAAGCCGGCCAGGATCTTGGCGAAGTTGGTGGGGTCCGCGGAACCGGGCCGCCAGCCGACGAGGAGCGCCACCACGGCCAGGACGAGCAGCGTCAGGGCGGTCTGGACGAGGTCGGCGATGGTGCGGCCGGTCAGCACCGCACCGCGCGCCATGGGCAGCGAGCGGAAGCGGTCGATCAGGCCCTTGTGCATGTCGTCGGCGATGCCCGCGCCGGCTCCGGCGGTGGCGAAGGTGACCGTCTGCGCGAAGATGCCCGCCATCAGGAAGTTCTTGTAGACGTCCGGATCGGTGGAGCCTCCGACGTTCATCGAGCCGCCGAAGACGTACGTGAACAGGACCACGAACATGATGGGCTGGATCAGCCCGAAGATGATCATCTCGGGAATCCGGCTCATGCGGATCAGATTCCTGCGGGCGATGACCAGGGAGTCGTTCACGGCACTCATCCGACGGTCTCCTTCTTGCTCTGTCCCTTGGCTGTGCTCTCCTCCGCCTTCGCCTCGGCCACGTGTCCGGTCAGGGACAGGAAGACGTCGTCGAGGGTGGGGCGGCGCAGGCCGATGTCGTCGATCTCGATGCCGCGTCCGTCGAGCTCGCGGATGACCTCGGCGAGCAGTTTGGCGCCGCCGGTCACCGGCACGGTGAGTTTGCGGGTGTGCTGCTCGACCGTGGTCTCGCCCTTGCCGAAGCCGGAGAGCACCTCGCGGGCCACGGTGATGTGGTCGCGTTCATGGACCACGACCTCCACGCGCTCGCCGCCCGTGCGCGCCTTGAGTTCGTCGGAGGTGCCGCGAGCGATGACCCGGCCGTGGTCGACAACCGCGATGTCGTGCGCCAGGTGGTCGGCCTCTTCGAGGTACTGGGTGGTCAGCAGCAGGGTCGTGCCGTCGGAGACCAGTCGCTTGATCACCTCCCAGAGCAGCTGGCGGTTGCGCGGGTCGAGGCCGGTCGTCGGTTCGTCCATGAACATCACGGGCGGTGAGACCACCAGCGCCGCGGCCAGGTCGAGGCGGCGGCGCATGCCTCCGGAATAGGTCTTGGCGGGGCGGTCGGCGGCGTCCGCGAGGTCGAACTGGTCGAGCAGTTCGGCGGCGCGGGCCTTCGCCGCGGCGGCCTTCATCTGGTAGAGCCGGCCGACCATCTGCAGGTTCTCGCGGCCGGTGAGGTACTCGTCGACCGCCGCGAACTGGCCGGACAGGCCGATCGAGCGGCGCACGTCGTCGGGATGCTTGAGCACGTCGAAGCCGGCGACCACGGCCCGGCCTCGGTCGGGGCGCAGCAAGGTGGTCAGACAGCGGACCGCCGTGGTCTTGCCCGCGCCGTTCGGCCCGAGCAGGCCCAGGACCGTGCCCTGCGGCACGTCGAGGTCCACGCCGTCCAGAGCCTTTACGTCGCCGAAGGTCTTCACCAGACCTTCGGCGTAGATGGCGCCTGGCATATGAGTCTCCACGTCGTCGGGGATTCTTCGGAAAGCCTAGGTTTGCACTTTCCGCTCCGCCTGACGGCGGAATTACGGGGCAGTGCGAGACACACCATAACGCGATGTATCGCGTCTCACAACGGATTTACTCGAACGAGTGAGCGGGGGTCCTGGCCTGGCTCGGAGGCGTGTGAACACGCCCCCCCCGGACGCTGTGCCCGGCCTCAGTCGACGACGGTGTATCCGGCGTCGTGCAACGCCCGGCCGACCTCGGCGCAGTGCGCCGGACCCTTCGTCTCCAGGTGCAGTTCGACCTCCGCCTCCGTCAGCCCGAGCCGGGGGTCGGTTCGCAGGTGGCTGACGTCCAGCACGTTAGCGTCGACCACTGACAACGCCCCCAGGAGCGAGGCGAGGGCGCCCGGCCGGTCCGTCAGCCGCACCCGTACGGCCAGGTAGCGGCCCTGCGCGGCCATGCCGTGCCGCAGGACGCGCTCCATCAGCACCGGGTCGACGTTGCCTCCGGAGAGCACCGCCACCACCGGGCCCTCGAAGGCGTCCGGCGCCCCGAGCAGCGCGGCCACCGGGCTCGCCCCGGCCGGCTCGACGACCAGCTTGGCCCGCTCCAGGCACAGCAGCAGCGCCGCGGCCAGCTCGTCCTCCGTGACCGTGCGCACCTCGTCCACCAGTTCGCCGACGAGCGAGAACGGCACGTCGCCGGGCCGGCCGACCTTGATGCCGTCGGCCATCGTCGCCGGGGTGCGGATCGACACCGGCCGGCCGGCCGCCAGCGAGGGCGGATACGCGGCCGCCCCCGCCGCCTGCACGCCGACGATCCGCACGTCCGGCCGCAGCGCCTTCACCGCGACCGCGATCCCCGCCGCCAGACCGCCCCCGCCGATCCCGACGACGATCGTGCGCACCTGCGGGCACTGCTCCAGGATCTCCAGCCCGACCGTGCCCTGACCGGCGATGACGTCGGGGTGGTCGAAGGGGTGGATGAACACCGCACCCGTCTCGGCCGCGTACTCCTGCGCCGCGGCCAGCGTCTCGTCGACCACCTGGCCGTGCAGGCGCACCTCGGCGCCGTACTCCCGGGTGGCGCTGATCTTCGGCAGCGGCGCGCCCTTCGGCATGAACACCGTGGAACGCACGCCGAGCAGCGACGACGCCAGCGCCGCGCCCTGCGCGTGGTTGCCCGCGCTCGCCGCGACCACCCCGGCCGCCCGCTCCTCCGGCAGCAGCCCGGCGATGCGCACATACGCCCCGCGCAGCTTGAACGACCCCGTCCGCTGGAGGTTCTCGCACTTGAAGTGGACCGGCGCCCCCACCAGCTGGGTCAGATGCCGGCTCCCCTCCACCGCGGTCGTCCGGGCCACGCCCGCCAGCATCTTCCGGGCGCCGCGCACGTCGTCGAGGGTGACGGGGCGAAAGGAGTCAGCCGTGCCGTAGCTCATGACTCCAGCATCGCAGTTCACAGGCGGGAACGACCGCTGTGACCAACCTCCGAGATCGGTTTGCGCAGCGCCGGTACGACCCGCCTCCCGGCCGCGTACTCTGTCCCCCATTCCAGCAGCCCTTTGATGAAGTGAGCCTCCGGCCATGCCCACAACACCTGAAATGTCGATGGACATGACGACAGTCGGTGACACCGGTCTCCTCGACACGTTGCAGCACGAGGTCGCGGTGTTCGCCCGACGGGCCGAGCAGACCCGGCTCGGCGGCGTCGGGCAGGTGCGCAACTCCATGGACCGCGCCGCGTACCTGCTGCTCAACCGCCTCGACAACGAAGGCCCCATGGGCGTCAAGGCACTCGCGGCGAGCATGGGCATCGACTCGTCCACCGTCACCCGGCAGGTCGCGCCGCTCGTCGACACCGGCCTGGTCAAGCGGACCTCCCACCCCGAGGACGGCAGGGCCGTGGTGCTCCAGCTGTCCCCGCGCGGACAGGCCCGTCTGGAGGAAGTCCGCTCCTCGCGGCGGCAGTTGATGGCCGAACTGACGGACGACTGGGCGCCGGAGGAGCGCGAGACGTTCTGCACGCTCCTCACACGCTTCAACACCGCCCTCTCCTCGCGGATGTCCGCCCACGGCCTCCCGGGCGCCGACTCCTCCACGCCCGCCTCCTGAGCCCGCGGCCCGCGCGGGGGCGACTTTCCGGCGGGTGCGCGCGACTCTTGACCGGCGGCCCGCCCCGGGCCTCATATGAGACCGGGGCAGATGGCCGCCCAGGGGGACGCCGTCAGGCGGGAGGCTCGGTGTGCGTGACAGCCGTACGGTCCAGGAGATCCACCGGGCCAGGGAGTTCGAGGCGTTCGTGGCCGGCGCGGGCGGCCGGCTGCTGCACACCGCCACGCTGCTCACGGCCGAGTCCCCCGCCGACAACCCCCGCGCGCGCCGCCTCCTGACCCTCGCCCTCGCACGCACGTACGCGTGCTGGGACCGGCTGCGCGGCGAGGACCCGTACGACCGCGCCCGCGAGCAGCTGGCGACCCGCTTCGCCCACTACGCCTGGCACGAGTACGTGCGGCGCCTCTACGACGCCCTGCCCCTCGACCGCGTCCTGCCCCACGGCCGCCTCCCGGCGCTGCGCCGGTACGTCGTGCCGGAGCGCCGCCGCCCCGCAGCCGCCGGCCCGCTCGCGCTCCTCACTCCTCAGGAACGCCTCGTACTGGTCCTCAGGCTGTACGAGGGCGTCGCCGAGGAACAGGCGGCGGCCCTGCTGGGCCTGCCCGTCGACCGCGTCCGCACGCTCTGCGACCGGGCCACCACGGCCCTGCTGCGCCCGCCCCGCGCGCGGACGACGGTGACGCCCCGGGCGAAGGCGGCCGCCTCGTGAACCGCGCCGAACGGGAGGCCGCCGTCCGCCTGATCATGGAACGGACCCCGCCCCCGCACGTGCCGGCCGACCTCCACCCGGAGGTCGTGCGCCGGGGGGCCCGCATCGTGCGCCGCCGCCGGGCGGCCCGCCGGCTGATGTGGCTGCTGCTGTGCGCGGCGGCCGTGGCGTTCGCGGTATGGGCGATCGTGGCGCAGCCATGGGTGGAACCCCCGTCGGAGACGACTCCCCCGCTCAGGGACTGGTGAACCGGGGCCGGGTGACGAGCCCCGGGGCCGGGTCACCGGGCCCGGGGCCCGACCGCACCGACCGGGTGGCGGGGCGGGCCCCGCCCCGCGCCGCCCCGACCCGGCCCCTGTGCTCTAGCCGAGGGCCTGCTGGAGGTCCTCGAGGAGGTCGTCGACGTTCTCGATGCCCACGGAGAGGCGGACGAGGTCGGCGGGGACCTCCAGGGCCGAACCGGCCACGGACGCGTGCGTCATGCGCCCCGGGTGCTCGATCAGGGACTCGACGCCGCCCAGGGACTCGCCCAGGGTGAACACCTTGGCCCGGTTGCAGACCTCGACGGCCGCTTCCTCGCCGCCGGCGACGCGGAAGGACACCATCCCGCCGAAGGCGCGCATCTGCTTGGCCGCGACCTCGTGCCCGGGGTGCTCCGGCAGGCCCGGGTACAGCACGTGCGTCACGCGCGCGTGCCGGGTCAGCATGTCGGCGATCTTGCCGGCGTTCTCGCTGTGGCGGTCCATGCGCACGGACAGCGTCTTGGTGCCGCGCAGCACCAACCAGGAGTCGAAGGGCCCGGCGACCGCGCCCATCGCGTTCTGGTGGAAGGCGAGTTCCTCGCCCAGTGCCGCGTCGCCGGTGATCAGCGCGCCGCCGACGACGTCCGAGTGGCCGCCCATGTACTTGGTCAGGGAGTGCACGACGACGTCCGCGCCGAGCGCGAGCGGCTGCTGCAGGTACGGCGTGGCGAAGGTGTTGTCGACGACCAGCTTCGCGCCCGCGTCGCGGGCGATCTGGGCGAGGGCGGCGATGTCGGTGATGCCGAGGAGCGGGTTGGAGGGGGTCTCCACCCACACGGCCTTGGTCTTGGGGGTGATCGCGGCGCGCACGGCGGCCGGGTCGCTGGTGTCGGCGACCGACCACTCGACGCCCCACCGGGCGACGACCTTCGCGAAGAGGCGGAAGGTGCCGCCGTAGGCGTCGTTGGGGATGACGACGTGGTCGCCGGGGCTGAGCAGCGTACGCAACAGGCAGTCCTCGGCCGCCAGTCCGGAAGCGAACGCGAGACCTCGGCGGCCGCCCTCCAGGGCCGCGAGGTTCTCCTCCAGGGCGGTCCTGGTCGGGTTGGCGCTGCGGCTGTACTCGTAGCCGCCGCGCAGGCCGCCGACGCCGTCCTGCTTGTAGGTCGAGACCTGGTAGATCGGGGGGACGACCGCGCCGGTGAGGGGATCGGCGGTGTTGCCCGCGTGGATCGCGAGGGTCTCGAAGTGCTGACTGATGTGCCTGTCGCTCATGGGCACCGAGGGTAGTCCGCTCGCGGCCCCGGCGCGGGCCGGCCGCCCGGCGGGCGGGGCGGGACCCCGGCCGGGGCGGAGTTTTCCACAGGAGCGGGGGCGGGTTGGCCAATTGTCGGCGCGGTCTGGTTCGCTTGTGGCATGGAGATTCTGTGGGGCCTGGTGGCGCTGGTCTTGATCGGCTACGTGGTCGTGGCGCTCGTGCGGCGCCGGCGCGGTGTCGTCGGGCTGGTCCCGGCCGACCACCCGGACGCGGCGGACCCGGCGACGTACGGTTTCGTGCGGACCGAGGAGCTGGACATCCGCATGCCCGGCCCCGACCAGGACCTGCTCGACGTCCTGGACGTGGTGCAGCACACGCAGGACTACCGGGCGGCCCAGCAGCTGCTGGCCGGCACCGAGACGCGGGGCGAGCTGCGCTGGCAGCGCGTGCAGGCCTTCGCGGGCGCGGCGGCGCTGGAGCTGCAGCAGCGGCCGGGCGGGGTGAGCGAGGCCCCGGGCGGACAGTGGCTGCGGGTGTGGCGCACCGAGGCTCCCAAGGACGCGGGCGGCGCGGCGGTGCACGCGGAGTTCCTGGTGCAGCAGGCCTGGCGGACGTCGTCGCCGGGCACCGACGACTTCCGGATCATCATGGAGGAGGCGCGGGACGCGTGCGGCCAGGCGGCGCTGCTGTCCCCCGACGACCCGGTCCCGTACATCGTCGAGCTGTCGGTGGCCCGCGGTCTGCGCTACTCGCAGGCGGAATTCGAGCAGCTCTGGCTGAACATCCTGGACCGCGACCCGGCGCACATGGGGGCGCATCTGGCGGCCCTGCACTACTGGTGCGAGAAGTGGCACGGCTCGCGCGAGCTGGCGTACGCCTTCGCGGAGTCGGCGGCGGCACGGGCCCCGCGAGGCTCCCTCCTCGCGGCGATGCCGCTCTTCGCGGTCTTCGAGCACCTCCCCGAGGTGAACCTGGTGCGCAGCTTCTACCAGAGCGAGGTCGTGACCAAGGCGGTGCACGGCGCGCTGTTCGCGGTGCACGCGGCCCGGCCCGACGACCCGATGCTGGCGCACGTCCGCCATCTGCTCCTGTTCTTCCTCGTGCGCTCGGAACGGTGGTCGGAGGCGATGAGCCAGCTCGTCCACGTGGACGGCCATGTCGGCGCCCTTCCGTGGACGCTCTCCCCGGACCCGGCCGGTGAGTTCGCGGTCCACCGCGCGATGGCGGTCGCCGGCTACGAGGCGAACGGCGGCAGCCCGGCGACGATGCCCCACTGAGCCGCGCTGCCGCCTCGTCCGCTGCCGATGACTGGGCGCAGTCTGCGGACAGGTCGTCGGCCGGCCGTTGTGTCCGGCCTCCGCTCAGGGGCGCAGGTGGGCCAGGAGTCCGTCGTCGGCGGGGTACTCCTGCTCCCGCGGGAGGAGCCGGGTCGCCGAGGCCGGGTCGCCGTCCCTGACGAGCGCGTGGATCTCGTCGGCGAGCGGGGTCACGTCGCTGACGGACACGATCCACTCGTTCGCGTAACGCGCCGACGCCTCGCCCGAGAGCCCCAGTTGCAGCGAGCGGTACGGCAGGGGGCGCAGGTGCAGGTCGCGCTCGGGGTCCCACTGGACGCGGGCCGGTGCGCGCCTGAGGTCTCGCTGCCAGGCGTCGCGATCGGGATGCAGGCCGGGGGCGTAACTCGCCAGGCAGGCGTGGCGCAGCGCCCACTCGAAGCCGTCACGAGTGATCTCGACGGCGAGGACGGTCTCCTGGCCCTCCTTCGTGCCCCACCCGGAGCGGTACATCATCCACAGGAAACTGGGCTTGATCCACGTCATGCGGCCGGGCTTCCACGCGGCCGGAAAGCGGCCGTCACGAACGGCGGGCAGCCCTATATCAGGGGCGTAGGCCTGGTAGACGGTGATCGTGGACGCCGTGCAGAGCGCACGGATCCTGCGGTGCGGTTCTTCCATGGCGTACAGCGTGGGGTCGGCCCGGCCAGGCCGCACCCGAATTTCGACCGGCCGGTCGGTCACCGGCGTACGCCTCCGCTCTGCCGGGTCGGCGCCGCGGCGTGGATCATGAGTCTGTGAACAGGTGGACGAAAGACGGCGGGGCTCCGGTCGGGCGGGCGGGGCACGGGCCGGAACTCACGGAGTACCAGCGCGACTTGTGCGAGCGGCTGCTCGCGGCTCCGGTCGTTCCCGCACCCGGACCGTGGCGGCCGGTCTTCGCGCACACGCACGGCATCGCCGTCGGCGGACTGCTCGGCATCGGTTTCGCGGCGCATCCCGACGACGGCCGGGACCTGGTCATGGTCGTCTCCCACGACGGCCACGGACTCCTCGACGCGGTCACCGGGGAGAAGATCGCCCGGGACCGCGACCCCGACCCCGAGGACGGCACGCCCGACGCGGCCGCCGATCTCACCTGCCCCGGACCGGGGCCGATCGCCGGCAGCCGCGTGCACATCGCGGGGCTCTTCGGCGGCGGGCTGCACACCACGACCGGGGACGGCTGGACGCTGGAGAGGGTCAGCCCGGCCTGGCCCCACGACCGCGTGCTGCTCTCGACCGACGGCGGGCTCCCCCACTCCGGGCCGCACGGCGAGCGGTGGTGGCACATCTTCCACTCCACGTACTCCGAGCTCCGGGCCTTCGGCTTCTCGCCGTCCGGGGAGACGATCGCCGTCGCGACGAGCAGTGACGTGTCCCTGTGGACCCGCCGCCCCCGGCCCCGCACCGCACTCGCGCCCTGACCCTCGCCCACGCGCCGGGCAGGGCAGGGCAGGGCAGCGCAGGGCAGGGCAGGGCAGGCCGGAGTGTCTCTCCCGGCATGTGCCGGCGCCCTGTGTCCGGCATTTCGAGGTGGTTCGAAATGCGCCATCGTCCCGGCCGGCCCCGCCTACGATCGCTCGCATGCTGATTCGCCGGACATTACAGATGATCGTCGTATTCACTGTGGTTCTCGCCGCAGCCCTGGCGGCCGGGGCGGGCACCGCGCGGGCCGACGGGGGCGGGACGTCCTCGCACGACCGGCAGTTGCTGTTCTACAACCACTCCTATGGCGTCCTGGACCGGGAGACCGCCGACGCCATCGAGCACTCCGACTACCTGAAGGACTTCGCCTCCTTCCAGGTGCGCACCACGACCGGCGCCGGCGGGCAGACCTGGACCGGTCGCTATCTGATGGGCCGTGAGACCTATCTGGAGCTGTTCGGGGTCGGTGACCTCCCCGGACCTGACGGCGTCCTCGGCTCCGCCGGCTTGGGCCTGTCGACCGAGCGGGACGGGGACCTGACGACCGTCGCCGAGCGCATGAAGAGCGCCGGCGCCACCCCCGTCGACTTCCTCCAGACCAAGGACTTCGGCGACGGCGTGCCCGTGCCGTGGTTCGACGCCCTCCTCACCAGCACCGAGTACGACGCCTTCCAGGCGTGGGCGATGGAGTACCGGCCGGAGTACTTCGCCGATCCCCGCAGCAACACCGAACCGGAGAGGTTCCCCGGTGACGTCGGGCGGGCGCGCTACCTCTCCGACGACTACCGCACCCACCTGATGCGTGACGTGACGTCGGTGCGCATCGCGGTCACCGGGGACGACCTCGCCGACACCGTGCCGCTGCTGCGGGCCGGCGGGTTCGCCGTCCGCGACCTGCCGGGCGGCGGCGTCGTCGCGGAGGGCGGCGGCACCACGATCCGCCTCGACGCCGTCCCGCGTGCTCAGGCGGGCCTGCAACGGGTCGAGATGTCGCTCAACCGGCCCGTGAAGACCCGGCACGTGGAACGGATCGGCCACTCGACGCTGACCGTCGGCCCCGGCGCCCACGCCGTGTGGACGTTCGCCGACGCCGGCGACCGGTAGCGAGCCCTCCGCGACACCGCGCGTCGCCGCCCCCCGGGAATCTCGGTTGCCGGGGGCGGCGTCGCGGGGGCTAGATGGCGTCATGGCTGACATTCAGGGGTCGTACGACGATCTTTTCGCCGCGGTGCCCGCCGCGCTGGCTGTGGCGCTGGACGAGGGGGACGCCGGCGGCTCGGTGGCCGTGTTCGTGGACGGCGAGCCGGTGGTCGACGTCTGGGGCGGCTTCGCCGACGCCGGGCGCACGGTTCCCTGGCGGCGCGACACCCTCGTCAACGTCTGGTCCGTCACGAAGACGATGACGGCGCTGTGCGCGCTGGTGCTGGCGGACCGGGGCGAGCTGGACGTGGACGCGCCGGTGGCCCGGTACTGGCCGGAGTTCGCCGCGGCGGGCAAGGAGGGCGTCCTCGTCCGGCACGTGCTCTCGCACACCGCGGGGCTGCCCGACTGGGTCTGGCCGGTGGCGGACTTGTACGACTGGCCGACGGCCACGGCGCGGCTGGCCGCGCAGGCGCCGCAGTGGGAGCCGGGCAGCGCGGCCGGGTACCACTCCCTCACCCAGGGGTTCCTGGTCGGCGAGGTCGTCCGGCGGATCACCGGCCGGATGCCGGGCGAGTTCTTCGCCGACGAGATCGCGGGCCCGCTGGGCGCTGACTTCCACATGGGGCTGCCGGAGCGCGACGACCCCCGGGTGGCCCCGGCGGTCCCGCCGCCCTCCCGGGACGAGGACTACACCGCGGCCGCGGCCGCCACCTCGGCCCCGCCCTCCGAGGCCGGGTCGCCCGCCGGCACGCCGGCCCCGTCCGCCTCGTCCGCCTCCCCCGTCCCCACCGCTCTGCGGGTGCGGGACGGCAACAGCGCGGCCTGGCGGCGGGCGCAGATCCCCGCCGCGAGCGGCTTCGGCAACGCCCGTTCGGTCGCCCTGGTCCAGTCGGTCCCCGCCTGCGGCGGCTCGGTGGGCGGGGTGCGGCTGCTGTCCCGCGCCGGGTGCGAGCGTGCCTGGGCGGAGCAGTTCGCCGGCCAGGACCGCCGTCTCGGCATGCCGGTCAGCTGGGGCCTCGGCTACGGCCGCTTCGGCGGCACCTACGGGTGGGGCGGCTGGGGCGGCTCGACGGTCATGATCGAGCCCGAGTCGCGTATGACGGTGGCGTACGTGACCAACCAGATGCGTGAACCCGCGGCGGACATCCGGGGCATGGAGATGCTGACGGCCGCCTACGACGGACTGAAGGGACTGCGCGCATGAGCGGCGGAGCGAGCGGTGGGGGCCCAGCGCCCGTGTTCCTGGTCGGCGGCGGCTGGGACGCGTCCGTGGCGGACGTCGTGCACGGGCCGTTCCTCCGGGCGGCGGCGGGGCGTTCGCGCGCCGGTGCGGGGGAGGTTCCACGCATCCTGTGCGTACTCGTCGACGAGGGCGACGGGGCCGCGGAGTTCGACCGGTACGACGTCGCGCTGCGCCGGGCGGGGGCGTGCGCGCCCGTGCCGCTGCTGCTGCCGGTCGGGCGGCCGTTCGACGCCGGGGCGTTGCCCGAGGCCGTGGACGGGGTGTTCGTCTGCGGCGGTCTGACGCCCGCCTACCAGGAGGCGTTCGCCGGGGACGCGGGCCGGGGGCTCGCCTCGCTGGGCCTGCCGTACGCCGGGTTCTCGGCCGGGGCCGTGGTCGCGGCGCGGGACGCGGTGGTCGGGGGGTGGCTGGTGGACGGGGTTCCCGTGTGCCCCGCGGACGCCGCCGAGGATCTGGAGGAGGTCGAGGTGCGGGCCGGGCTGGGGCTGGTGCCGTTCGGGGTGGACGTGCACGCCGCGCAGTGGGGGACGTCGGGACGGACGGCCGCCCTCGTGGCCGGCGGGCGGCTCGCGCACGCGGTGGCCGTCGACGAGAACACCCTGGTCGAGGTCGCGGACGGGCGCGCGCGGGTCGCGGGGCTCGGCCGGGCCCACTCCCTGCGCCCGGCCCCGGGCGGCGGGGTCGTCGTACGGTCCTACGGCCACGGGGAGTCCTTCCCCGCCCCCCACTGACCCATCCACGGCCCGCCCCACCCTCGGCGTCCGCGCGTGTCGTCGCCGGCGCCCCGACCGCCGTGGGCGGACGCCGCAGGGCCCCCGGAGGCGTGCTCCGGGAGCCCTGTCGGTTCCCTGCCCGGGACGACCGGCCCGCGGCCCTGTCCACCGGAGTGGAAGCGGACGCCGGCCCTGCTGCCGCCGTCGGTCCCATCGCCCCGGCAACGGTGGACCGCGGTGGACCACCGGCTCCCGCAGGCCGACGAGCCCGCAGACCACGAGCCCGCGAAGCCGATCCCTCGGACCAGCGGAGCGTCAGATCGTCGACGCGTCGATCACGAACCGGTAGCGGACGTCGCTGGCGACCACGCGCTCGTAGGCGTCGTTGATCTCGTGCGCGCCTATCAGCTCGATCTCGGCGCCCAGGCCGTGCGCGGCGCAGAAGTCCAGCATCTCCTGGGTCTCCGCGATGCCGCCGATCATGGAGCCGGCGAGGGTCTTGCCGCCGCCGATGACCGAGAAGAGGCTGAGGCTGATCGGCTCCTCGGGGGCGCCCACGTTCACCAGCGCGCCCTCGGCCTTCAGCAGCGACAGGTAGGCGTTGAAGTCGAGCGGGGCCGAGACCGTCGAGAGGATGAGGTCGAAGGAGCCGCTCAGCTCCTGGAACGTCTTCTCGTCGCTGGTGGCGTAGTAGTGGTCGGCGCCCAGCTTCAGGCCGTCGTCCTTCTTGCGCAGCGACTGGGACAGGACGGTCACCTCGGCGCCGAGCGCGTGGGCGATCTTGACCGCCATGTGGCCGAGGCCGCCCATGCCGAGGACGGCGACCTTCTTGCCGGGGCCGGCGTTCCACCGCTTGAGCGGGGAGTACGTGGTGATGCCGGCGCACAGCAGCGGGGCGGCGACGTCGAGGGCGAGGCCGTCGGGGATGCGGACGACGAAGTTCTCGTCGACGACGATCTTCTGGGCGTAGCCGCCGTAGGTGGGCTCGCCGTCCTTGCCGACGGCGTTGTAGGTGGCGACGCTGCCCGCGGTGCAGTACTGCTCCTGACCGGCCTTGCAGTTGTCGCACTCGCGGCAGGAGTCGACGAGGCAGCCGACGCCGACCCGGTCGCCGACGGCGAACCTGGTGACGCCCGGGCCGACCTCGGAGACGACGCCCGCGATCTCGTGGCCGGGCACCATCGGGAAGATCGCCTCGCCCCAGCCCTCCCTGGCCTGGTGGATGTCGGAGTGGCAGATGCCGGCGAACTCGATGTCGATCAGGACGTCGAACTCGCGGACGGAACGCCGTTCGATGGTCGTGCGCTCCAGGGGAGCCTTGGCGGCGGGAGCGGCGTACGCGGCGACGGTGGTGGTCATGCCGGGGGTCTCCTAGCGGGGGTTGCTTCGTGTCCGGCCTGCCTTCCGAACCGGGCACGGCAGCCAGCCTGCCCCGTCTGCCGGCATTCACCCAGGTCACGCCTTTGCGTACGTCCGCTGTGCCTACCACTGACGGGGTCAGGATGCCGTGCGTACGACCGTGAATACTGGACGACATGGACGAACTCCCCGAATCCGTCTCGGGCGCCTCGCTGGACCGGCGTGCCGAACTGAGCGAGTTCCTTCGCACCCGGCGGGCCCGGCTCAAGCCGGGGGACGTGGGGCTGCCCGACTTCGGCCGGCACCGCAGGGTGCCGGGGCTGCGGCGGGAGGAGCTGGCGCAGCTGGCCGGGGTCTCGGTGGCGTACTACACGCGTCTGGAGCAGGGCAACGGGCGCAACGTTTCGTCGGAGGTGCTGGACGCCATCGCGCGCGCCCTGCGGCTGACGGACGCCGAGCACGCCCACCTCACGCACCTGGCGAAGCCGAAGCAGAAGAAGAAGCAGACGGCGCGGCCCCCGCAGGCGCGGCCGGCGTTGCAGCAACTGCTCGACGCGATGGACGCGGTGCCGGCGTACGTGATCGGGCGGCGTTCGGAGATCCTCGCGTGGAACCGGATGGCGGCGGCGCTCTTCGGCGACTGGGGCGAGCTGCCGGCGGCGGAGCGCAACTGGGCGCGGCTGACGTTCCTGCGCCCGGACTACCACGACCTGTTCGTGGACTGGGAGCAGAAGGCGATCGACATCGTGTGCGTCCTGCGCATGGAGGCGGGCTGCTATCCGGACGATCCGCGGCTGTCCGCGCTGGTGGGCGAGTTGTCGGTGAAGAGCGAGGACTTCCGGCGGCTGTGGGCGACGCACGACGTCAAGGAGAAGAGCCACGGCGTGAAGCGCATGACGCATCCGCTGGTGGGCGATCTCTCCCTGAACTTCGAGGGGTTCAGGCTGTCGGACGGCAGTGAGCAGGTGCTGGTGACCTATCACGCGGAGCCGGGGTCGGCGTCGGAGGAGGCGCTGCGGCTGCTGGCGAGCTGGGGCGCCGACGCCACCCGGGCGGGGTCGCGGACGCCGTCCGCCTGAGAGCGCGCGGCGGCCCGGGGCCGGGCCGGGAGGGCCGCCCGGTCGAACCCTCCGCCGGGATTCTCCTCCGCTGTTCTCCTCCCCCGGCCGCCCGTCGGGCCGGGCGGTTCAGCCGCGGTAGGGGGGTGCGGCGCCCCAGCCCCACCGGGGCACCGGCTGCTCGGCGGGCGGTACGGCGTCGGGGCCGGAGAAGTGCACGGCGAGGCGGGTGCCCCACTCGACGTAGGCGAGGAAGGCCGAACGGAACTCGGCGTCGGTGGGCAGGCCGGCCTCGTCGGCGGCGTCCTGGACGAGGTCGACCCAGCGGCGGCGCTGGGGCTCGGTGATGCCGCGGCCGACGTGCTTGGCGACCATGTGGCTGTGGCCGCCCTGGGTCGCCGAGTAGGTCCGCGGGCCGCCGAAGACCTCGGCGAGCCAGAGGGCGACGTGCTCGGCGTGCTCGGGGGCGAGGCCGGCGAAGACCGGGGCGAGGAGGTCGTCCCGGAGCACCTTCGCGTAGAACGCCTCGGTCAGCCGGGCGAAGGCGTCCGCACCGCCCGCCCACTCGTACAGGGTGGGCACCGCGGCGCCGGCGCCGCGCACGGAGGTGGCCTTGTAGTGGCGCATCTCGTCGATGGCGCCGACGTACGGGCGGATATCGGCGAGGAAGGCGGGGAACAGGTCGGAGGTGCGGAAGCCCTTCAGGTGGTCCTCGGTGGAGGTCCAGGTGATGCGCAGGATGAAGTGGCCGAAGTCCTCCTCGCAGCGGGCGAGTTCGTAGTCGACGCAGTGCGGGGAGGCCGCGAGTTCGCGTGCGGCGCGGCTGTACGCGGCCAGGAACTCGGCCGAGCGGTCCTGCGGGATGGTGTACCGGATGTACTCGACGGTGGTGGTCGGGGTGGGCGTCTGGTCCGTCTGCGGTGCCGTCATGGGCCCACGCAAGCACGAACGGCCCGCCGGAGGCTTCTCTTCCGGCGGGCGTTCTCTCAGGGCTCAGCGAACGGGCGGGGCGGACGGGGGGCCGGCCGGGGCGCGGCAGGCCTGGGCGGCGGTGGCCGGTCAGGCGGACGTGGCGTTCTCCTTGACCGTGATCCTGCCCTTGCGGATGGTCGCGACCCGTGGGGCCTTCCTCGCGATCGCGGAGTCGTGGGTGACCATGACGAAGGTCAGCCCGTGCTCCTCCCACATGCGGTGCAGCACGTCCATGATCTCGTCGCGCATGCTCTCGTCGAGGTTGCCGGTGGGCTCGTCGGCGAGCAGCACCTTCGGCTGCTTGACCAGCGCGCGGGCGATCGCGACGCGCTGCTGCTGGCCGCCGGACATCTCGGACGGCAGGTGGCGCAGGCGTTCGCCGAGCCCGACGGAGACCAGCGCCCCGGCGGCCCGCTCGCGCCGTTCCCGGGTCTTGACGCCGAGCGGGACGAGCGCCGTCTCGACGTTCTCCTGCGCGGTGAGGGTGGGGATGAGGTTGAAGGACTGGAAGACGAAGCCGATGTTCTCGCTGCGCACCTTGGTCAGCCTCGCCTCGGAGAGCTTGGCCAGGTCGACGCCGTCGAGGACGATCTCGCCCTCCGTGGGCCGGTCGAGGGCGCCGATCATCTGGAGCAGGGTGGACTTGCCGCCGCCGGTGGGGCCCTGGATGACGAGGCGGTCGCCGTCCGGGACGGTCAGGTCGACGCCGTCGAGGGCGTGGACGGTGTCCTTGCCGCGGGTGTAGCGCTTGGTGACGCCTCTGAGTTCGTACATGGGGACTGCGCTCCTGGGTCTGGGTTCGGTGGGGGGCGGGAGGGTTATTCGACGCGGCGCAGCGCGTCCGCCGGGCGCAGCCGCGACGCCCGCCAGCCGCCGAAGGCGCCCGCGATGAGGCCGCCGGCCACGGCGAGGACCACCGCGAGGGCGACGGTGGTGGCGCTCACCGGCGCGGTCAGGGCGACGTCGAGGGTCCGGGCGGCCGCCCGGCGGCCGGCGCCCAAGCCGCCGCCCGCGCCGGGGCCGTCCTGGCCGCCGCCGAGCCGCGCCTGGAGCGTGGGGCTGACGGCGGTCACGGTGTACGCGCCCGCCAGGCCGAGCGCGATGCCGAGGGCGCCGCCGAGCAGTCCGTTGACCATGGCCTCGCCGGCCACCTGGCGGGTGACGCGGCCGGACCTCCAGCCGAGGGCCTTGAGCGTGCCGAACTCGCGGACGCGCCGGGAGACGGCCGAGGAGGTGAGCAGGCCGGCGACGAGGAAGGCGGCGATCAGCACCGCGACGGACAGCCAGCGGCCGACGGTGGCGGCGAGCGAGGAGGCCGTGGAGAGGGAGCCGGAGACGGTGTCCGCGAGATCGGCGGAGGTCGTGACCGTCGTGCCCGGCACGTTCTTGCGGACGGTCGCCTTGACGCTGTCGATCTTCTTCGAGTCGGACGCCTTGACGTAGATCGTGGTGACCTTGTTCTTCGCGTCGGCGAGGGTCTGGGCCCGGGTCAGCGGGATGTAGACGTCGGCGGCGGCGGCGCCGCTGTCGGCCGTGGCGATGCCGATCACCGCGAGCTCGACGCCGTCGACGGTGAGCGTGGAGCCGGCCTCGAGCGACTTCTGCTCGGCGTAGGCGGAGTCCACGACGGCGACCGCGGCGTCGGTCTCGGTGGACTTGAAGGTGCGTCCCGCGGTGATCGTGGAGGAGGTCAGCGGGCCGAGCCGGGGCTCGGTGACGTCGGTGCCGTAGAGGGAGTAGCTGTCGACGTCGAAGTCCGCGCCGCCGCCCTGTACTTCGCCCTGCGGCGCGCCGCCGCCCGTCGGGCCGCCGCCGCGGGCGTCCTGGCCGCCGCCCGTGGCGCCGCCGTTCTGCTGGAGCCGGCCGCGGGTGAACTGGCCGTCGATCTTGACGACCCGCAGGCTCAGTCCGCCGGCCGCGCCGGCGACCCCGCTCTGCCTGCCGACCTGGGTGACGGTCGCCGCCGGCAGGGTCTGGAAGCCCTGCACCATGACGCGGTCGGTGCTCTGCCGCGTGCCGGAGTCGTCGTCCTGGGCGTCGAAGCGGAAGCGCGGTCGGTCGGTGGCGTTCGCGGTGGGCGAGGCGGCCTTGGTGACGGTCATGTCGGTGCCGAGGCCGTACAGCGACTCCAGGACGGTGTCCTGGGCCCTCGCCATGCCGGACGAGACGGAGGAGACCACGACGACCAGGGCGATGCCGAGCGCCAGACCGGAGGCGACGACGAGGGCCGCTCTTCTGCGGCGGCGCAGTTCGCGCCTCAGGTAGGTGAAGAACATGGCCGCAAGCTAGGTACGGCGCGTGATGACTGGATAAGGCCGGGATAAGAGGCCGATGAGAACGCGGGAACGCGAGAGGGGCGCCGTGGGGGCGGGGAGCGGCCGGGCCCGGAAACGACGGCGCCGCCCCTGGGGGGCGGCGCCGGAGAGCTGTGTGCGGGGGTGGCGACGGTCCGTCAGACGGCCGAACCGGCCTTCCACTGGGCCCAGTCCATGTTCCAGCCGTTGAGGCCGTTGTCCGGGGCGACGGTCTTGTCGCCGGTGTTCTTGACCACAACGACGTCGCCGACGATCGAGTTGGTGTAGAACCAGTAGCCGGCCGTGCCCTTGTCGTCGGCACCCTTGGTGTCGGACAGGCCGACGCAGCCGTGGCTGGTGTTCACCGAGCCGAAGACGGACTTCGCGCCCCAGTAGTTGCCGTGCACGAAGGTGCCGGAGTTGGTGAGGCGGATGGCGTGCGGGACGTCCTTGATGTCGTACTCGCCCTTGCCGTCGTCGTCGGTGAAGCCCACGGTCGCGCCGTTCATGCGCGTCTCCTTGAACTTCTCCGACATGACCATCTGGCCTTCGTAGGTCTTGTTGTCGGGCGAGCCGGCGGAGATCGGGATGGTCTTGACGACCGCGCCGTTGTGCGTGACCTTCATCTGCTTGGTCTTCGCGTCGACGTAGGAGACCTGGTTGCGGCCGATCTTGAAGGTGACCGTCTTCTGCTGGACGCCGAAGACGCCCTTGGCACCCTCCACACCGTCGAGCGCGAGCTTCAGCGTGACGGTGGAGTTCTCCTTCCAGTAGTCCTGCGGACGGCAGTCCATGCGCTGGGTGGAGAACCAGTGGCAGACGACCTCCTGACCACTGGTGGAGGTGACGGTGACGCCCTTCTGGACGGCCGCCTTGTTCGTGATCGCCTTGTTGAAGTTGATCGACACAGGCATGCCCACGCCGACGGTGGAACCGTCCTCCGGCGTGAAGTTGCCTATGAAGCTGTTGTTCGGGGAGACGGTGGTGAAGGAGGCGTTCTCGTGGGCCACCAGACCGCCGGAGTCCTTCGCCTCGGCGGCCACCTTGTAGGTGGTGGAGCGCTCCAGCTGCTGGTTCGGCTTCCAGCTGGTCCGGTCGGCGGAGAGCGCGCCCTCCACCGCCTTGCCGTCGGCGGTGGTCATCGTCACGGAGGAGAGCGTCCCCTTGCTCACCGTGACGGTCGCCGAGTTGTTGATGGAGGCGTTGTCCGTGCCGTCCGCCGGTGTGATCTTGATCTGTGCCTCGGAGGACTTCTGCGCGGCCGCCTCGTCGGCCTTGGCCTGCGAGGAGCCGCCCCCGCCGTCCGAGCCGCCGCTGTCGCCGCCGGAACACGCAGAGAGCACCAGAACACCGCCGAGCAGGGCGGACGCGACCGTCAGACCTCGACGTCGCCTACTGTCCGTCATCACACGCTTCTCCATCGTCGCCACTTGCCTGAACCCCGAGAGTCCCCGTTTCAAGACCTTCAACGCTACGGCCGGTTCGTCCCGTTCCCCTTACCGCGAAGGTGTGGGGCATGCCACGTTCGCGGCACGCGTGGTGCGGGATACGGCTCGTGCGCCCCCTGAGACGACGGGACCCCGGGCGGCGGTTGCCGTCCGGGGCCACGGGTTTCCCCCGCAACGCTCAGCCGGTGCCGCCCTCTTCGCCGTCGGACTCGTCGTCCGGGTCCCCATCCTCGTCGACATCATCCTCGTCGAGGTCCCACTCCGGCGAATCGGGGTCGTACGCGACCCGCTCGCTGGACCAGGAGGCCTGCTGGAGCTCCACTCCGTCGACCTCGCCGACCAGGTCGAACGGGTCGACGAGGTAGGCCAGCGCCTCGGCGGTGTCCTGCGTCACAGCGCCCTCGGCGTGGGCGCGTTCGGCGTCCGGGACCCCGTCGTCCTCGGCCAGCCGTCGCAGCGCCGCCGCCGTCACGGCCTCCTCGTCGTGAACCTCCAGCAGAATCTCCACTCGAATACGTACATAACGTGATGACTCTTCAGTGCTCATGGCCGGAGCGTACGGCTCGGGGCTCCCGCGGCTTTCCCACGACCCGCGCCTTTCATTAGCATCGGGCCACACGGCCAATTCGCCAGCGTCACAAGGGGATCGATATTCCGTGTCATCCGCTCGCCGTCCGTTGCTGACCGCCACCGCCGCGGGGACCCTGCTGGGCGCCCTGTGGTTCGTCCCGTCCGCCAACGCGTCCCAGGACGCCCCGGTCAGAACGGAGACGACGTCGCAGGTCACGACCCAGGCACGGGCCGCGTCGACGACCACGGCAGGCGGGCTGCACACGACCCGCGCGAGCGCCGGCCACGCGTCGGCCCTCACGGCCGTGCGCACCGCGGACGACGACGCCGCGGACACCGCGACCGACGGCGGCACCCGGCTCGCCGACACCGGAAGCTTCGACACGACCCCCTATGTCGTGGGCGGAACCGCCCTGCTCGCCCTGGGCGCGGGCTTCGTCTTTTACTCGATTCGCCGGGAACGCCTGGGTTTTTGAATCTACTTGACTGATCTTTGACGACTTCTTCATAGTTCGCTCATGAAGAGATCATCGGGGGCACGGCTGTGCGCCGTCGCCGCCATGGGCGCACTGTCGCTCTCCGTCCTGACCGCCTGTTCCGACGAGGGGAACGGGGACTCCGGCGACGCCAGGACCACGGCATCCGCCACCGCCTCCGCGGCCGCGTCCGACGCCAAGGCGCTGCCCAAGGCCGAGTTGGAGAAGCTGCTGCTCGCCCAGGGCGAGATCAAGGGGTACAAGGTCGGCTCGGGTGACGACACGCTGCCGGCCTCCAAGAGCGCCGTGAAGACCGACAAGGAGGCGTGCGCTCCGCTCGCCTACGCCATGTCCGGTCTCGCGCCGGGCGACACGGAGTCCGGCGCGAGCAACTCGCTGACCGAGGACAACGTGTCGTCCGCCGCGACCAAGGCCCCCGGCGACATCAGCGAGTCGGACCTGGAGAACGCCTTCAAGGTCAACCTGACCTTCGTGGGCCTGTCGTCGTACGAGGGCGACGGCGCGCAGAAGGCGTTCAAGGCGGTCTCCGACGGCATCGCGGCCTGCTCCGGCGGCTTCGAGGTCACCGCCCAGGGCGAGAAGCAGAAGATCACCAAGGTGGCCCCGGACAAGGCCCCCGCGGCCGGTGACGAGTCCGTGGCGTTCAGCGTCGACTCCGCCGTCGACGGCGAGGGTTCGGCCACCTTCCACACCCAGGTGGTGCGCAAGGGCAACACCGTGGCCTCGTTCTACACGGTCGACTTCGCGTCGCTGACGTCCACCGGCAAGTCGGCCACCGTGCCGGCCGCCGTCGTCACCGCGCAGCTCGCGAAGATCAAGTAACTCCCGCGGCTCTCCGGGCCCCGTCCGCGCGCCGTTGCGGTGCGGCGGCGGGGCCCGTGCCGTGGCGGCCCTACCTCAGCGGGCCGGTGATCGTCTCCACCGCGGCGACGACGCCTCCGCCGCGCACGAACGCGTCCGCCGCCGCGAGGTCCGGCGCGAGGAACCGGTCCGGGCCGGGACCCTGGACGCCCGCCTCCCGCACGGCCTCGATGACCGCGCGCGTGGCCGGCGCCGGGTTCAGCCCCTCGCGCAGTTCGACGCCGCGCGTGGCCGCGTACAGCTCGACGGCGAGCACGCGGGTGAGGTTGTCGACGGCGGTGCGCAGCTTGCGGGCCGCGGACCAGCCCATGGACACGTGGTCCTCCTGCATCGCGGAGGACGGGATCGAGTCGGCGGACGCCGGGACGGCCAGCCGCTTCAGCTCGCTGACCAGCGCGGCCTGCGTGTACTGGGCGATCATGAGCCCGGAGTCGACGCCGGCGTCGTCCGCGAGGAACGGCGGCAGGCCGTGGCTGCGGTTCTTGTCCAGCAGCCGGTCGGTGCGCCGCTCGGCGATGGAGGCGAGGTCGGCGACGGCGATGGCGAGGAAGTCGAGCACGTAGGCGACCGGCGCCCCGTGGAAGTTGCCGTTGGACTCCACCCTTCCTCCCCCAGTGCCGAAAGCCTGGGAGGTGCCCCCAAGGAGCACCACCGGGTTGTCGACGGCCGAGGCCAGCTCGCGCTCGGCGACGAGACGGGCGTGCGCCATGGTGTCGCGGCCCGCGCCGGCGACCTGCGGGGCGCAGCGCACCGAGTAGGCGTCCTGGACGCGCGGGGCGTCGTCCTGGTGGTGGCCGGTGAGTTCCGAACCCGCCAGCACGGCCAGCATGTTGGCGGCCGAGGCTCCCTGGCCCGGATGCGGGCGGATGGCGTGCAGCTCGGGGGCGAGGACCTTGTCGGTGCCGAGCAGGGCCTCCAGCGACAGGGCGGCCGTGACGTCGGCGGACTTGTAGAGCATGTCCAGGTCGGCGAGGGCCATGACCAGCATGCCCAGCATGCCGTCGGTGCCGTTGAGGAGGGCCAGGCCCTCCTTCTCGCGCAGTTCGACGGGGGCGATGCCGTGCTCGGCGAGCAGGTCGCCGGCGGGCCGGACGACGCCGTCCGGGCCCTCCGCGTCGCCCTCGCCCATGAGCGTGAGGGCGCAGTGGGAGAGGGGGGCCAGGTCGCCGGAGCAGCCGAGGGAGCCGTACTCGTGGACGACCGGGGTGATGCCGGCGTTCAGGATGTCGGCCATGGTCTGCGCGACCCCGGGCCGCACGCCGGTGTGCCCGGAGCAGACGGTCTTCAGCCGCAGGAACATCAGCGCCCGGACGACCTCGCGCTCCACCCGCGGGCCCATGCCGGCCGCGTGCGAGCGGACGATGTTGCGCTGGAGCTGGGCGCGCAGTTCCGGGCTGATGTGCCGGGTGGCGAGGGCGCCGAACCCGGTGGAGACGCCGTAGACGGGCTCGGGCTTGGCCGCCAGCGCGTCCACGATCTCGCGGGCCGCGGCGAGGGCCGCCACCGCCTCGCCGGAGAGCTCGACGCGGGCGCCGCCGCGCGCCACGGCGAGCACGTCGGACGCGGTGACCCCGTGCGTCCCCACCACCACAGTGTGCATATCCATATTCAGGAGCGTAGTGATTGAAGACGAAGATGTCACCAGTGGAGACCTGGTTCGCCCCTTACCGACTGCGTCACACCGTCAGGGCCGCCCCCGGAACCTGCGCCGCTCCGCGCCCCGCCCCCGCTCCGGCGGCGGCTCGTCGGCCAGCCGCACCACGGGATCGTCCGGGCCCTCCCGCCCGGCGACCACCGGCCGGGCGGCCCGCACGGCCTTCGCCCGGTACTGCGCGGCGTCGGCCAGCCGGAACAGCCGCCGCGCCGAGCCCACCGGCCCGATCGGGTCCTCGGTGGAGGCGACCCCGCAGGCCACCCCCTCGCCCAGTTCCAGCTCACCGGCCCGCCGGCACAGCTCGCCGGCGACCTTGACGACGTCGTCGGCCGGCGGGCCCACGGCCAGCAGGCAGAACTCGTCGCCGCCGAGCCGTGCGGCCAGCCCGCCCGGCAGCATCGCCCCGCACAGCGAGAGCACCGACCCGAACCGCTCCAGCAGCCGGTCGCCGACGGCGTGCCCCAGGGTGTCGTTGACCCGCTTCAGCCCGTTGAGATCGCACACGACGAGGCTGACCACGACCCCCTCCGCACGGTGGCGCTCGACCGCCTCCTCCAGCCGCACGTCGACGGCCCTGCGGTTGGCCAGACCGGTCAGGGCGTCTGTGAAGGCGAGCCGGCGGGCCTCCTCCAGCCGCTCGGTCTGCGCGAGCCCGGCGGCCACGACGGCGGCCAGCACGGTGGCGAAGTCGGCGTCCGCGCGGCCGAAGACGGCGGCGCCGGCCGGGCGGGCCACGTACAGCTCGCCCCAGGCCCGGCCGTGCAGCACGATCGGCGCGACCACACAGGAGCTGCGGCCCCGGCGGCGCAGGGCGGCGACCCTCTGGTGGCAGTAGCCCGGACGCCCGGCGGCCGGCCCCTCGGCCGTCTCGACCCAGGCGTTGGGCTCGCCGCCGGACGCCCAGCGCTCGTGCAGGAACTCGGTGATCTCGGGGAACCGGTGCACCGGGTAGGACTCGGCCTCCGGGAACTCGTCCTCGCCCGCGGCCCGGGCGCCCACGTTCACCAGCACGCGCAGCCGCCCGAGGTCGCGCTCCCACACCGACAGGGCGGCGAAGCCCCCGGACAGCGCGCGGCACGCGCCGAGCGCCGCCGCCCGCCACGATTCACGGGGGGTGCGCGCGGCCGCCATGCCCTGTGCGAGCGCCACCACGGCCACGAGGCGCGCGTCCTCGCCCATCGCCTCACCCCTGCCCTCGCCCATCACCCCAGGCTAGGGATATTTGGGTGAAAAAGAGACACAGAGGGGGCACTTAGAGTGACGTGGACCGTCCCCGCCGACTCACTCGCCCGGCCACTGCGGCTTCCGCTTCTCGTTGAACGCGGCCACGCCCTCCGCCCGGTCCCCCGAGAACGCCACCGACCGCCACGCCGCGTCCTCGACCTCCAGCCCGGCCCGCAGGTCCAGCCCCTGCCCGAGGCGCAGCGCCCGCTTCGCCGCCCGCAGTCCCACCGGCGAGTTGGCGCCGATCCGCGCGGCCAGCGCGAGCGCCTCCTCCCGGTCCCGCCCGTCCTCCACGAGGACGTCCACCAGGCCCAGCTCACGGGCCTCGGCCGCCGCCACCCGGCGGGCGGTGAAGACCAGCTCGGCCGCCCGCGCCGCCCCCACCCGGCGCGGCAGCAGCTGCGTCCCGCCGCCGCCCGGGATCACGCCCACCGACACCTCGGGCAGTCCCACCACGGCCGTGCCGTCGGCCACGATCAGGTCGCAGGCGAGCGCCAGCTCGAAGCCGCCGCCCAGCGCGAAGCCGTGCACCGCCGCGACCGTGGGAACGGGCAGCTCCAGGACGCCGGTGTAGGCCCCGCGCGTGTGCGGCCGCTGGCGCACGAGGTCCGCGTCGCTGAAGGAGTTGCGCTCCTTGAGGTCCGCGCCCACACAGAACGCCCGCTCGTGCGTCGAGGTCAGCACGACCACCCGGACGTCCGGGTCCCCGCCCAGCGCCGCGCAGGCCCCGGCGATCGACCGGGCCATGTCGGTGGAGACCGCGTTCATGGCCTTCGGCCGGTCCAGGACCAGCTCCGCGACATGACCGCCGTCCCCGTGCCGGCGCACCGCCACGAACTCCCCGAACCGCTCCTCGTCCCCGACGCCCACGACACCGCTCACGACACCCTCCGGGTTAACGATGGTTAACAACTGTGGTCCGATCATCGCAGCCGGGGCCCGGCGGCGAAAGGGCGGACCCGTCCTCATCGGGGCCTCCGCCCACTCGTTCGAGTGACATCCCGCCCAACTCGCCCCGCACCCCTCACAGGAGCGCATAACGTGCGTCCGCCCCGGCGCGGCGGGGGCGCGAGCGCATCCGGGAGGAAACGCGATGACGAGCACGCGGACCGGGGCGGACCCGACGGCACAGGACCTCATGGCGCAGGGCCTCACGGCGCAGGACGTCATGCCACAGGACCTCACGGCGCGGGACCTGGCCGCACCCGGGCCGACGGCCCCGGCGGAGGACGGGACCGAGCGGCCGTGGGTTCCCCGCCCCCGTGGCCGGCATCGCCGTCCCCGCCCGCACAAGGTGCTGTTCGCCGCCGGCGGCCTCGCGCTGGCGGCGGGGGTGCTGAGCCTGGTGCGGCTGACGCCCGACGCGGGAGGTCCCGCCGGGATCGGGGCCGCGGAGGCCGATCCGCAGCCCGACCCCGTGGCGAGCACGGGAGCCGGCACCGGGGCGGACACCGGGGCCGGCGTCGGTCCCGGCCGCTCGGTCGACACGGCCGCCACCGTCGCGCCCTCCCCGAGCGCGCCCAGCGCGATGGGCGGCGCGAGCGCCGGCCCGGCCCGCGACAGCGGCCTCGTACCGGGCGCCCCCGGCTCACCGACCTCCGTCGCCCTCACCCCGGGCGCCACCTACACCCCGGCCGCACCCGCCCCGGCGGCCACGGGGCGCGCCGCCGGCACACCGCGGGAGGACGAGGCGCCGCGGCCCGCGCCCACCGCGAGCACGGCCCCGCGCCCCTCGCGGACACCGGCGCCCGCCCCGGCCGCCACACCGCCCGCGCCCCAGCCGTCGCACACCGGGACCCCGAGCCGGCCGGGCGTCTGCGTCCCGGTCGTCGGCCTGTGCGTGGACCCGCTGGTCGCCCCCCTGCCGAAGCTCTAGCAAGGCCCGCGGGGGGGGCGGCGGGCCGTTCGTCTTGCGGGTCAGTCCTCCGGATCGCCGCGCCGGGTGAGCAGCCAGGGCTCGACGACGCCCAGACCGCGCACCGGGCGCTGCCACATGGGCTGGAGCGCGAAGCGGTACTTCGGCGGCTCCTCGCCCTCCTTCTCCGCGGCGGCGGCCTCCTCCGCGGCCTCCGCCTCGGAGGCCGGGGCGTCACCGGTGCGGATCAGCTCCTCGGCGAACGCGCTGTCGACCAGGACGGCGTCGCGGGGAGCTATCGACGTCAGCCGGGACGCCAGGTTCACCGTGGTGCCGAAGACATCGCCCATCCGGGTGGTGACCGTGCCGAACGCCATGCCGACGCGCAGCTCGGGCATCGTCTCGTCGTGGCTCATCGTCTCGACGAGCAGCAGCGCGATGTCGGCGGCGGTGCCCGCGTCGTCGGCCGCGTACAGCACCTCGTCGCCGAGGGTCTTGATCAGCCGGCCGCCGCGGGCGGCCACCAGGTCGGCGGAGGTGGTCTCGAATGCCTCCACCAGCTCGCCGAGCTCCTCCTCCTCCATGCGGCGGGTCAGCCGCGTGAAGCCGACCAGGTCGGCGAAGCAGACGGCGAGCCGGCGGTCGACCATCTCCTCGTCGTCCGCGGCCTGCACGACCCGGCCGGCCGAGGCGGCGAGCTGCCTCCGCCACACGTAGACGAGGAACTCCTCCAGCTCGGGCAGCAGCAGCTCGACGATGGGGTAGGTGACCTCGGTACGGGTCATGCCCGGCTCGGGCGGCTCGGTCAGGCCCTCCAGGAAGGAGTCGATCTGCCACTCCGCCAGCCGGGCGGTGGTCTGCCCGGTGGACCGCGCCACCTGCACGGCCATCGCCTCGCTCAGCAGCCCCGCCTCGACGAGACCCGCCAGCCGCCGCAGGGCGAGCACGTCGGCCTCGGTGAGCGCCCTGGCCTGTCCGATGTCGGCGAAGCCCATGGCCCGCCAGAAACGCGACGCCAGTTCCATGGACACGCCGGCGCTGCGGGCGGCCTGGAAGGGCGTGTAGCGCCGCTCGGCGCCGAGGATGAGCTGTTCGAGGCGCAGCGCCAGAGGATGCGGGTCCTCACCGGGGTCGCCCGGCTCGCCGGGGTCGGCGGCCGGCAGGTTGCCCCGGCCGTCCTCGCCCGCGCCGGAGCCCGTGTCGTCGACGGTCACGCCTGCTGCCCTTCCGATCTTCCGCGGTCAGGTATCGACCGGCCTCAACTCTACGGCAGGTGTGCGCCAGCTCACTCCGTTCGGTGCGACGGGGTACGCGGTGCGGTCAGGCCCGCGAGACCGTGACGGCCACGACGGCCGCCGGTCCCACGACGCTCTCACGCCGGCCTCACGCCGGCCTCAGATGGACGATGTCGCCCGCTCCCACGGGCTCCTGTACCCCTTCTTCGGTGGCGATCACCAGACGTCCGTCACCGTCGACCGCGACCGCCTCGCCGACGATCGACCGGTCCCCCGGCAACTCGGCCCGTACCGCTCGTCCCAGAGTGGCGCACCCGGCCGCGTACGTCTCCTGCAAGCCGCACTCCGCGGGATCGCCGCCGGCCCGCCGCCAGCGCCCGTACCACTCCTCCAGCGACCGCAGGACGCTCCGCAGCAGCGTGTCCCGGTCGGTGCTCACCGCCCCGGCCAGCGCCAGCGAGCCCGCCTGCGGCACCGGCAGTTCCGCGGCGCGCAGGGTGACGTTGACGCCGACGCCCACCACCACCGCGCGCTCGCCGGCCCGCTCCGCGAGGATGCCGCCGGCCTTGCGTTCCTCTCCCCCGACGGTCACCAGGAGGTCGTTGGGCCACTTGAGTGCCGTGTCCACGCCGGCCGCCCTGGACAGGCCCGTGGCCACCGCGACGCCGGTGAGCAGCGGCAGCCAGCCCCAGCGGGCCACCGGCACCTCGCTCGGGGTGAGCACCACGGAGAAGAACAGGCCCGAGCGCGGGGGCGCCGTCCACCGCCGGTCCAGGCGGCCCCGGCCGGTGGTCTGCTCCTCGGCCACCAGGACGGCGCCCTCGCCGGCCTCTCCCGCGGCCGCCGCGGCGACCAGGTCGGAGTTGGTGGAACCGGTGCGCTGCACCACGTCCACGCCCGTCCACAGGCCGCCCTCCCGGACCAGCCCCCGGCGCAGGGCCGTCACGTCGAGGGGCGGACGGTCCAGATCGGACCACCGGCCGCCGCCGCCTGCGTCTGCTGCATCTCGCGGTGTCATGCAAGCCACCCTAGGTGTGTCGAATGCCGCACTGCCGATCCGTAGGGGCAGCACTACGCTACGGATGAGTAACCGTCCCCCCTTTTGAGCAGGCAGGGAGCCGCGATCCCGATGTCCGAGCCGGAAGAGCGCCACGAGATCCAACAGACCCAAGGGATCGACATCCACACCACCGCGGGCAAGCTGGCGGATCTCCAGCGCCGCATCCAGGAAGCGACGCACGCCGGTTCGGAACGCGCCGTCGAGAAGCAGCACGCCAAGGGCAAGTTGACGGCCCGTGAGCGCATCGACCTCCTGCTCGACGAGGACTCCTTCGTCGAGTTGGACGAGTTCGCCCGGCACCGCTCCACCAACTTCGGCCTGGAGCACAACCGCCCGTACGGGGACGGCGTCGTCACCGGCTACGGCACGGTGGACGGACGTCCGGTCGCCGTGTTCTCCCAGGACTTCACCGTCTTCGGCGGGGCGCTGGGCGAGGTCTACGGGCAGAAGATCGTCAAGGTGATGGACTTCGCCCTGAAGACCGGCTGCCCGGTCATCGGCATCAACGACTCCGGCGGCGCACGCATCCAGGAGGGTGTGGCCTCGCTGGGCGCCTACGGCGAGATCTTCCGCCGCAACACCCACGCCTCCGGGGTGATCCCGCAGATCAGCCTGGTCGTCGGCCCGTGCGCGGGCGGCGCGGTGTACTCCCCGGCGATCACCGACTTCACGGTGATGGTCGACCAGACGTCGCACATGTTCATCACCGGACCGGACGTCATCAAGACGGTCACCGGCGAGGACGTCGGCTTCGAGGAGCTGGGCGGCGCGCGCACCCACAACTCCGTGTCCGGCGTGGCGCATCACATGGCCGGCGACGAGAAGGACGCCGTCGAGTACGTCAAGCAGCTGCTGTCGTACCTGCCGTCCAACAACCTCTCCGAGGCGCCGGTGTTCCCCGAGGAGGCGGACCTGTCCGTCACCGAGGAGGACCTGGAGCTGGACTCCGTCGTCCCGGACAGCGCCAACCAGCCGTACGACATGCACACGGTGATCGAACACGTCCTGGACGACGCCGAGTTCTTCGAGACGCAGGCCCTGTTCGCGCCGAACATCCTCACCGGCTACGGCCGGGTCGAGGGCCACCCGGTGGGCATCGTCGCCAACCAGCCCATGCAGTTCGCGGGCTGTCTGGACATCACGGCCTCCGAGAAGGCGGCCCGCTTCGTGCGCACCTGCGACGCCTTCAACATCCCGGTCATCACGTTCGTGGACGTGCCCGGCTTCCTGCCCGGCGTGGACCAGGAGCACGACGGCATCATCCGCCGCGGCGCCAAGCTGATCTACGCCTACGCCGAGGCCACCGTCCCGCTGATCACCGTCATCACCCGCAAGGCGTTCGGCGGCGCGTACGACGTCATGGGCTCCAAGCACCTGGGCGCCGACCTCAACCTGGCCTGGCCGACCGCCCAGATCGCCGTCATGGGCGCGCAGGGCGCGGTCAACATCCTGCACCGGCGCACCATCGCGGAGGCGGAGGCGAACGGGGAGGACCTGGAGGCGGTGCGCGCCCGGCTGATCCAGGAGTACGAGGACACCCTCCTCAACCCGTACGTGGCGGCCGAGCGCGGCTACGTCGACTCGGTGATCATGCCGTCGGACACCCGCCGGCACATCGTGCGCGGTCTGCGTCAGCTGCGCACCAAGCGGGAATCCCTGCCCCCGAAGAAGCACGGCAACATCCCCCTCTAAGGAGCCGCTGTGACGATCAAGGTCGTACGGGGCAACCCGACCCCCGAGGAGCTCGCCGCCGCCCTGGCGGTGGTCCGGGCCCGCGCCGCGGCGGCACTGGCGGAGCCGTCCGGCGCGCAGACCACCAGGGACGCCTGGTCCGACCCGGCGAGGATCGCGGGCCACCGGCTCCCCCACCCCGGCCAGGCGTCCTGGACCCGCACCTACTGGCCGTCCTGACGGCAGCCGGCCCGCAGTCGGGCGACCGGACCTCCGGCGACGACTGCGGGCCCGCAACTTGAGTACGGGTACTCAGGCGCCGTCGGCCCGCCCGTTCCACGCTGGTGGAATGCTGTGGTCCGACCCCGAGAACGAGCCCCCCGACGAACTCCGCCAGATGCAGGAGACCCTGCGGAGACTCGGCCTCTTCCTCGCCCTGGCCATGGTGGTGGCGATGATCGTGCTGGGCATCCGCTAGCCCGCGCCACGCCGTCGGAACAGGCCCTAGGCTGACCGCATGCGCCGACTCGTCCTCGCCTCCCAGTCCCCCGCCCGGCTGAACCTGCTGCGTCAGGCCGGTCTCGCTCCCGAGGTGATCGTGAGCGGGGTCGACGAGGACGCCGTCACCGCGCCCACCCCGGCCGAGCTGGCACTGGCCCTCGCCGAGGCCAAGGCGTCCGTCGTCGCCGCCCGGCCCGACGTCGCCGGCGCCCTGGTGATCGGCTGCGACTCGGTGCTCGACCTCGACGGCGAGGCCCTCGGCAAGCCCGCGGACGCGGCCGAGGCCACCGCGCGCTGGAAGGCGATGCGCGGCCGCGCCGGCACGCTCCAGACCGGCCACTGCGTCTACGACACCGTCAGCGGGCGCTACGCCTCCGCGACCGCCTCCACCGTCGTGCGCTTCGGCGAGCCGACCGACGCGGAGGTCGCCGCCTACGTCGCCTCGGGCGAGCCGCTGTACGTCGCCGGGGCGTTCACCCTCGACGGCCGCTCGGCACCGTTCATCGACGGCATCGACGGCGACCACGGCAACGTCATCGGCATCAGCCTGCCCCTCGTGCGCCGGCTGCTGGCGCAACTGGGCGTGGGGATCACGGAGTTGTGGGCGCCGTCGGAGGCGTGACCGGCTTGGGTGCGACCGGCTCGTGCGGGACCTGCTTGGGCGACACCGGCTCGGGGCGGGCGGGCGGGGGCGTCGCGGGCGAACCGCCGCCGTCGCCCGTGCCGCCCGGGGGCGTGTCGGCGACCGGCCGCTGCCGGGCGTCGTACGTCATCAGCAGCAGCACGATCAGGGCGAGCACGACCACCATGAACACGAACTGCGGCACGCCCAGCAGCCCCCACGCGAAGGCGCCCAGCAGACCGTGCACGACGGCCGCGCTGATCAGCAGGACCCGGCCGAAGCCGGCCGGCGCGCGGTCGCGCAGGGCCACCAGCAGCGCCACCACCCCGCACAGGGCGAAGTAGAGGCCGAAGACGATGCCGCCGACCTTCGAGGACGTGGACATGACGTCGGGGTCCATGCCGGCCAGGGACATGTCCTGCCGGTCCACCACCACGCCCATGAACCAGTTCAGCGCGGCGATGCCCAGCGCCTCGGCGAACAGCACGATCGCCACGACCCACGCCACCGGTCTGCGGACCACGGGTCCCCACCCACTTTCGAGCCGGACCTCAGCGAGGCCGGGCAAGCTAGCTGTTACCTCAAGTACGTTCGAGACACCCGGAACGCTACTAACGGGTAAACGGCGGGACAAGGGTTCTGCGGGCGGCAAAGAATCATTGGGCCATTCGTAGGGACTCGACAAAGAAACAGAGTGGGCCGCAGCACGCCTTCACAGAGACCTTGACCACACAGGAGGGCTAGGGTTTCCCGCAGGAGTGCTGCGTACGGCGGTACTACAAGGGATTTCGCGGTCGAGTGAGCCTGACATCACGCTCCGTGTGGGCAAGCTCACCTTTGGGGACGGGTCGTAGAGCCGTGTCGGCAGTCCCTAAACTCGGCTTGTTTCAAGGAGGGAGCCTCAATCGTGCGCAAGGTGCTCATCGCCAACCGTGGCGAAATCGCAGTCCGCGTGGCCCGGGCGTGCCGGGATGCCGGTATCGCGAGCGTGGCCGTCTACGCCGACCCGGACCGGGACGCTCTGCATGTCCGCGCGGCGGATGAGGCGTTCGCCCTGGGCGGTGACACTCCGGCGACCAGCTATCTCGACATCGAGAAGGTGCTGAACGCGGCGCGGGAGTCCGGCGCCGACGCCGTCCACCCGGGCTACGGCTTTCTCTCGGAGAACGCCGAGTTCGCCCAGGCGGTCCTGGACGCCGGCCTGATCTGGATCGGCCCGCCCCCGCAGGCCATCCGCGACCTGGGCGACAAGGTCGCCGCCCGGCACATCGCCCAGCGTGCGGGCGCGCCGCTGGTCGCCGGCACGCCCGACCCGGTCTCCGGCGCCGACGAGGTCGTCGCCTTCGCCGAGGAGCACGGCCTGCCGATCGCGATCAAGGCCGCCTTCGGCGGCGGCGGCCGCGGTCTGAAGGTCGCCCGCACCCTCGAGGAGGTGCCCGAGCTGTACGACTCGGCCGTCCGCGAGGCGGTCGCCGCGTTCGGACGGGGCGAGTGCTTCGTCGAGCGCTACCTGGACAAGCCGCGGCACGTGGAGACGCAGTGCCTGGCCGACAGCCACGGCAACGTGGTCGTCGTGTCCACCCGTGACTGCTCCCTCCAGCGACGGCACCAGAAGCTGGTCGAGGAGGCCCCGGCGCCGTTCCTGTCCGAGGCGCAGGTCGCCGAGCTGTACTCCTCCTCCAAGGCCATCCTCAAGGAGGCCGGGTACGTCGGCGCGGGCACCGTGGAGTTCCTCGTCGGCCTCGACGGGACGATCTCCTTCCTGGAGGTCAACACCCGCCTCCAGGTCGAGCACCCGGTCACCGAGGAGGTCGCCGGCATCGACCTGGTGCGCGAGATGTTCCGCATCGCCGACGGCGAGGAACTCGGCTACGGCGACCCGGAGCTGCGCGGGCACTCCTTCGAGTTCCGCATCAACGGCGAGGACCCGGGCCGCGGCTTCCTGCCCGCTCCGGGCACGGTGACCCGCTTCGAGGCGCCGTCCGGTCCGGGCGTGCGCCTGGACGCCGGCGTCGAGTCCGGCTCGGTCATCGGCCCGGCGTGGGACTCGCTCCTCGCCAAGCTGATCGTCACCGGCGCCACGCGCGAGCAGGCGCTCCAGCGCGCGGCCCGCGCTCTGGAGGAGTTCCAGGTCGAGGGCATGGCCACGGCGATCCCGTTCCACCGCGCGGTCGTCAAGGACCCGGCGTTCGCCCCCGAACTCACCGGCAGCCGGGACCCGTTCACGGTCCACACCCGGTGGATCGAGACCGAGTTCGTCAACGAGATCCCCCCGTTCTCCGCTCCGGCCGACGCCGACGCCGAGGACGAGACGGACCGCGAGACGATCGTCGTCGAGGTCGGCGGCAAGCGCCTGGAGGTCTCCCTCCCGTCCTCGCTGGGCATGTCCCTGGCCCGCACGGGTCTCGCGGCGGGCGCCAAGCCCAAGCGCCGCGCGGCCAAGAAGTCCGGCCCCGTGGCCTCCGGCGACACCCTCGCCTCCCCGATGCAGGGCACCATCGTCAAGGTGGCCGTCGAGGAGGGCCAGGAGGTCAAGGAGGGCGACCTGGTCGTCGTCCTCGAAGCGATGAAGATGGAGCAGCCGCTCAACGCGCACCGCTCGGGCACCGTGAAGGGCCTGGCGGCGGAGGTCGGCGCGTCCGTCACCTCGGGCGCCGCGATCTGCGAGATCAAGGACTGACCCGACCGCTCCACCGTGCCGAGGCGCCCGCATCCCGCGGGCGCCTCGCCGCGTCGACGGCCCCTGCGCGCCCCCAGCCGGGGGGCGCGGGCCGACTTGGGGCGCGGGGAGGGCCGACCGGTCCCCGGTGCGGGGTGGCACGGGCCGGGACTCACCTGCTCCGGGGAAGTCCTCCGAGGCGAGCGGGCAGCTCCCGGAGGCGCAAGAGGCCGCGCGAGGCCCGTCGGACACGGGCCCGAGGACACTCCCCGCGTCCGCCCGGCCCCCGCCCCGGAAAGGCCGTCACACCGCCGAATCGGCTCGCCCCGCCTCGGACGGGATCCACGTCAAGCGCCCGAGACAGGCCGCGTCAGGCGCCCGCGTCAGCCCAGCGTGTCGGCCCACCCGTTCGAGCGATGCCGTCAACCTCCGGCCGCGAACCCGCCTGCCCGGACCCGCCGTGCGGGGGCCCGGGCGACCTTGTCGAGCGGGCGGTCAGCGACGGCGCAGGTCCGCGACCCGGGCCCGTTCTCCGCCCGGGGGCTGCTCGCCCAGCATCGAGGCGGCGCGCAGCCCCGCGGGGGCGCCCGGCACCTGGCCCCGGCGAGGGGCCGGCAGCGGCGGTACGTCCCGGCGCTGCTGCTGGTGACGCGCCGGGACCGCCTCACCCCCCTGGCCTCCCGACGCCCCGGCCACGGCGATCTGCACCCCCTGGTCCGCCAGGGCCTGGAGTTCGGTGGCGGCGCGGTCGTCGTGCGCGGGCGGCTCGTCGGTCACCAGGCGGGTGATGAGGTCCGTCGGCACCGTCTGGAACATGGTGTCGGAGCCGAGCTTGGTGTGGTCGGCGAGGACCACGACCTCGGCGGCGGCCTGCACCAGGGCCCGGTCCACGGACGCCGACAGCATGTTGGACGTGGACAGCCCGCGCTCGGCGGTCAGCCCGCTCCCGGAGAGGAAGGCGCGGGAGACCCTGAGCCCCTGGAGGGACTGTTCGGCCCCGCTGCCCACCAGGGCGTAGTTGGAACCGCGCAGGGTGCCGCCGGTCATCACGACCTCGACCCGGTTGGCGTGGGCCAACGCCTGGGCCACCAGGAGGGAGTTGGTGACGACGGTCAGTCCGGGCACCCGGGCGAGCCGGCGGGCCAGCTCCTGTGTCGTGGTGCCCGCCCCGACCACGATGGCCTCGCCCTCTTCGACGAAGCCCGCGGCGAGATCCGCGATGGCGGTCTTTTCGGCGGTCGCGAGATGGGATTTCTGCGGAAAGCCGGATTCTCGCGTGAACCCGCCCGGCAATACCGCACCGCCGTGCCGGCGGTCGAGGAGTCCTTCTGCCTCCAGTGCGCGCACGTCCCGCCGTACGGTCACTTCGGAGGTCTGGACGACGCGGGCGAGTTCACGGAGCGACACGGCCCCGTTCGCTCGCACCATTTCGAGGATCAATTGACGACGTTCTGCAGCGAACACGAAACTGACAGTAACGCGGACGACCGTCTGCTTTCAGCTCTTTGCGCCGAATAGTAGAAGTTGTTCGCACAGGGGGACGGGGAGTGGTATAAGGCCCAGTTCCGGCGACTATGCCGCCCGCACTGTCCGGCGACACGCCGACGGCCCGCCGTCAACTCCCCGTGACCAGGGGAGAGTCGGCGGGCCGTCGGGCCGGACCGTCAGACCTCGCCCGCCGTCTTGCGGGTGTGCAGCTGCCGCGCCACCTCCGCGATCGACCCCGAAAGGGACGGGTACACGGTGAACGCGTTCGCGATCTGTTCGACCGTCAGATTGTTGTCGACGGCGATCGAGATGGGGTGGATGAGTTCCGAGGCGCGCGGTGCGACGACCACGCCGCCGACGACGATCCCGGTGCCCGGCCGGCAGAAGATCTTGACGAAGCCGTCGCGGATGCCCTGCATCTTGGCGCGCGGGTTGCGCAGCAGCGGCAGCTTCACGACCCGGGCGTCGATCTTCCCGCCGTCCACGTCGGCCTGGCTGTAGCCGACGGTGGCGATCTCGGGGTCGGTGAAGACGTTCGAGGAGACGGTCTTCAGGTTGAGCGGGGCCACCGCGTCGCCGAGGAAGTGGTACATGGCGATGCGGCCCTGCATGGCGGCGACGGAGGCGAGGGCGAAGATCCCGGTCACGTCGCCGGCCGCGTACACGCCCGGCGCGGTGGTGCGGCTGACCTTGTCGGTCCAGATGTGCCCGGACTCGCGGACCTTGACGCCCGCCTCCTCCAGCCCGAGCCCCTCGCTGTTCGGGATGGCGCCGACGGCCATGAGGCAGTGCGAGCCGGTGATGACACGGCCGTCGGACAGCGTGACCTCGACCCGGTCGCCCACCCGTTTGGCGGACTCGGCGCGGGAGCGGGCCATGACGTTCATGCCGCGGCGGCGGAAGACGTCCTCCAGGACGGCGGCGGCGTCCGGGTCCTCGCCGGGCAGCACGCGGTCGCGGGACGAGACGAGGGTGACCTTGGAGCCGAGGGCCTGGTAGGCGCCGGCGAACTCGGCGCCGGTGACGCCCGAGCCGACCACGATGAGCTCCTCGGGCAGCTCGGCGAGGTCGTAGACCTGGGTCCAGTTCAGGATGCGCTCGCCGTCGGGCTGCGCGTCCGGCAGCTCGCGCGGGTGGGCGCCGGTGGCGAGCAGCACGGCGTCGGCGGTGAGGGTCTCCTCGGTGCCGTCGGCGGCCGAGACGACGACCTTGCGGGAGCCGTCGAGGGCCTGCATGCCCTCCAGCCGGCCGCGGCCGCGCAGCACGCGCGCGCCGGCCCGGGTGACGGAGGCGGTGATGTCGTGCGACTGGGCGAGCGCGAGCCGCTTCACACGCCGGTTGACCTTGCCGAGATCCACGCCGACGACCCGGGCGGCCTGCTCCAGCGGCGGGGTGTCGTCGGCCACGATGATGCCCAGCTCCTCGTACGAGGAGTCGAAGGTCGTCATCACCTCGGCCGTGGCGATCAGGGTCTTCGACGGCACGCAGTCGGTCAGCACCGACGCTCCGCCCAGACCGTCGCAGTCGACGACGGTCACCTCCGCGCCGAGCTGCGCGGCCACCAGGGCCGCCTCATAGCCGCCGGGTCCGCCACCGATGATCACGATCCGAGTCACGTGTCCCATTCTCCCGTACCTGCCGCCGTGCTACCGCCCAGGGGGCCGCGGAGGCCGGGACTGTGACCAGAGTGACGCCCGCGCCCACTGCCGTACTCTCCTTGCATGTCGCTCTACGCCGCGTACGCCGGCAACCTCGACGCGCGGCTGATGACCCGCCGCGCTCCCCACTCGCCGCTGCGCGCCACCGGCTGGCTGAACGGCTGGCGGCTGACGTTCGGCGGCGAGCAGCTGGGCTGGGAGGGGGCGCTGGCCACCGTCGTGGAGGACCCCCTCGCGCAGGTCTTCGTCGCGCTGTACGACATCGCCCCCATGGACGAGGAGTCCCTGGACCGCTGGGAGGGCGTGGGCCTCGGCATCTACCGGCGGGCCCGGGTCCGGGTGCACACGCTGGAGGGCGAGGAGTCCGCCTGGATGTACGTCCTGAACGGCTACGAGGGCGGACTGCCGTCGGCCCGGTACCTGGGCGAGGTCGCCGACGCGGCGGAATCGGCGGGCGCGCCCCACGATTACGTGATGGAGCTGCGCAAGCGGCCCTGCTGACGGGGGTCCCCTTCGAGACTCGGAGCATCTGCGCACCGACGGGAGGTCGCACGGGCCACCCCGGCACGTACGACGTCCACTACACGGTGCAGGCCGCCGCAGCCCGCGACCGGCTCACAAGGACGTGCTGATCACGGACGACCGGCCGCCACCGGGCGGCGGGTCCTCGTCGGAAACAACAAGACAACGATCGCCATCCCGTCGGGTTCGGCATCTACGCGCGTAGGCCGGAAGCGGCTACCCTCAGTCGCGTGAACGCATCTCTTCTCCCGGACGACATCCAGGGCGACCCGCACGCCGCCGCCGACGCCGCCGCCGTTCGCCTGCGCGAACTGACCGGCGCCGAGACCCACGACGTCGCCCTCGTGATGGGCTCCGGCTGGGCTCCGGCCGTCGACGCCCTGGGCGCCCCCGACGCAGAGTTCCTGGTCACCGAGCTGCCCGGCTTCCCGCCGCCCGCGGTCGAGGGCCACGGCGGCAAGGTCCGCTCGTACCGGATCGGCGAGAAGCGGGCGCTGGTGTTCCTCGGCCGCACCCACTACTACGAGGGCCGCGGCGTCGCCGCCGTCGCCCACGGTGTGCGCACCGCGGTGGCGGCCGGCTGCAAGACGATCGTGCTGACCAACGGCTGTGGCGGCCTGCGCGAGGGCATGCGCCCCGGTCAGCCGGTGCTGATCAGCGACCACCTCAACCTGACGGCGACCTCGCCGATCGTCGGCGCGAACTTCGTCGACCTGACGGATCTGTACTCGCCGCGGCTGCGCGCCCTGTGCAAGGAGATCGACGCCACGCTGGAGGAGGGCGTCTACGCCCAGTTCCCCGGCCCGCACTACGAGACGCCGGCCGAGATCCGCATGGCCCGCACCATCGGCGCGGACCTGGTGGGCATGTCGACGGTGCTGGAGGCCATCGCCGCGCGCGAGGCGGGCGCCGAGGTGCTCGGCATCTCCCTCGTCACCAACCTCGCCGCCGGCATGACGGGCGAGCCGCTGAACCACGAAGAGGTCCTTCAGGCGGGTCGCGACAGCGCGACGCGCATGGGATCGCTGCTGGCGCAGGTGCTCGGCCGCATCTGAGCGCCGCCGCCAGGAGCCCGGAACTCGCCCCGCGAGCCGCTCCGGGTCCGCGCGGCGGCCGGTGCGGCGCGTCACGGGACGGGGCTCTCCCGCGTGCCGCCCGACAGGGCGTCGCGCGGGCCGGTCGGCGTCCGCCCCCGGCCCTCTCGACCCCCGGCCCTCCCTCGGCCCCCTGGCCCCTGGGGCGCCCGCCCCGCACCCCGGCCGGCCCTGATCCGGTCCGGCCCCGTCCTCACACTCCCCCAGAGGGGGCACCCTCCAGAAGGGCCGGCCGACCCCGGCCCGGCCTGGAAGACAACCGGCGTCCCCCACGCAACCGGAGGCTGACTCCCGTGCACGACGATCTCCTCTCCCGCGCCCGGTCCTGGCTCGCCGAGGACCCGGACCCGCAGACCCGCGCCGAACTGGCCCGGCTCATCGAGGCCGGCGACGTCGCCGAGCTCGCCGACCGCTTCAGCGGCACCCTCCAGTTCGGCACCGCCGGCCTGCGCGGCGAGCTGGGGGCCGGCCCCATGCGGATGAACCGCTCGGTCGTCATCCGCGCCGCCGCCGGACTCGCCGCGTACCTCAAGGGCAAGGGCCGGCAGGGCGGCCTCGTCGTCATCGGGTACGACGCCCGCCACAAGTCCGCCGACTTCGCCCGCGACACGGCCGCGGTCATGACGGGCGCCGGACTGCGCGCGGCGGTCCTGCCCCGCCCGCTGCCCACCCCCGTCCTCGCGTACGCCATAAGGCACCTGGGCGCGGTCGCCGGGGTGGAGGTCACGGCCAGCCACAACCCGCCCCGCGACAACGGCTACAAGGTGTACCTGGGCGACGGTTCGCAGATCGTGCCGCCCGCCGACGCCGAGATCGCCGCGGAGATCGACGCCGTCCGCGGCCTGGACGAGGTCCCCCGCCCGGACGGGGGCTGGGAGATCCTCGACGACGCCGTCCTCGACGCCTACCTGGCCCGCACCGACGCCGTCCTCGCCCCGGACTCCCCCCGCACGGCCCGCACGGTCTACACCGCGATGCACGGCGTGGGCAAGGACGTCCTGCTCGCCGCGTTCGCCCGCGCGGGCTTCCCGGCGCCGGTCCTCGTCGCCGAGCAGGCCGAGCCCGACCCCGAGTTCCCGACCGTGGCCTTCCCCAACCCGGAGGAGCCCGGCGCGATGGACCTCGCCTTCGCCGCGGCCCGCGCCCACGCCCCCGACCTGGTCATCGCCAACGACCCGGACGCCGACCGCTGCGCCGTGGCCGTCCCGTACGAGGGCGACTGGCGCATGCTGCGGGGCGACGAGGTCGGCGCCCTGCTCGCCGCCCACCTCGTGCGCCGCGGCGCACAGGGCACGTTCGCCGAGTCGATCGTCTCCTCGTCCCTGCTCGGCCGCATCGCCGAGAAGGCGGGTCTGCCCTACGAGGAGACCCTCACCGGCTTCAAGTGGATCGCCCGCGTCGACGGCCTGCGCTACGGCTACGAGGAGGCCCTCGGCTACTGCGTGGACCCCGAGGGCGTGCGCGACAAGGACGGCATCACCGCCGCCCTGCTGATCACGGAACTCGCCTCCGAACTCAAGGAACAGGGGCGCACCCTCCTGGACCTCCTCGACGACCTCGCCGTGGAGCACGGCCTGCACGCCACCGACCAGCTGTCGGTGCGGGTGGAGGACCTCACGGTCATCGCCCGCGCGATGGAGCGGCTGCGCGCGCAGCCCCCGGCCGCACTGGCCGGCCTGGCCGTCACCCGGGCCGAGGACCTCACCCGGGGCACGGACACTCTGCCGCCCACCGACGGCCTGCGCTACACGCTCGACGGCGCCCGCGTCATCGTCCGGCCCAGCGGCACCGAGCCGAAACTGAAGTGCTACCTGGAGGTCGTCGTCCCGGTCGCCGGTCACGACGAACTGCCCGCCGCGCGCACCCGCGCCGACGCCGTCCTCGCCAAGATCAAGCAGGACCTGTCGGCGGCGGCCGGCATCTGACACCGGCGCCCCGGGGCACCGGGGCAACCCGTCCCGCGGGTGGCACGGCGACGCCTTGTGCGGGCCCGGTGGGTGGGGCGCGTCCGGCCGGCGTGCGGGTCCCGCCCCCGGAGTGCGCGGGTTCGCCTCCCGGGTGCGGGCCGGGCACCCGCGTGCGCAGCCACCGCCGCCGGCAAGGGTCCGCCCCCGCACGGGCCCGCCGCGCACGCGGGTGCGCGACTGGCATTGCTCACTGCCGGCGCGATGAGTTCCGGCTGCTTCTCCGGTCTGTTCCGGTGACCGTCGTGTGGACGTCGTCCGGCGTTCCCCGACGGCGCCCGCGACCAGACGCACGGAGGACGCCATGACGACCGCCCCGGACCACTCGGCCACCGCCCCCGACCGTTGCGCCGCCGCGCCCGGCCTCCCGCCCGTCGTCGACGCGACCGCGTGGCAGGCGGCCCGTGACGAGCTGCTGGTGCGCGAGAAGGCGCACACCCGCGAGGGCGACGCCATCGCCGCGGCCCGCCGCCGGCTGCCGATGCTGGAGGTCGACGGGACGGCCGAGGTCGTCGGCCCCGACGGCCCGGTGCCCTTCCTGGACCTGTTCCAGGGCCGCGACGAGCTCGTCGTCTACAAGCACATGTGGTACGACGGCGCGCCGCACCAGGGGCAGTGCGAGGGCTGCACGATGGTGGCCTGGCACCTGAGGGACGCCGTCTACCTCAACGCCCGCGGAGTGTCGTTCGCCTTCCTGACCACCGGTCCGTGGGAGGAGGTGGCCCCGTTCGTCGCGTTCATGGGCTACACCCAGCCCTGGTACTCCGTGCGCGACGTGGCCGGGCCGATCGGCGGCGCCATGGGGCAGCTCGCCTGCTTCCTGCGCGACGGCGACCGCGTCTTCCTCACCTACTCCACGACGGGCCGGGGCATCGAGTCGTTCAGCGGGTCGTTCGCCGTGCTCGACAGGACGCCCTTCGGCCGCCGCGAGGCCTGGGAGGACAACCCCGAGGGCCGCCCCGCCGGGGACCACCCGTGCTGGTACTGGCGCTCGGACGCGGACGGCAACGCCACCTGGGGTCCGACCGGCCGCCCGGTCCCGCAGTGGACCCGGCCCGGCGCGACCCCCGTGGACACCCTCGGCCGGCGAAGCCCCTGCCACTGACCGGACCGCCGCCCCCGGCACACCGGCCGTCACCGCAGGGCCGGCAACCCGCCCGCCACCAGCGCCCCGACGACGATCGCCAGCGGCCACAGCGCCCGCCCGCGCAGCCGCTCGTCGGCCTGCGTGGCCGGCCGGGTCGCCGGGTCCCGCCACAGCAGGGTGATCTCGGCGGCCGTCCGCTCGTACGGATGCACCAAGCCCAGCCTGCGCTCCAGCCACGGCCAGTGGACGGAGTGCGCCCGCCACTCGCCGAACGACGCCCGCGAGGCGCGTATCCGCAGCCGTCCGCCCTCGCAGTCGACGGCCCGGACGTGCTCCCAGTCCAGGCGGCGGACGCCCAGCAGTCCGTTGAACCACAGGCCGTCGCGGTCGGCCGTGATCCGCCACGCGAGCCGGCGGGGCAGCACGAGGGCGGCGATCAGGGTCGCCGCGACGCCGGACAGGACGCCCCGCCACACGGAGTCGTCCACGAGGAGCGCGAGGACCAGCGCCGCCGGCACGACGAGGAGCCGGTCGGCCCATCCGGCACGCCATCGGCGCACCCGCCCGAGCGCCTGCGGACCGGCCTGCTCGACGACGGCGGCCGCGAGGGCGGCCGCGGCCTCCCGACGTTCCTCCCGGCTGCCCTCCCGGACGGCCCGGACCCGTTCGTTCCGCTCCCGCCGCCGCAGAGCGGCCTCCGTCACCGGCCGCACGGGTCCCAGGGACGTCTCCACCACGGGCGGGGCGCCGGCCTTCGCCGCGGCGGCCAGCAGCACGACCTCGGCGCCGTCGAAGGGCGCCCCGTACAGCACGGCCTCCCGCAGCGGACCGGCACGCCCGCCCCCGACCAGCTCCCGCAGTTCACGAAGCTCATCGGGCTCGGCGGGCTCGGCGGGCTCATCGTCACCGGTCCGGTCCGCACCCCTCACCTCGTCCGTCTCGTCCGCGCGCGCCTCGGCGGGGTGGTCCGGCGCGCCGCGGCCGTCGGCGGTGGCGACCGTGAACAGGGGCCGTCGGGCGGCGAGGTCGTCGGCGGCGAAGACCTCCGTCTCCAGGTCGCCGTTCACCCGCGCCAGCACCCGCAGCACCGGAACGGGTCCCCGGCGCGGCCCGACGGCACGGTGGCGGGCCAGGGCCGCGGAGACCAGCACGGTGAGCCCGAGACCGGCGAGGCACCAGCCCGCGGCCGCAACCGTCCAACGGCCGCCGGGGCCGTCCCAGGCGTCCGCCACTGCCCGCAGCACGCCACCGGCGGCGAGCAGGCCGAGCCCCGTCCACAGCAGGAACGTCCCGCGCGGCCGACGTCCGCCCATGCCGTCCGGAGCCACGGCGGCCGTGCCCCCGGCAGCGGCGAGAGCCGCCGCCCGCTGCCGTCGGCGCGCCGCCAGCCGCAGGCCGACGGCCGCCCAGGCGCCCGTCTGCCAGGCCGCGAGGCCGAGCCGCACGGGCAGCGGAAGTCCGTCCCCGGCCGTCAGCACGAGGGCGACGCCGACGGGTGCCGTGAGGGCGGCCATCTCGGGCCGCAGCACCGGCCACACCAGGTGCAGGGCGACCAGGGCGGCGCCCCACGCGGGCAGCCCGCCGGGTCCGCCCAGCAGCCCGGCGCCCGCCACCGCCGTCAGCGGCAGCACCGCGAGGGCCCAGTCGGGCGTCCGCACGGGCACCCAGCGCGGGGGCAGCGCCCGTGCCCACCGCAGCGCCGACCCACCGTCCCAGGCGGCCACCCTCCCGCCGGGCCCCACCGCATTGGCGGGCAGCCGTGACACATCGCCGGCACGCGCATTCATCGCCGTCTCCCCACCTGACCGAACTCGTTCCCCGCACATCCGCAGAACCGCACAGACGCCCGACCGCACAACCCCGCAGCCGGACGCACATACGGGCACCGGGGGCGTACGTGTGCCGCCGGTCGAGACCGCACCCCGAGAACGTCCGACCCCGAATCCACCGTCGCCTCCCCCACCGGCCCCGCGATCCCATCGGTCCGCCGCCTCACCGGCCCCGGCCCCCGCCCCCTCGGGGCTCGTGCACCCGCCCCCGGTGGCACCCCCCACACTCAGCAGTCAGTCAAGCAGGCCCGCGCCTCCGCCACCCGGCCACCGCAGCCCCTGCCCCGCCCCACCGGCCACCGCTCGCCGCGGCTCCCGCGAGCCCAGCCCACGGTCCCTACCGGGCACCGGCCCCCACCGGACGCCGCCCCCACCGGACACCGCCCGGCCTCCCTGCCGCCCTCTCAGCTCAGCCCGTGGCGACCAGGATCGCCAGGACGACGGCTCCCGCGGCGGCCGGGCCGAGGATCTCCCAGGCCCAGCGGACGCTCACCTCGCCCTGCGCGCTCTCGTCCTTCTCGCGCGCCTCCCACAGCTCGCGCAGGTCCTCCATGGCCCGGTCGCCGCCGGCGCGCGCGGCCGCGTCCGCCGCCGACGCGCCCCCGCCTCCGCGCCCGAGCGCTCCGCCGAGCCCGCCGGGTCCGGCGGAGCGGCCGCCGCGGCCGTCCTGCGCGGCCGCCGCACGCGACTGCCGGCGGGTCGCCCGCTTGCGGGCGCGCAGCGAGACGGGGATGGACCACAGCTGGAACTTCGCCCCGGCCACGGTGAGGACCTCGTTGGAGTAGCCGGACCGCAGCGTGGCGATCTGCCCCCAGGGCAGCACGATCACCCGGAACGGGTTGCGCACCCGCAGCCGGTCCTGTCCCGCGAACACGGCGGGCCGCACGGTCAGGGAGACGATCAGCGGGACGAGGAGGATCATCGCGGCGAGCGCCAGCCAGGGGGTGCGCCCCTCGCCCGCGACGATCGCGTCGATGCCGAGCCAGCCGACGAGGGCGAGCATCACCACGCCGCCCGCGATGCCCGCGGACGACCGGTACACGCGGTCCCTGATCTCGGGATCCGTGGGCTGCGGGGACCCTGGGGGCCGCGACGCTGGTGACTGGTCTTCCGGGCTCGTCATGGGGCCGATTCTGCCCGACGTCCGCCGCCCGCCCGTACGCGGAGCCCCGGCACGCCCCGGGCACCCGAAAGACTTCCGGGGGTGTACACCCGCTACGCGCGTAGATATGCTCGTCTGGTGACCATGCCCACCAATGCACCCAGCGCGGCCCGCGCCCTCTCGGACGTCACCTCGTCCGACAGCACGCTGCGCCGCTTCCTCCACGGGCTGCCCGGCGTCGACGCGGTCGGCCTGGAGGCGCGCGCCGCCGCGCTCGGCACCCGTTCCATCAAGACGACCGCGAAGGCGTACGCCATCGACCTCGCCATCTCGATGGTCGATCTGACGACGCTGGAAGGCGCGGACACCCCGGGCAAGGTCCGGGCGCTCGGCGCGAAGGCGGTCCGTCCCGACCCGACCGACCGCTCGGCGCCGAGCACGGCCGCGGTCTGCGTCTATCCCGACATGGTGGCCGCCGCCAAGGAGGCCGTCGCCGGTTCCGGCGTGAAGGTCGCCTCGGTCGCCACCGCGTTCCCGGCCGGCCGTGCCGCCCTCGACGTGAAGCTGGCCGACGTGCGGGACGCGGTCGCCGCGGGCGCCGACGAGATCGACATGGTCATCGACCGCGGGGCCTTCCTCGCCGGCCGGTACATGAAGGTGTACGACGAGATCGTGGCCGTGAAGGAGGCCTCGGGCGCGGCCCGCCTGAAGGTCATCTTCGAGACGGGCGAGCTGTCGACGTACGACAACATCCGGCGGGCGAGCTGGCTCGGCATGCTGGCCGGGGCGGACTTCATCAAGACGTCCACCGGCAAGGTCGCCGTCAACGCCACCCCCGCCAACACGCTGCTCATGCTGGAGGCCGTGCGCGACTTCCGGGCGCAGACCGGCGTGCAGGTCGGCGTGAAGCCCGCCGGCGGCATCCGCACCAGCAAGGACGCGATCAAGTTCCTCGTCCTGGTCAACGAGACCGCGGGCGGGGACTGGCTCGACAACCACTGGTTCCGCTTCGGCGCCTCCTCGCTCCTGAACGATCTGCTGATGCAGCGTCAGAAGCTGGCCACCGGCCGCTACTCCGGCCCCGACTACGTGACGGTGGACTGATCACCATGGCATCCGCATTCACCTCCGCCTTCGAGTACGCCCCGGCGCCCGAGTCCCGCTCGGTCGTCGACATCGCCCCCTCGTACGGCCTGTTCATCGACGGCGAGTTCACCGAGGCGGCCGACGGCCAGGTCTTCAAGACCGTCTCGCCGTCCACCGAGGAGGTCCTCTCCGAGATCGCCCGGGCGGGCGAGGCGGACGTCGACCGCGCCGTGCTGGCCGCCCGCAAGGCCTTCGAGAAGTGGTCCGCGCTGCCGGGCGCGGAGCGCGCGAAGTACCTCTTCCGCATCGCCCGCATCATCCAGGAGCGCTCGCGCGAGCTGGCCGTCCTGGAGACGCTGGACAACGGCAAGCCGATCAGGGAGACGCGCGACGCCGACCTGCCCCTGGTCGCCGCGCACTTCTTCTACTACGCGGGCTGGGCCGACAAGCTCGGCCACGCGGGCTTCGGCGCGAACCCGCGGCCGCTGGGCGTCGCGGGCCAGGTCATCCCGTGGAACTTCCCGCTGCTGATGCTGGCGTGGAAGATCGCCCCGGCGCTCGCCACCGGCAACACGGTGGTCCTGAAGCCCGCCGAGACGACCCCGCTGTCCGCCCTGTTCTTCGCGGACGTCTGCCGCCAGGCGGGCCTGCCCAGGGGCGTCGTCAACATCCTTCCCGGCTACGGCGACGCGGGCGCGGCTCTCGTGGCGCACCCCGACGTGAACAAGGTGGCGTTCACCGGCTCCACGGCCGTCGGCAAGGAGATCGCGCGCACGGTCGCGGGCAGCCGCAAGAAGCTCACCCTCGAACTGGGCGGCAAGGGCGCGAACATCGTCTTCGACGACGCCCCGATCGACCAGGCCGTCGAGGGCATCGTCAGCGGCATCTTCTTCAACCAGGGCCAGGTGTGCTGCGCGGGCAGCCGTCTGCTCGTCCAGGAGTCGATCCAGGAGGAGCTGCTGGACTCGCTCAAGCGCCGCCTGTCGACGCTGCGCCTGGGCGACCCGCTCGACAAGAACACCGACATCGGCGCGATCAACTCCGCCGAGCAGCTCTCGCGCATCACCACCCTCGTCGAGCAGGGCGAGGCGGAGGGCGCCGAACGCTGGTCGTCGGCGTGCGAACTGCCCACGTCGGGCTACTGGTTCGCGCCGACGCTGTTCACGAACGTCACCCAGGCGCACACCGTCGCCCGGGACGAGATCTTCGGCCCGGTGCTGTCGGTCCTCACCTTCCGCACCCCGGACGAGGCGGTCGCCAAGGCCAACAACACGCCGTACGGGCTGTCCGCGGGCATCTGGACGGAGAAGGGCTCCCGGATCCTCGCCGTCGCGAACAGGCTCCGGGCCGGCGTCGTCTGGTCCAACACGTTCAACAAGTTCGACCCCACCTCGCCGTTCGGCGGCTACAAGGAGTCGGGATTCGGCCGCGAGGGCGGCCGCCACGGCCTGGAGGCGTACCTCGATGTCTGACCGACTGTCCGTGCTGAAGACCTACAAGCTGTACGTCGGCGGGAAGTTCCCGCGTTCCGAGAGCGGCCGGGTGTACGAGGTGACGGACTCCAAGGGCAAGTGGCTGGCCAACGCGCCGCAGTCCTCCCGCAAGGACGCCCGTGACGCGGTCGTCGCCGCGCGCAAGGCGTTCGGCGGCTGGGCCGGGGCGACGGCGTACAACCGGGGCCAGGTCCTCTACCGCGTCGCCGAGATGCTGGAGGGCCGCCGGGGCCAGTTCGTCCACGAGGTGGCCGACGCCGAGGGCCTGTCGAAGTCGAAGGCCGCCGAGCAGGTGGCTGCGACGATCGACCGCTGGGTCTGGTACGCGGGCTGGACCGACAAGATCGCCCAGGTCGTGGGCGGCGGGAACCCGGTCGCGGGCCCGTACTTCAACCTCTCCTCGCCCGAGCCGACGGGCGTCGTCGCCGTCCTCGCCCCGCAGGAGTCGTCGTTCCTGGGGCTGGTGTCGGTGCTGGCCCCGGTGATCGCCACGGGCAACACGGCGGTCGTGATCGCGAGCGAGCGCGCCCCGCTCCCGGCGCTCTCCCTCGGCGAGGTCCTGGCCACCTCGGACGTCCCCGGCGGCGTCGTCAACGTGCTGTCGGGCCGGACGGCGGAGATCGCCGCGCCGCTGGCCTCGCACCAGGACGTCAACGCGATCGATCTCGCGGGCGCCGACGAGGCGCTGGCGAAGGAGCTGGAGATCGCGGCGGCCGACAACCTCAAGCGCGTGCTGCGTCCACAGCCTGTGGACGACTGGTCGGTGACGCCGGGCACCGACCGCCTGACGTCCTTCCTGGAGACGAAGACGGTCTGGCACCCGACGGGCTCCCTGGGCGCGTCCGGCTCGTCCTACTAGTCCGGGCGCTCCCGGGCGCTCCCCGGCATGCTCCGGGCGCCCCGTGAACGCGGAAGCCGCGCCGCCCCTCCGTCCGGGGGCGGCGCGGCTTCCGTGCGTGCGCCGTGGACCGTGCCGTACGGCGCGGTCAGCCGCCGAGCACCTTCGTGACGTCCCCGACGACCGGGATCGAGCCGATCGACTGGGCCTGCGCCACCGGGGCGGTCAGCATCTGGGACGTCAGCGGCCGGAAGTCGGCGAGCTGGGTGCCGACGCCGTTGTCGAGGGGGTCGACGCCGGTCCCCGCCAGCGGGTTGGGCTTCAGGCCGGCGACCGTGCCGGTGACGTACGACAGGGAGCCCAGCGCGCCCTGGAGCCCGGCCTGCGGGTCGATCCGGCCGATCGAGGTGGGGCTCGTGCGCACCACGTCGACGACGGGCCCGCCGGCCGCCGCGGCGGTGCCGGCGCCCGCGCCCAGCGCCACTCCGGCGGTCGCGAGGGCGGCGAGGGCGCGCCGGCCGGTGGGGGTCTGGGGGGATGCGTGTCGGGCCATCGTCGATGCCGCCTTCTGGTGCGCAAGGTGATCCGGTCGACACGAAGGGTAGTTGAGGTGTGACGCGCGCATCAAAGCCGACCCGCGGGGTCGTTGACGGGGCGGGGGATGCCTCACACTGGTGTCCCGTGACCTCCCCTCCGCCCATACCCACGCGAGTCGTGCTGCTCTGCGGCCCTTCCGGCTCCGGCAAGTCCCTGCTCGCCGCCCGCTGCGGCCTCCCTGTGCTGCGGCTCGACGACTTCTACAAGGAGGGGGACGACCCGACGCTGCCGCTCGTCGCGGGGAGTTCCGACATCGACTGGGACCACCCGCTGTCGTGGGACGCGGAGGCGGCCGTCGCCGCGATCGTGGAACTGTGCGGCACGGGCCGCACGAACGTTCCCGTCTACGACATCTCGCTCAGCGCCCGCACGGGCGAGGAGGAGATCGCGATCGGGCGGCCGCCGGCGTTCATCGCGGAGGGCATCTTCGCCGCCGAGATCGTGAACCGCTGCCGGGAGCTGGGCGTCCTGGCCGACGCGCTGTGCCTGAGCCGCGGCCCGGTGACGACGTTCCGGCGCCGCTTCCTGCGGGATCTGAAGGAGGGCCGCAAGTCGGTGCCCTTCCTGCTGCGCCGCGGCTGGCGCCTGATGCGCGCCGAACGCTCCATCGTCGCCCGCCAGACCGCGCTGGGCGCCTACGCCTGCGACCGCGACGAGGCGCTGGCCCGGCTGGCCGCCGCGGCGTCGGACGGCCGCGCCCCGACGGCGCGCACGGCTGTCTGAAGCACGCACGAAGAAGCGGGACCGGACGGACCCCCCGGCCCTCCGGTCCCGCTCCCTCTCGTTCCCCCGTGCTTCCCCTTGCTCCCCCGTGTCCCCCCGGGGTGGTGCTTCCCCCGTGCTTGCGCGGTACCGCTCCCCTCGACGTCCCCCGTCGGGTCCCCCCGGTACCGCTCCCCCGTGCCTCCCCCGTTCACCCTCAGGCGACAAGCTCCCCGAAGGCGTCCTCCTCGTCACGGCCGAAGCTGAGGACCTCGTCCTCGCGCAGCCGGCGCAGCGAGCGCCAGATGCTGGACTTCACCGTGCCGACACTGATGTCGAGGATCTCCGCGATCTCCGGGTCAGTGCGGCCCTCGTAGTAGCGCAGGACCAGCATCGTCCGCTGGAGTTCGGGCAGCCGCGCCAGCGCCTGCCACAGGACCGCGCGCAGCTCGGTGCCGCGCATCGCGTCCGTGTCGCCCGCCGTCTCCGGCAGCTCCTCGGTCGGGTACTCGTTCAGCTTGCGGCGGCGCCACGCGCTGATGTGCAGGTTGGTCATGGTCCGGCGGAGGTAGCCGCCGACCGCGGCCTTGTCGCTGATCCGCTCCCATGCCCGGTACGTCGAGAACAGGGCGCTCTGGAGCAGGTCCTCGGCCTCGAAGCGGTCGCCGGTGAGGTGGTAGGCGGTGGCGTACAGGGAGGCGCGGCGCTCCTGGACGTAGGCGGTGAACTCCGCCTCGGTCAGCGAGCGGCGCTCCCCCGTGTCCTCCCCGTACGCGGCTCCCCCGTGAGCCGCCTGCTCCCCCGCATCGACCACCGTCATGAAGGCGGTGTGCTGACGTCCGGCGCCACGACCGCACCCCCGAGCGGTCACCGCGCCGGACTTCTCGGAACCCCGGTTCACGTCGTGCAGACGCGTGACGACCGCGACTGCGTTGGTGCTCATACCGTGCAGCGTGTTCATCTCGCGCCCCCCGTCGTGGACTTACGGTGTTCTGTCTCTCGCGTGGCCCGGCTCCGCTGTGCTGTTCGGCGTCGCCCGGCCTCGTGTCGAAAAGACTGCACGGGCCACTTCATCGCCGTGTCCGCCGACTGTCACAGACCTGTCACAGGGGTCCGTCACGTCGCGGGCACAGGCCGTCCACAGCCTTGCGCGGTACGGCGGCCGGGTGTGTTCGACGCCGGCGGCGGCCTCGTCCCCGTGTTCCCGGCCGGTCCGGGCGGGTTGCGCGCCGGGCGGCCGGGGGGCCCGTTCCGTGCGGTCCGGCCGGGCACGCGGGGCGCCGCACGCCCCGGGGAACCGTTCGGGCGGCACGTAACCGCAGGTCCCGGGGGTGCGGGCCCGGTGGGCGGGCCGGTCGGGCGAGGGCGGTCGCGGGGCGCCGCCGGCCCGCCGCAATCCGCGCGCGCCGCCGGAACCACCCCGCTCCGGCACCCGCGCCCGGACGGGCCCTGACCCACAGGTCGAACGACAGCCCCCTCATGGGCCAGAATGAGCCCGTGCCTTCCCTGTTGCTGATCGAGGACGACGACGCCATCCGTACGGCCCTGGAGCTCTCACTGACGCGCCAGGGACACCGGGTGGCGACCGCTGCGAGCGGTGAGGACGGTCTGAAGCTCCTGCGCGAGCAACGGCCGGATCTGATCGTGCTGGACGTGATGCTGCCCGGCATCGACGGCTTCGAGGTGTGCCGTCGCATCCGGCGCACCGACCAGCTGCCGATCATTCTGCTCACCGCGCGCAGCGACGACATCGACGTGGTGGTCGGGCTGGAGTCCGGCGCCGACGACTACGTCGTCAAGCCCATCCAGGGCCGGGTGCTGGACGCCCGGATCCGGGCCGTGCTGCGCCGCGGCGAGCGCGAGTCGAGCGACGCGGCGACCTTCGGCAGCCTCGTCATCGACCGTGCGGCGATGACGGTGACGAAGAACGGCGAGGACCTCCAGCTCACCCCGACCGAGCTGCGGCTGCTGCTGGAGCTGAGCCGGCGGCCCGGACAGGCGCTGTCCCGGCAGCAGTTGCTGCGGCTGGTGTGGGAGCACGACTACCTGGGCGACTCGCGGCTGGTGGACGCGTGTGTCCAGCGGCTGCGGGCCAAGGTGGAGGACGTGCCGTCGTCCCCCGTCCTGATCCGTACCGTGCGCGGCGTCGGCTACCGCCTGGACGCCCCTCAGTGACCCAGGCGCGAGGAGGGCTGCGCGGCTGGTCGGCGGCGCGCAGGGGAAAGGTGTCACGGCTGCGTCTGACGAGCCTGCGGCTGCGGCTCGTCGTGGTGTTCGGCGCGGTGGCGCTGACCGCCGCCGTGTCCGCGTCCGGCATCGCGTACTGGCTCAACCGCGAGGCCGTGCTCACCCGCACCCAGGGCGCGGTGCTGCGGGACTTCGAGCAGGAGATGCAGAACCGGGCCGGTTCGCTGCCGGAGCATCCCTCGCAGGACGAACTGCAGCACACCGCCGGCCAGATGGCCAACAGCAGTCAGCGCTTCAGCGTGCTGCTGGTGGCCGCGGACAGCGGCGGCCAGACCGTCTACGGCAACTCGGGCGGTCTGAACGGCTTCTCGCTGGAGGACGTGCCCGGTTCGCTGCGCACGGCCGTCAACCGGCAGCAGGACGCCGGCGACGGCAACAAGTCCCCGTACCACCTGTACTGGCAGCGCGTCGTGGTGCACGGGACGCCGTACCTGGTGGCCGGGACGAAGGTCATCGGCGGCGGGCCGACCGGGTACATGCGCAAGTCGCTGGAGCCGGAGGCCAAGGACCTCAACTCGCTGGCGTGGTCGCTGGGGATCGCCACCGCCCTGGCGCTGGTGGGGGCCGCGCTGCTCGCGCAGGCCGCCGCCACGACCGTCCTGAAGCCGGTGCACCGGCTGGGCGTCGCGGCGCGCCGGCTCGGCGAGGGCCGGCTGGACACCCGGCTGCGGGTCTCCGGGACGGACGAACTGGCCGATCTGTCGCGGACGTTCAACCGCACCGCCGAGGCGCTGGAGAAGCGGGTCGACGACATGGCCGCCCGTGACGAGGCCTCGCGCCGGTTCGTCGCCGACATGTCGCACGAGCTGCGCACGCCGCTCACCGCCATCACCACCGTCGCGGAGGTGCTGGAGGAGGAGCTGGACGCGGAGTCGGGCAGCATCGACCCGATGATCGAGCCGGCGGTGCGGCTGGTGGTCAGCGAGACGCGGCGGCTGAACAACCTCGTCGAGAACCTGATGGAGGTCACCCGCTTCGACGCGGGGACGGCCCGGCTGGTCCTGGACGACGTCGACGTCGCCGACCAGATCACCGCCTGCATCGACGCGCGGGCCTGGCTGGACGCCGTCGACCTCGACGCGGAGCGCGGCATCCACGCCCAGCTCGACCCGCGCCGTCTGGACGTCATCCTGGCCAACCTCATCGGCAACGCCCTCAAGCACGGCGGTTCGCCGGTGCGGGTGTCGGTGTCGGCGGCGGACGACTCGGTCGTGATCGCGGTGCGCGACCACGGGCCGGGCATCCCCGAGGACGTGCTGCCGCACGTCTTCGACCGGTTCTACAAGGCGAGCGCCTCCCGGCCGCGCTCCGAGGGCAGCGGGCTCGGCCTGTCCATCGCGCTGGAGAACGCGCACATCCACGGCGGCGAGATCACGGCCGCCAACTCCCCGGAGGGCGGCGCGGTGTTCACGCTGCGGCTGCCCCGGGGCGTCTCCGGGCGCGCGGAACACGATGTCGAGGACGGCGACGGCGGCGGGCGGGACGTGCGGACCGTGCCGGACAAGGGGGACGTGACGTGACCACGAGCCGTGCAGCCGTACGACGGCGGTTCGCCGTGCCCGTGCTGGCCGGCCTGGCGGCCGCCGTGCTCGCCGGCTGCGGCATCCGCGCCACCGAGGTGCCGACGGACTTCGGGCCCGCGCCCTCCCGGGTGCGCTGTTCGCTCGCCGAGCCGGACGTCACGACGCAGTCCGCGCGTGCGGGCGTGCCGGTGCGGGTGTTCCTGCTGTGCGGTTCGTCGCTGGTGGCCGTGGACCGGTCCCTGCGGGTGCCGGACGGCGCGGCGGACTCCGCGCGGCGCGCGCTGGTCGCGCAGGGCCTGCTGGACGAGCTGGCCGAGTCGCCGTCGGCGGCCGAGAAGGAGGCCGGGTACACGACGGACGTGCGCGGCGGGATGACGGTGCGCGGGCCGGGCCCCCGGGACCCGGACGACACGCTGCGGCTGAGCACTCCGCCCGGGAATCTCACGTCGTACGCGCTCGCCCAGCTGGTGTGCACGTTCTCCGACTCGGCGGCCGCCGAGGGGGACGGCTCGGTGGTCCTGGGCGGCCCCGGCCCGGCGCCGGTGCGCCGCTACGCCTGCACCGACGAGATCCGCTCCCGTCCCGGAAGCGCCGAGCCCCCGTCGACGCCGGTCACCAACGAGGGCTGAACCGCCCGGCCGCCCGGAGCGGCCGACTGGGGGCGGCGGGTGTGGCGGACGCCTCATGCGGGGGTCCGAGGCCGTCGTCGTCGCAGGTCACCGCCGGCCCGTGCGCGGCGGGGCCGGGGGTGCGGGCGGACGGTGCGGGACGGGCCGGAACCGATCGTGCCGGGGGGCGCGTCTTGGGGGGCGTGCAGCGTCAAGGCTCCATCGGCGGCAGCGCCGCCATCCGCATCCGCGCGACCGGGATCGTCCTCCTGGCCGCCCACCTCGTGTACGTCGCCTGGGTGACGCTGCGCCCGCTGGACGTCCCCTGGGTGCTCCCGGCCAATCTGCATCCCTTCGACGGGATCCGCGCCGACCTGCGGCTGGGCTGGCCCGAGGCGGCCCGGCGGATCGGCGCCGGGCTGGGGCTGCTGGCCCCGCTGGGCGTCCTGCTGCCGCTGGCGGGCGGCAGGGTCCGGGTCTCGCCGTTCGCCTCCCTGGTCCGCACGGTCACGGCGGGCGCACTGCTGTCGCTGGGCATCGAACTGCTGCAGACCGGAGTGCCCGGCCAGGTCGTGGACGTGGACTCGATGCTCCTGAACACCGTGGGCGTGGCGCTGGCGCATGTCGCGGTGGTGCCCGCGGTGCGCGCGCGGCTGCGCCGAAGGGACGAGCGCGGCCCGTCGGCCGCGGTGCGCAAGGAGGACGCGGCTCAGGGTCTGACCCCGAGGATTCCCAGGGTCGGCATCGCACCGTAGAGCGACGCTTCGTCCCCTTCGTCACCGTAGCGTCGATGTCAGACGGGGCAGCCGCAGGTGCCGCCTCCGACGGACGCTCACGAAGGAGCCGCGATGTCCAGCCTCGCCCGCCCCACCAACGGCCGCATGATCGGCGGAGTGTGCGCCGCGCTGGCCCGGCGCTTCGGCACCTCCGCGACCACGATGCGCGTGATCTTCGTGCTCTCCTGCCTGCTGCCGGGCCCGCAGTTCCTGCTCTACATAGCCCTGTGGGTGCTGTTCCCCTCGGAGGACAAGGCGGCCCGCACCGCCTGGTGACGGCCGTGGGCCGAGACGCCGTCGGGGCGCACCCGGGACGACCGGGTGCGCCCCGACGGCGCTCGCGTGTGTGCGGGGCGGAGCCGCTCAGCCCAGCGGGATGCCGTTGACCGGCAGGCCGTGCGTGGGCAGGCCCTGGAGCGGCAGTCCGCCGAGCAGTCCGGCGACGGGCGCCGTGGGGCCCTGTGAGAGCACCTTCTCGGCGACCGGCTGGACGGCGGTCAGGCCCGCGGCCAGCGCCGGCTGGGCCTGCGTCAGCGCCTGCCCGGCGCCGGGCAGCGCCTGGGCCACGTTCTCCGCCGGCAGCGTCCTGGTGACGCCGTCCAGGGCCTGGGTGGCGTCCGGGACCGCGGGGGCGGCGTTCGCGGCGCCCGCACCGACGGCGGCGAAGGCGGCGCCGAGAGCGGCGACGCCGAGGGTCTTGGCAGCAGACTGCTTCATGATGAATGCGTCCTCGAATGGGATACGGGGAACTGAGCGGTTCTCGACCGTAAACACGCAGAGGGGTCCGCGGCAAACATCGAAATGCGGACGGATGGTGAACACCCGCCCGCATTCCGTACCGGGTAAAACCCGGGAATCAGCCATCGGATTTAAGGGAACCGCTGGTGGAGGCGGTCTGCTGGAACAGCCATTCGGACTTCAGCTCGGCGTATCCGGGCTTGATCACGTCATTGATCATGGCCAGTCGTTCATCGAAAGGAATGAATGCTGACTTCATAGCATTGACGGAGAACCACTGCAGATCGTCGAGCGTGTAGCCGAATGCGTCGACCAGGTGCTCGAATTCCCGGCTCATGCTGGTGCCGGACATCAGGCGGTTGTCGGTGTTGACCGTGGCCCGGAAGTGCAGGCGGCGCAGCAGCCCGATGGGGTGCTCGCCGTAGGAGGCGGCGGCCCCGGTCTGGAGGTTGGAGCTGGGGCACAGCTCCAGCGGGATGCGCTTGTCGCGGACGTAGGAGGCGAGCCGGCCGAGCTTCACCCCGCCGTCGGCGGCGACCTCGATGTCGTCGATGATCCGCACCCCGTGGCCGAGCCGGTCGGCGCCGCACCACTGCAGGGCCTGCCAGATGGACGGCAGCCCGAACGCCTCGCCGGCGTGGATGGTGAAGTGGTTGTTCTCGCGCTTGAGGTACTCGAAGGCGTCGAGGTGCCGGGTGGGCGGGAAGCCGGCCTCGGCGCCGGCGATGTCGAAGCCGACGACGCCCTGGTCCCGGTAGCGGTTGGCGAGTTCGGCGATCTCCAGGGAGCGGGCCGCGTGCCGCATGGCGGTGAGCAGTGCGCCGACCCGGATGCGGTGTCCGTTGCGGCGGGCCGTCAGCTCGCCTTCGCGGAAGCCCTCGTTGACGGCCTCGACGACCTCTTCGAGACTCAGCCCGCCGTCGAGGTGCTGCTCGGGCGCGTAGCGCACCTCGGCGTAGACGACGCCGTCCTCGGCGAGGTCCTCGGCGCACTCGCGGGCGACCCGCACGAGCGCCGCGCGGGTCTGCATCACGCCGACGGTGTGCGAGAACGTCTCCAAGTACCGTTCCAGGGAACCCGAGTCGGCGGCCTCCCGGAACCAGACGCCGAGCTTGTCCGCGTCGGTCTCGGGGAGCTGGGAGTACCCGCCGTCCCGGGCGAGGTCGACGACCGTGCCGGGGCGCAGCCCGCCGTCGAGGTGGTCGTGCAGCAGAACCTTGGGTGCCCGCCGGATCTGGTCCGGGCCGGGGGCGGTGCCCGACTGGATGCTCTGGCTCGTCATTGGCGCACTCTAACTCCTACGCGCGTAGACGGCGCGTTGGACAACTGCGCCGATATGCAACGGTGACCGCACGGACGGGTGGAGGACACCGGCCCTTCTGACACTGTTCTGTCATGGGACAGGAAGTGACGCCGGTTCGGACGATCCGGCTGGGGCGGGCACTCGGCCCGGAGCCGACGGCGGTGAGCGCGGCGGTGCTGCTGCTCCCGGGCGGCGAGGAGGCCTCCCACCGCAGACCGTCCCCCCTGTGGGCCGCGGCCTCCGTCCGCGGACTCGGACGCCGGCTGGCGCGGGCCGGGCGCGAGGAGGGCCTGGCCGTCCACACCGTGCACTACCGCTACCGCGGCTGGAACGGCGTCGAGGCGCACCCGGCGGCCGACGCCGTCCGGGCCGCCGACGAGGTGGTCAGGCGCTACGGGGACGTCCCGGTGTGCCTGGCCGGCGTCGGCATGGGCGGGCGGGCGGCGTTGCGCGCGGGCGGCCACGAGGCCGTCGACTCCGTGCTGGCGATCGCGCCGTGGCTGCCGGCGGAGGACGTGGACGCGCCCGCCGAGCCGGTGAAACAACTGGCGGAACGCCGGGTGCTGATCGTGCACGGCACGAACGACGGGCGCTGCGACCCGGAGCTGTCGTTCCGGCTGGCGGAGCGGGCGAAGAAGGCCAACCGGGACGTGTGCCGGTTCGAAGTCCACGCCGACGGCCACCGGTTGCACCAGTACCGCAGCGAAGTCCAGTCCCTGGCACAGGACTTCGTCATGGGCACCCTGTTCGGCCGGCCGCTGTCCCGGCCGGTGGTGGACGCGCTGGCCGCTCCGCCGCCGCTGGGCCTGCGGATGCCGCTGGCGGCCGGGTTCGGCAGGTCGCTGCGCCGGTGACCGGCGCGCGGCGCGCCGCGTTCAGTCCGGCAGCAGGTTGCCCCTCCTCGACAGCAGGAACTTCTTGAACGCCGCGACCGGCGGTGTGTCCGGATGCCCGTCCAGCCAGGCGACGCCGATCTCGCGGGCCGCGCGCGGGGCGGTCACCGTCAGTTCCACGACCCCGGGGCGGGCCACCGCCGGCGGCGGCAGCAGCGCCACCCCCAGACCGGCCGCCACCAGCCCGCGCAGCGTCTCGGCCTCCTCGCCCTCGAAGGCGATCCGGGGGCGGAACCCGGCCTCCTTGCACAGGTCGTCGGTGATGCGGCGCAGGCCGTAGCCGGGCTCCAGGGTCACGAAGGTCTCGTCGGCGGCCTCGGCGAGGCGGACCCTGCGGCGGGCGGCGAGACGGTGGTCGGCCGGCACGACCAGGCGTAGTTTCTGCTCGTCGAGGCGGCGGGCGACCAGGTCGGGGGCGTCCGGGACCGGGGAGGTCAGACAGAGGTCCAGCTCGCCCGCCCGCAGCCGCTCCAGCATCGCCTCGCCGTAGTTCTGGACGAGGCTGAAGCGCACCCGCGGATGGTCCGCGCGGAAGGCGTGGATCAGGCCCGGGACGGTCTCCGCGCCCATCGTGTGCAGGAAGCCGAACGCGACCTTGCCGGTGGCCGGGTCGGCGTCCGCCCTCACCTCCTCGGCGGCCCGCTCGACCTCGGCGAGGGCCCGCTCGACGGAGACGAGGAAGGTGCGTCCCGCCGGGGTGAGGGAGACCGTGCGGCCGCGGCGGGCGAACAGGTCGACGCCCAGGTCCTGTTCGAGGCGGACCATGGCCCGCGAGAGCGTCGACTGGGGGACGTTCATCTCCAGGGCGGCCCGGGTGACGTGCTCGGTGCGGGCGACCCCGGCGAAGTACGCGAGCCGCGGAGCGAGCAGCCTCGACATGTCCGTCGTGTCTTCTGTGTCACCGGACGGTGACAGCCGAGCCGCTGACCTCTGCTGATGCGCCATGGGAACGATTATGACGATTCCGTGCATTGGACGGATGAGCGGGGGCGTACATACCTTCGAGGTATGTCTCCCGCCAGTACCGGGGCGTCCACGATCGTGGGCGCCGCCTCGCCCGTTCCCACCGCCTCGCGCGTCGTCGCCTCGTCCGCCGACGACTGCCGCCCCGCCCCCGCCGACTCCCGCATGACCCCCGGCGGGCCCGGCTACCGGCGGATGAGCTTCGCCCTCTTCCTCGCCGGGGTCGCGACGTTCGCCCTGCTGTACTCCACGCAGGCGCTGCTGCCGCTGATCTCCGACGACTTCGGGGTGCCGGCGGGCCGGGCGAGCTGGACCGTTGCGGCGGCGACCGGCGGACTGGCCCTGTTCGTGCTGCCGATGAGCGCCCTGTCGGAGCGCTACGGCCGCCGCACGGTGATGACGGCCTCGCTGGCGGTCGCGGTCGCGGTCGGCGTGCTGGTCCCCTTCGCCCCCACCCTGGGCTCGCTGGTCGCGCTGCGCGCGGTCCAGGGCGCCGCGCTGGCCGGGCTCCCCGCCTCGGCGACCGCCTATCTCGCCGAGGAGGTCCGGCCCAAGGCCCTGGTGACCGCCATCGGCCTGTTCGTGGCGGGCAACAGCGTCGGCGGGATGAGCGGCCGGGTCGTCACCGGCTGGGTCGCGCAGGAGTGGGGCTGGCGGATCGCGGTCGGCGTGATCGGCGTGCTGGCGGTCGTCTGCGCGATCGCCTTCCGGCTGCTGCTGCCGGAGCCGCGGCACTTCCGGGCGGGCTCCCTGGCCCCCCGCGTGCTGGCCCGCACCGTCCGCGGCCACCTGGCCGACCCGCTGCTGCGCCGGCTGTACGCGATCGGCGCGCTGTTCATGACCGTCTTCGGCGGCGTGTACACCGTCATCGGCTACCGGCTGACGGAGGCGCCGTTCTCCCTGCCTCAGGGCATCGTCGGCTCCATCTTCCTGGTGTACCTGGTGGGCACGGTGTCGGCGTCGACCGCGGGCCGCCTGGTCGGCCGGCTCGGCCGCCGGGGCGCGCTGTACCTGGCGGGCGGCACCACCGCCGCGGGACTGCTGCTGTCCCTGGCGGACTCGCTCGCGCCGGTCCTGCTCGGCCTGGTCCTGATCACGGCGGGCTTCTTCGCGGGGCACGCGGTGGCGTCCTCGGCGGTCGGCCGGACGGCGACCACCGGCCGGGCGCAGGCCTCCGCCCTCTACCAGTCCTCCTACTACGTCGGCTCCAGCGTCGGCTCCACGGCGGGCGCGACCGCCTTCCACGCGGGCGGCTGGTCCGGCACGGTCGGCGTCGGCGTCCTGGCGGTGCTCGGCGTCGTGGCGATCACCGCCCTCGGGACCCGTGCGGCGCGGGTCGCCGCCCGGCGGGGCGGGCCGGCCCTCGCTGGCTGACGCTCCGCGCGGCCCCTTTGGGGAGCGGCTCGCACACCCCTTCCCACCTGCGCTTTCATCAACTCGGCAGGCCATTGTCAGTGGGCTGCGGTAGCTTCCGGAGTGCTGGGCGCGAAGACGCGTGACGGGACGGCCACCGGGGCGGCGGCCGAGCGGCAGGGGTGGACGATGGGCAACGGCACGGCGACGACGACGGACCTCGACGTCGCACTGGAGAAGCACCGGACCGAGCTGACCGGGTACTGCTACCGCATGCTCGGCTCGTCCTTCGAGGCGGAGGACGCGGTGCAGGACACCCTGGTCCGCGCCTGGCGCAGCTACGACAAGTTCGAGGGCCGCTCCAGTCTGCGCTCCTGGCTGTACCGGATCGCCACCAACGTCTGCCTGGACATGCTGACGGCCGGCAACAAACGGGCCCGCCCGATGGACCTCACCGACTCCACTCCGCTGGCCCGGGCCGCGCTCTCCCCCCGCCCCGACAACACCTGGCTGGAACCCATGCCCGACGCGCGCGTGCTGCCCACGGTGGAGGACCCGGCCGAGGCGGCCGTCGCCAAGGAGTCGGTGCGGCTGGCGTTCATGGCCGCGTTGCAGCAGCTCCCGCCCAAGCAGCGGGCGGTGCTGATCCTGCGGGAGGTGCTGGCGTGGCGGGCGAGCGAGGTCGCCGAGCTGCTGGACACCTCGGTAGCCTCGGTCAACAGCGCGTTGCAGCGGGCGCGGGCGACGCTCGCCGAGCAGAAGGCCTCCGGCGCGGACGCGGCGGTGTCGGACCCGCTGGACGAGGAGCAGCAGAAGCTCCTCGAACGCTATGTCGCGGCCTTCGAGGGCTACGACATGACGGCGCTGACGGCCCTGCTGCACGAGGACGCCGTCATGACGATGCCGCCGTTCGACCTGTGGCTGACCGGCCACGACGACATCGCCGGCTTCATGACCACGTTCGGCTCCGCCTGCGAGGGATCGCGGCTGCTGCCGGTCCAGGTCAACGGCCTGCCCGGCTTCGCCCAGTACAAGCCGGACCCGGAGAAGGGCGGCCACACCCCCTGGGCGATCCAGGTCCTGGAGATCTCAGAGGGCCGCCTCACCGGGTTCCACTTCTACCTCGACACCCAGCGCTGGTTCCCCCTCTTCGGTCTCCCCCTCCACCTCGACGGGGAGTCCGACGAGGTCGAGCAGGGCACGTAGCGCGGGGTCGGGGGCCCGCAGCCGTATCCGGCCCCCGGCCCGCCGGGCGGCCAGCTGGAGCCGCGCCAGCAGCTCGACGGCGGCCAGCCCGGGCGGTCCGATGCCGGCGACGTCGCAGACGACGACCCCGCTCTCCTCGCCGGCGAGCAGCGCGAACACGGCGTCGCCCAGCCCGGTCGCCTGCTCTCGGGCGACCGGTCCGGTCAGGGTGAGCACGGGGGGTGTCGTCTCTTCCACGACCGGTAGACCGAGCCCGGCGCCTCAACTCATCGCCACCGAACGGGACCGGCCTACTCGGCGGGGAACTCAGCGGTGTCGATGACCACGTCGAAGGGCGCGGGAAGCTTGAGGGCCTCGCCGAACTTCGCGGTGCTCAGCAGGCGGTAGACGTCGCCCTTCGGTTCCCCGTAGAGCGTCGCGCTCGCGCCTTCGGGGGCCCAGCGGTCGACGAGGAGGTAGAACGGGATGCCCGCCGAGGCGTAGGCGGCGGGCTTGCTGATGCGGTCGTGCCGGGCGTCGGACCTGGAGGTGACCTCCACGACCAGCTCCGCCAGTGCGGCCGGGATGTGCGTGTCCGCCTCCGTGTGCTCCTGGACCGGGGCCACGACCAGATCCGGGATCAGCATGCCGAGGCGGGACGGCACGGCGATGGCCAGCGTCTGGAAGATCCCCCAGGCCTCGGGGACGACCGAGTACAGGCGGCGCTGAATGCGTTCAGCGATCACGTTGTGGCGGTACGCGGGAGCAGGTGACACGGTGACGATCCCCTCGACGATCTCCACCTTGCTGCCCTCGGGCCAGTCCATCTCCTCCCAGAACCGGACGAGGTCGTCCCAGCTCTGCTCGGGGTCGTGGCCCACGGTGAGTGCGCTCATGGCGGTCTCCTTGTCGGTGCGTCACCGAGTCCAGCATGCCGAACGGGACCGACGGCGGTCCACCGATCCCGTTCACCCGAAAGGGGGCTGTGACGCCGACGACCCTGCGGCCGCGGGTCGGACAAGGCCAGGTCAGGCGATGCGCTCCAGCACGACCGGGGACGCGGTGAAGGCCGTCCCGGGGGCCTCGACGTCGTACGCGCCCTCGACGGCCTGGAGGGCGTAGTCGAAGCGCTCCGGGGTGTCGGTGTGCAGGGTCAGCAGCGGCTGGCCGGCCGTGACCGTGTCGCCGGGCTTGGCGTGCAGCTCGACGCCCGCGCCCGCCTGCACCGGGTCCTCCTTGCGGGCGCGGCCCGCGCCGAGACGCCAGGCGGCGACGCCGATGTCGTAGGCGTCCAGGCGGGTGAGGACACCCGTGGCCGGGGCCTTGATCACGTGCTGTTCCCTCGACGTGGGCAGCGGCGCGTCCGGGTCGCCGCCCTGGGCCGCGATCATGCGGCGCCACACGTCCATGGCCGAGCCGTCGGCCAGGGCCTTCGCCGGGTCGGCGTCCTTGACGCCGGCCGCGTCGAGCATCTCGCGGGCCAGGGCCACCGTCAGCTCCACGACGTCCGCGGGGCCGCCGCCGGCCAGGACCTCGACCGACTCGCGGACCTCCAGGGCGTTGCCCGCGGTCAGGCCGAGGGGGGTGGACATGTCCGTCAGCAGCGCGACGGTCCTCACGCCGTGGTCGGTGCCGAGGCCGACCATCGTGGAGGCCAGCTCACGGGCGTCCTCGATGGTCTTCATGAAGGCGCCGGTGCCGACCTTCACGTCCAGGACCAGCGAGCCCGTGCCCTCGGCGATCTTCTTCGACATGATCGACGAGGCGATCAGCGGGATCGCCTCCACGGTGCCGGTGACGTCGCGCAGGGCGTACAGCTTCTTGTCCGCCGGGGCCAGGCCGTCGCCCGCCGCGCAGATCACCGCGCCCGTGCCGTCCAGTACCGACAGCATCTCCTCGTTGGAGAGCAGCGCGCGCCAGCCGGGGATCGACTCCAGCTTGTCCAGCGTGCCGCCGGTGTGGCCGAGGCCGCGGCCGGAGAGCTGCGGGACGGCCGCGCCGCAGGCCGCCACCAGGGGGGCCAGCGGGAGAGTGATCTTGTCGCCGACGCCGCCGGTGGAGTGCTTGTCGGCCGTGGGGCGGGACAGGGAGGAGAACTCCATGCGCTCGCCGGAGGCGATCATCGCCGCGGTCCAGCGGGCGATCTCACGGCGGTTCATGCCGTTGAGGAGGATGGCCATCGCGAGCGCGGACATCTGCTCGTCGGCGACCTCCCCGCGGGTGTACGCGTCGATGACCCAGTCGATCTGTGCGTCGCTGAGCTCGCCGCGGTCCCGCTTGGTGCGGATGACGGAGATGGCGTCCATGGCCATGGCTTGGCTTCCTTCCGAGGGTTCCAGAAGCCGTACGGCCCCTCGTGGCGAGCCGCCGGGGCGACTCGGAGGGGCCGTACGGGGATCACTTGGTGAGATGCTCCGGGCCGAAGGCCTGGGGCAGCATCTCGGACAGGGGCAGGATGCCCGCAGGGGTCTCCAGGAGCAGGCCGGGGCCGCCGAACTCGTGCAGCAGCTGCCGGCAGCGGCCGCACGGGACGAGGATCTCGCCCCGGCCGTCGACGCAGGTGAAGTGCGTCAGCCGTCCGCCGCCGGTCCGCTGGAGCTCCGAGACGAGCCCGCACTCGGCGCACAGGCCGATCCCGTAGGAGGCGTTCTCGACGTTGCAGCCGGAGACCGTGCGGCCGTCGTCGACCAGGGCGGCGACCCCGACCGGGTAGCCCGAGTAGGGGGCGTACGCGTGGGTCATGGCCTCGCGGGCCAGCTCGCGCAGCGCCTCCCAGTCGACGTCGGGGCCGTCGGGGCGGGGGGTCACTTGCCCTGGCCCTTCCGGTACGGCATGCCGTCCGCCTTGGGCATGCGCAGGGACTGTGCGGACAGCGAGAGCACCAGCAGGGTGACGACGTAGGGCGCGGCCGTGACGACCTGGCGCGGGACCTCGTCGGTACCGACGTACCAGACGAACATCAGCGCCGAGACGAGCGCGGTGACGACGGCGGGGACGTACTTCTTCTTCCACGCCAGGTAGGCCGCGCCGAACACCAGCAGGATCGCGAGCAGCAGGATCAGCGCGTGCACGTTGGTCGTGCCGCCGCGCAGGTTGAGGCTGTCGGTGTAGCCGAACAGGCCCGCGCCGAGGGCGAGGCCGCCCGGCATCCAGTTGCCGAAGATCATCGCGGCGAGACCGATGTAGCCGCGGCCGGCCGTCTGGCCGTCCAGGTACACGTTGGACGCCACGATCGACAGGAACGCGCCGCCGAGGCCGGCGAAGCCGCCCGAGATGATCACGGCGATGTACTTGTACTTGTACACGTTGACGCCGAGGGACTCGGCGGCCACCGGGTTCTCGCCGCAGGACCGCAGGCGCAGGCCGAACGCGGTGCGCCACAGCACCCACCAGGTGGCGGGGACGAGGGCGACGGCGACGACCGTCAGCGGCGACAGGTCGGTGATCAGACCGCCGACCAGGCCGGCGACGTCCGAGATCAGGAACCAGTGCTTCTCGTTGAGCGTGTCCAGCCAGCCCGACAGGCCGGGGATGTCGAAGGTGCCCAGCGAGTCGATCGGCGGGGACTGCTTGGAGGAGCCCTGCGGGACGCCTTCGAAGGTGAACTTCGACAGGTAGCGGGTGGTGCCCAGGGCCAGGATGTTGATGGCCACACCGGAGACGATGTGGTTCACGTTGAACGTGACGGTCGCGATGGCGTGCAGGACGGCGCCGAGCGCGCCGCCGATGATGCCGAAGGCGACGCCCGTCCACGGGCCCCACTGGTAGCCGGCCCAGGCGCCGAACCAGGTGCCGAGGATCATCATGCCCTCGAGGCCGATGTTGACGACGCCCGCGCGCTCGGCCCACAGGCCGCCGAGGCCGGCGAGGCCGATCGGGACGGCGAGGCGCAGCGCCGTGGACATCTGGCCGGTGGAGGTGATGCCGTCCGCGCCCGTGATGAGGCGGACGACGGAGGTCAGCACCAGGACGCCCGCGATGACCAGCAGGAGGACCGGTAGCGACATGCGGCGGCCCTTGGCGGGCTTCTTCGCCTGCTGCTTGGCGACGGTGGTCGTGGACATCAGGCCGCCACCTCCTTCTTGGTGTTCTGGGCGGCGGCCGCGGCCAGCTCGGCGCCGACGCGCTTCTGCTGGCGGCGCAGGCCCCACTGGCGTACGGCCTCGTACGAGATGACGACCGCGAAGACGATGAGGCCCTGCATGATCGTGGCGATCTCCTTCTCGTACGCGACCGGGGTCGCGTAGTCGAGGGCGGGAGAGGCCTTGTCGAGGAAGGCGATGAGCAGCGCGGCGAAGGCGATGCCGACCGGGTTGTTGCGGCCGAGCAGCGCGATGGTGATGCCGGTGAAGCCGAGGCCCGTGGGGAAGCTCAGGCTGTAGGTGTGGGCGTCGCCGAGCAGCAGGGGCAGGCCGGACAGGCCCGCGATGCCGCCGGAGATCAGCATGGCGGTGAGGACCATCTTCTTGGCGTCGACGCCGGAGGCGGCGGCGGCCGTCTCGGACTCGCCGGTGGCGCGCAGGTCGAAGCCGAAGCGGGTGCGGTTGAGGACGATCCAGTAGACGATGCCGAGGGCGATGGCGAGGAAGACCAGGCCGTAGATCTCGCCGACGTCCGCGCCCAGGTTGATGCCGGGCACCCAGCCGGAGTCCTTCATGATGCCGGTGGTGTTGTTGTTGCCGACCTGCACGCCCCAGATGTTGTCGAGGGTGAGGTAGCCGATGACGCTGGTGGCGATGGCGTTCAGCATGATCGTCGCGACGACCTCGCTGACGCCGCGGGTGACCTTGAGGACGCCCGCGATGCCGGCCCAGAAGGCGCCGGTGAGCACGCCGACCAGGAGCAGCAGCGGGATCTGGAGGGCGGACGGCAGCGCGATGTTCGCGCCGACCACCGCGGTCATCATGGCGGCGAGGCGGTACTGGCCGTCGACGCCGATGTTGAACAGGTTCATCCGGAAGCCGATGGCGACCGACAGGGCGGCGATGTAGTACATCGAGGCCTGGTTGACGATCAGGACCTGGACGTCGGAGTAGCCGGCCTGCTCCAGCATGAGCGTGTAGGGCTCGATCGGGCTCTTGCCCGAGGCGATCAGCACGACCGAGGTCAGCAGGATCGCCGCGACGATCGCGATGACCGGGCCGGCCACCGCGAGGAGCACTCGCTCCTTGTCGAACTTCTTCATCGGGCCTCGTCCTCCGGACCGGCAGCTGCCTCGGTGGTTTCCGCGTCGTCGGCGTGTTCCAGGTGACCGGTCGCGGCGCCGGTCATGGCGGAGCCCAGCTCCTCGGGGGTGACGGTGGCCGGGTCGGCGTCCGCGACCAGCCTGCCGTTGTAGATCACGCGCAGGGTGTCCGACAGGCCGATCAGCTCGTCCAGGTCGGCGGAGATCAGCAGCACGGCCAGGCCCTCGCGGCGGGCCTCGCGGATGCGGTCCCAGATCTGGGCCTGCGCGCCGACGTCCACACCGCGGGTGGGGTGCGCGGCGATCAGGAACTTCGGGTTGTGGCTCATCTCGCGGCCGACGATCAGCTTCTGCTGGTTGCCGCCGGAGAGCGAGGCGGCGGTGACGTCGATGCCGGGGGTGCGGACGTCGTACTCCTCGACGATCCGGCGGGTGTCGGCCTGGGCTCCCTTGGGGTTGAGCCAGAAGCCCTTGGCGTTGGGGGCCTCGGTGACGTGGCCGAGGATGCGGTTCTCCCAGAGGGGGGCCTCCAGCAGCAGGCCCTGGCGGTGGCGGTCCTCGGGGATGTAGCCGACGCCGGACTCGCGGCGCTTGCGGGTGGGCCAGGGCGTGATGTCCTCGCCGAGGAAGGCGATGGTCCCGGAGTCGGCGTTCTTGGTGCCGATCAGCGCGTCGATCAGCTCGGTCTGGCCGTTGCCCTCGACGCCGGCGATGCCCATGACCTCGCCGGCGTGGATGGTGAAGGTGACGCCGTCGAGGACCTTCTTGACCTCGCCGCCGACGGCGACCTCGGGCGCGATCATGCCGCTGACTCCGCCGGACGGCTCGGAGTCGGCGCCGAGAGAGGCGCCGCCGGTGGCGTAGACGGTGAGGTCGGCGACCTGGACGACGGGCTTGTCGGTGACCGTGGACTCGGCGGTCTGCGGGGTGGGCAGCTCGCTGCCGACCATCATCTCGGCGAGCTGACGCGGGGTCGTCTCGGCCGGGACGGCGGTGCCGACGGTGGTGCCGCGCCGGATGACGGTGATCTCGTCGGCGACGGAGAGGACCTCGCCCAGCTTGTGGGAGATGAAGATGACGGACAGGCCCTCGGACTTGAGCTCGCGCAGGTTGTCGAAGAGCGCGTCGACCTCCTGCGGCACGAGGACGGCGGTCGGCTCGTCGAGGATGAGGGTGCGGGCGCCGCGGAAGAGGACCTTGAGGATCTCCACGCGCTGGCGGTCGGCGACACCGAGGTCCTCGACGAGCGCGTCGGGGCGTACGCCGAGTCCGTAGCGGTCGGAGATCTCCTTGATCTTCCTGCGGGCGTTGCCGCCGATGCCGTACAGCTTCTCGCTGCCGAGCACCACGTTCTCCAGGACGGTCAGGTTGTCGGCCAGCATGAAGTGCTGGTGGACCATGCCGATGCCGCGCACGATGGCGTCGGCGGGGCTGGAGAACGTCACCTGCTCGCCGTCGACCGCGATGGTGCCCTCGTCCGGTTTCTGCATGCCGTAGAGGATCTTCATCAGCGTCGACTTGCCGGCGCCGTTCTCGCCGACGAGGGCGTGCACGGTGCCCTTGCGGACGGCGAGGTGGATGTCGTGGTTGGCGACGACACCGGGGAAGCGCTTGGTGATCCCCGCCAGCTCAACCGCGATCGTCGACTGTGCGGTGAGCGGAGGGCTGCTGGACGCGTCGATGGCGCACTCTCCTTGGGAAAGGGGCCGCTCTACGCGCGTAGCGCCCCTGCTTTGAATAGTGCCCGGATCCGATCGGCCTTTAATGATCTTGACGTCCGTATCGTGGGCCGTCTCGATCGGGTCCGACCGGTTCCGAGCATTCTGCCGCGCGAACGGGGCGCGAGGAGACATTCTCTCCGCGCCCCGTTCCGTGGCCGTAACGCTGTCATTGCAGCGGGTCCCCGGCCAAGTGTTCTGACCGGGTCAGCACCGTGGGGTCAGGAGGTCTTCACCGTGATGGCGCCGCTCTTGATGCCCTCTTCGGCCTTCTTGATCGCGGCCTGGATGTCGGCGTTGTTCGCGAAGGCCGGGTTCGAGTTCGACACGCTCACGCCGCCGTTCTCGAGGCTGCCGCGGACGACGCCGGTGGCCGGCTTGCCGTCGTGCACGGACTTGGCCAGCGTGTAGACCGCGCCCTCGACGTTCTTCATGGCCGACGTCAGGATCGACGCCTTGTAGGCCTTCAGCGCGTCCTGCTTGTACTGGTCGGAGTCGACGCCGATGGCCCAGACCTTGTGGGCGTTCGCGGCCTTGATGACGCCCTGGCCGGACAGACCCGCGGCGGCGTAGACGACGTCCGCACCGGCGTCGATCTGGCCCTCGGCGGCGCTCTCGCCCTTGTCCGGGCTGGAGAAGCCGCCCTCGGCGGCGGTCTCGGTCAGGTACTGCGACTTGACCTTGACGCCCTTCTTGGTGTCCTCGACGCCCTGCTTGAAGCCGGCCTCGAACTTGTGGATCAGGGGGACGTCCACGCCGCCGACGAAGCCGACGGTGTTGGTCTTGGTGGCCTTGGCGGCGGCGACGCCGGCGAGGTAGGAGGCCTGCTCCTCGTGGAAGACCAGGTCGGCGACGTTGTCGGCCTTGATCTGCTCGTCGTCGACGATGCCGAAGGTGGTCTTCGGGTACTTGGCGGCGACCGTCTTGACGGCCGGCGCGTAGGCGAAGCCGACGCCGATCACCGGGTTGTAGCCCTGCTTGGCGAGGCTCTCCAGGCGCTGCACCTTGTCCGCGTCGGACTCGCCGTCCTGCGGCTCGACCGCGGAGGACTTGTAGCCGAACTCCTTGTCGGCCTTCTCCAGGCCCGCCGTGGCGGCGTCGTTGAAGGACTGGTCGCCCTTGCCGCCGACGTCGTACGCGAGGGCGAGGCCCAGGGTCTTGTCACTGCTGTTGGACGAGGACGACGACGTGGACGAGCTTCCACAAGCGGAAACGGTCACGGCGAGAGCTGCGGTGGCAACACCCGCAGCCGCGATTCGGGACACCCGGCGCATGGAACTTGACTCCTTTGTGCAAGCGCCCAAACCAGGCGCTGGTTCCGCCGCAGCGTAACGCGCGTAGACCAGACGGAAAAACCCTTCTGTCCGGTCCGTTACCGAGCTGTGGCCACAGATGGAGCCCAGGTTACGGACAGCAGAACGCCCCTTGCGGGAAGCAAGGGGCGTATGGGCTGCGAAGACGCTCGTAAGGGCGCAGCCGCCGGTGGCGCGAGGGGTTTTCCGGCCGTTACTTCGTGTTGACCGTGACCGTGCCGTCGACGATGTCCTTCTTGGCCTTGTCGACGGCCGCGACGACGTCGGTCATGGCCTTGTACTTCGGGTTGGAGTCGGCGAAGCCCACGCCGTCGTTGGAGAGGCTGCCGCGCACCACGCCGGACAGCGGCTTGCCGTCCACGACGGACTTCACCAGGTCGTAGACCGCGCCGCCGACGTTCTTGAGCGCGGAGCCGAGGATGTGGTCCTTGTAGGCCGCCAGCGAGCTCTGGCTGTACTGGTCGGAGTCGACCCCGACGACCCACACCTTCTTGGCGGCCGCCTCGGAGATCACGCCCTGCCCGGACAGCCCGGCCGCGTGGTAGAGCACGTCGGCGCCGGCCTCGATCTGGCCGCTGGCCGCGTCCTTGCCCTTGTCGGGGCTGGAGAAGCCGCCCTCCTGGGGGGTCTCCGTCAGGTACTGCGACTCGATCTTGATCTTCGGGTCGACCGACTTGGCGCCCTGGACGTAGCCGGCCTCGAACTTGTGGATCAGCGGGATGTCCACGCCGCCGATGAAGCCGATGTGCCCCTTCTTGGAGGCCTTGGCCGCTGCGACGCCGGCCAGGTAGGAGGCCTGCTCCTCGTGGAAGACCAGGTCGGCCACGTTCTTGGCCTGCACCTGCTCGTCGTCGATGATCCCGAAGGTGGTCTTCGGGAACTTGGCGGCGACGGCCTTGACGGCGGGAGCGTAGACGAAGCCGACGCCGATCACCGGGTTGAAGCCGGACTGGGCCAGCTGGGTGAGCCGCTGGACCTTGTCCGCGTCGGACTCGCCGTCCTGCGGCTCGATGTCCTGGCCGCCGATCTTGAACTCCTTCTCGGCCTTCTGGAAACCGGCGTAGGCGGCGTCGTTGAAAGACTGGTCGCCCTTTCCGCCGATGTCGTAGGCGAGGCCGATGCCCTTGCCGGAGTACTTGCCGGACTCCGTGTCACCGGCCTTGCCGGAGTCGTTGCTGGACTTGCCGCAGCCCGCGGCGGCGAGGGCGACGACCGCGACGGTCACCGCGGCCCGGGTCAGTCCGGTCCTCCGAGAATTCAGACGCACAGCAAGCACCCCTTCGATCCCCACGGCGCCGTCACCGGCCCGCTGTCCCCATGCTGGAGCCCTCGCGAAGGCTTCCCCGACAAGCCCTTCCCGGTGGCGATTCCGGCGCACAGTAACGCGCGTAGAAGGCGAGGGGAACGGGGTTCCTCCCGGCCGTTACCGATTCGTGCCGCCACCGGCCCACGGCCCCGCCCCACCGGTTACGCCCACATCACCCAACGGGACGAAGAGGCGGTTTCGGGAGGGGGGCGGGAGCATCACGCGGGCCCTGGGCGGGAGCGTCAGGCGGGTCCCGACAAGGTGGCGTCAGGCGGGGACCGGCCGGGGGGCGTCAGGCGTGACGGGCGGGGGGCGTCAGGGGGGGCGCGGGGAGGGGCCGGGGTTCGCGGGTTCCTGCCGGGGGGTCACGCCGGTGCCGGGCCGGGGTTCACGCGTTCCGGGCGGGGACGTCACGCGAGACCGGCCCGGAGTGTCACGGGTCCCGGTCGGGGGGCGTCAGGCGGGGACCGGCAGCGGGCCGCACGGATGCCGACCGGGAGGCGCGCGGGGACGGGCCGGGGTCGCGGGCCCCGGCCGGATGCGACGCGCGGGTGCCGGGCCAGCGGTTCACGGGTTGCGGGCGGGGACGTCACGCGAGATGGGCCCCGAGTGTCACGGGTCCCGGTCGGGGGGGGGGCAGGCGGGGACCGGCAGCGGGCCGCGCCGATACCGACCGGGGGGTCGCGCGGGTGCCGGGCCGGGGGTTCACGCGTTCCGGGCGGGGACGTCACGCGAGATGGGCCCCGAGTGTCACTGGCCCCGGCAGGGGGCGTCAGGCAGGGACCGGCAGCGGGCCGCGCGGATGCCGACCGGGGGGCGCGCGGGGACGGGCCGGGGGCCCCGCGGGGACGGGCCGGGGTCGCGGGCCCCGGCCGGATGCGACACGCGGGTGCCGGGCCAGAGGTTCACGGGCTCCGGCGGGGACGTCACGCGGGTCCCGGCCGGACACGTCGTGCGGGATCTCGCTGGGGGCCACGCGCGTGCCCGGTCGGGGCGGCGCGGGTTCCGGGCCGGGGCCTCAGCCGGAACCCGGCCGGGGGCGTCGCGCGGGCGCGGCCGTGCGAGCTGCGCGTCGCGCGTCCTCGCGCGCCGCGCCCTCCGGTCGTGCCGGGCGAGCCTGATGTCCCGCGGGCCCGATGCCCGGTGGGGCCGAGCCCGGCGGACTCGATGCCCGACGGCCCGACGCCCGGCAGCGCGGGCCCGGTGGAACCTGATGTCTCGCGGCCCGGCGCGCTGTGATGCCGGGCCGGGCGCCGAGTCGGCTATCTGGTGGAGGCGTCCAGGAGGGCTGCCGCCGTGAAGAGTTCGACGCCTGCGGTGATCGCCGACTCGTCCGCGTCGAAGTCGCCCTGGTGCAGGTCGCGGACGGTGCGCTCGCCGGGGGGCCGGACGCCGAGGCGGGCCATCGCGCCGGGGACCCGCTCCAGGTACCAGGAGAAGTCCTCGCCGCCGAGGCTCTGCTCGGTGCCCTCGACGCCGCTCTCGCCGCGCCGGGCGACCATGGCGTCGCGCAGCAGATCGGTGACGTCGCCGTCGTTGACGACGGGCGGGACGCCGCGCACGTAGTTGATCTCGGACTTGGCGCGGTGCAGGTTGGCGACCTCGTCGATGGCCGCGACGACGATGTCCGGGGCCTGCCGCCACGCCTCGATGTCCAGGCAGCGGACCGTGCCGGACAGTTCGGCGTGCTGCGGGATCACGTTGGGCGCGTGACCGCTCTCGATCCGGCCCCAGGTGACCGCGAGGCCGGCGCGGGTGTCGACCCGCCGCCCGACCAGTGCGGGCACGTCGGTGACCACGCGGGCGGCCGCCGTGACCAGGTCGGTGGTGAGGTGGGGGCGGGCGGTGTGGCCGCCGGGCCCGTCGAGGGAGATCTCCAGCCGGTCGCAGGCCGAGGTGATGGCTCCCTCGCGCAGGCCGATCCGGCCCGCGTCGACCCGCGGGTCGCAGTGCACGGCGATGATCCGGCCGACGCCGTCCAGCGCGCCGTCCTCGATGGCGTCGGCGGCGCCGCCGGGGAGCACCTCCTCGGCGGGCTGGAAGATCAGCCGTACGGGGCGCGGGAGGAGGCCGCGGCTGTGCAGTTCGGCCAGGACCAGTCCGGCGCCGAGGACGACGGTGGTGTGCACGTCGTGGCCGCAGGCGTGGGCGCGGTCGGGCACGGTGGACCGGTAGGCGCACTCGGTCTTGGTGTCCGGGATGGGCAGCGCGTCGATGTCGGCGCGCATGGCCAGGACGGGGACGCCGGCCGCGGCCACGTTCCCGATGTCGCAGATGAGGCCGGTCCCGACCGCGAGCACGCGTGGTTCGAGCCCCGCCTTCTCCAGGCGGGCCTTGATCGCGGCCGTCGTACGGAATTCCTGGTTGCCCAGCTCAGGGTGCATGTGCAGGTCGCGGCGGAAGGCCACCAGCTCTGCGCGCAGCACCTCCGGCAGTACGCCGGGGAGGGCTTTTTCGCCTGAAGGATCGGCCTCGGACTCTCGGGACATCAGTTGCTTCACCCTCTGAAGGGTAGGACGCCGAAGCGGTCGACCGACCTACGATCAACAAAACTTCAACCCGTAAGGCGAAGAAAAGTCGGCCGCGCGGCGCATGGCTGCTGTGAGGGGTGGGTAAACTCCGCCGATTCCGGTTCGGCTCCCACAGTTCTTCCTTCCTTTCACGGATACCACGGACGGCTCGAGGCACGCCGGAGCTGTCCACGTTCCGGGACCGATCCCGGCATCATCACCCGCCCCCGGCTCCCCCGCCACGCGGGGCGTCGGCGTCGCTGCCGATCCCGTACCGCGCGGCGATCCCGGCCAGCACGATCTCCAGGCCCTCCTCGAAGTGCCGGTCGTAGTCGGCGAAGATCTCTGCCCCCGCCCGCGCGGCCAGTGGGAAGTCCCGCATCCGTCGCGCCCGCTCGTCGACGTCGTATCCCTCGCGCCGTTCGCCTGGCAGCGGCTGGACGCCCTGCTCCTCGGTGACGAAGCCGAGGGTGTACGCGTAGCTCGTCGAGGTGGCCCGGACGGCCTGGGCGAGGGTGAACCCGGCGGCCGTGAGCAGGCGCAGGGTGTCCTCCATCTGCTCGGCGTGCACGAGGGCGGTGAAGCGTGAGCCGCTGAAGACCTTCGCGCCGTCGCGGTAGCGGCGCAGCGCCTCGCGCAGGCCGCGGTTGGACGCGCGCAGCCGCTCCCGCCAGGTGTCGGCGGGGTCGAGGACGGCTCCGGCGAGCATCCGCCGGTACATCTCGGTGGCCATCTCGTCGAGCAGGGCCTGCTTGTCCTTGAAGTGCCAGTACAGGGCGGGCGCCTTGACGTCCAGCTCACGGGCGATGGCCCGCAGCGTCAGGCCGTCGAGACCCACCTCGTTCAGCAGCCGCAGGGCGGTGCCGGCGACCCGCTCGCGGTCCAGGGGCGTGCGTCGTTCGGTGCTCACGCTTGACAGCTTAACGCCGTTAAGGCCACTCTCGGGGAACGGCATCACTTAACAACGTTAAGGAGACGGGGATGAACGAGACAGGGATCGACGGGACGGGAACGGGCGGGACCGGGACGGGCGGGACCGTGGACGTCCTGATCGTCGGCGCGGGCCCCACCGGCCTCGCCCTCGGCATCGACCTGGCCCGGCGCGGCGTGGACGCGCTGGTGGTGGAGCGGGGCGCGGCCCTCGCCCCCGGCTCCCGCGGCAAGGGGCTCCAGCCGCGCACCATGGAGGTCTACGAGGACCTCGGCGTCCTCGACGCGATCCTCGCCGCCGGGGGCCCGTATCCGACGGGGACGGTCTGGCAGGACGGCCGGCGGACCGGGGAGCACCGCATCTTCGACCCGGTGCGGGAGGGCGAGGAGATCACCCGTTTCACCGTGCCCTGGATGGTCCCGCAGTGGCGCAACCAGGAGATCCTGCGGGCGCGGCTGGAGGAACTCGGCGGCACGGTCGCCTTCGGCCTCGAGGTCGTGGGCGTCGACCAGGACGAGGACGGGGTGACGGCGCGTCTCGCCTCCGGCGAGGAGATCCGCGCCCGGTACGCGGTCGCCGCCGACGGAGGCCGTTCGGCGGTCCGCCGGGCGCTCGGCATCGCCATGACGGGCGAGACCGTCGACCCGGACCCGCTGCTGGTGGCGGACGTGCGCATCCCGGCGCTGGACCGGGACCTGTGGCACGTCTTCCCGCCGGGCGACGGAGGCGCGGGCTACGCGTCGGTCTGCCCGCTGGCCGGCACGGAGGAATTCCAGGTGACGGCCCGCTTCCCGGAGGGCACGGACATCGACCTCTCCCCGGACGGCGTCCGCGCGGCGATCGCCGAGCGCACGCACCTCGCGCCCGGGGACGTCACCGAGGTCCTCTGGTCCTCCGATTTCCGTCCCCGCGCGGCCCTCGCGGACCGCTTCCGCGAGGGCCGCGTCTTCCTGGCCGGGGACGCGGCGCACATCCACTCCCCGGCCGGCGGCCAGGGCCTGAACACCAGCGTCCAGGACGCGTACAACCTGGGCTGGAAGCTGGGCGCGGTGCTGCGCGGGCGGGCGCCGCGGGCTCTGCTCGACACCTACGAGGAGGAGCGGCGGCCGGTCGCCGAGCACGTCCTCGGCCTGTCGACGGCGATCCACCGGGACGAGGCGCGCCGGGGCGCGGGAACCCGGCAGCTGGGCCTGCACTACCGGCGGTCGTCGCTGAGCGAGGAGACCAGGCCGGCCCCGGGCACGCTGCGCGCCGGCGACCGCGTCCCGGACCTGACGGTGGACGGCGTCCGCCTCTTCGACCTGCTCCGGGGCCCGGACTGGACCCTGCTCACGCTGGACGACGGGGTCTTCCTGGTCCGCCCGGACGGCCACGTCGGCTGGGCGGGCGAGTCGGCGGCGGGGGCGGCCGCCTACCGCGAGCGGCTGGGACTCGACGGGCCGGGGGCGGGCGGCGAGCGGTCCTTTTCCGCGGTGACCGTCCGGGGCTGACGTCGGGAGCGCGCGGTCCGGGTCAGAAGGCGTCGGTGGGCACGTACGTGCCCCAGACCGTGCGCAGGGCGTCGCTCACCTCGCCCACCGTCGCCCGGGCCCGCAGCGCGTCCTTCATCGGGTACAGGACGTTGTCCTCGCCGCGCGCCGCCTTCTTCAGGGCGTCCAGGGCCCGGTCGACCGCCGCCGTGTCGCGCCCGGCCCGCAGCGTGGCGAGCCGTTCCGCCTGCCGGGCCTCGATGGCCGGGTCGACGCGCAGCGGCTCGTACGGCTCCTCGGCGTCGAGCCGGAAGCGGTTGACGCCCACCACGACCCGCTCGCCGGAGTCGGTCTCCTGGGCGATGCGGTAGGCGTTGTGCTCGATCTCGCCCTTCTGGAAGCCGTGCTCGATGGCCGCCACCGCGCCGCCGAGGTCCTCGACCCTGCGCATGAGTGCGACGGCCGCCTCCTCGACGTCGTCGGTCATCCGCTCGACGGCGTAGGAACCGGCGAAGGGGTCGACGGTCGCCGTCACGTCCGTCTCGTGGGCCAGCACCTGCTGGGTGCGCAGGGCGAGGCGCGCGCTCTTGTCCGTGGGCAGCGCGATCGCCTCGTCGAAGGAGTTGGTGTGCAGGGACTGGGTGCCGCCGAGGACCGCGGCCAGCCCCTGGACGGCGACCCGCACCAGGTTCACCTCCGGCTGCTGGGCCGTGAGCTGCACGCCGGCCGTCTGCGTGTGGAAGCGCAGCATCAGCGATCTGGGGTCGCGCGCGCCGAACTCCTCCTTCATCACGCGGGCCCAGATCCGGCGCGCGGCACGGAACTTCGCGACCTCTTCGAGGAGGGTCGTGCGGGCGACGAAGAAGAAGGAGAGGCGGGGCGCGAAGTCGTCCACGTCCATCCCCGCCGCCACCGCCGTGCGCACGTACTCGACGCCGTCGGCCAGGGTGAAGGCGATCTCCTGCACGGGCGAGGCTCCCGCCTCCGCCATGTGGTAGCCGGAGATCGAGATGGTGTTCCACTTCGGGATCTCGGCCCGGCAGTAGCGGAAGAGGTCGGCGACCAGCCGCAGCGAGGGCTTCGGCGGGAAGATGTAGGTGCCGCGCGCGATGTACTCCTTGAGGACGTCGTTCTGGACCGTGCCGGTGAGGCTCGCCGCCGGGACGCCCTGCTCCTCGCCGACCAGCTGGTACATCAGCAGGAGCAGCGCCGCGGGCGCGTTGATCGTCATCGACGTCGAGACCTGGTCCAGCGGGATCCCGTCGAACAGCACGCGCATGTCCTCGACCGAGTCGATCGCCACGCCCACCTTGCCGACCTCGCCGTGTGCGAGGGGGGCGTCGGAGTCGTGGCCCATCTGGGTGGGCAGGTCGAAGGCGACCGACAGGCCCGTGGTGCCGTGGGCGATCAGCTGCCGGTAGCGGGCGTTGGACTCCGCCGCGGTGCCGAAGCCCGCGTACTGGCGCATGGTCCAGGGGCGGCCGGTGTACATCGAGGGGTACACGCCCCGGGTGAAGGGGGGCGAGCCCGGCTCGCCCAGCCTCTCGGCGGGATCCCAGCCGGCCAGGTCCTGCGGCCCGTAGACCGGTTCGATGGGCAGTCCGGACTCCGACTCACGCGCCATGGCCGCGATGCCTCCCGCTGGGTCTGTCCGCTCCGGGACCTCCCTCACAGGATGGCCGCGGGCGACGGACCCCACAATGCCGGAAGGCCAGGGGTGGGGCGGGGCTGGGAATTCAAGGGGCGCGGGCGGGACCGGGGGAACGTGTCCCGCCCGCGCCAGGCGCACGAGCCGAAGGTACGGGGGGAACCCCGGCTCAGTGCAACGGCCGATGACCAGTCGGCTCACTTGTTACTGCGTTCCACCGGCGGAAAACGTCACACCCCTCACCGAAAAATTTCGGCGATCCGCAAAACCGCAGGTCAGGGGGCATGGCGACGGCCGCCGTCAGTGGCCGTGGCGACGGCCGCCGTCAGTGGCCGTGGCGACGGCCGCCGTCAGTGGCCGTGATGACGGCGGCCGTCATGATCGTCCCGGCGCCCGCGTTCCCACCGGTCCCGCCGGTCGCGGACTTCCCGCCGCCCGCGCCCTTTCCGCCGTCCGCGCCTTTCCCGTCGTGGGGGATCGCGTGAGGGGCCGGGTGGGGGGCGCCCCGGTGCTGACCGTGGCCCGCGTCGCGGTCCTCGTCGCCGTCGTCGCGCCGGCCGGACTTGCCGTCGGAGCCGCCGTGGCCCTTCGATCCGTCCCCGTTCCCGCCGGTCGCGCCGCTCTTTGCGCCGTTGCGGCCGGTGGCGCCCTTCCCGTCGCCGTTGCCGCGGCCCTCGCCCCGGGCGCTCGCGCCGACGCCGTCCAGGACCCCCGCGCAGTACGCCGGGACCCGCTTCGAGCCGCCCGCCCGGTGCTCCAGGGCGCGCCGGTGCTGGGCGTTCGGCGCCTTGCCGGAGTCGAGTTCACGGCAGGACACGACGACGCCGGGCGGCCACCCGCCGAGCGGTCCCGGTGCGGCCGAGGCGCCGCCGTCCTTCGCCCGGCCGGTGGGCGTCCCGTCGCCCGTGGGCGCCCCGTCGCCGCCCGGCGTCCCCGGGACCGTGCCGCCGCCGGGCGTGTCCGAGGCGCTCGGGGACGGCGGAACGAGCGCGGGCGGGGACGCCGGGGCGGACACGGAGGTCACGGGGCGGCCCGGTTCCGTGCGGCCGAACGGGCCCGGCAGCAGGCCCGTGCCGTTCGCGACCGCCACCCCGCCGGCCATGCCGACGGCCAGTGCCGCGGCGAGCCCCAGACGCGCGGGGCGGCCCCAGCGGGAGGTGCGGCCGGCCGGCGGCAGCGGCCCGCCGATGCGCACCAGGCCGCCGTCGGCGAACACCTCGTCGCGCGGGAACCGTCCGCCGCGGCCGGACGGCGCGATCGGGCCGGACGTGGCCGGGCCGGCGGGGCGGAAGGCGGGGTCGGCGCGGTCCGCGTGCGCCTTGCGGAAGGCGGCCAGGGCCGCGGCCTCACCGGGGAGTTCCTCGTCGTCGAGCGGTCGCCCGGCGGACGTCGCGGACCGCCCGTGCGGCGCGGACGCCGTCGGGGACTCCGGCGGATCGGAGAGAGCTGCCAATGCGCCCAGGGTCCGGGCGAGCCGTTCGGCCTCCTCGCGGGCCGCGCCGTCGACAGCGTTGTCCGGTGACTCCCCGCGCAGCAGACGCTCCGCCGTTTCCCGGTCGAGCCACCTGTCCTGCTTGTCGGCCATCACATGTCCTTCTGCGTCCGCGTACGCACATGCGTCACACCCGCGGACACCGCGCGTGAGCGGGGACCCCGCTGAGGCGGCAGCGCGTCGAGCGCCCCAGTCGACTCCGCGTCGTCGCGCAGCAGTTCGGCGAGCTTCTTCAGACCCCGGTGCGCCGCGGTGCGGACCGCGCCGGGGCGTTTGCCGAGCGTCTCGGCGGCCGTCTTGGCGTCCAGTCCGACCACCACGCGCAGGACGACCGCCTCGGCCTGGTCCTGCGGCAGCCGGGCGATGAGGCCGAGGGTGCGGCCGGTGGCCAGCGCCTCCATGGCCTCGCCCGCGGTGTCGGACGCCGCGGCCCGGCCGGTCAGCTCGGTCTCGTCGGCGACCGTCGCCGGGCGTCTGCCGCGCATGCGTATGTGGTCCAGGGCGCGGTTGCGGGCGATGCGGGCGGCCCAGCCGCGGAAGCGGTCGGCGTCGCCGCTGAACCTGTCCAGGTCGCGGGCGACCTGCAACCAGGCCTCCGAGGTCACGTCCTCGGCGTCGAGGTCCCCGACCAGCGTGCGCACGTAGCCGAGCAGCCGCGGGTGCACAGCGCGGTACACGGTCCGGAACGCGCTCTCGTCCCCGTTCTGTGCCGCGAGCACCGCGGCAGTCAGCTCCGCGTCGTCCCCCACGTCGTGGTTCCTCGGTCGATGGTGCGCGGTTTCTGACCGCAGGTCGTTCGCGGTGGTCTGCCGCTTGGCCGTCCGGCGCGAAAGGCACGTTACGACCTGAAACAGCCGCGCGTCCATGTCCGTAGAACATGCAACTAACTCGTGACGCGGTGGACGTGCTCGGGGTGTGACAGAAAACGCACTCCCGGCGCTGTAGGGAGTACGGGCCGCCGCGCGGCCCGTGCCGCGCGACGGCCGGGGCCTCTCCTGTGGGGGGTGGCGGCCTCGGCCGTTGCCTTGGCGGCCCCGCTCACGCCCGTCGCCGGCCCCCGGCGTCCCGCGCCCTCGCCCTCGCCGTCACGGCCGCCGTCGCCGCATCGGCGTCGGGGCCTTCGTCCCGGCCTTCACCGGCGCGTCGTCGTCGCCTCGCCCGGCCGTGCCCGCGGTACGGGCCGCGCCGTCCCGTCCGGCCGGGCTGCCGCCCCGCCGCTCTTCCCCGTCCCGCCGGCCGCCCCGCCCGAGTTGCCGGTCCCGCCGGCCCTGCCGGTGCCGCCGCCCGTCTCCTCGGTCCCGCCGGGCGTGCCGGCCGGGTCGCTCCCGCCGGCGGCGCCCGTCCTGCCCGCCTCGCCGGCCGGGCCGCCCTTCGCGGCGGGTGCGCGGCGGCCGGGCGCCGCACAGTACGCCTCGACGTTCTTCTCGCCGCCGGCCGCCGCCACGAGCCGCCGCCAGTCGGCGGGGCCGAGCCGCTCGCCCCGGCCGTGGGCCTTCTCGTAGGCACGGCAGCGGGCCGCCGCGTCCTCGTCGCTCCCGCCCTTCGCCGGACGGTCGCGGTCGGCGCCGTCCGTGGCGGACGGGACCGCGGAGAGCGCCCCGGACGGGTCGGCCGCCGCCCCCGCCGACTGCCGGGGACGCCCCTCGCCTCCCCTCACGACGCCGGCGCCCACACCGATGCCGTCGTCGTCCGTTCCGGAGTCGATCGCGGCGAACGCGGCCCCGCCGAGCGTGATCCCGGCGATCAGGGCGCAGAGCGTGACCCGCAGCGAGCGGGCGGTGTGCCGCCGGGCCCGCGGCCGCCAGTCGTCGCGACGCCGGGGACGGACCCGGCCCGCCCGCGCATGCCGGGCGTCCCGGGCGGCCCGGAAGGCGGCGACGGCCCGCCGCTCGCCCACGCTCACCTCGACGCCGTCGGTCTCCTCGCCGCCCGCGTCACCGTCGTCGCCCTTGCGCGGGCGGACGGCCGGCGCGCGCAGGGCACGGGCGAGCAGCTCCTCCACCCCCGGCGGGGCGGCGAGGGCGTCGTCGGGGCGCGCGCGCCGACGGCCGTGGCCCGTGCCGTCGTTCAGCCGTTCACCCATGTCCGCTTCCGCCTCTGTCCCAAACGTCCGTCGCGACCGCCCGCCCGGCCGCCGGCCGCGCCGCCCGTCCGTGGGCCGTGCGTCGATCCCTCGGTGATCGATACGGCCCTGGGGCGTCACCGTTCACGTCGACTCCCCCAGCGTCCCGGGCGCACCATCCGTCACACCTTCTCCGCCGCGCTCGCGCGCGCCCCCCTCGCCCGCGGCGCCCAGCTGTCCGGCGAGCCGCTTCAGCCCCCGGTGGGCGGCCGTGCGCACGGCACCGGGCCGCTTGCCGAGCACGCGGGCCGCGGCCGGGCCGTCCAGTCCGATGACGACCCGCAGCAGCACGGCCTCCGCCTGGTCCCTGGGCAGCCCGCGCACCAGCTCCAGGGCCTGGGCGGTGGAGAGGGACTCCAGCGCCAGGTCGTGCGTGCTGTGCGGTCCGGGCAGGTCGAGGACGGCGTCCTGCTCCAGGGCCGCCGAGCGCGGCCGCACGCGCAGCCGGCGCAGGTGGTCCAGGGCCCGGTGCCGCGCGATGGTCGCCGTCCAGCCCCGGAACCCGGCGCCGTCGCCGCGGAACCGCCCCAGGTCCCGCGCTATCTCCAGCCAGGCGTCGGACGCCACGTCCTCCGCCTCCTCGCCGACGATCCCACGCAGATAACCGAGCAGTCCGGGCTGGACGATCCGGTACGCCACGGCGAACGCGGCCTCGTCCCCGGCCTGGGCCCGCGCCACGGCCGCCCCCAGTTCCCCGTCGTACGCGTGCGCGCGCCGGGGTTCCCCTCCCTGGCCCAAGACGTTCCTCGTTCGTGCGGTGTGCGGTGCGGGCGCGCGGCTCCCCCGCCGGACACCGGGCCCGGATGCGGCCGCGCTCCCACGGTCATCAGCGCCGCCCCGCACGGAAGTGTCACAGCCCGCGGACGCGCCGCCGCCGCGCGTCACCGCGCCCGCTACCGCCGCGGGCCCATCGCGTCCCGGCACAGCAGGCGCAGGGAGCCGTGGCCCGCATGGCAGCGGCGGGCCTCGTCGAGGGGCTCCCAGAGGCGGCCGTCGGGGGTGCGGACCCAGTGGTCGCCGCCGGAGGCCCACCATTGCGCGCCGGTCTGCCGGACGATCACCTCGCCCGCGTACGCCCCGAGCCCGCGCAGCACGCCCTCGACGGAGGCGTAGGGCGCGCCCTCACGTCGCAGCTCCTCGATCATCCGGTCGACGCGCCACAGGCTCTGCGCCGAGTGGTCGAGGTGCGGTCGCACGCCCTCGGGCGCGGCGGCCACCGCCTCGGCCGCCCATCGCACCGGCCTGCCGGCCGCGGAGGGCCGGGCAGGCCGGTCGGCCGGGCCCGGTGGGGCGGACGGGCCCGGCGCGCCCGGCGGGGCGAAGGGGGCGGCCCCGCCGGTCATGCCGGTCCTGTCGCTCGTGCCGGTCTCGTCGGTTCGGTCGGTGTGGTCGGTCGTCCTGCGCGTCACACTCGGAAGAGCGAGGACGTCGCGCGTTGTGTCACTCGGATCGGGGGTCTTCCCGGGAACCGGTGCAGGACCGCCCCACATCCCCCGCACCGCGCTCACGTGACTCCCGTGCCCGCCACGCCACACAACCTCCCGCGTCTCACGCGCCTCCCCTACCCCATGCCTCACGCGCCTCAGGCGCGTCCACGGGCGCGCCGTGAGACCACCGCGCGCAGCACCCGGCGGCCCTCGGTGGACACCTCCAGCGCGTGGCGCAGTCCGCCGGCGCCGTGGCCCGCGAGGATCTCCAGGACGGTGACCTGACGGCGCAGTTCGGCGGCGACCAGGGGCGACATGCCCTCGGTGCGGCCCTCGCGGCGGGAGTCGACGGGGGCGTCGTCCGGCGTGGGGTCGAGGAGGCCGTGGATTTGGAGCGAGGCGACGGAACAGGCGTCCGCCCACGCCCGCACCCCGGCGGCACGGCGGTCGTCCGGGGCCGCCGCCAGCATCCCGTGGGCGAGGAGCGCGGCCTCGTCGTCCTGCGCCGCGGGGGCGCCGAGCTTGTCGCGCGCCCGTTCCACCAGTTCGCCCCACTCGGCGGCGTCCGCGTCCTCCGTGAGGTTGCCCCACAGGGGGCGCAGGATCTCGTCGTCGCCCCCCAACAGGGGCAGACAGCGATCCAAACAAGCCAGCCCGCCGGCCGCCAGTCCGCGCTCGTCGGCCTGAGCGATCAGTTCCACCAGGCTCATCCACGCCTCCCTCGCCAGGGCGCCTTCCTTACGGAGCCCGCACTTCCCCTTACTGCGCGCGACGGGCCAGGAGTGTCACAGGCGGCTCGTTTCGGCCAACGGCGAGGAGGACCGTCGAGGGGTGCGGGGCGGCTCAGCCCAGCCTGTTCGCCAGCGCCGTGAACTGCGTCCAGGACAGCTGGGGCGTCCGGGAGTCCCACAGCTTCTGCGAGGTCGCCCGCAGCGGCATCCGGATGCCGGCCGCGACCTGGGCCTGCGTCTGGGAGCCGGCGAGGTCGCACCAGACCGAGAGGGAGCCGCCGAGGATCCGGGCGTCGTACTTCGCGGGCACGGGCGTCGTGCCGCGCAGCACGCGCGGGGTCCACTGCTCGTAGATGCGCCGCCCGGTGGGGTAGGCGAAGTCGTTGGGCTCGCCGAGGACGTAGTAGAGGTACTCGTCGTTGTAGTTGAGCATCTTGCGGCCCGCGTTCAGGTACTCGACGGGCGGGCGCGCCCCGATCTCCTTGCCGGTCCAGTACGCCACCACGAGGTCGGAGGCCGGTTTCACCGACGTGCCGCGGAAGAAGCCGTCGTTCCACACCCGCATGGTCCGGTCGTGGGCGCGGACGGTGTCGGCGCGGTCGTTGAGCCAGCCCGTGGTGAGGTCGGCGACGCCCGCGCCGGAGCCGTACCGGGCGCGTGCCGCGGCGGCGAGCTGCGGGTAGGAGGCGGCCGGGCTGGACACCGTCAGGGCCTGGTACTCGTCGCCGCCGAGGTGCCAGTAAGCGCCGGGGAACACGCCGGCGTACTCGTTCAGCAGGTCGTCCAGGAGGTCCGCGGACGCGCCCTTGGAGATGTCGATGGCCCCGCGGGTGGCCACTCCGCTCGCGTTGCGCAGTTGCAGCTCGGGGTGGGCGGCGAGGACGGCGCCCAGGTGCCCCGGCGAGTCGATCTCGGGGACGACGGTGATGTGCCGGCTCGCGGCGAGGTCGACGATCCTCTTCACCTGGGCCTTGGTGAGGTGCTCGCGGGCGACGATCTCCGGGTGGCTGTCGGACTCGATGCGGAAGGACTGGTCGTCGGAGAAGTGCAGGCCGAGCTGGTTGTACTTGAGGTCGCCCAGCTCGCGGACCCGGTCCTCGATCCAGTCGGGGCTGAAGTACTTGCGCGCGATGTCCAGCGTGAACCCGCGCTGGGGTTTGGCGGGCTGGTCGCGCACGACGCCCTCGGGGGCCGAGCCGCCGCCGTGCACCTCCTGCTTGAGGGTGCGGGTGCCGTAGAACACGCCCGCGTCGGAGGGCCCGCTGACGGTGACCCGGCCGCCGCGCACGGTCATGGTGTACGACTCCGGGTTCGCGCCCTCGTCGTCGTTGAGCGCCAGCCGCAGGTCGCCGGCGCGCACGTCGCTCTTCCGGCCGGCGTACGTCATGCCCAGCTCTCCGGCGATCAGCCGGCCCTCGTCGGCGAGGTCGGCGTCGCTCACCACGACCCGGTGGGTGGCGGCGGGACGCCAGCCCGGGCCGCGCGCCGGGGTGTGGGCGCGGACGGCGGGAATGGTCCGGGGCGCGGTGGACAGGGGGTAGGTGCGGCTGGGCGTCGGCGCCGCCGGGGGCGCCGCGGGGGACGCGGCGGAGTCCCCCGCCGAGGTCCTGGCCGCCTGCCGGGAGGCGGCCGACCCGGCCGGTGTCCCGGTGTCGTCGCCGGACGAGGCCCACACGCCCAGTCCGACGCCGAGCGCGGCGACCAGTCCGCCCGCCAGCAGCGCCCGTGGCGCCACCGCGCCCCGCGTCCCGCGCCGGGGTCCGCGCCGCGGCTCCGTCTTCGGCGTCGACCGCCGATGCCTGTGCCTGCTCACCCCGCCAACCGTACGACCCCCGTCCCGTGCGGGCGCGTCGAAGACCACGCGACGGGGTCCACGACACGTTCTGAAACTCTCCCGTTCGAGTGAAATTCAGGCGTCCGTCGGACACGTACTGACCGCTCTCGATAACGTAGCGACACATCCTTCACTGCATCCCCTGCCACATCACACGTGACGCGAGGATCCACGCTGCCTGCGCACCCTCCCTCCCCTCTCTCCGGCTGCCTCGCCATACCGGCGCAGACCCGGGCCTCACGCGCACCCCTGCTCGGCGGCTTCAACGACGCGCCCGTCGACGAGGCGCTCCGTACGCTCCTCGCCTGCCTGCACAGCCTCGGCTGGGCCCGCCGGGTCGCCGCCCACCGGCCCTATCCGACCCTGGACGCCCTCCTGGCCGCGTCGGACGAGGCCGCGTACGACCTGACCTCGGCCGATCTGGCGGAGGCACTGGCCGCGGAGACCCTGCCCGCCCTGCCGGACGACGCGTACGGCGCGGCCCACACCGCCCTCGGCGCGGCGCACGCCGCCTACGAGGCCCGCTTCGGCCACGCCTTCGTCATCAGCCTGGCGGCCGTCCCGCCGGACGAACGCCTGGACCACGTCCTGGAAGGCATCCGGTCACGATTGGCGAACGATCCCGAGGACGAGCGGGTGGTGGCGGCCGAGGAGCTGCGCCGCCTGGGAAAGGCGCGGCTCGCGAGCCGCTTCAGGGCCTCCGGGCCGTGATCCGCGCGTCCGCGCCGCAGGGCGCGGCCCGCCGGGGCGGGCCCGTCCGCGGCCCACAACCGCCCAATGCGGGTCAGACGGCCGCATAACCCTCCCCGGAGGCCGGAGACGCTCACCCATACGCGTGCCACTTTGATCACACCGGTAGGCCCGGCGTAAGCCCGACGCCGGTGCATCGCTACGATGCTGGGGGCCGGTGGACCGTACCCGGCCGGGCCCGTCCGACACCGAAGCCGGCAGGCCCCAATCCCCGCTCCCGGAGGGTTCTTCCGTGCCGGCTGGAACGCTGTACCGCGGCCGGGAAGGAATGTGGTCCTGGGTGGCTCATCGAGTCACCGGCGTCCTCATCTTCTTCTTCCTGTTCGTCCACGTGCTCGACACCGCGCTCGTGCGTGTCTCCCCCGAGGACTACGACAAGGTCGTAGCCACCTACAAGACCCCGATCGTCGCGCTGCTGGAGTACGGCCTCGTCGCCGCCATCCTCTTCCACGCGCTCAACGGTCTGCGCGTCATCGCCGTCGACTTCTGGTCGAAGGGCCCGCGCTACCAGAAGCAGATGCTCTGGAGCGTCGTCGGCCTGTGGCTCGTGCTGATGCTCGGGGCGGTCTACCCCGTTCTCGGGCACGCCGCTCGTGAACTGTTCGGGAGCTGACACCGATGGCCACCACTGAATCCACCGCAGCCGGCATCGGCCCCGTCGAGGACGGCGCCTTCTACGGCGTCGACAACCCGGCGCCCGTCATCGAGGCCCCGCGCAAGCGCACCAAGAAGACCCCGAAGTCCACCCGGGGCAACTTCGAGATGGCCGCCTGGCTGTTCATGCGCCTGTCCGGCGTCGTGCTGGTCGTCCTGGTCCTGGGCCACCTGCTGATCCAGCTCGTCCTGGACGGCGGCGTCTCCAAGATCGGCTTCGCCTTCGTGGCCGGCCGCTGGGCGTCCCCGTTCTGGCAGGTCTGGGACCTGCTGATGCTGTGGCTCGCGATGCTGCACGGCGCCAACGGTCTGCGCACGGTCGTCAACGACTACGCGGAGCGCGCGAACACCCGGCTGTGGCTGAAGGGCCTGCTCTACACCGCCACGGTGTTCACCATCCTGCTGGGCACGCTGGTGATCTTCACCTTCGACCCGAACATCCGCTAGGCACGGGGTTGCGAGAATCATGAAGATCCACAAGTACGACACCGTCATCGTCGGCGCCGGCGGCGCCGGTATGCGCGCCGCCATCGAGTCGACGAAGCGCAGCCGCACCGCCGTGCTGACCAAGCTCTACCCCACCCGCTCCCACACGGGCGCGGCGCAGGGCGGCATGGCCGCCGCGCTCGCCAACGTGGAGGAGGACAACTGGGAGTGGCACACCTTCGACACGGTCAAGGGCGGTGACTACCTGGTCGACCAGGACGCCGCCGAGATCCTGGCGAAGGAGGCCATCGACTCCGTCCTCGACCTGGAGAAGATGGGCCTGCCGTTCAACCGGACGCCCGACGGCACGATCGACCAGCGCCGCTTCGGCGGTCACAGCCGCAACCACGGCGAGGCCCCGGTCCGCCGGTCCTGCTACGCGGCCGACCGCACCGGCCACATGATCCTCCAGACGCTGTACCAGAACTGCGTGAAGGAGGGCGTGGAGTTCTACAACGAGTTCTACGTCCTCGACCAGCTCATCACCGAGGTCGACGGCGTCAAGAGGTCCGCCGGCGTGGTGGCGTACGAGCTGGCCACCGGCGAGATCCACGTCTTCCAGGCGAAGGCCGTGATCTACGCCTCCGGCGGCTGCGGCAAGTTCTTCAAGGTGACGTCGAACGCGCACACCCTGACCGGTGACGGCCAGGCGGCCGTGTACCGGCGCGGGCTGCCGCTGGAGGACATGGAGTTCTTCCAGTTCCACCCGACCGGCATCTGGCGCATGGGCATCCTGCTGACGGAGGGCGCCCGCGGTGAGGGCGGCATCCTGCGCAACAAGGACGGCGAGCGCTTCATGGAGAAGTACGCGCCGGTCATGAAGGACCTCGCGTCCCGTGACGTCGTCTCCCGCTCGATCTACACGGAGATCCGCGAAGGCCGCGGCTGCGGCCCCGAGGGCGACCACGTCTACCTCGACCTCACGCACCTCCCGCCGGAGCAGCTGGACGCCAAGCTGCCCGACATCACCGAGTTCGCGCGCACCTACCTCGGCATCGAGCCCTACACGGACCCGATCCCGATCCAGCCCACCGCGCACTACGCCATGGGCGGCATCCCGACGAACGTCGAGGGCGAGGTCCTCAGCGACAACACGACGGTCGTGCCGGGCCTGTACGCCGCCGGCGAGGTCGCCTGCGTGTCGGTGCACGGCGCGAACCGCCTGGGCACGAACTCGCTGCTGGACATCAACGTGTTCGGCCGCCGGGCGGGCATCGCCGCCGCCGAGTACTCCCAGAAGGCGGACTACGTCGAGCTGCCGGAGAACCCGGCCGAGCTGGTCGTCGCCCAGGTGGAGCGGCTGCGGGCGTCCACGGGCACCGAGCGCGTGTCGGTCCTGCGCCGCGAGCTCCAGGAGACCATGGACGCGAACGTCATGGTGTTCCGCACGGAGCAGACGATCAAGACGGCGGTCGAGAAGATCGCCGAGCTGCGCGAGCGGTACAAGAACGTGTCGATCCAGGACAAGGGCAAGCGGTTCAACACGGACCTGCTGGAGGCCGTCGAGCTGGGCAACCTGCTGGACCTGGCCGAGGTCATGGCGGTCTCGGCGCTGGCCCGCAAGGAGTCCCGCGGCGGTCACTACCGCGAGGACTACCCCAACCGCGACGACGTCAACTTCATGCGCCACACCATGGCGTACCGCGAGGTGGGCGACGACGGCACCGAGACCGTCCGTCTCGACTACAAGCCGGTCGTCCAGACCCGCTACCAGCCGATGGAGCGTAAGTACTGATGGCAACCCCGACCCTCGACAAGGCGGACGCGGCCGGCGCCCCCGAGCCCGGCTTCGCCGACTCCCCGTACATCACGGTCACCCTCCGCGTGCGCCGCTTCAACCCCGAGGTCGCGGCCGAGGCGGTGTGGGAAGACTTCCAGCTGGAGATCGACCCGAAGGAGCGCGTCCTCGACGCCCTCCACAAGATCAAGTGGGACGTCGACGGCACCCTCACCTTCCGCCGTTCCTGCGCCCACGGCATCTGCGGCTCGGACGCCATGCGGATCAACGGCAAGAACCGCCTGGCGTGCAAGACGCTGATCAAGGACATCAACCCCGCGAAGCCGATCACGGTCGAGCCCATCAAGGGCCTGACGGTCCTGAAGGACCTGGTCGTCGACATGGAGCCGTTCTTCCAGGCGTACCGCGACGTGATGCCCTTCCTGATCACGAAGGACACCAACGAGCCGACGCGCGAGCGCTTCCAGACCGCGGAGGACCGCGAGCGGTTCGACGACACCACCAAGTGCATCCTGTGCGCGGCGTGCACGTCGTCCTGCCCGGTGTTCTGGAACGACGGGCAGTACTTCGGCCCGGCGGCGATCGTCAACGCCCACCGCTTCATCTTCGACTCGCGTGACGAGGCGGGCGAGCAGCGGCTGGAGATCCTGAACGACAAGGACGGCGTCTGGCGCTGCCGTACGACGTTCAACTGCACGGACGCCTGCCCGCGTGGCATCGAGGTCACGAAGGCGATCCAGGAGGTGAAGCGGGCGCTGATCACGCGCCGCTTCTGACGCCGACCTCCGGCACGTCGTTCCGAGGGCCCCGCTTCCCGGTTTCCGCCGGGAAGCGGGGCCTTCGGCGTGCCTGTGCCACGATCGGGTGAACGTGATCAAGAAGGACATCGGGGCGTCGTCCGGCCTACGATGATGCTCTCGACACCGGCCCCGAGGAGGCACGCGATGTCCGCTGCATCCGTCGAGCAGCCCTACGCCGACGAGCCGTTCTCCCTGACGGCCATCGCCGACGAGATCATGGAGCGTCATCCGGGCTACCGCGTCGAGATCATCGGAGGCCACCTCCTCGTGACACCGTCACCGGATGCCCCGCACGCCCGCGCCCTGACCCAGCTCATGATTCCCTTCATCGCTGCCGGGTTGCACGGCACGGAGACCGAGGTCCTCCAGAACGTCGGGCTGTGGCTGCCGACGGGCGCGGAGGACTACGCCATTCCCGACCTGGTGATCGTCGACGCCGACATCGACGACCACTTCGTGGAGAACAACGCGTACGACCCCGGCTGCTTCCGCCTGGTCCTGGAAGTGACCTCGGGGAACTGGAAGGACGACCTCAGGACGAAGGTCGCCGCGTACGCCCAGGCGAAGGTGCCCGTCTACGTCGTCGTCGACCGCAAGCACCAGCGCGTCCACGTCCTCACCGAGCCGGTCGTGGGCGGCTACGACAACCACCAGTTCTACGCGCCCGGCCAGTCCGTGACGCTCCCCGACCTCATCGGCGCCAAGGTCACTCTGGACGCCGCCGAGATCCTCGCCGCCGGCCGCCCCAAGAAGAACGAGTGAGCCGGGCTCACCACGACGCGTACCACTCCGGGTCGTCGCCGAGGCGGCGGCGCAGGTAGTCCTCCAGGTCGTTCGCGACCCAGCGGCGGCTGTCGCTCTCGTGGTCCCAGAGGAAGACGTCCGGCCGCTGCGGCCTGACGACGCAGGCGAACAGGTCGCCGCCGCCGCTCTCGCCGAAGAGCAGCAGCGGGTCGAAGGGCATGTAGAGGGCGCGGAAGTCGGCCGAGCTGCGGAACTCCAGGTTGCGGCCCGTCACTTCGCCGACCGAGCAGACGAGCGCGGACCCGTACTCGTCGTGCGCGCCGTCCGCGAGCCGCCAGAAGTCCTTGAGGGCGGCCGGAAGGGGATGCCCCAGCACGGCCTCGGCCGCCCGCATTTCCTCCTCGCACGCGGGGCCGCCGAGCTTGACGCCGGCGGAGAGCGAGGAGACGAGATCGATCCACATGCGGCCATCCTTCACGGTTCCGCCCGCCGCACAAGCCCTTTCCCCATTCCCCGCCTCCCCCGGCCCCTCCCAGTCCTTGCCCAGCCCTTCCCGTCCTCCGGCCGGGTGACCCGCCGGTCCCGCGCCGGTCCCGTCCTGCCGGATGCCCGTGCGCGCGTACCTAATGTGACCGCATGTCAGACGACCAGTCGTACGAGCTGCTCGGGTTCGACCACGTGCTGCTGCCGGTCGGGGACCTCGGCGACGCCGTGGGGTTCTACGAGCGGGCCGGGTTCACGGTGGCGTTCCGGTTCGACGAGGGCGGCATCGCCTCGCTGAAGGCCGGGGGCGAGACCCCCGGCGTCCTGCTGCGGCGGGAGGAGGCGCTGGCGCACCGGCCCCCGCCATGGCCGGCCACCCGCGTGTGGCTGGAGGTGCCGGACGCGCGGGCGACGGCCGGGCGGCTGGCCGCGGCCGGCATCCCCCCGCTCGACGCGCCGTTCGCCGGGGCCACCGGGTGGACGGTCGAGATCGCCGACCCGTGGGGGAACGTCCTGGGGTTCACGGACTACTCCAAGCGCCCCGAGCTGGGCAGGCGTTAGGGGTCACGCCTCCGCCCGCCCCGAGGTTGAACATGTTCAAAAGGAGGGCTACAGTCATCCTCGACAGCGTTTTGAACGCGTTCAAGAAAAGGTGGGGAACATGGACCGCACGGTCATCGCCTACGTCGTCTACCTGATCGTCAGCATCGGCCTGACGGTGTGGGTGGCCAGGACCCTCAGCCACAACGGGCGGGTCTTCCTCGCCGACGTGCTCCAGGGCAACGAGAAGCTCGCCGACGCCGTGAACCATCTGCTGGTGGTCGGCTTCTACCTGGTCAACCTCGGCTTCGTCGCCCTCTACCTGAGCGGCGACGACACCATCGAGAACACCCGGGGCGTCTTCGAGGCCCTGTCGACGAAGCTGGGCGTGGTGCTGCTGGTGCTCGGGGCGCTGCACCTGGCCAACGTGTACGTGCTGAACCGGATCCGGCGGCGCGGGGTCATGGAGCGCGAGCAGGTGCCGCCGGTCGGCCCGCAGGGCTGGACGGCCCCGCAGGCGCCGGCGACCGGGGCGTGAGCACCGTGACGGCCCCCGCGGCCGGCCGGGACGACCGGGACGCCCGCCGCGTCCCGGTCCGCCGGCTCACCGTCCTCTACGACGCCGAGTGCGCGCTGTGCCGGTTCGTGCGCGACTGGCTGGGCCGCCAGCCGCAACTCGTGCCGCTGGAGTTCGTGCCGGCGGGCTCCGCCGAGGCGTACGCCCGCCATCCCGGCCTCGACCACCGCGCCACCCTCGACGAGATCACCGTCGTCGGCGACGCCGGCCAGGTCTACCGGGGGGCCGCCGCCTGGATCGTCACCCTGTGGGCGCTGCGCGAGCACCGCCCGCTGGCCCACCGGCTGTCCACCCCCGCCGGGGCGAAGGTCGCGCGGGCGGCCGTGCTGTCCGCCGCGAAGTGGCGGCGGGGGCAGGAGCGCGGCGGCGCCGGCTGGGGCGGGGGCGTCTACCGGCGCGGTGACGGGTGGACGTACGACCCGTTCGGCGGCTGGACCTATCACCCGCCCACCTGTGCCGACGGCCACTGCGCCACTGACTAGGCTCTCGTCCGTGCCCGCTGACAACGACGGCCCCGCCGAGGCCGCTTCCCCGACCCCCTCCCGCGAGGGCGCTCCCGCGTCCAAGTCCGAGCAGACGCGCGCGCTGATCCTGGAAACCGCGATGCGGCTGTTCCAGGAGCGCGGCTACGACCGGACGACGATGCGGGCCATCGCCCAGGAGGCCGGGGTCTCGGTCGGCAACGCGTACTACTACTTCGCCGGCAAGGAGCACCTGATCCAGGGCTTCTACGACCGGCTGGCCGCGGAGCACCGGGAGGCGGTGCGGGACATCCTGGCGCGGGAGACGAGCCTGGAGGCCCGGCTGGCGGGGGTGCTGCGGACCTGGCTGGACGTGGCGAAGCCGCACCACGAGTTCGCCGTCCAGTTCTTCAAGAACGCGGCGGACCCGGACAGTCCGCTCAGTCCGTTCTCCGCCGAGTCGGAGCCCGCGCGCGTGCAGGCCATCGCCGTCCACCGGGAGGTCCTCGCGGGCTCGAAGGCCAAGGTGCCCGAGGAGCTGCGGGAGGTGCTGCCCGAGCTGATGTGGCTCTCGCAGATGGGCCTCGTCATGTACTGGATCTACGACCGCACCGAAGGGCGCGAGCGCAGCTACCGGCTGGCCGGGCGGGGGGCGCGGCTGACCGCGCGGGGCGTGGCGCTGGCCCGGTTCCGGATCCTGCGGCCGCTCGTGCTGGAGGTGCACGAGCTGTTCACGGACTTCCTGCCCGGCATGACCAACGTCCCGCCCGCCCCCACCGGCGCGACCCCGAAGGAGGGGGCCGCCGCGGGCGGGGACGGGCGGGACGTCGACGGGCGGGACGGGGACGGCGGCGACGCGGGCGGCGGGGCCGCCGGAGTGTGAGCGGCGGCGACGCCGGCGCTCAGTTCACCGCGTCGAGTTCGTCCTCGGTGAGTTCCACGTCGTAGACCAGCGGCTGCGCCGCGACCGTCAGCCGCCGGGCCTGCGAGGCCGACGAGGAGGCCGTCGTCGCCAGCAGATAGGTCCCCGGGCCGGGCACCGACAGGATGTAGGAGCCGTCGGCGAGCGAGGTCACGCGGTCCAGGCTGCGGCCGCCCGTCGTCATGAGCGTCATCGTCGCCCCCTCGACAGGTTCGCCGGCCGCGTCCCGGACGAAGCCGTGCACGGCGGAGGCGGGACCGCCGTCCGTCCCGGCGGGCGCCTCGTGCGGCTCGTCCTCCTTCGGCTCCACCGCCAGGTGAGGCAGCCGCCGCTCCAGCCACCGCGGCAGCCACCAGTTGGAGTCGCCCAGCAGATGCATCGCGGCCGGGACGAGGGCCGTGCGCAGCACGAACGCGTCCAGCGCGACGGCCGCCGCGAGGCCGACGCCCGCCATCGCCGCGCCGGAGTCGCCGCTGAGCACGAACGCGAGGAACACGCAGACCATGATCAGGGCGGCCGAGTTGATGACCCGGCTGGTCTCCGCCAGCCCCACCCGGACCGCCCGGGCGTTGTCCCGGGTGTGGACCCACTCCTCGTGCATCCGGCTGACCAGGAAGACCTGGTAGTCCATCGACAGGCCGAACAGCAGGGACAGCATGATGACCGGCAGGAAGGCGTTGATCGGGCCCTCCTTGCCGAGGCCGAGCAGGTCCAGTCCCCAGCCCCACTGGAAGACCGCGACGAGGACGCCGAAGGAGGCAGCGGCCGCGATCAGGTTCATCACCGCGGCCGTCAGCGGCACCACCAGGGACCGGAAGGCGACCAGCAGCAGCAGGAAGCCCAGCCCGATGATGGTGGCGATGAACAGGGGCAGCCGGTTGCCGGTGACGGTCGCGAAGTCCTTGGAGACCGCCGTGACGCCGCCCACGTGCGCCGTCACCCCGGCCCGCGGGACGACGTCGTCGCGCAGCCGGTCTATCAGGGCGTCCGTCTCCTTCGACTGGGGCGAGGTGGTGGGGACGACCTGGATCACGGTCACGCCGTGCGCGGGCGGCAGCGCGGTCACCCGGGCGACGCCGGGAGTGCCCTCGACGCCCTTGACGAGGGCGGTGGCGTCGCCGCCGTCCACGACCACCTGGAGCGGGCCGTTGAAGCCCGGCCCGAAGCCTTCGGCGAGCAGGTCGTAGGCCTTGCGGGTGGTGGTGGCGCCGTCGTCGTTGCCCTGGTCGGTCGCGCCGAGACGCAGCGAGAGCACGGGAAGGGCGAGCACGGCCATCACGACGACCGCGATCGCCGCGATCGCCTTGGGGCGGCGCTGCACCCCCGCCGACCAGCGGACCGCGGGAGTGCCGGCCTTCTCCGGCTCCGGGCCCGACGCGGTCAGCCGTCCGCGCTGCCGGCGGCTGAGCACGCGCACGCCGAGGAAGCCCAGCAGCGCGGGCAGCAGCGTGGTGGCGGCCAGGACGCTCAGCACCACCGTCAGGGACGTGCCGATGACGACGCCGTCCAGGAAGCGCAGGTTTGTCACCAGCATCCCGGCGAGCGCGATGCACACCGTGCCGCCCGCGAACAGCACCGCCCGGCCCGAGGTGTTGAGGGCGGTGACCGCCGCGTCCTCGGGGTCCAGACCGCGCAGGACGCCCTTGCGGTGCCGGGTGACGATGAACAGGGCGTAGTCGATGCCCACGCCCAGGCCGATCAGGGAGGACAGCAGCGGGGCCAGGTCGGGGATGTCGGTGACGTGGCTGAGCAGCTGGGTCGAGAACAGGCCCGTGCCGACGCCGAAGACCGCGACGGCCAGCGGCAGCAGCATCGCGAAGAGGGAGCCGAAGGCGAGGAAGAGCACGACGGCGGCCGCCGCGAGGCCGACCATCTCGGCGAGGCCGGTGGGCGGCTCCTGCACCCGCTGGATGGCCTGGCCGCCCAACTCGACCTCCAGTCCGTCGCGTTCGACGCCCTGCGCGGTGTCGACGACGTCCTGGACCAGTTCCTTGGGCACCGCGTTCGCCTGCTCGGTGAAGGTGATCTGGGCGTAGGCGATCCGGCCGTCCCGCGACACCTGCGCGGCCGCCCCCGCATAGGGGCTGGTGACGCCGCCGACGCCCGTCATCCTCGCGATGTCGTCGAGGGCGGGCTGGACCCGGGACCGTACGTCCTGGTCGCGGACCGAGCCCTCGTCGACCTTCCACACGACCGTGTCGGTGTCGCCCGCGCGCGCGGGGAACGCCTTCTCCATCAGGTCGTACGCCTTCTTGGAGTCCGTGTCGGGCAGGGAGAAGACGTTCGCGTAGTCCGTGCCCGCCGCCGAGGCCGAGAACCCCAGGCCCGACAGCGCCCCCACCCACACCAACAGGACCACCAGCCGATGCCGGTAGCACCAGCGTGCCAATGCCGCCACGATCGCCACTCCTCACACAGATCGACAGGTCCCCCGGGTCCTGGCACCAGGATCGGCCGCGCCGGGCGGCCCGGCCCAGGCGACGGCCGTGACTCTCAAGGAACTCCAAAGCGCGAACCGTCCCCCGGCCCGGCCGGGGCGCCGATACTGGGGGCATGACGAAGGCCGCGGGCACCGTGCTGGTCGTGGAGGACGAACCGAGCATCGCGGACGTCCTCGCCATCGCCCTGCGCTACCACCGCTTCGAGGTGATGACCGCGGGCGGCGTCCGCGAGGCCCTCGCGCTCGCCGAGCGCACCCGGCCCGACGTGGCGCTGCTCGACGTGATGCTGCCCGACGGCGACGGGCGCGCGCTGGGGCGCGAACTGCGCGGCCGCAGGCCAGGCCTTGCGCTGGTGTTCCTCACCGCGCGTGACGCGCCCGCCGAGATCGTCGGCGCGCTCGGCTTCGGCGACGACTACATCACCAAGCCGTTCGACATCGACGTGGTCGTCGCGCGGATCACCGCCGTGCTGCGCCGCACCCGCCCGGCCGACGTCCTCCCCCAGCGGCCGCCGCTGCGCTACGGCGACCTGGAGCTGGACGAGACGACGTACAGCGTGCACCGGGCGGGCCGCTCGGTCGAGCTGACGCCCACCGAGTACGCGCTGCTGCGCTTCCTCGTGCGCAACGGCGGCCGCATCGTGCCCAAGGAGCAACTCCTGCGCCACGTCTGGCAGTACGAGCACACACCGCCGGAGTCGACGGTCGTCGAGACCTACATCAGCTATCTGCGGCGCAAGCTGGACACCCTGGGACCGCCGGTGATCACCACCCGGCGGGGCGTGGGATACGGGCTGGCATGAGGCGGGCGCACCGGCACGGCATCCACTCGCTGCGGGCCAAGCTGACGATGGCCAACGTGGGGCTGCTGGCGCTCGGCATCGTCGCCGCGACCGCCGTCAGCCTCATGGCCATGCGGCACTACCTGCTGGGCCAGATCGACTCCGAGCTGACCAAGACCCGCACGTCGCTGGGGAGTTCGCAGCTCACCCTGCGCCAGATCGACTCGCTCAGCGTGCTGGGCTTCGTCCGCGACCGGCTGGTGCCCGAGTATGCGGCCGACCGGCCGGCGCCCGACTCGGTGTTCACCGCCGTCGACCGCCGGGGCGAGGCCGTGGCCCTGTTCGGCGTGAAGCCGACCGAGGCGCAGCTCGGGCTCGCGGACACCGTCACGGACCCCGGCGCGCTCGCCCGCGACTCCGACCCGCGCGACGTGACCGTGCACGGCGCGGCGTACCGGGTGACGGCGACCCGGCTGTCCGACGGCTCGTACGTCCTGCTGGCCACCTCGACGGACGCCCTGCACAAGGGCATCGCGAAGGCCCTGCGGCTCGATCTCGCGGTGGGCTCCCTGCTGCTGGCCCTGCTCGCCTGTCTCACGCTGTTCAGCGTGCGCCGGCGGATGCGGCCGCTGGAGGACATGGTGGAGACGTCGTCGGCGATCGCCGAGGGCGACCTGACCCGGCGGGTGCCGTCCAGTCACCACCCCACCCAGGAGGTCGAGCAGCTGCGGCTGGCGCTGAACTCGATGCTCCACCAGGTGGAGACGGCGTACCGCACGCGCGAGCGCAGCGCGGCCCAGCTGCGCCGGTTCGTCGCCGACGCCTCGCACGAGCTGCGCACCCCGCTGTCGGCGATCCGCGGCTACCTCCAGCTGTACGACCAGGGGATGCTGCGCGAGCCGGCGGAGCGCAGGCGGGCGTGGGACCGGATGAACGGCGAGGTGGACCGGATGGGCCGGCTCGTCGACGAACTGCTCACCCTGGCCCGGCTGGACCAGCGGCCGGAGCTGCGGCTGCGCAACGTCGACGTGTGCCGGCTCGCGCGGGACGCGGCGCAGGATCTGCGCGCGCAGCAGCCGCAGCGGCCGGTCACGGTGGAGGCGGACGGGTCGGTGCTGGTGCGGGCCGACGAGTCGGGGCTGCGGCAGGTGCTGGGCAATCTGATGGCCAACGTCCGCACCCACACGGCCGCGGACGTGCCGGTGCGGCTCGGCGTGCGGCGCGCGGACGGGGTGGTGCGGGTGTGCGTCGAGGACAAGGGGCGAGGGCTGGGCCCGGAGGACGCGGCCCGTGTCTTCGACCGCTTCTTCCGGGCCGGCGGCGGCGCCGGCAGCGGGCTCGGGCTGGCGATCGTGCAGGGCGTGGTCGAGGCCCACGGCGGCGAGGTGACGGTGCGCACGGCGCCGGGCGAGGGCTTCGAGGTGACGGTGACCCTGCCGTCCCGGCTCCACACCTGCGCCTGACCGGCGCGGGGCCGCCCGGGGCCGGCCGGGGCCCCGAGCGTCCTCGGTCCACGGCCGGTCCGTGGTGTTCGCCGCCGGGGCGGGTCAGATCCAGTCGAGCTTCCACAGGCGGAACACCCCGTTGCCGTCCGCGAGGTACTGGCCGCCGCCGACGTCGCCGGTGGTCACGACGTACTCCTTGCGCTGCCACAGCGGGACGAGCGGCACGTCGTCGGCGACCGCCTGCTGAAGGCGGCGGAAGTCGTCGGCGGACAGGCCGCGGTCGGCGAAGCGGCGGCTGTCGGCGATGTAGCGGTCGACGGCCTTGTCGCTGTAGCCGGTGTTCATGGTGGAGCCGGTGCCGACGAGCGGGGCGGTGAAGGTGTCCGGGTCGGGGTAGTCGGCGACCCAGCCCACGGCGTACGCGTCGAGCTTGCCGGTGGCCCACCGCTTCTGGAAGTCGGTCCACTCGTAACCCTTGACGTTCACCTTGAACAGGCCGCTCGCCTCCAGCTGCCGCTTCAGCTCCGCCGCCTCGGCCGCCGCCGCGCCGCTGCCCAGGCCATAGCCGTAGGTGAACGTCACCGGGATGCTCACGCCGGCCTTCTCCAGGAGCCTGCGCGCCTTCTGGGCGTTCCGGTTCGGGTAGCTGTCGAAGAAGGACGTGGCGTGACCGGTGATGCCGGCCGGGATGAGCGAGTACAGCGGCTCGACCGTCCCGTCGTACACGGTCGACGCGAGCCGCTCGCGGTCGATCAGCCAGGCCATCGCCCGGCGGACGTCCGTGTCGTGCAGCGGCGAGCCGGAACGGGTGTCGAAGTACAGGTTGCGGGTCTCGGAGCTGTCGGCCTCGGTCACCCGCTGGCCGGGGTCGCTGGCGTCGAGGGCGGCGAGGGCGGCGGGCGGCAGCTGCCGGGTGGCGGCGTCGACCTCCTTGGCCTGCCAGGCCTTCTCCAGGGCCTCCGGGTCGGCGTAGTACCGCAGTTCGACGGGCGCGCCGGTGCCGACCGCGCCCCTGTAGCGCGCGTTGGGCGTCAGTTCGGCCTTCTTGCCCTTGGTGTAGCCGGTCAGCTCGTACGGGCCGGTGCCGTCGACGCCGTCGCCGGTGCGCAGGGCGTCGGCCGGGTAGCGGGTGCGGTCGACGATCGACCCGGCTCCGGTGGCCACCTTGAACGGGAAGGTGGCGTCGGGCGACCCCAGGTGGAAGGTGACGGTCAGCCCCTTGGCGGAGACCGACTTCAGGGTCGAGAACAGGGACGCCGGACCGACGTCCGCGTTGATCCTCTTGACCCGGTCGAAGGAGAACTTCACGTCCTGCGCGGTCACCTCGTCGCCGTCGCCGAAGGTGAGGTCGTCGCGCAGTTCGCAGATGTACGTGGTCAGGCTGCCCTTCGCGAAGGAACAGCCGCGGGCCGCGTCCGGCACGGGCGAGACGCCGCCCGGCTCGTACGTCAGCAGCGACTGGAAGACGTTGCTGAACAACGCCCAGGATCCGGCGTCGTAGGCGCCCGCCGGGTCGAGCGAGGTGACGGTGTCCGTGGTGCCGACCGTGATGGTCGCTTCGTCGTTCCCCTTCGACGGCAGCAACTGCCAGCCGCCCGCTCCGATCACCGCGAGGACCAGCAGTGTCAAGAGAATCCGCATGCGAACAGATCGCATGGTGGTGTCCTGCCTCCCCAGGCCGCAATACGGGCCCAAGCCACAAAAAAGCGCCGCTCCCCTTGGCGGCGGGCTCACCTAACCACAGGAGTTTCGGGTGGCGGAAGAGAATTCTGGCGAGATGGGAAAGAACTTACCGACGGGGTGTTTGCGCCGGGTTTCACAGGGTGTTCTCAGGCCAACGGTCAGCGCGTGGCGGCCAGTTGGACGACGGTGATGTCGGAAGGGGCGCCCACGCGCGTGGGCGGGCCCCAGGCGCCCGCGCCCCGGGACACGTACAACTGCGTATCGCCGTAACGCTCCAGGCCCGCGACGGTGGGGTTGGCGGCCTTCGCGAGGAGGCTGCCGGGCCACAGCTGGCCGCCGTGGGTGTGTCCGGAGAGCTGGAGGTCGACGCCGTGGCGTACGGCGTCGTGGATCTGGACGGGCTGGTGGGCGAGGAGCACGCACGCGCGTGCCGGGTCGCGGTCGCCGAGGGCCCTGGCGAAGTCGGGGCCCTGGCCCTCGCTCTCGCCGGCGATGTCGTTCACGCCGGCCAGGTCGAACCAGGGCAGCTCGGTGCGGGCGTTCTCCAGCGGGTCCAGCCCGAGCCGGCGCACCTCCTCGACCCACTGCCCGGCGCCGGAGAAGTACTCGTGGTTGCCGGTCACGAAGTAGCTGCCGTGCCGGGCCCGCAGCCCGGCCAGCGGGGCGGCGGCCGGGCCCAGGTCCTTGACGCTGCCGTCGACGAGGTCGCCGACGACGGCGATCAGGTCGGGCTGCGTCCCGTTGATCGTGTCGACGACCTTCTGCGCGAAGCCCCGCCCGAGCACCGGGCTCAGGTGGATGTCGCTGACGACGGCGATGCGGTAGCCGTGGGCGGCGCGCGGCAGCTTGGCCAGCGGCACGGTCACCCGCTTGACGCGCGGGCCGCGCAGCACGCCGTAGGTGCCGTAGCCGACCGTGCCCGCGGCGGCCGCGGCCGCCGTCCCGGCCACCACGCGGGAGACGAACAGCCGCCGGGAGGGATCCGGCGCCGCCGCGGACGGGGGCGCCAGGGGCGTCGCGGGAGCGGCCTCGCCCTCGGGCCGCTTGCCCACCGGGAGGGGTTCGGGCCGGGCGGGGGCCGCGGGCGCCCGGGCCGGCGCGCCGGCCCGGGCGCGCCGCTTCAGGAGGCGGCGCAGCAGCGGCCGCAGGGCCTCGCCCGCGAGCACGGCGAGCAGCAGGTAGACCGAGAGGGCCAGCCACAGGAAGCCGGGCCAGGCCAGGATCCGCTGGAGCGGGAAGGGCGCGCCGGCGCGTTCGGCGACCAGGGCGCCGATGGCCAGCGCCCAGCCGCCTGCGAGCAGCACGGCGCCGGCACGGCGTGTGCGGCCGGGGCCGCGGGTCGTGTCGCGGAACAGCCGCAGCCACAGGTACCGGTTGGCGGCGGCCAGGAGGGTGAGGGCGAGCAGCGCGAGGACGACCGGCACCGCTATGCCGTCCGGTGGAGTGCGCGCAGACCACGCAACCCGATGGCTCCGACGGCCGTCCCCAAGAGGAAGGAGACGACGGCGAGCGTGAGGTGCACCCAGAAGTAGGCCGTGGGGTGGCCGTCGTCGAAGGCGAGTCCGCTGCCGTCCTTGACCAGGTTCTTGACGAAAGTGATCCAGATGATCCAGCTCCACACCCCGAAGGCGAGCAGGAACCAGCAGAGGCGGCGGCTGAGCGTCATGCGTTCAGTATCGCCGCCCGGTGTCCTGATCCGTGACCGGGGTGGGGAGGGCGGCGGGACTTCCCGTCGCGCGCCGGGTAATTTCTCCGTCGTGCCCGCACCCATGAACCGGACCGTCAGGCGTGCCCTGCTGGTCACCTCCGCGACCCTCGCGTCCCTCGCGCTGACCGCGCCCGTCTCGCTCGCCGCGCCCAAGCCGTCGCCGTCGCCGGCGGCGTCCGGTGCGCCGTCCGCGCCGCCGAAGGGCTCGCCGCCGGCCTCGCCGACGGGCAGCCCGTCGGTCGCTCCCCCGGCGAACATGTCGACCGTGGGCGGCACGAGGCTCGGGCGGGCCGGGACGCAGGTGGCGATCGCGGGCGGTGCGCCGGTGCTGCCCAAGGACCTCACGGCGCGCTCGTGGATCGTCGCGGACGCCGAGTCGGGCGACGTGCTGGCCTCGCACAACGCGCACTGGCGGCTGCCCCCGGCGAGCACGATGAAGATGCTGTTCGCCGACACCGTGCTGCCGAGGTTCCCCAAGAGCACCGTGCACAAGGTGGACCCGAAGGACCTGGCCGGCATGGGAGAGGGGTCCAGTCTCGTCGGGATAAAGGAGGGCGAGACGTACACGGTCCACGACCTGTGGCTCGGCGTCTTCCTGCGCTCCGGCAACGACGCCGTGCATGTGCTGTCGGCGATGAACGGCGGTGTGGCGGCGACCGTCGGGGAGATGAACGAGCACGCCGGTGAACTCCAGGCCCTGGACACGCACGTCGTCTCCCCGGACGGCTACGACGCCCCGGGCCAGGTGTCCTCGGCGTACGACCTGACGCTGTTCGCGCGTTCGGGCCTTCAGAAGGCCGACTTCCGGGAGTACTGCTCGACGGTCTCGGCCAAGTTCCCCGGCGAGACGACGAAGAACAAGAAGGGGAAGCTGTCCCGCGGGTCGTTCGAGATCCAGAACACCAACCGGCTGCTGAGCGGCGACTACGACATCACGCAGTACCCGGGGATCGCGGGAGTGAAGAACGGCAACACCACCAACGCGGGCGCCACCTTCACCGGGGTCGCCGAACGCAACGGCAAGGTGCTGCTGGTGACGGTCATGAACCCGTCGAAGACGGACCACAACGAGGTCTACAAGGAGGCCGCCGCCCTGCTCGACTGGGGCTTCCAGGCCGACGGCAAGGTGACGCCGGTGGGAGAGCTGGTCCGGCCGCAGGGCGCGCGCGGCAGTGCGCAGCCCGGCGCGAACCCGTCGTCCGCCGTGGAGGGCGGACAGGCCGGCGGCGCGGGGAACGTGTCGCACAGGCCGGTGGCGGGCGCGGTGTCCGGCGGCGGCTCGGGCGGGATGTGGACCGCGCTGGCGGTCACCGGTGGTCTGCTGGCACTGCTCGCGGGCGGCGCGTTCCTGGTCAACCGCCGGTGGCCGCTGCCGGACCTGGTACGACGTCGTCGCTGACGTCGGCGTCGCTGGAGCCGTCGGGCGCGCTGCCCGTCGCCGTCCAGGCCGCGCAGTACAGGACCAGCTTCGAGGTGAAGTTGATCCACAGCAGCAGGGCGATGGGCACGCCGAACGCGCCGTACATGCTCTTGGCGGCCACGCCCTGCATATAGCCGCTGAGCAGCAGCTTCAGCAGTTCGAAGCCGACGGCGCCGATGAGGGCGGCGACGACCAGGCGGCGCCGGGTCGGTTCGACGCCCGGAAGCAGCGTCAGGACGTACAGCAGCAGCAGGAAGTCGGCGAGCACGGCGACGGAGAACGCGACGACGCGCAGCAGGACGCTGCCCCAGCCGGCCTGGTCGATGCCCAGCTCGTCGGTGATCCAGCCGACCAGGGCCGAGGCGAGGGTGGAGATGGCGATGGTCAGCAGCAGCGCGCCGCCGAGGCCGACGAGGACGCCCGCGTCCTTGGCCTTGGCGAGGACGGGGTTCTCGTCCTTGTCGGGGCACTCCCACACCGCGCGCAGGCAGTCCCGCATCTGGCCGACCCAGCCGATGCCGGTGAGCAGCAGGATCGCGCCGGCGATGGAGCCGACGGTGCCGGCGTTCTGGACGAGGCTGTGCACGTCGAGCTGGTCGGAGATGCCGGGGACCTGGTCGGCGATCTTGTCCTGGAGTTCCTGCTGCTGGGAGTCGCTGAGCGTGGCGGCGGCGATGGCCGCGGCCACGGTGAGCAGCGGGAAGAGGGCGACGAAGCTGACGAAGGTCATGGCGGCGGCCAGCCGCGTCCACTTGACGCGGTCCAGGCGCTCGTACGAGCGCCATGCGTGCGTGGCCATGAGGCGCGCGACCCACGGCCCGACGCCGGGGAGCTTCTTCAGCCAGTCCATGACCTCACTCTGCCCTGCTGAGCGCGGCTGACGCCGAGGTCCGCGGGCCGGGTGCGGCGCGGGACGCGGGACGGTCGCCGCCGGGACGGCGCGGCGGCCTACCAGTCGGCCACCGCGAGCCCGTACATGGCGAGCCAGGCCAGGGCGATGAGGGCGAGGGCGCGGTCGCCGAGGACGACGTCCTCGGGTTCCCCGGCGGCGCCCCGGTCGGCGAAGACCGCGTAGCGCAGAACGGCCAGGACGAAGGCGACGACGGACAGCTGGCGCCAGGGCAGCACGCCGGTGTGGGCCACGCCGCCCTCCTCCAGGGCCCACAGGCAGTAGCCGAGGACGGCGACCCCGGCGGCCAGCTGCCAGACGAAGCGCAGGTAGCCGGTGGTGTACTCGGTGAGCAGCGCGCGGGTGGCGCCCGCGCGTCCGGCCATCTGCACGGCCTCGGAGTAGCGCTTGGCGGCGACCATGAACAGCGCGCCGAAACCGGTGGTGATCAGGAACCAGCGGGACAGGGGGATGCCGAGGGCGAGTCCGCCGGCCGTGGCCCGCATCAGGAAGCCGGTCGTGACGACGACGAGGTCGAGGACCAGGACGTGCTTGAGGCGCAGGCAGTAGGCCAGTTGCATGACCAGGTAGGCGGTCAGGAGCGCGGCGACGGCGGGGGTGGTGAGCCGGGCAGCGGCGAGCGGCGCGAGGACCGCGAGGGCGCCGCCGACGGCGTACGCGAGGGGCGCGGGGACCTGTCCGGCGGCGACCGGTCGGTGGCGTTTGGCGGGGTGGGCGCGGTCGGCCTCGGCGTCGCGGGCGTCGTTGACCAGGTAGACGGCGGCCGAGCAGGCGGTGAACAGGAAGAAGACCAGGGCGAGTTGGGCGGCGGTGTGCAGGCCGGCGAGCCGGCCCGCGGCGGCCGGGGCGGCGACGACCAGCACGTTCTTGACCCACTGCCGTGGGCGGGCGGTGCGCAGGAGGCCGCCGAGGAGGGTGCCGGGGCGCACCGGCGGCCGGGGCGGCCTCGGGGGGTGGGTGCGCTGCCGGTGCAGCAGGGCCTCAGCCACGTCGCCCTCCCGCCGCCGTCCGGCGGGCTCCGAGGCTCGCGGTGAGGACGCCCAGGGCGGCGCCGGCCGCCACGTCGGAGGGGTAGTGGACGCCGACGACGAGCCGGGACAGGCACATGGCGACGGCCAGCGGCGGGACGGCGTACGCGCCGAGCGCGCCGTAGGCGACGGCGGCGGCGCCCGCGGAGGCGGCGTGCGAGCTGGGGAACGAGTGCCGGCCGGCGGTGCGCACCAGGGGCTCGACGTGCCGGGGGCGCGGGCGGCGGACGATCCGCTTGAGGCCCATGCCGGCGAGGTGCGCGCCGGCCGTGAGCGCGGTGGCACGCAGCCAGGCGGCACGGCGCGGGGAGTCGGCGACGGCCCCGGCGGCGCCCACCGCGAGCCACAGGACGCCGTGCTCGCCCGCCCGGGACAGGGCGCGGGCGGCGCGGGCGACGCCCGGGTGGGCGGCGCGGGCGTGCACCGCGGAGAGGATCCGGTGGTCGAGGCCGCCCGGGCCGCCCGGGCCGTCTGGGCGGCCCAAGGTGATGATTCGTCCCGTTTCATCCAGTTTGTCCATGTGGACCCACTGTTCACGCCGACCCCACCGGAACTCCGGCAATATGGAGCGACATCCCATTAATCACCCGTTTCGGGGATGATCAGGATGTTTAACAACTATTCGCTCGCATGGGGGCGATACGGTCGCCCCCATGCCTGCCGAGACCGTTTCCGAGACAGTTTCCGTCACGGGATGGGGCCGCACGGCCCCCACCGTCGCGCGGGTGATCCGCCCCCGGACCTACTCCGAGGCCGTCGCGGCCGTCCGGGACTGCGGAGCCCGGGGCGCCATCCCCAGGGGCCTGGGACGGGCCTACGGGGACGCGGCGCAGAACGCGGGCGGCACCGTCGTCGACGTCACCGGACTGGACCGGATCCATGTCGTCGACGCCGACGCCGGCGTCGTCCTGTGCGACGCGGGCGTCTCCCTGCACCGGCTGACGGAGGTCCTGCTGCCGCTCGGCTGGTTCGTGCCGGTGACCCCCGGCACCCGCTACGTGACCGTGGGCGGGGCGATCGCCGCCGACATCCACGGCAAGAACCACCACGTCTCGGGCTCCTTCGCCCGCCATGTGACGTCCTTCGAGCTGCTCACCGCCGACGGCACGGTCCGCACCGTGCGACCGGGCACCCCCCTGTTCGACGCGACCGCCGGCGGCATGGGCCTGACCGGGATCGTCCTCACGGCCACGCTCCGGCTCCAGCCCGTCGAGACCTCCCTGATGTGCGTCGACACCGAGCGCGCCGCCGACCTCGACGACCTGATGGCCCGGCTCACCGACGGCGACCACCGCCACCGGTACTCCGTCGCCTGGATCGACCTCCTCGCGCGCGGCGCGGCCACCGGACGCGCGGTGCTGACCCGCGGCGACCACGCCCCCCTCGACGCGCTGCCGCCCCGGACGCGCAGGACGCCGCTCGCCTTCCGCCCCTCCCGGCTCCCGGCCCCGCCCGCCCACCTCCCCGACGGCCTCGTCACCCGCACCGGCGTCGCCCTGTTCAACGAACTCTGGTACCGCCGGGCCCCCCGCGCGCGGACCGGCGAACTCCAGCGGCTCTCCGCCTTCTTCCACCCGCTGGACGGCGTCCCGCACTGGAACCGCGTCTACGGCCGCGGCGGCTTCGTGCAGTACCAGTTCGTCGTCGGACACGGCCGGGAGGAGACCCTGCGCCGGATCGTGCAGCGGGTCTCGGCCCGCCGCTGCCCGTCCTTCCTGGCCGTCCTCAAACGGTTCGGGGAGGCCGACCCGGGCTGGCTGTCCTTCCCCCGGCCGGGCTGGACCCTCGCCCTGGACGTCCCGGCCGGCCTGCCCGGACTCGGCGCCTTCCTCGACGAGCTGGACGAGGAGGTGGCCGCCGCCGGGGGCCGCGTCTACCTCGCCAAGGACTCCCGGCTGCGGCCGGACCTGCTCGCCGCCATGTACCCGCGACTGGACGACTTCCGCGCGCTGCGCGCGGAACTGGACCCGCGCGGGGTGTTCATGTCCGACCTCGCCCGCCGACTCGACTTCCAGGAGCCAGCATGAAGGACGCCTTCGGCCTCCCCCAGTCCCTTCTCGTCCTCGGCGGCACGTCCGAGATCGCCCTGGCCACCGCGCGCCGGCTCATCGCCCGCCGCACCCGCACGGTGTGGCTGGCGGGCCGCCCCTCGCCCGCCCTGGAGTCGGCCGCCGCCCGGCTGCGCCTGCTGGGGGCGGACGTGCACACCGTCCCGTTCGACGCGCTGGACCCCGAGGCCCACGAGACCGTCCTCGGCAAGGTGTTCGCGGAGGGCGACGTAGACATGGTGCTGCTCGCGTTCGGCGTCCTCGGCGACCAGGCCCACGACGAGCGCGAACCCGCGGCCGCGGTGCGCGTCGCCCGGACCAACTACACGGGGGCGGTGTCCGCGGGCCTGATCGCCGCACGGGCTTTGCAGACGCAGGGCCACGGCTCCCTCGTCGTGCTGTCCTCCGTCGCCGGCGAGCGGGCCCGCCGCTCGAACTTCATCTACGGCTCCAGCAAGGCCGGCCTCGACGCCTTCGCCCAGGGCCTGGGCGACGCGCTGCACGGCACGGGCGTGCACGTCATGGTGGTGCGCCCCGGATTCGTCCGGACGAAGATGACCGCCGGACTGCCGCAGCCGCCGCTGGCGACGACGCCGGAGGCGGTCGCCACCGCCGTCGAGCTGGGGCTGCGCCGCCGCTCGGAGACCGTGTGGGTGCCGGGCCTGCTCCGCGTGGCCATGTCAGCCCTGCGGCACACCCCACGCGGACTGTTCCGCCGACTGCCGATCTGACGCGAGGGAGTCCCTAGCGGGCCGGCAGGGAGCCGCGGTCCAGGCGGGCGGCCTGCGGGGGGACCACCGCGCCGCCGAAGGGGTACTCGCGCAGCTTGCGCCAGACCCCGTCGGCGCCCTGTTCGGCGAGGGCGAACCCGGTGCAGGGCCAGGCCGCCTCGTACCCGGCGAGCTCCTCGAACGCCCGGTCCATCGCCGCCTCGTCGATGCCGTGCGCGACGGTGACGTGCGGGTGGTAGGGGAACTGAAGCTCGCGGACCAGGGGCCCCGAGGCGTCCCGGATGCGCTGCTGGAGCAGGGCGCAGGTCTCGGCGCCCTCGACCACCCGCAGGTACACCACCGGCGACAGCGGGCGGAAGGTGCCGGTGCCGGACAACCGCATCGGGAAGGGCCGGGCGGCCGCGGCGACCGTGCTGAGATGCGCCTCGACGGCGGGCAGCGCGCCCGCCTCGATCTCGGTCGGCGGCAGCAGGGTGACGTGGGTGGGGATGCCGTGAGCCGCGGCGTCGCCGAAGCCTGAGCGCCGCTCCTGGAGCAGGCTGCCGTGAGGCTCCGGGACCGCGATCGACACGCCGATCGTTACGGTCCCCACGTCTTCTCCTGTCGTCCTGTCGTCATGTCGTTTGTCGTGCCGGCGGCGCCGGATTCGTACTCGGGCGTACGGATATCGACTGTACGGCCACGGCTGAGCTCTGGGCAGGCGCGGGGGAAGTGATGTGCAGCGCTCTGCCCGGAGGAACACGTGTACGGTGCGCCCCCCGCGCCTCCGCGCGCCTTCAGTGCTTCGCGGGCAGGAAGCCCACCCTCTCGTACGTCCGCGACAGCGTCTCCGCGGCGACCGCGCGCGCCTTCTCCGCGCCCTTGGCCAGGATCGAGTCGAGCGTCTCCGGGTCGTCCAGGTACTGCTGCGTGCGGTCCCGGAACGGCGTCACGAAGTCGACGACGACCTCGGCGAGGTCCGTCTTCAGCGCGCCGTACAGCTTGCCCTCGTACTGCCGCTCCAGCTCGGCCACGGCGGTGCCGGTGAGGGTCGAGTAGATGCCGAGCAGGTTGCTGACGCCCGGCTTGTTCTCGGCGTCGTAGCGGATCACCGTGTCGGTGTCCGTGACCGCGCTGCGGACCTTCTTGGCGGTCGCCTTCGGATCGTCGAGCAGGTTGATGAGGCCCTTCGGCGTGGACGCCGACTTGCTCATCTTGATCGACGGGTCCTGAAGGTCGTAGATCTTGCCCGTCTCCTTCGGGATGTACGGCTTGGGCACGGTGAAGGTGGCGCCGTAGCGGCCGTTGAAGCGCTCGGCGAGGTCGCGGGTCAGCTCGATGTGCTGGCGCTGGTCCTCGCCGACCGGCACCTCCTCGGCCTGGTACAGCAGGATGTCGGCGACCTGGAGGATCGGGTACGTGAACAGGCCGACGGACGCGCGGTCGGCGCCCTGCCGGGCCGACTTGTCCTTGAACTGCGTCATGCGGCTGGCCTCGCCGAAGCCCGTGAGGCAGTTCATCACCCAGGCGAGCTGCGCGTGCTCGGGGACGTGACTCTGCACGAACAGCGTGCACCGCTCGGGGTCGAGTCCGGCCGCGAGGAGCTGGGCGGCGGCCAGCCGCGTGTTCGCGGTCAGCTCCTTCGGGTCCTGCGGCACGGTGATGGCGTGCAGGTCGACGACCATGTAGAACGCGTCGTGGGACTCCTGGAGGGCCACCCACTGGCGGACGGCGCCGAGGTAGTTGCCGAGGTGGAACGAGCCCGCGGTGGGCTGGATTCCGGAGAGCACGCGAGGTCGGTCTGAGGCCATGCCCACATTGTCGCAGAGCCCGGGGAGCGGCCGGGACGCGTCCCGGGCGGCCTGTGCGGGGCCGCCCGGGACGGCGCGTCAGCCGAGGTCGATCTCGGGGTACAGCGGGAAGCCCGCCACCAGGTCGGTGGCCCGGCGGGAGATCTCGTCGGCGACCTTCTCGTCCAGGACGTGGGAGGCCTTCGACGGGGCGCCCGACTTCGTGACGCCCGGCTCGGCCGCGGTCAGGACGCGGTCGATCAGGCCCGCCACCTCGTCCATCTCCGCCGTCCCGAGACCACGGGTGGTCAGCGCGGGGGTGCCGATACGGATGCCGGACGTGTACCAGGCGCCGTTCGGGTCGGCCGGGATCGCGTTGCGGTTGGTGACGATGCCCGAGTCGAGCAGCGCGGCCTCGGCCTGGCGGCCGGTGAGGCCGTAGGCGGAGGCGACGTCGATCAGGTTGAGGTGGTTGTCCGTGCCGCCGGTGACCAGGGTCGCGCCCCGGCGCATCAGGCCCTCGGCCAGCGCGCGGGAGTTGTCCACGATGCGCTGCGCGTAGTCCTGGAAGGACGGCTGCCGGGCCTCGGCCAGGGCGACGGCCTTGGCGGCCATGACGTGCGGGAGCGGGCCGCCGAGGACCATCGGGCAGCCGCGGTCGACCTGGTCCTTGAGGGAGTCGTCGCACAGGACCATGCCGCCGCGCGGGCCGCGCAGCGACTTGTGCGTGGTCGTGGTGACGATCTGGGCGTGCGGGACCGGGTCGAAGTCGCCGGTGAGGACCTTGCCGGCGACCAGGCCCGCGAAGTGCGCCATGTCGACCATGAGGGTCGCGCCGACCTCGTCGGCGATCTCCCGCATGATCCGGAAGTTCACCAGGCGGGGGTACGCGGAGTAGCCCGCGACGATGATCATCGGCTTGAACTCGCGGGCCGTCGTGCGCAGCGCGTCGTAGTCGATGAGGCCGGTCGCCGGGTCCGTGCCGTAGGAGCGCTGATCGAACATTTTTCCGGAGATGTTCGGGCGGAAGCCGTGGGTGAGGTGGCCGCCGGCGTCCAGGGACATGCCGAGCATGCGCTGGTTGCCGAACGCCTGGCGCAGCGTGGCCCAGTCGGCGTCGGTGAGGTCGTTGACCTGGCGGGCGCCGGTCTTCTCCAGGAAGGGGGCCTCGACGCGGTCGGCGAGGACGGCCCAGAAGGCGACCAGGTTGGCGTCGATGCCGGAGTGCGGCTGGACGTAGGCGTGGCGGGCGCCGAACAGCTCGCGGGCGTGCTCGGCGGCGAGCGACTCGACGGTGTCGACGTTGCGGCAGCCGGCGTAGAAGCGGCGGCCGACGGTGCCCTCGGCGTACTTGTCGCTGAACCAGTTGCCCATCGCGAGGAGGGTCGCCGGGGAGGCGTAGTTCTCGGAGGCGATCAGCTTGAGCATCTCGCGCTGGTCGTGGACCTCCTGGCCGATCGCGTCGGCGACGCGCGGCTCGACGGCGCGGATCACGTCGAGGGCGGCGCGGAAGGCCGTGGACTCGGTGGACAGGGGTGCGGAATTCTCGGGCATCGGGACCTCCGGACGTGGCGTACGGCGAGTTCGGTTCGGCCCAGGCGCACGGCACTGTCACTGCTCACGGGCCGCTCCCCGATGGTCCGTCCCATCCTCGGGCTCGGTCGTCGCATTCCCGCCTGTCCCACAACGCCCGGCACGCACGCTCGCGGCGTTGCCGAATCGCCCACGTGGCTCCGCCACGCGGGCGCTCCGGCGCCTTGCGATCGCACGCACCGGACGCCGCGGAACCCGCCCTTCGGGCGGACGACGGGAATGTGACGACCGAGCCCAGCGCGCCAGTCACGACCCGTTCGTCAGCCTACCGGGTGCCGGTCAGAGGATCACGTGCGGGACGAAGCGGGCGTACTCGTCGGTGATGAGGCCGCTGGACTCGCGGATGCCGAGGCCCGCCGCCTCCCCGTCCACGACCCAGGCGCCGAGGACGACGTGGTTGCCGTCGAAGGCGGGCAGCGGGGCCAGCTCCTGGTAACAGCAGGGCTCGTCGTCCCGTACGGCGGGCTCCGCGCCCTTCTCGTGGAGCGTGACGCCGGCGCCCTCACGGCCCAGCAGGGGCTTGGCGGCCCAGCCGGTGGTGGCGGCCAGCTCGCGCGGGCCGTCCAGGTAGGCGGGCAGCAGGTTGGGGTGGCCGGGGTACAGCTCCCACAGGACGGCCAGCAGCGCCTTGTTGCTCAGAAGCATCTTCCAGGCGGGCTCGATCCACATCGTCGTGCCGGTGCCGCCGCCGTTGTCGAGGGTGGCGAGGACGTGACCGGCGAAGCGGTCGGTGGTGAGCCACTCCCAGGGGTACAGCTTGAAGCAGCTGCGGATGAAGCGGAGCTGCCCGTCGACGAAGCGGCCGGACAGCGGGTCCCAGCCGATCTCCTCCATCGAGATCCAGTCGGTGTCGAGACCGGCCTGCTCGGCGGTCTCCTTGAGGTAGGCGACCGTCATGAGGTCCTCGCCGAGTTCGTCGGCCGAGGAGTGCGCGAAGTGGAGCGGGCTGCCCGGCGGCAGCAGGGCGGCCTGTCTCCGCCAGGCGGCGACGAGGCGTTCGTGCAGGGAGTTCCACTGGTCGGCGCCGGGGAAGCGGTCCTCCATCCAGAACCACTGGGGTGAGGCGGCCTCCACCAGGGAGGTGGGGGTGTCGGCGTTGTACTCCAGGAGTTTCGCCGGGCCGCCGCCGTCGTAGTGGAGGTCGAACCGGCCGTAGACGGAGGGGAGTTCGGCGCGCCGCCGCCAGGCCTCGGCGACCGCCGCGGCGACCCGCGGGTCGGTGATGCCGAGGTCGGCGAGGCGGTCGGCGTCGACGAGACGGGCGGCCGCCGCCAGGCACATGGCGTGCAGCTCCTCGACGGTCTCCTCCAGCGCCTCGACCTCGTCCAGGGTGAACTCGTAGTAGGCGCTCTCGTCCCAGTAGGGGCGCAGCACGCCGTCGGGGTGCCGGGTGAGGGGGTAGACGAGCCCCTGTTCCTCGACGGTCCGCTGCCAGTCGGGGCGTGGTTCGACGTTGTGGCGTCGCATGGTGACGTTGTCCTCTTCAGCCGCTCGGTTCTGCCGGTCGCTCAGCCGCCCGAGCCGCCCTCGTGGCCGCCGCCGAAGCCGCCGCGGTCGACGCCCCCGCCGGAGCCGCCGCCGCTCGAACCGCCTGAGCCCTTGCCGGGCTTGGAGAGGGACCCGCCCTCGACGAAGGAGCCCTTCTTGCTGCCGCCGTAGTACCAGACGGCGTGCGACGTCGAGCCGGACTTGCAGTTCTTGTCGGCGATGACCTTGTAGCCCTTGGCGCGGGTGTAACTGTCGCGGTCCACGCACCGCTTGTCCGGGTCGGAGGAGCAGGCGGTGAGGGCCGTGGCCAGCAGGCTCACGCCCCCCAGCACCACCGTGCCCGAACGCAACCGCCGTCGTATCTCCGCCATGTCCGTGTCTCCCCGTGTCGGTTCGCCCCTACGGCGTTTTCCGGCCGCCAGCCTAGACAACAGGGCGGAAGGCGGATGCGGGCGGCCCGGCGGGGAGCCGCTCGCCTACAGTCCTCTCGTGCTCTTCGGAATGGTGTGCGCCCTCGGCGCGGCGGTCTGCTTCGGTGCGGCGACGGTGTTGCAGGCGGTGGCCGCGCGGGCGGCGGCCGCCGAGGGAGGTGACGGGCGCGGCCCGGCGGGGGACGCGGCGCTGCTGCTGCGGGCCGTGCGCCAGTGGCGTTACGTGGCGGGGCTGGGGCTGGACGGGCTGGGCTTCGTGTTCCAGATCGTCGCGCTGCGCTCGGTGCCGATCTACGCCGTGGGCGCGGCCCTCGCGTCGAGCCTCGCGGTGACGGCGGTGGTCGCCGCGCGGCTGCTGCACGTGCGGCTGAGCCGGACCGAGTGGGCGGCGGTGGCGGTGGTGTGCGCGGGGCTCGGGATGCTGGGGCTGGCCTCCGGCGCGGAGGGCGAGGAGAGCGGGCCGGCGGCCCTGCCGTGGGCGATGCTCGCTGCGGCCGTCGCGGTGCTGCTGCTGGGGCTGGTCGCCGGGCGGCTGCCCGAGCGGGGGCGGGCGCTGACGCTGGGCCTCGGCGCCGGCTGCGGTTTCGGGGTGGTGGAGGTGTCGGTGCGGCTGATCGACTCGCTGTCCCCGGCAACCCTGCTCGCCGACCCCGCCCTGTACGCGCTGCTGCTGGGCGGCGGGGCCGCGTTCCTGCTGCTGACCACGGCTCTGCAACGGGGTTCGGTGACGACGGCCACCGCCGGGATAGTGATCGGGGAGACGATCGGTCCCGCGCTGGTCGGGGTGGTGTGGCTGGGCGACCGCACCCGGGAGGGGCTGGCCTGGCTGGCCGTGCTGGGGTTCGCGGTGGCCGTCGCGGGGGCGCTGGCGCTGGCCCGGTTCGGGGAGGCGCCGGAGACCGCGCCGCCCGCCGAGTGAGCCCTGCGCCTGCGGGCGGGCGCGCCTGACCCCGGCCGTCGTCGCGGGAGCGGCCCCCGTCGGCTCGTCGGCCGGCCCTCGCCCTGCGCGCGCACGGCCTGCCGTCGCTGTTCCCTGAGGCGGACGACGAGGACCGCGAAGTTCTGCCGGCCGCGCCCCGTCGGTGCAGTGCCGGACGCTCCGGCTGCCGGACGGGATGCGACCGGGCCCGCCGCCGCGTTCACGGCCCTCGGCCGCACCTGGCGGACCGGGCGGACCGGGCGGTCCCCGCTCCGAGGGCTGCGGGGAGGGCACGCGCGCGCCGCCGAAGAGCCGGCCGGGGGCGTCTTCGTCTTCTCGGAATTCGCGCCGGACGTCGCGAAGTCGCGGGAAGTCCCGGGGAGTCGCCGGAGGTCGCGGGGAGCCTTATCCCGGGAAGGGGATTCCGGAGCCGTTCTCGCCGGAGGGAAGCGCCGCGCACAACGCGTCCAGTGCGCCCGACCAGGCGTGGTCCGGCGGCGTCCCGTAGCCCACGACGAGGGCGTCGAGGGGCTCGGTGGCGGCGTCGGCGTGGCGGAAGCGGGGGGTGAGGGCGTCGAGGGCCAGGCCCTGGTAGGCGGCGGCCCGCAGCACCGCCCCCTGGGTGCCGGGCGGCAGCCGCAGGACGGCGTGCAGACCGGCTGCGATACCGGTGACGCGGATCGCGGGGGCGCGGGCGGCGAGGGCCGCGACCAGCGCGTCACGGCGGCGGCGGTAGCGCGTGCGGGCGGCCCGGACATGACGGTCGTAGGCGCCGCAGTCCAGGAACTCGGCCAGGGTGAGCTGGTCGAGGACCCCGGAGGTGTCCGTCTCGCCCTTGGCCGCGGTCACCTCGCCGACCAGGCCCGGGGGCAGCACCATCCAGCCCAGGCGCAGACCGGGGGCGAGCGACTTGCTCGCCGTGCCCAGGTACACCACGTGGTCGGGGTCGAGGCCCTGGAGGGCGCCGACGGGCTGGCGGTCGTAGCGGAACTCGCCGTCGTAGTCGTCCTCCAGGACCAGCCCGCCAGTACGCCGGGCCCAGTCCACGACGCCGGACCGCCGGTCGCGGTGCAGGGGCACGCCCATGGGGAACTGGTGGCCGGGGGTGAGCAGGACCGCCCCCTGGTCCGTCAGTCCCCCGGTGTCCGTGCCCCGTTCGTCGAAGGGCAGCGCGGCCGTGGTCTGCCCGGCCGCTCTCAGCAGCCTCCAGTGTTCGTCCAGGCCGTAGGACTCGACGGCGACGGTGTGCGCCCCGCGCGCCCGCAGGACGGCGGTGAGCAGCTTCAGGCCGTGTGCGAACCCGGCGCACACCACGACCCGTTCGGGGTCGGCGCGCACTCCGCGGGCGCGTGCGAGGTAGCCGGCGAGCGCGGTGCGCAGCTCCACGCGTCCGCGCGGGTCGCCGTAGCCGAGGGCCTCGGAGGGGGCGGCGGCGAGGGCGCGGCGGGCGGCCCTGAGCCACTCGGTGCGCGGGAAGGAGGCGAGGTCGGGGGTGCCGGGGCGCAGGTCGTAGGCGGGCCCGCGCCGTTCGGGGCGCGGGGGCGTCGCGGCGGCGGGTGGGACGACCGTCCGGTCCGCCACCCGGGTGCCCGAGCCCTGGCGGGCGGTCAGCCAGCCCTCGGCGACGAGGTCGGCGTAGGCGTCGGCGACCGTGTTGCGCGCGATGCCCAGGTCGGCGGCGAGGGAGCGGGAGGACGGCAGGCGGGTGCCGGGCGCGAGCCGGGCGCTGCGGACGGCCTCGCGCAGGGCGTCGGTCAGTCCCCGCCGCAGGTGCGGTCCGGCGGGTTCCAGATGGAGGTCGACGCCCAGAGTGGCCCGTGTTCTCGCCATGGAAATGGACCATACTCCTGGGCCGTCCGGCTCGTAGGGTCGAGTCATGACGACAGAGACACCCGCCACGACCAGCGAGAACACCACGACCGGCGCCACCGCCCCCGCCGCCCCGGCGGCCGGCACCCCGAGTCCGGACGCGCCGGTCCGTTACGCCCCCGCGCACACCCCCCGGCTCGACTGGTCCGCGCACGCCCCCGAGGTCTTCAAGGCGATGGTCCGGCTGGACGCCGCCGCCCGTAAGGGCCTCGACCCGAAGCTGCTGGAGCTGGTGAAGATCCGCGCCTCGCAGATCAACCGCTGCGCGCTCTGTGTCGACATGCACAGCAAGGACGCGCTCGCGGCGGGCGAGAGCGTGGAGCGGATCGTCCAGCTCAGCGCGTGGGAGGAGTCGGAGCACTTCTACACGGAGCGGGAGCTGGCCGCGCTGGCGCTGACGGAGGCGGTGACCGTGCTGACGACGGGCTTCGTGTCCGACGAGGTGTACGAGCACGCCGCCCGGCACTTCGAGGAGCCCGAGCTGGCGCAGCTGATCGCCGCGATCACGGTGATCAACGCGTGGAACCGGTTCGGCGTGACCTGCCGGCTGGTGCCCGGGCACTACCGGCCGGGGCAGCACGCGTGAGCCGTACGAGCCTTCTGGACCGGGAGGTCGGCCGGGCGATGTCCGCGCTCAGCGCGGCGGCGAAGCGGGGGCTCGGCGACGCCGCGCTGGCCGAGCTGGTGGTGATCCGCGCCTCGCAGCTCAATCACTGTGCGTTCTGTCTGGACATGCATCTCGCGATCGCCCGTGAACAGGGCGTGAGCGAGCGGCAGCTGGACATGCTGAGCGCCTGGGAGGAGGCGGGGGACGTCTTCGACGGGCGGGAGCGGGCCGCGCTGGCGCTGACCGAGGCCGTGACGGTCCTGACGGACGGGTTCGTGCCGGACGAGGTGTACGCGGAGGCCGGCCGTCGCTTCGCGGACGCCGAACTCGCCCATCTCCTCGCGCTGATCACCGCCATCAACGGCTGGAACCGGGTGATGGTCGCCCGGCGCATCCCGCCGGGCGGTTACACGCCCTGAGCGGGAAGGGCGGCGGCCGCGGCCGCGTCGGGCACCGCGGCCGCCGCCCGGCCGGAGATCAGCTCGTAGCCGGCCCGAGGGCGTCCTTCCGGCTCAGGACAGCCACGCCTTCCAGGTGGAGGCGTGCCCGTCCACCCACTTCTTCGCCGCGTCCTCGGGTGTGAGCTTCTGGTCGGCGATCATCAGGGACACCTCGTTCTGGTCCTCGGTGGTCCACTTGAACTTCTTCAGGAAGGCCGCCGCCTTGCCGCCGTTCTTCGCGAAGTCGGCGTTGAGGTACTTCTGAAGCGGGGTGTGCGGGTAGGCGCAGGCCACCTTCGCCGGGTCGGCGTCGCAGCCCTCCTTGTAGGCGGGCAGCTTCACCTCGGTCATCGGGACCTTCTCGAACAGCCACTGCGGCGAGTACCAGTAGGTGAGGAAGGGCTTCTTCTCCTTGGCGAACTGCCGCATCTGCGTGATCTGGGCGGCCTCCGAACCGGCGAACACGACCTGGAAGTCGAGGTCCAGGTTCTTCACCAGCGCCTTGTCGTTGGTGACGTAGGAGGGCGAGCCGTCCATGAGCTGGCCCTTGCCGCCGCTCTCCGCGGTGCGCAGCTGTGCCGCGTACTTGTCGAGGTTCTTCCAGTTCGTGACGTCCGGGTGCTGCTCGGCGAAGTACGTGGGCACGAACCAGCCGATGTGCCCGGTGACGCCGAGGCCGCCGCCGGGGGTGATCGTCTTCTTGTCCTTGACGTAGCGCTGTTCCTGGTCGGGGTGGCCCCAGTCCTCCAGGATGGCGTCGACCCGGCCCTGGCTGAGCGCGTCCCAGGCGGGCACCTCGTCGACCTGCACGGTGTCGACGCGGTAGCCCAGCTCGTGTTCCAGGAGGTACTGGGCGACGGCCACGTTGGCCTGGGCGCCCACCCAGGACTGCACGGACAGGGTGAGGGACTTGGCTCCCTGCGCGTTGGCGAACGGCGAGGCCTGCTTGGTCATGTCGGCTGCGCCGCAGCCGGTCAGCAGGAGCAGCGCGCAGGCGCCGGCCACGGTCGTCGTGGTACGGATGCGCATGTCAGGCTCCCTTCTTGGCGCGGCGTTCGGTGGGCTGGGTCACCCGGTCGAGCATCAGGCCGAGGCAGACGATGGCCGCGCCGGCCACCAGACCGGTGGCGAGGTCGCCCTGCGCGAGGCCGAAGACGACGTCGTAGCCGAGGGCGCCGCCGCCGACGAGGCCGCCGATGATGACGACGGCGAGGACCAGGACCACGCCCTGGTTGAGGGCGAGCAGCAGGGCGGGGCGGGCCAGCGGGAGCTGCACCTGGCGGATCTGCTGGCCGCTGTTCGCGCCGAGCGAGCGGGCCGATTCCAGGGCGGCCGGGTCGACCTGGCGCAGTCCCTGGGTGGTGATGCGGACGACGGCGGGCAGGGCGTAGACGACCGCGGCGGCCACGGCGGGCGCGCGGCCGACGCCGAACAGCGCGACGACCGGGATGAGGTAGACGAACTGCGGCATCGTCTGGAAGACGTCGAGGACGGGCCGCAGGAGGCGTTCGAAGCGGTCGCTGCGGGCGGCGGCGACGCCGGTCGCGAAGCCCAGGACGAGGGTGACGGCGACCGCGGCGAGGACCTGCGAGAGCGTGTCGAGCGAGGGCTTCCACACGCCGAGCACGCCGATCGCGGCCATGGCGAGGACGGCGGTGAGCGCGGTCCGCCAGGTGCCGATGACCCAGGCGAGCGCGGCGACGATCAGCAGCACCGACCACCACGGCAGGGCCTGGAGGCCGTCGCGCAGCGGGTCGAGGACCCAGGTGGTGAAGTGTCCGGCCCAGTCGGCGGTGCCGCCGATCACGGGGACCCCGGAGTAGAGGTGGTCGGTCATCCAGTCCACGGCCCGGTTGACGGGCTCGGCGATGTTCAGGGACCAGGAGCCGGGCCAGTCGAGGCGGCCGGCGAACCGGGCGGCGAGCGCCACGGCCACGGTGGCGGCGAGCGCGTAGGCCCATCCGGCGCGCCGGGACGGACCCGTGCTCCGGCCGGTGTCGCCCTGTCCGTCGCCGGCCGCGCCGGTGACCCGGTCCAGGACGACGGCGAGGAGGACGATGGGGATGCCCGCGGCGAGGGCCGCGCCGACGTCGACCGAGGCGAGCGCCTGGTAGACGCGGTCGCCGAGGCCGCCGGCGCCGATCACGGAGGCGATGACCGCCATGGAGAGCGCCATCATGATCGTCTGGTTGAGGCCGAGCAGGAGTTCCCTGCGGGCCAGCGGGATGCGCGCGGTCAGCAGGCGCTGGCGGGAGGTGGCGCCCAGCGACTCGACGGCCTCCAGGACCTCCTTGTCGGCGCCGCGCAGGCCGAGCGAGGTGAGGCGGGCCATGGGCGGGGCGGCGTAGACGACGGTGGCGAGGACGGCGGCGGGCACGCCGATGCCGAAGACCAGGACCACCGGGAGGAGATAGGCGAACGCGGGCAGCACCTGCATGGTGTCCAGGACGGGCCGCAGGACGCGGTCCATCCGGTCCGACAGCCCGGAGGCCAGGCCGAGCAGGGCGCCGACGGCCACGGACACGAGGACCGCGACGACCATCAGGGCGAGCGTCTGCATGGTCGGGATCCACATGCCGAGCAGTCCGCAGGTCAGGAAGGCGGCGGCGGTGCCGAGGCCGAGCCGCACCCCGGCGACCCGCCAGGCGATCAGCGCGGAGGCGGCGGTGACGCCCGCCCAGCCGGCGGCGAGCAGCACGACGTAGACGGCGCGCACGCAGAGCACGACGGCGTTGCTGACGTAGCCGAAGCCGTACAGGAACAGCGGGTGGCTGTCACGGTTGTCGATGATCCACGTGCTGACCCTGCCCAGCGGCTCGGTGAGGTCGACGGTGAGGGCGGCGGGCCAACTGCCGCTGGACCAGCGGGCGTCGGCGAGCGGGACGAGGACCGCCGCGACGAGCGCGAGCAGGGCGAGCTTGGCGGCGGCGCGGTGTTTGAGGACGCCCGGAAGAAAGGCCCGGGGGGCGGCTGCGGTGACGGTCGCCATGTCAGACCGCCTCCTTGCGGAGCTCCGTTCCGGCCACGACGTCGAGGAGCCGTTCGTGATCGACGACCCCCAGACACCGGCCGTCCTGCACGACGCACGCGGGCTGATGGCTGCGCGACACGACCTGGATCGCGTCGGCGACGACCGCGTCGGCGGCGACGGCGCCGGGGTGGCCGGGGCCGGCGCACTCGCCGGGGCGCATGGCCCGGCGGACCGTCATGACCTGCTCGCGCGGGACGTCCCGGACGAACTCGCGGACGTAGTCGTCGGCGGGCGAGCCGACGATCTCCTCCGGGGTGCCGAGCTGCACGACCTCGCCGTCGCGCATGAGCGCGATGCGGTCGCCGAGCTTGAGGGCCTCGCTGAGGTCGTGGGTGATGAAGACCATCGTGCGGCCCTCCTCCTGGTGCAGCCGGACGACCTCCTCCTGCATGTCGCGCCGGATCAGCGGGTCGAGCGCGCTGAACGGTTCGTCGAAGAGCAGGACCTCTGGGTCCACGGCGAGCGCGCGGGCCAGTCCGACGCGCTGGCGCTGGCCGCCGGACAGCTCGCTGGGCCTGCGGTGTTCCATGCCTTCGAGGCCGACCTTCTCGACGACCTCCTGGGCGCGTTCGCGGCGTTCGGACTTGCCGACGCCCTGGATCTCCAGACCGTAGGCGACGTTGTCGACGACGGTGCGGTGCGGGAGCAGGCCGAAGTGCTGGAAGACCATCGCGGCGCGGTGCCGGCGCAGTTCGCGCAGCGTGGCGCGGTCCATGGCGCGCACGTCCTCGCCCTCGATGGCGATGGTGCCGGCGGTCGGCTCGATGAGCCGGGTCAGGCAGCGCACGAGGGTGGACTTGCCGGAGCCGGACAGGCCCATGACGACGAAGACCTCGCCCTTGCGCACGTCGAAGGAGACGTCCCGGACGGCGGCGGTGCAGCCGGTGCGCTCTCGCAGTTCGGCGGGGGGCAGCGCGGTCAGCTCGGGATCGGCGGGGACGGTCTCGGCCTTCGGGCCGAACACCTTCCACAGGCCGTCCACCGAGAAGACCGGCGGGCGCGTCTCGACGCTCGCGGGGGTACTCGCTGCGGTGCTCAGGTCGGTACTCATCAGGCATCGCCTCCGATCAGGTCCACGGCCCGTTCACCGACCATCAGCACTCCGATCATCGGGTTCACGGCTGTCATGGTCGGGAACACGGAGGCGTCCGCGATGCGGATGCCTTCCAGTCCACGGATTCGCAACTGCGGGTCCACTACTGCCAGTTCGTCGTCGGCGGCGCCCATCTTGCAGGTGCCCGCCGGGTGGTACACGGTGTGCGCGACCTTGCGCGCGTACTCGCTCAGCTCCTCGTCGCCCGTGAGGTGCGGGCCGGGGGCGACCTCGCGCTTGAGCCAGCCGGCCAGCGGCTCGGTCCTCGCGATCTCGCGCGCGATACGGATGCCGTCGACGAGGGTGCGGGCGTCGTAGTCGTCCTCGTCGGTGAAGTAGCGGAAGTCGAGGGCGGGCTTGACGGCCGGGTCCGCGCTCTGGAGGTACAGCCGGCCGCGGGACTTCGGCTTGGGGATGTTGGGGGTCATCGACACGCCGTGCTCGGGGCGTTCGTAGCCGAGCCGTTCCGGATTGTCGGTGAAGGGGACCTGGTAGAAGTGGAACATCAGGTCGGGGCCCGCGTGTCCGGGGTCGCGGCGCACGAACAGGCCGGCGTCGGAGTCCATCGCGGAGTTCTCCGGGAGCGGCCCGTGGGTCTCCCAGACGATCACCGACTCGGGGTGGTCGAGGAGGTTCTCGCCGACGCCGGGCAGGTCGTGGACGACGGGTATGCCGAGCGCGTCCAGGTCGGTCTTGGGGCCGATGCCGGAGTGCAGCAGCAGGCGGGGCGTGTCGACGGCGCCCGCGCAGAGCACGACCTCGCGCCGGGCCCGCACGACGCTCTCCGTGCCGTCCGCGGCGCGCACGTGCACGCCCCGCGCGCGCGTGCCGTCCAGTTCCAGCCGGTACGCCCAGGTCTCCAGCAGGAGCGTCAGGTTGGGCCGTTCGTCCATCACCGGGTGGAGGTAGGCGACGGAGGCGGACGAGCGCTTGTTGGTCTCGGGGTGGTAGGCGAGGTCGAAGAAGCCGACGCCGTCGTCGAACGGCTTGGCGTTGAAGCCTTCGACGCGGGGCACTCCGGTCGCCTGCTGCGCGGCGTCGACGAAGTCGCGGGCGATGGCGTTGCGGTCCTTCTCGTCGACCGGGACGATGTTGTTCAGCAGTCGCGCGTAGTACGCCTCCATGGGGACCGCGCCCCAGCCGGTCGCGCCGGCCGCCTCCCACTCGTCGAAGTCGGACGGCAGCGGCTTGAACGCGATGAGCGTGTTGTGCGAGGAGCAGCCGCCGAGAACGCGGGCGCGGCTGTGCCGGATGTGGGAGTTGCCGCGCGGCTGCTCGGTGGTGGGGTAGTCGTAGTCCAGCTCGCCGCCGAGCAGGCCCATCCAGCGGCGCAGGGTGAGGACGTCGTCGCGGCCGACGTCGCTGGGGCCGCCCTCGATGACGGCGACGGTGACGTCGGGGTTCTCGGTGAGCCGTGAGGCGATGACGGAACCGGCGGTTCCGCCGCCGACTATCACGTAGTCGTAGACGGGTGAGGTTGGTGGCATGGGGGGTACTCCAGGGGCGTGCGAAGTCTGTTCGGTGCGAGGGGGGCGGGGTGAGCGGGGTGTCAGGGGCGCGGCGGTCAGCCGGCGAACCAGCGGACGGGCCGCGGCGCGAGGTTCTGGTAGACGTGCTTGCTCTCGCGGTACTCGGCGAGCCCGGCGGGCCCGAGTTCGCGGCCCACGCCGCTCTTTCCGAAGCCGCCCCACTCCGCCTGCGGAAGGTAGGGGTGGAAGTCGTTGATCCAGACGGTGCCGTGGCGCAGCCGGCCGGCGACCCGGCGGGCGCGGCCGGCGTCGGCGGTCCACACCCCGCCCGCGAGGCCGTACTCGGTGTCGTTGGCGAGGGCCACGGCCTCGTCCTCGGTGCGGAAGGTCTCGACGGTGAGGACCGGCCCGAAGACCTCCTCCCGCACGACGCGCATCTCGCGGTGGCAGCGGTCGAGGACGGTGGGCTCGTAGAAGTAGCCGCCCTCCGGGCGCTCCGGCGCGGGGTCGGGGCGGCGGCCGCCGGTGCGCAGCACGGCGCCCTCGGCGAGCGCGGAGGCCACGTACTCCTCGGTCTTGGCGCGCTGCTGCTCGGAGACGAGCGGGCCGCACTCGACGCCGTCCTCGGTGCCGCGTCCGAGGCGGATCCTCGCGGCGCGGCGGGCGAGTTCGTCGACGAAGCGGTCGCGGACGGACTCCTCGACGATGAGCCGCGAGCCCGCCGAGCAGACCTGGCCGCTGTGGATGAAGGCCGCGTTGAGGGCCTGGTCGACGGCGGTGTCGAAGCCCTCGGGGGTGGCGCAGGCGTCGGCGAAGACCACGTTGGGGTTCTTGCCGCCGAGTTCGAGGGCGACCTTCTTGACGGTCGGGGCGGCCGCCTGCGCGACCTTGACGCCGCTGACCAGTCCGCCCGTGAAGGACACCAGGTCGACGTCGGGGTGTTCGGCGAACCGGGCGCCGACGGTGTGCCCGGGACCGGTCACGATGTTGGCGACGCCGGCGGGCAGTCCCGCCTCGGCGAGCAGGCCGATGAGGGCGATCGTGGTCAGCGGCGTGATCTCGCTCGGCTTGACGACGAACGTGTTGCCCGCGGCGAGTGCGGGCGCGATCTTCCAGCTCGCCTGGAGGAGCGGGTAGTTCCAGGGGGTGATCAGCGCGCACACGCCGACGGGCTCGTGGACGACGACGCTGTGGACGTCGGGCGAGCCCGCGTCCACGACCCGGCCCGGCGCCTCGGCGGCGACGAGGCCCGCGAAGTAGCGGAAGGCGTCGGCGACGCAGTCGATGTCCACCCGGCCCTCTTCGAGGGTCTTGCCCGCGTCACGGCTCTCCAGCAAACCGAGCCGTTCGCGGTCGCGTATGAGGAGGTCGGCGACGCGGCGCAGCAGTGCGGCGCGCTCGACGGCCGGGGTGCGCGGCCAGTCGCCCTCGTCGAAGGCGGCGCGGGCGGCCGCGATCGCCAGGTCGGCGTCCTTCTCGTCGCCCTCGGCGACCACCGCGAAGGGGCGGCCCTCCGCTGGGTCGAGGATCTCCCGGGTGGCTCCGGAGGCGGCGGTCAGCCACTCGCCGCCCGCGTGAATCGTCCGGCACTCCCGCTGTTCCGTCTGTTCCGTCGTGTCGGCCATGATCGGTGTTGCCTTCCGTTCCTGTTCAGTCCCCCTGTGTCACCCGTGGGTCGCTGTCGGGGACCGCGTCCGCATGCCCCGAACCTTGCATTGCATGCGCAATCCCCGACCTGAAGTGCGCTGAGTCACTGCCGGAACGGACAAAAGCTTTCAATTCGGGTGCGATGGTGACGGTTCGCTCACCATACGGACACACGGCCCCCACCTCGGGCGCTCACTCCGCGTTCCCGCCGGCCGCCATCACGTCCCGCACCGCGTCCCGCAGCCACGCGTGCGCGGGGTCGGCGTCGTGCCGGGGATGCCAGGCCATGCCCAGCCGCAGCGGCGGCAGATCCAGCGGTACCTCGAAGGACGCCAGCCCGAGACTGCGCGCCAGCGGCAGCCCCCAGGCCGTGTTGAGACCCACCAGATCGGTGTCGCGGATGACGAAGAGCGACGACGGCAGCGAGCCGACCGCGCCCACCACCCGCCGCTCCAGACCCCGTTCGGCAAGCGCCGCGTCCACCGGCCCGTGCAGCCTGCCGCGCCGCGAGACGATGAGGTGGTCCGCCTCCCGGGCATACCGCTCGGGCGTCAACTCGCCCTCCAGCAACGGGTGACCGGCGCGGGCCACGCCCATCATCCGGTCCTCGCAGAGCTGCTCGCGGTGCACCTCGGGGGCCACCGTGTCGATGACGCCCACCTCCAGGTCGGCGGTGCCCTCGCGCAGGAACGGCGCGTCGACGTGGCTCTCGCTCAGGAACCGGACGCGGATGCCGGGGGCCTCGGCGGCCGCACGGGCGTACAGGGCCGGACCGTGGGCCGCCGCGATGGCGTCGTGGCCGAGGATCGTGAGCGTACGGGTCACCGTCCTGACGTCGGTCCCCTCGGCCGGCGCGAACAGGGCGCGGGCCCGCTCCACCACGGCGCTCACCTCCGCCCGCACCGCGAGGGCGCGCGGCGTCGGCACCATCCGCCGGCCCGCCCGCACCAGGACCGGATCGCCCAGCGCTCTGCGGACCCGGCCGAGCGTGCGGCTCATCGCCGGCTCGGACAGGTGCAGCCGACGGGCCGCGCCCCGCACGCTCTCCTCCTCCAGCAGGACGTCCAGCGCCACCAGCAGATTCAGATCGAGCCCCGCGGACCCGGCGGGCCCGGCGGAGGTCCCCGGTGATTGCGTCACGCGCATTCACTCCTTGCAAAGGTTGCACTGGAAAGCAGGTCGGGGCCGAGCCTACGGTGAACGGGCATCCCACTCCGACGAGCTCCCCGGGAGGAGCCGTGCCCTCGCACGCCCTGAAACGGTCCACCCTCCTCGCCATGTGCGCCTGCGTGCTGGTCGCGCAGAGCATGGTCGCCGCGATCAATCTCCTCATCCCGCAACTGAGCGCCTCCTCGCTGCATCCCTCGCACACCGAGATCCTGTGGACCGTCGACGCCTACGTCATCGTCTTCGCGGGCCTGCTCATCCCCGCCGGCGCCGCCGGCGACCGCTACGGCCGCAAGGGCGCCCTCCTCGCCGGCCTCGGCCTCTTCGCCCTCGGAGCCGCCACCAGCGCCTTCGCCCCCGACCCGGCCGTGCTCATCGCGGGACGCGGCATCTCCGGAGCGGGCGCCGCGCTGATCACCCCTGCGACGATGTCGATCCTGGTCCACCTCGCCGGACCGCGCGGCCGGGCCGCAGCGATGGCGTCCTGGACCCTCTCCATGGGCCTCGGCGGCCTCGCGGGCAACCTGGGCGGCGGCCTGGCCGGTCAGTTCCTCACCTGGCGGGCCCTGTTCGCCGTCATGATCCCGCTGGCCGCGCTGCTGGCCCTCGCCGTCGCACTGGCCACCCCCCGCACCGAGCGCACCCCGCGCGACGGCCTCGACCCGCTGGGCACCCTGCTGCTCACGGCGGGACTGGCGGCCGTCCTCTTCGGCATCATCGGCGGCCCGGACCACGGCTGGACCTCACCGCGCGTCCTCGGCTCGTTCGCCGCGGGAGCCGCCCTGATCGCCGCGTTCACCCTGCGCTCCCTGCGCTCGCCCACCCCCCTCTTCGACCCGCGCGTCTTCCGCTCCCCCGGCCTGCGAGCCACGAGCCTCGGCCTCATGACCGGCTTCTTCGGCCTGTTCGCGCTGTTCTTCGTCAACTCCCAGTACCTCCAGGAGGTCAAGGGCTACGGACCCGCCGTCGCCGGCGTCGCCATCGTCCCGCTGATCGTCGGCATGGCCCTGGTCCCCAAGCTGGCCGCCCGCTGGTCGGACCGCCCCCGCCCCGTCATCGGCACCGGCCTCGCCCTGATCGGCCTCGGCCTGCTCGGCGCGTCCACGGCGGACTCCGGCACTCCATACGCGGTGTACGCGGGCTGGCTGCTGGTCATCTCCGCCGGGACCGGCCTGTCGATGCCCGCGCTGACCCTGGGCGTCGTCACCTCCCTCCCGCCCCACCAGGCGGGCCTCGGCTCCGGACTCGGCACCTCGGCCCGCGAGGTCGGCGCGGCCCTCGGCGTCGCTGTCGCCGGAACGGTCCTCGCCGGACACACCGGCTTCGCCGCCGGCATGGGCCCGGCCCTGCGCACGGTCGGCGTGGCCGTGCTGGCCGCGACGGCCCTGGTCGTGACCGGCCTCGGCGCGCCGGCCCGTCGGCGAAGCTTCGACAACGGCCTCAATCCCACCGAGAGTTGAATTACTCTTCGTGTCCGGATCGCCACGCCGAGCCACCCGAAGGGGACGCCATGCCCGCGAGACGAGTCGTCACGGGACGAAGCCAGCAGCCGCGCAAACGCTTCGCGGAAGAACTCCGCCTGCTGCGCAACGCCCGCGGCGAAAGCCTCCGGGAGCTCTCCGAGCGGCTGGGGTGGGACGCGTCGACCCTCGGCAAGATGGAGAGCGGGGCCAACCTCGGCAGCCCCGAGGTGGTCGAGGCCCTCGACACGCACTACGGGACACCGGGACTGCTACTGGCACTGTGGGAAGTGGCCATGGGGGACAACAGTCAGTTCCGTGAGCAGTACCGGCGATACATGGACCTGGAGGCGGAGGCGCTGAGCCTGTGGCACTACGCCGTGTCCGCGCCGCCGGGACTGCTCCAGACTCCGGCCTACGCACGCGAAGCGCTCACCGCCGGCGGGCTGTTGGGGGACGAACTGGATCAGCAGGTCGAAGCGCGCATGGGCCGACGGAAGTTGTTGGACGGCAAAGGGGCGCCGAAGTTCCGCGCCATCCTCTCGGAGGCGGTTCTGCGCACACAGCTCCGTGACCCGCACTCGCGGCGAGAGCAACTGGAGCACCTGGCAGAGGTATCCGAGCGTCCTGGAATCACCCTGCACGTCCTGCCGTTCAGCGCGGGGCCGCACCCCCTGATGAACACCTCGATGATGTTCCTTCGTCTCCCCGACGCCCGTACCGTTGCCTACACGGAGAACGACGTGCGAGGCGAGCTGATCGAGGAAATCGGCTCGGTCGAGGTGCTGCAACATGCGTACGATTCGGTGCGCGACCTGGCTCTTTCCCCGGCCGAGTCACAGAAGTTCATCACGCAGATGTTGGAGGAAGTGCCGTGCGAGCCGTCGACCTGAGTCAAATGACGTGGCGCAAGTCCAGCTACAGCAATACCACCGGCGGTGAGTGCCTCGAAGTCGCCGAAGGCAATCCCGCCCTCGTCCCCGTGCGCGACAGCAAGGCCCCCGAGCGCGGGGCCCTCGTGTTCGAACTCGGCGCGTGGACACGCTTCGTGGGCGCGCTCAAGCGCAGCTGACCGGCGCTCAACGCGACGATCCCCGGACGGTCGTACCGTCCGGGGATCGCGTGCGTTCGGGCTCAGATCAGGCCGAGGGCGCGAACCGCCTCGCGCTCCTCCGAGAGCTCCTGCACCGACGCGTCGATGCGGGCGCGGGAGAACTCGTTGACGTCCAGGCCCTGGACGATCTCGTACTTGCCGTCCTTGGTGGTGACCGGGAAGGAGGAGATCAGGCCCTCCGGGACGCCGTAGGAGCCGTCGGACGGGATGCCCATGGAGGCCCAGTCGCCGTCGGCGGTGCCGTTGACCCACGTGTACACGTGGTCGATGGCCGCGTTGGCGGCGGAGGCGGCCGAGGACGCGCCGCGGGCCTCGATGATGGCCGCGCCGCGCTTGGCGACGGTCGGGATGAAGTCCTCGGACAGCCACTTCTCGTCGTTGACGACCTCGGCGGCGTTCTTGCCGGCGATCGTGGCGTGGAAGATGTCCGGGTACTGGGTGGCCGAGTGGTTGCCCCAGATGGTCAGGCGCTTGATGTCGGCGACCGTCGAGCCCGTCTTCTTCGCGAGCTGGGTCAGCGCGCGGTTGTGGTCGAGGCGGGTCATCGCGGTGAAGCGCTCGGCCGGTACGTCCGGGGCGGCGGCCTGGGCGATCAGGGCGTTGGTGTTGGCCGGGTTGCCGACGACGAGGACCTTGATGTCGTCTGCGGCGTGGTCGTTGATGGCCTTGCCCTGCGGCTTGAAGATGCCGCCGTTGGCCTCCAGGAGGTCGCCGCGCTCCATGCCCTTGGTGCGGGGGCGGGCGCCGACGAGGAGCGCCACGTTCGCGCCGTCGAAGGCCACGTTCGGGTCGTCCGTGATGTCGATGCCCTGAAGCAGCGGGAAGGCGCAGTCGTCCAGCTCCATGGCGGTGCCCTCGGCGGCCTTGAGCGCCGGGGTGATCTCCAGCAGGCGCAGCTTGACCGGCACGTCCGCGCCGAGCAGCTGGCCGGAGGCGATGCGGAAGAGCAGGGCGTAACCGATCTGGCCGGCCGCGCCGGTGACGGTGACGTTCACGGGAGTGCGGGTCATGGCGTTCTCCGTATGACAGCTGTCGGTGGGGCGTCCCTGCCCCGGGTGGGACGTACAGATGATCGATCTCTTGGTATCAAGAGATCCAATCAGCGGTCAGGCTATCGCGCATCCGGGGTCCCGGGCGTCCGGGGTCGTGTGGCCCGTCCCACAGAGTGGACTTCCGCGTACGGGACACCCGGTTCTTCCAGCCACCGCCCCGCCGGACCCCGCTGCGAGCCCCGCCACGAAGAGCGGCGGCCGTCGGTCCGGGAGAGGAGAGACCGAGCGGCCGCCGTGGGGGGAACCGGGTCGCGCCGGGATCCCGTGGGGGTACGTCTCGCGTGCCCGCGAACGGCGAGGCCATGCCTGCGTGCGCCCGATTTCTCTCCGGGCTTGCAGCCGCCGCGGGTCAGGGCGTGCAGCCCTGCTGTCCGGAGGCCAGCACCGCGCACGCCGTGGCTTCGTCCGCGCTGTTCACGGCCACCATGGGCGTGTAGGCGATCGTGGCGCCGGGCCCCGAGACGTGCCCGGTGCGCAGCACGGAACCGGCGGTCACCGTCACCGTGTCGCCGGGCCCGGCCGGCGTGATCCGGCCCCACGCCGCCCCGCAGGCGCGGCTGTAGCGGACCTCGACGCGGGTCGCGCCGACCGTCGCGGTCGTCGCCGTCGCCGCGAGGCCGCCGCTGCACCCCGTCGTCTCCGCGTCCCGGCCGGTGCAGTCGGATCCGCCGCATCGCACCCCGGACGGCAGCACGCGGGGGGTGACGGCCGACGGCGAGGGCGACTCGACGACGCCCGGCGTCTGCGGGTCGCGGCCTCCGGTGAGGAAGAACGCGCCCGCCGCGACGCCCGCCGCCCCCACGACCGCGGCGAGGAGCAGCGTCGTCCGCCTCCGGCCCGCGCCCCCGGTCCGCGCCCCCGGCCCCGGCGTCCCGCCACCGGACGGGAGGGGCGCCGGCGGCGGCCCGAACCGGCCGGGCAGAGCGCGGGCGGGCAGCGTCCCGGCGGTCGCCGCCGCCCCGTGCGCGTGCCGGTTCTCCGCACCGCTCCACGCCCGCTCGGCCAGTTCCCACAGGGTGACCAGATGGACCACGGGCGTGCCGGTGACCTCGGCCAGCGCCACGACCGCGCCCTTGGGCGCCAGCAGCCGTCCGTGCAGATAGCGCTCCCAGGACGGCCTGCCGTAGCCGGTGCGGTCCGCCACCGCCGCGACGCTCAGCCCCGCCCGGTCCACGACCCGTCGCATCACTTCGACGAACTCCCGCACCTGGGGGTCGAGTTCGTCCGGCAGGGCTTTCCAGCGAGGCATCGGCCACCCTCTCGTGCGCTGAGTCCCATGGGTCGTGTCAGGACCCGCTGGGAGCGACGATTCGGGACACCCGCCCGAACTGTCAAAGCGGGCCCCACGACGGGGGCGCACCGGCGGGCCCGCACGCCTCAGCCGAAGGCGACCGCTCCCCCGACGGCCGTCGTCAGCAGGGCGAGCAGGATCAGCACCGCGTAGAGCAGGAGCCGTCCGGCGGGCCGGGGCGCGGGAGGCGGGGCGGGCTCCTCCTCCGGGCGGTCCCACCAGGGCAGCGTCGGATCCTCCTCGTACTCCGCGGCCGGGTTCGCCGGCGCCGGCCGCGGCCATGCCTCGACGGCCAGTTCCCAGCGCACGACGTGCCGTTCGGCCTCCGCCCCGGCCAGTCCCGCCACCCTGCACAGCGCGACGACGGCCTGCCGGGGCGGCGGCTGGACGCCGTTGAGATACCGCTGCCAGGACGACTTGCTGTACGCGGTGCGCGCGCCGAGCGCGGCCAGGCTGAGCCCCGTGCCGTCCTTGAGCCGCCGCGTCTGCTCCACGAAGTGCCGTACCTCCGACGGCAGCCCGTCCGGCAGCGGCTGCCAGGCGCCCATCCCGCCCACCTCCCCTTCGGTCCGTTGGGGGGACGACGGCGGGCGGCCGGGCGGTTCCCGCGCGCGGGCCGGCTGTGGCGGTTCGCGCACGCCGTAGCGGAACGGTCACTTCCGTGCCACAGCGTCCGGCGGGGCGTTGAACAGGACGTTCGCGGTGGGAGAGCGTGGAACGCGTCGGCGGCCCGTCCTCCTCGGGGGATGGGGACGGGCCGCCGACGTGCGCCCGCGGTCAGCCGCTGCTGACGGTGAAGTGCAGGGTGTCCTTGAGGACCGGGATCTGGAGCAGCGGGTGGGGCTGGGCCATCAGCGCCAGCAGGACGATCACGGTGCCGAGCACGCCGTAGGTCACGATGTCCGTGAACCGGGAGCGCACGGCGAGCATCCCGACGCCGGGCAGCAGCCAGCGCAGGACCGCGCCGGCGAGCAGCCCCACGCCGATCAGGATCGTGCCGACCCGGAACACGTCGAGCGCCGTCAGCAGCAGCCCGAGCGCCACGACGCCCAGCACCGCGATGATCGGCCACTGCCGGGCGGCCAGGGCGTCGCCCGGCGCGGCCCGGCCCGCGCCCTCGGGACGCGCGGTGTCCCGGGTGAACTTCGGGAAGCGGCGGGTGGTGCGGCGCGGCACGCCGTCCGCGTCCGGCGCGCTGATGGGGTCGCGGACCTCGATCTCGTCGGCGTCGTCGCCCGTCACGTTCCTGTCCCCGGCCTGTGCGGAGTCGCCGTCAGCCGACACTGCGCTCCGCCGCCTCCACCACGTTGACGAGCAGCTGGGCGCGGGTCATCGGGCCGACCCCGCCCGGGTTGGGGGAGATCCAGCCGGCCACCTCGCGCACGTCCGGGTGGACGTCGCCGACGATCCTGCCCTCGGCGTTGCGGGAGACGCCGACGTCCAGGACGGCCGCGCCCGGCTTGACGTCCTGCGCACGGATGAGGTGGGGGGATCCGGCGGCCGCGACGATGACGTCGGCCTGCCTCAGGTGCGCCGACAGGTCCCGGGTGCCGGTGTGGCACTGGGTCACCGTCGCGTTCTCGCTGCGGCGGGTCAGCAGCAGCGGCATCGACCGGCCGATGGTGACGCCCCGTCCGACGACCACGACCTCCGCCCCGTTGATCTCCACGCCGTGCCGGCGCAGCAGCGTCAGCACGCCGTTGGGGGTGCAGGGCAGCGGGCCGGGCTCGTTCAGGACCAGCCGGCCGAGGTTCATCGGGTGCAGGCCGTCGGCGTCCTTGTCCGGGTCCATCAGCTCCAGGACGCGGTTCTCGTCGATGCCCTTGGGCAGCGGGAGCTGCACGATGTAACCGGTGCAGGACGGGTCGTCGTTCAGCTCGCGGACGACCGCCTCGATCTCCTCCTGGGTGGCCGTGGCGGGCAGCTCGCGCTGGATGGAGGCGATGCCGACCTCCGCGCAGTCGCGGTGCTTCCCGGCGACGTACTTCTGGCTGCCGGGATCGGTGCCGACGAGGATCGTGCCGAGGCCGGGCGTGACGCCCCTCTCCTTCAGCGCCGCCACACGGGCGGTCAGATCGGACTTGATCTCGGCTGCGGTGGCCTTGCCATCGAGAATCTGGGCGGTCATGACACCATCCTCCCGGATGACGGCCCCCCGGTTCCAATCCGGGTGAACCCGTACGAGGCCGCGGCGCCCATCTGACGTGCGCGAACGTGATCGATGATGTTGCACTTGCACAACGCCTGCGGAATGCCGCCGAATGCGGCTGGACAACAAACCGGCCATTGCAGAACGATTGACCGCACAGTGCCGCGGGCAGTACCGGGGGGACGAACCGCATCTGTAGAACCTTCCTCCGAGCCAGGCCGCGTCCCCGCACTCGAGTGCACACGGAGGAAGGACCGCCATGAGTTTCGGCGACCCGAACAACCCCTACGGCCCGCCGCAGGGCCAGCCGCCCGGCTACCCGCCGCAGGGCCCGCCCCAGCAGCCCGGTTACGGCTACCCCACCGCTCCGCAGGGCCAGCCCGGTTACGGCTACCCGCAGGCCCCGCCGGTCCCGCAGGGGTACGGCTACGGCGTCCCGCAGGAGATGCCCGGCCTGGTCAAGACCGCCCGGGTGCTGCTGTTCATCCTCGCCGGTTTCCAGTTCCTGGCCGGCATCGTCATCGGCATCGCGGCCGGCGCCGCGCAGGACGCGTCCAACGCCTTCGGCTCCGGCGACGACAGCAGCATGGCCACCGGTCTCATCATCGCGATCGCGCTGCTGATGCTGCTCCTGGGCAGCCTGTCGATCTTCCTGGGCGTCAAGTTCAAGTCCGGCGGCGGCGGCATCCGCGTCACCACGATCGTCTACGCGTCACTGATGATCCTGGGCTCCCTCGCCAACATCGTGAACGGCGCGGGCGGTTCGGGCACCTTCGGCGGCGTCATCTCGCTCGCCTTCGGCGGCATCATCCTCGCCGCGATGATCAGCGGCGGCGCCTGGTTCAACCGTCCGAGGTACTGATCCGCGCCGGCTCGTCGACCTCGGCGCCGGCCGGCGCCCCCGGTGACCGCCGGCGCGTGGCCCGGCCGGCCGGTCCGACCCGGTCCCCGCACGGCGAAGGCGGGCGGTCCGGTGTCGTCACCGGGCCGCCCGCCTTCGCCGTCACCGGCGGGGATCAGTGGAAGAAGTGCCGCGTCCCCGTGAAGTACATCGTCACGCCGGCCTTCTTCGCGGCCTCGACGACCAGTTCGTCGCGGACCGAGCCGCCGGGCTGCACCACGGCCCTGACGCCGGCCTCGACGAGGACCTCCAGACCGTCCGGGAAGGGGAAGAAGGCGTCGGACGCCGCGTACGCGCCGCGCGCCCGCTCCTCGCCGGCCCGCTCGACGGCCAGCTTCGCCGAGTCGACCCGGTTGACCTGGCCCATGCCGACGCCGACCGACGCGCCGTCCTTGGCGAGCAGGATGGCGTTGGACTTCACGGCCCGGCACGCCTTCCAGGCGAACGCGAGGTCGGCAAGTTCCGCCGGGGAGAGCGCCTCGCCGGTCGCCAGCGTCCAGTTGGCCGGGTCGTCGCCCTCGGCCTGGAGGCGGTCGGCGACCTGGAGCAGCGCGCCGCCGTCGATCGGCTTGACGTCGACGGGGTGGGCGGGGCCGTCGGGGCAGCGCAGCACCCGGACGTTCTTCTTCTTGGTGAGGGCCTCCAGCGCGCCGTCCTCGTAGTCGGGCGCGACGATGACCTCGGTGAAGATCTCCGCGACCTGCTCGGCCATCTCCTTGCTGACCGGACGGTTCACGGCGATCACACCCCCGAACGCGGACAGCGGGTCGCAGGCGTGCGCCTTGCGGTGCGCCTCGGCGACGTCCGCGCCGACCGCGATGCCGCACGGGTTGGCGTGCTTGATGATCGCGACGGCGGGCTCGTCGTGGTCGTACGCGGCACGGCGCGCGGCGTCCGTGTCCGTGTAGTTGTTGAACGACATCTCCTTGCCGTGCAGCTGCTCGGCCGCCGCCAGCCCGCCGGTGCCCGCCGTGTAGAGGGCCGCGGGCTGGTGCGGGTTCTCGCCGTAGCGCAGGGTGTGCGCGCGCTCCAGGCTGGTGGCGAGGAAGCCCGGGAACGGGGAGTCGTCGGCGGGCGCGTACGCGGACGCGAACCAGGAGGAGACGGCGATGTCGTACTCGGCGGTGTGCCGGAACGCCTCGGCGGCCAGCCGCTTGCGCGCGGCGAGGTCGAAGCCGCCGCCCTGCACGGCCGCCAGGACGTCCGCGTACCGCGCCGGGCTGGTGACCACGGCGACCGACGGGTGGTTCTTGGCGGCGGCGCGGACCATGGAGGGACCGCCGATGTCGATCTGCTCCACGCACTCGTCGGGGCTCGCGCCGGACGCGACGGTCTCGCGGAACGGGTAGAGGTTGACGACGACGAGGTCGAACGGCGCCACGCCCAGCTCGTCCAGCTGCCGCCGGTGGTCCTCCAGGCGCAGGTCGGCGAGGATGCCGGCGTGGACCTTGGGGTGCAGGGTCTTGACCCGGCCGTCCAGGCACTCGGGGAAGCCGGTCAGCTCCTCGACCTTGGTGACGGGAACGCCGGCGGCGGCGATGCGGGAGGCGGTGGACCCGGTGGAGACGAGCTCGACGCCGGCCTCGTGCAGCCCGCGCGCGAGCTCCTCCAGACCGGTCTTGTCGTAGACGCTGACGAGCGCGCGACGGATGCCCCGCTTGTCGCTCTGGGCCGTGACAGTGCTCTCGGCGGTCACTGGATAACTACCTTTCGTCCCTCAATGCGATGGCCGTTGCGGGCGAGCCGCCCCACGACCTCGACGAGCAGCCTTCGCTCGACTTCCTTGATGCGCTCGTGCAGAGCGCTCTCGTCGTCCTCGTCCCGGACCTCGACCACGCCCTGGGCGATGATCGGTCCGGTGTCGACGCCGTCGTCGACGAAGTGGACGGTGCAGCCGGTGACCTTCACGCCGTACGCGAGCGCGTCGCGCACACCGTGGGCTCCCGGGAAACTGGGGAGAAGAGCGGGGTGGGTGTTGACGAACCGCCCGCCGTACCGCGCGAGGAACTCCTTCCCCACGACCTTCATGAATCCGGCGGACACCACCAGGTCCGGCTCGTGGGCGGCCACGGCCTCCGCGAGCGCGGCGTCCCACTCCTCACGGCTCCCGAAGTCCTTGACCCGGCAGACGAAGGTGGGGATGCCGGCCCGCTCGGCCCGGGCGAGACCCTCGACGCCCCCGCGGTCGGCTCCGACGGCCACGACCTGCGCGCCGTAGGCGTCGACGCCCGCGGTGGCGACGGCGTCGAGGAGCGCCTGGAGATTCGTACCGGATCCGGAGACCAGCACGACGAGGCGCTTGGCCACGGGCTTGGCGGCCACGGTGAGGCCCTTTCTCGGGGAAGCACGTACAAGGCGGTGGGCGTACGCGGACTTCACGCGGGCTTGTACTTTCGTACGAATGCATCGCGCCCCCGGATACGGGGAAGCCTACGAAGCAGCCGACCGTCAGCAACGATACCGGCACACGGGACGGCCCCCGCGGGACGGGGGCGTGGCCGGAAGGTAGCGTCTGCGGGGAACGGGATGCGGGCGTGATCGGGAACGCGGGCGCGGTGCGGCGCGTTCCCGGAGTGACAGCCACATCCGTTCAGGCCAGACAGCCGAATCACCTAGGGGAAGACGCTCACTTGATGCCGGACCGCAGTCTGCGACTGCTCACGCTCCCCCCGCAGTCACCGCAGGGAGGGGAGCGCGGCGTCGTGCTGCTGCGAGAGCGCCCCGCCTCTCCCGCCGACGCCCCGTCGGACGAGAACAAGCCGCCCGAGGACGACAACCCCTTCGCGCCGCCGCCGGAGGGCGCACCCGACCGCCCGTGGCAGCCCCGCCGCCCGGCGGGCGGCGAGCCCGACGAAGGGCGCTCCCCATGGGGCGGCCAGTGGAGCGACCGGCAGCCGGGACGCTCCCCCGGCGGCTTCGGCGAGCGCCCCGGCGGCAACCCCGAGAACGGCGGCCCGAGCGGCCCCGGCGGCGATCCCGGCAAGCGCTGGGACCCGACGGACCCGGCCCAGCGCCACGCGCGCTACGCCCTCCTGAGCGGCATGTGGGCCTTCTTCTTCGTCCTCTTCGGCTGGCCCTACGTGGCCCTGCTGCTCGGCGCGCTCGCCCTGAACTGGGGCATCAGCGCCCTGCGCGCCAAGCCCCGCACCCCGGACCCGGACGCCCCGCCCGCCCCCGAGTCGAGCGGCCGCCCCCAGCGCACCGCCGCCATCAGCGGCCTGGTCACCGCCTCCCTTGCCCTGGCCATGGTCGCCGCCAGCTTCACCGCGCACCTGGTCTACAACGACTACTACACCTGCACCAGCGACGCCCTCACCAACGAGGCGAAGCAGTCCTGCGACGACCTCCTCCCCAAGCAGCTCAGAGACATCCTGGGCGCGAACGCCTGACGCGCCGGGCGCGCGAAGGCAGTCGCGCGAAGGCAGCGGGGCGAAGGCAGTGGGGCGCGGGGCGACCGCGGGACGGGACGGCGTGTGCGGCGGGCGGGAGTCCGCGGAGTCATCGCCGCGCCTGCGTACCGTCCTCGCCGCCCGCGCCGTCCTCCCCCGCCTCCCGCAACGCGGCCCACCGGGCCTCCCTGGCCCTCTCCCACTCCTCCGGCTCGCCGGTCTGCGACGCGGCGGTCTCCCACCCGACGGAGCCGGCGGGGGCGGTGAGCGCGACGGGGACGGTGGGCGCGGCCGGGGGGACGGGCCCAGCGGGCTCGACAGGCTCGACGGGTGCTGTGGCCTCGGCGTACGGGACGGGAGCGGCAGGTGCGGCGGGCCCGGTGAACGGCAGCGGCCCGGCGGACGCGTTCGGCCCGGTGAACGGCAGCGGGCCCGCAACGGACGCGTCCGGCCCCGGGAACGGGAAGGAGACGGCGGGCGGAAGCGGCTCGGCGTCCGCGAACGCGGTGCCGAGCCCGCCCCTCTCGACCGCGCCGTAGGGCGGAGTGGCCTCGACGACCTCCCCGTGCGCCCCCGTCACCTGGACACCGCCCGCCTCTGCCGCCGAGACGTCGTACAGCCCCGCGGCCTCCGACGCCGCCGGACTCCCCGAGTTCCACCGGTCCCGCCAAGCTCCCCGCCCGGCCGGCACACCCTGCCCGCCCGGCTCCCCCGCGGACGCCCTCCGCCGACGCCGGCCGCGCCACCCGCGCACGCACAGGGCCACCGGCACGCCCACCCCCACGATCCACAGCACCACCGCACCCGCGACCTGCCACCACACCGGCCCGAACCGGGCGAGCGCGGCGACCCCGAGGGGCCCGCCGGCCATCCCCGCCAGCGCGCCCATCAGCACCCCGCACCCGGTCCCCGCCAGCACGACGACCCCGGCGGTCCTCCCCCGCGACCATCCGCCCGCGCCCGCGGCCCGCGCCACGAAGACCCCCACCGTCACCGCGGCCGCGAGCGGCGTCACCCCCGTCGCCCAGTTCCAGGGCGTGCCGCCCCCCGCCTCCGGCACCGCCGCCAGCAGCGGGAACGGCGGCAGAAAGGGAGCGGGCGCGGAGGACAGGGGGGCCACCGCGTGCCCCACGCCGAGGGCGTACCCCGGCCCGAGGGCGTACGCGGCGGCCCACACCGCCGCGTTGGGCACCAGCGCCACGCACAGCAGCAGCACCGCGAACCGCCCCGACCAGCCCTCCGTCACCTGGAGGAACGCCGCGCGGGCCGAGCCCAGGTGCCACACCGAGGACACCGCCACCAGCAGGGCCCCGCCCCCGAGGAGCACCCCCGCACCGGCTCCGGCGGCCCGCCCGGCCGCGCCGAGCCGCTCGCGTCCGTCCGCCCCGAGGAACAGCCGTCGCAGGCCTCGGGGCAGCACGACCAGCACACTGTCCACCGGCTCGCGCGGGCGGCCGAGCGCCGACCACACCCCCGCGGCGGCGGCCGGCACGGCGACCGCCGGCACACAGAACGCCGTCCACCCCCATGAGGGCCGCAGGGCGCCGCCGGACGCCGCGTAGCAGGCGATGCCCGCGCCGACCGCGAGGTAGCCGGCCACCACGCCGGCCCACACCGCGCGGCCGCTCACCGGGACATCGTCGTCCGCGCCGCCGTCCTCGCCGTCGCCTCCGTCCACGGCGTCTCGTGCTGCGCGCCGCACCAGCCACACCGGCAGCGCGAGCAGCAGCAGCGGTGCGACGCCGACCGGGGCCGGAACGCCGGAGAGGGTGTCCACCCGGACGAGTTCCGCGCCGTGCGCCAGCAGCCAGAGCGCCGCGGCGACGTGCAGCGCGCCGCCGGGCCCGCTGTCGGGATAGGGGGAGCTGATCCACAGCACCATCACGAGCACGGCGAACGAACCGAGTCCGAGTCCGGCGGCGAGCACCCCGCCCAGCAGGCCCGCGGCCAGTCCGGGAGACCGGTCGCGCATCCGGGTGCGCAGGGGCGACAACGACAGTCGACGAGCGGTCATCTGCATCACGACGGCCATGCTCCCAACGACACGCGCTTTCCCGTCGTAACAGGCGAACCATCGCTGTGTCGCTCAATATGCGTTTATGTACTTTTTCGGGCGAAGGGGTATCTCGTGACGCGGCAGGCGGGAAGCGCTGGCACGGCGGGCCAGGTGACGGACACCCAGGAGGCCGCGCCTCGACCGCCGGTGACGGTACGTCTGGGCAACCGCCCGCAACCACCCAGCGTGAACCCGGAACCTGCGCGCGCCGACACGCACGCCCCCGCGCCTCCTTCCACACCCGCCGGCACGGACACCGACGCGGACGCGAGCACCGCCACCATCACGTCCGCCGACGCCGACGCCATCCCGTCCGCCCACGCGGGAGCCGAACCGGAGCCTCCCCCCGCCCGTGCCGCCTTGACGCCCGCTCAGGCCTTCGACGCGCTCTACGCGTTCTGCGCCCCCGCCCTCGTCCGGCAGGCCTATCTGCTCTGCGGCCGTCGCGAACTCGCGCGGGAATCGGTCGAGCGCGCGTTCCAGACCGCCTGGCAGCGCTGGCCCGAGGTGGCCGTGGACCGCGACCCGGCGGGCTGGGTGCGGGCCACGGCCTACGAGTACGCGCTCTCCCCCTGGCACCGGTTCCGCCCCCGCTACCGCCACCCCGAACCGCCTCCGGCCGACGCCTGCGACCGCGCCCTCCTCGACGTCCTCCTGTCCCTCCCCGCGCCGTGCCGCCGCACCCTTCTGCTCTACGACGGCGTCGGCCTCGACCTGCCCGAGACGGCCGCCGAGGCCGAGGCGAGCACACCTGCGACGGCGAACCGGCTGTTGCGCGCGCGGGAGGCGATCGCCGCGCGGCTGCCCGAACTGGCGGACCCCGTCCTGCTGCACCGGCGGCTCGCGGAGGCGGCGTCCGCCCAGCGGCTGCGCGCGGCCAGGGCGTCCACGGTGCGCACGGGCAGCGAGCAGCGGGCCCGCTTCTGGACGCGCGCGGCGATCGCGTTCACCGTCACGGTCATCGGCGCGACGGCCCTGACCCTGCGCACGGCCCCCACCCGGTACGAACCTCCGGTGCCGCCGGGCGCGACCGTGCGGGGCGTGCCTGCGCGGTCCGTGCCGGGCCCGCTCTCGGGCGCGGAACTGAAACTGCGGGCGAAGCTGCGCTCGACGACGGGCCACGGCCCGCAGCGGATGCTCCCCGAACCGAGATGAGCGCAGGCCCGGTCGGGGGCGGGACGTCAGTGGGCCCGCCTCCACGAGGGAGGCGGGCCCACTGACGTACGGCTGTACGGGGCTCAGCCCGCGGCGAGGATCTCGCGCGCCAGCTTCGCCGTCTCGGTCGGCGTCTTGCCGACCTTGACGCCGGCGGCCTCGAGGGCCTCCTTCTTCGCGGCGGCCGTGCCGGAGGAGCCGGAGACGATGGCGCCGGCGTGGCCCATGGTCTTGCCCTCGGGCGCGGTGAAGCCCGCGACGTAGCCGACGACCGGCTTCTTCACGTTGTCCTTGATGAAGGCCGCGGCCCGCTCCTCGGCGTCGCCGCCGATCTCGCCGATCATGACGATCAGGTCGGTGTCGGGGTCGGCCTCGAACGCGGCGAGCGCGTCGATGTGCGTCGTGCCGATGACCGGGTCGCCACCGATACCGACGGCGGACGAGAAGCCGATGTCGCGCAGCTCGTACATCATCTGGTAGGTCAGCGTGCCGGACTTCGACACCAGGCCGATGCGGCCCGGCTTGGTGATGTCGCCCGGGATGATGCCGGCGTTCGACTGGCCCGGCGTGATGAGACCGGGGCAGTTCGGGCCGATGATCCGGGTCTTGTTGCCCTGCGACACGGCGTACGCGTAGAACGCGGCGGAGTCGTGGACGGCGATGCCCTCGGTGATGACGACGGCCAGCGGGATCTCCGCGTCGATCGCCTCGACGACGGCGGCCTTCGCGAAGGCCGGCGGCACGAAGAGGACGGACACGTTCGCGCCCGTCTTCTCGATCGCCTCGGCGACCGTGCCGAACACCGGGATCTCGGTGCCGTCGATGTCGACGGAGGTGCCCGCCTTGCGGGGGTTCACACCGCCGACGATGTTGGTGCCGTCCGCCAGCATGAGCTTGGTGTGCTTCATGCCCGTGGCACCGGTCATGCCCTGGACGATGACCTTGCTGTCCTTGTTCAGGAAGATAGCCATGGCTGTTCTGTCCCTCTTCCCTTACTTCGCAGCCGCGAGCTCGGCGGCCTTGTCGGCCGCGCCGTCCATGGTGTCCACGCGCTGGACCAGCGGGTGGTTGGCGTCGGAGAGGATCTTGCGACCCAGCTCGGCGTTGTTGCCGTCCAGACGGACGACCAGCGGCTTGGTGACTTCCTCGCCCTTGTCCGCGAGGAGCTGGAGCGCCTGGACGATGCCGTTGGCGACCTCGTCACAGGCGGTGATGCCGCCGAAGACGTTGACGAACACGGACTTGACGTCCGGGTCGCCCAGGATGATCTCCAGGCCGTTCGCCATGACGGCCGCGGACGCGCCGCCGCCGATGTCGAGGAAGTTGGCGGGCTTGACGCCGCCGTGGGCCTCACCGGCGTACGCGACGACGTCCAGGGTGCTCATGACGAGACCCGCGCCGTTGCCGATGATGCCGACCTCGCCGTCGAGCTTGACGTAGTTGAGGTTCTTCTCCTTGGCCGCGGCCTCGAGCGGGTTCGCCGAGTCCTTGTCCTGGAGGGCCTCGTGGTCCGGCTGGCGGAACTCGGCGTTCTCGTCCAGCGAGACCTTGCCGTCGAGGGCGATGACGTCACCGGAGGCGACCTTGGCCAGCGGGTTGACCTCGACGAGAAGGGCGTCCTCCTCGACGAAGGTCTTCCACAGGGTGACCAGGACGTCGGCGACCTTGTCGGCCACCTCGGCCGGGAAGTTCGCGGCCTCGACGATCTGGCGGGCGACCTCGGGGGTCACACCCACGTTGGCGTCGATCGGCGTCTTGGCGACGGCCTCGGGGCGGGTCTCCGCCACCTCCTCGATCTCCATGCCGCCCTCGACGGACGCGATGGAGAGGAAGGTGCGGTTGGCACGGTCCAGGAGGAAGGAGACGTAGTACTCCTCCAGGATCTCCGGGGCCGTCTCGGCGATCATCACCTTGTGGACCGTGTGGCCCTTGATGTCCATGCCGAGGATGTTGGTCGCGTGCTCCACGGCCTCGTCGGCGGAGGCGGCGAGCTTGACGCCGCCGGCCTTGCCACGGCCGCCGACCTTCACCTGGGCCTTGACGACGGACTTGCCACCGAGACGCTCGGTGGCTGCGCGGGCCGCCTCAGGCGTGTCGATGACTTCACCGGCCAGCACCGGTACATCGTGCTTGGCGAAGAGGTCCCTCGCCTGGTACTCGAACAGGTCCACGCGCTTCCGTCCCTATCAGTGATCTCGCGGTTCGTTGTCTGCGTGGGCGTGCCGCGAGGGCAACGTGACGTCCGACCGGTGTCTGTCACAAGGGAGGCGCACACGGTGACCGAGCGCGCGGCATGTCCGTCTCGCAGGTTATCGCTGCTTGCAGGAGGCCCCTAAATCGAGGGTCACACCTGAGCGGTGATACCTGTCACATGATGCCGGGATCACTGGCACCCCGTGCCGGATGTGAGGGCCGGGCGGGGCCGCGCCGAGAGGCCTCACCGGGCTGGGGTTGGCCCGGTGAGGCCCCCTGAGCTGCCCCTCAAGGGCTCAGGGCGGCCGGTCCCCACCCCAATGGGGACCGGCCCGCCCCGACCGTGAGGGCTGGGCCGGACAGACCGAAAGGCTTTCGGCCGTCCGAGCACCGACCCCCTCACGGAGTCGATGGGTGGGGCGTTGGGGCGTTGGTTTGGTTCGGTGGTTCGGCGGGACGGTGATTTGGCGGGACGGTGGATCGGCGGGCCGGCGCGGCGGCTGGTCGATCGGCGACGCCTGATGCGGGACGACGGGACGACAGGACGACGGGACGACAGGACGACGGGACGACGGGACGACGACGGCAGAACGGGGAGGGCTCGGCTCGGCCATGAGGGGGAGACGATCTCGATCCGGCCGGAGGGGGAACACCGCACGGGGCGGACACCGCGACGCCCGACCGGGAGGGCGTACAGCCGGGAAGACGGTCTAACCGGGGAAGAGGGGGATGTCCCGGTACCGGTCCTGTGCCGCCACGGGGTCGGGATCCGCCGCACCGCCGAGCGCGGGCCACGGCACCGGCCGGTGCGGTGACATGACGACGGCATGCGCGTCCGTGTGCCGCGGGCCACCGGCGTCGGAGGCCGACCCGCCGGCCGACGCACCGGCCGGATCACCGGCCGGATCACCGGACGAACCGCCGGCGTGCCCGCCCGTCGATCCACCCGGCGGCCTCTGGCGTGCGGTGGGCGACGCGGACCTGACGGCGGCCGGACGCCCGTCACGGGCCGCCGGAACCCTGTGAGCAGCGCGCATGGAGCCACCGCCCACGAAAGCCACGGGCCCGGAGCCCGAAACGTCAGCCCCCGCCGGCCCTGTCCGCACCCGAGCCGCCCCGCCGGCCACGGGCCCGTGCCCGCCCGACATCGAGGCCGAAGCCGACACCGACGCCGACGCGGACACCGACGCCGGATGGAGCGCCGGAACGTGCGGAACCCAGGGGATACCGGGCACGGAAGGGAGCCGTGGGTGAGACGGCAGCGCCGGAAGGGAAGGGCTCGTCGGGCGGGGCGGGGCGGACACGACGGGCGGAGCCGACACGGCCGGCAACCGGACCGGAAGCGAGACGGACACCCGCACGGGGGCTGGCACCGACACCAACACTGATCCCGACAGCGACACCCGCGCCCGCGTCAGGGCCGACGTCGAGGCCGGAGCCGACGTCGAGGCTGGAGCCGAGACCCCGGCGACGAGCCCGCCCGGTGTCGGACCGCCCTGCGACGCATGCGCCTGCCCGCCCCAGAACCACCCGAGCACGGTCAGCCCGCCGACCAGCAGCGCGAGCCGCAGCGCCCGCCGCCCGACCGCAAGCCGTCCGACCGCAGGCCACCCGACCGCACGTCGCCCGGCCGCGGTGCGCGGGAGGCGCAGGGCGGCGACGAACAGGGTGGTGGGCGAGGTCAAGGGAGGACGCTTCCCGTGCGGCGGCAGAGTGGCCCCGATCCTCGCACGGGGCTCCCGAGGTTGCGCAAGCCCCCGTTACCGATGAGTAGCCGCTCGCCTCACCTCACCACGCCGTCGCGGCCTCACCCCACGTCCGGGACGGGCAGCGGACGTTTCTCCAACGCCGCCGCCATCACCTCCGGGAACAGATCGGGGGTGCACGCGAACGCCGGTGCGCCGAGCGCCGCGAGGGCGGCCGCGTGTTCCCGGTCGTAGGCCGGCGCGCCTTCGTCCGACAGCGCGAGCAGCGCCACGAACTGCACGCCCGACGCCTTCATCGCCGCGACCCGCTTGAGCATCTCGTCCCGTATGCCTCCCTCGTACAGATCGCTGACGAGCACCACCACCGTCTCCGTCGGCCGGGTGATCTGCGACTGGCAGTAGGCGAGCGCCCGGTTGATGTCGGTGCCGCCGCCCAGCTGGGTGCCGAACAGGACGTCCACCGGGTCGTCGAGCCGGTCGGTGAGGTCGGCGACCGCCGTGTCGAAGACGACGAGCCGCGTGCTGATCGACCGCATCGAGGCGAGCACCGCCCCGAACACCGAGGCGTACACCACCGACGACGCCATCGAACCGGACTGGTCGATGCAGAGGATCACCTCCTTCTTCATGGACCGCGACGCCCGCCCGTATCCCACAAGCCGCTCCGGCACGACCGTCCCGTGCTCGGGCAGGTAGTGCTTGAGGTTGGCCGCGATCGTGCGGTTCCAGTCGATGTCGTGGTGCCGCGGTCTGCTGACGCGGGCGCTGCGGTCCAGCGCGCCGGTGAGGGCGGCCCGGGTGCGGGTGGCGAGCCGCTTCTCCAGGTCCTCGACGACCTTGCGGACGACGGCCCTCGCCGTCTCCCTCGTGGTCTCCGGCATCGCCTTGTTGAGGGAGAGCAGCGTCCCGACGAGATGCACGTCGGCCTCCACCGCCTCCAGCATCTCCGGTTCCAGGAGCAGCGCGGACAGCCCGAGCCGCTCGATGGCATCACGCTGCATGACCTGCACGACGGAGGAGGGGAAGTAGGTGCGGATGTCCCCGAGCCAGCGCGCCACGGACGGGGCCGAGGCCCCGAGGCCCGCCGTGCGGTCGCGCCCGGCCGACGGGCCCTCCTTCTTTCCGTAGAGCGCGGTGAGCGCTCCGTCCATCGCCGCGTCGCGTCCGGAGAGCGCGTGTCCGGTGCCGTCCGCCGCGTCGCCGCCGAGCACCAGCCGCCAGCGTCTCAACCGCTCCTGCCCGGCGTCCGTCCCGGCCGTGTCGTCCGCCGTCATGTCCCCACCCCCGCAAGAGCGCCGTCGCCTGTCTCTCTGCCGCCCGTCTCCCCGTCGCCCGCCTCTCCGTCGCGCGTCTCTCCGTCGCCCGTCTGCGGGTTCAGGCCCAGCAGCAGCCCGATCACCGGGAGGACGGCGTCCGCCCGTCTCTCGTCGAGTTCGTTCGCGAACCCGGGGGCACCGGCGTGCGCCCCCGGCCGCGCCGTCCGTTGTCCCGGACCGCGCCGGACCAGTTCGCCCAGCGTTCTGCGCACCCCGGGCTCGTAGGCGGAGAACGTCCGCCGCAGCAGGGGCAGCACGTCGGTGAACGACGCGGCGGGGACCGTCGTGAGCCACCCGTCGACCAGCGCGAGCAGCCGTTCGTCGTGCACGAGGAGCAGTCCGCCCCCGGAACCGCCGCCGACGAACCCCTCGATCCAGGCGGCCGCGTCGCCCGGCGGCGTCCCCGGGGACAGCGCGAGCCCCATGAGCCGAGCCGCCTCGCCGGGGTCCAGCGCCCCCTCGTCGAGGAGGAGCCGTACGGCACGGCCCCGCACGACGCCCGGCACACTGTTCCGCCGGGACAGCACCCGCAGCACGGCGCGCCAGCGGGCCGCGAGCCCCGCCTGCCCGTCCAGCATGCCCACCGCCCCGTGCACCGCGTCCACATGACGGCGCATCTCCTCCGCCGCGTCCGCGTCGAGGGACACGCAGGCGGGCGGGAGGCCGACGAAGATCCGTTCCGCGAGGCCGGCCGCCACCTCCGCCAGCGCGTCGGTACCGGTGCCGCGCACGTCGCCGTACCGCAGGGAACGGGCCAGCGCGGGCAGGGCCTGCGCGAGATGGCCGACGTCCGTGTCGAGGGCGGCCCGGTCGGCGAGCACCCGCATCACCGTCGGCAGGGCGTCCGGCAGCGCGGCCAGCAGGCAGCGCTCGGCGAGTGCGGTCACCCGGGAGAGCCCGGCCGCGGCGACGGCGTCCGTCTCCGCCTTGGCCGTCGCCGCGGCGAGCACGGTCGTCCCCCACACCCCGGCCTCGGCGACCCGCACGGCCAGCTCCGGCTCCCACCGCAGCCGCCAGGTCTCGCGGAACGTCCCCGTGCTGCCGCGCGAGGCGACCGGTTCGCCCCACGCGACGCCCAGCAGCCGCAGCCGGTGCAGCAGCCTGCTGCGCTCGGCGTCGTTCTCCTTGCGCAGGTCGAGCGCCAGTTCCCGCTCCGCCGCCTCCGGTTTGAGCCGGAGCCGACGCCGCAGCCGGTCGAGGTCGCGCTGCAACGGCACCGCGGGCGCGCCCGCCGGCACCTCGCCCAGCACGTCCCCGACGACCAGCCGGTCGCGCACCAGGTCGAGCGGCACGTCGGAGCCCTCGCACAGCACCGCTCGCGCGGCGTCGGCGGTCTCGGTCAGTCCGGGCAGCGGCCGGCCCCGCAGCACCGCCAGCGTCTCGGCGAGCCGGACCGCCTCGATGACGTGGGCCGAGGACACGATCCGGTCCTCCTCGCGCAGCAGCACCGCCACCTTCGTCAGCCAGCGCTCTATGGGCCGGTCCGGCGACGCGAAGAGATGGGCGTACCAGCCGGGCGCGTCGACACCCGCGCCGTACCCGCCGGACCGGGCCAGCCTGCGGTGGGTCCAGGGCACCCAGGTCAGGTCGGTCCTGACCTTGGGCAGCCCCTTGAGGAGCGCCCGGTCCCCGGCGAGCGCGGTCCTGCGGCGCAGGGCGGGCACATGCCACGCCCCGCACACCACGGCCACTCCGTCGGCTCCGAACTCCTTCTGCGCGATGCGGAGTCGGATGCGCATGTGCGCCTCCCGCACGAGGTCCCGCTCGTCCTCGCGCCCCGTCGCGGCGCGGTCGTACGTCTCGCGCAGGGCCCCCATCGCCTCCTCCAGCGCGGTGAACGGCGCGAACGGATCCTTCGTGCCGGCGGCGCGGTGCTCGACGACGTCCTCCCACCAGCGCTCGGGATCGTCGTACCCGGCGACCTCGGCGAGCGTGCCCAGCGGGTCCCGCCGCAGCCCGTCACGGCCCTCGTCGACGCCCCCGCTCCCCCGGCCCCCGCCGCCGTCCCCCGCGCCGCCGCCCGACGCCTCCGCCCCCGGCTCCCCGGCCGCTTTCTCCTTCTCCGCCCCCTCCGGCTCGTCCGCCCCGTCCGCCCCGTCCGATTCCCCCTTCCCCCGGGCCTCCTCGGGCCTCTCCCACGCCAGCGTGTGGGTGGCCGGGAGGTCGATGAAGCGGGCGGGCACCCCGTGTTCCACGGCCCAGCGCAGTGCGACCCACTCCGGGGAGAACTCGGCCATCGGCCAGAACGACGACCGGCCGGGTTCGTCCACGGCGTGGGCGAGGAGGGCGACCGGCGGCCGCATGTCCTCGTCCGCGACCAGCGGGATCAGCGCGTCCGCCTCCGGAGGCCCCTCGATCAGCACGGTGCGGGGCCGGGCGGCCGCCAGCGCCGCCCGCACCGCGCGCGCGGACCCCGGCCCGTGATGCCGCACCCCGAGCAGCAGCGGCCGCCCGGCGGCCGGCTCCGGGCCGCCGCCCGGATCCGCCGTCTCCCGCGCGCTCACCGGCGCGGCCACTTCGTGTCGTCGTTCACAGCCGTCCTCCCCTCGTCACGGGTCCCCGCCCCGGTCGCCGCATGGCTGTTCACGCGCTCACCTCCCGGCAGGCCCGGTAGAAGTCGGTCCAGCCCGCGCGCTCGCGCACGACCGCCTCCAGGTACTCCTGCCAGACGACCCGGTCGGCGGCCGGATCGCGCACGACGGCCCCGAGGATGCCCGCCGCGACGTCGGCCGGCCGCAGCACGCCGTCGCCGAAGTGGGCGGCGAGCGCCAGGCCGCCGGTGACGACGGAGATGGCCTCGGCGGTGGACAGCGTGCCGCTCGGCGACTTCACCTTCGTGCGGCCGTCGGAGGTGACGCCGTCGCGCAGCTCGCGGAAGACCGTCACCACCCGGCGGATCTCCTCGAAGCCGTCCGGGGCGGGCGGCAGGTCCAGGGAGCGGCCGATCTGGTCGACGCGCCGCGCGACGATGTCGACCTCCGCCTCGACGCTCTCGGGCAGCGGCAGCACCACCGTGTTGAAGCGCCGGCGCAGCGCGCTGGACAGCTCGTTGACGCCGCGGTCGCGGTCGTTGGCCGTGGCGATGAGGTTGAAGCCGCGGACGGCCTGCACCTCCTGCCCCAGCTCCGGTATCGGCAGCGTCTTCTCGGACAGGACGGTGATCAGCGTGTCCTGGACGTCGGCCGGGATCCTGGTCAGCTCCTCCACCCGGACCGTTGCGCCCGTGGCCATGGCGCGCATGACGGGGCTGGGCACCAGCGCGTCCCGGCTCGGCCCGTGCGCGAGCAGCTGCGCGTAGTTCCAGCCGTAGCGGATCGCCTCCTCCGGCGTGCCCGCGGTGCCCTGCACGAGCAGGGTCGAATCGCCGCTGACCGCCGCCGCCAGGTGTTCGGAGACCCAGGTCTTGGCGGTGCCCGGAACTCCGAGCAACAGCAGCGCCCGATCGGTGGCGAGGGTGGTGACCGCCACCTCGACGATGCGGCGCGGGCCCACGTACTTCGGCGTGACGACCGTGCCGTCCGGCAGGACGCCGCCGAGGAGGTAGGTGGCCACGGCCCACGGCGACATCTTCCAGCGGGCCGGCCGGGGCCGGTCGTCCTGGGCGGCCAGCGCGGCGAGTTCGGCGGCGAAGGCCTCCTCGGCGTGCGGGCGCAATGCCTCCGCCGGCTCGGTGCCGGTCGGTTTCACGGACGTCGGATCTACGGACACAGACATGGCTGAGGCCCCCTCCAGCTCGGCCGGTTCCATCTGGTGTCCACCGTGCACCACGCCACTGACAATGCGATCTGACCTGCGAAAACGTGCTCGCGACCGCTGTCGGCGAAGGTGCGCGGGGCCGATTGTCAGTGGGGGGACCTACCGTCGAGGACATGACTCAGCAGGGGGTGCGCTGGAGCGTGGACCAGGTGCTGGCACTGGCGCCTGACTCCGCGTCACGCAAAGCGGGGAGCAAACTCGGCGCGGCCGGGCCGTGGTCCGCCGCGGGCAGTTCGCGGGAGGGGGCGGTGTGGGGGCTGTGCAAGGGCAGCGGCAGCACCCCGTACCGGACGGTCGTCGACGTCGTGGGCGGATCCGGCGCCCCCGCCCCGGCCTACAAGTGCAGCTGTCCCAGCCGTAAGTTCCCGTGCAAGCACGCCCTCGGGCTGCTGCTGCTCTGGTCCGGCGGGGAGGCGTCGGTACCCGGCGAGCGGCAGGCTCCGGACTGGGCCGAGGAGTGGCTCGCCGCCCGCAGACGCACACAGGACGAACGTGAGGCGGCCCGGGCGGGTTCCCCGTCCGGGCCGGCCGACCCGGAGGCGGCGCTCCGCCGGGCCGAGCGCCGCGCCGAGCGGATCACCGCGGGCGCCACGGATCTGGAGGAACGCCTGACCGACCTGCTGCGCGCCGGTCTGGCCACGGCCGAGCAGGCCGGGTACGGGCTGTGGGAGGAGACGGCCGCCCGCATGGTCGACGCACAGGCTCCCGGACTCGCTTCACGTGTAAGGGAGTTGGGAGCCGTCCCGGCCTCCGGGCCGGGCTGGCCGGTACGTCTGCTGGAGGAGTGCGCCCTGCTCCACCTCCTCGACCGGGGCTGGCTGCACCGCGAGCGGTTGCCGGACGCCCTCGCGGCGACGGTCCGCACCCGCGTCGGGCTGCCCTCGTCCCCGCAGGGACCGCCCGTCCGGGACGACTGGCTGGTCCTCGCCCAGTACGACAGGGCCGACCCGAAACTGACGACGCGCCGCATCTGGCTGCACGGCGCCGCGTCGGGCCGCACGGCGCTCCTCCTCTCCTACGGCGCCGCGGGCCGCGCCCCCGAACTGACCCTGCCCGTCGGCCTCGTCCTGGACGCCGAGCTGTCCGCCCACCCGGGGACGGGCGGCCTGCGCGCCTCACTCGGCGAGCAGTTCGCACCGCCCCTCCCCACCGGCGTCCGCCCCCCGGGCGGCACGACGGCCGAGGCGACCGCCCGTTACGGCGAGGCCCTGCGCGACGACCCGTGGCAGGAGTCCGTTCCGGTGACGCTGGACGACGTCATACCCGTCCCGGACGGCGACTCCTGGCAGCTGGCCGACGCCACGGGCGGCACGGCGCTGCCCCTGACCACCACCGCGCAATCCCGCCCCGGTCTGTGGCGACTGGTCGCCCTGTCGGGCGGCGCCCCCGTCAAGGTGTTCGGTGAGTGCGGCCACCGCGGCTTCACCCCGCTGACGGCCTGGCCGGCGGGCCCCGGCAACGCGGTGCGCCTGTGCTGAACGGCCCGGCACGTCCCCTCCGACGACGCGGAATATGACGCGCACCACCGCAGCACCGCAGCACCGCACACACGGCAACCGAAGGGAGCCTCATGAACTCCGGCTCGTCCCTCCCCCCGCCACCGCCCTGGGAGGACCTGGTCACCGCGGCACTCCTGGGCACCGACCGCCGCACGCCCCCGGGCTCCGCCCCCGGCCACGGCGCACCGTCGGCCCTGCTGGACGCCGCCGCCGCGGAGACCGTCCGCCGACGGGCCGGCCTGCGCCCCGGCCCCGCCGCGCCCCGCCCACGGCCGGCCCCCGAGGACCGACGCCCCCCGCTTCCCCCCGCGGCCGCCCGCAGGCTCGCCCTGCTCCTGGCGGACCGCCCCGGCACCGCGCAGGGCAGCCGCAGAGGAACCGCGCCCGACCTCGTCGAACTGCTGCCGCAGTGGCTGTCGGCGGTGAACGAACGGGGGTTCGCCGCGCCCCCCGAGTCGCTGCCCGCGCTGCTCGACGCGGCGCGCGCCCGGACGGACCTGCGTCCGGCCGCGCTGCGCTTCGCCGGTCCGCGCGCGCTGTGGCTGGCCCGGCTCAACCCGGACTGGCGGTTCGCGCTGCGCGCCGGCCCGGGCGGCGGCACGGTGCTGCCCGGCCCGCAGGAGACCGGGCGGATCGAACAGCTCTGGCAGGAAGGCCTGTTCGCGGAGCGCGTCTCACTCCTCTCGGCCCTCCGCGCCCGCGACCCCGACGCGGCGCGCGAACTGCTGGAGGCCACCTGGCCGACGGAGCGCGCCGAGGACCGGCTGATGTTCCTCGACTCGCTGCGCGCCGGACTCGGCCCGCGGGACGAGCCGTTCCTGGAACAGGCGCTGGCCGACCGCAGCCGCAACGTGCGCGCCACGGCGGCGGAGCTGCTGTCGGCGCTGCCGCAGTCGGCGCTGGCCGCCCGGATGGCCGTCCGCGCCGGCGCGTGCGTGGCCGTCGACCACACCCGTGACACGCCCACACTCCTGGTCGAGGCGCCGCACGAGTGCGACGCGGCCATGGAACGCGACGGGGTGTCGCCCAACCCGCCGTCCGGCCGGGGCGAACGGTCGTGGTGGCTCGGTCAGCTGGTGGAGGCGGCCCCGCTCGCCGGCTGGCCGGCCCGGCTGGGCGGCCGGACGCCCGAGCAGATCGTCGCGATGCCGGTGGCCGACGACTGGCTGGGCGAACTGCACGCGGCCTGGTGCCGGGCCGCTGTGCGGCAGCGGGACGCGGACTGGTCGCGGGCGCTGCTCGGACCGCCGTCGGCGCCCGGTGCGGGCGGGCCGGGTGCGGTGTCCCTCGCCGAACGGGCCAAACTGCTGGGCACGTTGACGGCGCCGGAACGGGCCGAGTGGGTCGCGGGTTTCATCGCGGCGCACGGCCTGTCGGAGGCGTTCCAGCTGCTGGGCGTCTGCTCGGTGCCATGGGCCGCGCCGCTGGGCAGGGCCGTGGTCGACGCGCTCAACATCGCCCGGGACGCGGGCAGTTATCCCTGGAGCTTCAGCGGCGTCATGGGCCTGGCCGAACGCTGCCTGGACCCGTCGGAGGCGGTCCGCCTGGACGCCCTGCTGGCCGTGCCGGACGAACCGGAGGACGCCTCCCCCGGCGCGGGCGGCTACTGGGCGGAGGCCTTTCAACGCCTGTGCCGGACGCTGCGGTTGAGAGCGGCGATGACAGCGGAGCTGGAGGCTCCCACGTGAGTCGCGGATCCGGCGCGTTCCGCCCGCCCCGCCCCCGTCCCGCCTTGCCCCTGCCGCCTCGCCTCGCCCTCGTCAGGCTCCCGCGGGCTGGCGGACGTTGGCCCGCACCCAGTCGACGACGGAGGCGGTGGTCGCCCCCGGAGTGAAGATCTCCGCGACGCCCAGCTCCTTCAACGGCGCGATGTCCGCCTCCGGGATGATCCCGCCGCCGAAGACCACGATGTCCTGCGCGTCGCGTTCCTTCAGCAACTCGATCACCGCGGCGAACAGGGTGTTGTGCGCCCCGGAGAGGATGGACAGCCCGATCGCGTCCGCGTCCTCCTGGATGGCGGTGGCGACCACCTGCTCGGGCGTCTGGTGCAGCCCGGTGTAGACGACCTCCATGCCGGCGTCGCGCAACGCCCGCGCGATCACCTTGGCCCCGCGGTCGTGGCCGTCGAGCCCCGGCTTGGCCACCACCACACGGATCGGACCGCCTGCCACACCCATCACTGCCTCCATGAAGCGACTGCGTCCATCCTCCACCGCCCGCCCGCCGCGGGCCAGACGGCCCCCGCACGTGAACGCACGTTATCGCCGGCATCCCCCAACCGGCAGTTTCGCGGTGCGGGCCGAGGGGGAAAATCGCACAGAGGGACACGTTCACCGCGCACCGCTCTCCCACCCCACGGGGGAGCGGTCGCACCGGAGCCGCGTCGGGACAGCGGTGCCGCCGGGCGCCGCGGACGGCGCCGCGTGGCGGTACGGCGGATCGGCGGGCACGATGGTCACGTAGGACAGGTAAGGCACGACAGCGGGAGCCTCGTCGCCAGCACCGGCAGGGATCCCGTCCGTCGAGCGGTGCGACCGGGTGCCATGAGAGCCGTGCACCCCCACACCGCGGGCCTCACCCGACTTACGCCCTGGCGTGCCCGATCGACCTCCTCGACAGCGACTTCCACGAGGGCACACGGGGGACAGAGAAGTCCTCAGCGTGCCGACAGGAGGTCGGCCATGAAGGTCACCCGGGCCTTGCAGCCCATTCTTCCGTTGTGTCAGCGCCTGCTGCCGGACATGCCGAACCTTGCCGGCCTCGCCGTCTTCCCCAGCCTCCCCCACCTGCCGGGCTTCCCGGGTTTCCCGAGCCTTCCGGGACTGCCGAGCCTTCCCGGTCTGCCGGGCAGACTGGCCGGTTTCTCCGTGGCCCTCCTCAAGGCGACCGCGCTGGACCTGGCGATCCTCGCCGGGCACCTGCTCCTCTACCCCTCCGGGATGGCGCAGGAGCGCCGCTGCACGATGCGTCCCGAACTGCCCGGACCGGCGTCCGCGGGAGAGCCGACGCACCTGCCCGCGTCGTCCGCGCCCCCGGTCGTGCTGCTGCACGGCTTCATCGACAACCGTTCCGTGTTCGTCCTGCTGCGCCGCAGCCTGGCCCAGCACGGCAGGCACCGCGTCGAGTCGCTGAACTACTCGCCCCTGACGTGCGACATCCGGACCGCGGCCGAACTCCTCGGCCGGCACATAGAGGAGATCTGCGAACGCACCGGCAGCCCGCAGGTCGACGTGGTCGGGCACAGCCTGGGCGGCCTGATAGCCCGCTACTACGTGCAGCGGCTGGCGGGAGACGCCCGTGTGCGGACGCTGGTCACCCTGGGCACTCCGCACTCGGGAACCCGGGTCGCACCGCTCGCCAACGCGCACCCGATCGTGCGCCAGATGCGTCCCGGCTCGGAACTCATCGGGGAACTGGCCCGCCCCGCACCGGGCTGCCGCACCCACTTCGTCAGCTTCTGGAGCGATCTCGACCACCTGATGGACCCGCTGGAGTCGGCGTGCGTCGACCATCCGGACCTGCTGGCGCAGAACGTCCGGGTCACCGGCATCGGCCACCTCGCGCTGCCCGTGCACCCCGCCGTCGCGACCGGCATCCGGCAGGCCCTCGACACCGAACATCCGCCGGTCCCCGCCGGCGTCGCCGCCACCGCCCCCCGCAACGGCGGCCTGACCGTGGCCTGAACCGCGCCGACCGGCACCCGACGCGATCCCGACGCCACTCCTGCGCAGCGCCGACGCGGCCCCGACGGAGATCCGCCGGGGCCGAGAATGTGCCGGGCGAAGAAGCCCTCAGGAGCGTTTCACCCGCCCCAGGCGGCCCCCGTCACCCCTCAAGCACCCGCAGAGCACTCCTCCAGCACCCGCCCAGCACCCCTCGGCGACCACTCCACCATCGAACGCTATTCGAACCTAGGGCCAAGCTCGCGCCCCTCGTCCCCCGAAACACGGCCGAATGCCCTTTTCCTTCGGGCGTGAAACCTGCAGAAGATTGTCGTGCCCGCGTACTGCCGGGTACAGTCGCCGCACTGCTCTGGCAGCCCCTGTCGTCGGCGAAAGAGAAGTTGGTGAACGACCGTCACCCGTCGGGGGTCATGACCACCCCGGCCCCGGCTTCCGACGCCGCTTCGGCGCCCTACGCGTCGTACGGCACCCAGGAAGCCCACTACGACGGCTTCACCACGTACTCCGGCTACGAGACCGGCGCCTACGACGCCGGGACGCAGCACGGAGGGCATCCCGCGGCGGCCGACCCCCTCTTCGGCGAGCTTCCGGGCGACGGCACGGCCCCCGGCGCCCACGACGGAACGCAGTGGCACACGGGCAGCCACCAGACCATGGACACGGGCGGTCACCAGGCCCTGAACTACGACGGTTACGCCGCCCAGCACCACGCCGCCTACGACACCGGCGCGTACGACGCGACCGCCTGGTCCGGCGAGCAGCAGCACCTGACCGCCGTGCCGCAGCAGGCGACCGCGCCGGACGTCAGCGGCCAGTGGGACGCGAACGCCTGGCTCCAGCCCGACCAGTCCGCGAACCCGGCCGACCGGACCCAGCAATGGGAATGGGGCACGCAGGTCTTCGACACGGGCGCGTACGACGCCACGCAGTGGAACTCCGACGGCGGCGGGAGCACCGGTGAGAACCCCGGTGCCGAGCAGGGCGCCGACGTCTACGAACAGCAGCCCGCCGAGGTTCCGTTCGACCAGCAGGCCACCGCCACCTTCGAGCAGGTCGCCCCCGACGAGCCGGCCGACGAGGCGCCCTCCCTCCTCGACGACCAGGAGGACGCGGCGCCCGCACCGCTCGGCCGTGCCGCCACCCGCAACGCGAACCGCTCGCGCCGCCGCACGCCCGCCAAACGCTCCGCGCTGCTGACGGTGGCGGTGCCCTCGGTGTGCGTGATGGGCGTCGCCGGGATCGCCGCGGCCTCGGTCGGCGCGCTGCCACTGACCGGCGGCGACGGCAAGGACACCACGGCCTCGGCCGCGGACGCGCAGCCGGTGAAGCCGTCCGCCGCCAACAACAGGCTCGACAGCCAGCTGGAGACCCTCAGCGCCGGAGCCGACGACTTCGCCGACCGCGCCAGCCGCACGCAGGAACGCATCGACCTCAAGGCGCAGCAGGCGGCCGAGCAGAAGAAGGCCGCCGCCGAAGCGGCCCGCAAGGAGCGGCTGCGCCCCAAGTACGCCCTCCCGGTCGCGCAGCACGGGCTCAGCGCCTACTTCGGCCAGGCCGGCATCAACTGGATGTCCCAGCACACCGGCATCGACTTCCCGGTGTCGTACGGCACCACCGTGATGGCGGCGACCGACGGCACCGTCCGCACGCAGTGGAACAGCGCCTACGGGAACATGCTGATCCTCACCGCGAAGGACGGCACGGAGACCTGGTACTGCCACCTCTCCAGTTACCGGGTGCCCTCCGGGACGACCGTCAAAGCAGGCGATCCCATCGCGTATTCCGGGAACTCGGGCAACTCCACCGGCCCGCACCTGCACTTCGAGGTCCGCCCGGCCGGCGGCTCCGCCATCGACCCGCTGCCGTGGCTGCGCAGCCACGGCCTCAGCCCGACGTGAGCGTCTGCCCGTAACCCGGCGCCCTGCGTCCTGCGCCCGTCCGGCGCACCACCCTCGCGGTCCGACCGCGCCCTCGACGTCGTGGCGGGACGCGCGGCCGCCCACGCCCCCTGCGCGCGTGCGACGACAGGCCCCGCCACGAACGGCAACGCTCGTGATCAGTACACCTAGAGCTTCTCCACCGGCGCGTACCGCAGCAGCAACCGCTTGGGCTTGACGTCGCCGAAGTCGACCGTGGCCTCCGCGTTCGCGCCGGTGCCCTTCACGCCCACGACCGTGCCGAGGCCGAACTGGTCGTGCGTGACCCGGTCGCCGACGGCCAGCGAGACGACCGGCTTCTCCGCGGCGGCCCGGCGCGTCGCGAAGCCGGAGGCGCCGGCGGCCGAGGAGCGCGAGCGGGACGAGGACAGCGAGGCCGCCACCCCGGACACGGGACCGGAGGCCGTCGGCGCGGTCGCCCCCGTCCGCTTCCAGTCCACGTAGGTCGGCGGGATCTCCTCCAGGAACCGTGAGGGCGGGTTGTACGAGGGCTGCCCCCAGGCGCTGCGCAGCGACGACCGGGTGAGGTAGAGCCGCTCACGCGCGCGCGTGATGCCCACGTAGGCGAGCCGGCGTTCCTCCTCCAGTTCCTTGGTCTGGCCGAGGGCGCGCATGTGCGGGAAGACGCCGTCCTCCATGCCGGTGAGGAAGACGACCGGGAACTCGAGGCCCTTGGCGGTGTGCAGGGTCATCAGCGTGATGACGCCGGAGCCGTCGTCGTCCTCGTCGGGGATCTGGTCGGAGTCGGCGACCAGGGCGACCCGCTCCAGGAAGTCGGACAGCCCGGCCGGCGTCGCGGTCTCGCCGTCCGCCGCCTCGGTCTCCTGCTCGAACTCCAGGGCCACCGCGGCGAGTTCCTGGAGGTTCTCGATCCGGGTCTCGTCCTGCGGGTCGGTGGAGGCCTGCAACTCGGCGAGGTAGCCGGTGCGTTCGAGGACCGCTTCCAGGACCGTCGCCGGACCGGCGCCCGACTCGACGATCGTGCGGAGTTCCTCCATCAGCGCGTTGAACCGCTTCACGGCGTTCGTCGACCGCGCGGCCATGCCGTACGCCTCGTCGACGCGCTTCAGGGCCTGCGGGAAGCTGATCTTCTCGCGCTGGGAGAGGGCGTCGATCATGGCTTCGGCGCGGTCGCCGATGCCCCGCTTGGGCACGTTGAGGATCCGGCGCAGCGGCACCGAGTCCTCCGGGTTGGCGAGCACGCGCAGGTAGGCCAGGACGTCCCGGACCTCCTTGCGCTCGTAGAAGCGGACGCCGCCGACGACCTTGTAGGGCAGGCCGACGCGGATGAAGATCTCTTCGAAGACACGGGACTGGGCGTTGGTGCGGTAGAACACGGCGACGTCGCCCGCCTTGGCGTCGCCCGCGTCCGTCAGACGGTCTATCTCGTCGGCGACGAACTGCGCCTCGTCGTGCTCGGTGTCGGCGACGTAGCCGGTGATGCGCGCGCCCGCGCCCGCGTTGGTCCACAGGTTCTTGGGGCGGCGGGACTCGTTGCGTTCGATGACGGCGTTGGCGGCGGACAGGATCGTCTGCGTGGAGCGGTAGTTCTGCTCCAGCAGGATCGTCGTCGCGTTCGGGTAGTCCTCCTCGAACTGGAGGATGTTGCGGATCGTCGCGCCCCGGAAGGCGTAGATCGACTGGTCGGCGTCACCGACGACGCACAGTTCGGCGGGCGGGACGTCGTACTCGCTCGGCGGGACGTCCACGGGGTGCTCGGAGGTGCCGACCAGCTCGCGCACCAGGGCGTACTGGGCGTGGTTGGTGTCCTGGTACTCGTCGACGAGGACGTGCCGGAACCGGCGGCGGTAGTGGTCGGCGACGTCGGGGAAGGCGCGAAGCAGGTTGACCGTCGTCATGATCAGGTCGTCGAAGTCGAGGGCGTTCGCCTCGCGCAGCCGCGACTGGTACATCGCGTAGGCCTGGGCCAGGGTCTTCTCGAACCCGTCGGTGGCCTGGGCCGCGAAGTCCTCCTCGTCGATCAGCTCGTTCTTCAGGTTGCTGATCTTGGCGCTGAAGGACTTGGGCGGGTAGCGCTTGGGGTCGAGGTCCAGGTCGCGGCAGACGAGGGCCATCAGGCGCTTGGAGTCGGCGGCGTCGTAGATCGAGAACGACGACGTGAAGCCGAGCTTCTTGCTCTCCCGGCGCAGGATGCGCACACACGCGCTGTGGAACGTCATGACCCACATCGCGTTCGCGCGCGGGCCGACGAGCTGCTCGACGCGCTCCTTCATCTCGCCCGCGGCCTTGTTCGTGAAGGTGATCGCGAGGATCTGCCCCGGGTGCACGTGACGCTCGGCGAGGAGGTGGGCGATGCGATGGGTGAGCACGCGCGTCTTGCCTGAGCCGGCGCCGGCCACGATGAGCAGCGGGGCGCCGGCGTGGGTGACGGCCGCGCGCTGGTTGTCGTTCAGCCCCTCCAGCAGGGCCGCCGCGTCCAGCACCGGGCGCGGGGCGCCGTCGCGGTAGTGGGCGTCCCGGTCCGGGGGCAGGTCGAACTTCCCGCCGAACAGATCGTCCGGAACCGACTCCGGTCCGTGATCGTTCTCGGGCGGCGGCGGGGGCTCCTCCTCGGGGGCGCGGGGGCCCTGGAGGTCCGCCAGGAAGCTGTCGTCAAAGAGGCTGCTCATCGCTCTACGAGTCTAGGGGTCGCCACTGACAACCGGCTGCCGTCCCCGGAATCCGCCAGGGCTCACCCTCCGGGTGAGCGCCGTCACGGTACGTCGACCGCCGAGGCCGGAGCGGGCCGGCCCCGCGAAAGGTCACGAAAATGTATCGGGCATATCGCCCGCCAACCTTCACACGGACCACACCGGTTGGCTACCGTGCCGACAGGCCGCAGGACCCCCGCCGGCGAACGACGCCGGGCCGCGCGGCCTCCGCCCAGTCCGGCGCGCCCGCTCGCGCGACCGGAGCCGGGACCCGCCGAAGTCCAGAGGTGCATCGTCCGGCTCCCCCGCCGGGACGCAGGCCGTCGGGCAGCCCTTCCGGTCTCCACCGCCCGAACCCGCCCGGCGCCCGGCCGGCCTGGGCGAGACCCCGCCGCCGCCGACCCGGTGGAGCGGAGCACTGGAAGGAGTCGCCTCCCTTGGCGTCGCAGCACCGCAAGCCACGCTCCGCGGGCCCGCGCGTGGCAGGCATACCCACCCCCGCGCTCGCCACCGCCGCCCTCACGTCCGTGGCCCTGCTCTCCCAGTCGGCGAACGCCGCTGCGCCGGACGACGGCAGGCCGAGCCTGGAGGAGGTCGAGAAGAAGGTCGACGACCTCTACCGCCAGGCGGAGTCGGCGACCGAGAAGTACAACGCCGCCAAGGAGAAGACGACCAAGCAGCGCAGGCGCGTCGACTCCCTCCTCGACGACGCCGCCCCGCGCACCCAGAAGGTCAACGAGGCGCGCGAGGAGCTGGGTTCCCACCCGGCCGCCCAGTCCCGCGCCGGCGCCTCCGTGCCCGACATGGCGACGTTCCTGCTCGCGGACAGCCCGCAGGACTACGTCGACCGGAGCCAGCCGATGAACCGGGTGACCGGCCGTCAGCGGAGCACGGTCGACGACCACGTCACCGAGCAGTCGGCGACCATGGGCAAGCGCCGGGAGGCCGCCGAGAGCCGCGCCCCGCTCGACGACGCGCAGAGCCGCCTCAGAACCGCCAAGGCCGCCGTGCAGAAGAAGCTCGCCCACTCGCGCGAGCTGCTGTCCCGGCTGACGGCCCAGGAGAAGGCGCGTCTCGCGGCGGTCGAGAAGCAGCGCCAGGAGGAGGCGGCCCGCAAGGCCGCCGAACCGGCACGGTGGCAGGCGGCCGCACCGACCACGGCCCACCTGGACGACGGCGGCGTCCCGTCGAGCACGGAAGCGACCACGGGCACCCGTACGGGGACCGCACCGCATACGGTGCCGGCCACGCATACGGTGACGGCCACACACATGGGGACGGGCACGCACATGGGGACGGGCGCCGGCTCGCCGTCGCCGTCCGCCCCCTCCGCCCCTGCCCCGGCTCCCGCCTCCCCCGCCGACCCGTCGTACGGCGCCAAGGCCGGCAAGGCGCTCGCGTTCGCCCGCGCGCAGATCGGCAAGCCGTACGTCTGGGGCGCCGTGGGCCCCGGCTCCTACGACTGCTCCGGGCTCACCCAGGCCGTCTGGAAGGCCGCCGGCGTCACCCTCCCGCGCACCGCCTACGACCAGGCGAAGGCCGGCGTCACGGTCTCCCTCGCCGACGCCCGCCCCGGCGACCTGGTCTTCTTCCACGACGACGTCAGCCACGTCGGCGTCTACATCGGCAACGGCATGATGATCCACGCCCCGAAGCCGGGCTCCTACGTCCGCGAGGAGTCGATCTACTACGACGGCGGGTCCGGCATCCACGGCGTCGTACGGCCCGCCTGAGCCCCTGAAAGGGCGGCGGCTCCCCGCCGCCCTTCCCGCGCGCTCCTCGTTTTCGCGGCCCACGCGCGCGTGCCCCGCCCGCGCGGCGGGACCGGCTCCCTAGCATCGGCCGCATGACCGGGTCCCGCGCTCTCCCCCCGCCCCCTCCCGCGTCCTCCCCCCGCCCCTCGCTGCGCGAGCGGTGGGCGCGGCGGCAGCCCGCGGCCGGGGCCGCCGTGATGGCCACCGGGATCGTGTCCGTCGGCCTGCACCTGACGAAACACGAGACGCTGTCCCGCGTCGCCCTGGTGATGACGGCCGTCGCCTGGGCGGCGCTCGCGGCGGACTTCGCCGCCCGGCTGGTGCTGGAGCGCGAGCGGTGGCTGGCGCAGGCCAGGACGCCGGGGGCGCCGACCGCCGTGGCCGCGACCGCCGTGCTCGGCGCCCGCGTCTCGGCGCTCGGCCGGCCGGCCCCGGCCGAGGCCCTGCTGGCGCTGGCGGCGGTCCTGTGGCCCGTACTGCTCGCGACCGCCGTACCGCGCTGGCGACGCGGCATGCCCGGCTCGGTCTTCCTGTCCTGTGTGGCCACCCAGGGCCTCGCGGTGCTCGGCGCGGCCCTCGCCCGGGAACAGGAGGCGGCCTGGCTCGCGCACACCGCGCTCGTGCTGTTCTGGCTCGGTCTCGCGCTCTACTGCGCCGCGCTGCCCCTGTTCGACCCGCGGCAGCTGACCGGGGGCGCCGGGGACCAGTGGGTGGCCGGCGGCGCGCTCTCCGTCTCGGCGCTGGCGGGAACGGAACTGCTCAAGGCCGACGGCGGCGGCCTGTACCTGTGGAACGCCGACGACGCGGGCGTCCTGCGCACGGTGACCGTCGCCCTCCTCGTGCTCGACCTGGCCTGGTACGCCGTCCTGCTGGCCTGCGAGGTGCGCCGCCCGCGGCCGCACTACGACGTCCGCCGCTGGGCGACCGTGTTCCCGCTGGGCATGACGGCTGCGGCGACCCTGTCCGTGTCCGACGCCGTGGACGTCCCGTGGCTCGAAAGGCCGGGCGAGGTGCTGCTGTGGATCGCGGTGACGGCCTGGCTGGCCGTCGCCGCGGGGGCGGCGGTTCGCGTCGGCTCGGCGGTCAGGTCCAGAGCACCGCGATGAACACGTTCGCCACGGTCAGCAGCCCGACCAGGCCGAAGAGGGGCTTCTCCACCCGCTCGTCGTCCCGCTTCACGTAGACCAGGCCGAGGATCACGATCAGCAGCGCGAGCTTCACGCCGATCTTGATGTTGTCGACGGGCTGGTCGTCGGCCTGGTTGAGCCCCACCAGGATCACGCCGGTGACCAGCATCGTCGCCGCGCCGTGCAGCATCGCCGGGACGAAGCGGGCGGCGCCCCGGCCCATCGCCTTCATCTGCGTGAGGAAGCCGCCGAGGAGCGCGGCGATGCCGATGATGTGCAGGCCGACGAAGAAATGGATGAGTACGTCCATGAGGCGGATGCTAATCAGCGCCCGTCCCCGCCCCGACACCGCCCCGCACCCGGAGCCGCAGCAGGCCCAGGCGCGCACCCGCGCGCACCCCGGGCCCGGCGCACACCGCGCCCGCGCGGGGCCGCGCGCATGCCGCGACCGCGCCGTGCATATATGCGCCATAGCACTTGATCACCAGGTGACGCCTCCGGAATCACCGCTTCGGTCAGCGCGGCGTGTGAACCCGGCGTGCGGCCCCCGGAGAGTCGGCCACATACGGTCACTCGGCAGTCTGCTCCCGTCACTTCCGTACATCGCGTTACCCGACCGACACCTTCGGGCCTAGCGTCCTCCCCCAGGTGACCGGCTCCCCACCGCCGCCCGGACCAGGGGCGGCAGTCGGCCACCACCGCCGAGAGGTCCGGCGGCGTCCTCGCTCCCCCGTGCCGGACGCCGCCGGGCCCGTCGACCACTGCGGGGCCGTCCGTCCGCTCCCTGACGGCCCCGCGGTCGGCCCGGGCGGTCGTACGAAAGGACGTGCAGTCCCAGTGGCAGCGCACCGCAAGCCTCGACAGCGCTCGCTCGGCGGCCATACGGCCCGCACCGCGTTCACCCTCGCCCTCGCGGGCGTCGCGACGGCGACGGCCTTCGACGGGACCGGACAGGCCGAGCCGAACCTGTCACCCGCCGAGGTCAGGGCGAAGGTGGCCAAGCTGTACGAGGAGGCCGAGGCGGCCACCGAGAAGTACAACGGCGCGCAGGAGAAGGCGACCGCGGCCGAGCAGCGGCTGGCGGCCATGCGGGACGAGGCGGCCCGCAAGGAGGCGAAGCTGAACACCGCGCGCGACGCCCTGGGTTCGATGGCCGCGGCCCAGTACCGCAGCAGCGGACTCGACCCCGCCGTGCAACTGGCGCTCTCCGACGACCCCGACCGCTACCTCGACGGGGCCGCCATCGCCGAGCGGGCCGGCGACCGCCAGTCGGCCGCCGTGGCCGGGGTGCGCCGGCAATTGCGGGAGATCGAGCAGTTGCGCGGCGCCGCGCGCGTCGAGCTGACGTCGCTCAAGGCCCGCCGCGCCGAGCTGCACACCCAGAAGACGGCCATCACCGCCAAACTGGAGGCCGCCCGCAAGCTGCTGTCCCGGCTGACGGCGGCCGAGCGCGACCGGATCGGCGAGGCGGGCGGCGCCGCGGGCGACGGCGCCGCACGTGCCTCACGCGCCTCGACGGGCGGGCGCTCGGACCTCCCCCCGCCCGGCTCGGCCGGCGCCGAGGCGCCCAACCCCCGCGCCGCGGCGGCCGTCGCCTACGCCTACTCCAAGCTCGGCAGCCCGTATGTGTGGGGCGCGACCGGACCGACCGCGTTCGACTGCTCGGGGCTCGTCCTCGCCTCGTACCGCTCCGCCGGGGTCTCCCTGCCCCGCACCACGTACGCCCAGATCGGCGCGGGACAGCGCGTCTCCCGCTCCGAACTCCTCCCGGGCGACCTGGTGTTCTTCTACTCCGGGATCAGCCACGTAGGCCTCTACATCGGCAACGGCCAGATGATCCACGCCCCCAACCCGTCGGCCCCGGTACGGGTGGCGCCGATCGACCAGATGCCGTTCGCGGGGGCGACGCGGGTCGTGTGAGGCCCGGGCGGACAGCGCGCCGTCGGAGCGCCGCCCCCACCAGCCCGCGTGCCCGCCTGCCCGCGTCCGTCACACGGTCTCGTGCCTCACACCAGCCGTCGCGCCGTCGCCCACCGGGTCAGTTCGTGACGGTTCGACAGCTGGAGCTTGCGCAGCACCGCCGAGACGTGCGACTCGACCGTCTTGACGGAGATGAAGAGCTGCTTGGCGATCTCCTTGTAGGCGTAGCCGCGGGCGATGAGCCGCAGCACCTCGCGCTCGCGCTGGGTGAGCCGGTCGAGGTCCTCGTCGACCGGCGGGGCGTCGGTGGAGGCGAAGGCGTCGAGGACGAACCCGGCGAGGCGCGGCGAGAACACCGCGTCGCCCTCCTGAACCCGGAAGATCGAGTTCACCAGGTCGGTCCCCGTGATCGTCTTGGTGACGTAGCCCCGGGCGCCACCGCGGATGACCCCGATGACGTCCTCCGCCGCGTCCGACACCGACAGCGCCAGGAAGCGCACGGGCTGCTCGGCGTCGGCCATCAGCGGGGCGCACCGGCGCAGCACCTCGACGCCCCCGCCGCCCGGCAGATGGACGTCGAGGAGGACGACCTCGGGCCGGGTCGCGGTGATGACGGTGACCGCCTGGTCGACGTCCGCCGCCTCGCCGACGACCTCGACGCCCGTCTCCTCGGTCCGGCCGATCTCGGCCTGCACGCCGGTGCGGAACATACGGTGGTCGTCGACGAGGACCACCCGCACCCGGCGCCCGCCCGCCCCGCCCCCGGAGGTCTGCGCCGACTCCCCGGCGTCCCCCGCCTCCGCGGCGCCGCTCATGTCGTTCGTGTCGGTCGGCTCGCTCATGACGTCTTCTCCACCCTCTCCATCTCCAGCTCGATCTCGGTGCCGCCGTCCGGGACCGCCCGCACCCGCGCCGTGCCGCCGTGCCGCTCCATGCGGCCGATGATCGATTCTCTGACGCCCATCCGGTCGGCGGGTATCGAGTCGAGGTCGAAGCCGGGGCCGCGGTCACGGACGGACACGAAGACCGTCCTGCCCTCGACTTCGGCGAAGACCTGCACCGCGCCCCCGTCGCCACCGTACTTGGCCGCGTTCACCATCGCCTCGCGCGCGGCCTGCATCTGTGCCCCGACCCGTTCGTCGATCGGGCAGTCCCCGACCACCACCACCTCGATGGGCACACCGTGCTTGTCCTCCACCTCGGCGGCGCTGCGGCGCACCGCGTCGGCGACCGTGGCCGGCTCGTCGGCCTCGTCCTTGCCGGTGCCCTCGGGTTTGTAGAGCCAGGTGCGCAGGTCGCGTTCCTGGGCGCGGGCGAGACGGCGCACCTCGCCGGCGTTCTCCGCGTTGCGCTGGATCAGCGTCAGGGTGTGCAGCACCGAGTCGTGGACGTGGGCGGCGACCTCCGCCCGCTCCTGGGCGCGGATGCGCATCAGGCGCTCCTCGGAGAGGTCCTGTGTCATCCGGACCAGGTAGGGCCCGGCGAGGAGCGTGATGCCGACGATGACGGCGAGGGCCGCCTGGAGCACGGAGCCGAGGTGGGTGGCGGACCCCTGGAGCACGAAGCTGCCGGAGACGCCGGCCGTGACCAGCAGGACGCCCGCGCCCGCGCGCAGGAGCGTGAGCGTACGGCGCCTGCGGCCGACCTCGACCCAGCGGGCCCGGCGCGCGTTGTCCGCCTGACGCCAGACGAGGGCGACGCCGGCGCCGACGAGGACGGCGGGCACGAGGTAGGCCTTGGCGCCGCTGCCCAGGTTCACGTTGGTCACGAAGACCGTGGCGATCACGACCATGAGGAGCAGGGCGACGATCTGCCCCTTGTCGGGCTTGCGGGCCACGAGTCTGCGGCGGCCGTCGGGCGCGGTCTCCGTGGCGACGAGCGCCGGCGGCTTCTGGTCGCCGACACCGCCGACGCCCAGGGGCACGAAGAACCAGAAGGCCGCGTAGAGCAGGGCGCCGAGGCCGTCCGCCATGAACAGGCCCGCGAAGACGAGCCGCACCCAGACGACGGGCAGGCCGAGATGCCCGGCGAGCCCCCGCGCCACACCACCCAGCCAGCGACCGTCGCTGCTGCGGTAGAGCTTGCGCGGCGGCCGCGGTTCGACGAGTGGCGCTGCTGCGGCTTCCGGCATGCCAACGATGGTCACACGGGCCGCGGGCCCGGGCATCAGGGTTCGCCCCCGAGACGTCCCTGATCTTCGCGGCGCCGCCGCGCCGAGCGCGGCCCCGGCTGCGGATCAGGGCGGATATCAGGGTCCGACCAGGGTTGTTCCGGCTGCCACGAGGGCGGTCCGCCCGCCACCATGGAGTCATGACAGATCACCAGCACGCCGCGGACGCCGTGCCCGACGGGGGCGCCGCGCCCGACGCGGCCGCCCCGTCCTCCGGCGCCCCCGGCGCCGCCGGTGACCCGCCTCGCGCGCACGGGAAGCAGGGGCACGACGACCGGACTCGGCACGACGACCGGATGCAGCCTGATGACCGGACGCAGCCTGATGACCGGGAACGGCCCGAGGCGCAGGAGGACGGGGGCGAGGAGGCGCTCGGGAGGCGGGGAGTCCGTGGAGAGCAGGGGACCGGACACCGGAAGCCGGGCGTCCGCGAGGAGGACGGCATGACGGCGGCCGAGGCCGCGACGGCCGCCGCCGCCTCCGCGGGCACGGGCCCGGGACCGGCGGACGCCGGCCGGGGAACGGCGGACGCGGACGCCGGCCGGGGACCGACGGGCGGTGCGGCGGGCGCCGGGCTGCCGGCGAGGTTCCGGCGGGACCGCGAGCACAAGATGATCGCGGGGGTGTGCGCGGGTCTCGGGCGGCAGTGCGACATGGACCCGGTCGTCTTCCGCATCACCCTCGCCGTGCTCTCCGCGACCGGCGGCCTCGGCCTCATCTTCTACGGCTTCGCCTGGCTGTTCGTGCCCTACGCCGACGACGGGCAGAACGAGGTGCGCAAGCTCCTGACCGGCCGGGTCGACGGCCAGGCCCTCGCGGCCGTGCTGTTCGCGCTGGTCGGCTGCGGGGTCTTCCTGTCGATGCTGAGCAACGGCAGCGTGCTCGCGTTCGCCGTCGTCGTCTCCCTGCTCCTCGCGGGCGCCGGGTACTGGTCGCGGCACCGGGACTCCTCCGACCCCGACCCGCTGGCCGCGCAGGCCGCGGCCGACGCGCCGCCGGAGGCCCAGGCGCCGCCCGTGCCCGACGCCTACCCCTCCTGGTGGCGCGACCCCATAGTCAAGGACGGCACCCACGACGGCGGCACCGGCTACCTGTGGGGGCCGTCGGAATCCCGCGGCCGCGACTTCATGGCGGACGTCTCCGTCGAACTCACCGGCCACCGCCGCCGCGAGGACGTACGCGCCCCGCGCGAGCCGTACATTCGGCCCTCAGGCCCGCGTTGGATCGGCGGCTGGGTGTTCCTGCTCGCCCTGCTCGCGGGCGGCCTCGTCACCAGACACACCTGGGACGCGCATCCGCTCGGCGACAGCCTGCAAGCGGGCCTGGCGGCCGCGCTCATCGTGCTCGGCGCGGGCATCGCGGTCAGCTCGTTCCTCGGTCGCACGGGCGCGGGGTCGGTGTTCCTGGCCATCGTCACGGCGGGTCTGCTGGCCGGAGCGGCGGTACTCCCGAAGAACATCGACAACCACTGGACCGACACGACCTGGCGGCCCACGACGGTGGCGGAGGTGCGGACGCACTACGACCTGGGCACGGGCGACGGCACGCTGGACCTGAGCCGGCTGGAGCCGGCCGAGGGGCAGACGGTCAGCACGGCCGCCGAGGTGGGCGCGGGCCGGCTGAAGGTGGTCGTGCCGCGGAACGTGACCGTGAAGGTGCGGATCGACGTGGGGCTGGGCGACGTCCAGCTGCCCGGCGACGACAAGAAGGACGTGGACGTGGAGCCGGGGAAGCACAAGGAGATCACCCTGCGGCCCGCCTCGGGACAGGCGGGCGGGGGGACCATCGATCTGGACCTCAAGGTCGGAGTGGGACAGGCGGAGGTGGCCCGTGCTGCGTCATGAGTTCCGGCCCGGCCGCCTGGTCGCCGGCGCGGCGTTCGTCCTCGGGGGCGTCGTCTTCGCGGGCGATGCGGGCGGTCTGTGGCAGGCGCAGTGGTTCGCGATGATCCCGATCGTCATGGCCGGCCTCTGCCTGGCGGGCGTGGCGGGCGCGGTGGCCCGGGGCGTACGCAGACGTCGGGGCCCGTCCGGTCGAACGTCCCCGACCGGAACGGGCCCGACCGCCACGCCGTGACCGACGGAACCGGCCGCCCGACCACGCTGCCGAGACCGGCCGGGACGGACCGGCCCCGGCGGGAGCGATCACCTCGCCGTGGCCGCAGACCCGGGCGGCTCGGGACCGGGGACAGCCGGTCGGCCCGTGGTCGGTTGTCGCCCCGCTAGGAGACCGGCCGGCGCAGAGGCGGAGGTTGCGGCTTCGGCGACGCCGGATGACGCCGGATGACGCCGGATGACGCCGGATGACGCCGGATGACGCCGAACGTCCGGCACCCGGGATCTGGCACCCGGCACCGGCATCCGGCATCCGGCATCCGGCATCCGGCATCCGGCATCCGATGATCGGCGTGAATCGTCCTGCCCCGCATCCGCCCCGCGTCAGTGCGTGGACGTCCTGCCCGGCGCCCGCCCCCATCCGTCCGGGATTAGCCCAGGCTCCCCGTGCCACCTTGGCGTCGTCTGGATCGCCAGGCGGCGTCCAGGGAGAGCACCGGGGCGCCCGCGAGGATGAAGGGCAGCCAGGCCATCAGATACGGGAGGTCGTTGCCCAGGTAGTACGGATCGGAGGCCCAGCTCACCGTCAGCCACAGGCTGAGCGATATGAGGGCGCCGCCCACCGCGGCGAGCCGGGTGAGGACGCCGAGCAGGACGCCTGTGCCGACGGCGAGTTCACCGAAGGCCATGGCGTAACCGAAGCCGACGGGGCTCTTCAGGGCCAGATCGACCATGGCGGGGACGGCCGAGGAGTCCCGGACGGCACGCATGGTCTCGCCGATCGAGCCGGCGCCGCTCGCCTTGAGGAAGGCGGGATCGGTGAGCTTGTCGAGGCCGGCGTAGATGAAGGTCACGCCGAGGAAGATCCGCAGAGGGAGGAGAGCGTAGCGGGCGGCGGTGTCCCGCAGGCCCCGGCCGCCGCCGTCGGGATATCTGGGATAGGTGTCCGTCCGCATACTGTGAGTCATCGCCCGCAGCCGCCTCTCGCCCGGAGTGGTGGGTCCCCTCGACAGACCATACGTACGGCATGCGGGGTGCACTCAAACGTGTGCACGGGCTCGGCCATAAGCCGGTTCACCTGCCGGTGCGGGAACGGCAGGGGCGGCAGACCTGGAGAGCGTGGGCGGGCGGGGTCGGTCGGCGTCCAGGTCGGTGTCTCGGCCGGTGTCCAGGTCGCTGTCCGGTCGGTGTCTCGGCCGGTGTCCAGGTCGCTGTCCGGTCGGTGTCTCAGTCGGTGACGTCGATGGCGTAGCGGTTGGTCTCCACCCCGGCCGCGGTGACGACCTGGACGTCCACGCGTCCGGGCTCCACGTCCGCGGGCACGGGAACGGTGAGTACGTCGTCCGCGGGGTTGCTGAAGCCGCCCGTGACGGGGACGAGCGGGACGTGCACGTGGACGGGGCCGATGCGGACGACCATGCGGGCGAGGCGGTCGGCGGTCTGGGCGCCGGGCGGGACGAATCCGGCGCCGCGGATCTCGATGTCGTCGCCGGTGCGGATGGGGGCGTCGAGGTCGCCGGCCTCGCGGGAACGCACGACGGAGAGGATGACGGGCCGGCCGCCCTCGGCGTACTTGCCGGCCAGGTAGGTGGCGGCCGAGACGAGGACGACGACCGCCAGGCCCCAGGGCAGGTCGGGCAGTTGGTCGGGGCGCCGGGCCAGGCGCACCGCGGCGAAGGCGAGGGCGACGGCGCCGATCACGGCGTACTGGATGTCGGCGAAGGCTCCGCGGCCGGCGTCGTCGGTGAGCAGGTCGGCCGCCCGGGGGCGGTGGGCGCGGACCTTCTGCAGCCGCTGGCCGAGGACGCGCAGGCCGACCACGCGGCGCACCAGTACGGCGATGCCGCAGACCACGGCGAGGACGGTCACCGTGCCGGCGCCGCGGGCGAGGTCGAGTCCGGCGATCAGCGCGTCGCGCTCGGCGTGGCCGGAGGCGGCGGCGAGCCTGCCCACGAGGACCAGTACGGCGTAGGCCACGAAGAGCACCCAGGCGGCGGCGACCGCGCGGGAGGTGGAGAGCCGGTTGTCCTCGCCGATCACGGGTGCGAGGGCCCCGCCGCGCGCCCGGTGGAACCAGGAGGCGGCGGTCAGCGCGCCGGCGACGACGAGGGCGGCGAGGAGTCCGGCGGTGCGGGCGGCCGTCCAGCCGGTGCCGACGGCGGTCAGGGCCTGCACCAGCAGGAGGGTGACGACCGCGGCCCACACGGTGACCGCGGTGCGCAGCCACAGGCGGCCGAGCCATGCCTCGCCCTCGGCGCGGCCGCGTTCGGCGACGTGTTCCGCGGACTGGGTCAGCTCCTCGGAGACCCACTGGCGGGACGCCGAGACGGAGTGGGCGACGACGGCGGGCAGGCCCTGCCCGGCGGCGAAACCGTCCCGTTTCAGCAGGAACGCGGCGACCGCGCGCCGGTGTCCCTCACGTGCGCCGTGGGGGCAGTCCCCGCAGGCGCAGCCGCCCTCGTGCACGCCCGGCCCCGGGCCGGGGCCCGCTCCCTGTCTCGCCTCCTGCACCGCCACGTCCGACGCCCGCCTTCCCCGCGACCCGATCGGATGGCGGTCCCGGAGAGCCCGCTGAAGGCCCCGGTCGCCACCCTGTGAACAACTCCCCTGCGATGTCGACGAATTGTGCCCTACGACACACCCTGTGTGTCCGGCAGGTCTGGTCAGGGCGGGTGAAGACGGGGAGGCCGTGTTGACCCGGCTGCGAGAATTTCCCCATGGCCGAGATCATCCAGCGTCACGGGACCTGGGCCTTCGACGGCACGACGGTCAGGATCACGCCGGGACTGCACCGTTCCGTGCCGCTGTTCCGGCAGACGTACGGGGAGATCGCGGTGCCGCTGGAGGCGGTCGCCGGGGTCGTCTACGAGAGCCGGCGCAGGCGCGGGCGGCTGCGGATGCGGCTGCGCGAGGGCGCCGACCCGCTGCTCCAGGCGACCGGCGGCCGGCTGCCGGACGCGGCCGACCCCTACCGGCTCGCCGTGGACACGGACCGCTCGGGCGTCGCCGAGTACCTCGCCGAGGAGATCCGGCACGCGCTGCTGCTGGACCGGATCGCGGACGGCCCGACCGCCGAGTACCTGCTGCCCGGTCCGCCGGTGCCCGTGTCGGTGCGGTCCTCCGACGGCACGGTCTCCTTCGACGGCGTCCAGGTGCGGATCGACTGGGCGGACACCTCGGACCGGGTGAAGCGCGCGACCGGGCCCCGCGTGCTCGACGTCGCCGATCTGCTGCGGGTCGAGTGGCTGCCCAACACCGGTCTGGACGACGGATTCCTGCGCTTCGTGACCCGCGAGACGCGGTACGCGAAGCTGCCGGCCGAGAAGGACCCCTATGCCCTGGACCTGTGGGGCAACGTGAGCCGCGACCTGCTGACGGCGCTGGTGGCGACGGCCGTCACCGCGCGTCTCCCGCATCCCTCGGCCCGCACGCACCCCGAACCCGTGGACAGCCCCACGGGCGGTTCCGTGAACGGGCGGGCGGGCGAACCCATGGGCGGACCGGTGGGCGGGCCCACGGACGAAGGCCTCCACGGTCCAGCAGGCGAAGGCCTCCACGGTCTCGCTGGCGGAGGCGTCGACCGCCCCGTGGGCGACGGCGTCGACGACGTCGCCGGGTCGGTGCGTGCGTCCGGGCGGGCGGCCCGTGCGGCGGCGGCCCAGGGGCGGCGGCTTCCGGCCACCACCGTCCGGTCCCCGTCCGGCCACCAACCGCCCGACCGCCATCCGTCCGACCAGAGCCCGTCCGACCACCGTCCGTCCGACCACCATGACGTGCTGCTGCGCCGGTTGCGTGAGCTGGGCGAGCTGCACCGCGACGGTGTGCTGACCGACGAGGAGTTCGCCAGGACGAAGGCCGTCGTGCTGCGCGGCTTCTGAGAGACCACCGGATTCCGCGCGCCGCCCGCCCCGGGAGACCGTCCGACCCCGGGAGACCGTCCGACGCCGGAGGGCCACCCGATCCCCCGGGAGGCCGTGCGCGCCGTCAGCTCAGCAGGTCCGGCTCGCTGCGGCTGACGTCCTGCCACAGCGGCTGGTAGTTGATCCACGCGACCAGGTCGCCGCCGAGCTGTTCCCGGGTCGCGACCGCCGCCCGGTGGTCGATCAGGACGGGCCGGCCGGCCGCCCGCGCGGTCAGCTGGACCTGGCTGGAGCGTTCCATGGAGACGAACCACCAGGCGGCCGCGTCGACGGAGTCCCCCACGGTCAGCAGCCCGTGGTTGCGCAGCACGAGCGCCTTGCGGGAGCCGAGCGCGGCCGCGATGCGCCGCCCCTCCTCCGCGTCGACGGCCACGCCGGTGTAGGCGTCGTAGAGGGCGTGGTCCTCGTAGAACGCGCAGCTCTCCTGGGTGAGGGGGTCGAGCAGCTCGCCGAGCGCGGCGAGGGCGCGGCCGTGGACGGAGTGGCAGTGGGCGACGGCGACGACGTCGGGGCGTGCGGCGTGCACCTGGGCGTGCACGGTGAAGGCGGCCTGGTTGACGTGGTAGCGGCCCTCCACGACCTGGCCGTCGGAGTTGGCCAGCACCAGGTCGCTGACGGTGACGTGCTTGAAGGACATGCCGAACGGGTTGACCCAGAAGCAGTCGCTGTGTTCGGGGTCGCGGGCGGTGATGTGGCCCGAGACGCCGTCCTCGAAGCCGAGCCGTCCGAAGATCCGTACCGCGCCGGCCAGCCGTTCCTTCCGGTGCCGGCGCTCGTCCTCCACCGACTCGTGCATCGGCGGCATCGCGAACTGCAGCCGGTCGGTGGGCAGCGGGGCAGGCGGCGTGGGCCCGTGCATCGGTCCTCCAGCACTGGGTTGCTTGACCACGCGGAAGTTACCGTCGGCACGTGCAAAAAGGCAGAGCCGTTATGTAAAGATGACGATTTCCGTCACCATCGGAGCACGTCTTGAGCATCGCAGCCCGCCACATCACCGCCCTCATGCGTCAGATCGCGACGCGTGACGCCATCGAGCTGGTCCACCCCTTCGCGGAGTTCCAGACGTTCGGCGCGCTGGCCTACATCGCCGAGTGCTACGGCTTCCGGTACGAGAACGTGCGTCTCGTGGGCAAGCACCGGGTCCTCCACCTGCACCTGGTCCGCGACCCCGCCCCGGCGGCGCGGCAGCGGGCCGCGGCGAACACGGCCGCCTTCCCGGACCCGGGCCCCGACCGGCCCGTTCCGGGCATGTACCTGGGCTCGCTGACACCGGTCCCCGAGGCGCAGGCGGACGTCGATCTGATCACCGCGCTCATCCGCTACGACGCCCTCGTGGCGGCCGCCAACCGCAGACAGCTGCTGTTCCTCGGATGGGGCTCGGGGGCGTTGTTCCTGCTGATGGCCCTGCTGACCGGCGTGTACACGGTGTTGCTCCCGCTCGCCGTGCTGATGCCGGGGTTCATGCTGGGCGCCCTGCGGATCAACACGGTGCGGCGCGCGAAACTGGCCCGGCAGCTCACGGCGGCGGGCTGCACGCCGGTGCGGGACGGGGCAGGGGTGGAGCGCTACGTACGGCCCACGCCGCAGCCGTACGGAACCCCCCACGCGACGCCCGACGCGAATCCCTACAGCAGCACCCCGCAGGGATTCTGACCGCGCCCACCGTGCCCGGTTCCGTGCGCACCCGCCGCGAACACCGACAGCAGATGTCCGGTATCGCGGTCACACTCGCCGTATGACATCGAGTGCATCGAGTGAGACCCCCGGCTACTGGTCCGTGTTCGCCGGCGCGGAGCCCGGGTTCGCGAGGACCGTCGAGGACCGCTTCGGCGCGTTCACCCATCACGTGCTGGCGACCGTGCGCAAGGACGGCTCCCCGCGCACCTCCGGCATCGAGGTCCGTTTCCTCGCCGGTGAGCTGTGGCTGGGCATGATGCCGGACTCGCTGAAGGCCCTCGACCTGCGCCGGGATCCCCGCTTCTGTCTCCAGGCCAATCCGGGCGAGGGCACCGGGATGGGCGGGGGCGACGTACGGGTCGCGGGGCGGGCGGTGGAGGTGGCGGACGGCGAGGCGAGGGCCGGGTACGTGAAAGAGGTGGAACCGCCGCAGCCGTTCCACCTCTTCCGCACCGAGCTGACGGAGGTCGTGCGGACCTACGTCGAGGACGACACGTATCTGGTCGTCCAGGTCTGGCGGCCCGGGGCGCCGGTGCGCACCCTCAGGCGGACCTGAAGCCGCTCACGGGGCCCACGCGCGGGGCCCCGGCGCGGCTCACTCCCACTCGATGGTGCCCGGCGGCTTCGAGGTCACGTCGACGACGACGCGGTTGACGTCACGCACCTCGTTGGTGATGCGGGTGGAGATCTTCGCCAGGACGTCGTACGGCAGCCGCGACCAGTCGGCGGTCATGGCGTCCTCGGAGGAGACGGGGCGCAGCACGATCGGGTGGCCGTAGGTGCGGCCGTCGCCCTGGACGCCGACGCTGCGGACGTCCGCGAGCAGGACCACCGGGCACTGCCAGATCTCCCGGTCGAGACCGGCCGCCGTCAGCTCCTCGCGGGCGATGGCGTCGGCGTCGCGCAGCAGGTCCAGGCGCTCCTTGGTGACCTCGCCGACGATGCGGATGCCGAGGCCGGGGCCGGGGAACGGCTGGCGCTGGACGATCTCCTCCGGCAGGCCGAGCTCCTGGCCGACCATGCGGACCTCGTCCTTGAAGAGCTTGCGCAGCGGCTCGATCAGCTGGAACTCGAGGTCCTCGGGCAGCCCGCCGACGTTGTGGTGCGACTTGATGTTCGCCGTGCCGGTGCCGCCGCCGGACTCGACGACGTCCGGGTAGAGCGTGCCCTGGACCAGGAAGGCGACCTCGGGGCCGTCGTCCGCGATGATCTCCGCCTGGGCCTGCTCGAAGACGCGGATGAACTCGCGGCCGATGATCTTGCGCTTCTCCTCGGGGTCCGAGACGCCCTTGAGCGCGGTGAGGAAGCGCTCCTCGGCGTCGACCACCTTGAGCTGGACGCCGGTCGCGGCCACGAAGTCCTTCTCGACCTGCTCGGTCTCGCCCTTGCGCATCAGCCCGTGGTCGACGTACACGCAGGTCAGCTGGGAGCCGATGGCCTTCTGGACGAGGGCCGCGGCGACCGCGGAGTCGACGCCGCCGGACAGGCCGCAGATCGCGCGCTTGTCGCCGACCTGCTCGCGGATGGCCTCGACCTGCTCCTCGATGACGTTGCCGGTGGTCCAGTCGGGGCTCAGGCCCGCGCCCCGGTACAGGAAGTGCTCCAGGACCTGCTGGCCGTGCGTGGAGTGCATGACCTCCGGGTGGTACTGGACGCCGTACAGCTTCTTCTCGTCGTTCTCGAAGGCGGCGACCGGGACGACGTCCGTGGAGGCGCTGACGACGAAGCCCTCGGGGGCGGCGGAGCAGGCGTCGCCGTGGGACATCCACACGGGCTGCTCGGCAGGGGTGCCCTCGAAGAGGGTGGAGGAGACGCGGGAGACGTGCAGGTCGGTGCGGCCGTACTCGCGGGCTCCGGTGTTGTCGACGGTGCCGCCGAGGCTCTGCGCCATCAGCTGGAAGCCGTAGCACATGCCGAAGACGGGGACGCCGGCTTCGAAGATCGCGCGGTCGAGGCGGGGGGCGCCCTCCTCGTAGACGGACGAGGGGCCGCCGGAGAGGATGATCGCCGCCGGGTTCTTGGCGAGCATCTCCTCGACGGGCGTGGTGCTCGGCACGATCTCGCTGTAGACCCGCGCCTCGCGGACTCGACGGGCGATGAGCTGGGCGTACTGCGCGCCGAAGTCGACGACCAGGACGGTGTCGGGGGCGGCGGCAGCGGGAGTCGCTGTGGACACGGGGGCCTTCCGGCGGTTCGGGCGTGGTCTCTGTGCTGGCCAATTCTACCGAGAGCGGACGAGACGCCGTCCCGGCTCCGCGGCCGCCCCCGCGTCTCAGGATGCGAACGGGCTTGGACCGCGCCCGGCACCCCTGCATACTGGGGCGCATGCTCGCTCACACGACCTTCGTCTTTACCTATGGCACCCGGCCCGCCGGCTGCCATGGTCGTGTCGCTTGAGCTTCTGACGAGCGACTTCCCAGGCGCCCCGGGCCGACAAGGCCCGGGGCGCCTGTCGTTTCTCCCGGGTCCTGTCGCTCCGGGGCGGCCCCACCGCATCCCGAACCGAACCCCTACAGGAGCCCCCATGACCGCCATCGACGTGACCGGCGCCCGTACCTCCGAGGCCGCCGACGTGATCACCGGCGCCCGTGAGCGCATCGACGCGCTGGACGACCGGATCATCGGCCTGATCCAGGAGCGGATGGCCGTCTCGGCCGTCGTCCAGGAGGCGAGGATCACCTCCGGCGGCCGGCGGGTGAACCTCTCCCGCGAGCTGGAGATCCTCGCCCACTACCGGGACGCGCTGGGCCGCCCCGGCACCGCCCTCGCGATGACGCTGCTCGAACTGTGCCGGGGACGGGTGTGACCCGCCAGGGGGCGGGCGGGGCGTCGGGTGTCAGTTCGGCCGCCGTCTCACCCGTACGGCGCGTGACCGCCGGGCCGGCGGCGTCGTTGGTACCGGTGTCCGCTCCAGCCAGGGGCGGGTCCGGAAGAACCACGCGTGGCTCGCTGGGGCGATGAGACGCACGGATCGTGCCGTGCGTCGTGGGACCTCGCTCCGAAGGCGACCGGACGGCAGGGGACAGCAGACCGGTCGCCGAGAGAACGGCCGGTCCCGGGGACGCCCGGGACCGGCCGGCGGAAAATGCAAAAATGCACAAGGGCTGGGTCAAACGGTTGCGGGGGCCGCACTCATCCAGCACGATGCGTAGAAAGCCCCCGAAAGACCTCAGGTCACTCCTCGGACGACGATTTCACGACGTCGCCCTCCCCCCTCGGCGCCATACACGGCCCCCGCTGTTCCCGCCAGCGGTCCAGACCAGCGGCGCAACCCCCCGGCGCCGCTCCCAGGCACCGGCGCTGCCCTGACGCCGGTGCTGACGATAGAGAAGGGCCCCGCGGATCCGTCCCGCGGGGCCCTTCGTCGTGGCCGGCCGAGCGCCCCCGGCCGGAGCCGCGCAGAAATGTGACGCGCGCCATATAAAGATCCTGTGAATCAGCACAACTGTTCACAGCCGTCGCCGGTCACACCCAGCGTAACCAGGCCCCTCCCGACCCCCATGACGGAAGGCCTCCCCACCTGAACGCCGAGGTCTTCATGAAGCTTCGCCGCACGATGGTCGCCCTCGCGGCGACCGCCGTCGTCGCCCCGCTGGCCCTGCTGTCCGCCCCGGCCGCCTTCGCCGAGGACGACCAGACGTCCTCCGCGAGCGCGTCCGCGTCGCAGAGCACCTCGTCCAGCCCGTCGGAGTCGGACGGCGAGAGCGCCTCCGGCACGCCGAGCGACGACACGTCGGCCTCCTCCTCGACCGGCTCGGACGACTCGAAGGCGACCGGCTCGCCCAGCGGCAGCCCGAGCGGCTCCGCCTCCGCGTCCGCGTCCGCCTCGGGGTCGTCCTCCGCGAGCGCGTCCGCGAGCGCGAGCACCGGCCCGTTCGACCCGTACACGGACTGCGACTCCTTCGAGCTGGACGAGAAGCTCACCGCCCGGATCAAGGGACTGCCCAGCAAGATCGTGGCCGGTTCGGGCTGGCACGACTTCGAGTTCGTCGTCGACAACGACTCCGCCAAGGACCTGAAGAACGTGTACATCGACGCGTTCATGGAGTACGGCGAGGAGACCGACAAACTCCTCTCCGAGGGTCTCGCCGTCATCCAGGTCAAGGAAGACGGCAAGTGGACCAGCGGCTACCAGGACTCGTACGAGGACGGGCAGGGCGAGAAGATCGTCTCCGGCTCCTTCGTGGGGCTGCTGGACTCCCTGGAGAAGAACTCCTCGGCCTCCCTCGACCTGCGGGTGAAGGTCAAGGCGTCCGCGCCGGCGGGCTCGTCGTTCGCGCTGAGCGAGGCCGTCTACGCCGGCGAGGCCTCCACCTGCTACGGCAACGGTGACTTCTACGACGTCGAGATCATCGCCGCGGGCGGCCACGCCGACGGCGCCGGCGACGCCAAGCCGAACGGCGACAAGCCCACCGACGGCGTCCAGGCCCAGGGCGGCGCGAAGCCGATCAGCGGCACCCTCGCCTCGACCGGCTCCGACTCGGCGCTGCCGATGATCGGGCTGGTCGGCGGCGTCGCCGTCGTCGCGGGCGCGGGAGCGGTGTTCGCCGCCCGTCGCCGCAAGGCCGGCGCGCACGCGTAACGCGCCACCGCGAACCAGCGAAGGGACCTGCGCTCGGAGGGGGGCGCAGGTCCCTTCGCCGTGTCGGGACACCGTTCGGGCCGTGGTCGAGCGGCGGCCGGGCGCGTGGCCCGGCACGCGCGCTACTGCTTGGGCGGGACCGCCGGCATGCCCAGGAACGGCAGGCGCAGCGCGCCGAACGCCTCCGCGGGCACCGCCGGGCTGACCGGCTCGACCGGCTTCAGCCGCTCGTACGCCGCGCCCTGCGCCGGACGCGGGTCCGTCTCGCCCTTGTTCGGCCAGTACGACATGGCCCGCTCCGCCTGGGCGGTGATGGTGAGCGACGGGTTCACCCCGAGGTTCGCCGAGACCGCGGCGCCGTCGACGACGGAAATGCCGGGGTGGCCGTAGAGCCGGTGGTAGGGGTCGATGACGCCGGTCTCGCGGGAGTCGCCGATCGGGCAGCCGCCGAGGAAGTGCGCGGTGAGCGGGGTGCCCATCAGCTCGCCCACGTTGGAGCCGGCGAAGCCGTTGATGTCGGCGGCGATCACGGAGGCGGCCTGCGAAGCGGCCCTGATCTGCTTGGGGTTGGGAGCGCCGTGCCCCTGCCGCGCGGTCAGCAGGCCCTTGCCGACGCCCGCCGGTTTCAGGTACGTGGTCAGCGAGTTGTCCAGCGACTGCATGACGAGGCCGATGATGGTGCGCTCCGACCAGCGGCGGTTGGACAGCGAGCGCAGCACGAGGAGCGGGTGGCGCACGGCGTTCGCCAGCCAGCCCGCGACCCTCGACGAGCCCTCCGCGTACGGCACCTGGAGGATCGACAGGCTGCCCATGGAGTTGGAGCCCCGGCCGTAGCGCACCGGCTCGATGTGGGTGTTCTCGTCCGGGTGGATGGACGAGGTGATGGCGACGCCGCGCGTGAAGTCGACCTTGGGCGCGCCGGTCGCCCTGCGGTAGCGGCGGTCGTCGGTCTGGGCGCCCACCAGGGCCTCGGAGTTGGTGCGGGTCAGATGTCCCAACCGGTCCGAGAGGTAGGGGAGTTGGCCGCCCGCCTTCATCCGGTGCAGCAGCGTCTGGGTGCCGTAGGTGCCGGCCGCGAGGACGACCCGGCGCGCTGTGAAGACCCGGCCGCGGGCGGAGCCCTTGCGGCGGGCGTCGGTGGGGAGAGTGGCGATCGCGTAGCCGCCCTGCGAGTCGTCCGTCACGGACACGACCGTGGTCAGCGGGTGGACGACCGCGCCCGCCTTCTCGGCGAGGTGCAGGTAGTTCTCGTTGAGGGTGTTCTTGGCTCCGTGCCGGCAGCCCGTCATGCACTCGCCGCACTCGACGCAGGCCTTGCGGGCCGGTCCCGCGCCGCCGAAGTAGGGGTCGGCGACCTGCTCCCCCGGCTTCGCCTTCGCCGTGCCGTCGGCGTCCTCGCCGTCGCCGAAGAACACGCCGACGGGCGCCATGTGGAAGGTGTCGCCGACGCCCATGCGCTCCGCGGCCGCCTTCAGATGCACGTCGGAGGGGGTCGTCGTGGGGTTGAGCCGTACGCCGAGCATGCGGCGCGCCTGGTCGTAGTACGGCGTCAGCTCGGCCTGCCAGTCGGTGATGTCCCGCCACTGGGGGTCGTCGAAGAAGGGCTTCGGCGGGACGTAGAGGGTGTTGGCGTAGTTGAGGGAGCCGCCGCCCACGCCCGCGCCGGCCAGGACCATGACGTTGCCCAGCAGGTGGATGCGCTGGATGCCGTACATGCCGAGCCGGGGCGCCCAGAGGTAGTTCTTCAGGTCCCAGGAGTTCTTGGGCAGCGACTCCCGGGTGAAGCGGCGGCCCGCCTCCAGGACGCCGACGGTGTAGCCCTTCTCCGTCAGGCGCAGGGCGGTCACGGAACCGCCGAAGCCGGATCCGACGACGATGACGTCGTAGTCGTAGGCGTCCTGGGACACGTGCTCTCCTCGTCGGGAACGGGTGGGGTTCCGGTCGTGTGCCGCCCGGTGCGCGACGGCGGACCGGGCGGAACGGCAGGTCCTAGCGCAGCCGGAGTGCCTTCATCACCTTCAGGCTCGTGCTCATGAACGCCGCGTACTTCTCGTCGTCCATGCCGAGGGCCGGCGCCATCGGCAGCAGGCGCTGCTGGGCCACCGTCTGGGCCTCGGTGTACTTGAGGATGCCGTCGGAGCCGTGGCGGCGGCCGAGCCCGGAGTCCTTCATGCCGCCCATCGGGGACTGGACGCTTCCGTAGGCGGCGGCGTAGCCCTCGTTGACGTTCACGGTGCCGGCCCGCACCCGGGAGGCGACGTCCCGGCCGCGGCGGCCGTCCTTCGTCCACACCGACGCGTTCAGGCCGTACGGCGTCGAGTTGGCCTGCTCGACCGCCTCGTCGTCGGTGCGGAAGCGGTAGACCGAGACGACCGGGCCGAAGGTCTCCTCGGTGCAGACGGACATGGGCTCCGTGACGCCGTCGAGGATGGTCGGTTCGAAGAAGTACGGGCCGACGTCGGGGCGGGCGACGCCGCCGGCGACGACCTTCGCGCCCTTGGCGACGGCCTCCTCGACGTGCCGGGTCACCGTCTCCAGCTGGCGCTCGCCGACCAGGGAGCCCATGTCGGCGCCGTAGGCGAGGGCGGTACCCAGGCGCATGGCGCGGGTGCGGGCCGCGAAGCGCTCGACGAAGGCGTCCGCGATCGACTCGTGGACGTACAGCCGCTCGATGGATATGCACAGCTGCCCGGCGGAGGAGAAGCAGGCGCGAACGGCGCCGGCCGCCGCCTTCTCGATGTCGGCGTCCTCCAGCACGAGCATGGCGTTCTTGCCGCCGAGTTCGAGGGAGACGCCGATCAGCCGGGCGGCGGCGCCCTGCGCGACCTCGCGGCCGGTGCGGGTGGAGCCGGTGAAGGAGACGTAGTCGGCGTGCCGGACGACCTCGGGGCCGACGACCGGACCCTCGCCCAGGACGACCTGGAAGACGTCGGCGGGCAGACCGGCCTCGACGAGCAGGTCGCGGGCCCACAGGGCGGTCAGGCAGGTCTCCGTGTCGGGCTTCATGACGACGGCGTTGCCCGCGGCGAACGCCGGGAGCGCGTCGCCCACCGACAGCTCCAGCGGGTAGTTCCAGGGGGCGATCTGGCCCACGACCCCGCGCGCGTGGCGCAGCTCGGTGACCTTGGTGAGGGTCGGCATGGCGCCTGCGTGCCGCTTGGGGCGCAGGTAGGCGGGGGCCTTGCGGCCGTAGTGGCGGGCGGCCACGGCGACGGCCTGCACCTCCTCGTGGGCGTGCAGGCGCGCCTTGCCCGTCTCCAGCTGGATGAGGTCGAGCACCTCGGCCTGGCGTTCCAGCACCAGGTCGTGGAAGCGGAGCAGGACGGCGGCGCGTTCACGGACCGGCGTCTTCGCCCACACCGTCTGCGCGGCGCGGGCCGCCTCGTAGGCCTTGAAGACGTCCTCGGGGGTGGACTCGGGCAGGTCGGCGAGCTTCTCGCCGGTGAACGGCGTGTGGTTGGCCGTGCGGCCCGAGCCGGTCACGCCCTTGGTGAGCTGGGCGACCAGCTCCGGGGTCACCACGTCGGCGGCGGTGCGGACGCCGGTGGGGGTGGGGGCGAGGGGGTTCGTGCCGGTCTTTGCCGGTGCCTTTTCCGCGGCCTGCGAGTCCGTCATGAGGCGCAGGGTATGACGTGCGGAGAACTTTGGGTACCCGCCGGTAATAGGGATTCACCGGCCGCACACACGGCGCCAGCGTTCACTGGCAACAAACCTGCTGATCAGGGCGTTGAGTCCGCCGCCCACCCCGTCCCTTCCGGCACTCGCGGCCCCGGAGTCCGAAGGCCGCTGATCCGAGGGCCGCTGCTGTCGGGAGTCGTCCCGCCGCGGAGTCCGCGGACCGCGGTCACGGCTCCTGGCGGCGTCACCGGGATTCGGCCGGGCACGGGGCGGCCGGGCGGCGGGCCCGGGCGGCGCCGGCCGCTTCCAGGGCGGCCGCGGTCTCCTCGGGGGTCGGCCGGTGTTGCGGATCGCGGTGCAGGAGGGCCCGGAGCAGGGGGGCGAGCGGGCCGGCCCGCTCGGGCTCCGGCGGCTCCGGCGGCGGCTCGTGCCGTGCTCCGGGGAGGGGCGCGGCGGGCGCGGACCACGGGGCCGTCCCGGGGAACGGGGAGCGGCCCTCGACGGCCGTGTGGAGCAGGACGCCGAGGGACCACAGGTCCGAGGCCGGTCCCGCGCCCCGCCCGGACGTCCGCTCGGGGGCGACGAAGTCCGGGACGCGGTCCGGGCGGCCGGCCGCGTCGCCGGTCGCGGTCCAGGTCTCCTCGCCCGGGACGTGCGCCATGGCGAAGTCGGTGACGACTACGCGGCCCAGAGGGTCTCCCGGCCCGCACGGGCTCGCGAGCGGGGGACGGCCGAGCAGCACGTTGGCCGGCTTGAGGTCCCGGTGGACGATGCCGACGGCGTGCGCGGCGCGCAGCGCGCCCAGGACGGCGAGGCCGATCCGGGCCGTCTCGGCGGGGTCGAGCGGGCCGCGCCGCAGCGTCTCGCGCAGGGACTCGCCGTGGATCAGCTCCATGACGATCCAGGGGAGCCCGCCCTCGACGTCCGTCCCCTCCTCCACCACGACGTCGAGGACGGTGACGGCGCAGGGGTGGTCGACGCGGGCGGCGGCGCGGGCCTCCCGCTGGAGACGGTGGGCCGCGCGCCGGTAGGGCCCGTCCCCGGGCCGGCCCGGCAGCCAGGGCTTCTTGACGGCGACCTCGCGTTCCGCCAGCTCGTCGCGGCCCCGCCACACGGTGCCCGAACCGCCGGATCCGAGGCGGTCGAGCAGCCGGTAACGGCCGTTCAGCGTCCGGCCGTCGGCGCCCGCGGCGTCCCCGTCGTTGCTCATGCCTCCATGACTACCACGATCTTCGGCCAACTCCCGTCGTTTCGCGGGCGGTTCGGTAGCAAAACGGTCAGGGCCGGTCGATCTCCAGGTTGGCGACCGCCGTGCGGGCCACCTCGCGGCCCCGCGAGGTGAAGTCGCCCTTCCCGGGGTAGCCGACCACGAGTTGGTACATGTCGCCGCCGGTGGACTTGTAGTACAGGATCCGCAGCTCACGCGGGACCGGGTGCTGACTGTCGTCGGTGGTGTAGACGACGGTGTTCCCGGCGGCCTTGCGGCCGTGGAAGGCCACCTCGGAGTCGGTGCTGGTGCGCGGTCCCTTCGGCATGTTGAGCCGGTACTCGCCGGTCTCCTTGAAGTCGCCGTTGTCGGCGTACATCTGGGCCGCCGCGGAGTCCTTGATCGCGTGCACCTTGTCCTCCGCCGCGCGCTTGACCGTCAGGACGACGGAGATCGCGCCGCTCGGATCGGTCCAGCTCACCCAGTGCTCGTCGGCGGGCGCGTCCTTGGCGGGTTCGCCGCGCACATAGCTGTCGGGCACCGCGAGCGTCGCGGTGACCTCCTTGTCGTGCATGGTCTTCCACCCGTCCGGCAGCGGCCCGGCGAACGGGTCGGCGACCACCAGGTACACCGCCGCCGCCACGGCCACGACGGCGGCCGCCAGTCCGGTCCACGCCGCGCGCCCGAACCTGCGGCGGACACGGGACGCCCCGGCGGGCGCCCCCTCCCGGCCGGGCGGCGGGACGGCGGCGGGCCGGGCGGGCTGTGGGGCCGGCGGGTGTGCGGCGGCCTCCAGCAGGGCCCGCACCCGGGCGGCCGTGGGACGGCGCGCCGGGTCCTTCTCCAGCAGCCCGTTGACGGCCTCGGCCAGCGGACCCCGCGCGGCGGCGGGCGGCGCGGGCGCCGCGTTCAGGACGGACTGGAGGGTCGCCGGGGTGTTGCTGCGGCGGAACGGCGAGACGCCCTCGGTCGCCGCGTACAGGACCACGCCCAGGGACCACAGGTCGGCGGCCGGCCCCGGACGTTGCCCCAGCACCCGCTCGGGGGCGAGGTACTCGGGCGAGCCGATGATGCCGCCGGTGTCGGTCAGCCGGGTGTCGCCCTCGATCTGGGCGATGCCGAAGTCGGTGAGGACGATCCGGTCGTGGCCGCCGAGCAGGATGTTGTCCGGCTTGACGTCCCGGTGCAGGACGCCCGCCGCGTGCGCGGCCTCCAGCGCGCCGAGCACCTCCAGGCCGACGCGGGCCGCCTCGCGCGCGCTGAGCGTGCCCTCCTGGAGGACGTCGCCCAGCGAGCGCCCGCGCACCAGCTCCATCACGATCCACGGCCGCCCGTCCACGACCGCGACGTCGTGCACGCCGACCACGGCCGGATGGTCCAGCCGGGCCGCGGCCCGCGCCTCGCGGCGCATCCGCTCGAACGCGTTGGCGCGTTCGCGTTCCGGAAGATGATCCGGTACGCGGGGCTCCTTGACGGCGACCTCGCGGTCCACCGTCTCGTCCTTGGCGCGCCACACCGTGCCCATGCCGCCGTGCCCGAGCTTCGCCAGCAGTCGGTAACGCCCGGCGACGAGCCGCCCGACACCCGGCTCGCTCTCCGGCCCCGGCTCCGACGGCCCCTGCCCGGGCACGGCCGCCCGCCGGCTCGGCGGGTTCGGGTTCGGCGGGTTCCGGTTCGGCGGGTTCAGGTTCGGCGGGTTCCGGTTCGGCGGGTTCAGGTTCGGGTTCGGCGGTTGCAGAACAAAACTCGTCGTTTCATCGGACTCGTGGCCGACGCCCCCGTTGTGGCTCATGGTCCATCCATATCGCGCCAGGCAGGCCGATATCCACTGGTGCCGTGCAACTACCGTGTCACGAAGCACCGAGGCATGAACCGCCGAGGCACGAAGCACCGAGGCAAGGGCTGCGAAGCCACCGAGGCACGAGCTACCGGGGCACGAACGTGTCGACCGCGACGTCGAAGTACTCCCGCGCCTCGCGCACCTTCCCGACCGGAGCGGACACCCACACGTCGTACTGCCGTCCGCCCTCCGTCCAGCACAGGTCGTACGTGTGCCGGGGGCCCTCCGCCGCGCTGAAGCCGTCCCAGGTGAACTGCCAGAGGGCGGCGGGCCGTCCGCCGTGCGAGGTCTCGGTGACCAGGCCGTCGTGGTAGCCCGGGTTGGTGTCCGGACCCTCGGCGGCCGCCCGCTCCATCACCGCGAGCGGGCCGTCCGGGGCCGCGTCGGACACCTTGACCCCGAGCCGGAAGACCTGCCCCGGCGACATGAAGAACACCCGCTCGCCCTGCGGCTCGCGGGTGAAGTCCGCCGGCACGGCGAGCGCGAACCCGGCCGGGTCGTCGGCCACGCGGTATCCCGACGGCGCGGACGGCATGCCGGCCACCGGGCGGGGGGCGACCGGCAGCGTGGCGCGGGACGTTCCGTGGACCCCCGTCGGCGTGGCGCTCGGCGTCGCCGACGGACTCGGCGCGCCGCCGCTGCCCGGCCGCCCCGGCGTGGCGCTCGCCGACGCGCCCGGCGGGGAACTCGTGGGCGTGCGCCCCCGGTCGCCGTCCCCCTTGACCAGCAGCGCGGCAGCCGACACGCCCGCCCCGGCCATCGCGGCCACCAGCAGCGCGGCCACCAGCACGCCGCGCGTGGAACGCTCCCGGGCGGGGGCGTCGGAGCGGGGCAGGTCCGCCTGGGTCGGGGTGTAGCCGGACGACACGGGCGGCGGGGTGCGCCCGGTGTCCATGAAGGCGCGCAGCAGCCGCTCCGCCTCGGCCGCGCCCAGCCGCCTCTCCGGATCGCGCTCCAGCAGCCCCTGCACGACGGGCAGCAGGGGGGCGGCCTGCGGGGGCGTGCGGATCTCCGCGAACACGACGGCGTGCAGGATGCCGCCCAACGAGTCGCGCCGGAACGGCGACTCGCCGCTCAGCGCCGTGCACAGCAGCGCGCCCAGCGACCACAGGTCGGACTCCGCGCCCGTGTGCGAGCCGGACATCCGCTCGGGCGCGGTGTACTCGGGCGAGCCGACGAACGAGCCGGTCTCGGTGAGCGTGGTGGCGCCGGCGATCTGCGCGATCCCGAAGTCGGTGAGGACCACACGGTCGCTGTCGCGTTCCAGCAGGACGTTCGCGGGCTTGATGTCCCGGTGCAGGACCCCGGCCGCGTGCGCGGCCCGCAGGGCGCCGAGCAGGGCGACGGCGATCCGCGCAGCCTCCTTCGGCGCGAGCGGGCCTTCGGCGGCGATCCGGTCGGCGAGCGAGTCGCCGACGATCAACTCCATGACGATGTAGGGACGTTCGCCGTCCTCGACGACGTCGTGCACGACGATGATGTGCGGATGGCTGAGCTGCGCGACCGCGCGCGCCTCGCGCAGCGTGCGGTCGCGGCGGCCGCGCGCCTCGTCGGCGGAGAGCGCGTCGTCCTGGATCAGCTCCTTCACGGCGACACGCCGTCCGAGCAGCTCGTCCGTGGCCCGCCACACGATTCCCATGCCGCCACGCCCGAGCCGCGCCTCGAGCCGGTAGCGGCCCGCGACGACCCGTGCGGTGTCCCCGTCCCCCTCGGTCCCCATGGGGTCATCATGCCCCACCGGAGGCCCGGCCTCCGGGGCGCGGTCCGGCCAACTGCCGCGCTCCGCCCGCCGGCGCTACGAGGCCGGCTCGCGCCAGCTCTGCAACACGGACCTGAACTGCTTGGCCGTCTCGGCCCAGTCCTTCGCGGGCGAGGACATGTAGACGACGTACTCAGAGCCGTCACGGGCCACGTACGTCTCCTCGATCGCACGGCGCGGCCCGGGGAACGGGGTGTCCTTCGCCAGCGCGGTCCACGTGTACTCCCATTCGGAGCCGTCGCGGTCGCGGTAGAGGTTCTTCTCCAGGGTGACCCGCTCGTAGTCGACGAGCCGTCCGAGCTGCTGTTCGAGGTCGACCTGGTGGGCGTACGGGTCGTTGAAGTCAGGGGACTTGTCGAGGGCGATGCGCACGAAGTGCTCGCCGCCGTCGGGCGTGTAGTCGATCTGCTGGAGATCGCCCTCGTCCTGGTACACCTCGCGCTTCCAGCCCTTGGGCAGCGCGAGTCCGAAGCCGAGCGGGTCGTGGATCTCCTCCCACGTGCCGGGTGCGTCCGACACGCCGGACACGCCGGTGGACGAGGCGCTGGGCGACGCGCTCGGCGAAGGCGACGACGGCCCGGAGCCGGTGGTCTGCCCCTGCCCCGGGTGCCACTTCTGCAACGCGATCGCCGTGCCCACGCCGACCAGCGCGGCGACGACGACCACCAGCGCCGTCGTGCGCAGCCGGCGACGGCGGCGGGCGGCGCGGCCGTCCGCGGCGGACGGCGCGAACGGCACGGGCGGGGTGTGCGGTCCCGACGGGCCCGGACCGGGGTGGACCTGGCCCACGGCGGTCGAGTGGGTCAGCGGGTGGGCGGCCGTCGGCGTCCGGGGAGGCGACGGCACGTACGAGGTGGGGGGCGTGGCGTGGGACGCCGGGTGCGCCGCGGCCGGGGGCCCGGCGGGGTGGCCTCCCGTGGCCCGGTCCGGGCCGCCGTACTGCGTGGGCACGTAGGCCTGCGCCGCGTCGGGACGCCGTCCTTCGGCGGCCTCGGCCAGCAGGTGCTCGGCCGCCGCGGTGGTGGGACGCGCGGCCGGGTCCTTGCGCAGCAGGGCGGTGATGACGGGGCCGAGCGGCCCGGCTTGCTGCGGGTCGGCGGCCTCCTCCTCGACGACGGCCTGAAGCGTGGTCAGCGGCGAGGTGCGGCGGAACGGCGAGCGCCCCTCCACGGCCGTGTACAGCGTCGCGCCCAGCGCCCACAGGTCGGAGGACGGGCCGGGGTCGTGGCCGCGCACCCGCTCGGGGGCCAGGTAGTCGACGGAGCCGACGACCTCGCCGGTGCGGGTGATGGTGGTGTCGCCGTCGATCTGGGCGATGCCGAAGTCGGTGAGGAGGACCCGGCCGTCGTCGGAGAGGAGCACGTTGCCCGGCTTGACGTCGCGGTGCAGGACGCCGGCGGAGTGCGCGGCGCGCAGGGCGCGCAGCACCCACAGGCCGATCCGGGCGGCCTCCCTGGACTCGACGCGGCCGTCCTCCTTGACGGCGTCGGCCAGCGAGCGGCCCTCGACCAGCTCCATCACGATCCACGGCCGGCCGTCGTGTTCGAGGACGTCGTGCACGGTGACCACGGCCGAGTGGTTGATCCGCGCGGCCGCCCGGGCCTCCGCCCTGGTCCGCGCCAACAGGACCGCCTGGTCGCCCTCCGCGACGTACAGCGCGGCCGTCAGCTCCTTGATGGCGACCGCACGGTGCAGCAGCTCATCGTGGGCGCGCCACACCCGGCCCATGCCGCCGCTCCCTATGGCGTCGGCGAGCCGGTAGCGCCCCGCGAGGAGCTGGCCCTGCATCTGATTCACGTTGCCCCGCAATGCTCTTGACAGGGCCAGCGTAAAGACCGGACCGCCCGCGCGGAACCAGGGGGGCGCCAAGGAGACAGCACTGTGACGGTTGTCCCTTCCGGCCCCGCGAGGCAACCTCGCGGCGCCCGGCGCGGTCCGGGCGGCCGTCAGCCCGTGTACTGGTAGGTGGCCGACGCCTGCTCGAACAGCCGGGACACCTCGTCCCGTTCGGCCTCGGGGCCCCGCACCTGGACGACGTGGTACCGCCCGGCGATGAGGACGGCGAGGTTGCGCACGTACAGTTCGCGGCCGCCCGCGCCGGTCCAGGTGAACTGGCCCTCGGCCATGGTCCGGGTGCCGACGGTCGTCGTGCGCAGCCCGGAGGCGGTCGCCCAGCTGGAATCCCGGTAGGGCTGGAGCTCGCTCTCCTTCTCCCGCTGGTAGACCATCGGATCACTGCCGCCGGACGACGTGCTGTCGCGTCCCGGAACGACGATCAGCTCGAAGTTCCCGTGCGAGTAGACGATCTGGCCGCGCCCGTTCTTCGGCGCGCGGCCCCAGCCGTCGGCCACGGCGATCTGGAAACCGGCGGCGTCCTTGCGCAGGGTGAAACCGTCGGCGACGCCGCCGCCGGACCCGCCGGTCTGCGTCTGGGTCGCCTCCGCCGACGAAGAGGAGGAGGCGCCGGGGGCGGAGGCGTCCGGGGTGGTCTGGTCGGGGCGGGGTGCGCTGCTCGCGTCGGGCGCCTGGCCGGACGTGGCGCCGCCGGCCCCCGTACGCCGGGGGTTCGCCCCGGCCGCGCCGTCCTCGCCCGCCTTCGGCATGAACAGCACGGCGTAGGCGACGGCCGCGGCCAGCACCAGCAGGATCAGCACCAGCAGCGTCCGGCCCAGGCTGCGGGGCGAGCCCTCCGTCTCCCGGCCCCGCTTGTGCCTTCCGTGCGTCGCGGGCAGCCCGGCGCGCCGCCGGCGCACCAGCTCGCCCTTGCGGCGCACGATCGGCAGGCGTCGGGGGTCCACCGGCGGGGCCGCGATGACATGCGCCCCCGCCTCCGGCTCCGGCGCGGACCGCACCAGTGATCGCAGCCAGCCCCGCAGTTCCTCGAAGTCGAGGCGCTCTGTGGGGTCCTGGCGCAGCAGCGACTCCACGACCGGCCTGAGCGGACCGCACTCCTCGGCGAAGGCGGGCGGCTCGGCGCACACCAGCTGCACCAGCTCGGCCGTCGACTCCTCCGGGTAGGGGGCGTGCCCCTGCACGGCCCGGAAGAGCAGCGCGCCCAGTGCCCACAGGTCGGTGGCGGGGCCGATCGGCGCGGCCAGCTGCCAGTTCTCGTGCACCGGCACGGCCTGCTCGGGCGCCCACCGCTCGGTGACCGGCCCGACGACGGCCATCCGCGCCTGCCTCGCCCGCTCGGCCGCGAGCGCGGCGCCGGGCCCGCGCCGGGCGCCGCCGGAGCCGGACGCCTGGGACGGCCCGGACGGCGCGGACGCGAGCTCGTCCCAGCGGACCCCGGCCCGCTCCTCGCCCGGCTCCGGCCCGTCCCGCCCCTCGTCCTGACCGGGCACCGAGCCCTGCGCGCCCGGTACTTGCGGGCCGGGGACGGGCGTGAGCGAGGCGTGCGACGTCGAGGCCCCGCCCTGCTGGGGGAACCCGGGGGCGTAGGGGGTGCGCGGTGCGGGGGCGTGCGGCGCGGGCGGGCCCTGGACGCCGTAGGGGTCGGCGATCCGGCCGGGCGGGCCTCCCGCGGCCCCGTGACCCCCGTCGGCGGGGGTGCGGGCTCCGGGCAGCGCCGCCCTCCCGTTCTGCTCCGCCTCCTGGGCTTCCTGCACCCGCGCCGCGGCCCTCGCCCCGGCCCGGTACGCGGCGATCGCCCCTGCCCGCGCGGCGCGCACGTCACCGCCGGTCTCCGCGGGCGCCCTGCGGGCCACGGCCCCGGACGCCCCGCCGGCGGACGGCTCGCCCGTCGCCGGTATCGGCCGCGCTCCCGTGGCCCGCGCCTCTATCGCGGCCCGCCTCGCGGCCTCGGGATCCACCGCCCCGGCACCGGGCCCACCGCCGCCGGGCCCGCCCGGGGCGAAGCCTCCCTGGCCGACCTGTCCGACCTGACCGCTCCGGCCGCCCCGGCCGCTCTGGTCGGCCTGACCGCCTTGCCGCGGTCCCGGCGCGGACACCGCGGGTCCGGCATGACCGCCGCTCCCGCCGTGTCCGAGGCTCCCGGCGTGTCCGAGGCTCCCGCCGTGGCCGCCGGTCGGGCCGGCTCCCGCGGGGAAGGCGTTGCCGCCGGACACCGCACCGCCCCGGCCGCCCTCGTCCGGCGCGCCGGGCGAGGGGTCCGCGCTCGGCACCGGGTCGTAACCGCACAGCGCCTCTTCCGCCGCGCCGACCGCGAGGCCGGTCAGCATGACCCGCCCGTCGTCGCAGACGAGGACCGTGCGGGCGGTGATGTTGCGGTGCACCCAGCCGTGGGCGTGCAGCACCCGCAGGGCCATGAGGACGTCGGAGGCGACCTCGGCGGCCCGGTACGGCGTCAGCGGCTTCTCGGCGAGCAGCGCCGACAGCGGCCGCGCGGCCACCAGTTCACTCACTATCCACAGCGAGCCGCCCTCGGCGAACACGTCGAAGACCTGGTCGAGCCGGGGATGGTCGGGGATGCTCGCCGTCGCCTGGGCCGCCTCCATCGCCCGCCGCACGACGGGGTCGGCGGGACGCCTGGTGCCCGCGCCGGCGCCCGATCCGCGGCCGGCGGGCCGCCGTGTCCCGCGCTCGCGCGCCGTGAACCCCTCGGGCAGCCCCTCCGCGTCGAGCACCTCGGCCTCGACGATCTCCGGCAACGGCACCTGCCGGACCAGGACTTCCTGCCCGCTGTAGGTGTCGAAGGCGCGGGACTCGGTGAGTTCGTACTCGTCCGAGGGCGGCAGCGGCAGGCGGTAGCGGTCGACGAGCACCCGACCCGCATAGTCGTCCACGTTGCCTCCCCCGGCCGCCCGGTCGGTCAATTCCGTTCGTGCTGCGTCCCGTTGTGGTCGAATCCGGCCGGATAGCCGGATGCGTACGGTCCGCAGCCACTCACGATACGTGCCGGAGGCAACCCGCAAAGAGGGGATGCAGGATCTCGCCCCGAACCAGGACCCCGGAACCCCGCCGTCCGGCGACGGTCACTTCTTCGGCGTGAAGGTGCCGGCGAGCGTCTTCCACGTGGTCTCGCGCACAGGCGTGTCCCACGCGGCGGCCTTCGCCGTGTACATCAGCGCGTAGCCGAGCCGGTCGTTCACGACGAACCCGCGGTCGACGGTGCGGTAGGCCGTGCCGCCGTCCCTGTAGGTGAACTCCCAGTCGGCCGTGTTCCAGCCGCGGTAGTCCACCGGCGCTATGCGGATCTTCTTGTAGTGCGAGCGCACCATGTAGCGCTCCTGGTTCTTCCAGTCGGCGACCGGATCGTCCTTGGGCGTGGTCGTCCAGGCGATGAGCAGCTTCTGCCCGTCGGGGCCGGTGAAGCGGTCGCCCGCCTGGGCCTGTGTCGTGAACTTCCAGCCCTCGGGCAGCTCTATCGAGTAGCGGGCGCCCTCGTGCGTCGTCGCCGGCTTGTCCTCGCCGGCGGTGGCCTCGGATCCGGCGCCGCCGGCCGCCGAGGCGCCACCGGAGGAGGAGCCGGGCGCGGAGGAGGAGTGCGACGGCGATCCGCCCGTGCGCGTCCCGCCGCTCTCGTCCTCCTTGGTGCCGGCGCTCGGGCTTGTGCCGGCGACCGTCGCGCCGCCGCTCTTCGGCCCGCTCGCCTTGTCGTCGTCACCGCCGAGCGTGAGCGCCAGCACGGTGCCGAGCACCGCGAGCAGCACCACCGCCGCGATGATCACCAAGGTCCGCCGGGGCACCACGTCGGTCAGGGGCGCCCGGGGCACGGGGCGCGGCGGCAGGTCGGGCGGCGTCATGACGGGCCATCCCGAACTCCGCCCGGCGCCACCGCCCTGCGCTCCGGCACCGGAACCCACAGCGGAACCCGCACCGGACCGCGACGCGGAGACGGCGCTCGCGCCGTTTCCGGAGCGGGCCGCCGGCACGGACGCGGAGGAGGCCGCGGATCCCGACGCCGGCCTCGCCGCCGAGGCCGCCCCGGTCGGGACGGCGGGCGGGGCCGGCGGAGCGGGCGGGGCGACGGATCCGGATCCGCGCGCCGCACCGCCCTTGCGCGCCTCGCCCGCGCTCACGGAACCGGTGGCGCCGGATCCGCCCGCGGGCTTGGCACGGGAGGCGGCCGCCGAGGTGGCCGCCCCGGCGGCGACGGCGGCCTTGCGCACGGACCGGAACGCGCCGCGCAGCTTCTCGCCCGCCTCGGCCGCCGGACTCCCCTTGCCCGCGCCCTCGTCGGGCTGCGCGGGCAGCGGCACGACCTTCGTCGCGTCGGCCGGCTCGGCGTGGCCGGGCTCGGGCGCGTGGAGCACGGCGTTGAGCATCGCCCGCGCGCCGGCGTCGTCGAGCCGGCGCTCGGGATCCTTGGTGAGCAGGCCGTAGATGACGTCCCTGAGCGGGCCGGCGTTCTTCGGCTCCTCCAGCTGCTCGGTCATCACCGCGGTGAGCGTGGCGATGGCGGAGCCCTTGTCGTAGGGCGGCGAACCCTCGACCGACGCGTACAGCAGGCCGCCGAGCGACCACAGGTCGGCCGCCGGGCCGGGCTTGTGCCCGCGGGCCCGCTCCGGGGAGATGTACGAGGGCGCTCCGACGAGCATGCCGGTGGAGGTGATCGACGGGTCGCCCTCCACCTGGGCGATGCCGAAGTCGGTCAGCACGACCCGGCCGTCCTCGGCGATCAGCACGTTCGACGGCTTCACGTCCCGGTGCAGGATGCCCTCACGGTGCGCCGAGCGCAGCACGTCGAGGATCGCCAGCCCGACCTCCGCCGCACGCTTCGGCTTCAGCACGCCGTCCTCGCGGATGACCTCGGCGAGCGACTTGCCCTCGACGAGCTCCATCACGATCCACGGCCGGTCGTCCTCCTCGACCACGTCGAAGACGGTCACCGCGCTGTTGTTGCGGATCCGCGCGATGGCCTTGGCCTCGCGCAGGGTCCGGGTGATCAGCCGGCGCTTCTCGTCCTCGTCGATGTTCCCCGGGAACCGCAGCTCCTTGACGGCGACCGTGCGTCCGAGGGTCTCGTCCTCGGCGCGCCACACCGTCCCCATGCCGCCGCGGCCGAGTACGTCTCCCAGCCGGTACCGCCCGGCGAGGAGACGTGCGCTCTTGTCCTGACGGGGTGTTCCCGCCCGCTCCGCCTCCGACATGCGTCCCCTCATGCAACCCGCCCTGACAGAGCCTCCATTGTCCCTCACCCGACAAGTGCCTGACGCCCAGGGTGCCCCTCATCGCCTCCCCTACACACCCCGCGGGGGACGCATTCCGGCCAGAAGGTGCACCACGCTCCGGCCGAAGAGCGCGACAAGGAAGGAGAATCCGGCCCGTCCGGCACCGCGGTGCCGCACGGCCGGGCGCCCTCCCGCTCCCGGCGGACCCGACGGCGATGACGGCACCGGGCCCCGAACCGGCCCTGCCCGCCGCCGAGTTCCGTCCTCGCACCCCGTACAACGCCCCGGATCCGAACGGAGATCCCGGTGCGTCACACCCGTTCGAGTGAAACGCCCGGGGCGGAATCCCGGCGCGGTCGCCCGGATCACGAGGACGGTCCGAGACCGGAACGGCATTGAGACCCGACACCGCCCGCACAGGCCGTCGCCGAGCCGGGAAGAGGCCCGACGGGGCGGGGCGGGAAACCGTCAGAGCGGCACGATGTCCGGGGCTCCCAGCCGGGCCGCGTCCGCCGTCAGGTCGTCGGGCTGGCGCTGCGACTCGCGCTCGGCCTCCACCCGCTTCTCGTAGTGCTCGACCTCGCGTTCGATCCGCGCCTTGTCCCAGCCGAGGACCGGCGCCATCAGTTCGGCGGCCTCCCGGGCGCTGCGGGCGCCGCGGTCGAACGTCTCGATAGAGATGCGCGTACGGCGGGTGAGCACGTCGTCCAGGTGCCGCGCGCCCTCGTGCGAGGCGGCGTAGACGATCTCGGCGCGCAGATAGTCGTCGGCGTACTGGAGCGGCTCGCCCAGCGACGGGTCCTCCACGACGAGTTGCAGCACCTCCTCCGCCATCGACCCGAACCGGTTGAGCAGATGCTCCACCCGCACCACGTGCAGACCAGTCCGGGCCGCGATCCGCGCCCGCGCGTTCCACAGCGCCCGGTAGCCCTCCGCGCCCAGCAGCGGCACGTCCTCGGTGACGCAGTCGGCCACGCGCTGGTCGAGACCGCGGACCGCCTCGTCGACGGCGTCCTTCGCCATCACGCGGTACGTCGTGTACTTGCCGCCCGCCACGACGACCAGCCCGGGCACCGGGTGCGCGACGGTGTGCTCGCGGGAGAGCTTGCTGGTGGCGTCGGACTCGCCGGCCAGCAGCGGCCGCAGGCCCGCGTACACGCCTTCGACGTCGTCCCTGGTCAACGGCACCGCGAGTACCGAGTTCACATGCTCGAGGAGGTAGTCGATATCGGCGCTGGAGGCCGCCGGGTGGGCCTTGTCGAGGTCCCAGTCGGTGTCGGTCGTGCCGACGATCCAGTGCCTGCCCCACGGGATCACGAACAGCACGGACTTCTCGGTGCGCAGGATGAGCCCCGTGGAGGAGCTGATGCGGTCCCGGGGGACGACGAGGTGGATGCCCTTGGAGGCGCGCACGTGGAACTGGCCGCGCTCGCCGACCATCGCCTGGGTGTCGTCGGTCCACACACCGGTGGCGTTGACGATCTGCCGGGCGCGGACCTCGTACTCCCCGCCTCCCTCGACGTCCTGCACCCGTGCGCCTACGACGCGCTCGCCCTCGCGCAGAAAGCCGGTCACCCGCGCGCGGTTGGCCGCCTTGGCCCCGTAGGACACCGCGGTGCGCACCAAGGTGGTGACGAAGCGGGCGTCGTCCATCTGCGCGTCGTAGTACTGGAGCGCGCCGACCAGCGCGTCCTTCTTCAAGGCCGGGGCCACGCGCAGGGCGTGGCGGCGGCTCAGGTGACGGTGCGTCGGCAGGCCCCGGCCGTGTCCGCGGGCCATGGACATCGCGTCGTAGAGCGCGACGCCCGATCCCGCGTACAGCCGCTCCCAGCCCTTGTGCTGGAGCGGATACAGGAAGGGCACGGGCTTGACGAGGTGCGGAGCGAGCCGCTCCAGCAGCAGGCCGCGTTCCTTGAGCGCCTCGCGCACCAGGGCGAAGTCCAGCATCTCCAGATAGCGCAGACCGCCGTGGATGAGCTTGCTCGACCTGCTCGACGTGCCCGACGCCCAGTCGCGCGCCTCGACCAGCCCGGTGGACAGGCCGCGCGTCACCGCGTCCAGGGCGGTGCCCGCGCCGACCACGCCGCTGCCCACCACCAGCACGTCCAGTTCGCGCTCGGCCATGGCCGCCAGTGACTCTGCTCGTTGTGCCGGCCCCAGTGTCGCTGTCCTCACCGCTGCCTCCCGCTGTCGGTCGCGCCGGCCGCACCCCGTCAGGGCGCGACCCGGTTCCTATCCCTCATGCCCAAATTCTGACCTTGATGCCCGACATCAGCCACCACAGCCCACAGCCTGTGGACAACCTCGCGGGACCCGGACGCCCCGGTCGGCCCCGCCGCCGCGGCGGCGCGGGAGGGCACCGGCGGGTCACGGGCCCCGACGTCCCGTGCGGGGCGGGGCCGCCACGGCACGGCGACCGGGCGACACCGTCGGGACCGTCAGGCCCTTCGACCGACACGGGCCCGCCAACACAATCGATCAATCCCGCATAACGGTCATATTTACTCCTAGTCTGACATTGCGCTCGCCCATCCTGTCCACCGGGCTTGCGCACCTGTCCCACCTCGGTTACTGGGAAGGACGGCATACGCCATGCCCGCAGATCTCGCCGTCATCGGACTCGGCCCGCTCGGCCTGCCCCTGGCCCAGGCGGCCGTCGCCGCCGGCATCCCCACCCTCGGCTACCGCACCGGTCCCGAGGCCGGCTCCCTCAGCCCCGCCGAACTGCGCCGGATGCTCTCGGGGGGTTTCCGGCCCGCCACCGACCCGGCCGAGCTGGGACGGGTACGGACCGCCGTCATCTGCGCGCCCACCTCACGCGGCGCGGACGGCGGACTCGACCTCAGCCAGGTGGAGGCGGCGGCCCGCACCCTCGCCGGGCACCTGCGCCCGCACACCACCGTGATCCTGGAGTCCCCCGTGCAGCCCGGAGCCACCGGGGACTTCCTGCGGCCGCTGCTGGAGGAGACGTCCGGACTGCGCGCGGGGCGCGACTTCCACCTCGCCTACTCCCCCAGCCGGGTCGACCCCGGCAGCCGCGCCTTCACCCCGGCGAACACCCCGAAGGTCATCGGCGGGCTCACCCCCGCCTGCACCGAGTCCGCCGCCGCCTTCTACAGCAGGCTGACCGACAAAGTCGTACGCGCGCGTGGCCTGCGCGAAGCCGAGACGGTGCAGCTCCTGGAAACCAACTTCCGGCACGTCAACATCGCCCTCGTCAACGAGATGGCCGTCCTCTGCCACGACCTGGGCGTCGACCTCTGGGACGTCGTCCGCTGCGCCGAGACCAAGCCCTTCGGCTTCGAGGCCTTCCGCCCCGGCCCCGGCGTCGGCGGCCACTCCGTCGCCCTGGACCGCACCGGCCGGCCCGGCAGCCCGCTGCGCATGGTCGAACTCGCCCAGCAGGTCAACAGCCGCATGCCCCGCTACGTCGTCCAGCGGGCCGCCGCCCTCCTCAACGAGCACGGCAAATCGGCCCGGGGCGCGCGCGTGCTGCTGCTCGGCGTCACCTACAAACCCGACCTCGCCGACCAGCAGAACACCCCGGCCCGCGAGATCGCGACCCGCCTCATGGAGCTGGGCGCGGCCGTCAGCTACAACGACCCGCACATCCCGTCCTGGAGCGTCCTGGACCGCCCCGTGCCCCGCGCCGACTCCCTCTACGAGGCCGCCGCCGACGCCGACCTCACGATCCTCCTCCAGCAGCACCGCACGTACGACCTCCAGGGCCTGTCGGTGAAGGCGCAGCTCCTCCTGGACACGCGGGGGGCGACTCCCACCGGGGCGGCGCACCGGTTGTGAACCAGGGGCGTACACGGCCTCCGCGCGCCCCACGAACCACGTCACACGAACCATGCGTCACACGCCCCGGCCGTCCGCGCGGTCCGGGAAACGCGGAAGGGGCCGGCGCCTCACTCGGGTGAGGAACCGGCCCCTTCCGCGGTCGTACGGATCGCCGGGGGTCAGCGGCGGTGGACCGAGTCCGCCACCGTGACCTCCACGCGCTGGAACTCCTTCAGCTCGCTGTAGCCGGTGGTGGCCATGGCGCGGCGCAGGGCGCCGAAGAAGTTCATCGAGCCGTCGGGCGTGTGCGAGGGGCCCGTGAGGACCTCCTCGATGGTGCCGACCGTGCCGAGGTCGACCTTCTTGCCGCGCGGCAGCTCCTCGTTGACGGCCTCCATGCCCCAGTGGTGGCCGCGTCCGGGCGCGTCGGTCGCGCGGGCCAGCGGGGAGCCCATCATCACCGAGTCGGCGCCGCAGGCGATCGCCTTGGGCAGGTCGCCCGACCAGCCGACGCCGCCGTCCGCGATCACGTGCACGTACCGGCCGCCGGACTCGTCCATGTAGTCGCGGCGGGCCGCGGCCACGTCGGCGACGGCCGTCGCCATCGGGACCTGGATGCCCAGCACGTTGCGCGTGGTGTGCGCCGCGCCGCCGCCGAAGCCGACGAGGACGCCCGCCGCGCCCGTGCGCATCAGGTGCAGGGCCGCGGTGTAGGTGGCGCAGCCGCCGACGATCACCGGGACGTCGAGCTCGTAGATGAACTGCTTCAGGTTCAGCGGCTCGTGCGAGCCGGACACGTGCTCCGCCGAGACGGTCGTGCCGCGGATGACGAAGATGTCCACGCCCGCGTCGACGACGGCCTTGGAGAACTGGGCCGTGCGCTGCGGGGAGAGCGCGGCGGCGGTGACCACGCCCGAGTCGCGCACCTCCTTGATGCGCTGCCCGATCAGCTCCTCCTTGATGGGGGCCGCGTAGATCTCCTGGAGGCGCCGGGTGGCCGCCTCCACGGGCAGGCCGACGATCTCGTCGAGCAGCGGCTCCGGGTCCTCGTGGCGGGTCCACAGGCCTTCGAGGTTCAGTACGCCCAGGCCGCCCAGCTCGCCGATGCGGATCGCGGTGGCCGGGGAGACGACCGAGTCCATGGGAGCGGCCAGGAAGGGCAGCTCGAAGCGGTAGGCGTCGATCTGCCAGGCGATCGAGACCTCCTTCGGGTCCCGCGTACGGCGGCTGGGGACGACGGCGATGTCGTCGAAGGCGTACGCCCGGCGGCCGCGCTTGCCGCGCCCGATCTCGATCTCAGTCACGTTTGTGGCCTTTCCCTGATGCGTTCAGCGTCTTCCAGTATCGCCGACGGGTACGACGAGGGCGGCCCCGGATGCCCCGGGACCGCCCTCGTCGCGGTGACCCACGCGCGCGGCGTCTACTTGCTGCTGTAGTTCGGCGCCTCGACCGTCATCTGGATGTCGTGCGGGTGGCTCTCCTTGAGGCCGGCGGAGGTGATCCGCACGAAGCGGCCCTTGCTCTCCATCTCCTGGATGGTGGCGGCGCCCACGTAGCCCATGGTCTGGCGCAGACCGCCGACGAGCTGGTGCAGGACGTTGCCGAGCGGGCCGCGGTAGGGCACCTGGCCCTCGATGCCCTCGGGCACGAGCTTGTCGTCGGCCGCGACCTCCGCCTGGAAGTAGCGGTCCTTGGAGTACGACCTGGCCTGGCCGCGCGACTGCATGGCGCCCAGCGAGCCCATGCCGCGGTACGACTTGAACTGCTTGCCGTTGATGAACTGCAACTCGCCCGGCGACTCCTCGCAGCCCGCGAGGAGGCTGCCCAGCATCACCGTGTCGGCGCCGGCGGCGAGCGCCTTGCCGATGTCGCCGGAGTACTGAAGGCCGCCGTCGCCGATCAGCGGGATGCCCGCCGGACGGGCCGCGAGGGAGGCCTCGTAGATCGCGGTGACCTGCGGGACGCCGATGCCGGCGACCACGCGCGTGGTGCAGATCGAGCCGGGCCCGACGCCGACCTTGATGCCGTCCACGCCCGCGTCGATCAGGGCCTGGGCGCCGTCACGGGTGGCGACGTTGCCGCCGATCACGTCGACGCGCACACTCGACTTGATCTTCGACATCCAGCTGAGGGCGTTGCTGTTGTGGCCGTGCGAGGTGTCGACGACCAGGAAGTCCACGCCCGCCTCGGCGAGGGCCTGAGCGCGCTCCAGCGCCTCGGGGCTGGCGCCGACGGCCGCGCCGACGAGCAGCCTGCCCTCGGCGTCCTTGGCGGCCAGGGGGTACTTCTCGGCCTTGACGAAGTCCTTGACGGTGATGAGGCCCTTGAGGGCGCCCGCCTCGTCGACCAGGGGAAGCTTCTCGATCTTGTGGCGGCGCAGCAGCTCCATGGCCTCGACGCCGGAGATGCCCACCTTGCCGGTGACCAGCGGCATCGGCGTCATGACCTCGCGCACCTGGCGCGAACGGTCGGTCTCGAAGGCCATGTCGCGGTTGGTGACGATGCCGAGCAGCTTGCCGCCGCCGTCGGTGACCGGCACGCCGCTGATGCGGAACTTGGCGCACAGGGCGTCGGCCTCGGCCAGCGTCGCGTCGGGGTGCACCGTGATCGGGTCGGTGACCATGCCGGACTCGGAGCGCTTCACGAGGTCGACCTGGTTGACCTGGTCCTCGATGGACAGGTTGCGGTGCAGCACGCCGACACCGCCCTGGCGGGCCATCGCGATGGCCATGCGGGACTCGGTCACCTTGTCCATCGCCGCCGACAGCAGCGGGATGTTGACCCGGACGTTGCGGGAGATGCGGGACGAGGTGTCGACCGCGTTGGGGAGCACCTCGGATGCGCCCGGCAGCAGCAGCACGTCGTCGTAGGTGAGCCCGAGGGTCGCGAATTTGGCGGGCACTCCGTCGACGTTGGCAGTCATGACACCTTCCCCAAATGGCCTTGATCGGTGCGGATGTCCATGCTAACGGGAAGCGCACCGCCCGAATTCCACGGTCGCGTGCGAGTGCGGGCTTCGTATGTTCGTACGGGAGCGGCAGCCGGGCCGTTCAGCGGACGCGTTCACGGGCGCGGCCACGGGGGTGCGTCACTGCTCGGCGAGCGCCCGCAGTCTGCTGAGGGCCCGGTGCTGGGCCACGCGGACCGCTCCGGGTGACATTCCCAACATCTGGCCGGTCTCCTCGGCGGTGAGCCCCACGGCGATGCGCAGCAGGAGCAGTTCGCGCTGGTTCTCGGGCAGGTTGGCCATGAGCTTCTTCGCCCATTCGGCGTCGCTGCTGAGGAGGGCGCGCTCCTCGGGGCCGAGCGAGTCGTCGGGCCGTTCGGGCATCTCGTCGGACGGGACCGCCGTCGAGCCCGGATGGCGCATCGCGGCCCGCTGGAGGTCCGCGACCTTGTGGGCGGCGATGGCGAAGACGAAGGCCTCGAAGGGCCTGCCGGTGTCCCGGTAGCGGGGCAGAGCGAGCAGGACCGCGACGCAGACCTCCTGGGCGAGGTCCTCCACGAAGTGACGGGCGTCGCCGGGAAGCCGGGACAACCGGGTGCGGCAGTAGCGCAGCGCGAGCGGGTGGACGTGGGCCAGCAGGTCGTGCGTGGCCTGCTCGTCGCCGTCCACAGCGCGATGGACGAGGCCTCCGATCGTCCCCACGGCAGTGACCGCCTCGTCGTCGCGCATCGGTCCATGGTGCACTGCGGCCGGACCGGCCGCGGCACCGTGCCCGTCGTTGTGCACCGAAGCGTTATGAGCAGGTGCGCCGGCACTCATCCCCTGCGCCCTCCCCTTCCGCTCGACCGACTCGTCCCCGAGGAACTCCACACCTCAAGGATGCGGCATCCGCGGCGAAACGAGCAGCGGGCGGGCGCCGGGACCCGGTGCCGCTCCCGTCCGCCGTGTGCCGCCGGGAGCTCTCGGCGGGCCCGGGAACCGCCTCTGAGCAGGGAGGTTCGCCCATCAGCCCGCTCTCCTCGATGAATGACCGATGTCACCCCGAACCGGTGCGATCCGCCGGACGGCCCAGGCCCGCCCCGCCCCGGAACACTCCGGGGCCGCGGGCGACGGCACGGCCGACGGCTCCTGCGCCCGGTCCGTCCTAGCGGACGAGTCCCCAGCGGAATCCGAGCGCCACCGCGTGCGCCCGGTCCGAGGCGCCGAGCTTCTTGAACAGCCGTCGGGCGTGCGTCTTGACCGTGTCCTCGGAGAGGAACAGCTCACGGCCGATCTCCGCGTTGGAGCGGCCGTGGCTCATGCCTTCGAGCACCTGGATCTCCCGCGCGGTGAGCGTGGGGGCCGCGCCCATCTCGGCCGACCGCAGCCGGCGCGGGGCGAGCCGCCAGGTCGGGTCGGCGAGCGCCTGGGTGACGGTCGCGCGCAGCTCCGCCCGCGAGGCGTCCTTGTGCAGATAGCCCCGGGCGCCGGCGGCGACCGCGAGGGCGACGCCGTCGAGGTCCTCGGCGACGGTCAGCATGATGATGCGCGCCCCGGGGTCGGCGGACAGCAGCCGCCGTACGGTCTCGACGCCGCCCAGTCCGGGCATGCGCACGTCCATCAGAATCAGGTCCGAGCGGTCGGCGCCCCAGCGGCGGAGCACCTCCTCGCCGTTGGCCGCCGTCGTCACGCGCTCGACGCCGGGCACGGTCGCGACCGCGCGGCGAAGCGCCTCTCGGGCAAGCGGGGAGTCGTCGCAGACGAGGACGGAAGTCATGGCCGCCCTCCGCAGCTGATGCGCGTCACCTTGTGCCTCCAGGCTGGTACGAATCGTCACCTGTGCGGTCGACCGTCTCGGACGCCTGCCCGAGCGTTTTGTGTTTCCAACCGCCACCGCACTCTCAACGACGGTCACTCGAAAGAGTTACGGGGCCGCGTGCATTCTTCGGCACTCTACGTGAGGGGCCGGACACAGAGGAGTCAGCCACACGGACCCTCAAGCTTTCATCACAACCAGTGCCCCATTCGGCCCTATTTCTTCCCTTTTGCTGGTGTCTGAGGCTAGATTCGCAATGAGTCATATTTTCATCTCCTTAGATCGTAGTTGTACGGTCGTGGGCACCGTATCCGCTCAGAACGGCTACAAGGGGTCACGCAATGGCAGATTTCTCCCGCCTTCCCGGACCGAACGCGGATCTGTGGGACTGGCAGCTCCTGGCTGCCTGCCGCGGAGTGGACAGTTCGCTCTTCTTCCATCCGGAGGGTGAGCGCGGGGCGGCTCGGAGCGCTCGAGAGAACTCGGCCAAGGAGGTCTGCATGAGGTGCCCGGTCCGCGCGCAGTGCGCGGCGCATGCTCTGGCGGTGCGCGAGCCGTACGGGGTGTGGGGCGGGTTGACCGAGGACGAGCGCGAAGAGCTCATGGGGCGGGCGCGCAACCGCCTGGTGTCGGCGTCGTCAGGCGCGGGAGACACCGCATCGAACACATGAAGGAACGTTTCTGCGAAAGCGACCGGAGGAAAGCCGGCCGCACGCGACCCGGAACCGGGTGATCGGAGGGCACACGCGCGTGTCCTCCGTTTTTTCCGTGCCACGACGTGCCGTGCCACGACGTGCCGTGGCTTGCGTGACGTGGCTTGCGTGGCGTGACTTGCGAGCCGTGGCGGGGTGTCAGCGCAGGGCCGCGCGCCCCAGCTGCTCCAGCGTGGCCGTCACCGCCGGCACGTGGGCAAGGTCCGGCAGGGTGAGCGCGACGATCTCCCGCCGCACCGCCGGTTCCAGCGCCACCGCGCGGGCGCCGCGGGGCCGCACCGACTCGACGGCGAGGCCGGGCAGGACGGCGACGCCCAGACCGGCGCCCACCAGGCCGACGACCGCCGGATAGTCGTCGGTCGCGAAGTCGATGCGGGGCGTGAAGCCCGCGCGCTCGCACACCTGCACCAACTGGCCCCGGCACCGCGGGCAGCCGGCGATCCACGGCTCGTCGGCGAGGTCGTCGATGGAGACGGAGGCGACGCGCGCGAGGCGGTGCCGCTCGGGCACGAGCGCGACCAGGCGGTCCGTCAGCAACGGGCGCACGACCAGGTCGTCCCACTCGCCCTCGGCGGAGCCGGCCAGGGAGCCGTCGCCCGTGGCGCGCTCGTAACGGAACGCGAGGGCGATGTCGCAGTCGCCCTCCCGGAGCAGCTCGACCGAGCGCGGCGGTTCGGCCTCCTCCAGGGAGACCCGGGTGCCGGGATGGGCGGCGCGCAGCGCGGCGAGGGCGGTGGGCACGAGGGTGGAGCTGCCGCTCGGGAAGGAGACCAGCCTGACCCGGCCCGCGCGCAGTCCCGCGATGGCGGCGACCTCCTCCTCGGCGGCCGTCAGTCCGGACAGGATCCCGACCGCGTGCCGGACGAGGGCCTCGCCCGCCTGCGTGAGCCGTGTCTCGCGGCCGCTGCGGACCAGCAGCGGCGTGCCCACGGACGCCTCCAGGGCCTTCATCTGCTGGCTGACGGCGGGCTGGGTGCAGCCCAGCTCGCGCCCGGCCGCGGAGAAGGAGCCGGTGGCGGCCACGGCGCGCAGCACACGGAGATGACGGGCCTCGATCATCCGTCGAGCATAAGGGACCCTTGGGTGACCGCGCGAATACTGCGTCGACACTTTGACGTCGGATCGCCTACCGTGCCGTCATGAGGCTTCTGTCTGTGAATCTGGGCCGCCCCGAGGCCGTCGCGTACACCAGCCAGCCGCAGGGGCTGACCGGCATCGACAAGCGGCCGGTCGAAGGGCCCGTGCGGGTCTCGGCGCCCGGGCCGAAGGGGGTCGGCGGCAGCGGGCTGGCCGGGGACGCGGTGTGCGAGCTGCGTCATCACGGCGGCGACGACCAGGCGGTGTACGCCTTCGCCCGCGAGGACCTGGACGAGTGGGAGCGCGAGCTGGGGCGCACGCTGGGCAACGGCGCGTTCGGCGAGAACCTCACCACGCGCGGGCTCGACGTGTCGGGCGCGAGGATCGGCGAGCGCTGGCGGATCGGCTCCGACGTCGTGCTGGAGGTCAGCGCCGGGCGGATACCGTGCCTCACCTTCCAGGGCCACCTGGGCGAGAGGCAATGGGTGAAGCGGTTCACGCGCAAGGCGGCGACGGGGGCATACCTGCGGGTGATCGCGCCGGGTGAGATCCGCGCCGGGGACGCGGTGGAGATCGTCCACCTGCCGGACCACGACGTGACGGCCCGGATGCAGTTCCAGGCCGTCACCACGCACCGGGAGTTGCTGCCCCGGCTGCTCGCGGCCGGCGCGGCCCTGCATCCGGAGTCGCTGGCCGCGGCGCGGAAGTACGCGGCCGAGCACGGCGGCTGAGCCGCCCTCACAGGTTGGGCGCACACGCGGTCTTCACCTTCGGGAGGCCGCGTGCAGAGGGCGGGGGCCGGGCCCGCGGGTCACTAACCTTGCGCCATGACAACGGCTCTCATCACGGGTTCGACCGCGGGCATCGGCGCCGCGTTCGCCCGCAGACTGGCGGCGGACGGGCATGATCTCGTCCTCGTGGCGCGGGACACCAAGCGGCTGCGCGAGCAGGCGACCGAGTTGCACGACCGGCACGGCGTCGAGGCGGAGGTGCTGACCGCCGACCTCGCCACGGACCAGGGCATCGAGGCGGTGGCCGCCCGCCTCGGGGAGCGCAGGAAGCCTGTCGACCTGCTGGTCAACAACGCCGGCTTCGGCAACAAGGGGCGCTACCTCGATGTGTCCATGGCCGACGAGCTGAAGATGCTCAAGGTGCACTGCGAGGCCGTGCTGCGGCTGACGTCCGCGGCGACGGCGGCGATGCGCGAGCGCGGGCGCGGCGGGGTGGTCAACGTGGCGTCCGTGGCGGCCTTCGTGCCGCGCGGGACGTACGGGGCGTCCAAGGCGTGGGTCGTGCAGTTCACGCAGGGCGTGGCGAAGGACCTCGCGGGCAGCGGGGTGCGGCTGATGGCGCTGTGCCCGGGTTTCGTGCGCACGGAGTTCCACGAGCGGGCCGGGATGGGCACGGACAACATCCCGGGCTGGATGTGGCTGGACGCGGACAAGCTGGTCGCGGCGGCGCTGGACGACCTCGCGCGCGGGAAGTCCCTGTCGATCCCTGACCCGCGCTACAAGGTGCTGATGGGTCTGGCGAAGGTGGCCCCGCGGTCCCTGCTGGGCGGGATCAGCTCGAGGACGGGCCGCAAGTACGGCCCGCAGTGACGCCCGCGGCGGTCGACGGGTGACGTGGTCGCTCCGGTGGGAAAATGGGCGGGACGGGACCGGACCCAGGGGGGCCGGAGGCGGCGTCATGACGTTCGTACAGCTCATCGACTGCAGGACCAGCCGGTTCGACGAGATGGACCGGCTGATGGACATGTGGGTCGAACAGACCCGGGGGAAGCGGACCGCGACGCACGCGGTCGTCGCCAAGGACCGTTCCGACGAGTCGCACTTCATCGAGATCGTGGAGTTCCCGTCGTACGAGGAGGCGATGCGCAACTCCAACCTCCCCGAGACGGGAAAGGTCTTCCAGGAGCTGGTCGCCCTGTGCGACGAGATGCCGACGTTCACGGATCTCGACGTCGTGCGGGACGAGCAGCTGTACGCGCGGACGGCACGGCTGTTCTTCGAGACGATCGGCACGCGGGGCGGGTTGCCCCCGCTCGACGGGCTGATCGCCGAGGAGTACCACGACCACGATCCCGCCAACCCGCAGGACACCATGGGGATGGACGCGATGCGGCGGGAGATCGAAGGGTGGCGCACCGGCTTCGACTTCGCCTTCGTGCTCGACGACCAGATCGCCCAGGACGACCGGGTGTGCAACCGCTGGACCTGGCGCGGCCGCCACAAGGGCGACTTCATGGGGATCCCGGCCACCGGCAGGGACGTCACGATGACCGGGACGACGGTCTTCCGCTGCCGTGAGGACGGAAAGATCGTCGAGGGCTGGTGGCAGTACGACCGGCTCGGCCTGATGGACCAGCTGGGTGCACTGGACGCGCTGGAGACCTGAGACCCAGGTCCGCCGAGACCGCCCGCGAAGGAGGAAGTCCCCGTTCCGTCAAGGGAACGGGGACTTCTTCGGGCACGAGCACCCCCCGTGTCAGCGGCAGATCCCGCACGCCGAAGGACGACGGCTCCTGACTGCTCGCCGCCGACGACGGTGAGACCGCGGCGTACCGGTCGGGCGGCTTCTGCGCGGGCCCTCGTGACCTTCGAGATTCCGACGGCTTCGGAGGCCGCCAAGGTTCAGTTCACCATGAACAGCGGATTCGCGAACAACACGGGGCAATGGGTCGTCCCGCGCTGACAACGGCGAGGGACGGGCTCGGCCCACTCGCCCCCCACACGCCGAAGCCCGGCGCCCCGTCGAACGGGGGGCCGGGCTTCGGTTGGTGCCGGGGGCTGACCTGGGTCAGTGGGAGTGGCCGTGGGAGTGGCCGCCGGCGGCCGGCTCCTCCTCTTCCTTCTTCTCGACGACGAGGGTCTCGGTCGTCAGGAGGAGGGAGGCGATGGAGGCGGCGTTCTCCAGGGCGGAGCGGGTCACCTTGACCGGGTCGATGACGCCGGCCTTGACGAGGTCGCCGTACTCGCCGGTGGCGGCGTTGAAGCCCTGGCCCTTGTCCAGCTCGGCCACCTTGGCGGTGATGACGTAGCCCTCGAGGCCCGCGTTCTCGGCGATCCAGCGCAGCGGCTCGACGACGGCGCGGCGGACGACGGCGACACCGGTCGCCTCGTCGCCGGTCTTGCCCAGGCCGCCCTCCAGCACCTTGGCGGCGTGGACGAGAGCGGAACCGCCACCGGAGACGATGCCCTCCTCGACCGCGGCGCGGGTCGCGGAGATGGCGTCCTCCAGGCGGTGCTTCTTCTCCTTCAGCTCCACCTCGGTGGCGGCGCCGACCTTGATCACGCACACGCCGCCGGCCAGCTTCGCGAGGCGCTCCTGGAGCTTCTCGCGGTCCCAGTCGGAGTCGGTGTTCTCGATCTCCGCCTTGATCTGGGCGATGCGGCCCACGACGTCCTCGGAGTTGCCGCCGCCGTCGACGATGGTGGTGTCGTCCTTGGTGACGGTGACGCGGCGCGCGGAGCCGAGCACGTCGATGCCGACCTGGTCGAGCTTGAGGCCGACCTCTTCGGAGATGACGGTGGCGCCGGTGAGGACGGCCATGTCCTGGAGCATCGCCTTGCGACGGTCGCCGAAGCCGGGGGCCTTGACCGCGACCGCGTTGAAGGTGCCGCGGATCTTGTTGACGACGAGGGTGGAGAGCGCCTCGCCCTCCAGGTCCTCGGCGATGATCAGCAGCGGCTTGGAGGAGTTGGTCTGGATGACCTTTTCCAGCAGCGGCAGCAGGTCGGCGATCGAGGAGATCTTGCCCTGGTTGATGAGGATGTAGGGGTCCTCGAGGACGGCCTCCATGCGCTCCTGGTCCGTCACGAAGTACGGCGACAGGTAGCCCTTGTCGAAGGCCATGCCCTCGGTGAAGTCCAGCTCCAGACCGAAGGTGTTGGACTCCTCGACGGTGATGACGCCGTCCTTGCCGACCTTGTCCATGGCCTCGGCGATCAGCTCGCCGACCTGCTGGTCCTGGGCGGACAGCGCGGCGACGGCGGCGATGTCGGACTTCTCGTCGATCGGCCGGGCGGTGGCCAGGAGGTCCTCGGAGATCGCCTTGACGGCGGCGTCGATGCCCTTCTTCAGGGCGGCCGGGGATGCGCCGGCGGCGACGTTCCTGAGGCCCTCGCGCACGAGCGCCTGCGCGAGCACGGTGGCGGTGGTCGTACCGTCGCCCGCGATGTCGTTGGTCTTGGTCGCCACCTCCTTCACCAGCTGGGCGCCGAGGTTCTCGTACGGGTCCTCGATCTCCACCTCACGGGCGATGGTGACGCCGTCGTTGGTGATGGTCGGTGCGCCGAACTTCTTGTCGATGACGACGTTGCGGCCCTTGGGGCCGATCGTCACCTTGACGGTGTCGGCAAGCTTGTTGACGCCGCGCTCAAGGGCGCGACGGGCGTCCTCGTCGAACTTCAGGATCTTCGCCATGGGAGCGGTTCAGCCCTCTCGGAAAGCGTGGGAGAAACGAACTGCGCCCCCAGCGCCCGGCTGCATGGAGTAGCGGGGGCCAGGGGCGCAGTTCACTGCAAAACTGGGTGAATTACTTCTCGATGATCGCGAGGACGTCGCGAGCCGAGAGGACGAGGTACTCCTCGCCGTTGTACTTCACCTCGGTGCCGCCGTACTTGCTGTACAGGACGACGTCGCCGACCTTGACGTCGAGCGGCAGGCGCTCGCCGTTCTCGAAGCGACCCGGACCGACCGCGAGGACGGCGCCCTCCTGGGGCTTCTCCTTCGCGGTGTCCGGGATGACCAGGCCAGAGGCGGTGGTCTGCTCGGCGTCGAGCGGCTGGACCACGATGCGGTCCTCGAGCGGCTTGATGGCAACCTTGGAGCTGGTGGTCGTCACGATCCGACCTCCCCCTTCGGAGATCTCACGGGGTTAACTGTCTGAGGTGGCGACCAGGTGGATCCGTCGTCGCGGGTGCCGGACCTGCCCGTCGCTGTGTTGGCACTCTCCAGTGGTGAGTGCCAGAGCCGAGACTATGACCGCGATTAGCACTCGGTCAAGCGGAGTGCCAATGGTGGCGGCGCGTCGGCGGGATTTCGGTCGGGCGTGAGGTCGTCGCCGGCCGGTGACGGGGGCGCGCTCAGAGGTAGTCCTCCAGGCGGGCCACCGTCAGGTCCTGCTCCTGGACCTGACGCAGGAGCCGGGTCGTGCGGTCGCGCAGGGACGGTCCCGGCGACTCGTCCGGGGCGACGGCGATGACGTCGCCGGGGCCGAGGCGGTGGGGGCCGTGGGAGTAGGAGAGACCCGTGGGGCCCATGGCGGCCCGCCACAGGACGAGCGCGGCGATGCCGCAGTCGGCGGCGGCGCGCCGGGTGGTGGCGTCGTAGGCGCCGTAGGGCGGACGGAGGAGGCGCGGGCGCAGGCCGAACCGGGCACGCAGCTTGTCCTGCTGGCCGCAGATCTCGGCGCGCTGGCCGGAGTACGGCAGACCGCGCAGGGCCGGGTGGTCGAGCGTGTGGTTCTGGATGCTCGCGCCGACCGACTGGAGCCGGGCGAAGTGCGCGTACCCCGGGCCGACCACGCTGTCGGTGAGGAACATGCTCACCGGCAGGCGCAGTTCGCGGACCATGTCGACGAAGCGCGGGTCGCGCTCGGCGCCGTCGTCGTAGGTCAGGAAGACGACCCGGTCGGGGGTGGGGACGTGGTCGAGGACCGGCGGCAGGGCCGTTCCCGGGCTGCCGGGCAGGGCGCGGGCGGGGTGGGCCGGCGCGGCGGCCGGCGGAGCCGTCAGGCCCCAGCTGCGGTAGGGGGCCGGGGCGGGCTCGTGCACCCGGCCGGCGGCCTTTCTGCCCAGTCGCTCGATCGGGTCGACGGACTGGGCGCAGCCGGTCAGGGCCGCCAGGATCAGCGCGACGGCCGTCAGCGCGCGCGCCCTCACAGGTAGTCCTCCAGCCGGGCCACCGCGTAGCCCTTCGCCGTGACCTTGTCCAGGAAGCGGCGGACCATGTCGGGCATCGTGCCCTTCCAGTCGCCGCGGCCGCGGAAGTGGGTGAGGACGATGTCGCCGGGGTGCAGGTCCTGGTCCTCCTCGCGGTACTCCCAGTGGTCGACGAAGACCTCCTCGTCCCACAGCGGGGCGTAGCGCACGCCGCAGGACTTCGCCGCCCGCAGGGTGTCCCGGTTGTAGTCGCCGTACGGCGGCCTGAGGTACGCGGGGCGCTCGCCGTACTGCCTGCGCATCACCTCCTGCATGCCGCAGATCTCGTGCTTCTGGCGGGCGTAGGAGAGGCCGGGCAGGTAGAGGTGGTGGAGGGTGTGGTTGTTCAGGCTCACCCCCAGGTCGCGCATCTTCTTGAAGTAGCCGTAGTCGTCCTTGATCAGGTAGTCGCTGAGGAAGGCGGTGTACGGGACCTTCAGCTCGTTCATCATGCGCAGGAACGCCGGGTCCTTCTCGGCGCCGTCGTCGACGGTGAGGAAGACGACCTTGTCGTCGGTCGGGATCGAGGTGAAGACCGGCGGCAGGCCGAGCTCCTCGTGGTCGTCGACCTCGAAGCCCTTGCGGGTGGTGATCTCCGGCTTGCGGGCGGGCGGCGGCGGGGGCGTCAGCGGGACCTTGCGCAGCCCCCAGTGCCGCGCCGCGGCGACCCTGGCCCGCTGGGCGGCGCGGAGCCGGCCGGCGTACGCGTGCAGGGCGCGGGCGGGCGGCGCCTGCGGCGGCGCGGCCTTCCGGGCCTGCTGGCCGGGGGCGGGGCGGATCGCGCCGCCGGCGCCCCCGCCCGTGCAGCCGGACGCCAGAGCGGACAGCGCGAGGACGAGGAGCGCGCCCCGGATTCCGGTACGGCCGCGCTCCCGCCGGACTCCCGTACGTCCACACCGGCGCGGCCTCTGAGAACAACCGCGGTTGTCATCATCTTGTACGACAGGTCCCATGGCGCCGGATCCTCGCAGTCGCCGTCCGGGAACCCGGACCGACACCGCCGCACGACGCCCACCGTCCACCGACTGGCCCACAGGGGCCGCCGGCCGTGCCCCGCCCGGCGCCTGAACCCCGTGACCGGCGGGGCGGGCCCTTGGCCGACAATGGCGGGGTGAACGACCTCGCTCCGCTGCTCACCGCCGAAGGCCAGGCCCTCCTCGACGCGGTGCGCGGCATCGCGCCCGCCGACGAACTCGCCGTCGCCACCCGGCTGCGCCGCGAGCACCCCGCCGCCCTGGTGTCGGCGGCCATCGGCCAGGCCGGGCTGCGCCGGCGGGCGGCCGTGAAGTTCGGGGCCGAGGACGCGGACCGCATGTTCTTCACGGCGAACGGCGTGGAGCAGTCGACGCGGGCCTCCGTCGCCGGCTACCGGGCCGCGCGGATGCGGGCGCTCGGCGTGGCCAGCGTCGCCGACCTGTGCTGCGGGATCGGCGGCGACGCGATCGCGTTCGCCCGCGCCGGGATCCGGGTGCTGGCCGTGGACCGGGACCCGGTCACCGCCCAGGCGGCGCGGTTCAACGCCGAGGCGCTGGGGCTGGGCGAGCTGATCGAGGTGCGCGAGGCGGACGTCACCGAGGTGGACACCGGCGGCTGTGACGCCGTGTTCGTCGACCCCGCGCGCCGGGGCGGACGCGGACGCGTCTTCGACCCCGAGGCCTACTCGCCGCCGCTGTCCTGGGCGGTCGGAGCCGCCCTCGCCGCGCCCCGCGCCGCCCTGAAGATCGCGCCCGGCGTACCGCACGAGGCGATCCCGGCCGAGGCCGAGGCCGAGTGGATCTCGGACGGCGGAGACGTGAAGGAGGCGGTGCTGTGGTTCGGCGCCGGCGAGCCCGGAGCCGTACGGGCCACCCTGCTGCCGGGGCCGCGCACGCTGCTCGGCGGCGGTCTGCCCGACCCGCGCGTGCGGCCGGTCGGCAGGTACCTGTACGAGCCCGACGGCGCGGTGGTCCGCGCCCATCTGGTCGCCGACGTGGCCCGGGAGGTCGGCGGCGGGCTGATCGACGAGACCATCGCCTACGTCACCGCCGACGCCCTGCTCCCCACCCCGTACGCCACCGCCTACGAGATCACCGACCGGCTTCCCTTCAACGTCAAGAAGCTGAAGGCTCTGCTGCGGGAGCGCGGGGTCGGGATCCTGACCGTGAAGAAGCGGGGCTCGGCGGTCGAGCCGGAGGAGCTGCGCCGCAAGGTGCTCTCCAAGGACCGCGGGCCGCACTCGGCGACGGTCTTCCTGACCCGCGTGGCGGGGGCGCCGACGATGCTCGTCGGCGCCCCCGCCGGGCCGGCCGCTACTGCCGGTGGAGCGTCCTGAGCGACGCCAGGTCCGGCCGCGCGCCGGCCGGCCCTGGGCGCGGCGCCGCAGCGGCGGGTCCCCCGGCGGCCCGGCCGCCGTCGACCGCCTGCGCGAGGGCGCTCTGCCCCGCGCGCGGCGGGATGACGCCGTCGTAGTACGGGCTGTACTCGAAGTACCTGCCGCCCGCGCTGATCGCGGCGCCCACCGTGTTCAGCTCCGTTCCCGTGACCCCGCCGGTCGGGCCGAAGGCCGCCGTGAAGTCCACGCTCGCCGCCTCCCGCCGCAGGTAGCCTCCGATCTCGCTCGACAGGGCGGGCCGGGCCGTCCACAGCAGGGGCCCGAACACGTTCATCGCCGCTGCCGCGGAGACCCCGTCGCGCCAGGCGCCGGTGTGGGCGAGGGCCGTCTGACCGGGCGCCGCCCACCAGAACTTCGCGATGGCCACCGAGATCGCCGCGTCCGTGCCGCCCGTGATCGGGTAGTACGAGTACGTCGACGGCCACCGCGAATAACTCCCGTGGAGAAGCGCGTACTCGGCCGCCGCACCCACCGTGATGATCGCGGTCCGGTCCGGGTTCAAGCTGTTGAGGTACGCCTTCACCGGCGCGGTGAGGGTCTTGCCGTTGGTGAGCACGACGCCGCCGGCGGCGTTCGCGCCGTCCGCGCCGGCCGCCGAGGCCGCCGACAGGGCCGCCCGGTACTCGGAACCGCCGGCCAGGAACACGTACTTCGGGCTCGGGGCGATGGCCTTCGCCACGGCCACCGAGGTCGCGTAGCGGTCCGCGCCGGACAGCCGCTTCACCGCGTAGCCGAGCGTCTTCAGCTGGGTGGCGACCGGACCGTTGAGGACGGCGGTGCCGCCCACCAGGTACACGGTCGAACCTGGCCGCACCGCCCGCTTCAGCTCCCGCCTGACGGGCGCGGACAGCCCGGTCTTCGGGGTCATCAGCACCGGCCCCCGCTTCTTGCCGGCCAGGGCGGGCGCGGTGAGGGCGTACGCCGGGTCGTCCCGGTTGACGAGCACCGCGGACTTGGCGTTCATCAGGCCCGGCACGTTCTGGCCCACGGTGTTCCAGGTCCAGCGGGAGGACGCGATGTTGGTGGAGTAGGCGTCGGCGCCCCAGACGCGGCCGACGCCGTTCTTGCGCAGCGGCTGCCAGCTGGGGTTGCTGCCCGCCGCCCGGTCCCCGACCCTGGTCAGCTCGCCGGTGGACAGGTCGACGTACTCCGTGGTGTGCACGTCGTCGGCCTGCGTCGAGGTGTGGGCGTCGAAGACGATGCGGGCGCCGGTCGGCGACCAGGACGGGTTGGCGAACCGCCGGGGCCCGCTGGTGCGCTGCCGGACGTCGGTGCCGTCGGCGTTCGCGGTGAAGATCTGCGGCGCGCCGTCGACCTTGCGCACGAAGGCCAGTCGGGTGCCGTCGGGCGAGTAGGCGGGCTGTCCGGCGTCGGTCAGGACGCGCTGGACGGTCCTGGCCGCCGGGTCGTAGACGAAGACGCCCCCGTGGTCGCGGCAGCCCTGGGCGCCGCGCTCGAACGCGACCTGGCCCTGCGGGTTCACCGTCGGGTCGGTGTCGCAGACGCCGGCCGGCTCCAGGCTCTCCGGCAGCAGCGGGCCGGGCGCCCCCGAGCCGTCGGAGAGGCCGTAGGCGAGCTGGCCGCCGCTGGAGAAGACGATGTAGCGGCCGCCCCACCAGAACGTCAGGTCCTGGTAGGACGGGGTCGTGCGCATGCCCTGCGCCGGTGGCAGCGCGAGCTTGTCGGAGCCGTCGGGGCGGACGCTGCGCCAGGCGGAGACGATGCGGCTGCCGTCCGGCGCCCAGGCGGCGTGGGCTCCCACGTTCGGGACGTGGAGCACCGTGCCGGTGGTCGGATTGGTCAGGGTGCCGCCGTCGGTCAGGACGGCTCCCTCGGTTCCGGGCCACGGCCCGGCGTCGTCTGCGGCGGCGCCCGGCGCGGTGGCCAGCGACCCCATCGCGGCGAGCACCGCAGCGGTGGCGAGCGCCGCGGCACGGCGGCGCATGAACGATCTCAAGTTGTGGACCCCCCGGTCACATGTCGTCAGAAGCGCGCGCGAGCGGGCGGGGCCGGCGTCCCGGAAAGTCCCCCGGTCCGGGGCCGACCGCACAGCCCTCTCACAGCGGCCTCGCCACAGTAGCGCTCAACTGCCCTGAGAGAGAACAGAGTTACGAGTGAACGGATGGTCAAGCGCCGTTCCCGCCCCGGGCCGTTCCCCGCTCCCGCCCCGGGAAGTCACTGCCCCTTCCCCGGGCGGTCCGCCGCTACCGGCCCCGGCAGTCCGCCGCCCGCGTCAGCAGCAGGTCCCGCTCGCGTTCGTTGGCCGTCAGCCCCGCCGCGCGCTCGAACTCGGCCGCGGCCTCCGCCGGGCGGCCCAGACGCAGCAGCAGGTCGCCGCGGACGCTGGGCAGGAGGTGGTACCCGCTCAGGGACGGCTCGCCGGCGAGGCCGTCGACGATCTCCAGTGCGGGCGCCGGTCCGTCGGCCATCGACACGGCCACGGCACGGTTGAGCTCGACGACCGGGGACGGGGCGCGGGCGGCCAGCAGGCCGTACAGGGTGGCGATGGCCGCCCAGTCGGTGTCCTCGTAGGCCGGGGCGTGCGCGTGACAGGCGGCCACGGCGGCCTGGAGAGCGTAGGGGCCGGGGGCCCGGCCGGACTGCGCGGCGCCGGCCCGTTCCAGGGCGGCGACGCCCCGGGCGAGGAGCCTCCTGTCCCAGCGGCGGCGGTCCTGGTCCCGCAGCAGGACGGGCGAGCCGTCGGGGGCCGTACGTGCGGGGGCGCGGGACGCCTGGAACTCCAGGAGCGCGGCCAGCGCGTGGACCTCGGGCTCCTTCGGCATCAGGGCCGCCAGCTGCCGGGCCAGCCGCAGCGCGTCCTCGCACAGCGCCGGGCGCAGCCAGTCGTCGCCGGCGGTGGCCGCGTACCCCTCGTTGAAGATCAGGTAGATCACGTCCAGGACCGAGCCGAGCCGGGCCTCGCGGTCGGGGCCGTACGGCACCTCGAAGGCGACGTTCCTGGTGGCCAGGGTCTTCTTCGCGCGGACGATGCGCTGGGCCACGGTCGGCTCGGGGACCAGGAAGGCGCGGGCGATCTCGGGCGTGCTCAGGCCGCCGAGCAGTCGCAGCGTGAGGGCGGTGCGGGCCTCTGCGGACAGCACCGGGTGGCAGGCGGTGAAGACGAGCCTGAGCAGGTCGTCGTCGATGTCGTCGGGATCCGCGGGCTCCTCGGGCAGGGCGGTCGCGGCGGGCAGGTCGCGGCCGATCTCCTGGAGCTTGCGGGCGTAGTTCTCGCGGCGGCGGACCAGGTCGACGGCGCGGTGGCGGGCGGCCGCCGTGAGCCAGGCCCCGGGCTTGTCCGGCACACCGTCGCGCGGCCACTGCTCCAGTGCCGCCACCAGCGCGTCCTGGGCCAGCTCCTCGGCGATCCCCACGTCCCGCACGACGCGGGCGACGGCCGCGACCACGCGCGGATACTCCAGACGGAACACGGTCTCGATGGCGCCCCGGGGGTCGGGGGCGGGGGCGTGGTGCGGGGCGGTCCGAGGTCCCTGGGGCGCGCTGCGGTCCGGGGCGGGCGGGGGGTTCGAGGAGGGCTGTGGGTCCACAGCCCCCCATCGAACACCCGCCGGGCGTCCGGGCCAAGGAAGGCTCAGCCCTCGGCGATCTCCCGCACCTCGCAGGTCACGGTCCAGAAGTCCTCGTGGACCTTGAGGAAGCGCTTGGTCCACTCGACGGCCTCGGCCCGGTCCTTGCACTGCATGATCGCGTAGCCGCCGACGGCCTCCTTGGTCTCCGTGAAGGGTCCGTCGGTGACGGAGATCCTGCCTCCCTCGTAGCGCACGCGGACGCCCTGCTCGGTCGGGGTCAGCCCGGCGGTCTCCAGCATCACGCCGGCCTTGGTGATCTCCTCGATCAGCTCGCCCATGCGCTGCATCAGCTCGGGGCTGGGGCCCTCCGCGGGCGCGCTGTTCTCGTCGATCCGCACGAGCGACAGGTAGCGGGGCATGGTGACTCCTCGGGTCCGGTGGGCCGGGTCCTTCCCGGCCTCTCACCCCTGCGTCGAACGGAAGCGGGCCGGATCGACACCCGTCCCGGATCCTTTTTCCGACGGGTTCGGCGACGACTTCCCCGAGACTTCCCCGATGCGCTCGGGGCCGGCTCACGGGCCCGGGCGACAGCCCTTTCAGGCTCCGGCCGAGTGCGGTCCACCAGAGGATCTTCTGCGGGTGCTTCCGAAAGTTTCGGTCGGTCAACCGATTGACTGCGGAGGAGGGTGGGGGTGGGCGCCACACCCGTTCGATACGTGCAGTTCCGGCCGCACCCCACGCTCGGCCCTCAGTCGGCCCTCCTCCGCGCGCACTCCGCCCCGGTCCGGCCCTCCCGGGGCCCGGCCCTGCGTCCCCGACGCCCTCGCCCGGCCCCCGGTCTACCCGGCCGGCGGCGCGCCGGTGCTGGTGCGCACCACCAGGCTGGTCGCCAGCTCCACCCGGGTCGCCGCCGGCGCCTCCCGCGACGTCGACCGGGCCAGTTCGAGGACCAGCCGGGCGGCCGCCTCGGCCATCTCCGTCAGGGGCTGGCGCACGGTCGTCAGCGGCGGGCCCACCCAGCGGGCCACCGGCAGATCGTCGAAGCCGACCACGCTGACGTCCTCCGGGATGCGCAGCCCCAGCTCACGCGCGGCCTCGTAGAAGCCGAGGGCCTGGAGGTCGTTGCCCGCGAAGACGGCGGTGGGCCGGTCGGGGCGGTCGAGGAGCTCGCGGCCGAGGCGGTAGCCGGTTTCGTGATGGAAGTCGCCGGTCTTGATCAGCGCCTGGTCCACCGGCAGCCCGGCCGTCTCCAGGGCGGCCCGGTAGCCGTCGATGCGGGCCCGGCTGCACATCATCTGCGACGGTCCGGTGATCGCTCCGATCCGCCGGTGCCCCAGCTCGACCAGGTGGCGGGTGGCGGCGAGACCGCCCTGCCAGTTCGTCGCCCCGATGGACGGCACGTCGGCCCCCGGGTCGCCCGCCGGGTCCATCACCACGAACGGGATGGACCGGCTGGTCAGCAGCGCCCGCTGGGACTCGTCCAGCCCGGACAGCACCAGCACGACGCCGTAGGGGCGGCGGGCGGCGACCTGGTCGGCCCAGGTCCGCCCGGGCGTGAGCCGTCCAGCGCTCTCGCTCAGCACCACGCTCAGCCCGGCGTCCCGCGCCACGTTCTCCACGCCCCGGATGACCTCCATCGCCCAGGCGCTCTCGAGTTCGTGGAAGACCACGTCGATCAGGGGCGAGCGGGTCGCCTCGGCCCGGCGGCGCCGGTAGCCGTGGGCGCGCAGCAGTTCCTCGACGCGGGTGCGGGTGCCGGGAGCGACGTCCGCCCGGCCGTTGAGGACCTTCGAAACAGTCGGTGCCGATACGCCGGCCTCACGGGCGATCTCCGCGAGGGTCGCGGTCTGCGTCGGCCGCGCTTCTGTCCGCGTTTCCGCGGGCTCCGAGGGTGTCATGGCGGCGATCGTATCGCCACGCGACCTCTTGACGAACCTGGTAGGACGCCATAGGTTCCCGGAACATTCGAAGTACAGCTCGAAACATTCGTACAAGCTTATACGAGCTGGTACAGGATCCCCGGATTCGCTGGCCCTCTGGTGGCTCACCGACCTCTGACAGGAGTTTCATGACCACCGCCCCCTGGCGTGACCCCGCCCTGCCCGCCGCCGCCCGCGTGGACGACCTCCTCTCCCGGATGACCCTGGAGGAGAAGACCGCCCAGCTGTACGGCGTGTGGGTGGGCGCCGCGACGGACGGCGACGGAGTCGCCCCCCACCAGCACGACATGATCGCCGATCCCGCCGAGGACTACGACGAGCTGATCGCCCGCGGGCTCGGCCAGCTGACCCGTTCCTTCGGCACCGCGCCCGTGGAGCCCGGCCTCGGCGCCCGCGCCCTGGCCCAGGCCCAGCGGCAGATCGCGGCCGCGGGACGCTTCGGCATCCCGGCGGTCGCGCACGAGGAGTGCCTGGCGGGCTTCACCGCCTGGCGGGCCACCGCCTATCCGGTGCCGCTGGCCTGGGGCGCCGCCTTCGACCCGCCGCTCGTGGAGGAGATGGGCCGCGCGATCGGCCGCGATCTGCGCGCGGTGGGTGTCCACCAGGGGCTGGCCCCCGTCCTGGACGTCGTCCGCGACCCGCGCTGGGGACGGGTCGAGGAGACGATCGGCGAGGATCCGTACCTGGTGGGCACGGTCGGCACGGCCTATGTGCGCGGCCTCGAATCGGCCGGGGTGGTCGCCACTCTCAAGCACTTCGCCGGATACGCCTCCTCGGCCGGGGCCCGCAACCTGGCCCCGGTGCGGGCGGGCACCCGGGAGTTCGCGGACGTGACGCTGCCGCCCTTCGAGATGGCACTGCGCGAGGGCGGCGCCCGCTCGGTGATGGCGGCCTACACCGAACGCGACGGCGTCCCGGCCTCCGCCGACCCCGAACTGCTGACCCGGCTGCTGCGGGAGGAGTGGGGCTTCACCGGCACGGTCGTCGCCGACTACTTCGGCATCGGCTTCCTCCAGACCCTGCACCGGGTGGCCGGCACCGACGCGCAGACCGCCGCCCTCGCCCTGAACGCCGGCATCGACGTCGAACTGCCCACGGTGAAGTACTACGGCTCCTCGCTGGTCGCGGCCGTCCGCGCGGGCGAGGTGGCGGAGGAGCTGGTGGACCGGGCGGCCCGCCGGGTGCTCGTCCAGAAGTGCGAGCTGGGCCTGCTCGACGAGGACTGGCGGCCCGAGACCTCCGAGTCGGTCGACCTCGACCCGACCGGGAACCGGGTGCTGGCCCGCCGGCTGGCCGAGGAGTCGGTGGTCCTGCTGGACAACCCCGACGCGCTGCTTCCGCTCGCCCCCGACACCCGGGTCGCGGTGATCGGGCCGCGGGCGGCGGACGCGCTGGCGATGCTCGGCTGCTACTCGTTCCCCTCCCATGTCCTGCCGCACCACCCCGGGGTGGAGACGGGCATCGAGATCCCGACCCTGCTGGAGTCGCTGCGGAGCGAACTGCCGGACGCGAAGGTGACGTTCACCGAGGGCTGCGGGGTCTCCGACCCGGACCCGTCCGGCTTCACCGAGGCCATCGCGCGCGCGGCGGAGGCGGACGTGTGCGTGGCCGTCCTCGGCGACCGCGCGGGCCTCTTCGGCCGGGGCACCTCGGGCGAGGGCTGCGACGTGGCCGACCTCAGCCTGCCGGGCGTCCAGGGCGAGCTGCTGGACGCGCTGGTGGCCACGGGCGTCCCGGTCGTCCTCGTCCTGCTCACCGGCCGCCCCTACGCGCTGGGCCGCTGGCACGGGCGGCTCGGTGCGGTCGTGCAGGCGTTCTTCCCGGGTGAGGAGGGCGGCCCCGCGGTGGCGGGCGTGCTGTCGGGCCGGGTGAACCCCTCGGGCCGCCTCCCGGTGAGCGTGCCGCGCGTGCCGGGCGGCCAGCCCTGGACGTACCTCCAGCCGCCGCTGGGTCTGGCGGGCGAGGTCAGCAGCCTGGACCCGACCCCGCTGTACGCCTTCGGCCACGGGCGCGCGTACACGGAGTTCGCCTGGGAGGACTTCACCGGCGCCGAGGCCGAGATCGGGACCGACGGCTCCTGCGAGGCCGCCGTGACCGTCCGCAACACCGGCGGCCGGGCGGGCACGGAGGTCGTGCAGCTGTACCTGCACGACCCGGTGGCGAGCGTGACGCGTCCCGACGTCCGGCTGATCGGCTACCGCCGGCTGGAGCTGGCGGCGGGCGACTCGGCGCGGGTCGTGTTCCGCTTCCACGCCGACCTGTCGGCGTTCACCGACCGCGACGGCCGGCGGATCGTCGAACCCGGGGAGCTGGAACTGCGGCTGGCGGCCTCCAGCGCGGACGTGCGCGAGGTGGCCCGGGTGCGGCTGACCGGGCCGGTGCGCGAGGTCGGCGTGGAGCGGCGGCTGCACTGCGACGTGGAGGTCGTGCCCGCCTGAGACACGGCCACACCGGCGCCGGCGGACCGAACTCCGCCGGCCCCGCGGCCGTCCACCCGTGCCTGCCCTGGGCACCCCCGTCGGGCGCGCCCGACGCCCTGGCCCCGCACCGGAAGCCGCACGGCCCACGCCGGCGGTCGTGCGACGCCGGCCCCGCGGCCGCCGGACTCCGGACGCCCGAGCCGGCCCGCCCGGACCGGCTCCCGCACCGGCCGGGCCGACGGCGGCTCCAGCCGCCGGTCCACGACCGCGGCACGCGCGTACCGGCCCACCGGGGACGGCCGCCAGGACGCCTCCAGCACCCGCAGCCCCGCCACCCGGCCACCCCGGCGGAAACGGCCGAGCCCGGCCACCCGGCCACTGGCACCCGGCCCACCCGCGGCACCCCGGAGACCCGCGAACCCGGCCGGCTCCAGCCGCCGGTCCACGACCGCGGCACGCGCGTACCGGCCCACCGGGGACGGCCGCCAGGACGCCTCCAGCACCCGCAGCCCCGCCACCCGGCCACCCCGGCGGAAACGGCCGAGCCCGGCCACCCGGCCACTGGCACCCGGCCCACCCGCGGCACCCCGGAGACCCGCGGAGCCGGCCGTGGTCGTCAGTGCTCGTCGGCCACCGGCTCGAACCGCCACCGGTGCACCGTCCGGGTCACCAGTTCCCCGTCGGGCTCGGGCAGTTCGGGGAGGCCGGCGTCGTCGTACCCGGCGTCCCACCAGGTGATCACCAGCACCCGGTCCTGCGGGGCCCGGAAGGTCTCGCGGCGCAGCGGCGGCGGCGACAACTCCTGCGCCCGCGCCCACGCCAGCAGTTCCGCGCCCCGCCCGGCGGCCGCCCGGGCCTCCCACATCAGCGCGACGCTCATGACGCGATCCTCATGAGTACAGGTTGTCCTTGGCCGTCTCGTGCACGTGGTCGTGGTCGTGCGCGTGCGGGCTGCCCGGCACGTGTGGCTCGGTCACCGGCAGCGAGGAGTCCGCCGACAGGTCCCAGCCCGACGCGGCCCGGCCCCGGGCCACCATCTCCGCGCCGAGCGCCGCCACCATCGCGCCGTTGTCGGTGCACAGCTTGGGGCGCGGCACGCGCAGCCGGATGCCGGCGGCCTCGCAGCGCTCCTGGGCCAGGGCCCGCAGCCGGGAGTTGGCGGCCACGCCGCCGCCGATCATGAGGTGGTCGACGCCCTCGTCCTTGCAGGCCCGCACGGCCTTGCGGGTGAGGACGTCGACGACCGCCTCCTGGAAGGAGGCCGCCACGTCCCGCACCGGCACGTCCTCGCCCGCCGCCCGCTTCGCCTCGATCCAGCGGGCCACCGACGTCTTCAGCCCGGAGAAGGAGAAGTCGTACGCGGGGTCGCGCGGGCCGGTGAGGCCGCGTGGGAACGCGATGGCCGACGGGTCGCCCTCGCGCGCGTAGCGGTCGATGACCGGGCCGCCCGGGAAGCCCAGGTTCAGCACGCGGGCGATCTTGTCGAAGGCCTCGCCCGCCGCGTCGTCGATGGTCGCGCCCAGGGGACGGACGTCGGAGGTGATGTCGGTGGACAGCAGCAGGGAGGAGTGGCCGCCGGAGACCAGCAGGGCCATCGTCGGCTCGGGCAGCGCGCCGTGCTCCAGCTGGTCCACGCAGATGTGCGAGGCGAGGTGGTTCACGCCGTAGAGGGGCTTGCCGAGGGCGTAGGCGTACGCCTTCGCCGCCGAGACGCCGACCAGCAGGGCGCCGGCGAGTCCGGGGCCGGCCGTGACCGCGATGCCGTCGAGGTCGTTCGGGCTCACCCCCGCTTCCTTCAGCGCCCGGTGGATGGTCGGCACCATCGCCTCCAGGTGGGCCCGGGAGGCCACCTCGGGCACGACCCCGCCGAAGCGGGCGTGCTCGTCGACGCTGGAGGCGATCGCGTCGGCCAGCAGGGTCGTGCCGCGCACGACGCCGACGCCGGTCTCGTCGCAGGAGGTCTCGATCCCCAGTACGAGGGGTTCGTCAGCCATGGGTCTCGGTTCCTTGTGTTCCGGCTACGGATGTCGTCGGGTCGGTCAGGCGCATCACCAGGGCGTCCACGTTCCCCGGCTGGTAGTAGCCGCGGCGGAAGCCGATGGCCTCGAAGCCGAAGCGCTCATAGAGCTTCTGGGCGCGGATGTTGTCGATCCGGCACTCCAGCATGACCTCGGCGCACTCGAACGAGGTCGCCGCCCGCAGCAGTTCGGTGAGCAGCCGGCCGCCGAGACCGGTGCCCCAGTGGTCGCGGGCGACGGCGATGGTCTGGACGTCGGCGAGGTCCCCGGCGGCGGCCAGGCCCGCGTACCCGACGATCCGCCCTGCGGCTCCCCCGGCCCCGTCGTCGCGGCTGCCGCCGGGGGCGACGGCGACGAGGTAGCGCCGGGTTGCCTCGGGGCCGCGGGCGTGGGCCAGGTCGGACCAGAACATGCCCCGCGACCAGGCGTCCTCGGGGAAGAGGTCCTTCTCCAGTTCCAGCACGGGCTCGATGTCCCACCAGCGCATCTCGCGCAGCACGGGCTGTCCGGGCGGGTTGACGGTGTCGGTCACTTGGGGGTGACCACCTTGTAGTTCTTCGGCACCTGGGCGTCCGGCCGGCGCAGGTACAGCGGACGGGGGGCGGGGAGTTCCTCGCCCGCGGCCAGCCGTTCGGCGGCGAGGCCCGCGAGCGCCGCGGCGCTGACGTGCTCGGGTTCGTGCGCGTCGGGGAAGGTGTCCGGGTAGAGCAGCGCGCCCGCGCCGACGGCGGGCAGTCCGGCCACCTCGTCGGCGATGTCGGCGGGCCGGTCCACGGCGGGATCCGAGAGCCGCGTGCGGGAATCGGCGTAGCGGGCCCAGTAGACCTCCTTGCGGCGGGCGTCGGTCGCCACGACGAAGGGGCGTCCGAGGCCGGACCCGTACGCGAGCCCGTCGAGCGTGCACAGGCCGTGCACGGGGACGCCGAGCGCGAGTCCGAAGGTGTCGGCGGTCATCAGGCCGACGCGCAGTCCGGTGTAGGGGCCGGGGCCGACGCCGACGACGATCCCGGTGACGGCGTCGAGCCGGAGCCCGGCGCCGGCGAGCAGCCGGTCGACGGCCGGCAGCAGCAGCTCACCGTGGCGGCGCGCGTCCACCTGGGCGGAGGAGGCGACGACGTCCGTGCCGTCGTGCAGCGCGACGGTGACGGCGGGGGTGGCGGTATCCAGAGCGAGCAAGAGCACGCAAACAGCCTACGGCTCCCGTGCCCCGGAAACGGCCGCACCGGCCGAACGTCCGATCACTGCTAACGTCGCCGCGAAACGTGACGTACAGGACAGACGGGACGGTCGGCCATGCCAAGCAACAGCTCGACTTTCGTGGCCGGGCTCACCGCGGCGGCCCTCGCGGCGGTCGGATTCCTCGGTTACCAGGCGTCGGCTAACGCGCCCGCCGACCTGGACGGGCGGCAGAGCGGCGGGGCCCCGGCGAACGAGACGCACCAGAGCCGGCGGAACCCGGCCGCGCTGCCCGCCGGCTCCGGCGCCGGCGAGCGGGTGGTCTACTCGCTGGCCGGCGACCGGGTGTGGCTGGTCGGGCCGCACGACGTGGTCACGCGCACGTTCGAGGTCGCGCCGGGCAGCGTGGACCCGCTGCCGGGCAGGTATGTCGTCACCTCCCGCTCGGGCGCCGTCACCGGCACCGACGGCACCCCCATCGAGCACGTCGTGCGCTTCACCACCGCGCAGGGGGCGACGATCGGCTTCAGCGCGGCGCTGGACGGCTCGATGCCGGAGCCGGACCCGACGGTGCGGACGGGCGGCATCCGGGAGACCGTCGCGGACGGCGCCGCGATGTGGACGTTCGCGACGATCGGACGCGGGATCGTCGTCGTCCCGTAGAAGGACCACGGGCAGCGGGACCGCGGACCGCGGCAGAGGACCCCGACGGACGCCGGTGAGTGACCCGTAGGAGTGATCCTCGGAGGGCTCGGAAGCCCAGGGCTCGAAGCGCGGGGCTCGGGGAGGGCGGCTCAGGCGGCCCTGCGGCGCTCGGCGGGCCGGCGCCGTCCGGCGGCCGGGGGGTGCGCGACCGTCGACGGGTCGGGCAGCCGCGGCGGCGTCGAGACGGCCTCCGCGGCCGCGCAGGACGCCAGCAGGTCGCGCATCGACACGGGGGCGAGCGGGGACGGCCGCGCGGACCGGGGCGTGGGCTCGGGGACCGGCATGAACGCCTCCTGCTGCTCGGGGGCGGGCGTGGTTAGGCAGACCTAACCACGGGCTCGGTACCATGTGACCACGGCGAAGACGCCGCACGCAACATTTTGCCGACACCCTGTCGGAACATTCACGAGCAGGCGCGCGAGGGTCCGGACGGCCTCGTCCCCGGAGGTCAGCCCGCCAGCGTGCCGAGGTCCGCCGCGGCCCACCGCGACCCGGTCCCCGTCACCGTCACGTGCCGCACCTCGTCGGAGGTGTCGCCGACGGCCCGGTGGATGCGGACGTGCAGCCGGTCGTCGGTCAGCTCCTCGACCTTGCCCTCGCCCCACTCCACGACGACCACCGACTCCGGCAGCGAGACGTCGAGGTCCAGGTCCTCCATCTCGTCGAGCCCGCCGCCCAGCCGGTACGCGTCGACGTGGACGAGCGGCGGACCTCCGGCGAGCGAGGGGTGCACCCGGGCGATCACGAAGGTCGGCGAGGTGACCGCGCCCCGGACCCCGAGGCCCTCGCCGAGGCCGCGGGTGAGCGTCGTCTTGCCCGCCCCCAGTTCCCCGCTGAGCATCACGAGGTCGCCGGCGCGCAACAGGCCGGCCAGACGACGGCCCAGGTCCGTCATCGCCCCGGGAGAGCCGACCACGATGTCCACGACGTTCTGCGCGGCCTCCGGCTCAACCGGGCTGCGCGGTGCTGCTGGTGCTTCCATAACCGTTCACGGTAGCTCCTGCGGGCACGGCGCCCGCACGGGTGAGCAGGTCGGCGAGCCGGTCGGTGACCACTTCCGGGTGCTCCAGCATCACCAGGTGCCCGGCGTCCGGCACGAGCACCAGCTCCGCGTCCGGCAGCAGGTCGGCGATGGCCTCGCTGTGCTCGCTCGGCGTGACCAGGTCGCCGGTCCCGGCCAGTACCAGCACCGGCATGTCCGTGAAGGAGGCGAGCGCCTCGGTCTTGTCGTGATCGGTGAACGCCGGGTAGAACTCGGCGACCACGTCGATCGGCGTGCCCTCGATCATCCGCTCGGCGAACCGCGCCACCGCCGGGTCGACGTCCCGCGAGGCGAACGAGTACCGCTTGATTATCCCGGCGAACAGGTCGGCCGTGGCCCGCCGGCCCTTCTCCACCAGGGCCGCCTGCTGCCCGAGCGCCTTCAGTATCCCCGGCAGCACCCGCCGCACCGCGTTCACACCGGCGACCGGCAGCCCGAAGTTGACCTCGCCGAGCCGCCCGGACGACGTCCCCACGAACGCGGTGGCGACGACCCGCTCGCGGATCAGCTCGGGATACAGGGCGGCCAGGGCCATGACCGTCATCCCGCCCATGGAGTGGCCGACCAGCACGATCGGCCCCTCCGGCACGGCCGCGCCGAGGACGGCCTTCAGATCGCGCCCCAGCTGGTCGATGGTGACCGGCACGCCGTCCCGCGTCTGGGCCCGGCCCCGCCCGGAGCGGCCGTGGCTGCGCTGGTCCCAGTACACGGTCCGCACGACGCCCCGCAGGGCCGCCCGCTGGTAGTGCCAGGAGTCCTGGTTGAGGCAGTAGCCGTGACTGAAGACCACGGTGACGGGGAGCGGGGCCTTGCGCCCGAACAGCCTGCGCCGCCGGCCGGCCGGACCGCCCTGCGGCTCGGCCTCGTCGACCTCGTAGTACAGCTCGGTGCCGTCGTCGGCGACCGCCTTGCCCGGGGCGCCGCGCAGCCCGCCGTACGGTCCCGCCGAGTCCAGGGCCAGCCGGGCCTTCGCCCGCATGCCCCGCCCGACGGTCATCCGCTCCAGGGCGACTCCGGCCGCGGCGCCCGCGGCGATCACGCCTATCGCGGCGCCGGCGACGCCGGTCGTCCGGCGCCAGCCCCCGGCCGCCCCCGTGGCGGAGGCGGCGACGACCGCCGTGGCGGCGCTCGCCACCGCCTCCGCGCCGGACGTCACCACCTCCGCGCTGCTCTCGCTCACGTACCGCTCCCTCTTCGGCCGATGTCCGTCACCTGACTGCCGGTTACCCGTCCCGTCGCGCATTCACCTGAGCCGGGGCCCGGACGCGTCATTCATTCACATAGACGCGGGGAACCCGCACTCCGATGCGTGTGACGATCTCGTATCCGATGGTTCCGGCCGCCTGCGCCCAGTCCTGCGCCGTGGGCTCGCCCCGGTCGCCGGGACCGAACAGCACGGCCTCCGCTCCGGGGCCGGGGTCGTCGCCGCCGAGGTCGACGACGAACTGGTCCATCGCGATGCGCCCGGCGGCCGTGCGCCACTTGCCGCCGACCAGCACCGGGCCGGTCCCGGAGGCGTGCCGCGGAACGCCGTCGGCGTAGCCGAGGGGCACCAGCCCCAGCGTCGTCTCCCCCGGCGTCACGTAGTGGTGGCCGTAGCTCACGCCGTGGCCGCCCGGAGCGTGCTTCACCAGGGCCAGCGAGGCCGCGAGGGTCATCACCGGGCGCAGCCCGAGGTCGGCGGAGGAGCCCAGCTCGGGGGCGGGTGAGAGGCCGTACATCGCGATGCCCGGACGGACCAGGTCGAGGTGGCTCTGCGGAAGCGTGAGCGTGGCCGGGGAGTTGGCGATGTGCCGCACCTCGGGCCGGACGCCCGCCCGCTCGGCGTGGGCCCTCATCTCGTGGAACAGGGCGAGCTGGGCGGCGACGGAGGGATGCCCGGGCTCGTCGGCGCAGGCGAAGTGCGACCACAGGCCGGTGATCCGCACCAGGCCCTCGCGCTCGGCGCGCAGCGACTGCGCCACGAGTTCCGCCCAGTCCGCGGGCTGGCAGCCGTTGCGTCCGAGCCCGGTGTCGGCCTTGAGCTGGACCCTGGCCGGCCGGCCCGCGGCGCGGGCCGCCTCCTCGACCTCCCGCAGCGCCCACAGCCCGCTCACGGACACGTCGAGGCCGGCGTCGACGGCCTCCCGCCAGGGACCGCCCGGCGTCCACAGCCAGCACATGATCCGGACGTCGGCCGGCAGGACGCCGTCCGCGCGCAGCGCCAGCGCCTCCTCGGGCGTGGCGACGCCCACCCAGGTGGCGCCGGCCTCGACGGCCGCGCGGGCGCACGCCACGGCGCCGTGGCCGTAGCCGTCGGCCTTCACCACGGCCATGAACGCCGCGCCCGGCGCCGTGGCGCGCAGGGTCCGCACGTTGGCCCGCAGCGCGGCCAGGTCGATCTCGGCGCGGGCGCGCGACGGGGCGGTGCTCGGGGCGGTGGTCTCACTCATCGCGCCCAGTGTCTCAGAGCGCCCGGACCGCCCCTCAGGTACCGGGCCGCCGCCCCCACACATAGACGCGGTCGCCCTTCTTCAGCACGTTCCACAGCCTGCGCGCGTCGCCGAGCGTGAGGTTGACGCAGCCCATGGAGCCGACGAGGGTGTGGAGGGTGTCGTAGACGGCGTGGAAGGCCTCGCCCCCGTCGAAGAACTGGGCGTAGGGCATGGGGGTGCCGTACAGGCTGGACACGTGGTTCTTGTGGCGCCAGTAGACGGTGTGCCAGCCCCTGCGGGTCGGGTGGGCGACCCGCCCGCTGCGCATCTCGACGGGCCCGAAGACCACCTTCGTCCCCTTCTGGACCCAGGTGAGCTGGCGGTCGAGGTCGACGCACGCGACCCGGTACGAGCGCACCGGGCACTTCTTCGCCGCGTTCGGGTTCCCACGGGCGGCGACCAGCTGCATCCGCGCCCAGGTGACGGGCCCCGCGAATCCGATCGCGGGCGTGATCCCCTGCGCCCGCTGGAAGGCGCGGATCGCCTCGCAGTCGGCGGCCGACTGCCTGCCGTCCGCCGGCCGCTTCAGCCATCGCTCGACCGCCCGCTGATACGGCCCGGTCCGCTTCGTGCACGCCGTGCGGGAGACGACGTCGGCCGGCGGCACGTACTCGACCGGCGCATAGGTCCCGGGCGCGGCGTCCGGCGGCTCGACGGCGTCCTCGGCGGCGCTCGGCTCGTACACCGTGGGCGGCAGCGCCTGGTCGGGCGTGTCGAGCTGCCACGGCCGGTACGTCCCCGTCGGCGCCCCGGCCACGAGCCACGTCTCGATGCCGGGCGGCGCGGGGGCGGCCCGGGCGGGGCTCGCCAGGGACAGCAGGGACGCGCCGGCCAGCAGCGCGGCGACGACTCGTGTGCTCATCATCCGATCAGCCAAACGCGCCCCCACCCCCCACCGCCCCCGACGCGCGGCGAAGGTCCCTCTTAAGAGCACCCCCGCCCCCCCGCCCGGCCTCACGAACCCCGGCCCGCTCCCCCGCGTCCGACCCGGCAGGGCGGCGGACGGAGGGCGGACCCGCAGGGACGGACCCGCAGGGCCCGGCCCCTCAGCCCCCGGGCCCGGCCCCTCAGCCCCCGGGCCCGCGGAGCGCGGGCCCGCGCGACCCCGAGGCCCGCCGGACCCGAACCCGCACGCACCGTCCCCGACCCACCGGTCCCGCGCCGACCGGTCCCGCAGGCGTCGGGCTCCGCAAGGCGTGACCTCCGCGCCTCCGCGCCGCCGCGCCCCGGCCCCCGGCCCCCGGCCCCCGGCTGGCAAGGCTCAGCCCCGTGCGCGCCCGGCCCGCAAAGCCCGCCCCCGCCCGCCCCAAGGCGCCCCCGTGCGGCCCCGCAGGTCCCGGGCCCGGCCTCAGTCGCGTGTGGTGCGGTCGCGCACGTCTCGCCAGGCCTCGGGGACGGCTTCGGCCACGTCATGGGCACCCACCGGGGCGCCGTGGGCCGCGAAGCGTCCGGCGAGGCCGTGCAGGTACGCGCCCACGCTCCCCGCGTCCAGTGCGCTCAGCCCCGCCGCGAGCAGCGAGCCCGCGAGGCCCGACAGGACGTCCCCGCTGCCGGCCGTGGCCAGCCAGGCGGTGCCCGTGGCGTTCACCCGCACCACGCCCGTGCCGCCCTCCTGCGCGACCAGCGTGGTCGAGCCCTTCAGGAGGACGGTCGCCCGGTACCGCGCCGCCAGTTCGCGCGCCGCCGCCAGCCGGGCCCGCTCCACCTCCTCGCGCGCCACGCCCAGCAGCGCGGCCGCCTCCCCGGCGTGCGGGGTCATCAGCGTCGGCGCGGTGCGGCCGCGCACGGCTGCGGCGTCGGCGAGCCGCAGCCCGTCGGCGTCGACCAGCACCGGCACGTCGGCCGCCAGCACCTCCGCCACCGTCCCGGCGTCGTCCCCGGCGCCCGGTCCGACGACCCAGGCCTGCACCCGCCCGGCCTGCTTCGGCCCGCGGTCGGAGACGAGGGTCTCGGGGAACCGTGCGAGGACCGCGTCCCCGGCCGGGCCGACGTACCGCACGGCCCCCGCCCCGCCGCGCAGCGCCCCCGACACGGCGAGCACGGCGGCCCCCGGATAGCGCTCGGACCCGGCGGCGATCCCGACGACGCCCCGCCGGTACTTGTCGCTCTCGCCGCCCGGCGTCGGCAGCAGGGCGGCCACGTCCGCGTGCTGAAGGGCCTCCAGTTCGGGCCGCTCGGGCAGTGCGGCCCGAAGGCCGATGTCGACGAACCGCACCGAACCGGCGTGCTCCCGGCCGGGATCGACGAGCAGCCCCGGCTTGTGGGCGCCGAAGGTGACGGTCAGGTCGGCGCGGATCGCGTCGCCGGGCACCTCGCCGGTGTCGGCGCCGACGCCGCTCGGCAGGTCGACGGCGACGACGGCGGCCCGCGACGCGGCGACGAGGGCGGCCAGCGCGGCCGCCGGCGGCCGCAGCCCGCCCCGGCCGCCGATCCCGACGATGCCGTCGAGCACGAGGTCCGCCCGCCGGACGGCCCCCTCGGCCTTGTCGGGCGCGACCGTGCGTCCACCGGCGCGCAGCAGGGCCGTCAGCCCGCCGGCGTGCGTGCGCTCCGGCGCGAGCAGCACCGCGGTCACGCCCGCACCGCGCCGGGCGAGCCGGGCGCCCGCGTACAGGGCGTCGCCCCCGTTGTCGCCGCTGCCGACGAGCAGCACGACCCGGCGCCCGTAGACGCGTCCCAGCAGGTCGGCGCAGGCGGCGGCGAGCCCGGCGGCGGCCCGCTGCATGAGCGCCCCCTCCGGGAGCCGGGCCATCAGCTCCCGTTCGGCACGGCGGACGGTCTCGGCACAGTAGGCAGTACGCATACGCCGAGTCTGCCCCGGCCCGTGCCGCCTCCGCACGCGGCCGACACGGCAGACGCGGCCGACACGGCAGACGCGGTCGGTCGAGGCCGCCGGCCCGGCCGCCGCGGCCGGCTCAGCCCTCGGCCACCACCACCGCGGAGGCGACGCCCGCGTCGTGACTCAGCGACACATGCCATCCGGTGACGCCCAGTTCGGCCGCCCGGGCGGCGACGCTCCCGCGCACCCGCAGCCGCGGCCGTCCGCTCTCCTCGACGTACACCTCGGCGTCGGTCCACAGCAGTCCGGGCGGAGCCCCCAGCGCCTTCGCGAGCGCCTCCTTCGCGGCGAACCGCGCAGCCAGCGAGGCGGCCCCCCTGCGGCCGCCGCCGGGCAGCAGCAACTCGCTGTCCAGGAAGAGCCGTCGGGCGAGCCCCGGCGTCCGCTCCAGCGACGCGGCGAACCGCTCGATCTCGGCCACGTCGATACCGACCCCGATGATGCTCATGCCGAGCACCCTAAGGCCGCGCTGTCACCGCCTGCTGCTAGCCTGCGGCGACTTGATCACATCAGGTCGAGAGCAGGATTCCACCGCCGCGCGCCCTGGGGGGCCAGCCCGCGCGCCGCGGACAGCGACGCCAGGGGGCGGAGGCATGACCAGCATCACCGACGGCATGACGAGCGGCGAGGCGCCCGGCTCGCGGGGGCCGACGTTCGACCCGTACGACAACCTGCCCGAGCTGATCCCGATGCGCACCGCCGCACAGGCCGGGGACTGGCCGGCCGTGCGGGACCGGTTCGCGGGGCTCGGCTCGGCCGACGAACTGGCCACCGCGTCCAGCCTCCTCGCCGACATCGCCGGCGCCGAGAACTTCCTGGAGCGGGCGGCCGCGGAACACCCCGACGACCCGCTGCCGCGCGCCCTGCTCGCCGAGCGGTACGTGTACATCGGCTGGAACATCCGCAGCGGGGCCCGCGCGCAGCACGTCTCGCGGGACCAGTTCAACCAGTTCCACGACTGGCTGCGGCGGGCCGAGCAGCTGCTGATCGACGTCTGCGCCGAGCACCCCGGCCACGCGCCCGCGTGGACCGCCCGGCTGATGACCGCCCGCGGTCTGGAGCTGGGGCAGGCCGAGGCGCGCCGCCGCTACGACCGGCTGTCGGCCCACCACCCGCACCACTTCCGCGCCCAGACGCAGCTGCTCCAGCAGGTGTGCCCGAAGTGGGGCGGCTCCTGGGACGCGGCGCACGGCTTCGCGCGCGAGTGCGCGACCGCCGCCCCCGACGGCTCGAACTCCGGCGCCCTGGTCGCGCTCGCGCACATCGAGCGCTGGCTGGACCTGGACGGCGGCGAGGACGCGGCCTACATGCGCGGCCAGTCGGTCCGCGACGACCTGCGGCACGCCGCCCGGGTGTCCGTGCTGCACCCCGCCCACCGGCCCGACTGGAACTCGATCGGCGCGCACAACGCGTTCGCGTTCGCCTTCTCGCTCGGCAACCACTGGGCGGACGCGGCCCCGCACTTCGCGTTCCTCGGCGACCGCGCCTCCGAGTCCCCCTGGCACTACCTGCCCGACAAGAAGTCGTCGTTCCTCAAGTGCCGCAAGGCCGCGCTGGACACCCGAGGAGGCGCCCGATGACCACGGACCTGCACAAGCCCGGCCCCGGCGACGCCCGCACCCCCGGCCCGGCCGACGGTCTCGCCGCTCTGGACGGCCTGGTCGCGCACACCACCGTCGACGGCATACCGGCCCTGCACGCCCCCGCCTCCGGCAACGAGATCACCGCCGGTCTGTTCTTCCGGGTGGGCCGTGCCGACGAGACCCTGGCGACCGCCGGCATCACCCACCTCGTCGAGCACCTCGCCCTGCACCGGCTGGGCCTGTCCGACCTGCACTACAACGGCGCGACGGCGAACGCCTACACCCTCTTCCACGTGACCGGCAGCGAGGAGGAGGTCGTCGAGTACCTCAACAGCGTGTGCGCCGGGCTGCGGGACCTGCCGATGCAGCGGCTGGAGACCGAGAAGGAGATCCTGCGCACCGAGGCGGCCGGGCGCGGCGGCGGTCCCCACCACCAGATGCCGCTGTGGCGTTACGGCGCGCAGGGCTACGGCCTGTCCAGCTACAGCGAGCTGGGCACCTGGGGGCTGACGCCCGACCAGGTCCGCTCCTGGGCCGAGACCCGCTTCACCAGGGACAACGCGGTGCTGTGGATCACCAGCGACCGCATCCCCGACGGCCTGGACCTCACCCTCCCCGCAGGCTCCCGCCTCCCCGCGCCGGCCGCGACCAGCGCCCTGCCCACCACGCCCGCCTACATCGGCGGCGACGACGGCCATGTCGTCCTCACCTCCGTGCTGCGGCGCTCCACGGCGGCCTCCGTCTTCGCCGAGGTGCTCGGCCGGGCCCTCTTCAGGGACCTGCGCCAGGAGGGCGGCTACTCCTACTCGGCGGAGGCGGACTACAGCCCGCGCGACGCCCGGTTCGCCACGCTCACCGCGTACGCCGACGCCCTCCCGCAGAAGCAGGACGCGGTCGTCGGCGGGTTCGTCGACACGCTCGCCCGGCTGCGCGCGGGCCGCATCGAGCAGGCCGAGCTGGACTCCGCCCGCGGCAAGCTCCGCAAGATGTACGACATCCCCGACCTGGGGGCCGCCACCCTGCCCTCGTACGCGCTGGGCCTGCTCCTCGGGCACCGCATCCTCAGCCCCGAGCAGCACAGGGCGGAGCTGGACGCCGTGACCGTCCAGGACCTGCACGAGGTCGCTCGGGAGGCGTGGGGGAACGCGCTCATGCAGGCGCCCGGCCGGGGCCTCGACTGGGCGGGGCTGACGGCCGCCCCGCAGCACTCGGAGGCCGCGGTCGTCGGCACCCGCCACCAGTCCCTGGAGGACGAGGACGTCACGCTGGTCATCGGCGCGGAGGGCGTGAGCCTGCTGACCCCGAGGGGCCCGGTCACCGTCCGGTACGACGCCTGCGCGGCGATGACCACCCGGCCCGACGGCTCCCGCGCCCTCACCGGTCACGACGGGTTCTCGGTCACCGTCGAGCCGACGCTCTTCCGGGGCGTGACGCCGGAGCGCGTCGCCGCGATCGACGCGGCCGTGCCCCGGCAGACGACGGTGCCGCTGCCGGCCCGCGAGCCCGACCGCATCCCCCAGCCGCGCAAGCGGGCCGCCGCACCGGCGTCCGGCAGCGGCCGCTCCACTCCCGGCTGGACCGTCGCGCTGTGGCTCGTGGGCCTGCTGGCGGCGGTCTGGGGTCTGCTCTGCGCGGTGATCACGGCGGACGAGGCCGGGGCCGCCAACCCGGAGTGGGACGCGGTCGCGGGCGTCTGGATCATGGAACTCCCGCTGGTCTTCGCGGCCTGGAAGGTGTTCACGGCCCGCAGGACGCGCAGACGCGGCTGACGCGTCCGGCGGGCGGCGCGGGAAGGACCGGCGGACGGGCCCCTCCCGCGTCACCTGTTCCCGGCCGCCCCCTCCCGGCCTGCTCCACCGGCTACTCCACGGTGACCGACTTCGCCAGGTTCCGCGGCTGGTCGACCTCGTTGCCGCGGGCGGTCGCCAGCTCGCACGCGAACACCTGCAACGGGACCGTGGCGACCAGCGGTTGCAGCAGCACGGGCGTGACGGGGATACGCACCAGATGGTCGGCATACGGCACGACCTCCTCGTCCCCCTCCTCGGCGATCACGATGGTCCGCGCGCCGCGTGCCCGGATCTCCTGGATGTTGGACACGATCTTGTCGTGCAGCACGGACCGTCCGCGCGGCGAGGGCGCCACCACGACGACCGGCAGGTCCTCCTCGATGAGCGCGATGGGCCCGTGCTTCAGCTCCCCCGCCGCGAACCCCTCCGCGTGCATGTAGGCCAGCTCCTTCAGCTTGAGCGCCCCCTCCAGCGCCACGGGATGACCCACGTGCCGCCCCAGGAACAGCACCGTGTCCTTCCCCGCGAGCGAGCGCGCCAGCTCCCGCACCGGCTCCATCGTCTCCAGCACCCGCTCGACCTCGCCGGGCATCCGCGCCAGGTCCCGCACGACGGCCCGGATCTCGTCCGCCCACTTGGCGCCCCGGACCTGCGCCAGGTAGAGGGCGACCAGGTAGCACGCCACCAGCTGCGTCAGGAACGCCTTGGTGGACGCGACGGCCACCTCCGGCCCGGCGTGCGTGTAGAGGACGGCGTCCGACTCGCGGGGGATCGTCGAGCCGTTGGTGTTGCAGATGGCGAGCACCTTGGAGCCCTGCTCGCGGGCGTGCCGCAGCGCCATCAGGGTGTCCATGGTCTCGCCGGACTGCGAGACGGCGACGACGAGCGACCGTGAGTCCAGGATCGGGTCGCGGTAGCGGAACTCGCTGGCCAGCTCCACCTCGCACGGGATGCGTGCCCAGTGCTCGATGGCGTACTTGGCGATGAGGCCCGCGTGGAAGGCCGTGCCGCACGCGACGATGACGACCTTGTCCACCTCCCGCAGCTCGGCGGCCGGGATCCGCACCTCGTCGAGGGTCAGCGCGCCGGATTCGTCGACCCGGCCCAGCAGCGTGTCGGCCACGGCCTTGGGCTGCTCGGCGATCTCCTTGAGCATGAAGTAGTCGTAGCCGCCCTTCTCCGCGGCCGAGGCGACCCAGTCGATGTGGTAGGAGTGCACGTCGGCCGCGGATCCGTCGAACCCGGTGACCGTCACACCGTCCCGGCGCAGCTCGACGACCTGGTCCTGCCCCAGCTCGATCGCGGAGCGCGTGTGGGCGATGAACGCGGCGACGTCCGAGGCGAGGAAGGCCTCGCCCTCGCCGACGCCCACCACCAGCGGCGAGTTGCGGCGCGCGCCGACCACCACGTCCGGCTCGTCCGCGTGCACCGCGACCAGCGTGAACGCTCCCTCCAGCCGCCGGCACACCAGCCGCATGGCCTCGGCGAGGTCGGCGGTGGCCGAGAACTCCTCGGCGAGCAGATGCGCCACCACCTCGGTGTCGGTCTCGGACGCCAACGCGTGTCCCCGCCCGGCGAGTTCGGCCCGCAGCACGGCGAAGTTCTCGATGATCCCGTTGTGCACGACTGCGACCCGGCCGGCGTTGTCGAGATGAGGATGGGCGTTGCCGTCCGTCGGCGCGCCGTGCGTGGCCCACCGGGTGTGGCCGATGCCGGTCGTCCCGGCCGGCAGCGGCCGCTCCGTCAGCTCCTTCTCCAGGTTGACGAGCTTGCCCGCCCTCTTCGCAGCGGCGAGCCCTCCGTCGGCCGCCACGGCGACGCCCGCCGAGTCGTACCCCCGGTACTCCAGTCGCTTCAGTCCGGCCATGACGACGTCGAGCGCCGACTGAGACCCCACGTATCCCACGATTCCGCACATGATCGGCAGCGTACGGCGAAAAGACGGACGGAAAGAGCCTCCACGTGCCCGATTTCGGAAATCCTCAGGGCCAAACGGAGGACCCGGGCGCGTGAGAACCGAACACGCGGCCCGAGAAGCGAGGCCGCGGGAGGTCGACCGAAACGGACCGGAACGGCGGCGACGACCGCGGTGGGACCGGAACGGACCGGTGTCCGGCCGGGGGGGGGGAGAGCGTGACGGACCCCACCTGCCGCCCCGTTCGAACTCCGTTAACAATGGAGTGTGATCTCCCCGGTCCCCCCGATGCCCCGGAGCGCCCACCGGCACAGGCCGGAGGCGACTCCCTACCTCGACCTCACCCGAAGCGAGTGGAGCGCGCTGCGCGAGAAGACCCCGCTGCCGCTGACGGCCGAGGAGGTCGAGAAGCTGCGCGGCCTCGGCGACGTCATCGACCTCGACGAGGTGCGTGACATCTACCTCCCGCTGTCCCGCCTGCTCAACCTCTACGTCGGCGCGACGGACGGCCTGCGCGGCGCGCTCAACACCTTCCTCGGCGAACAGGGCTCGCAGTCCGGCACCCCGTTCGTGATAGGCGTCGCGGGATCCGTGGCCGTGGGCAAGTCGACCGTCGCCCGCCTCCTCCAGGCGCTGCTCTCCCGCTGGCCCGAGCACCCGCGCGTGGAGCTGGTCACCACGGACGGCTTCCTGCTCCCGACCCGGGAACTGGAGGCCCGCGGGCTGATGTCCCGCAAGGGCTTCCCCGAGTCCTACGACCGGCGCGCCCTGACCCGTTTCGTCGCCGACATCAAGGCGGGCAAGGCCGAGGTCACGGCTCCCGTGTACTCCCACCTGATCTACGACATCGTGCCGGACCGCAGACTCACCGTCCGCCGTCCCGACATCCTCATCGTCGAGGGCCTGAACGTCCTTCAGCCCGCGCTCCCCGGCAAGGACGGCCGCACCCGCGTCGGCCTCGCCGACTACTTCGACTTCAGCGTGTACGTCGACGCGAGCGCCGAGGACATCGAGAGCTGGTACCTCAACCGGTTCCGCAAGCTGCGCCGGACCGCCTTCCAGAACCCGGACTCGTACTTCAGGAAGTACACCCAGGTCTCCGAGGAGGAGGCCGTCGACTACGCCCGCGGCCTCTGGCGCACCATCAACAAGCCCAACCTGGTGGAGAACATCGCCCCCACCCGCGGCCGCGCCACCCTCGTGGTGCGCAAGGGCCAGGACCACAAGGTACGGCGCCTGAGCCTGCGCAAACTCTGACGGCTACCCTGCCCCCATGCTTCACCTGCGCCTGATCACCCCGTCGGACACCACCGAGTCCGCGGTCCGGCTGATCGAGAAGACCGTCGGCACCGCGCACGTCGTCGTGCTTCCGGGGGCGGCCCGCAACCCGGCGGGCGACGTCGTCCTGTGCGACGTGGCACGCGAGGCGGGGGACGAACTCCTCAGCGCCCTCCAGGAGATGGGCCTGGACAAGACCGGCTCGATCGCCGTGGAGAACATCGACCTGTCGCTCTCCCTGCGCGCCGACAAGGCCGAGAAGGAGGCGCCGGGCGAGGGCGCGGACGCGGTCCTGTGGGAGCACCTGACGGACGCCACCCACGAGGAGTCGACGCTCTCCGTCACCTACCTCATGTTCATCACGCTGGCCACGATGATCGCGGCCTGCGGTGTGGTCCTCGACAACGCGGTCCTCATCGTGGGGGCGATGGCGGTGGGTCCGGAGTTCGGCCCGCTGGCCGGCATCTCCACATCGATCGTGCAGCGGACGCCCCGGCTGGCCCTGCGCTCGCTGATCGCCCTGCTGGTCGGCTTCGCGGCGGCGATGGCGGTGACCGTCGGCTTCAGCCTGTTCATGGACGCGATCGATCTGTTCAGCAGGGCTCAGCTGGACGGCGACCGCCCCCAGACCGGCTTCGTCTACGCGCCGGACGCCTTCTCCTTCATCGTCGCCCTGCTGGCGGGCGTCGCCGGCACCCTCTCCCTGACGTCGGCGAAGTCCGGCGCGCTGGTGGGCGTCGCCATCTCGGTGACGACGGTCCCGGCGGCGGCGAACGCGGCCGTGGCCCTCAGCTACGGCGACACCCGCCAGACCTGGGGCTCCACGCAACAGCTTCTGCTGAACCTCCTGGGCATCGTCCTGGCGGGCACCCTGACCCTGCTGGCCCAGAAATGGCTCTGGTCGCGACGAGGCCCGCTGACCAGGGCGTCCTGACGACGCCGGACAAGGCAACTGGCCCTAGGGGCGCGGGGACCTGCGCGACAAGCCACGACGAACCCGCGGCCCGCGACGCACAGCACCCCCACCCCGAACCCGGCCTCCGCCCTAGCCCAGCGCCGACTTCACGGCGTCCGCGAGCCGGCCGGCGACGGTGCGGGCCTGGTCGATGTCGGCCGCCTCGACCATCACCCGCACCAGCGGCTCGGTCCCGGAGGGCCGCAGCAGCACCCGGCCGGTGGACCCCAGCTCCCGCTCCGCCTCGCCGACGGCGGCCGCCAGCTCGGCCGACTGCCCGACCCGGGACCTGTCGACGTCCGGAACGTTGATCAGCACCTGCGGCAGCCGCTCCATCACCGAGGCCAGATCCCGCAGCGAGCGCCCGCTCTGGGCGACGCGGGCCGCCAGCATCAGCCCGGTCAGCGTGCCGTCGCCGGTCGTCGCGTGGTCGAGGATGATCACGTGCCCGGACTGCTCGCCGCCCAGCGCGTAGCCGTGCTGCTTCATCTCCTCCAGGACGTACCGGTCGCCGACGGCGGCCTGCACCAGCTGGATCCCCTCGCGCTCCATGGCGAGCTTGAAGCCCAGGTTGGACATGACGGTCGCGACAACGGTGTCCGAGCGCAGCACGCCCCGCTCCCGCATCGACAGGGCCAGCACGGCGAGGATCTGGTCGCCGTCGATCTCCTCGCCCGTGTGGTCCACGGCGAGGCACCGGTCCGCGTCCCCGTCGTGCGCGATGCCGAGGTCGGCCCCGTGCTCGATGACGGCGGCCTTGAGCTTGTCCAGGTGGGTCGAGCCGCACCCGTCGTTGATGTTGAGCCCGTCCGGCTCGGCCCCGATGGTCACGATCTCGGCGCCGGCCCGCGTGAACGCCTCGGGCGAGACCCGCGCGGCCGCGCCGTGCGCCTCGTCCAGGACGATCTTCAGCCCGTCGAGCCGGTTCGGCAGGACGGCGATGAGGTGGGCGACGTAGCGGTCGAAGCCCTCGCTGTACGAACGCACGCGACCGACGCCGCTGCCGGTCGGACGGTCCCAGGGAGCGCCGGTGCGGTGCTCCTCGTAGACGGACTCGATCCGGTCCTCCAGCTGATCGGCGAGCTTGTGGCCGCCGCGGGCGAAGAACTTGACGCCGTTGTCGGGCATGGCGTTGTGGCTGGCGGAGAGCATCACGCCGAGGTCCGCGCCGAGCACACCGGTGAGGTACGCGACGGCGGGCGTCGGCAGCACGCCGACCTTCAGCACGTCCACGCCCGCGCTCGCCAGACCGGCCACCACGGCGGCCTCCAGGAACTCCCCGGACGCACGCGGGTCCCGTCCGACGACGGCCACCGGTCGGTGCCCCTCGAACGTCCCCGCCTCGGCCAGCACGTGCGCGGCCGCGACCGAGAGGCCGAGGGCCATCTCCGCCGTCAGATCCGCGTTGGCGACACCGCGCACGCCGTCCGTGCCGAAGAGTCGTCCCACTTGTCCTCCTGAGGAAGCGTCAGTTGCGAAAGCCTTGCGGGCGCGCCGGACGGGCCGGCCGGTCCACGGGCTCCCGCGGGACGGCGCCGCGCTTCGGGCGCCGTGTCCGGGAGCCGCGTCACGGCACCGCATGCAGGCATTTGATGCCCTGCACATCCGATCACACAAGCCTTTGAGCACCTTGTGCCGTTATACGCCCAGAGCTGCGAGAAAACGAACGCCCCGGCGACACTGTGGCGTGCCGCCGGGGCGTTCGGAGTACGTGCGGGCGGACCGGAGACCCGGCCCGACCCGGGATACGTACGAGCAGGCAGCGAAGCTTAGCGCTTGCTGTACTGCGGGGCCTTGCGGGCCTTCTTGAGACCGGCCTTCTTGCGCTCGACCGCGCGGTCGTCACGCGTGAGGAAGCCGGCCTTCTTGAGGGCGCCGCGGTTGTTGTCGACGTCGGCCTCGTTCAGCGCGCGGGCGACACCGAGACGGAGCGCACCGGCCTGACCGGAGACGCCGCCACCCGAGATGCGGGCGATGACGTCGTAGCGGTTGTCGAGCTCGAGCACCTTGAAGGGCTCGTTGACTTCCTGCTGGTGCACCTTGTTCGGGAAGTAGTCCTCGAGGGTGCGACCGTTGATCTTCCACTTCCCGGAGCCCGGAACGATCCGGACGCGGGCGATGGCGTTCTTGCGGCGGCCCAGGCCGGCCGCGGGCTGGGCCTCGCCGAAGCGGGACGCCAGGGACTCCGAGGTGTACTCGCCCTCGACGGGGACCTCGGACTCGGTGGTGTAGCTGTCGATGTCGACGAGCTCGGTCTCTTCGAGCGGCTGCTCGGCAGTGGTCTCGGCCACGGTTCTCCTCAGATTCTCTTCAGCTTGGGGTGGTGTGGCCGGACTTACTGCGCGACCTGGGTGATTTCGAACGGCACGGGCTGCTGCGCCGCGTGCGGGTGCACGTCACCCTTGTAGACCTTCAGCTTCGAGAGCATCTGACGGCCGAGCGTGTTCTTGGGGAGCATGCCCTTGACGGCCTTCTCGACGGCCTTCTCCGGGTTGTTCGCGAGGAGGTCGTCGTAGCGCACGGAGCGCAGACCGCCCGGGTACCCGGAGTGGCGGTAGGCCATCTTCTGGGTCCGCTTGTTGCCGGAGAGGTGCACCTTGTCGGCGTTGATGATGATGACGAAGTCACCGGTGTCGACGTGGGGCGCGTAGATCGGCTTGTGCTTGCCCCGCAGAAGGGACGCGGCAGTGGTGGCGAGACGGCCCAGGACGATGTCCTGAGCGTCGATGACGTGCCACTGGCGCGTCACATCGCCGGGCTTGGGGCTGTACGTACGCACGGTTCGTAGCCTTCGCTTCTTCAGTGAATTGGTCCTGACAAGGTCACCGAAGACGATCACGACAGCCCTGACCGCACTGCGGTGACGCAAACCGCGTGCTGGTCGCTGGTCATCGGCCCGGTGGACCGGTGTAAGGGCCCGTCCCGTGAGAAGAGCAAGCCAATACACAACGAAGAAGCAGAATACCCGTGCCCCGGGTGCCGGGTCAAAACGGGGCCGACCACTCACGTGAACATGTCAGCCTCGCCAGGGGAAGACGGCCGGAAACCTTCCCTCGGAGTGGCCCGCGCCACATCCCGGGCGTCCGCCTGGGAGAACGCCGTACCAACCACCCACAGATGTCGCCTTTGCCCTCCCTCACACCCCGAATCCCGCGGCCTCTCCCGCCCGTTGAGGCGGAACAGCACCCCCCGCCTCCCGTCTAAGATGCGCCCCATGAGCTATGGGCAGGGGGGACCTCAGTCCCAGTGGGATCCGTGGAAACCGAACTCCCAGCAGCCGTGGGCCACCGGCGATGACGGGCGGACCCCGGACTGGGCCGCGCTCGCCGAGGCGTCCGAGACGCGCAACAGGCGCCGCAGGCTGCTGCTCATAGGCGGCGGCGTGCTCGCCACCGTCGCCGTGGGCACCGCCGTGGCCATGGCCGTGGTGTCCGCCGACGGCAGCGACGAGGCGAACAAGCCGACCTCCTCACTGCCCGGCACCGCCGGACTGCCGAGCGCGTCGGGCACCCCGTCCTTCGCGCCCACCAGCGCACCGCCGCCGCTGGACCCCAAGGAGTTCATCTCCAGCAAGGCCAAGGACACCGCCCCCAACGGCCCCGACCTGCTCTTCCCCGGCACCCAGCTGACCATGGGCTCGGCCGTGTACAAGAAGGGCCCCAAGGCCGACAGCGCCACCTGCGCCACCGGCGCCGCGGGCACACTGCCCAAGATCCTCACCTCCAACGGCTGCACCCGCGTGATGCGCGTCACCTACACCAAGGACGGCATCGCGGTCACGGTCGGCGTGGCCGTCTTCGACTCCGAGGCACAGGCCCTGAAGGTCAAGAGCCAGGCCGCCGACAACAAGAGCATCGTCAAGGCCCTCTCCGGCGGAGGCGTCAAGGCGTTCTGCAACGGCGCGATCTGCCGCTCCACCACCAACTCCTACGGCCGGTACGCCTACTTCACGCTCACCGGCTTCACCAACGGCAAGAACGTGACGACCAAGGACACCGCCGTCTTCACCGCCGGCGACGACCTGTCCAAGTTCGCGTTCCAGCAGATCCGCCGCCGCGGCGAGGCCCAGGCGTCGGCCGCCGCCGGCTGACCGCCCGGGCCCCCGCGCCGCCGCGGGACCGACGAGGTCAGCAGCACCCGGCCCCGGGCAGCGTCCGCCTGTTGCGCGCCTCCCTGCTGCGCGCGGCGAGCAGCTCGTCGGCCGGGTAGCCGACCTCCTCCAGCGTCAGCCCGTGGGGGCGCACGACGTGCACCGCCGAGTCCCGCACACCCGCCGCGAGCACCTTCCCCGGCCACTCGGACCCGCGGTGCCCGTCCCCCACGAACAGCAGCGCCCCGATCAGCGAGCGCACCATGTTGTGGCAGAACGCGTCCGCCCGGACGGTCGCCGTGATGATCCCGTCGGCGCCCCGGACCAGACTCAGCTCCTGGAGCGTGCGGATGGTGGTCGCGCCCTCCCGCTTCTTGCAGTACGCGGCGAAGTCGTGCTCCCCGAGGAGCCGCTCGGCGGCCTCGTTCATGGCGTCCACGTCGAGCGGCCAGTCGTGCCACAGCACGTGCCCCCGCAGCAGCGGATCGACCCCGCCCGGGTTGTCGGTGACCCGGTAGGCGTACCGCCGCCACACGGCCGAGAACCGTGCGTTGAAACCCTTGGGGGCCTCCCGCAGCGCCCAGACCCGCACATCGCGCGGCAGCCGCCCGGCGAGCCGCTTCAGCAGCTTCGCGTGGTGCTCGCGCCAGACGTCCTCCGGCAGATCGACGTGGGCCACCTGGCCGCGCGCGTGCACCCCGGCGTCGGTGCGCCCGGCCACGGTCAGCTCGTACGTCGTCGCGCCGGACCGCGTGACGGTCCGCAGTGCGTCCTCGATCTCCCCCTGCACGGTCCGGCGTCCCCCGGCCTGCTTGGCCCACCCGGAGAACTCCGCGCCGTCGTAGGACAGGTCCAGCCGCACCCGGACGAACCCGGGCTGTACTTCGTCACTCACTCCTGGATCCTCTCAGCAGCACAAAGCGGGCCCGCCCCCCCGAAGGGAACGGACCCGCGATCGCCCCAGGGGGCGCGGGAGCCGCGCGACGGGCCACCACGAACACGCAGCCGCACACGCACAGCCCCCGGCAGAACGCTTACGCGTCCTTCGACTCCTCGGCGGGAGCCTCGTCGGCCTTGGTCTCCTCGACCTTGGCCTCCTCGGTCTCCTTGACCGCACGCTTCGTCGCGGCCTCGGCCTCGCCGGTCGCCTGCTGCGCGACCGTCAGCGCCTCGACCAGCTCGATGACGGCCATGGGCGCGTTGTCGCCACGGCGGTTACCGATCTTGGTGATGCGGGTGTAGCCACCGGGACGGTTCTCGTAGCGCGGGCCGATCTCGGTGAAGAGCGTGTGCACGATGCTCTTGTCCGTGATCACCTGGAGCACCTGACGGCGGTTGTGAAGGTCGCCCTTCTTCGCCTTGGTGACCAGACGCTCGGCGTACGGGCGCAGCTTGCGCGCCTTCGCCTCGGTGGTGGTGATGCGGCCGTGCTCGAACAGCGCCTTGGCGAGGTTCGCGAGAATGATCTTCTCGTGCGCGGCGCTGCCGCCCATACGGGCACCCTTGGTGGGCTTCGGCATGGTGTTTCTCCTAGGTGTCTGCCCCGGCCGTATCAGGTACCGGGGTCAGTATCCGAGCGGGCGGATGCCCGTCGAAGATCCGGGCGCCTTTCGGCGCCCGGAGGATCCACGCCCCCGAAGGGGCGCGGGGAACTGCGCGACCAGCCGAAGCGGACCCGCAGTCACAGAACCGGCCTCCTCACGGAGTGCTCAGTACTGCTCGGTCTCGACGAACCCGGCGTCCGCGTCGTCGTCCGCGCCGAAGGCGTCCGCGGCGGCGGTCGGGTCGAATCCGGGCGGGCTGTCCTTGAGGGCCAGGCCCATGCCGGCCAGCTTCGCCTTGACCTCGTCGATCGACTTCGCACCGAAGTTGCGGATGTCGAGCAGGTCGGCCTCGGAACGCGCCACGAGCTCACCCACGGAGTGGATGCCCTCGCGCTTGAGGCAGTTGTACGACCGAACGGTGAGCTCCAGCTCCTCGATCGGCAGGGCCAGATCGGCGGCCAGGGCGGCGTCCGTCGGGGACGGACCCATGTCGATGCCCTCGGCGTCGATGTTCAGCTCGCGGGCGAGACCGAACAGCTCGACCAGCGTCTTGCCCGCGGAGGCCATGGCGTCACGGGGACGCATCGCCTGCTTGGTCTCGACGTCGACGATCAGCTTGTCGAAGTCGGTGCGCTGCTCGACACGCGTGGCCTCGACCTTGTACGTGACCTTCAGAACCGGCGAGTAGATGGAGTCGACCGGGATACGGCCGATCTCCTGGCCCAGCTGCTTGTTCTGAACGGCGGAGACGTAACCGCGACCGCGCTCGACGGTCAGCTCCATCTCCAGCTTGCCCTTGCCGTTGAGCGTGGCGAGGACGAGGTCGGGGTTGTGCACCTCGACACCGGCCGGGGGCGCGATGTCGGCGGCGGTGACCAGACCCGGGCCCTGCTTGCGCAGGTACATCACGACCGGCTCGTCGTGCTCCGAGGAGACGACCAGCTGCTTGATGTTGAGGATGAGGTCGGTGACGTCCTCCTTGACGCCCGGCACGGTGGTGAACTCGTGCAGGACGCCGTCGATGCGGATGCTGGTGACAGCAGCGCCGGGGATCGACGACAGGAGGGTGCGGCGGAGGGAGTTGCCGAGGGTGTAGCCGAAGCCCGGCTCCAGCGGCTCGATGACGAACCGGGAGCGGAACTCGTCGACGACCTCTTCGGTCAACGAGGGACGCTGAGCGATCAGCATGTGGAGATTCCTTCAGTCAGGGGCACCCACTATTTGATGCCCTGATGCACCAGGCGGAGCCTGATGGTGGTACCTGCAAGGGTACGGGCGATACGGCCCCGAAGGCCCGTACCGCCCGAAATCCTCAGTCCAAGCAGCCGTGCGTCGGATCAGACGCGGCGGCGCTTGGGCGGACGGCAGCCGTTGTGCGGGGTCGGCGTGACGTCCTGGATCGAGCCGACCTCGAGGCCGGTGGCCTGCAGGGAACGGATGGCGGTCTCACGACCGGCGCCCGGGCCCTTGACGAAGACGTCGACCTTGCGCATGCCGTGCTCCTGCGCGCGACGGGCAGCCGACTCGGCGGCCATCTGCGCGGCGAACGGCGTGGACTTGCGCGAGCCCTTGAAACCGACGTGGCCGGCGGAGGCCCACGAGATCACGTTTCCGGCCGGGTCCGTGATGGACACGATCGTGTTGTTGAACGTGCTCTTGATGTGCGCCTGACCGTGCGCGACGTTCTTCTTTTCCTTGCGGCGCACCTTCTTGGCAGCGCCCTGACGACCCTTGGGGGGCATCTACAAACTCCTACGGGGAGGTGGTCGGTCCTACAGCGAAGACCGCTGATGAAGCGTTGTCCGCTGAGGACTACTTCTTGCCCGGCTTCTTCTTGCCGGCGATGGCGCGACGCGGGCCCTTGCGGGTACGGGCGTTCGTGCTGGTGCGCTGACCGCGGACCGGCAGACCACGACGGTGACGGAGACCCTGGTAGCAGCCGATCTCCACCTTGCGGCGGATGTCGGCCTGGATCTCGCGACGAAGGTCACCCTCGGTCTTGATGTTGGCGTCCACGTACTCGCGGATCGCGACGAGCTGCTCCTCGGAGAGGTCGCGAACGCGGGTGTTGGGGTCGACGCCGGTCGCGGCCAGCGTCTCCTGGGAAAGGGTCCGGCCGATGCCGAACACGTAGGTGAGGGCGACCTCCACACGCTTTTCGCGCGGGATGTCGACACCGGAAACGCGTGCCATTCAATGGCTCCAGTTGATCCTCGGAGGTCTTCCGCAGCACCGACCCCCAGCCGCCGTCCTCTTCTGACGCGCAGAAGATTTGGTACGGACTGGGTCCCCGGCCTCCGAACCGGGGGTGTCGGACGGGATGCCCGTCCGGGTCCTGCGTATGAACAATTCAGCTCGCGTCGCGCGAAGTCTCTGCGATGTCGGTGCAGAGGGTGTGACCTTGTGCGATCAGCCCTGGCGCTGCTTGTGGCGCGGGTTCTCGCAAATGATCATGACCCGGCCGTGACGGCGGATCACCCTGCACTTGTCGCAGATCTTCTTGACGCTCGGCTTGACCTTCATTGGGTGAGGTTCTCCGGGTCAGTTGCCAACAGCCCCGTGCGCCCGGTGAGGGGCGCACGAAGGTACGGGCAAGATCTACTTGTACCGGTAGACGATCCGGCCACGCGTCAGGTCGTACGGAGACAGCTCCACCACGACCCGGTCGTCAGGGAGGATACGGATGTAGTGCATACGCATCTTGCCGCTGATGTGTGCCAGGACCTGGTGGCCGTTCTGGAGCTCGACCTTGAACATGGCGTTCGGCAGAGACTCGACGACAGTGCCCTCGATCTCGATGGCACCTTGCTTCTTGGCCACGCTTCGCCCTTCGAATCGACTACCTTGATCGGCTCCCCCGCCTTTTCCCTTACGGGCGCATGCGGACATGCGGGTGCACGAGAGCCGACGAGTCAGTCTACGTCAGCCCTGACCGAAACACGAATCGAGAAGTCTGCCCCACGGGGGAGATCCTTAACCGAGCCCCGCCGAGGGCCGCGTTCCCGCCCGCCAGGACGGGACCTAGGCCAGCGGGTCCGGCGCCGCCTCGATGCCGTGCTCGGCCAGCTTCGCCCTGCCGCCGTCGGGAGACGTCAGCACCAGCGGCCCCTCCTCGGTCAGCGCCACCGAGTGCTCCCAGTGCGACGACCAGGTCCCGTCGGTCGTGATGACCGTCCAGTCGTCCTCCAGGACCTCGGTCCGCGGAGTGCCGAGCGAGACCATCGGCTCGATGGCGAGGCAGAAGCCGGGGACCAGCTTGGGACCCTTGCCCCGACGGCGGTCGACGTAGTTCAGCAGGTGCGGGTCCATGTGCATCTCGGTGCCGATGCCGTGACCGCCGTAGTCCTCGATGATCCCGTAGCGGCCGCCGCCCGGCTTCGGCTGACGGCGGATGTACGTCTCGATGGCCCGCGAGACGTCCACCAGCCGGTTGCCGAGCTTCATGGCCGCGATGCCGGCCCACATCGACTCCTCCGTGACCCGGGAGAGCTCGATCAGTTCCGGGGCGTGACCGGAGCCGACGAAGGCGGTGTACGCCGCGTCGCCGTGCCAGCCGTCCACGATCGCGCCGCAGTCGATCGAGATGATGTCGCCGTCCTTCAGGACGACCTCACCGGAGGGGATGCCGTGGACCACCACGTCGTTCACCGAGGTGCAGATCGTCGCGGGGAAGCCGCCGTACCCCAGGAAGTTCGACTTCGCGCCGTGCTCCGCGAGGACCTTGCGCGCGACGAGGTCCAGGTCCATCGTCGTCGCGCCCGGCACGGCCGCTTCCCGTGTGGCCGCGTGGATGGCGGCGACGACCAGCCCCGCCGCACGCATCCTGGCGATCTGCTCGGGGCTCTTGATCTGCACCATGGGGGGCCTGCGCTCTCCGTCACTCAGGTCGGTCACGTACGTACACAACAGTACGGCCGTGGCGTCCCGGAGGACTCCACGGCCGTATCCGGGGCGACGACTACTGGTCGTCGCCCTCGCGCTTCAGCGCCGCCAGCGCACGGCTGGTGACCTCGTCCACCGGGCCCATGGCCTCGATGGTCACGACCAGGCCCTGCGCCTTGTAGTAGTCGATGATCGGCTCGGTCTGCGTGTGGTAGACCTCGAGCCGCGTGCGGACGGTTTCCTCGGAGTCGTCGTCCCGCTGGTACAGCTCGCCGCCGCAGACGTCGCAGACGCCGTCCTTGACCGGCTTCTTGTACGAGACGTGGAAGACGTGCGCGGAGTCGTTGCGGCAGATGCGCCGGCCGGCGATCCGCTTGACGACCTCCTCCTCCGGGGCCTCCAGGTCCAGTACCGCGTCCAGCTTGATGCCCTCGGTGGTGAGGAGCTCGTCGAGCGCCTCGGCCTGCGAGACGTTGCGCGGGAAGCCGTCCAGCAGGAAGCCTCGCTCGGCGTCCGGCTGCTCCATGCGGTCCTTGGCCATGGCGATGGTGACCTCGTCGGGGACGAGGTTGCCGGCGTCCATGTAGGACTTCGCGAGCTTCCCGAGTTCCGTCTGCCGGCTGATGTTGGCGCGGAACAGGTCGCCCGTGGAGATGTGCGGAACGCGGAGCTTCTCGGCCAGTTTCGTGGCCTGCGTTCCCTTTCCGGCGCCCGGCGGCCCGACGAGGACGATACGCATCAGCGGAGGAACCCTTCGTAATTGCGCTGCTGGAGCTGGCTCTCGATCTGCTTCACCGTTTCGAGACCGACACCCACGATGATCAGGATGCTGGTGCCACCGAACGGGAAGTTCTGGCTTGCCCCGAAGCCAACCAACGCCATCGTCGGTACAAGAGCGATAAGACCCAGATACAGCGAACCCGGCCAGGTGATCCGGTTGAGCACGTACGACAGGTACTCAGCGGTCGGTCGGCCAGCCCGGATGCCCGGGATGAAGCCACCATACTTCTTCATGTTGTCGGCGACTTCCTCGGGGTTGAAGGAGATCGCCACGTAGAAGAACGCGAAGAAAACGATCAGCAGGAAGTACATGCTGATGTAGATCGGGTGGTCGCCCTTGGTCAGGTTGGTCTCGATCCAGGTCTTCCAGCCGGACTGTCCGCTGGAGAACTGGGCGACCAGGGCGGGGATGTAGAGCAGCGACGAGGCGAAGATGACCGGGATCACACCGGCCTGGTTCACCTTCAGCGGGATGTACGTCGAGGTGCCGCCGTAGGACCGGCGGCCGATCATGCGCTTCGCGTACTGCACGGGGATCCGGCGCTGGGCCTGCTCGACGAAGACCACCAGGCCGACCATGACGAGGCCCACCAGGATGACGGTGCCGAACTCGATCCAGCCGTCCGCCAGCGTGCCCTGCTTCTTGATGGCCCACAGCGCGGAGGGGAACGTCGCGGCGATCGAGATGAACATCAGGATCGACATGCCGTTGCCGATGCCGCGGTCGGTGATCAGCTCACCGAGCCACATGACCATGGCCGTGCCGGCGGTCATGCAGATGACCATGGTGATGGTCGTGAAGATCGCCTGGTCCGGGACGATGCTGGACGCGACCGAGCAACCGGAGAACAGGGCGCCGCTGCGGGCGGTGGCCACCAGGCCGGTGCCCTGCAGGATGGCGAGCGCCACGGTCAGGTAACGGGTGTACTGCGTGATCTTCGCGGTACCGGCCTGACCCTCCTTCTTCAGGGCCTCCAGGCGCGGGATGACCACGGTGAGCAGCTGAAGGATGATGCTCGCCGTGATGTACGGCATGATGCCCAGCGCGAAGATGGTGATCTGCAGCAGCGCACCGCCGCTGAACATGTTCACCAGACCGAAGAGGCCCTGGTTGCCGGACGCCTCGTCCACACACCGCTGAACGGACGTGTAGTCGACACCGGGGATCGGGATGTGCGTCCCGACCCGGTAGATCACGATGATCCCGAGCGTGAAGAGGAGCTTCTTGCGCAGGTCGGGCGTCCTGAACGCCCGGGCGAACGCGGTGAGCACGGTGCCTCCTGCGACCCCCGCGCATCTGCGTCAAGGGTGACGGTCTTGAGGGGCCAATAAAAACAACGACTTACGACAACGACATGAGTAACGGTCGACTGCCGCTCAAGGTGCCCCCTTGGGAGAACCTTGTGAAAAGTGGGCAGTGCTGGTCACCATACCCGCGACACACCTGCCCTAGGAACGACCAACCGGGGATACCCCATTTGTGGGGTATCCCCGGTCGGGATCGCTCAAGTCATCGAGACACCTGAGATGTTCAGATGAGCTCGGTGACGGTACCGCCGGCGGCGGTGATCTTCTCCTTGGCGGAGCCGGAGACGGCGTCGACCGTCACCTGCAGCGCCACGGAGATCTCGCCCTGGCCGAGGACCTTGACGAGGCTGTTCTTGCGAACGGCGCCCTTGGCGACGAGCCCCTCGACGGTGACCTCGCCACCCTCCGGGTACAGCGCGCCCAGCTTGTCGAGGTTCACGACCTGGAACTCGGTCTTGAACGGGTTCCGGAAGCCCTTGAGCTTCGGGAGACGCATGTGGAGGGGCATCTGCCCACCCTCGAAGCGCTCCGGAACCTGGTAACGGGCCTTCGTGCCCTTGGTACCACGACCGGCCGTCTTACCCTTCGACGCCTCACCACGGCCCACACGGGTCTTCGCGGTCTTGGCGCCCGGGGCGGGACGGAGGTTGTGGATCTTGAGCGGGTTGTTCTCCGCCATGATCAGTCGACCTCCTCGACCGTCACGAGGTGGCGGACGGTGTGCACCATTCCGCGGAACTCGGGGCGGTCCTCCTTGACGACCACGTCGTTCAGGCGCTTGAGCCCGAGCGAACGCAGGGTGTCACGGTGGTTCTGCTTGCTGCCGATGTACGACTTCGTCTGCGTGATCCTGAGCTGTGCCATTACGCAGCACCAGCCCCGGCACGCGCACGAAGCAGAGCCGCGGGAGCGACGTCCTCGAGGGGCAGACCGCGGCGGGCCGCGATCTCCTCGGGACGCTGCAGGCCCTTCAGGGCCTCCACGGTCGCGTGCACGATGTTGATCGCGTTCGACGAGCCGAGCGACTTCGACAGGATGTCGTGAACGCCGGCGCACTCGAGCACCGCACGCACCGGGCCACCGGCGATGACGCCGGTACCGGGGGAAGCAGGCTTGAGCAGGACGACGCCCGCGGCCTTCTCGCCCGTGATCGGGTGCGGGATGGTGCCCTGGATACGGGGGACCTTGAAGAAGTGCTTCTTGGCCTCCTCAACACCCTTGGCGATGGCGGCCGGCACCTCCTTGGCCTTGCCGTAACCGACACCCACGGTGCCGTCACCGTCGCCCACCACGACCAGCGCGGTGAAGCTGAAGCGACGACCACCCTTCACAACCTTGGCGACACGGTTGATCGCGACGACGCGCTCAACGTACGCGGTCTTCTCGGCGGCAGCAGCGCCGCCGTCACGGCCCTTCCGGTCCCGCCGCTCGCCGCCACCGGCACCGCCACCGCGGCGCTGGGGTCCAGCCATTGGAATTACCTCTCTCTGTTTCCGCTAGCTACGGAACCGACTCAGAACTTGAGTCCGGCCTCGCGGGCGGCGTCCGCCAGGGCGGCGATGCGCCCGGCGTACTGGTTACCACCACGGTCGAACACGACAGCCTCGACACCGGCGGCCTTGGCGCGCTCGGCGACCAGGGCGCCGACCTGCTTGGCCTGCGAGGACTTGTCGGCCTCACCGCCGCGGATCGTGGTGTCCAGGGTCGACGCCGACGCCAGGGTGTGACCCTTGATGTCGTCGATGACCTGAGCCACGATGTGGCGGTTGGAGCGCGTCACGACCAGGCGCGGACGCTCCGCCGTACCCGAGATGTGCTTACGGATCCGGATGTGGCGACGCTTGATCGCGGCACGCTTGTAAGCGTCGCCCTTGAGGATCTTCTGTCCGTATGCCATGGCTTACTTACCCGCCTTTCCGACCTTGCGGCGGATGACTTCGCCCTCGTACTTGACACCCTTGGCCTTGTACGGGTCGGGCTTGCGCAGCTTGCGGATGTTGGCCGCAACCTCGCCGACCTTCTGCTTGTCGATGCCCTCGACCTGGAAGCGGGTCGGGGTCTCCACCTTGAAGGTGATTCCCTCGGGCGCCTCGACGGTGATCGGGTGGCTGTAACCGAGCGCGAACTCGAGGTTCGAGCCCTTCGCGGTCACGCGGTAACCGACACCACTGATCTCGAGCTTCTTCACGTAACCCTGGGTCACGCCGGTGATCATGTTCGCCACCAGCGTGCGGGACAGGCCGTGCAGGGCCTTGCTCTGACGCTCGTCGTTGGGGCGGGTGACGTTCAGAACGCCGTCCTCACCCTTGGCGATCTCGATCGGCGCTACGACGGTGTGGGTCAGCGAGCCCTTGGGGCCCTTGACCGAAACCGTCTGGCCGTCGATGGTGACGTCCACGCCGGCGGGAACCGTGATGGGGAGCTTGCCAATGCGCGACATAGCTGTTTCCTCCGTTCCCTTCCGCTACCAGACGTAGGCGAGAACTTCTCCGCCTACGCCCTTCTTGCCGGCCTGCTTGTCGGTGAGGAGACCGTGCGACGTGGAGATGATCGCCACGCCGAGGCCACCGAGCACCTTGGGCAGGGAGGTGGACTTCGCGTAAACCCGGAGACCGGGCTTGGAGATCCGCTTGATGCCCGCGATGGAGCGCTCACGGTTCGGGCCGAACTTCAGCTCGAGAACGAGGTTCTTGCCGACCTCGGCGTCCTCGACCTTCCAGCCCGTGATGAAGCCCTCCTGCTGGAGGATCTCCGCGATGTGAGACTTGATCTTCGATGCCGGCATCGTCACGGAGTCGTGGTACGCCGAGTTCGCGTTCCGCAGACGCGTAAGCATGTCTGCGATCGGATCAGTCATGGTCATGAATTGGCCTGTGGCCTCTCTCGCCGGGGTTTCCTGGTGCGCCATCCCTCTCCCCGATCCGAGACGGGACGGGTGCGGCGCGGTGGACCTACGGCGTAGTAAGTCGTACGGGCGTCAGGCGCCCAACCCTCCCAGCCTACGGCATGGGAGGACGGGCACCTGACACGCCCATTGCTTACCGAGAGCCTCTGGAACCCTGATTAGGGGGTTTACCAGGAGCTCTTGGTCACGCCCGGCAGCTCGCCGCGGTGAGCCATCTCACGAAGGCACACACGGCACAGGCCGAACTTGCGGTACACGGAGTGCGGACGACCGCAGCGCTGGCAGCGGTTGTAAGCGCGCACAGCGAACTTGGGCTTGCGAGCAGCCTTTGCGATCAGAGCCTTCTTCGCCATCTCGCTCACGCCTCCTTGAAGGGGAAGCCGAGGTGACGAAGGAGCGCGCGGCCCTCAGCGTCGTTGGTCGCCGTGGTGACCACGGTGATGTCCATACCCCGGACACGGTCGATCTTGTCCTGGTCGATCTCGTGGAACATGACCTGCTCCGTGAGACCGAAGGTGTAGTTGCCACGGCCGTCGAACTGCTTGGGGGACAGACCGCGGAAGTCGCGGATGCGCGGGAGCGCGAGCGACAGGGTGCGGTCCAGGAACTCCCACATGCGGTCGCCACGGAGCGTGACGTGCGCGCCGATCGGCTGACCCTCGCGCAGCTTGAACTGCGCGATGGACTTGCGGGCCTTGGTGACGGCCGGCTTCTGACCGGTGATCGTGGTGAGGTCGCGGATGGCGCCCTCGATCAGCTTGGAGTCGCGGGCGGCGTCGCCCACACCCATGTTGACCACGATCTTGACGAGACCGGGGATCTGCATGACGTTCTCGTAGGAGAACTCCTCACGCAGCTTGCCCGCGATCTCCTCGCGGTACTTCGTCTTCAGACGCGGAGTGGTGGTGGTAGCCATCAGATGTCCTCACCCGTCCGCTTGGCAACGCGGATCTTGTTGCCCTCGTCGTCGAAGCGGTAACCGACGCGCGTGACGACCTTGTTGCCGTCCTTCTCCACGACCAGCTGAACGTTGGACACGTGGATCGGGGCCTCGGTGGTCACGATGCCGCCGGCCTGCGAGCCCTTGGCGGTCGGACCGGCCTTCGTGTGCTTCTTGACCCGGTTGACACCCTCGACCAGGACGCGGTCCTCACGGGGGAAGGCCGCGATGACCTTGCCCTGCTTGCCCTTGTCCTTACCGGTGATGACCTGGACCAGGTCGCCCTTCTTGATCTTCATGCTTACAGCACCTCCGGAGCCAGCGAGATGATCTTCATGAACTTCTTCTCGCGCAGCTCGCGCCCGACCGGGCCGAAGATGCGGGTGCCGCGAGGGTCGCCGTCGTTCTTCAGAATGACGGCGGCGTTCTCGTCGAAGCGGATGTACGAGCCGTCCGGACGGCGGCGCTCCTTGACGGTGCGAACGATGACCGCCTTGACGACGTCACCCTTCTTCACGTTGCCACCGGGGATCGCGTCCTTGACGGTGGCGACGATGACGTCACCGATGCCCGCGTAGCGGCGACCGGAGCCACCGAGCACACGGATGCAAAGGATTTCCTTCGCACCAGTGTTGTCGGCGACACGCAGTCGCGACTCCTGCTGGATCACGTCTATCTCCTGTTTGTCTGCCGGTTCCCCGGGAGCCGCTCAGCGAGCGGCTCCCGGAGCCTGGCGGAACTGTCCTGCGAGTTTGCCCGCAGGAGGATTACTTGGCCTTCTCGAGGATCTCGACGACGCGCCAGCGCTTCGTCGCGGACAGCGGCCGGGTCTCCGCGAGGAGGACACGGTCGCCGACACCCGCGGCGTTCTGCTCGTCGTGAGCCTTGAGCTTGTTCGTACGGCGGATGACCTTGCCGTACAGCGCGTGCTTCACACGGTCCTCGACGGCGACGACGACGGTCTTGTCCATCTTGTCGCTGACGACCAGACCCTCACGGGTCTTACGGAAGCCGCGGGCCTCGGTCGTGGTGTTCTCGGTCACGTTGCTCTCGCTCATCAGGCGCTCTCCACCGTCTCGATGCCCAGCTCGCGCTCACGCATCAGGGTGTAGATCCGCGCGATGTCCTTACGGACGGCCTTGAGCCGACCGTGGTTCTCGAGCTGACCCGTCGCCGCCTGGAAGCGGAGGTTGAACAGCTCTTCCTTGGCTTCGCGGAGCTTCGCCAGAAGCTCCTCGTCACCCAGTTCGCGCAGCTCGGACGCCTTGGTACCGGCCGACATCACGCTTCACCTGCCTCGCGCTTGACGATCCGGCACTTCATCGGCAGCTTGTGAGCGGCGCGAGTCAGGGCCTCACGGGCGATCTTCTCGTTGGGGTAGGACAGCTCGAACATGACCCGGCCCGGGTGCACGTTCGCGATCCACCACTCGGGAGAACCCTTACCGGAACCCATGCGGGTCTCGGCAGGCTTCTTCGTGAGCGGGCGGTCCGGGTAGATGTTGATCCAGACCTTGCCGCCACGCTTGATGTGGCGGGTCATCGCGATACGGGCCGCCTCGATCTGGCGGTTGGTCACGTATGCCGGCGTGAGGGCCTGAATGCCGTACTCGCCGAACGAGACCGTCGTACCGCCCTTGGCCTGACCACGGCGCTTCGGGTGGTGCTGCTTGCGGTGCTTGACCCTACGGGGGATCAGCATGTCGGTCAGGCCTCCGTTCCGGTGCTCTCAGCCGGAGCGGCAGCCGCCGGAGCCTCGGCCTTGGGGGCCTCGGCGGCGGGAGCCTGCTGCGGCTTACGACCGCGACCGCCACGCTCGCCACCGCGGCCACCACGGCCGGCCGGGCGGTCGGCGCCGCCACGGGCCGGGCGGTTGCCCGCGCGGGCAGCAGCGTTCTCGGCGCGGACCTCGGCGATGTTCTTGACGTCGCCCTTGTAGATCCAGACCTTCACGCCGATGCGGCCGAAGGTCGTCTTGGCCTCGAAGAAGCCGTAGTCCACGTTCGCGCGGAGCGTGTGCAGGGGCACACGGCCCTCGCGGTAGAACTCCGAGCGGGACATCTCGGCGCCACCGAGGCGGCCACCGCACTGGATCTTGATGCCCTTGGCGCCCGCCTTCATCGCCGACTGCATGCTCTTACGCATGGCGCGACGGAAGGAGACGCGGGAGGAGAGCTGCTCGGCGACGGCCTGGGCCACCAGCTGAGCGTCGACCTCGGGGTTCTTGACCTCGAGGATGTTCAGCTGGACCTGCTTCTTGGTCAGCTTCTCCAGGTCGCCGCGGATACGGTCGGCCTCGGCGCCGCGGCGGCCGATGACGATGCCCGGACGCGCGGTGTGGATGTCGACGCGGACACGGTCACGGGTGCGCTCGATCTCCACCTTCGAGATGCCGGCGCGCTCCATGCCGGACGTCATCATCCGACGGATGGCGACGTCTTCCTTGACGTATTCCTTGTACGACTTGTCGGCGTACCAGCGGGACTTGAAGTCCGTGGTGATGCCGAGCCGGAACCCATGCGGGTTAACCTTCTGGCCCATTACCGGGTCCCTTCCTTGCTGCTGACGACCACGGTGATGTGGCTGGTCCGCTTGCGGATCCGGTAGGCGCGGCCCTGGGCGCGCGGACGGAACCGCTTCAGGGTCGGGCCCTCGTCGACATAGGCCTCGGAGACGAAGAGGCTGTCGGCGTCAGTGTGGTCGTAGTTGTGCGCGGCGTTGGCGATGGCGCTGTCAAGCACCTTGCCGACCGGCACGCTCGCGGCCTGCGGGGCGAAACGCAGGACCGCCTGAGCCTCCGTGGCGTCCATGCCACGGATAAGGTCCACCACCCGGCGGGCCTTCATGGGCGTGACGCGGATGTACCGCGCCTGGGCCCTGGCTTCCATGGTTGTCCTTCCAGTGTCTGTCATGGTCATTCCACCCCGCGTTAGCGGCGCTTCGACTTCCGGTCGTCCTTGACGTGACCCCGGAAGGTGCGCGTCGGCGAGAACTCGCCGAGCTTGTGGCCGACCATCGACTCGGTGACAAACACCGGAATGTGGGTCTTGCCGTTGTGCACCGCGATCGTGTGGCCCAGCATGCTGGGAATGATCATCGAGCGACGGGACCAGGTCTTGATGACGTTCTTGGAACCGGCTTCGTTCTGGGCGTCCACCTTCTTTACGAGGTGTCCGTCGACGAAGGGCCCCTTCTTGAGACTGCGCGGCATCTAAACCCGCTCCTAGCGCTTCTTGTTCGTCTTGCGGCGGCGGACGATGTACTTGTTCGAAGCCTTCTTCGGCGAACGAGTACGACCTTCCTTCTGACCCCAGGGGCTGACCGGGTGGCGACCACCGGAGGTCTTGCCCTCACCACCACCGTGGGGGTGGTCAACCGGGTTCATCGCCACACCGCGAACGGTCGGGCGGACGCCCAGCCAGCGCTTGCGGCCGGCCTTGCCCCAGTTGATGTTGCTCTGCTCGGCGTTGCCGACCTCGCCGACCGTGGCGCGGCAGCGCTGGTCGACCAGGCGGATCTCACCGGACGGCATGCGGAGGTGGGCCATCGAGCCCTCCTTCGCGAGCAGCTGCACGGAGGCACCGGCGGAGCGGGCGAACTTGGCGCCGCCACCGGGACGGAGCTCGATCGCGTGGATCGTGGTACCGACCGGGATGTTGCGGAGCGCCAGGTTGTTGCCCGGCTTGATGTCGGCCCCGGGACCGTTCTCGACGCGGTCGCCCTGCTGCAGGTTGCGCGGGGCGAGGATGTAGCGCTTCTCGCCGTCCGCGTAGTGCAGCAGCGCGATGCGCGCGGTGCGGTTGGGGTCGTACTCGATGTGCGCGACCTTCGCCGGCACGCCGTCCTTGTCGTGACGACGGAAGTCGATCACTCGGTAGGCGCGCTTGTGTCCGCCACCCTGGTGGCGAACGGTCACACGACCGGCGTTGTTACGGCCGCCCTTGCTGTGCAGCGGGCGGACCAGCGACTTCTCCGGCGTGGACCGCGTGACCTCGACGAAGTCGGCGACGCTGGAGCCACGACGGCCCGGCGTAGTCGGCTTGTACTTGCGGATTCCCATTATTCAGTCCTCGTCCGATATCGGACGATCCGGACCGCCCTCAGGCGGTCGGACCGCCGAAGATGTCGATACGGTCGCCCTCAGCAAGGGTCACGATCGCTCGCTTCGTGCCGGCGCGCTGACCGAAACCGGTCTTGGTGCGCTTGCGCTTGCCGATGCGGTTGATCGTGTTGACCCCGGTGACCTTGACCGAGAAGACCGCCTGGACGGCCTGCTTGATCTGGGTCTTGTTGGCGTTCGGGTCGACGATGAACGTGTACTTGTTCTCGTCGAGGAGCGCGTAGCTCTTCTCCGACACGACCGGCTTCAGCAGGACGTCACGGGGGTCCGTGTACGCCTTGCTGGGCGCGGTGACGACGGTGTTCTTGCCCTCGGCCTCGTGGCGCTTCGCCTTGGCGACGCGCGCGGCCTTGGCGGCCTTGGCCGCCTTGGAGGCGATGCTCGGGTGACGCGTAGCCATCAGGCGTCACTCCCTTCGGTGTCGTTGGCCTTGTTCGGGCCGGACACGAAGGACTCAAGAGCGGCCTGGGTGAAGACCACGTCGTCCGAGACGATCACGTCGTACGTGTTCAGCTGGCCCGGCTCCAGGATGTGCACCTGGGGCAGGTTGCGGGCGGACAGCCACGCGGCCTCGTCGGCGCGGTCGACGACCAGGAGCAGGTTCTTGCGCTCCGAGATCTTGCCGAACAACGAGCGAGCGGCCTTCGTGGAGGGGGTCTCGCCCTCGATCACGCCGGAGACGACGTGAATGCGGTTGTGGCGGGCCCGGTCGGTGAGGGCGTGGCGCAGAGCGGCAGCCTTCATCTTCTTCGGGGTCCGCTGCGAGTAGTCACGCGGCTGCGGGCCGTGGACGACGCCACCGCCGGCGAACTGCGGCGCGCGGGTCGAGCCCTGGCGCGCGCGGCCGGTGCCCTTCTGGCGGTAAGGCTTCTTACCGCCACCGCGAACCTCGCCGCGGGTCTTGGTCTTGTGCGTGCCCTGACGGGCAGCCGCGTTCTGCGCGACGACGACCTGGTGGATCAGCGGGATGCTGATCTTCTCCACGCCGAAGATCTCCGCGGGGAGCTCGACGCTACCGGTCTTCTCGCCTGCAGGCGAAAGGATGTCAACAGTGCTCATCGGTTACCTCAGGCCCCCTTGGCCGCGGTGCGGACCAGGACGAGGCCGCCGTTCGGACCGGGGACAGCGCCCTTGATGAGCAGCAGACCCTTCTCCGCGTCAACGGCGTGGACGGTCAGGTTCTGGGTGGTGACACGCTCGTTGCCCATGCGACCCGCCATGCGGAGGCCCTTGAACACGCGGCCCGGGGTGGCGCAGCCACCGATGGAACCGGGCGAGCGGTGCTTGCGCTGGGTGCCGTGACCGGCGCCGAGGCCCTTGAAGTTGTGACGCTTCATGACACCGGCGAAGCCCTTGCCCTTGCTCTTGCCGGTCACGTCGACCTTCACGCCGGCCTCGAAGACCTCGGCGGTGATTTCCTGACCGAGCGTGTACTCGGCGGCATCGGCCGTCCGGATCTCGACGAGGTGGCGACGGGGCGTGACGTCGGCCTTGGCGAAGTGGCCCTTGAGGGGCTTGTTCACCTTGCGCGGGTCGATCTCGCCGAAGGCGATCTGGACCGACTCGTAGCCGTCACTGTCGTTCGTACGGACCTGGGTCACGACGTTGGGGCCGGCCTTGACGACGGTGACCGGAACAACACGGTTGTTCTCGTCCCACACCTGCGTCATGCCGAGCTTCTCGCCCAGGATGCCCTTGATCTGCTTAGCCATTCTCAGATCACCAGCCCTCAGAGCTTGATCTCGATGTCGACACCGGCCGGAAGGTCGAGTCGCATCAGAGAGTCAACGGTCTTGGGGGTCGGGTCGAGGATGTCGATCAGGCGCTTGTGCGTGCGCATCTCGAAGTGCTCGCGCGAGTCCTTGTACTTGTGCGGCGACTTGATGACGCAGTACACGTTCTTCTCAGTGGGCAGCGGCACCGGGCCCGCGACCGACGCACCAGTACGCGTCACCGTCTCGACGATCTTCTTCGCCGAGCTGTCGATGACCTCGTGGTCGTAGGCCTTGAGCCGGATGCGGATCTTCTGTCCCGCCATGGCTACTCAGTAGTCCTGTCTCTTCTAACGCTCTGGAACCAGATGGTCCGTTCACTTCGATCCTCCGACCCACGCGGTCGGGTGTGTCGCGCTGTCACCGACACAGATGCCCCTTGTTCGAACATCCCTGCTGGGAAAGCACGGCCCTTCCGGAACCGCAAGCCGAGGACGAAAGGTCCACCGGGTGCCTGGTCGGCGCCGCACTGACACTTCCCGAAAGATTCCCGTACGTCCGCCCCAGCGCTGCCAAGAGGCAGTTGGGGCGACGAGTACTGTGGGACTCGCTTCCGGTCCTCCCGGCGGGAGGCGCGCAGCATCAACACTCGACCGAGCAACCCCAACAGTCTGCCATATGGGGCAGGCACCTGGCCAATCGAGCCGGAGACAATACCCCGGACGTGACGCAGGTCAAACGCGGGGCCGGTCGTGGCGCGCCTGTCCGGAGCCGGGCATGAGGTCGATCGCCGTCAACCCGTTCGAAGTCTTCGGGTGACAGCGGGTGCGACCGACCGACTGGTTCCCACGCACGGGGGCGTACGACGTCTCACGCGCCGACGCCCGGCCCTGGCTGTACGGCATCGCCGCCGACCTCATCGGCAAGCAGCGCCGCGCCGAGGTGCGGGCGCGCAGGGCCCTGGCCCGCACCGGCCACGCCCCCGTCGCCGACTCCTGGACCGACCGCAGCGACAGCCGGATCGCCGCCCAGGCCGCCCAGGGCCACCGGGCCGACGCGCCGGCCGGTCTCTCGCGCGGCGACCGGGACGTCCTGCTGTTGGTCGCCTGGGCGGACCTCGGCCACCAGGAGGTCACCGAGGCGCTGTCCATCCCGGTGGGAACGGTGCGCTCCCGGTGCAACCGCGCCCGCAGGAAGGTCCGCCTATCACTCGGTGACGTGGATCCCACGTTCGTACGCGACGCCCCGGAGGTGATCAGCCATGGCTGAACAGGCGATGGACGGGATGACGGCGCTCAGGCAGCTGCGTGCCGGCGTCCCGGTGCCCGACCACGCCCTGCTCGCCCCGGCCCGCCGGCGGCTGCTGGACGGGATCACCGCGCCGTCCCGCCGCCGGTACGGCGGCTGGCAGGTCAGGGCGCCAGGCGCGGTAGCCGCCGTGGTGTTTGCGCGGCCCTGCCCTCCCTGCAGACGCTGTGGGGGGACCACGCGTCGCCGACGAAGCCGGCGCCACCGGCCGGGGCGCACCAGTGGGTGTACCTGAAGAGCCGTATCGACACCTGGCGGTGCCGGGGTCACATGACCTCGCGGGGCGTTCGGCGAACCCGGCGGGTTCGACTTGAGTCCCGGACCGGGCCCGTGCGCCGAGGAGCCCGACCGCTCCGTGACCGACGAGGTGTGGAACCGGTACGACGGCAAGAGGCAGGAGGTCGGGAACTCCGACGGCAACGGGCGTACACGAGTGGTCCGGCCCGGCGCGAACTTCCTCGCGCCCCGGGCCGCCGACGCCGTGTTCGCCGACCTTCCCGACGACCCCGGCGACGCGCTGCGGCTGATCCTCGACCCGGGTCTGGCAGGGGCGGCCCAGCCCGTCGAGGCGTCCGACGGCGCGGGCCGGAAGGCCCTGGCGATCGGCGTCGACGGCAAATTCCGCGACTGCTCGGTGGAGCGCAACAGGTAGGTACTTCTCGACCCGGAGACCTTCGCCCACCGGGGTGTTCGTTGGGTGGCCGACATGGACCACTACGTGGGCGGCAAGGCGGCCGGAGGCTCGTTCGTGACGAAGGGGACGGTCGTCGCCACCCCACCGGGGAACGGCGCCGGCGGCACCGCGCGCCACCCGGCCCCCGCCTGCTTGAGAACCTTGAGTGTCGCGAGGTCCATGACGTCCCAGTGGCATGCCCTGTAGTGCGTTCCTCGCAGAGCCGGTTGAGTACCCGTGCCTACGTCGCGGGCGTACGTGTTCGGATGCATCGGGCGCGTGGCGCTGGTGGAGTGGAGCCATGACCGAGATCCAGAGCGAGTCCCTGCCGACCCGCCTCCCCGAGGCCCACACGACGTGGTGGAGAGCCCCATTCGTGGCCTCCGGGTTCGGACTGCCGGTGCTCGCCATGGAGTACGCCGCCGTTCGCGACCACGACGGCATGGGGCAGTACGGCGGCATGATCTGCACGGCTGTGGCCCTGTACGCCCTCGCCTGGGTCCTGCCCCACCGTCTCTCGCTCCGGACGCCCCGCATCCTGGCGGCCGGCGCGGCGCTGCTGGTCACGCTGTTCCCCGTGGGGCTCCTGGTACTGCTGGGCGCGATGGTCTCCGCCTGACCGCGTAGGTGCGGGCGGCCGCGCGCGGTTGAGGTGATCGGAGGAGGGGACGGCAGGTGTCCGGCCGGCCGCCCCACCGTCGTAGGGGGTGTGTCGCGTTCAGGTCGTACGAGGAGGAGGTGCTCCGCCTCTCCTTCTGCCGCACGCATGCCCGCCTCGCCCCCGCCCCGGCACGCGAAAGGGCCCGTACGACCGGAGTCGTACGGGCCCTCTCAGGTGCTCAGCTCAGGCTGGAGCTACCAGGCCGATCAACAGGACTTACTTGTTGATCTTGGTGACCTGGCCGGCGCCGACCGTCCGGCCACCCTCACGGATGGCGAACTTCAGGCCCTCTTCCATGGCGACGGGCTGGATGAGCTCCACCTTCATCTCGGTGTTGTCACCCGGCATGACCATCTCGGTGCCCTCGGGGAGGGTCACGACGCCGGTCACGTCCGTCGTACGGAAGTAGAACTGCGGACGGTAGTTGTTGAAGAAGGGGGTGTGACGGCCACCCTCGTCCTTCGACAGGATGTAGGCCTGGGCCTCGAACTCGGTGTGCGGGGTGACCGAGCCCGGCTTGATGATGACCTGGCCGCGCTCGACGTCCTCGCGCTTGATGCCGCGGAGCAGCAGACCGACGTTCTCACCGGCCTGGCCCTCGTCGAGCAGCTTGCGGAACATCTCGATACCGGTGACCGTGGTGGTGGTCTTCTCGGTCTTGATGCCGATGATGTCGACGGTCTCGTTGACCTTCAGGACACCACGCTCGATACGGCCGGTGACGACCGTACCGCGACCGGTGATCGTGAAGACGTCCTCGATCGGCATGAGGAACGGCTTGTCGACGTCGCGCTCCGGCTCCGGGATCGACTCGTCGACGGCCTGCATGAGCTCCAGGACCGTGTTCGCCCACTCCGGGTCGCCCTCGAGCGCCTTGAGCGCCGAGACCTTGACGACCGGCAGGTCGTCGCCCGGGAACTCGTACTCGGAGAGGAGCTCGCGCACCTCGAGCTCGACGAGCTCCAGGATCTCCTCGTCGTCCACCATGTCGGCCTTGTTCAGGGCGACGACGATGTACGGAACGCCGACCTGGCGGGCCAGGAGCACGTGCTCCTTGGTCTGCGGCATCGGGCCGTCGGTGGCGGCGACCACGAGGATGGCGCCGTCCATCTGGGCCGCACCGGTGATCATGTTCTTGATGTAGTCCGCGTGACCCGGGCAGTCGACGTGCGCGTAGTGACGCGTCTCCGTCTGGTACTCGACGTGCGCGATGGAGATGGTGATACCGCGCTGACGCTCTTCGGGAGCCTTGTCGATCTGGTCGAAGGCCGAGGCCTCGTTCAGGTCCGGGTACTTGTCGTGCAGCACCTTGGTAATGGCGGCCGTGAGGGTCGTCTTACCGTGGTCGATGTGACCGATGGTGCCGATGTTGACGTGCGGCTTAGTCCGCTCGAACTTCGCCTTCGCCACGGGGGTCCTCCTGGGAGTGGTTCTGGAACGCCTTGCTTCATCGGCGCCAGGTGATCTTTGCTGTCAAATCCCGGGCCCGGGGCAAACACCCACGATCCTTGACGAATGCGGGTGGTTGCCCCAGAGGCTCCGGAGTCAAGCCTAAAGCGTGTGAACGCGGTGCGTTACTCGCCCTTGGCCTTCGCGATGATCTCCTCGGCGACGTTCCTGGGAACCTCGGCGTAGGAGTCGAACTGCATCGAGTAGCTCGCGCGACCCGACGTCTTGCTGCGGAGGTCGCCGACGTAGCCGAACATCTCCGACAGGGGCACCAGGCCCTTGACGACGCGGGCACCGGCCCGCTCCTCCATGGCCTGGATCTGGCCACGGCGGGAGTTGATGTCGCCGATGACCTCGCCCATGTAGTCCTCGGGCGTGGTGACCTCGACGGCCATCATCGGCTCGAGCAGCACGGGGCTGGCCTTGCGCGCGGCCTCCTTGAAGGCCTGCGAGCCGGCGATCTTGAACGCGAGCTCGGAGGAGTCCACCTCGTGGTAGCCACCGTCGAGCAGGGTGACGCGCACGCCGGTCATCTCGTAACCGGCGAGGATGCCGAACTGCATGGCCTCCTGCGCACCGGCGTCGACCGAAGGGATGTACTCCTTCGGGATGCGACCACCGGTCACCTTGTTCACGAACTCGTACGAGGCGTCGCCGCCCTCGATCGGCTCGATCGCGATCTGCACCTTGGCGAACTGGCCGGTACCGCCGGTCTGCTTCTTGTGCGTGTAGTCGACCCGGTCGACCGCCTTGCGGATGGTCTCGCGGTAGGCGACCTGCGGCTTGCCGACGTTGGCCTCGACCTTGAACTCACGGCGCATGCGGTCGACCAGCACCTCGAGGTGCAGTTCGCCCATGCCGCCGATGATGGTCTGGCCGGTCTCCTCGTCCGAGTGGACCTGGAACGACGGGTCCTCCTCGGCCAGGCGCTGGATCGCGATGCCCAGCTTCTCCTGGTCGCCCTTCGACTTGGGCTCGATGGCGACCTGGATGACCGGAGCCGGGAAGTCCATGGACTCCAGGATCACGGGCGCCTTGTCGTCGCACAGCGTCTCGCCGGTCGTGGTCTGCTTCAGACCCATGACGGCGACGATGTCGCCGGCGCCGACCGCCGCGATCTCCTCACGCTTGTTCGCGTGCATGCGGTAGATCTTGCCGATGCGCTCCTTCTTGCCCTTGACGGAGTTCAGCACCGCGGTGCCGGACTCCAGGCGGCCCGAGTAGACCCGGACGAAGGTGAGCTTGCCGAGGTGCGGGTCGCTCATGATCTTGAACGCCAGCGCCGACAGCGGCTCGTCGTCGGACGGCTTGCGCTTGACGACCTCCTCCGGGTCGTTCACGGCGTGGCCCTCGATGGCCTCGACGTCGAGCGGGGAGGGGAGGTAGCGCACGACCGCGTCGAGCAGGGGCTGGACGCCCTTGTTCTTGAACGCGGTGCCGCAGAACACCGGGGTGACGGTGGTGTCCTTGGACTTGCCGGACGCGATGGTGACACGACGGATCGCGGCGTACAGCTGCTCCTCGGAAGGCTCCTCGCCCTCCAGGTACAGCTCCATGATCTCTTCGTCGTTCTCGGCGACGGCCTCGATGAGCTTGCCGCGGTACTCCTCGGCAGCCTCGGTGTGCGTGGCCGGGATGTCGACGATGTCGTACATCTCGCCCTTGGTGGCCTCGGCGGACCACACGAACGCCTTCATCGTGACCAGGTCGACGACGCCCTTGAAGTCGGCCTCGGCACCGATCGGGAGCTGCATGACGATCGGCTGAGCGCCGAGGCGGTCAGAGATCATGTCGACGCAGCGGTGGAACTCGGCACCGGTCCGGTCGAGCTTGTTGACGAAGCAGATGCGCGGGACGCCGTAACGGTCCGCCTGACGCCAGACCGTCTCGGACTGGGGCTCGACGCCGGCGACGCCGTCGAACACCGTCACGGCACCGTCGAGCACACGAAGGGAACGCTCCACCTCGACGGTGAAGTCGACGTGGCCCGGGGTGTCGATGATGTTGATGGTGTGGTCGACGTCGGCCAGCGGCCAGTGACAGGTGGTGGCAGCAGACGTGATCGTGATGCCACGCTCCTGCTCCTGCTCCATCCAGTCCATCGTGGCAGCGCCGTCGTGGACCTCACCGATCTTGTAAGACACACCGGTGTAGAACAGGATCCGCTCGGTGGTGGTCGTCTTGCCCGCGTCGATGTGGGCCATGATCCCGATGTTGCGGACCTTGGCCAGGTCAAGTGAAGTGGTAGCCATAAGGCTTCAGTCTTCTCTCGGTCTCGATGTGGGTAGCGACTACCAGCGGTAGTGCGCGAAGGCCTTGTTGGACTCGGCCATCTTGTGGGTGTCCTCGCGCTTCTTCACAGCGGCGCCGAGGCCGTTGGACGCGTCGAGAAGCTCGTTGAGCAGGCGCTCGGTCATGGTCTTCTCGCGACGGGCGCGGGAGTAGCCGACGAGCCAGCGCAGCGCCAGGGTGCTCGCGCGGCCGGGCTTGACCTCGACCGGGACCTGGTAGGTCGCGCCACCGACACGGCGGGACTTGACCTCGATGGTCGGCTTGATGTTCTCGAGAGCGCGCTTCAGGGTGATGACCGGGTCGTTGCCGGTCTTCTCCTTGAGGCCCTCCATGGCGCCGTAGACGATGCGCTCGGCGGTGGAGCGCTTGCCGTTCAGCAGCACCTTGTTGATGAGCGACGTGACAAGAGGAGAACCGTAGACCGGGTCGATGATGACCGGGCGCTTCGGGGCAGGGCCCTTACGAGGCATTGTTTACTTCTCCTTCTTGGCGCCGTAGCGGCTGCGGGCCTGCTTGCGGTTCTTGACACCCTGGGTGTCGAGGGAGCCGCGGATGATCTTGTAGCGAACACCCGGCAGGTCCTTCACACGGCCACCACGCACGAGCACGATGGAGTGCTCCTGCAGGTTGTGTCCCTCACCCGGAATGTAAGCGGTGACCTCGATCCCGCTGGTCAGACGCACACGCGCGACCTTACGCAGGGCCGAGTTCGGCTTCTTCGGGGTGGTCGTGAACACGCGCGTGCAGACGCCGCGACGCTGAGGCGAACCCTCGAGTGCGGGCGTCTTGTTCTTCTCGACCTTGTCCTGCCGGCCCTTACGGACCAGCTGCTGGATCGTAGGCACTACTTCTCCGGTTTCTGTGTGCCGAATGGTGAAGCTAACCTGGAACTTCGCCGACCCACGCGGTCGGGTGTGTCGGACCCGCGGACTTCCGCCGCTAGGCAGAAGAAGGCGCGGATCGCGGTGGCCACTGCTTGAGACCCGCATGCGGCTGAAGACACGCACGAGGGCCAGGGCACACCCCAGGCACAAGGTCTGAGCGTACCTAGCGCACTGACTTCGGTCAAAACAGAAAGCCCGGCCGCCGACACGCCGGGGTTCAGGAAGGCTGCCCCAGCCGCTGCGCGGGCGGAGCCGCCCGGTCCGCGTCACCCGTCGGCACGGTCTCCGCGGACGGCCCGCCCGGCTCCCCCGCGGCCGCCGTGTCACGGCCCACGAAGTACGTCGGCCGGTTCTGCACGGCCGTGTAGATACGGCCCACGTACTCGCCGAGCAGCCCGACGCAGACCAGCTGGACGGCCCCGATGAACAGCACGCCGATGAACAGCGACGTCCAGCCGGGCACGGTGTGCTGGAAGGCGTGGGCGCTCAGCGTGTAGACCATCAGGCCGAGGCAGACCAGGAAGGCGAAGCCGCCCAGCCAGGTGGCGATGCGCAGGGGCGCTGCCGAGAAGCCGGTGACGCTGTCCACGGCCAGCCGGATCATCCGGCCCAGGGGGTACTTGCTCTGGCCCGCCGGCCGCGGGGCGCGCTCGTAGGCGACCTCGCCGCTGGGGAAGCCCAGCCAGGGCACGAGGAGACGGTAGACGCGCTGCTGGTCCGGCAACGCCTTCAGGGCGTCCACCGCGGCCCTGCTGAGCAGCCGGAAGTCTCCCGCCTGGGCCGGCACCGACGGTCCCGCGAGACGGCGCACCAGGCGGTAGTACAGGCCCGCCGTCCACCGCTTGAAGCCGGTGTCGCTGGCCCGGTCGGCCCGGATGCCGTAGACGATGTCGAGGTTCTCGGCGCGGGCCAGCGCGAGCATGTCGGGGATCTTCTCGGGCGGGTCCTGGAGGTCGGCGTCGATACTGACCACATAGGCGCCCGCGGCACGGTCGAGGCCCGCGGTGAGAGCTGCCTGGTGTCCGGAGTTGCGGCGCAGCCCGATCACGCGCAGTTCCGGCCAGCCGAGCCGGAAGGCGTCCAGGAGCGCGGCCGTGCGGTCCGTGGAGCCGTCGTCCACGGCGACGACCTCGTACGGGACGCCGAGGCCGGCCAGAACCGGGCGCAGGCGGCTGACCAGCGCGGGAAGGACCTCTTCCTCGTTGTACATGGGTATGACGACCGACAAGACGGTCGCCGCGGCCGTGGTCGTCGGCGCTTCGGACACCCGTCCTCCCCCCACCTGTGGCGCACATGTGCGACTCTGTTGCGATCTTATGACCGCACTCTTATGACCAAACGTCACGATCATCCGGACACGGCACCGCCCCTGGCCGTCCGGCGATCGGCCGAGGGGGGATCCCGCCCATGAGCACGGCTTCCAGCGACACGGCGACGGATCCCGCCGTGCCGGACGGGCCGGCACGGACGTCGCGGCGACAGCGCCGCCTCGCTCTGCCCGACGGGGTACGACCGTACCTCGCCCCGCTGCTCCTCTACGGTGTGACGAAGCTCGTCGGACTGATCGTCTTCGTGCGGCTGCTGGCGGCGGCGGACGAGTACCAGAAGAAGAACCCGCGCTTCGGGGGCGGCGCGCACTGGTGGGACGTCCTCGCCACCTGGGACGGCTGGTGGTACCTCCAGGTCGCCGAGAAGGGGTACGAGCCCGGTCCGCTGGTGAAGCTGGCTCCCGGCGGGCTGTTCACCGTCAAGCAGAACTCCGTGGCGTTCTTCCCCCTCTACCCGGGCCTGATCCGGGGCGTGTCGGAGATCACCGGCCTCGGCCTGTACGGATCGGCGATCACGGTCTCGGTCCTGGCCTCGTTCGTCGCGGCCGCGGGCGTGTACGCGGTGGTCTCGACGCTGGCCGGCGCACGGGCGGGCACGATCGCGGCCGGTCTGTGGGCGCTGGCACCCGGCGCCGGCGTGGAGTGGGCGGTCTACTCGGAGTCGGTGTTCGTCGCCATCGCCGCCTGGTGCTGCTACTGCGTGATGAAGCGGCACTGGGTGGCCGCGGGGCTGCTGGCCTTCCTCGCCGGCCTCAACCGGCCGACGTCCGCGGCCCTCATCGGCGCGGTCGGGCTGGCCGCGATCGTCACGCTCGCCCGGCCGCAGAGCAGACGCGAGCACGGGGTCGCCGGACCCGTGTACGCCATGATCGCCGCACCGCTGGGCCTGCTCACCTACGTCGCCTGGGTCGGCCTCAAGGCGGGCGACCTCACCGCCTACTTCACCCTCCAGCGCGAGGGCTGGGCGCACTACTTCGACTTCGGCGCCTACACCCTGGACGTGCTGGGCAACACGGCGATCGGGCACAACGACTACCTGTTCGCGTTCTCCGTGCCCGACCTGCTGGCCGTCCAGCTCGTCCTGGCGCTGCCCTTCCTGATCGCCCTGATGCTGCGCAGGAAGCCGCCGTTGGTGCTGGTCGCGTACACCCTGGCGAGCGTCGTCGCCGTCCTGGGGACCCAGCAGATGTTCGGCAACACCGGCCGCTACCTGCTCCCCGTGTTCCCCCTCCTCCTGGCCCCGGCCGCGGCGATGAGCCGCCTGAAGTGGCCGAGCCTGACGGTGTTCTTCGCCACGGCGGCCGTCGCCTCGGGCTGGTACGCCCACTTCGTCATCTTCGAACTGGGCATCCCGTAGCCGCCGGGGCACGCGCGCGGGTTCTGCGGCGGGTACGGGGCCGTGGTCCCGCAGCGAGCCGGGCAGGGGGCGTCCCGGGCACGCCGAAGGGCGGTCACCCCGTGCTCAACGGGGTGACCGCCCTTCAGTGGTTCAGACCTGCGCCTTACTGGTTGTACGGACCGTAGTCGTAGTCCTCCAGCGGAACGGCCTGGCCGGAGCCCGTGCCGAACGGCGAGTAGTCGATGTCGTCGTAGCCGACGGCCGAGTACATCGCGGCCTTGGCCTCCTCGGTCGGCTCGACCCGGATGTTGCGGTAGCGGGACAGGCCCGTACCGGCCGGGATGAGCTTACCGATGATGACGTTCTCCTTCAGGCCGATGAGGCTGTCGGACTTGGCGTTGATCGCCGCGTCCGTCAGGACTCGGGTCGTCTCCTGGAAGGAGGCGGCCGACAGCCAGGATTCCGTCGCCAGCGAGGCCTTGGTGATACCCATCAGCTGCGGACGACCGGAGGCCGGGTGACCGCCCTCCTGGACCACACGACGGTTCTCGACCTCGAACTTCGAGCGCTCGACGAGCTCGCCGGGCAGCAGCTCGGCGTCGCCGGACTCGATGATCGTCACACGGCGCAGCATCTGCCGGATGATGATCTCGATGTGCTTGTCGTGGATCGACACGCCCTGCGAGTTGTAGACCTTCTGGACCTCGCCGACCAGGTGGACCTGGACGGCACGCTGACCCAGGATGCGCAGCACGTCGTGCGGGTTGGTGGCGCCCACGGTGAGCTTCTGGCCCACCTCGACGTGCTCGCCCTCGCTGACCAGCAGACGGGCGCGCTTCGAGATCGGGAACGCCGTCTCGTCGCTGCCGTCGTCCGGCGTGATGACGATCTTCTTCGTCTTCTCGGTCTCCTCGATCCGCACGCGGCCGGAGGCCTCGGAGATCGGGGCGACACCCTTCGGGGTACGGGCCTCGAAGAGCTCGACGACACGCGGCAGACCCTGCGTGATGTCGTCACCGGCCACACCACCGGTGTGGAAGGTACGCATCGTCAGCTGGGTGCCGGGCTCACCGATGGACTGGGCGGCGATGATGCCGACCGCCTCACCGATGTCGACCAGCTTGCCGGTGGCCAGCGAGCGGCCGTAGCACATGGCGCACGTGCCGACCTGCGACTCACAGGTCAGGATCGAGCGGGTCTTGACCTCCTCGACGCCGTGGCGCACGAGCTGGTCGATGAGCACGTCGCCCAGGTCCACGTTGGCCGGCGCGATCACCTTGCCGTCGATGACGACGTCCTCGGCGAGCATGCGGGCGTAGACGCTGGTCTCGACGTCGTCCGTCTTGCGCAGGGCGCCGTCCTCGCCGCGGACGGCGATCTTCAGCTTCAGACCGCGCTCGGTGCCGCAGTCCTCCTCGCGGATGATGACGTCCTGCGAGACGTCCACCAGACGACGGGTCAGGTAACCCGAGTCGGCGGTACGCAGGGCGGTGTCCGCCAGACCCTTACGGGCGCCGTGCGTGGAGATGAAGTACTCCAGCACGGACAGGCCCTCACGGAAGGACGCCTTGATCGGACGCGGGATGGTCTCGTTCTTCGCGTTCGACACCAGACCGCGCATACCCGCGATCTGCCGCATCTGCATCATGTTTCCTCGGGCGCCCGAGTCGACCATCATGAAGATGGGGTTGGTCTTGGGGAAGTTCGCGTTCATCGCCTCGGCGACCTCGTTGGTCGCCTTGGTCCAGATCGCGATGAGCTCCTGCGTGCGCTCTTCCTTGGTGATCAGACCGCGCTCGTACTGCTTCTGGACCTTCTCGTCCTGCGCCTCGTAGCCCTTGACGATCTCCTTCTTCGCCTCGGGAACGACGACGTCGGAGATGGCCACGGTGACGCCGGAACGGGTCGCCCAGTAGAAGCCGGCCGCCTTCAGGTTGTCGAGCGTCGCCGCCACGATGACCTTGGGGTAGCGCTCGGCCAGGTCGTTGACGATCTCGGAGAGCTGCTTCTTGCCCACCGAGTAGTCGACGAACGGGTAGTCCTCGGGCAGCAGCTCGTTGAAGAGCGCGCGGCCCAGGGTCGTGCGCAGCCGGAAGGTGTCACCCTGCTGCCACTCGGGCTCGCCCTCCTCGCGCGCCGGCGGCATCCAGCCACGCGGCGGGATGGTGCCCACCGGGAAGCGGATGTCGATCGGCGACTGAAGCGCCAGCTCACCGGCGTCGAACGCCATGATCGCCTCGGCCGTGGAGCCGAAGGACCGGCCCTCGCCCTTGGTGTCACGCAGCTCGCCGTCGGTGGTGAGGAAGAACAGACCGAGGACCATGTCCTGGGTCGGCATCGTCACCGGACGGCCGTCGGCGGGCTTGAGGATGTTGTTCGAGGACAGCATCAGGATGCGGGCCTCGGCCTGCGCCTCCGCGGAGAGCGGCAGGTGGACGGCCATCTGGTCACCGTCGAAGTCCGCGTTGAACGCGGTGCAGACGAGCGGGTGGATCTGGATGGCCTTGCCCTCGACCAGCTGCGGCTCGAAGGCCTGGATGCCGAGGCGGTGCAGCGTGGGAGCACGGTTCAGCAGCACCGGGTGCTCGGCGATGACCTCTTCGAGGACGTCGTACACGACGGTGCGGCCGCGCTCCACCATGCGCTTGGCGCTCTTGATGTTCTGCGCGTGGTTCAGGTCGACCAGGCGCTTCATCACGAACGGCTTGAACAGCTCCAGCGCCATCGCCTTCGGCAGACCGCACTGGTGCAGCTTCAGCTGCGGACCGACGACGATCACGGAACGCGCGGAGTAGTCCACACGCTTGCCGAGCAGGTTCTGACGGAAGCGGCCCTGCTTGCCCTTGAGCATGTCGGACAGCGACTTCAGCGGACGGTTGCCGGGGCCCGTGACCGGGCGGCCGCGACGGCCGTTGTCGAAGAGCGCGTCGACGGCCTCCTGGAGCATGCGCTTCTCGTTGTTCACGATGATCTCGGGCGCGCCGAGGTCGAGAAGCCGCTTCAGGCGGTTGTTGCGGTTGATCACACGGCGGTACAGGTCGTTCAGGTCGGAGGTCGCGAAGCGGCCACCGTCCAGCTGCACCATCGGGCGGAGGTCCGGCGGGATGACCGGCACGCAGTCGAGCACCATGCCCTTGGGGCTGTTGCTGGTCTGCAGGAACGCGGAGACGACCTTGAGGCGCTTGAGCGCGCGGGTCTTCTTCTGGCCCTTGCCGGTGCGGATGATCTCGCGGAGCTTCTCGGCCTCCTCGTCGAGGTCGAAGGACTCCAGGCGCTTCTGCAGCGCCGCGGCGCCCATCGAACCGTCGAAGTACGTGCCGAAGCGGTCACGCAGCTCGCGGTAGAGGAGCTCGTCGCCCTCCAGGTCCTGGACCTTGAGGTTCTTGAACCGGGTCCACACCTCGTCGAGACGGTCGATCTCGCGCTGCGCACGGTCGCGCAGCTGCTTCATCTCGCGCTCGGCGCCTTCGCGCACCTTGCGGCGCACGTCGGCCTTGGCGCCCTCGGCCTCCAGCTCGGCCAGGTCGGTCTCGAGCTTCTTGGCGCGGGCCTCCAGGTCGGAGTCACGGCGGTTCTCGATCTGCTGACGCTCGACGGAGACGTGCGCCTCCAGCGAGGGCAGGTCACGCGTGCGGCGCTCGTCGTCGACGAACGTGATCATGTACGCCGCGAAGTAGATGACCTTCTCGAGGTCCTTGGGAGCCAGGTCGAGCAGGTAGCCCAGACGGCTCGGGACGCCCTTGAAGTACCAGATGTGGGTGACGGGAGCGGCCAGTTCGATGTGGCCCATCCGCTCACGGCGCACCTTGGCGCGGGTCACCTCGACGCCGCAGCGCTCACAGATGATGCCCTTGAAGCGGACACGCTTGTACTTGCCGCAGTAGCACTCCCAGTCCCGGGTCGGACCGAAGATCTTCTCGCAGAAGAGTCCGTCCTTTTCCGGCTTGAGCGTGCGGTAGTTGATCGTCTCGGGCTTCTTGACCTCGCCGTGGCTCCACTGACGGATGTCGTCAGCGGTAGCCAGACCGATCCGGAGCTCGTCGAAGAAGTTGACGTCGAGCACTATGCGTCAATCCCTCTCAGGGTTGTAAGTCTTGGGGTCTGAAACGGGGGTCCCGGGGCCGGCCGGAGGTTCAGGGATCTTCATCGCCGAACCTCCGGACCGGACTCCCGTCAGACCTCTTCGACGCTGCTCGGCTCGCGCCGGGACAGGTCGATGCCGAGCTCCTCCGCCGCGCGGAAGACGTCCTCGTCGGTGTCACGCATCTCGATGGACATACCGTCGCTGGACAGCACCTCCACGTTCAGGCAGAGAGACTGCATCTCCTTGATGAGCACCTTGAAGGACTCGGGGATGCCGGGCTCGGGGATGTTCTCGCCCTTGACGATGGCCTCGTAGACCTTCACGCGGCCGGTGACGTCGTCGGACTTGATGGTCAGGAGCTCCTGGAGGGCGTACGCGGCGCCGTATGCCTCCAGCGCCCACACCTCCATCTCACCGAAGCGCTGACCGCCGAACTGCGCCTTACCGCCCAGCGGCTGCTGGGTGATCATCGAGTACGGGCCGGTCGAACGGGCGTGCAGCTTGTCGTCGACCAGGTGGTGGAGCTTGAGGATGTACATGTACCCGATGGAGATCGGGTCCGGGAACGGCTCGCCGGAGCGGCCGTCGAACAGCCTCGCCTTGCCGGTCGGCTGCACCATGCGCTCGCCGTCGCGGTTCGGGATGGTGTGCTGCAGCAGACCCGCCAGCTCGTCCTCGCGGGCGCCGTCGAACACCGGGGTGGCGACGTTGGTGCCCGGGGCGACCTGGTCGGCGCCGATGACCTGAAGCCGCTGGGCCCAGTCCTCGGCGAGTCCGGAGACGTCCCAGCCGCGGCTGGCGAGCCAGCCGAGGTGGATCTCCAGCACCTGTCCCGGGTTCATTCGGGACGGCACACCCAGCGGGTTGAGGATGATGTCGACCGGGGTCCCGTCCTCGAGGAAGGGCATGTCCTCGATGGGCAGGATCTTGGAGATGACGCCCTTGTTGCCGTGACGGCCGGCGAGCTTGTCACCGTCCGTGATCTTGCGCTTCTGCGCCACGTAGACGCGGACCAGCTGGTTCACGCCCGGCGGCAGCTCGTCGCCTTCTTCACGGTCGAAGACGCGGACGCCGATGACCTTGCCGATCTCGCCGTGCGGCACCTTCAGCGAGGTGTCACGGACCTCACGGGCCTTCTCGCCGAAGATCGCGCGCAGCAGGCGCTCCTCCGGGGTCAGCTCGGTCTCGCCCTTGGGCGTGACCTTGCCGACCAGGATGTCGCCGGCGACGACCTCGGCGCCGATGCGGATGATGCCGCGCTCGTCGAGGTCGGCGAGGACCTCCTCGGAGACGTTCGGGATGTCCCGGGTGATCTCCTCGGGGCCGAGCTTGGTGTCACGGGCGTCGACCTCGTGCTCCTCGATGTGGATCGAGGAGAGGACGTCGTCCTGCACGAGGCGCTGCGACAGGATGATCGCGTCCTCGTAGTTGTGACCCTCCCACGGCATGAACGCCACGAGCAGGTTCTTGCCGAGCGCCATCTCGCCGTTCTCGGTGGCCGGGCCGTCGGCGAGGACCTGACCGGTGATGATCCGGTCGCCCTCGTTGACGATGACCTTCTGGTTGACCGAGGTGCCCTGGTTGGAGCGCGAGAACTTGGCCAGGCGGTACGTGATGTACGTGCCGTCGTCGTTGGTCGTGGTGATGTAGTCCGCGGAGACCTCCTGGACCACACCGTCCTTCTCGGCCTTGACGACGTCGCCGGCGTCGACGGCGGAGCGGTACTCCATGCCGGTGCCGACGAGCGGGGCCTCGCTCTTGATGAGCGGCACGGCCTGGCGCATCATGTTCGCGCCCATGAGGGCGCGGTTGGCGTCGTCGTGCTCGAGGAACGGGATCATGGCGGTCGCGACCGACACCATCTGGCGCGGCGAGACGTCCATGTAGTCCACGTCGTCACCGGGGACGTAGTCGACCTCGCCGCCACGGCGGCGGACCAGGACGCGGTTCTCGGTGAAGCGCAGGTCGTCGTCGAGCGTGGCGTTGGCCTGCGCGATGACGAAGCGGTCCTCCTCGTCGGCCGTCAGGTAGTCGACCTCGTCGGTGACGACACCGTCGGTGACCCGGCGGTAGGGCGTCTCCACGAAACCGAACGCGTTGACGCGGCCGTACGAGGCGAGCGAGCCGATCAGACCGATGTTCGGGCCTTCGGGCGTCTCGATCGGGCACATGCGGCCGTAGTGCGACGGGTGCACGTCACGGACCTCGAAGCCGGCCCGCTCACGGGAGAGACCACCCGGGCCGAGCGCCGACAGGCGCCGCTTGTGGGTGAGACCCGACAGCGGGTTGTTCTGGTCCATGAACTGCGACAGCTGGCTGGTGCCGAAGAACTCCTTGATGGAGGCGACGACCGGCCGGATGTTGATCAGGGTCTGCGGCGTGATCGCCTCGACGTCCTGGGTCGTCATCCGCTCGCGGACGACTCGCTCCATACGCGCCAGACCCGTGCGGACCTGGTTCTGGATGAGCTCGCCCACGCTGCGCAGACGACGGTTGCCGAAGTGGTCGATGTCGTCGGTCTCGACGACGATCGTGGTGCCGTTGTCCGCACCCGTCTCGGTCTCGCCGGCGTGCAGCTTGACCAGGTACTTGATCGTCGAGATGACGTCCTCGACGGTCAGGACGCCCGCGTCGAGCGGCGCGTCCGCACCCAGCTTCTTGTTGACCTTGTAGCGGCCGACCTTGGCCAGGTCGTAGCGCTTGGGGTTGAAGTAGAGGTTCTCGAGCAGCGTCTGCGCGGCCTCACGCGTGGGGGGCTCGCCCGGACGCAGCTTGCGGTAGATGTCGAGCAGCGCGTCGTCCTGGCCCTGGGTGTGGTCCTTCTCCAGGGTGGCGCGCATGGACTCGTACTCGCCGAACTCCTCGAGGATCTGCTCGGTGGTCCAGCCGAGAGCCTTCAGGAGCACGGTGACGGACTGCTTGCGCTTGCGGTCGATGCGGACACCGACCATGTCGCGCTTGTCGATCTCCATCTCCAGCCAGGCGCCCCGGGAGGGGATGATCTTGGCGGAGAAGATGTCCTTGTCGGACGTCTTGTCGATGGAGGAGTCGAAGTAGACACCCGGCGAACGGACCAGCTGCGACACCACGACACGCTCGGTGCCGTTGATGACGAAGGTGCCCTTGTTCGTCATGAGCGGGAAGTCGCCCATGAAGACCGTCTGGGACTTGATCTCGCCGGTCTCGTTGTTCGTGAACTCGGCCGTCACGAAGAGCGGGGCCGCGTACGTGAAGTCACGGTCCTTGCACTCGTCGATGCTGTTCTTCGGCGGCTCGAAACGGTGGTCGCGGAAGGTCAGCGACATCGACCCGGAGAAGTCCTCGATCGGGGAGATCTCCTCGAAGATCTCCTCCAGACCGGACTTCGTGGGGACGTCCTGACCGGACTCGAGAGCCGCCTCGACCCGACTCTGCCAGGCGGTGTTTCCGAGCAGCCAGTCAAAGCTCTCGGTCTGCAGCGCGAGCAGGTTGGGAACCTCGAGGGGCTCCTTGATCTTTGCAAAGGAGATGCGCAGCGGGGCGGTGCTGGCGGCGTTGTTCGTATTCGCGGTCGAGGCGTTGCGCGAGGCGGCCAAGAGGGGGTCCTTCCGAGGGCTCGGACTCACTACGCGCGTACCGGCCCCTCTCTCGCGCACGGAGACGGACAGTTCCCGATCCGGCTGATGGCCAGGTGGGAGACGTCTGATCGTCCGGGTTCAAGGGAGGGCATGCCCCTGGTGACGGGCAGGGGACAGCTAACAGGCAGCGCAAAGGGTCAGTGTAGCCAGTTGGCACACTGATGTCCAGTGCGGGTTGTTCGCGACCCTCGTGGTTCTCAACGCCCTCGGTCCGGTAGCCCTCAACGCACGGTGATACTGCCCTCTTCGTCGCCGATCCATGCCTCGGATTCGGATCGTTGTGACGACGCGTCCTGAGAATTGCGCGCTGCGTGCGGTTCGTCAAGGCCCCCCTGCGTGAACCGGGGTGCTCGGAAACACGACGAAGATCACCATACCCCCCGCTCAGAGGGGTGCAAGGCAACCGTGGACGCACCCCAGGGAACGACGAAGAGCGACCACCCAGATGGATGATCGCTCTTCGGTGCGTGGGCGTTACAGCCCCCGTGGGGGCAGTTTCAGCCTCCGCTCGCGGTCGTCGCCGACCGCGGGGTGTTACTTGACCTCGACGGAGGCGCCGGCGCCCTTGAGGGACTCGGCGGCCTTCTCGGCGGCGTCCTTGGCGACCTTCTCGAGAACGGGCTTGGGAGCGCCGTCCACGAGGTCCTTGGCCTCCTTCAGGCCCAGGGAGGTCAGCTCACGCACGACCTTGATGACCTGGATCTTCTTCTCGCCGGCACCCGTGAGGATGACGTCGAACTCGTCCTGCTCCTCGACGGCCTCGGCGGCGGCGGCCGGACCGGCCGGACCGGCGACGGCGACCGCGGCGGCGGCGGTGACGTCGAACTTCTCCTCGAACGCCTTCACGAACTCGGAGAGCTGGATGAGGGTCATGCCCTCGAACTCGGCGAGCAGTTCGTCCTGGGTGAGAGCCATGACGGCTTTCCTTCCACTAATTCGGCTGGTGCCGGTATGTACATGTCTGGCGGGCGTACGTTCGGCCCGCTAACGACCGCTGCTTCAGGCGGGCTGCCTCAGGCGGCGGTCATTTCGGGAGCCGAATTACTCGGCACCGCCCTGCTCGGCCTGCTTGGCGCGAAGAGCGTCCACGGTGCGGACGAGCTTCGAGGGAAGCGCCTGGAAGAGCTGAGCAGCCTGAGACTGCTTGCCCTTGAAGGCACCCGCCAGCTTGCTGAGCAGAACCTCGCGGGACTCGAGGTCCGCAAGCTTCTTGATCTCGTCGGCGGACAGCGCCTTGCCGTCAAGGACACCGCCCTTGATGACGAGGTTCGGGTTGTCCTTGGCGAAGTCACGAAGACCCTTCGCCGACTCCACCGGGTCACCGGTGATGAAGGCGACCGCCGTCGGACCGTTGAACAGGTCGTCGAGCGTGTTGATCCCGGCCTCGTTGGCCGCAATCTTGGTCAGCGTGTTCTTCACCACGGCGTACTGGGCGTTCTCACCGAGCGAACGACGCAGCGTCTTGAGCTGCGCCACGGTGAGACCCCGGTACTCGGTCAGCACGGCGGCGTTCGAGCTGCGGAACGACTCCGTCAGCTCGGCCACCGCGGCAGCCTTGTCGGGCCTTGCCATGAGCGTCGGCCTCCTTCCGGGTGATGAGGACCGCTCAGAAGGGGCTGTGACAGACGAAACGCCCCGGCGCAGGCGCACGGGGCGTAGCTCGACCGCAAGAATTCCGTGGGAGGATTTCTCTCGGGAGCACATCCACTGACACCTGCGCGGGTCGTCCGCATTGCAGCGGATCCTTCGGCCACCGCCCCCTCTTGCGAGAGCACGGCAACGACCAGCGGTCTTTGGCTTCTCGTGGAGAGTACGTGAACCGGTCGCCGTCAAGCAAATCCGCCCGTACGGACCACCTCAGCGGCCGGCCTTCCTCAGCTCCCCGGCCAGGTCGACGGTGTCCGAGGCGGGCGGGGCCTGCACGGTCACGGGCTTGCCGAAGTCGCTGAACGTGAGGGTCAGGTCGAGCTGTCCGTGCCGTCCGAAGCCCTGCATGCGCAGCTGCCGGGTCCGGTCCTGGGCGTCGGCCCACAGGTCCATGGTGAGTTCGTCGACGCCCAGCTTCTCGTACTGGGCGAGGCTCTTCTCGGTGCGCTGCCGTACGCGCGTCGCGTCGTCCTTGTAGGAGGCGCGGATGGCGTCGAGGGTGGCGGTGCCCGTGTAGTGGGTGGTGTTGACACCCCCGACCGTCTCGACGCCGGCCTTCTTCAGGTCGTCGGCCGCGGCGAGGAACCCGCTCTCGTGGGAGGGGTTGTCGCGCGCCAGGGCCCCCATCGTGCCCATGCCGGCCGCGGCGCCGCCCGAGGCGCCGGAGCGGCCCGGCGCGCCGAACCTGATCCAGTGCCTGCCTCCCTGGCCGGCTTCGTCGCTGCCCACGTAGAGCACCCCGCCGACCAGCCGGAACTCTCCGGTGCCGCGGTCGGGCCCGCTGAGCACGGTGGACTTCAGCCTCACGACCGGCGGCTTGACGCCGATCGCCGCCTCGCCCTTGATCCGGCCCTCCTCCGGCGTCCGGCCGGCCATCCGGTAGCGCAGGGAGACCGGTTCCTCCGCCTTGCGGGCCACCCGGGCGACGGCCGCCGAGGCCGCCGTGTCGCCCCCGCCGCCGTCGGAACCGCCGACCGCAGCGCATCCGGTCACGAGCAACGCGGACAGCCCGAGGGCACCCACGGAAAACCTCATGCAACTTCCCCCCAGTACAGGCGAACTCCCGTGCGGGGAACGCACGGTCGCATCGCGCAAGACCGTGAAGATATCCCAGGGGGACGGTGGGGGGCCGGTGAATTACGAGCCGGTTCCCGCTCCCTGCTTGCGGACCAGCTCGGTGAAGTCCGCGGTGTCGTCCGCCGGGGGTTCCTTCGCCGAGACCTCGGTGCCGTAGTCGCTGTAGTAGGCGGTCTGGGTGTAGCCGCCCTGCGCGGTCTGGCCCCGCTCCACCTTCTTGACCAGCAGGTCGTGGTCGTCGATCCAGATATCGACGGTCTCGGTGGTGACGCCGGCCTGTTCCAGGGTCTTCTTCAGGTCGTCGACCTGGGCGCGGGTGAGGCCGGAGTTCTGCCGGGCGAGGTCGGCCACCTCGACCGTCCCCGCGTAGTGCCTGGTGTGCCGGCCCCGCACCGTGTCCGTGCCGACCTGGCGCACGTCCCCCGAGGCCAGCAGCAGCTTGACCGACTGGTTGGGGGTGGTGTGGGTCATCTGGTCCTTCAGATACGCGCCGGAGCTGCCGCCGAGGCGCTCCAGGTCGTCGTAGGCGTACCGGATCCAGTGTCTGCCGCCGGTCTGCCGGGCGAAGGCGTCGCTCATCCGCGCGTAGTAGGCGTCGGGGAGGTAGCGGGCCTGCGTCGACGTGCTGCCGAGCTGGCGCATCGTGTCGGCGACGGTGCCGCCGGTGTACGTGATGGTGAGGGCGCCGGTCAGACCGTGGCCCCAGCCGAGGGCTCCGTCGGCCGTCATCGACATCAGCGAGCCGATGGTCGTGCTGGACTCGACCTTCGCCGAGTCGGCGCCGTCGGTGGACTTCTCGGCGGTGCGCAGGGCCGCGACGGGGCTCAGCCGCGGGCTGCCCTCCCCGCCCTCGCCGGAGCCCGCGGAGCCCCCCGCCGTCGCTCCCCTGCTCCCCGTGGCCGCTCCGGAACCCTCTGAGCCGCCCGATCCCCCCGAGCCGCAGGCCGTCACTCCCGCGAGCAGCGTCACGGCAACGATCGACAGCCCCGCCCGGCGCACGGTCGTCCGCTTCATTCGCCCACCCCCCGATTCCGTCACTGCACGCTAACCCACGGCACTGACAGCCGTCCGGGAAAGCGCCGTACGGCAGAAGGCGCCGTACGGGAAAAGGGACGAGCCCCGCACCTCGGAAGGTTGCGGGGCTCGTCACCGACTGGGGTGAGCTGTCAGGCTCAGACCGCGGCCGGGTCCTCCTCGACGAGGAGGTTGCGGGTGCGGTTCGGGTCGACCTGGATGCCGGGGCCGATCGTGGTGCTGATCGCGGCCTTCTTGATGTAGCGACCCTTGGCGGCGGACGGCTTCAGACGGAGGATCTCCTCCAGCGCCGCGCCGTAGTTCTCCACCAGCTTCTCGTCGTCGAAGGACGACTTGCCGATGATGAAGTGCAGGTTCGAGTGCTTGTCGACGCGGAACTCGATCTTGCCGCCCTTGATCTCGGTGACGGCCTTGGCCACGTCGGGGGTGACGGTGCCGGTCTTCGGGTTCGGCATCAGACCACGCGGACCGAGCACGCGGCCGAGGCGGCCGACCTTGCCCATGAGGTCCGGGGTGGCGACGACGGCGTCGAAGTCCAGACGGCCCTTCGCGACCTCGTCGATCAGTTCGTCGGAGCCGACGATGTCGGCGCCCGCGGCCTCTGCGGCCGCAGCACGGTCACCGGTCGCGAAGACCAGGACCCGGGCGGTCTTGCCGGTGCCGTGCGGCAGGTTCACGGTGCCACGGACCATCTGGTCGGCCTTGCGCGGGTCGACACCCAGGCGGAAGGCGACCTCGACGGTGCCGTCGAACTTGCTCGTGGAGGTCTCCTTGGCGAGACGGACGGCCTCGAGCGGGGCGTAGAGCTTGTCCCGGTCGATCTTGGCGTCCGCAGCGCGGAGAGACTTGCTGCGCTTGCTCACTACTGCTCCTGGTGATTCTGAGGAGTCGTGGTCCGGGCCGAGCAGGCCCTTCCACACTTCTGCTTGGTACGGGTGGGTGAGGTCAGCCCTCGACGGTGATGCCCATGGAACGGGCGGTGCCGGCGATGATCTTCGACGCGGCGTCCAGGTCGTTGGCGTTCAGGTCGGGGAGCTTGGTCGTGGCGATCTCACGGACCTGCGCCTCGGTGATCTTGGCGACCTTGGTCTTGTGCGGCTCGCCCGAGCCCTTCTCGACACCCGCGGCCTTGAGGATCATCTTCGCGGCCGGCGGCGTCTTGGTGATGAAGGTGAAGGAGCGGTCCTCGTAGACCGTGATCTCCACCGGGATCACCCAGCCACGCTGCGACTCGGTCGCGGCGTTGTAGGCCTTGCAGAACTCCATGATGTTGACGCCGTGCTGGCCGAGCGCGGGGCCGACCGGCGGCGCGGGGTTGGCCGCACCGGCGTTGATCTGGAGCTTGATGAGCCCCGTGACCTTCTTCTTCTTGGGAGGCATTGCTCTCTCCGGGTCCTAGTGAGAGTTTTTCAGCCGTCCGGTCCGGATGATCCGGATGGAGGCATACCGCACAACGATAACGGGTATCCATGCGCGGCCAAAAACCGAGCAGGTCAGGCGAGCTGTGACAGCCCGCCTGACCTGTTCGGAGGCGTGGGTTCCAGAAGGAGCTAGTTCTTCTGGATCTGGTCGAAGCTCAGCTCGACCGGGGTCTCGCGGCCGAAGATCTCGACGAGACCCTTGACCTTCTTCGAGTCCGCGTTGATCTCGTTGATCGTCGCCTGAAGCGTGGCGAACGGACCGTCGGTGACGGTGACCGAGTCGCCCACCTCGAAGTCCAGCACCTGGACCTCGACCTTGCGGGAGGGAGCCGGCTTGCCCTCGGCCTCGGCGGCCTCACGGGCGGCCTTCTCCTCGGCCTCCGGGGCGAGCATCTTGACGATCTCGTCCAGGGTCAGCGGGTACGGGTCGTAGGCGTTGCCCACGAAGCCGGTCACGCCGGGGGTGTTGCGGACGACGCCCCAGGACTCGTTCGTCAGGTCCATGCGCACCAGCACGTAGCCGGGGAGCTTGTTCTGACGGATCGTCTTGCGGTCGCCGTTCTTGATCTGGACGACCTCTTCCTGCGGCACCTCGGCCTGGAAGATGTAGTCCTCGACGTTCAAGGAAACGGCGCGCTGCTCCAGGTTGGTCTTCACGCGGTTCTCGTAGCCGGCGTAGGTGTGGATGACGTACCACTCGCCGGGGAGGGTGCGCAGCTCCTCGCGCAGGGCGACGACGGGGTCGACGGGCTCGGCCGGCTCCTCCTCCTCGGCCGCCTCGTCGAGAGGGGCCTCGTCGGCGTCCTCGTCCTCGGCGGTCTCGGTGGCGTCGGCGCTCTCGGCGTCCTCGTCCTCGACGTGGAGTGCGGCTTCCTCGGCGGGCTCGCCCGCTTCGGCTTCGGCAGCCTCGAACTCGTCCAGGCCCTCGTCCGCGCCCTCGACGATGTCGAGCTCGTCGTCCACGGACTCGACGTCCTCGTTCAGGTTCTGGTCAGACACGGTGGCTGCTTCTTCCTGGATACATAGGGGTGGAACATGCGAAAGGGGCGCCGGATACCTCGGCGCCCTTCGCTCTTGGATCAGCCGAAGACGTACTTGGCGGCGTGGCTGAGTCCATAGTCAATCACGGTCACCAGGCCGATCATGATGACGACGAAGACGATCACCACGGTCGTGTACGTCGTCAGCTGGTTGCGCGTCGGCCATACGACCTTGCGCAGCTCCGCGATGATCTGGCGGTAGAAGGTCGCGAGGCGCTTCAGAGGGCCCTTCTTGGCCCGCTTGCCGCCCTTGCGCGCCTTCTTCTTCGCCTCAGGCGCCTCGTCCTGGGCATCAGGCGTGTCGATGGAGCCCACGGCGTCCGCCATTCGTCCTCACCTGTTCCCGGGTCGTGGCCGTGCCGCGCCCGGTGTGAGCCGCACGGCGAGTGCATTGCTGTACGTACATGCGCTGCGCACACATCCTGGTGACGGAGTGTGTAGCAGGGCCGGAGGGACTTGAACCCCCAACCGCTGGTTTTGGAGACCAGTGCTCTACCAATTGAGCTACGACCCTTTGTGTGTCCCCCAACGTACCGCATCCGACCGGGTGCTCGGTGTGCACCTGGCAGGCGCGGCTGTCGAAGGCCAACGACGTGTGAGTGTACGTGGTCTTGAGCGCCTCGTCGAACGTAAAGGGCCCCCGGCGGCCTCCCCGGCGGAAGATCGCCCAGCAGGGGAACCGGATCCGGACGGATGTTCAGGCCTGTGCCCGTACATGCTCAGTACGTGAAACCCGTGTGCCCGGGGGGTTTCCGGTCTGAAACCATGGGGCCATGAGCGCTGCAACCCCTCCCACCGAGCGCCGGGTCTCCGCCCGAGTCGGCGCGATCTCCGAGTCCGCCACCCTCGCCGTGGACGCCAAGGCCAAGGCCCTGAAGGCCGCCGGGCGGCCGGTGATCGGCTTCGGCGCCGGTGAACCCGACTTCCCGACCCCGGACTACATCGTCGACGCGGCCGTCGAGGCCTGCAAGAACCCGAAGTACCACCGGTACACGCCGGCCGGCGGTCTGCCCGAGCTGAAGGCCGCCATCGCCGCCAAGACGCTGCGCGACTCCGGCTACGAGGTCGACCCCGCGCAGATCCTCGTCACCAACGGCGGCAAGCAGGCCATCTACGAGGCCTTCGCCGCGATCCTCGACCCGGGCGACGAGGTCATCGTCCCGGCGCCCTACTGGACGACGTACCCGGAGTCGATCCGGCTGGCCGGCGGCGTCCCCGTGGAGGTCGTGGCCGACGAGACGACCGGCTACCGGGTCTCGGTCGAGCAGCTGGAGGCGGCGCGCACCGAGCGGACGAAGGTCGTCCTGTTCGTCTCCCCGTCGAACCCGACCGGCGCCGTCTACAGCGCCGAGGACGCCGAGGCCATCGGCCGCTGGGCCGTCGAGCACGGCCTGTGGGTGATGACGGACGAGATCTACGAGCACCTCGTCTACGGCGACGCCACGTTCACCTCGCTCCCGGTGGTCGTCCCGGAGCTGCGCGACAAGTGCATCGTCGTCAACGGCGTCGCCAAGACGTACGCGATGACCGGCTGGCGGGTGGGCTGGATCATCGGCCCGAAGGACGTCGTCAAGGCCGCGACGAACCTGCAGTCGCACGCCACCTCGAACGTCTCCAACGTGGCGCAGATCGCCGCGCTGGCCGCCGTCTCGGGCGACCTGTCGGCCGTGGAGAAGATGCGTGAGGCGTTCGACCGGCGCCGCAAGACGATCGTGCGCATGCTCAACGAGATCGACGGCGTGCTCTGCCCGGAGCCCGAGGGCGCGTTCTACGCCTACCCGTCGGTGAAGGCGCTGATCGGCAAGGAGATCCGCGGCAGGCGCCCGCAGGACACGGTCGAGCTGGCCGCGCTCATCCTGGAGGAGGCCGAGGTCGCGGTGGTGCCCGGCGAGGCGTTCGGCACCCCGGGGTACCTGCGCCTGTCGTACGCGCTGGGCGACGAGGACCTCGTCGAGGGCGTGAGCCGCGTCCAGAAGCTGCTGGCGGAGGCCAGGGACTGACCTCTTCCCAGCCTGCTCACGCAAGCAGTCACGGGCCGTCTTCTCCGGGAGGCGGCCCGCTGCTGTGTGCGAGCAAGACCACGTTCGGGGAATCGGCTACCCGGACGACACCCACGTGCGGCAGGATTCCTGAATGGAGCGCGTACGTGATGTCTCTGAACTGCCCAAGGCCCACCTGCACCTGCACTTCACCGGCTCGATGCGGCCCGCCACCGTGCTGGAACTGGCCGACAAGCACGGCGTGCGCCTGCCGGAGGCGCTGACCGAGGCGCTGACGAGCGGGGAGCCGCCGAAGCTGCGCGCCACCGACGAGCGCGGCTGGTTCCGCTTCCAGCGCCTGTACGACGCCGCCCGTTCCTGCCTGCGCGAGCCCGAGGACATACAGCGTCTGGTGCGCGAGGCCGCGGAGGAGGACCTCAGGGACGGCTCGGGCTGGCTGGAGATCCAGGTCGACCCGACGTCGTACGCGCCCCGGCTGGGCGGGCTGATCCCGGCGCTGGAGATCATCCTCGACGCGGTGGAGACGACCTCGCGCGAGACCGGGCTCGGGATGCGGGTGCTGGTCGCGGCGAACCGCATGAAGCATCCGCTGGACGCCCGCACCCTGGCCCGTCTGGCCGTGCGCTACGCCGACCGCGGGGTGATCGGCTTCGGACTGTCGAACGACGAACGCCGGGGCCTGGCACGGGACTTCGACCGGGCCTTCGCGATCGCGCGCGAAGGCGGGCTGCTGTCCGCCCCGCACGGCGGCGAGCTGACCGGGCCGATGTCCGTCCGCGACTGTCTCGACGACCTGCACGCCGACCGCCTGGGACACGGCGTGCGCGCGGCCGAGGACCCCCGGCTGCTGAAGAGGCTGGCCGAACGGGGCGTGACCTGCGAGGTCTGCCCCGCGTCGAACGTGGCCCTCGGCGTGTACGAGAAGCCCGAGGACGTACCGCTGCGCACCCTGTTCGACGCCGGGGTCCCGATGGCCCTCGGCGCCGACGACCCCCTGCTGTTCGGCTCGCGGCTCGCGGCCCAGTACGACATCGCCCGTGAGCACCACGCCTTCACGGACGAGGAGCTGGCCGAACTGGCCCGCCAGTCGGTACGGGGTTCGGCGGCCCCGGAGGACGTCCGGCAGAAGCTCCTGGCAGGCGTCGACGACTGGCTGACGGCGACCTGAGCGGCGGCCGGCTCAGCCGGATCGACCTGCGCCCTGGTCCCGTCCTGCGTTCCTGCGCCTGCGCGATCGGCCGGGTGCCGGGCCGTCAGGCGGCGACGGCGGCCAGGAGGGTGCGGGCGAGGCGGGCGGCGAAGCCCTCCGCATCCGGGCGCTCCCCCGTCGCGTCGTAGGCGAACGCGCGCTGCGCGCACGCGCCCAGCAGCAGCGAGGCGGCGGCGAACGTGTCCGCGTCCTTCCGTACCCGACCCGCGGTCTGCTCGGCGCGCAGGTAGGCCGCGAGCTGTTCGATCGGCACGTGCGGCCCCGCGCCCAGCTTCCGCAGGGCCTCGTCGTGCCGTCGCTTGAGCTGCGTCTCGGCGTACAGCGACGCCGCGATCGGGAAGCTCTCCTCGTAGAACAGGGCGGCCTGACGGGCGATCTCGGTGAGGTTGCCTTCCAGCGTGCCGCGTCCCGGCTCGTCGATCAGGCTGCTGAGCAGCGGGGTCAGCCGGGGCAGCCGTTCCGCGAGGACCCGGGTGAACAGCTCCTCCTTGCTCGCGAAGTACTTGTAGAGCGCGGCCTCGGAGCAGCCGGCCGCCTTGGCGATCTCCTTGGTGGTGGCGCGGGCCAGCCCGACGGTGAGCATCAGCTCGTGCGCGGCGTCGAGGATGCGGACACGAGCCGGTCGTCGCTCCATCGGTTCCCCCTCTTGACGGGTGAGTGAATGCTTACCCACTCTAGGGGAGACAGGGGTGAGTGAACACTCACCCACCGGATGTGGAGCAGGGGGCACGCCATGAGGTTCACCGTTTTCGGCGCTACCGGGGGCATCGGCCGGGAAGTGGTCCGTCAGGCCCTGGACGCGGGCCACGAGGTCACCGCCGTGGTGCGGGATCCCGCGGGGCTGGGCGTCACCGGCGAGCGGCTGGAGGTGGTCCGCGCCGACCTGACCGCCGCGGGCCCGCTGCGTGCCGCGGTGGCCGGCCGCGACGCGGTCCTGTCCGGCCTCGGCGCACGCCGTCGCAAGGACGCCGGCGTCGCCGCACGACTCACCCGCACCGTGCTGACGGCCCTGGAGGCGGAGGGCGTGCGCCGGCTGCTCGTGGTGAGCGCCGCCCCGGTCGGCCCGCCCGCCGAGGGCGACGGCGCCCTGGACCGCACGATGCGCTCGCTCGTCTCGGCGGCCCTGAAGGACGTGTACGCCGACCTGCGGGAGATGGAGGCCGAGCTGGCGCGCAGCGCCACGGACTGGACGGCCGTGCGCCCGCCGCGGCTTCAGAACAAGCCGCTCACCTGCTCCTACCGGACGTCCGTGGGCGGCTTCCCGCCCAGGGGCCGCTTCATCGGCCGCGCCGACGTGGCCCACGCGATGCTGACGATGGTGACGGACACGGGAACCGTGAAGCAGGGGGTGGGGGTGGCCTACTAGACCGGGGGCCGACCGGGCGGCGGACGGCCGGGGATCCAGGCCGGCGGTGACGCAGGACGGCGGTGACGCAGGGCCGGGGCGGGGCCGGGCCCTACAGCTCGACGCCCACCATCACCGGCTCGTTGACCAGTGTGACGCCGAACGCCTCACGCACCCCGGCGACCACCTCGCGGGCCAGTTCCAGCAGGTCGTCCGCGGTGGCCGTGCCCCGGTTGGTGAGGGCGAGGGTGTGCTTGGTGGAGATGCGGGCGGGCCCGTCGCCGTACCCCTTGGTGAAGCCCGCCTTGTCGATCAGCCAGGCCGCGGACGTCTTGGTCAGTCCCGGTCCGGCCGGGTAGGCGGGCGGTTCCACGGCCTCGCCGAGCCGCTCCCGCACGCGCGCGTGGAACGCGGCGAAGTCGGCGTCGGTGAGGATCGGGTTGGTGAAGAACGAACCGGCCGACCAGGTGTCGTGGTCCTCCGCGTCCAGGACCATGCCCTTCCCGGCGCGCAGCTTCAGCACGGTCTCGCGGGCGTCGGCCAGCGGAACGCGGTCCCCGGGCTCGACGCCCAGCGCCCGTGCCGTCTCGGCGTACTTCAGGGGCGCCGACAGTCCGCCCGCGTCCTCCAGCTCGAACCGGACGCGCAGCACGACGTACCGCTCGGGGTCGGACTTGAAGCGGCTGTGCCGGTAGGAGAAGGCGCACTCCTCACCGGTGAGCGCGACCGTCTCGCCCGCGCGGCGGTCGTAGGCGACGACCTCGGTGATCGTCGAGGAGACTTCCTGGCCGTACGCCCCGACGTTCTGGATCGGGGTGGCTCCCGCCGAACCGGGGATGCCGGCCAGGCACTCGACGCCGGCGAGCCCGGCCTCCACGGTGCGGGCGACGGCGTCGGTCCACACCTCCCCGGCGGCCAGTTCGAGCCGCGTCCCGACGAGCTCGTACCCGCGCGTGGCGATGCGCAGCACAGTGCCCGCGAAGCCCTTGTCGCCGATGACGAGGTTGGAGCCGCCGCCGACGATCAGCAGCGGGGTGCCGTCGGCGTCGGCCTCGCGCACGGCGGCGATCACCTCGGCGTCGGTCGTCGCGGTCACCAGCCTGGCGGCGGGACCGCCCAGCCGGAAGGTGGTCAGCGGGGCGAGGGGGGCGTCACGGAGTTCCTGCACGCGCCCAGCCTACGAGACGGGACCGACACCGGTCCGGCCAGGCGTCCGCCCGCCGGACCGGCCACCGGGGACGCGTAAGGGGCGTCCTCCATTGGAGAACGCCCCTTACCGTCGCCGCGCATACCCGCCGCCCGCTCCGCACTGCCGACGGCCTGCATCCAACGCGCCCTGCCGCCTACCGCGTACGTCTCGCCACGGCTACCGGCAGTCTCAGGCCAGTCGTACGACGGCGCGGGACATCCCGAGGACCTTGAGGCCGCCGCTGGTCACCGTCAGGTCGACCCGCACGGTGTGGTCGTCGAGCTTGGCGGCGACCTTGCCGCTCACCTCGATGACCGCGCCCTGGTCGTCGTTCGGGACGACGACGGGCTTGGTGAAGCGGACGCCGTAGTCCACGAGTGCGCCCGGGTCGCCGGTCCAGTCGGTGACGACGCGGATCGCCTCGGCCATGGTGAACATGCCGTGCGCGATGACGTCCGGCAGGCCCACCTCCTTGGCGAACTTCTCGTTCCAGTGGATCGGGTTGAAGTCCCCGGAGGCCCCCGCGTACTGCACGAGCGTGGCGCGGTTCACAGGGAAGGACCGGGCGGGCAGCTCGGTGCCGACCTCGACGTCGTCGTAAGCGATCTTCGCCGTCATCGTTTCCTCACGCCTTCCCGTCGGTGCGCGTCGGGGTTTGTGCGGATTCCGCGGGCTCGGCCGCGCGGGCGACGAGCTTGGTCCAGGCGGTCACGACGTGCTCGCCGGCCTCGTCGTGCACCTCGCCGCGGATGTCCAGGATGTCGTTGCCCGCCATGGACTTGACGGCCTCGATGGTCGAGGTGACCGTGAGCCGGTCACCGGCGCGCACCGGGCGCTTGTAGGCGAACTTCTGGTCCCCGTGCACCACGCGGCTGTAGTCGAGGCCCAGCTGGGGGTCCTGGACGACCTGCCCCGCCGCCTTGAACGTGATCGAGAACACGAACGTCGGCGGCGCGATCACATCCGGGTGCCCGAGGGCCTTGGCGGCGTCCGGGTCGGTGTACGCCGGGTGGGCGTCCCCCACGGCTTCGGCGAACTCGCGGATCTTCTCCCGGCCGACCTCATAGGGATCGGTGGGCGGGTAGGTCCGCCCGACGAAGGACTGGTCGAGTGCCATGGGCCTCGGCACCTCCTGATTTGCTCCGCGCCGCCAGGTACTGGGTAACTGCGTCGCTCTACTGACCGGTACGAGTCGCTCAACGACACGAGGCCGCCCCCGATCACTCGGGGACGGCCTCGCATACGAGCCTGATTTATCGCGTTTCGCGGTGCGCGGTGTGCGCGTTGCAACGCGGGCAGTGCTTCTTCATCTCCAGTCGGTCCGGGTTGTTACGCCGGTTCTTCTTGGTGATGTAGTTCCGCTCCTTGCACTCCACGCAGGCCAGCGTGATCTTCGGGCGGACGTCGGTGGCAGCCACAGGAGTGCTCCTTGACGAACGGATGGGACGATTAACGCATAAAAGAGTAGCCGATCGAAGGACCGACCCCACAATCGGCTACTGTCAGTAGCGGTGACCGGACTTGAACCGGTGACACAGCGATTATGAGCCGCTTGCTCTACCGACTGAGCTACACCGCTTTGATGGGATCGGGCCCCGCCTCGCGACGGGAACCTCACCCACCAGAGCCCCAATACGGAATCGAACCGTAGACCTTCTCCTTACCATGGAGACGCTCTACCGACTGAGCTATTGGGGCGAGCGATGAAGACATTACACGGTCCGCCGCCGTTCGCCCAAATCCGTTCTTCGGGCCCCTCCGGGACCGCTCGCAGGCCCGTCTGCCGAGGTCCCGGCGGCCTCCCGGGCCCCTCCCGCCCAGCGGGCCACACCGGTACGACTATTGCGCTCCTCCCCGTGCGCGCCGAACCGCCGTCCTAGGCTCGACTCACTCTGCGTGATCACGCGTCCCCGGCGACGCCTGCGTCCTCAGCGTGCGCTGCGCCACCGGCGCAGTCCCGAGCCCCTGGAGCGCGATGCCCGACAGCCAGCCGCAGCCGCCCCACTCGTGGTCGTCCTCCTCCGGCTCCTACGGTTCCTTCGGCCCCTCCGGCGACTCCGACGGCTCGACCGACCCGACGGCCCTGCTGCTGTGCGGGGCCCGTCTGACGGACGGCAGGACCGTGGACGTCCGGCTGGGCCGCGGACGCATCGAGGCGGTCGGCACGGCGGGCAGCCTGACGGCCGGCCAGGGCCGCTCCGGCACACCCGCCGGCGCCCGCGTGGACCTCGGCGGCTACCTGTTGCTCCCGGCCCCGGCCGAACCGCACGCGCACGCCGACACCGCGCTCACGGCCGACTCCGACGGCCCCGTCTCCCACGCCCCGCCGGACGTCCAGCGCCGCGCCACGGAAGCGGTGCTGGTGCAGCTGGGCCACGGCGCGACGGCCCTGCGCGCCCACGTCCACGTCGGCGACGTCCAGGGACTCGGTGCGCTGGCCGCCGTACTGCGCGCCCGGCGCTCGCTGCGCGGACTCGCGGAACTGACGACCGTGGCGATGCCCCGCGTGCTGACCGGCGTGGCGGGAGCCGACGGACTCGCCATGCTGCGCGACGCGGTGAAGATGGGCGCCTCGGCGGTGGGCGGCTGCCCGGACCTGGACCCCGACCCCATCGGCTACGTGGAGGCGGTGCTCGAAGTCGCCGCCGAGCACGGCTGCCCCGTCGACCTGCACACCGACGCCGCCGACCCCGCCCGTCTGGCCCGCCTCGCCGCGATGGCCGGCGGTCTGCGCCCGGGCGTCGCCCTCAGCCCCTGCGGCGGCCTCGACCGCCTCCCCGCCGACGCGGCCGGCCGCACCGCCGACCAACTCGCCGCCGCCGGTGTGACGGTGGTCTGCCTCCCCCAGGGCGGCTGCGCGGGCGTCGACGAGCGGGGCACGGCGCCCGTACGGCTGTTGCGCGCGGCCGGGGTGCGCGTGGCGGCCGGCAGCGGGGCGCTGCGCGACGTCGGCAACCCGGTCGGCCGCGGCGATCCCCTGGAGGCGGCCTACCTCCTGTCCTCCTGTCACGGCCTGCGCCCCGAGGACGCCTACGACGCCGTGAGCGGGTCCGCGCGCGCCGCTCTGGGCCTGCCCGAGGTACGCGTCGAGGCGGGCTTCCCGGCCGACCTCCTGGCCGTCCGCGGCGACCGCCTCGCGGGCGCCCTGTCGCTGGCGTACAGCAGGATCGTCATCCACCAGGGCCGCGTGGTCGCCCGCACGAGCGCGGTCCGCGAGTACTGCGACTCCGCGGCCTCCTCGGCCGCCTCGGAATCGGGCCTGCCGAGACAGGGGCGCGGACACCTCTCATGACCGAACCGCCCGCGCCGCAAAGCCTGCTGACCGGGCGTCGCGGGGATCCTCGCCGATACCGGTACGGGTACTGGTCCGTGGGGCGGATCGCGGGCCGCGGGTCGCGGGTCGCGCGGGTGGTGGCTCGCGGGTGGCTCGTGGGGCGGGGGCGCTGATCCATTCCCGGCCGGGCCATGCGGCGGACGCGGCTCGCCGGGCGTACGGTCGAAAGCATGCGCATTGTCATCGCTGGTGGTCATGGTCAGATCGCGCTGCGGCTGGAGCGTCTGCTCGCCGCGCGTGGGGACGAGGTCGCGGGGATCATCCGCAAGGCGGAACAGAGTGACGATCTGAGGGCGGCCGGCGCCGAACCCGTCGTCCTGGACCTGGAGTCGGCGTCCGTCGAGGAGGTCGCCGAGCAGCTGCGGGGCGCGGACGCGGCCGTGTTCGCGGCGGGCGCCGGCCCGGGCAGCGGGGTGGACCGCAAGGGCACCGTCGACAAGGGCGCCGCGGTGCTGTTCGCCGACGCCGCGGTGCGGGCGGGCGTGCACCGCTTCCTGGTCGTGTCGTCCATGGGCGCGGACGCCGGCCACAAGGGCGACGGGATCTTCGACGTCTACCTGCGCGCCAAGGGCGAGGCGGACGCGTACGTGCAGAGCCTGCCGTCCCTCGACTGGACGATCCTGCGCCCCGGCGCCCTCACGGACGACGCCGGCACCGGCCTGGTCCGTCTGGAGGCCCGTACGGGTCGCGGGCCCGTCCCCCGCGACGACGTGGCCGCCGTCCTGGCGGAACTCCTCGACACCCCGGCGACGTCCGGTCTCGTCCTCGAACTGATCAGCGGCTCCGCCCCGGTGGCGGTGGCGGTGAAGGCCGTGGCGGGGAACTGAGGCGGCGGCGCGCGGCAGATACTGCCGGTACGAGAAAAGCGCTAGAAGAGGGGCAGCTGGCCCGGGAACTCCGGCACCACGTAGCCGTCCAAGGACGGCTGCGCGGCGCCCAGTTGCGCCGTGCCGCGCGAGCCCGGGCAGGAGACCAGGCCCCGGCTCTCCCGCGCCCCCGGCGGGTCGTGCCGGGCGAACCGTCCGGCGACGACGGCGATCTCGCGACGGCACTCCGGACAGGTACGGCGACGGCTGGACGCGCTGGGCATGGGGCCAGTCTGCCCCAGTGGGCCACGCGGGTACCCCTGGCGGGACGCGCCCCGCTCACCGCGCGGAACCGCGCCGGCCTCCCTAGCATCCGTACACGTGGCACATACCTTCGAGGAACTCGTGCAGAAGCAACGCGCGGCCGACCAGGCACACGCGAGAGTCGAAGAGCTGCGGGACGCGTACGGCGCGCCCACGGCCACTCCCTGGTCGGAGATCCAGACCGACACCTACGAGACCGCATGGCGCGCCTGGCGGGACCTGGCCCGCGACGTCCAGGCCACGGTGACCGAGTACGCCAAGGACGAGAACAGACCGCGCAACGACGTCGAGGCGGAGGTGAAGAGGGCGGCGAAGACCCCCTCCGAGGAGGGATGAGGCCCGCGTTCCCTTTCCCGCCCCACCGTCTCCCCGCGCGCCCGTCATCAGGCATCCGTCATCCGTCATCCGGCACACACGAGAAGACCGAACGAAAAAACCCCTCCGCGCTGCGTTTCCGCAGTTCGGAGGGGTTCCTTCTCTCAGCGTGGCGGCGCCAGGATTCGAACCTGGGAAGGCTGAGCCGGCAGATTTACAGTCTGCTCCCTTTGGCCGCTCGGGCACACCGCCGGGGTTGCTGCCCATTCGAACCGCTTTTCGGCGGTGCTCCCTGGCAACGACGTAAACGATACCCGATGCGCAGGGGTGCTTCGCCACCTGATTCCTCGCCGCCCGGAGGGAGCGAGGTGGCTAGGCTTGTGCGGATGCGGCCCGGGACCATGCCGGGCTCGGCGGTCGCCCCGCGTGCGCCGATTCGCACCCGATACGCACCCTGATACAAGGAGCCACAGGACATGGCCGACTCCAGTTTCGACATCGTCTCGAAGGTCGAGCGGCAGGAGGTCGACAACGCCCTCAACCAGGCCGCCAAGGAGATCTCGCAGCGCTACGACTTCAAGGGCGTGGGCGCCTCGATCTCGTGGTCCGGTGAGAAGATCCTCATGGAGGCGAACTCCGAGGACCGGGTGAACGCCGTCCTCGACGTCTTCCAGTCCAAGCTCATCAAGCGCGGCATCTCGCTGAAGGCGCTGGACGCGGGCGAGCCCCAGCTCTCCGGCAAGGAGTACAAGCTCTTCGCGGAGATCAAGGAGGGCATCTCCCAGGACAACGCGAAGAAGGTCGCGAAGCTCATCCGCGACGAGGGCCCCAAGGGCGTGAAGGCCCAGGTCCAGGGCGAGGAACTGCGGGTCAGCTCCAAGAGCCGCGACGACCTGCAGACCGTCATCGCGCTGCTCAAGGGGCAGGACTTCGACTTCGCCCTGCAGTTCGTGAACTACCGGTAGTCCGACCTGAAGTACCGGCGGTACGGCGGAACGGCGGACCTACCGGTAGCCCGGCGCGGAGAACCACCGGAAACCCGACGTGCGCTGCCGGCCGTCCGACGGGTGGGCGCCTGCTCGATGCCCGCCCGTCGACGGCGCCTCCGGCCGCGCTCAGTCGCGCGAGTTGCCGAACAGCAGGCGGTAGACGATCAGCAGCACGAGCGAACCCCCGATGGCCGCGGCCCAGGTCGCGCCGTCGTAGAAGTCCTTGCTGACGGGGTGGTCCAGCCAGCGGGCCGATATCCAGCCGCCGATGAACGCGCCGGCGACGCCGATGAGGGTGGTGCCGATCAAGCCGCCCGGGTCCCGCCCCGGCAGCAGCACCTTGGCGATGATTCCGGCCAACAGCCCCAGGATGATCCAGCTGACGATGCTCATGCCCTGAACCTGCCCTTCCGTGCTGTGCCCGCGCTGTCCGGGCAGTGTGATCTCGCTCGCTGCGAGGCGGGCTGCGCCTGGCAGCCGCCACGTTCGTCAACGGCAGCAAGGCCGCCTGCCTCGCCCGCCGACCGCATCGCGGTGTCGACATCGATATCCCACCCGTGCCGGTGCCGGTAGCGGTATCTGCGTCGGCGGCTGTGGGCAGTGTCGGCGTCGCGCGGGTTCGCGCCGTGTTCGTCGGGACGACGTCATGACGGCGTCCAGCGGTTTCGTGGATCAGTAGGGTGCGGCGCATGACACAGCCAGGACCGGCCCCCGAGCTGCGGCGGACGCTGGGCGTCGGCGACGCCGTCGTCCTGGGCCTGGGCTCGATGATCGGCGCCGGGGTGTTCGCCGCCCTCGCCCCCGCGGCGCACGCGGCGGGCTCCGGGCTGCTGATCGGGCTTGCCCTCGCCGCGCTGGTCGCCTACTGCAACGCCATGTCGTCCGCCCGCCTGGCCGCCCTGTATCCGGCCTCCGGCGGCACGTATGTGTACGGACGTGAGCGGCTCGGAGCCTTTTGGGGTTACCTGGCCGGCTGGTCGTTCGTGGTCGGGAAGACGGCCTCCTGTGCGGCGATGGCGCTGACGGTCGGGGCGTACGTCTGGCCGGGGCGGGAGCACGCGGTCGCCGTGGCGGCCGTGGTGGCGTTGACGGCCGTGAACTACGGCGGCATCCAGAAGTCGGCCTGCTTGACAAGAGTGATCGTGGCGGTGGTCCTGGCGGTCCTCGCTTCCGTTGTGGTGGTGTGCCTGGGATCGGGCGCGTCCGAGGCCGGGCGGCTGGAGGTCGGCCTCTCCGGTGGTTTCGGCGGGGTGTTGCAGGCCGCCGGTCTGCTCTTCTTCGCGTTCGCCGGGTACGCGCGCATCGCGACACTGGGTGAGGAGGTGCGGTACCCGGAGCGCACCATTCCCCGTGCGATTCCCATGGCCCTGGGCATCGCCCTGCTCGTGTACGCGTGTGTGGCGGTGGCCGTCCTCTCCGTCTCAGGCGCCACCGCACTGGGGCAGGCGAGCGCGCCGCTGGCCGACGCGGTCCGGGCGGCGGGGGCGCCCGGCCTGGTGCCCGTGGTGCGCGTCGGCGCCGCCGTGGCCGCGCTGGGCTCACTGCTCGCCCTCATCCTGGGCGTCTCGCGGACCACCCTGGCCATGGCCAGGGACCGCCATCTGCCCCACGTCCTGGCCGTCGTTCACCCGCGCTTCCAGGTGCCCCACCGGGCCGAGCTGGCCGTGGGCGCGACGGTCGCGGTGCTGGCCGCCACGGTGGACGTGCGAGGCGCGATCGGGTTCTCCTCCTTCGGTGTGCTGGCCTACTACGCCGTGGCCAACGCATCGGCCTGGACGCTCGATTCGGCTCCTGTGAAGCGAGTTCTGCCCACCCTCGGGCTTCTGGGCTGCCTGATCCTCGCCTTCGCGCTGCCTGCGGTGTCGGTGGCAGCGGGGGCGGGGGTGCTCGCGGTGGGTGTGGTCGCGTACGGAGTGCGTCGACGGCTGACCGTCTGACCAACCGAGCAGGTAAGCGGGAAAGAGGGCGACCTGGGTCAGGCGGTCAGGCGGTCAGGCGGTCAGGCGGGTCCGGTGTGGTCGACGCGGCTCACGCGGTCGGCGACGGTCCCGTCGCCGCGCGTATGCGGAACTGGGTCCACGGAGTCAGGCTCATGTCCTCGTCCATGACGTCGTACCAGCCCGTGCCATCGAGCCATGCATGCAACCACTGGGTAAGGCTCGGAGCGTCGACGAACCACGCCTGATCGGGGTCCCCGGGGTTCGGCTCGAAGAGCAGGACGCTCGCCTCCGGGGAGCGGCAGTCCACGCAGGCGTACATGGCGCAGCCCCAGTGGGATATCGGCAGGACGCCTTCGGGCCATGGCCAGTCGGGATCCTGTCGCCCGCTCTCGCGGTTGGCGAGGTACTGGCTCACGGCGGCGGGTTCGCCGGACGGCGTGCTGTCCAGCAGGGGCAGCAGGCCGTACTCGGGGCCGAAGCCTCCGTCCCCTATGTGCAGGTAGAGATCGGCGAGCAGTGCGGGCAGGGGGAAGCCGAGGGCGGCCTCGGCCTGGGCGACGGTGGCCTCGCCCACGGGCTCGGGAAGCGAGGGCCGCCCCCACGGGCGGACGGTGGCCGCCTTGGCCGCCACCCTTTCCAGCAACTGCGCGTTCTCGGTCATGTGTTCATGATGCAAGCCGCCACTGACAACCGGGCCGGCCTGTGGACAACCCGCCGGTTGTGGACAACCCAGCCCCCCGGACGCGGCGGGACATCACCGACTCCCTCGCCTGCGGGGTCCCGTCTCCCGTCGCTGAAGCCGTGGCCCTCCCGGCCGGTGCCGCTGCCGCCGTGGCGGTCGTCGTCAGCGCGAGGCGAACGGCTGGTCGGTGGGAACGATTTCGCGGCCGAGCGGGAACAGCGAGACCGGGATCAGCTTGAAGTTCGCGATGCCGAACGGGATGCCGATGATGGTGACGCAGAGAAGGAAGCCCGTGACGATGTGACCGATGGCCAGCCACCAGCCGGCCAGGATCAGCCAGAGCACGTTTCCGAGGCAGGACGGCGCACCCGCCTCGCGGCGCTCGACGGTCGTGTAGCCGAAGGGCCAGAGAGCGAAGATCCCGATACGGAACGCGGCGACGCCGAACGGAATCCCGATGATGGTGATGCAGAGCAGCGCGCCCGCGAGCACGTAGCCGAGGAACAGCCAGAATCCGCTCAGGATCAGCCAGATGACGTTCAGAATGGTCTTCACTGGGGGCGACCTGCCATTTTCTCGAGCCGGGCGATGCGGTCCGCCATCGGCGGATGTGTCGAGAACATCTTGGAGAGTCCCTGACCAGGACGGAAGGGGTTCGCGATCATCATGTGACTCGCGGTCTCGATGCGGGGCTCCGGAGGCAGCGGAAGCTGTTTGGTGCCCGTCTCCAGCTTGCGCAGGGCGCTCGCGAGGGCCAGCGGATCGCCCGTGAGCTGGGCGCCGGAGGCGTCGGCCTCGTACTCCCGTGAGCGGCTGATGGCGAGCTGGATGAGACTCGCTGCGAGGGGGCCCAGGATCATGATCAGGAGCATTCCGAGGATGCCGGGGCCGTCGTCGTCGTCGGAGCGGCCGATCGGGATCAGCCAGGCGAAATTGACCAGGAACATGATCACCGAGGCCAGTGCGCCGGCGACGGAGGAGATGAGGATGTCGCGGTTGTAGACGTGGCTGAGCTCGTGGCCGATGACGCCGCGCAGTTCACGCTCGTCGAGCAGGCGCAGGATGCCTTCCGTGCAGCACACGGCGGCGTTGCGCGGGTTGCGGCCGGTCGCGAAGGCGTTGGGCGCCTCCGTCGGGGAGATGTAGAGGCGTGGCATGGGCTGGCGGGCCTGGGTGGAGAGGTCGCGGACCATCCGGTAGAGGGCGGGGGCCTCGAACTCGCTCACCGGGCGGGCGCGCATCGCGCGTAGCGCCAGTTTGTCGCTGTTCCAGTACGCGTACGCGTTGGTGCCGAGCGCGATCACGACCGCGACGACGAGCCCCATGCGGCCGAAGAAGCTGCCGATGACGATGATGAGTGCCGACAGCCCCCCGAGGAGTACTGCGGTCCTGAGCCCGTTGTGCCGGCGGTGCACGGTACGCCCTCCAAGTCGTGCAGCAGGGGAACCCTTTGCTTGCGGATCTCGCTTGTCTGCGGTGTCACCGGTGCTGTGGTGTCACTTCCAGTGCACCTTCCCGTAATGGTCAACGCCAGGCGGGAGGCACGAGTTCCCTTGTGCCCGTGGGCAGGGGTGTGGGCCGTCCGGGTGAGGACGGGGCGGTACGGGCGTGCGAAGCCTCAGAAAAGGCCGGTGTCGGCGAAGCGCAGGACCAGCTGGGGAGCTCCCGAGAGGGCGACGCCGACGGCCCCGGCGAGGGCGATCGCGGCGGTCAGGGGGGCGGGGAGGCGGTGCCCCTCGGCCTGGCCTTCGGGGCTCCTGAAGAGCAGGGCCGTCCACTGGAGGTAGTAGTACAGGGCGATCACGACGTTGACGGCCATGACGACCGCGAGCCAGCCGAGGCCCGCGTCGACGGCCGCCGAGAAGACGGTGACCTTCGCGAAGAGGCCGATGACGCCGGGCGGGAGTCCGGCCAGGCAGAGCAGGAAGAACGCCAGCAGCAGCGCCGTGAGGGGGTTCCTCGCGTACAGGCCCCGGTAGTCCTCGATGCGGTTCGCGGCGGCGGCCCGGCCGACCAGGGCGGCCACGGCGAAGGCGCCCAGGTTCACGGCGGCGTACATGAGGGCGTAGGCGACGGTCGAGCCGACGGCGTGCTCGGCGTCGTCGGAGTACGCGGCGGCGGCGATCGGGACGAGGAGGTAGCCGGCCTGTCCGACGGAGGACCAGGCGAGGAGGCGTACGGCGCTGTACGCGCGCGTGGTCTGCTGCCGGAGGGCGCCGACGTTGCCGACGGTCATGGTCAGGGCGGCCAGGGCGGCCAGGGCGGGGCCCCAGACGTCGGCGTACGAGGGGAACGCGACGACGGTGACGAGGATGAGGCCGGAGAAGCCGACCGCCTTGCCGACGACCGACAGGTACGCGGCGATGGGCAGGGGGGCGCCGACGTAGGTGTCGGGCACCCAGAAGTGGAAGGGGACGGCGGCCGTCTTGAAGGCGAAGCCGATGAGGGTGAGGACCACGCCGGTCTGGGCGAGCGTGTGCAGCCGGCCGTCGACGTGCTGGATCCGGTCGGCGACCTGGGTGAGGTAGAGGGTGCCGGTCGTCGCGTACACGAAGCTGATGCCGAGGAGGCTGACGGTGGTCGCGGTGACGGAGGACAGGAAGAACTTCAGAGCCGCTTCGGAGGACCTGCGGTCGCCGTGCCGGATGCCGACGAGGGCGAACGCGGGCAGGGAGGCGACCTCCAGGGCGACCACGAGGGTGGCGAGGTCGCGGGAGGCCGGGAGCAGGGCGGCGCCTGCGGCGGAGGACAGCAGCAGGAACCAGAACTCCCCCTCGGGGAGCCTCCCGCGCGCGTCCTTCAGGGCGGTGACCGACAGCAGGGCTGCCAGCAGCGCTCCTCCGAGCACCAGGAACTGGATGACGAGGGTGAAGCGGTCGACGGTGTAGCTGCAGGTGCTCGGCTGGCTGGTCAGGCAGAAGGTGGAGCGGTCTCCGTCCAGGAGGGGCAGGAGGAGTGCCGCGGAGGCCGCGAGGCCCGCGACCGAGAGCCACCCGAGGAGCGGTTTGCGGCCGTCGCCGACGAACAGGTCGGCGACGAGGACGACGAGGGCCACGACCGCGGTGAGGGTGGGTGGCGCGATGGCCTGCCAGTCGACGGACTGGACCGCCGACTCGGCCAGCGGCTGGACCGTGGAGGGGACCAGGGAGCTCATCGGGTGCCTCCTGCGAGGAGCTGCTGCACGGCCGGGTCGGTGAGGCCGAGGAGGACCTTGGGCCACAGGCCGGCGACGACGGTGAGGGCGACGAGCGGGGTCCAGGCCGCGAACTCGTAGGTCTGCACGTCGGCGAGGCGCGGGGCGTCCTGTGCGACGGCGCCCATGCAGACGCGGCGGACCACGGCGAGCAGGTAGGCGGCCGTCAGCAGGGTGCCGAACGCGGCGATCGCCGTGAAGGCGAGGTAGGCGGGACGGCTGAGGCCGGCGGCCGGGTCGAAGGCTCCGAACAGGGCCAGCATCTCGCCCCAGAAGCCTGCGAGCCCGGGCAGGCCGAGTGACGCGACGGCGGCGAAGGCGAGGAGGGCGCCGAGGCGGGGTGTCCTGCCGTACAGCGCGGCGCCGGTCTGTTCGGCGAGGGTGTCCAGGTCGGTGCTGCCGGTCCGGTCCTTCAGCGCTCCGACCAGGAAGAAGAGGAGGCCGGTGATGAGACCGTGGGCGATGTTGGCGAACAGCGCGCCGTTCACGCCGGTGGGGGTCATGGTGGCGATTCCGAGCAGGACGAAGCCCATGTGGCCGACGGAGGAGTAGGCGATCAGGCGCTTGAGGTCGCCCTTGGCGCCCGGCTTGGCGAGGGCCAGGCAGGCCAGGGAACCGTAGATGATCCCGACGACGGCGAGGGCGGCCAGGTACGGCGCGAAGGTCCGGAAGCCGTCGGGGGCGACCGGGAGCAGGATCCGGACGAACCCGTACGTTCCCATCTTCAGCAGCACACCGGCCAGCAGGACGGAGCCGACGGTCGGGGCGGCGGTGTGGGCGTCGGGCAGCCAGCTGTGCAGGGGCCACATCGGGGTCTTGACCGCGAGCCCGATCCCGATCGCCAGTACGGCGATGACCTGCACGGATGTGCTCAGCGACCGGCCGTTGTCAGTGGCGAGTGCCACCATGTCGAATGTGCCCGCCTTGAATCCGATCAGGAGCAGGCCGAGCAGCATGACCACGGATCCGAGCAGCGTGAAGAGGATGAACTTCCAGGCCGCCCGGGTCCGGCCTTCGCCGCCCCAGCGGGCGATGAGGAAGTACATCGGGATGAGCACCGTCTCGAAGGCGAGAAAGAACAGCAGCAGGTCGAGGACGGCGAAGGTCGCCAGGGTGCCGGACTCGAGCACGAGGACGAGCGCGACGAAGGCCTTGGGGGACGGTCCCTGGGGTTGCTTGAAGTAGGAGTAGAGCGCGCACAGGAAGGTCAGGAGCGCGGTCAGGACCAGCAGGGGGAGCGAGATGCCGTCGATGCCGAGGTGGATGCGCACGTTCAGTGCGGGGATCCAGCTGATGTCCGTGGTGGCCTGCATTTTCGACGGATGGTCGTGGTCGAAGCCCAGGGCCAGGACGATCGCCGCGACGAGGACGACGCCGGTGACCGTCACGCCGTGCCGTAGCACGGCCTGCTCGGGAGACTTCCCCCTCAGGCCGGGCGGGGCGGGCAGCAGGGCGGCGACGGCCCCGATAAGCGGGCCGACGACGATGAACGCCAGAAGGACCTGCATCACGGACTCGTTGATATCGATCACGCCTGCTCACGCTCCCGAGGCGACGAGAAGGGCGGCGACCGCGAGGACCACGGTGCCGGCGAGCAGCGCGCTCACATAGGTCTGGACGTTGCCGGTCTGGGCGCGCCGTACGGCGGCCCCCAGCCAGCGCGGCAGTGCACCCGCGCCGCGAACGTAGGTGTCCACGACCTCGCGGTCGAGGAACCGCACGAGGCTCGCGGCCGCCAGGACGGGGCGAACGAACGACGCCCGATAGACGGCGTCGACATGGAAGCCGGCAGCCGCGTGGCGGTGCAGCGGGCCGAGCAGCAGCCGTCCGGGGTCCGCCGGGTCGGGCGCGGAGGCCACGTCTCCGTAGGCGGGCTCGTGCGTCGCGATGGCCTCGGCCTCGACGTGGGCGGCGTCGCGTTCGGGATGGGCGGCGACCGCGCCCAGGGGGACGCGTGCGGTGAGCGCGGTGAGCCGGCGCCAGGCGGCGTAGGCGACGAGCCCGCCGGTCAGGGCCGCTCCGGTGCCGAGGACGGAGGTGGTGAGGGTCGGCGCGAGATCGTCGCCGTCGAACCAGTCGGGGAGCGTGCGGTAGGCGAGCCCGCCGAGGGCGAGGGAGGGGACGGCCAGAATCCACAGCACCACGTTCATGGTCAGGGGCTGGCGTCCGTGGTCGGGGGCTTCCTCGCCGCGGCCGCGGAACGCGAGCAGCCACAGCCGGGCCGCGTAGGCGGCGGTGAGGAGAGCGGTCAGCACACCGGCGACGAGGACGGTCCAGCCCGCGGCGACGGGGGCGGGTCCGGGGTGGCCGGAGGTGACGTGCTCGGCCGCGCCGAGGACCGACTCCTTCGAGAAGAAGCCGCTGAACGGCGGGATCGCGGCGAGCGCGAGGAGCGCCACGGTCATCGTCCAGTAGGCGTCGGGGACACGGGCGCTCAGGTTGCGCATGCGGGACATGGCGGCCAGCGAGTTGGTGCCGGCGGCGTGGATGATCACGCCTGCCGCGAGGAACAGCAGCGCCTTGAACGCGCCGTGCGACAGGAGGTGGAAGACGGCGGCGCCTCGGTCGCCGACGGCGAGCGCGCCGGTCATGTAGCCGAGCTGTCCCATCGTCGAGTAGGCGAGGACGCGCTTGATGTCGTCCTGGGCCAGGGCGGCCAGGCCCGAGCCGACCATCGTGACGGCGGCCATCACGGCGAGGACCGTCATCGCGGCTGCGGAGGCCTCGAACACCGGCAGGAGGCGTGCGACGAAGTAGACGCCGGCGGCGACCATCGTCGCGGCGTGGATCAGCGCGGAGACGGGCGTGGGGCCCGCCATCGCGTCCGGAAGCCAGGTGTGCAGCGGGAACTGGGCGGACTTGCCGGCCACGCCCGCGAGTAGCAGCAGGGCGACGACGGTCGGGTGGTCGAGTCCGCCGTGGGCGACCGTGCCGAGGATCTTCGTGATCTCGAAGGAGCCGGCGTCGGTGGCGAGGGCGAACAGACCGATCAGGAAGGGGACGTCGCCGAGTTTGGTGACCAGGAAGGCCTTGATGGAGGCGGCGCGGGCCTCCGGGGTCTCCCAGTAGTGGCCTACGAGGAAGTAGGAGCAGATGCCCATGACCTCCCAGCCGACCAGCAGCACGATCAGATCGCCGGAGTAGACGACCAGGAACATCGCGGCGGTGAAGAGGGAGACGAGCGCAGCGTACGAGGGGTAGCGCGGGTCATCGCGCAGATAGCCGGTGGAGTAGATCTGCACACAGGCGGCCACGAGACCGACGACCACCGCCACGAGGGCGGCGAAGCCGTCGATGTGCAGGGCGAGTTCGATCGGGACCGAGCCGGTGGGGGTCAGTTCGGTGACTGCGTCGACCGCGCCGTCTCCGCCCTGGCGCAGGGCGACGACGACGGCGAGTGCGAGGGCGGCGACGGTCGGCAGGACGGCCAGCGGCCGTACGAAACCGGGGGCGGTGCGGCCCAGGAGCAGGCCGGCGACCGCGCCCAGGAAAGGCAGGAGGGGGACGAGGACGGCGAGGGTGGTCGTGGTCACGCGGTGGCCTCAGCCTTCTCGGCGCCGGTTCCGGTCGCGGGGACGTCGGTGTCGGGGCCGCCCGCCGCGGAGTCCTCGTGGCTCTCGTGGCCCTCGGCGGTGTCGCGGAGCCGGTCGATGTCCGCAGTGCCGCGATTGCGGTGGACGGCGAGGACGATCGCCAGGCCGATGCCGATCTCGGCGGCGGCGATGGCGATGGTGAACAGGGTCAGGGCCTGGCCGGAATGAAGGGTCTCGTGGGCGGTCCTGCTGAGCCAGACGTCGAAGGCGACGAGGTTGAGGTTCACGGCGTTGAGCATCAGCTCGACCGACATCAGGATCAGGATCGCGTTGCGGCGGGCGAGGACGCCGTACAGGCCGGTGCAGAAGAGGAGCGCCGAAAGCACGGCGGGATAGACGAGGTGCATCAGCGGGCGCCTTCCTGATCGGCAGGGCCGTCACGGTCGTCGCGACCGCCTCGACCGCCCTGGTCGGGGTGGCGGTCCCGGTTCTCCTGGCCGGGGTGGCGGTCCCGGGCCAGTGAGGCACTCTTCGAAATTCCGTGACTTTCTGTAATCGTGCGGGAACTCCTGGTGGCGGGCCGTGCGTTCATGGGGGGAGAGCTCGAATCCGCCTTCGCCTTGCGGGACAGGACGATCGCCCCGACCAGGGCCGCGAGAAGAAGCACGGAGAGGGCCTCGAAGGGGAGGACCCAGTTCTGGAAGAGGCTCGCACCGGTGACCTCGGTCGAGCCGGCGGCGGGGCCGTCCAGGTCGATCCAGGTGGCGCGGAAGGCGTCGACGACCACCCAGACCAGCGCGGCTGCCGCTGCCGCGCCGACCGTGAGAGCCGCCCACCGATTCCCGGAGTCCGCGTCCGGGGAGCGGCCGATGGGGGCCTTGGTGAGCATCAGACCGAAGAGGAGGAGCACCACGACGGAACCGACATAGATGAGGACCTGCACCCAGGCGATGAACTCGGCGGTGAGAAGGAGGTACTCGACGGCGAGGCCGCCGAGGGCGACCACGAGCCACAGGGCCGCGTGCACCAGCTGCCTGGTGGTCACGGTGACGAGGGCGGCACCGAAGGTGAGAAGGCCGACGAGCAGGAAGGCGATCTCGACGCCGGTCGGGGAGAGGAAGCCCTGCGGGGCCTCGGCGAGGCTCACGCGTCCCCTCCTTCGCTTCCGCTTCCGGAAGGACCGGATGCGGTCGTGCCGGGACCGCCGGCACCACCCGGTCCGGAAGCCGGGGGCTCGGCGGACGTGGGCCCGGCGGCCGGGGGTTCGGCGGACTCGGCGCGGGCGGCCGCGGCGAGCTTCTCGGCCGACTTGCGGGCGGCGGTGATCTCCTTCGGCTCCTCGGCGGCGGGGTCCAGAGCGGGTGGGGCCGGCACGGTCCACATCCACTCGCGGAGCTTGTCCCGCTCGTGGGTGAGTTCGTGAATGTCCGTCTCCGCGTACTCGAACTCCGGAGACCAGAACAACGCGTCGAAAGGACAGACCTCGATGCAGATACCGCAGTACATGCAGAGCGAGAAGTCGATGGCGAAGCGGTCGAGCACGTTACGGCTGCGCTCGCGGCCGCCGGGGGCCGCGGGCGGGACCGTCTCCTTGTGGGAGTCGATGTAGATGCACCAGTCGGGGCACTCACGGGCGCAGAGCATGCAGACCGTGCAGTTCTCCTCGAACAGGCCGATCACGCCGCGCGTGCGGGGCGCGAGTTCGGGCTGGGCGTCCGGGTACTGCTCGGTGACGGTCTTGCGCGTCATCGTGCGGAGGGTGACGGCCAGGCCCTTGGCGAGGCCACTGCCAGGAAAGGGGGCCATGGTTACCGGATCACCACCTTGACGACGCCGGTGAGGGCGATCTGGGCGAGGGAAAGGGGGACGAGGAGGGTCCATGAGAGCTTCTGGAGCTGGTCCTCGCGCAGCCGCGGGTAGGTGACGCGCAACCAGATCACGACGAAGGCGAGGACGGCGGCCTTCAGCAGGGTCCACACCCAGCCGAGACCGTCGGCGCCCCAGGGACCGTGCCAGCCGCCCAGGAAGAGGACCGTGGTCAGTCCGCACAGGACGACGATCCCGGCGTACTCGGCGAGCAGGAACAGCGCGAAGCGCAGGCCGGTGTACTCGGTGTACGCACCGAAGATGATCTCCGAGTCCGCGACGGGCATGTCGAAGGGGGGCCGCTGGAGTTCGGCGAGGCCGGCGACGAAGAAGACGATCCCGCCGACGATCTGCCAGGGCAGCCACCACCACTCGAAGGCGTCGACGATGCCGGGCAGGGAGACCGTGCCGGCCGCCATCGCCACCGAGGCGGCGGTGAGCAGCATCGGCAGCTCGTAGGCCAGGAGTTGAGCGGCGGTGCGCAGACCGCCCAGAAGGGAGAACTTGTTGGCGCTGGCCCAGCCGGCCATGAGAGAGCCGAGCACACCGACGCCCATCACGGCGAGCACGAAGAAGATGCCCGCGTCGAGGACCTGCCCGACGGCCCCCTCGCCGGGGCCGATGGGGATGGCGAGCAACACGAGGAGATACGGCAGGAGGGCGACGGCCGGTGCGAGCTGGAAGATACGGCGGTCCGCACCCGCGGGGACGATGTCCTCCTTCTGCGCGAACTTCACGCCGTCCGCGACGAGCTGGGCCCAGCCGTGGAAGCCGCCCGCGTACATCGGTCCCAGACGGCCCTGCATATGGGCCATGACCTTGTGCTCGGTCTGACCGACGATCAGAGGGAGGGTGAGGAAGACGACGAACACGACGAGGAGTCGCAGGGTGACGTCGAGAGCGTCGTTCACTGCTGACCTCCTGCGGGGTCCTCGGGGGCGGAAGGTTCGGCGTCGGCGCGATTCGGCTGACTGTCGGCGGGAGCCGTCCGGCTGTCGGCGGCCGAAGGCTTCTCGACCGTGGGCTTCCCGGTGGGGGGCATCACGGCGGGAGCCGCCGGTGCCGGCTCACTGTCGCTCGACTCGCGGCCCGAACCCGGCTGCTGCGCAGGCGGCAGCTCCTGCTCCGGTGCCGGCTCCGGCGCCTGGTCCAGCTCCGGGACCTGGTCCGGCTCGGGCTCCGGTGCCTGACCCTCCGGCGCCTGTTGCGGCTCCGGTGCCTGTGCCTGTGCCTGTGCCTGTGCCTGCTTCTGGTCCTGTGCCTGATCCTGTGCCTGGTCCTGTGCAGGTTCCTGCTGCTCGTGATCCTGCTCCTGTGTCGGCTTCTGCTCCCGCTCGGGCGGGTCGTCGAAGGCCGGGCGGGCGTGGTGCCACGGGGCGTCGGAGCTGCGGGGGGCCGTCGCGGGGCGCGCAGGGGCGGCGGGAGACGAGGCCTGCGGCCTGCTTCGCTGTGAGGCCGAACCCTGGGAGGCGGACCGGGCACGGCGCGGGCCCGCAGAAGGCTTCGCGGTCGGCTCGCTCCCGACCACTGCATCGGCGGCCTTGGCCTCGGCCGCTCCTGCTGCTCCCGTCTCCGTGCCACCGGTGGCGTCAGGCGTTGCCGTGGTCTCGGTGGCTCCCACGGCCCGCTGGGAGGCGGAGCCCGCTCCGGCGCTCCGGGTGCGGCGGGGGGTGCCGGAGGGCGTGGCCGTGGACGGGGGGGTCTGCGGCATGGTCGGTGTCGAGGGCGCCTCGGGGGCCGTCGCGGGCTGGCTCGCGGAGCCTTCGGCCGCCGTGCGGGCGCGCCGGGCCGGGCGGTCGGCCGCGGGGCGGGCCGGGCGCTCGCCGGCCGTGCGGCCTGCCGCCGCGGTGCGGGCCGGGCGGCTCGGGGCCGGTGGGAGCTGGCCCTTCAGGGGGCCCCATTCGTTGGGGTCGGGGACGCCCGGAGGGAGCATCTGGCGTCGCTTGGGGCCGCCGTGCTCGGACTCGCCGGGTTCCTTCGCGCCGGGCCAGGCCTTGGCGACGCGGGCCGCCAGGACGAAGTCCTTGCGCAGGGGGTGGCCTTCGAAGGTTTCCGGGAGGAGGAGGTGGTCGAGGGCGGGGTGGCCCTCGAAGGTGACGCCGAACATTTCGTGCGTCTCGCGTTCGTGCCAGGCGGCGCCGGCGTAGACGTCGACGGCGGTGGCGAGGGCCGGCGTCTCGTGCGGGATCGTCGTGCGCACGAGGAGACGGCGGACGGGGGCCAGGGCCACGACGTGGGCGGAGACGCGGAAGCCGGTGCCGGGTTCGTCGACCGCGCTCAGCCAGTCGAAGTAGGTGCAGGACAGGCGGTCGCGGGCCACGCGCAGGGCGTCGGTCCAGGACGCGGCAGGGACGTCGACGGTGAGGACGTCGTACGACTGCTCGGCTGTGGCCTGGGAACCGAAGAGTTCCTCGACGGGGGCGGGCAGCCAGCCGACCGTGCTCATCGGTCCTCCTCGGAGGTGCCCGGAGCAGAGTCGGGAGCCGTCGGCTCGGCAAGGTTCGCGGACTCGGAGGTCGTGGCAGTCGTAGCCGGCGCGGAAGGCGTGGCAGTCGGGGCCGTCGCGGCTGGTGTGGCTGTGCCGGTCGGCGGAGGCGGGGGGCTCAGCAGGCCGCTCTGCAGGGCCGCCGGGGTCGGGCGCGGCGCCGAGGCGCCGTAGCGCTCGTCGAGCGACTCGCGTGCGATCTTCTCCTGGAGCTTGAGGATGCCCTGGAGCAGCGCCTCGGGGCGCGGCGGGCAGCCCGGCACGTAGACGTCCACCGGGATGATCTGGTCGACGCCCTTGGTGACGGAGTAGGAGTCCCAGTAGGGGCCGCCGCAGTTGCTGCACGCGCCGAAGGAGATGACGTACTTCGGTTCGGGCATCTGCTCGTAGAGGCGCTTCACCGCCGGGGCCATCTTGTCGGTGACGGTGCCGGAGACCACCATCAGGTCCGCCTGGCGCGGGCCAGGAGCGAAGGGGATGACGCCGAGGCGGATGAAGTCGTGGCGGGCCATCGACGCGGCGATGAACTCGATCGCGCAGCAGGCCAGGCCGAAGTTGAAGACCCACAGCGAGTAGCGGCGGCCCCAGTTGAGGACCACCTTCATCGGTTCGGGGGCGAGGCGGGCCAGGGCGCCGAGTCGCTTCGGCTCGGGCAGGAGCACGGGGGTCGCGGGCGGCTGCTCCGGCAGGCCGGCGGGCGACGGGTTGGCTTCCGGCGTCACGTCCATGTCAGGACGCCCTTCTTGTAGGCGTACAGCAGGCCCACGGCCAGGAAGCCGAGGAACACGAACATCTCCACGAGGGTGGCCGCTCCGTAGCCGGGGGCCGCGAAGACGGTCGCCCAGGGGAAGAGGAAGATCGAGTCGACCGCGAAGATCACGTACAGGAAGGCGTAGACGTAGTAGCGGACCTGGGTGTGGGCCCAGCCCTCGCCGACGGGGTCGACGCCGCACTCGTAGGTCAGGAGTTTCTCCGGCGTGGGGACCACCGGGCGCAGGAGACGTCCCGCGCCGAAGGCGACGGCCACGAACAGCACGCCGACGACGGCGAGCAGCCCGACGACGGAGTAGGACTGGAAGTAGTCCGCCGCGGCCTCCGCCGCGACATCGACGGTCGGTTCCCGCACGTCCGTCCCCTCGCTCCCTGACCTCGGCCACAGTGGCCGTCGGGGCGGTCCTCGCGGTGGTCTCCGCGACGGCCGGCCCGTTCGACGATCTGTACGCACGGGAGTCTAGGCCCTGATAAAGGGACAGTAAGCAGCCCGTCACCGGTCGGGATGCGGGACCGGCGGTGGGACCGGCACGGGACCACGCGTGGGACGGGACGTGGGACCGGCCGTGCGACCGCGCATCGGCCGGGTGTGGGGCGGGAGGTGCGGCCGGGCGCGGGACCGGATGCGACGCGGCGGGCGCGACCGGGCGCGGGCTCCGATGTGAGCTGCGCCTGGCGTCGGGCGTGAGGGAGGAAGGAAGGCAGGGCCGGTGTTGCGGTGGCGGTGGCGGGGCGGGGGTTTTCCCCCGGCCGAGGAAGGCAGCAGACCTCATGGCGCCGCGCCGGGCGGAACGGCAGGCTGAGCCCTATGACCGCTTCCGCCAGCCATTCCGCCGTCCGCCCGGCAACGTCCGGTCCGGGGGGCACGGGGTACGACGACGATCGTCTTCCCCCGGTCCGCTTCGCCTACGACCCGCAGACCTGGAAGGAGATCGCGCACCTTCTGATGAATCTGCCGATGGCGTTGATCGGTTTCACCTATGTGATGACGGTGATCCTGACGGGGGCGGCGATGACCGTCACCGTGATCGGTTTTCCGTTGCTCATGCTGGGGCTGACCGGGTCGCGGCTGTTGGGCCGGTTCGAACGGCAGCGGGCCCGTCGGCTGCTGGGGCTGCGCGTCGAGGAGCCGAGCCCGCTGCCGTGGCGCAGGGCGGGCGGTCCCCTTCAGCAGATGTGGCTGGCGCTGAAGGACCCGGTGGGATGGCGCACGGTGCTGTACGACCTGATACGGCTGCCGTGGGGGGTGCTGACGTTCACGGTGGTCGTCCCGTCGCTCTTCATGCTGTGGCCGGTGCTGCCGTACCTGGCGCGGGGGCTGACGAACGTGGACCGGGCGATGGTGCGCGGGCTGCTGTCCCCCTCCGACGACCTGGAGCGGCGGATCGCGGAGCTGGAGTCGGACCGGGGGGTCGTCGTCGACACGGCGGCCGCCGATCTGCGGCGCATCGAGCGGGATCTGCACGACGGGGCGCAGGCCCGGCTGGTCAATCTGGCGATGGGGCTGGGGCTGGCCAAGGAGAAGTTGCTGGAGGGGCAGGCCGACGACGTGGTCGCGGCGATGGTGGAGGAGGCGCACGGCGAGGTCAAGCTGGCGTTGCAGGAGCTGCGGGACCTGGCGCGCGGGATCCATCCGGCCGTGCTGACGGACCGGGGGCTGGACGCGGCCCTGTCCTCGGTGGCTTCGCGGTGCACGGTGCCGGTGAAGGTGACCGCCGACCTGCCGTCGAGGCCGGCGCAGGCGATCGAGGGCATCGCGTACTTCACCGTCTCGGAGCTGCTGCAGAACGTCAGCAAGCACAGCGGGGCCCGGTCGGCCTCGGTGGACGTGTGGCGGACGGACGACCGGCTGCTCGTCCAGGTGTGGGACGACGGCCGGGGCGGGGCGTCGCTGGACGGCGGGTCGGGGATGCGGGGGCTCGCGGAGCGGCTGGACGCCGTGGACGGGCTGTTCGTCGTGGACTCGCCGGTGGGGGGACCGACGACGGTGACGGCGGAGCTGCCCTGGCGGGACCGGGGCGAGGGCGGCCGCGGGAGGTAGGGAAAACCCCCCTCCCGAGACGCCGACGGACTCCATGGTCCGCGCGCCCTCGGACGAGGAGGCTGGGAGCTACGGATCGACAGGTGCGCGACGAGCAGACGACGAGAACGGAAGACGCCGATGGCCACGCAGTACGGGCAGTACGACCAGTACGACCGGTACCGGCAGGGCGACCTGCACGGGGAGCGCGACCGCTACCGGGCGGACCGGGAGGACGACCGCTACGGGCGGGACGGGCGAGTCGGGGGCGGGTTCGCGCGCCGCGACGGCGGGCGCGGGCATCTGCTGCCGGCCGGGCTGCGCGAGCCGTTCACGGCGCGTCACTGGCGTGAGCTCCTCTATGTGCTGCTGGGGCTGCCGATCGGCATCGCGCTGTTCACGTTCGCGGTCACGATGCTGTCGCTGGGGGCGGGGCTGCTGGTGACGTTCCTCGGCGTCCCGGTGCTGGCGGCGGGCCTGGCCGCGGCCCGCGGGCTCGGACGTGTGGAGCGGGCCCGGGCGCGCGGGCTGCTCGGCCTGGAGGTGGGCGAGCCCGAGCCGCTCAGGGCGCCCCGGAGCGGTGCGATGAGCTGGATGGGCGCCGTCCTCAAGAGCGGAACGTCGTGGCGGAACATGCTGTACGCGGTGCTTCAGTTCCCGTGGGCGGTGTTGTCGTTCTCCGTCACGGTGACGGTGTGCTCCCTCGGCTGGACGATGCTGACGTATCCGCTGTGGTTCTGGGTCTTCCCGATGTACGGCGGCCAGGGCGGCCTTCAGCTGTACGGCGACGAGGGGCACCGGATCTATCTCGACAACCCGTTCGAGATCACCGTGACGGCGCTGGTGGGGCTGCTGATCACGCTGGCCGCGCCGTGGATCGTGCGGGCGCTGACGACGGTGGACGGACTGCTGGTCCGCGGGCTGCTCGGGCCGTCGTCGCTGGGGGCGCGGGTCGTGGAGCTGGAGTCCGACCGCGGCGTCGTGGTGGACACGGCCTCGGCCGACCTGCGGCGCATCGAGCGGGATCTGCACGACGGGGCGCAGGCCCGGCTGGTCAGCCTGGCCATGGACCTGGGGCTGGCGAAGGAGAAGCTGCGGGAGGACCCGCAGGCGGCGGCGCGCATGGTGGGCGAGGCGCACGGCGAGGTGAAGACGGCGTTGCAGGAGCTGCGGGACCTGGCGCGCGGGATCCATCCGGCCGTGCTGACCGACCGGGGGCTGGACGCGGCGCTGTCCTCGGTGGCCTCGCGCTGCTCGGTGCCGGTGAAGGTGGACGTGGATCTGGCGGAGCGGCCGGCGCCGGCGATCGAGGGCATCGCCTACTTCACCGTCTCGGAGCTGCTGCAGAACGTCAGCAAGCACAGCGGGGCCCGGTCGGCCTCGGTGGACGTGTGGCGGGCGGACGACCGGCTGCTGCTTCAGGTGATGGACGACGGGGTGGGCGGTGCGGACGCCTCCGGCGGGTCGGGGCTGTCCGGTCTCGCCGGACGGCTGGACGCGGTCGACGGCATCCTGGTCGTGGACTCCCCCGTCGGCGGCCCCACCCGCATCACCGCGGAACTCCCCTGGCGCACAGGCCTGAACTGAGCCGCACCAGTCCCCCCGCGGGCGCGCACCTGCGCCCGCCCCCACTCCACCCCAGCTCCCGCCTCCGCACCGGGTCCGCCTCCGCAACGGGCCCGCACCCGCGTCCGCGTCCCACTCCCTCGTCGTCCGCTCGGTCTCCCCTCGGTGTCTCCTCGGTGTCTCCTCGTGCTCTCCTCGACCCCGCCTCGACATTCGTGGTGGCCGTCCGCCTGCCGGATCCCGGGTGCAGACGAGGCGGAAGCTGGAATGCTTGACTGGTTCGACCAAACGGGGTGGACGGCTGGGGGGCCGAGGATCGTGGAGGACAGGGTGCGGGTGGTCATCGCCGAGGATTCGGTGCTGTTGCGGGAGGGGCTCACCCGGTTGCTGACGGACCGGGGGCACGACGTGGTCGCGGGGGTCGGGGACGGCGAGGCGCTGGTCAAGACCATCACCGAGCTCGACGACGAGGGCGCGCTGCCCGACGTCGTCGTCGCGGACGTGCGGATGCCGCCGACCCACACGGACGAAGGGGTCCGGGCTGCCGTTCAGCTGCGCAAGGCGCATCCCGGGCTCGGGGTGCTGGTGCTGTCGCAGTACGTGGAGGAGAGGTACGCCACCGAACTGCTGGCCGGTTCCAGCCGCGGGGTCGGGTACCTGCTGAAGGACCGGGTGGCCGAGGTGCGGGAGTTCGTGGACGCCGTGGTGCGGGTCGCCCAGGGCGGGACGGCCCTCGACCCGGAGGTCGTCGCGCAGCTCCTGGGGCGCAGCCGGAAGCAGGACGTGCTGGCGGGGCTCACGCCGCGGGAGCGGGAGGTCCTGGGGCTGATGGCGGAGGGGCGGACGAACTCGGCGATCGCCCGGCAGCTGGTGGTCAGCGACGGGGCGGTGGAGAAGCACGTGAGCAACATCTTCCTGAAGCTCGGCCTGTCCCCGAGTGACGGGGATCACCGCCGGGTACTCGCCGTTCTCACCTACCTCAACACGTAGCGAGGTGGCACCCTGCCCTGCGTCGGGCGGAGAACCTGGGCCGGGATCCGGAGCGTCTGACGCGGTGGCGCCGTGAGGCGGGAAATCATGACCAGCGGGGGCGCCGGGCCGTCTCGGGACAGGGAACCGTCATTCGAGACGCTCAGGGAAGGCGACCCTTACCGACGTAGGGTTGATCCGTGGAGGGCCTTCGCGAAGGTCCTCCGGGACAGCCGTCTCGAGGGAGGTCCAGTTCAGTGACCAGTCAGGTCAGCCCAGCGGAACAGACCGACGGAACCGACGGAGCGGACGCGGCCGTCGTGGGAGAGCAGCGCAAACCGGGCGGGACGAAGGACGTCCGTCGTCTCGACCGGGTGATCATCAGGTTCGCGGGCGACTCGGGCGACGGTATGCAGCTCACCGGCGACCGCTTCACCTCGGAGACGGCGTCGTTCGGCAACGACCTGTCGACCCTGCCCAACTTCCCCGCCGAGATCCGTGCGCCCGCCGGCACCCTGCCCGGCGTCTCCTCGTTCCAGCTGCACTTCGCCGACCACGACATCCTCACCCCGGGTGACGCGCCCAACGTGCTCGTCGCCATGAACCCGGCGGCGCTGAAGGCGAACATCGCCGACGTGCCGCGCGGCGCGGAGATCATCGTCAACACGGACGAGTTCACCAAACGGGCGATGCAGAAGGTGGGGTACGCGGCCTCGCCGCTGGAGGACGGGTCCCTCGACGGCTACCAGCTCCATCCGGTCCCGCTGACCACCCTGACCGTCGAGGCTCTCAAGGAATTCGACCTCACCCGCAAGGAGGCCGAGCGCAGCAAGAACATGTTCGCGCTCGGCCTTCTGTCGTGGATGTACCACCGGCCGACCGAAGGCACCGAGAAGTTCCTGAGATCGAAGTTCGCCAGGAAGCCCGCGATCGCGGCCGCGAACATCGCCGCGTTCCGCGCCGGGTGGAACTTCGGAGAGACGACGGAGGACTTCGCCGTCAGCTACGAGGTGGCGCCGGCGGCGAAGGCCTTCCCGGTGGGCACGTACCGCAACATCTCGGGAAACCTCGCCCTGTCGTACGGGCTGGTCGCGGCCTCGCGCCAGGCCGATCTGCCGTTGTTCCTGGGCTCGTACCCGATCACCCCGGCCTCGGACATCCTGCACGAGCTGAGCCGGCACAAGAACTTCGGCGTGCGGACCTTCCAGGCGGAGGACGAGATCGCCGGCATCGGTGCGGCGCTGGGGGCCGCGTTCGGCGGTTCGCTGGCCGTGACGACCACCTCCGGTCCGGGGGTGGCGCTGAAGTCGGAGACCATCGGGCTCGCGGTCTCCCTCGAACTGCCGCTGCTGGTGATCGACATCCAGCGCGGCGGGCCCTCCACGGGCCTGCCCACCAAGACCGAGCAGGCGGATCTGCTCCAGGCGATGTACGGCCGCAACGGGGAGGCGCCGGTGCCGATCGTCGCGCCGTGCACGCCGGCGGACTGTTTCGACGCGGCGCTGGAGGCGGCCCGGATCGCGCTGGCCTACCGCACGCCGGTGATGCTGCTGTCCGACGGTTATCTGGCCAACGGCTCCGAGCCCTGGCGGATCCCGGAGCTGGAGGAGCTGCCGGATCTGCGGGTGCAGTTCGCGCAGGGCCCCAATCACACGCTGGAGGACGGCAGCGAGGTGTTCTGGCCGTACAAGCGTGATCCGCAGACGCTGGCGCGGCCGTGGGCGGTCCCGGGCACGCCCGGTCTGGAGCACCGTATCGGCGGGATCGAGAAGGAGGACGGGACGGGGAACATCTCGTACTCGCCCGCCAACCACGATTTCATGGTGCGCACCCGGCAGGCCAAGATCGACGGCATCGAGGTCGCGGACCTGGAGGTGGACGATCCGCACGGAGCGAGCACCCTGGTGCTGGGCTGGGGTTCCACCTACGGGCCGATCACGGCGGCGGTGCGGCGGCTGCGGACGGCCGGGGACGCCATCGCGCAGGCCCATCTGCGGCACCTGAACCCGTTCCCGCGCAATCTCGGCGCGGTGCTGAAGCGGTACGACAAGGTCGTCGTGCCGGAGATGAACCTCGGCCAGCTCGCCACCCTGATCCGGGCGAAGTACCTGGTCGACGCGCACTCCTACAACCAGGTCAACGGTATGCCGTTCAAGGCGGAGCAGCTCGCCACGGCGCTCAAGGAGGCCATCGATGGCTGAGACCGCAGCGGAAGGCACGGGCACGGTCGAGGCGCTCTCGCTCGTCCCCAAGGCCGAGGCCAGGCAGTCCATGAAGGACTTCAAGTCCGATCAGGAGGTGCGCTGGTGCCCCGGCTGCGGTGACTACGCGATCCTGGCGGCGGTCCAGGGCTTCATGCCGGAACTGGGGCTGGCCAGGGAGAACATCGTCTTCGTCTCCGGCATCGGCTGTTCGTCGCGCTTCCCCTACTACATGAACACCTACGGGATGCACTCCATCCACGGGCGTGCCCCGGCTATCGCGACGGGGCTGGCGGCGAGCCGCCGCGATCTGAGCGTGTGGGTGGTGACGGGCGACGGCGACGCGCTGTCCATCGGCGGCAACCATCTGATCCACGCCCTGCGGCGCAACGTCAACCTGAAGATCCTGCTGTTCAACAACCGCATCTACGGGCTCACCAAGGGCCAGTACTCGCCCACGTCCGAGGTCGGCAAGATCACCAAGTCGACGCCGATGGGGTCTCTGGACGCGCCGTTCAACCCGGTGTCGCTGGCGCTGGGGGCGGAGGCGTCGTTCGTGGCGCGCACCGTGGACTCGGACCGCAAGCACCTCACGGAGGTGCTGCGGCAGGCGGCCGCCCATCCGGGGACGGCGCTGGTGGAGATCTACCAGAACTGCAACATCTTCAACGACGGCGCGTTCGAGGTGCTGAAGGACCGGCAGTCGGCTGAGGACGCCGTGATCCGTCTGGAGCACGGCAGGCCGATCCGGTTCGGCGCGGAGGGGGCGCGGGGGGTCGTGCGCGACCGGCAGAGCGGCGATCTGCGGGTCGTCACGGTGACCCCGCAGAACGAGGCGGACGTCCTGGTGCACGACGCGCACGCCGCGTCGCCCACCACGGCGTTCGCGCTCTCGCGCCTCGCCGATCCGGACACCCTGCACCACACGCCGATCGGTGTGCTGCGCTCGGTCGAGCGGCCGGTCTACGACACGCAGCTGGCGGACCAGCTGGACTCCGCCATCGAGCAGCACGGGAAGGGCGACCTGGGCGCGCTGCTCGCGGGCGGGGACACCTGGACGGTCGTCGGCTGAGACGCCCGGCCGGTCGCCGGCTGAGGCGCGCGGCGGTTCACGAGGCCCGGGAGCGTCGTTCCCGGGCCTCGTCGTATGCCCGGCGGGCCTTCTCGACCTCCGCCATCCGGGTGTGCGTCCACCCGGCCAGCGCGCGCACCTGTTCGGCGGCCTCACGGCCCAGCTCGGTGAGGGAGTAGTCGACGCGGGGCGGGATGACGGGCTTGGCGTCGCGGTGCACCAGGCCGTCGCGTTCGAGGTTCTGGAGGGTCTGGGTGAGCATCTTCTCGCTGACCGGCCGGCCCACCTGGCTCACGGCCCGGCGCAGTTCGCTGAACCGGTGCGAGCGGTCGAGCAGCTCGATCAGGACCAGGACGCCCCAGCGGCTGGTGAGGTGTTCCAGGACGAGCCGGTAGGGGCATATCCCCTCCGCCTCGGCGGGTGTCACGTTGCCGACCTGGTTGCTTACTGTCATACCAGTACCTTACTTCAAAGTGGGTACTTTCTTTTGGTTAGTGTCTCTCCTAGGGTCGGAGACAGACCAGCCGACCACCGTAGGAGTTCCCCAGCCATGAGCATCGTCGTCACCGGAGCCACCGGACACCTCGGCCGCCACGTCATCGAGCAGCTGCTGGACAAGGTCCCCGCGGACCACGTCACGGCCGTCGTACGGGACGAGGCCAGAGCCGCCGACCTCGCGGCGCGCGGCGTGAAGCTCGCCGTCGCCGACTACAACGCCCCCGAGACCTTCGACGGCCTCCTCGCCGCCGGCGACAAGGTCCTGCTCATCTCGGGCAACGAGTTCGACAAGGGCCGCCCGGCCCAGCACCAGGTCGTGATCGACGCCGCGAAGGCGGCCGGGGTCGCGCTCCTCGCCTACACCAGCGCGCCGGGCACGCTGAGCGCGGCGCTCGCGGACGACCACCGCGCCACCGAGCAGGCGCTGCTCGCCTCCAGCGTTCCGTACACGCTGCTGCGCAACGGCTGGTACCACGAGAACTACACCGAGAACCTCGCCCCGGTGCTGGAGCACGACGCCGTCGTCGCGGCCGCCGGCCAGGGCCGCGTCTCCTCCGCCGCGCGCGCCGACTACGCGGCGGCGGCCGTCGCCGTGCTGACCGGAGAGGGCCACGAGAACACGACGTACGAGCTGGGCGGCGACGAGGCGTGGAGCTTCGCCGAGTACGCGGCCGAGCTGAGCCGGCAGACCGGCAGGGAGATCGTCTACAACGCCGTGCCCACCGAGGTGCTCACCGGCATCCTGACCGGCGCGGGGCTGCCCGCGCCGCTCGCGGCGATCCTGGCCGGCGTGGACGAGTCCATCGAGAAGGGCGAGCTGGTCGTCTCCGGCGGCGACCTCTCCCGGCTGATCGGCCGCCCCACCACGCCGCTGGCGGAGGCGATCACGGCCGCGCTCAAGGGCTGACACGCCCGCCGGGCCGCTCGCGCCCCCCACCGCCCTCCGGGCGCCCCGGCGCCTCGGGGCGGCAGTCCGCCGGACGCCCCGGCTGTCATGACCGTATGGCGATACGGGCATGACAGACCGGGGCGCCCGGCGTTACCTTCGTCCTCGCATGCGTGACGTGAGAAGGAGGTGCCCGTGGCCGGGACGTCGAGGAGTGAGAGCCGCACAGGCCTGCTGAACGGCTTCGCGGCCTACGGGATGTGGGGCCTGGTGCCCCTCTTCTGGCCGCTGCTCAAGCCGGCCGGGGCGACGGAGATCCTCGCCCACCGCATGGTCTGGTCGCTCGCCTTCGTCGCCGCCGCGCTGCTCTTCGTACGACGCTGGGCGTGGGCCGGCGAGCTGCTGCGCCAGCCGCGCCGACTGGCCCTCGTGGTGGTCGCCGCCGCCGTCATCACCGTGAACTGGGGCGTCTACATCTGGGCGGTGAACAGCGGGCACGTGGTCGAGGCCTCGCTCGGCTACTTCATCAACCCGCTGGTCACGATAGCCATGGGGGTGCTGCTTCTGAAGGAGCGGCTGCGGCCCGTGCAGTGGGCGGCGGTCGGCGTCGGCGCCCTGGCGGTGGTGGTCCTGACCGTCGGCTTCGGCAGGCCGCCGTGGATCTCCCTGTGCCTCGCCTTCTCCTTCGCCACGTACGGCCTGGTGAAGAAGAAGGTCAACCTGGGCGGGGTCGAGTCGCTGGCCGCCGAGACCGCCGTGCAGTTCCTGCCCGCGCTCGGCTACCTGCTGTGGCTGTCCGCCCACGGCGACGCCACGTTCACGGCCGAGGGCCCCGGGCACGCGGCGCTGCTCGCCTCCACCGGCGTGGTGACCGCGCTGCCCCTGGTCTGCTTCGGTGCAGCTGCCATCCGCGTGCCGCTGTCCACGCTGGGCCTGTTGCAGTACCTGGCCCCGGTCTTCCAGTTCCTGCTCGGCGTCCTGTACTTCGGCGAGGCCATGCCGCCCGAGCGGTGGGCCGGGTTCGCCCTGGTGTGGCTGGCCCTGGCGCTGCTCACCGGCGACGCGCTGCGCACCTCGCGCCGGACGTCCCGGACCCTCGCGGCCGAGCGCGCGAGGATCCACGCCGAAGAGGTGGCCTCGGCCGCGTCCGGCGCCCCCCAGGTCCCGGCCCCCGAGGCCTCCGCACCGACGCCGGACGGAACGGCGGCGCCGGCACCGGCGCCCGTCGCCGCCTCTTCCGCCGCCCCCTCGGCTCCCTCCTCCCCCACCGCAGCCACCACCGCCTCGGCTGCCTCGGCCGCCGCTCCGGAGACCCAGCCGGGCCGGGCCCGCCCCTGAACCGATCAATCCTGACCGACGCCGAATCACGGCATCCGGGAGGCAGGCGCGGTGCGGGGCTGCTACTAGTGGCTGCATGACCGACTCGACCGCAGGATCAGGGGACACGCCCGCGCCCGTGCACTGGAAGCTCGTCGTCGACGCCGCCGACCCGCACGCACAAGCCGACTTCTGGGCTTCCGCGCTGCACTACGAGACCGAGGACAACAGCGCGCTGATCGAGCGGCTGCTGGAGCTCGGCGCGCTGCCCGGCGCGGCGACGCTGGAGTTCCACGGCCGTCCGGCCTTCCGGGACCTGATCGCCGTGCGCCACCCCGACGACCCGTACGACCCCGACAGCGGGACCGGACTGGGACGGCGGCTGCTGTTCCAGCGGGTGCCGGAGGCCAAGACGGTGAAGAACCGCCTGCACATCGATCTGCATCCCGGTGCGGAACGGCGGGCCGACGAGGTCGAGCGGCTGCGCGGACTGGGTGCGAGCGTGCTGCGGGAGGTGAAGGAGCCGTCCGGGTCATGGACGGTGATGGCGGACCCGGAGGGGAACGAGTTCTGCGTCCACTAGGACCTGCCGTTCGGATCGGCGTGCAGGGTGCCGGCGGGGCTTGTCGATGCCGGTGAGCGGGGGCCGGTGCGTGCGTCTGCGCGGTGATCCGAACGACGGGCTCTGGGGCGCGGGTGCTTCGGTCCCGGGTGGTGTCAGGGTTTCTCGCGCCCTCGGTGTCGGGTGCGTGCCCAGGGTGTCAGGAATCCGGAGTCCTGTGTCCGATGTCCGGTCGGCACTCTTGACGGGAAGTCAGTTGCGCGTTCACCATCCTGGGACCCCACTCACCGTGGAATCACCGCGACCCGGTGGTTCCCGAGGAATTCGGAGCACCCCACATGAAGCTCCCCGTTTCCCGGCGTACGGCGGTCGCCGGCGGCGTCTCGATTGTCATGCTCCTGACTGGCGGATCCATAGCGGGGGCGGCTCCCGCGCCCGGCTCCACCGCGCTCGCCGCCGCTCCCGACATCCCCGTGGCCAACGTCAAGGCCCACCTGGCCCAGTTGCAGTCCATCGCCACCGCCAACGGCGGCAACCGCGCCCACGGCCGCACCGGCTACAAGGCCTCGCTCGACTACGTGAAGGCCAAGCTCGACGCCGCCGGCTTCACCACCGCCGTCCAGCAGTTCACGTCGTCCGGCCGCACCGGCTACAACCTGGTCGCCGACTGGCCGGGCGGGGACACCGCCCATGTCGTCATGGCCGGCTCCCACCTCGACAGCGTCACGGCCGGGGCCGGCATCAACGACAACGGCTCGGGCTCGGCGGCCGTCCTGGAGACGGCCCTCGCCGTGTCCCGGGCCGGCTACCACCCGGCCAAGCACCTGCGGTTCGCCTGGTGGGGAGCGGAGGAACTGGGCATGGTCGGATCGCGTTACTACGTCAACAGCCTCTCCTCCGCGAACCGCGCCCGCATCAGCGGCTACCTCAACTTCGACATGATCGGCTCGCCGAACCCCGGCTACTTCGTCTACGACGACGACCCGGCCATCGAGAAGACCTTCAAGGACTACTTCGCCGGCATCGGCGTCCCGACCGAGATCGAGACCGAGGGCGACGGCCGTTCCGACCACGCCCCGTTCAAGAACGCGGGCGTCCCGGTGGGCGGTCTGTTCAGCGGCGCCGACTACATCAAGACGGCGGCGCAGGCGGCCAAGTGGGGCGGCACGGCGGGGCGGGCGTTCGACCGCTGCTACCACTCCTCCTGCGACACCACCGCCAACATCGACGACACCGCCCTGAACCGCAACGCGGACGCCGTGGCCTACGCCCTGTGGGCGCTGTCCTCCTGACCGGCGCCGCCGTCCGGAGGGCCGTGCCGTCCTCCTGACCGGCGCGGCGTTCCGAGTGCGCCGTGCAGTGCGCCGTGCTCCGGCCCTGCGGCACGTCGGCCGTCACGCGCCCGCCCTGCGGGCGCGTTCGGTCAGCCGGAGCATGCGCGCGCGGGCCGACTCCAGTTCCTCGGCGTCGTCGGCCGCGGGGCCCTCCTCGGCGGCGAGTTCCGTCCACAGGCCGAGGAGTTCGTTCCCCAGGTTCAGCCCTTGCAGCGGGTCGCGGACCGCCCGCCAGGCCGTCGCCGCGCTCTGGACGTTGCCGTACGCCGCCTCCGCGTCCCCGGACCGCCGGCCGATGCGGGCCAGGTCGAGGGAGACGTGGAAGGCGCGCAGCGGATCGCCCGCCAGATAGGCGATGTACGCCGTGAGTTCGCGCAGCCGGAGCACTTCGGGGTGCTCCGGGCCCAGCGTCCCGGACGCCTCCGTCACGGTGCGCTCCGCGAGCACGGCCGCGACGTCCGTCCGGCCCGCCCGGACGGCCTCGTTGATCTGCGCCATCGGCTCCCCGAGGAGGGCGGGGGCCGCGCCGACGCCGTGCAGGGTGCGGGGGTCGTCCCCGAGCACCGCCTCCGCGACGGCGTCGAAACCGCGCGCGGGCGTGGGCTTGAAGTCCGGCTCGGGCTCGGAGACCAGTCCGTCGGGGAGGAACGGGGTGGGAGCGGCCGCGCGGGCGGCGGCGGAAGCGGAGGGCGTCGCGGGCGCGGCGTCCGGCACGGGCAGCGGGAGCGGCGTCGGGGCGCAGACGGGGGGCGCCGGAGGCGTGACCTGTGCCGAGACCGGGGCCGGGGCCGGGGCGAGGGGGGCTTCGGGGGTCGTGTCGGGGTGCGGCAGCGCGTCCATGGCCGGGGGCGGGCCGAACACTCCGGTGGGCGCGGCCACCGTGCCGAGCGACGGGACGGCGTCCTCCACGTCCGGTTCCGGCGCGGGCGAGCCGACCGGCCCGGGGACCGCCTCCGGCTCGGACACCGTGCGCAGGGGGAACGTCGGCGTCGCGTCCCGCACCGGCTCGGGCACCTGACGCAGGAGGTGCGTCGGCTCGTCGCTACGGAACGGGGACGACGGCGACGACGGGGACGCCTGGGACGACAAGGGCGGCGAGGCCGGCCCGGACGGCTGCGCCGGCCCGGACGGCTGATGCTGCTGCGCCTGCTGGCTGTGCGGAGGCTCCTGCGACTCCTGGGACGGCCGCCGGTGCTCGTCGGGGACCGCGACGGAGGGGGCGGGTGAGGGTGCGGCCGGGGTGCGCAGGGGTTCCGCGGTGAAGTGGCTGGATCCGTCGCATTCCACGCGCAGGGGGACGACGTAGCCGATGCGTTCGTCGCGGACGGAGGCGAGGACCGGATGTCCCGTGGCGAGGGCGATGCGGTGGAGGTGGCCCAGAACGGCGCGCTGGATCTCCTCGCCGTCGACGGCCACGACGGGTACACCGCCTATGGTCGCCGTCCCGCCCCCGCGGACATGGACGTCGAGCGGCGCGATCACGGCGGCCGCGGGGCCGGCGTGCTTCTGCTCGCGCTTCTTCTCACGGCTGAGTCGAGACATCGGTTCCTCACTCGGATGCGTCGTCACGATCCGGTCGTCCAGTTTCGTGCACGCGTACACGTACTGTTGAGTTTCTCCGAGCGCCCCCGGTACTCACGTCACCGCGACGTCACAGCCTCGTTCCAGGAACCCGCGTCCCGCCGCCCGGGACTCTCCGTGGACCGCCGGGATCAGGGGCGTCCCGGAGGGACGGCGACGACTGGGAGGGGCACCGGGATGGGGACGACGGACGGGTTGCGCGGACCGGAGATCTGGATCCGCGGACCGGTCACCGTACCGGATCCGACGTCGGCGGCGGCACCGGCGCCGATGCCGTCCGGCTCGTCGGTGACGCCCCGGCGCTTCTCCTGGGTCGCCACGCACGGCGGGGCCGGCACGTCCACGCTCGCCGCCGTCTACGGCGGCCACGACAGCGGCCGCGGGTGGCCCGGCGCCGGCGATCCGCCGTCCGTGCTGCTGGTCGCCCGCACCCATGCGGCCGGGCTGGAGTCCGTCCTGCGGACCCTTGAGGTCTTCCGGCGCGGCGAGGCACCGGCGGGGCTCGACCTGGACTCCGTCGTGCTCGTGGCGGACGCGCCGGGACGGCTGCCCAGGCCGCTCGCGCAGCGGGTGCGCGCGATCGAGGACGTCATCGACGTGTACCGGGTCCCTTGGGTGACCGAGTGGCGCCTCGGTGACCTGGGCGGAAACCCGCCGCGGGAGACGGCCCCGCTGGCCCGGCTCACCGGAGCCCCGGGCGGGAGCCCGCGCTGACGGCCGGAACCCCGGGCCGGGACCGGACCGGACCCCGGGGCGGGAACGGGCGGGGCGATGCCGGAACCGGGCCGCGGGCGTGGCCACCGGCCGTGGAGATCGCGGCGGAGGTGCGTGCCGGGCGCCTGCGGGCGGTGGACGTCGTCGACGAGGCACTCGCGCGGATCACCCGAACGGACCCCTTCCTGTGCGCCTTCACGCAGGTGTGGCAGGAGCGGGCGCGGACGTGGGCGCGCGAGGTCGACCTGCGGGTCGCCGCGGGCGAACGGATGCCGCTGGCCGGTGTGCCGATCGGCGTGAAAGGGCGTCACGGCCTGCGCGCGGCGCGGCTGTTGACGGCCGCCGGCTGTGTACCCGTGGGGGCGACCTCGGTGCCGGGACCCGGCACCCCCTGGCAGACCTGGGGACTCGGCGCGCACGGCCGTACGGTGAACCCCTGGCGCGCCGACCGCACTCCGGGCGGCTCCTCGGCCGGCTCGGCTGCGGCAGTGGCCGCCGGCCTGGTTCCCATGGCGACCGGAACCGACGGGGCCGGGTCCGTGCGCATCCCGGCCGCCTGGTGCGGCGTGCTCGGCCTGAAGACCACGAACGGACGACCGTCGCCCCTGGACCACCACCGACGGCCGATGTCCCCGGACGGCAACGGACGGCCGGCGCCCCCGCGCCCGAACGACCCGCCGTCGCCCCGGGATCGGCCGGGCCCCGGCCCGGCGACGTCCGCGGACCGTACGGGACTGGCCGCGGCCGGTGTGCTGGTGCGCCACGCGGTGGACGCCCAGGCGTACTGGCAGGCCGTGGCTCCGAGCGATCCGCCGGGCCTTCCGGACCGGTCGGACCGGTCGGACCGCGGTCGCGCGGGGCCGCCCACCGCCGTCTTCTCCCCCGGCCTCGGCTTCACCGACCCCGATCCCGAGCCGCTCGCCCTCGCCCGTGCCGCCGCCGTGCGGCTCGCCGCCGCCGGGGCGGTCAGGCTGCTCCCGGCCTCGCGGGCTCCCCTGCGACTGGAGGACCCGGCCCCGGCCTGGCTGGCGCTGCGCACGCCGGGCGCGGACCTCCGTGCGGCCGACCGGGTCCGGGAGGCGAACGACCGCCTGCTGGCCGAGTTCTTCGCCGGCGCGGATCTGCTGCTGACGCCCACGACCCCGAACGCGGCGCACGGCCACGAGGGACCGGGCGACCGGTTCTCGACGGCGCTCACCTGGGCGTTCAACCTGAGCGGGCATCCGGCGATCAGTGTCCCTGCGGGATTCGGCACGGACGGCTGCCCCCTGGGCCTGCAGATCGTCGCCGCCCGGAACGCGGAGACGTCGCTGCTGGCCGTCGCCCGAGCCGCGGAGACGGCCCGATCCGGGCCTGCCCGGCCGCCCACTCCGGGCCGGGGCCCGAAACTGCTTGCGTGCACATATAATGCAGGTGCATAGTAACTTCGTACGCTCACCACTTGGGGGATCGAAGATGACGCGTCGCAGTTTCCTGTTCGTCCTGGGCAGCAGCCGTTCGGACGGCAACACCGAGGCACTGGCCCGGGAGGCCGCCGAGCAGCTGCCCTCCGACGTCGGACAGCGGTGGATCAGCCTGGCGGAGCACCCCGTGCCCGACTTCGTGGATTCGCGGCACGACAGTGACCGGGTCCGCCCCACGGAGGGCAACACGGCGCTCCTGCTCGACGCCACCCTGGCCGCGACCGACCTCGTGATCGCGTCCCCGCTGTACTGGTACTCGGTGTCCACCCAGACCAAGCGCTACCTCGACCACTGGGCGGGCTGGCTGCGCACCCCCGGCCTGGACTTCAAGGCGACCATGGCCGGGCGCACCCTGTGGGGCGTCACCGTGCTCGCCGACGACCAGCCCCAGGTCGCCGACCCGCTGGTCGGGACGCTCCGCAACTCCGCCGCCTACATGGGGATGCGCTTCGGCGGCGTGCTGCTCGGCAACGGCAGCAAGCCCGGGGACGTCCGGTCGGACACGGAGGCCCTGGCCAACGCGAAGACGTTCTTCGCCCGCGAGGCCCTCCCGGCCCGCTTCCCGCACGAGGCGGCGCCCGCTACGTCGTGACGTCCTTCGCCGTGAAGCGCGCCCAGGCCGCCGAGCCGAAGACGGCCGCGTACAGGGCCTGGAGACCGAGGTTCTTCTGCAGGTCGTCCCAGTAGACGGGCTCGCGCATGAGGTCGGCGAAGGACAGCCAGTAGTGCGAGAAGAAGTACGGCTGGAGGGCGTGGAGCTGGGGGATCTGGTCGAGGATCTGGACCGTGATCAGCAGGCCGACGGTCGTCGCCATCGCCGCGATGCCGCTGCCGGTGAGCGTGGAGACGAACAGTCCGAGCGCGGCGACGCCGGTCAGCGAGGCGGCGACGACCAGGGCGATCAGCAGTGCCCGCAGCAGACCGTCCGCGAAGCCGATCCGGGTGCCGGAGATCGTCGTCAGGTCGCCCAGCGGGAAGAGCAGCGCCCCCACGGTGAGCGCCGAGAGCGCGACCACGAGGGTGGCCGCCACGCAGAAGGTCATGACGGTCGCGAACTTGGCCAGCAGCAGGCGGGTGCGGCCGGAGGGGGCGACCAGGAGGTAGCGCAGGGTGCCGGCGTTCGCCTCACCGGCGATCGCGTCGCCCGCGACGACGCCGACGGCCATCGGGAGGAAGAACGGCAGGGTCACGGCCAGCGCGGTGAAGACCAGGAACAGGCCGTTGTTGGTGACCTGCGAGATGAACGCGGGGCCCGCGCCGCCGCCGCGCCCGGCGGACGACCCGTCGTCCGTCTCGATCTTCACGGCGATCCCGACCAGGATCGGCACGGCCGCCAGCACGCCCAGCAGGGCGAGCGTGCGCCAGCGCCGGAAGGTCGTCAGCAGTTCGCTGCGCACGATCCCGAAGGTCCATGCCCAGGCCCAGGGACTCCGGGCCGTCCGGGCGGACGGGGACGGCGCGACGGACGAGGAGGACGAGGAGGACGAGGACGGCAGGGAAGGCGAGGAAGCCGACGAGGTCGGAGCGCCGCTCCCCGTGGCCCCGGGCGGCGGCGGGACCGGGTCCCGGCCGTCCGCCGTTCCCGCTTCAGCCCGCGACATCGAACCCCTCCCCCGTGAGCGCCACGAACGCGTCCTCCAGGGAGGCGCGTTCGACGGCGAAGCCACGCACGCGCACGCCCGCCGTCACCAGCGCACCGTTCAGATCCGCGAGATCGCGGCCGGCGGGCGGCGCCTCGGCGCTGACGCCGTCCTCCGCGGCGACGACGTCGACGACGCCCTGTTCCTTCAGCACACGGGCCGCGTCCGCGGGATCCGGCGTCGTCACGACCAGCCGGCCTCTCGCGCCCGCCGCGAGGTCCGCCACCGGGCCCTGCACGATCAGCCGGCCCTGGGCCATCACGGCCGCGTGCGTGCACACCTGCTCGATCTCGTCGAGCAGGTGCGAGGAGAGGAAGACGGTCGTGCCCTCGGCGGCCAGCTCTCTCACCAGGGAGCGGATCTCCCGCATGCCCTGCGGGTCCAGGCCGTTGGTCGGCTCGTCGAGGACGAGCAGGCGGCGGGGCCGGAGCAGGGCGGCGGCGAGGCCCAGCCGCTGTTTCATGCCGAGCGAGTACGCCTTCGCCTTCTTCCCGGCGGCGGCCGTCAGGCCCACCCGCTCCAGCGCGGTCGTGACCCTCGCCCGTCGGGTGCGCGGGTCGGCGGTCGGGTCGGCCGCGTCGTAACGGAGCAGGTTGTCGCGGCCGGAGAGGAAGCCGTACAGGGCGGGACCCTCGATGAGCGCGCCGACGTGCGGCAGGACGGCGCGCGCGGCCCGCGGCATGGGGTGTCCCAGGACGCGGGCCGAGCCGGCCGTGGGCTCGATGAGCCCCATCAGCATGCGGATGGTGGTGGTCTTGCCGGAGCCGTTGGGGCCGAGGAAGCCGAAGACGCTGCCCGCCGGGACGGTCAGGTCGAGGCCGTCGACGGCGAGCTGGCCGCCGCGGTAGCGCTTGGTGAGGGCGCGGGTGCGGATGACGGCGCCGTCGTCCGCCGGCTCCCCGGCGGGCTCCCGCGCGCCCTCGCCCGTCGGCTCCCGCGCCGGCTCCGTCACCCTCGCCCCTCTCCTCCCGCACCGACTCCATCGGCCCTTGCGATCCCCGGCGACGCCCCGGCCCGGGTCACTTCCCGGCGTCGGCCGCCTTCACGAGCGCGTCCTTGGTGACCGCGCCGGCGTAGACCTTGCCGTCGTCCGTGATCAGGGCGTTGACCAGGCGGGTGGAGAAGACCGTGCCGGAGCCGAAGTCGCCGCTCACCTTGTCGCCGAGGGAGCCCAGGAAGCCACCGAGGTCGCCGCCCGCGGTGGAGCCCGAGGGCACGCCCTCGCCGCCCGTGTCGAAGGCCGCGACGGACGTCCAGCCCTCACCGATGACCTTCATGCCCTCGTCACCGGCTCCACCGCCGAGGCCCTGGCCGAACCCGCCGAACCCGTCGAACCCGTCGTGCCCGGGAGCGGGTTCGGCTCCCCGGCCGCCCTTGCCGCTGCCGTCGTGGCCCTCGCCGGCCGCGCCCTCGGTGACCTTCGCGCCCTTGGGGGCGGTGAAGTCGAAGGTGGACGCGGCGGGCTTCGCGAAGTGCACCTGGGTGAAGCCGGCGTCCACGACGGCGGCGCCGCCGCTCGCGGGGGTCAGCGTGAACTTCAGCGGCAGGCCCGTCTCCGCGTCCACGGCGACGCTGATCGCGCCCACGGTGGAGCCGGACTGCTTCGGCTTGACGAGCAGCTTGTACGCGTCGCGGCCCGCGACCTGGACCGTGCCGTCGACGGTCACGGAGGTCGTCTTGTCGACCGCCTTGAGCGCGTCCTCGGTGAGGTCCTTCGGCGTGGCCGGGACCGGGGTGCGCCCCTTGCCCGGCTCCTTGCCCGCGCTCTCGTCGACGGTGGAGTGGTAGACCTCGTTGGACGCGCTGTCGTACCCCCACACGTTCTTGCCGTTGTGGACGACGCTGTACTCGGCGGCCCGCTCCAGCAGCGAGACCTTCTGCCGGTCCGGGCCGTCGGCCGCGACGCGCAGGGTGTGCGTGCCGGACGCCAGCTCGGTGAGCTTGGCCTGGGGGTCGGCGGACGAGCCGTCGCCGCCCTGCGCCGCTCCGGAGAGCAGCCCGCTCTCCAGCCCGCCGAGGTCGGGCAGCCCGAGGTCGGTGGTGATCTTCACCGTTCCGGACAGCTGCTGCACGTCCGAGGCGGCGATCTTGTCGAGGAGCTGCTGCGCGGTGATCTTCGGCAGGTCGGGGTCGCCGGAGTCGGCGAGCGCCGGGACGAGCCCGATCGTCGCCGCCGCGACACCGATCACGGTGACCGGAACGACGTACCGTGCGGCCTTGCGGCGTCGGAGGCGCAGGTCGTCGGCCTCCCCGCCGGTCGCCTCCCCGCCGGTCATGGTGGCGTCGGATTCCTTCGGTGCCATGTGTGCCTTACCTCCGTCGTCGGCGGCGGCTGGTCGTCTCGCGCTGCGTTCCCCGCCCCAAGCCGCCATTCTCACCCGAATCGGTGAGGAGTGGTGTTTTCCGTAGTCCCCATCTGACCAAATCAGCCGACGACAGGCGTCAACCCGAGGGCTCAACTCCACATACGCCTGCGGTATGACACGACCCTGACGTGACGGGGACGGCCCGTAGGGGTGCGGAGGGCGGGCACCCCTGACGGGACGGGAGGAAGCAGGGAAGAGGGGACGGCGAGGCAGGCAGAGGGGGAGGCGGATCAGGAGGCAGAGCAGGCGGGGTCAGCCCGCCCGGTGGACCACCGCGTCGCAGAGCTCCATCAGGGCGGCCTTGGCGTCGCACTCCCGCAGCGGCGCCAGCGCGGCGCGCGCGTCCTTGGCGTACCGCACGGTGTCCCGGCGGGCCTGCTCCAGGGCCGGGTGGGCCCGGAGCGCCGTGAGGGCCTCGTCGAGGCGGGCGTCGTCGCTGAGGTCGGAGTCCAGCAGCTCGCACAGCGCGATGTCCTCGGGCAGCGCCAGCCGCGCCGCACGCTCGCGCAGCCGCAGCACCGGCAGCGTGGGCACGCCCTCGCGCAGGTCCGTGCCGGGCGTCTTGCCCGACTCGCGCGAGTCGGACGCGATGTCCAGGACGTCGTCCGCCAGCTGGAACGCGACGCCCAGCCGCTCGCCGTACTGCGTCAGGACGTCGACGACCGTCTCGTCGGCGCCCGACATCATCGCCCCGAACCGGCAGGCCACCGCCACCAGCGAGCCCGTCTTGCCGCCGAGGACGTCGAGGTAGTGGTCGACCGGATCCCGGCCGTCCGTCGGACCGGCCGTCTCCAGGATCTGCCCGGTGACCAGCCGCTCGAACGCCTCCGCCTGCACCCGCACCGCCTCCGGGCCGAGGTCGGCCAGGATGTGGGAGGCGCGGGCGAAGAGGAAGTCGCCCGTGAGGACGGCGACGGAGTTCCCCCAGCGGGCGTTGGCGCTGGGCACCCCGCGCCGCACGGCGGCCTCGTCCATCACGTCGTCGTGGTACAGCGTGGCCAGGTGGGTCAGCTCCACCACCACGGCCGACGGCACGACACCCGGCGCGTGCTTGTCCCCGAACTGCGACGCGAGCACCACGAGCAGCGGCCGGAACCGCTTCCCGCCCGCCCGCACGAGGTGCTGGGCGGCCTCCGTGATGAAGGGGACCTCACTCTTGGTGGCCTCGAGCAAGCCTTCCTCGACAGCCGCCAATCCGGCCTGGACATCGGCTTCCAGAGCCTGGTCCCGCACGCTCAGCCCGAACGGCCCGACGACGGTCACGAGGGGTCTCCTGTCTGCTGGTGTCCACTGGCGATTACGCGGTTTGTCGATAGGTCGCTGCCACCACTCAAGTCAGCGTATCCGGTCACGTTTCGATCACCGATAGCCCCCACGTCCCCCGGGCTCGAATGGGCTCGCCCGGGAAGCGTCTCCGTCAGGCGGGGCGGTACCGGATTCCACCTGCCGAGTTCCTGATCAGCTCGTACGCCGGGCATCCGCCGGAACACCCATCGGATTACCCCGGCGCCGCGAATCATGCGGCCGCACGCGGCCGCCCCCGGCCACAGACCCGCACAAGCCCGACCACATACCCGCACACACCGGGCCGCAGACCCGCACACACCGGGCCGCAGACCCGCACACACCGGACGCCGGACCCGCACACGACGGGTCGCGGATCCCCACCCGCGGACGCCGGAGCCACACGCCCCCGACGCCGGACCGCCCGCCCCCGTCCCGCCGACCGCTCACCCTTGAGCACGGACCCGCACGCGCGCGAAGGCATCAGGGCGGGCTCACGCTGCCCACGCGCGCCTGCGCCCCCCGCCTCCCGCCGGACCCGGCCCGCACCCACCCACCCCACCCGGCGTGACGACTATCACGCGCCTCCCCCTCCGCGACCGTCGCCCGCTCCCCGCCCCCGGGGCGATGGCGCCACCTCCCTGAAAGAGCGGAGCGGCCTCCCCGAAAGGGCGGAGCGGCCTCCCCGAAAGGGCGGAGCAGCCCACTGGAACGGGCGGAGCAGCCGCCCTCGGCGGGCGGCGCGACGCGACATGGCGGACGACAGCTCATCGGCATTCTTTTAACTACGAGTTGGGGCTAATGCCCGTTTCGCCGCCCTTGTGGACCCGGGTGAGTTGGCTCACTCCACGAGACCGGTCCACACCGGCCCGCTCTTCACCGATTCTCCGCACGCCTCAAGCAAGTTGACCCTTTGCACCCACAAAGGATCAAGCACCCCATAGACCGCAGACCAAGGTCAATAGGGGTGATCTGTGAATCCGGTACTTGTTCCGGACATGTGCTCTCGCATACGTTCCCGGCCTGTCGGGCGGACGCCTAATCCTGCCGCCGCCCATGACACCCATCGAGAACGCACGGCAGGAGCGGGGGAACCAGGTAAGTCGCCGCAACGGATGTTCCTGACGTCCCGGATGTTTTCCGGACGTTCAGGGCGGTCCGTCGCGGCTCGGGGTGAAGTCGCGACCGTCAGGACGCGACCGGGCAGCTCCCCGCCCGAACCCGACAGCTCACCTCGCAGGCGCTGGAGAGGAAAAACCGTCATGCCCGCTGCCGCTCACCGCCGCACCCGCACCGCCCGCCTCGCCCGCAAGCTCGCCGTCGCCGGCACCGGAGTCGCCGTGCTGGCACTCCCGCTCATCGGCGCCAGCACCGCCTCCGCCGCGACCCCGACCGTCGCGACCGCCACCAGCCTGGGGTACTCCAACAACCTCGACGGGTGGATCCGCGCCTCGCTGCACGTCATGGCGCAGCACGGCATCCCGGGGACGTACAACGGCATCTACCGCAACGTCATCCGCGAGTCGTCCGGCAACCCCTACGCCATCAACCTGTGGGACTCCAACGCGGCCGCGGGCATTCCCTCCAAGGGCCTGCTCCAGGTCATCGACCCCACCTTCCGCGCCTACCACGTCGACGGCACGTCCTGGGACTCCTACGACCCGGTCGCGAACATCACCGCCGCCTGCAACTACGCGGCCGCCCGCTACGGCTCCATCGACAACGTCTTCAGCGCGTACTGACAGCCGGCCCCCGGCTCAGGGAAACAGTCTTTCGAGGACGACGGCCACGCCGTCGTCCTCGTTCGACGTCGTGACCTCGTCGGCCATCGCCTTGAGTTCCGGGTGCGCGTTGGCCATCGCGACACCGCGGGCCGCCCAGTCGAACATCGGGATGTCGTTGGGCATGTCCCCGAAGGCGACGGTGTCCTCGGGCCGCAGCCCCAGGTGTTCGGCGGCCAGCGCCAGCCCGGTCGCCTTGGTGACCCCGCAGGGCTGGAGTTCCACCGTGCCCGGCCCCGACATGGTGACCGTCGCGAGCGAGCCGACCACCGAGCGGGCCGTCGCCGCCAACTCGTCGTCCGACAGGAACGGGTGGCGCAGCAGCACCTTGCTGATCGGCTCGCACCACAGGTCGTCGCGGCGGCCGACGCGCAGGGCGGGCAGCGTGGGGTGCGGCATCCGGTAGCCCGGCTCGATGAGCGTCAACCCGTCGACGCCGTCCTGGTCGACGGCCGCGTACAGCTGCCCGACCTCCGCCTCGATCTTGCCGAGCGCGGTCTCGGCCAGCTCCCGGTCCAGGGTGACCGACCACAGCAGACGGTCCGCACCGGCGTCGTACAGCTGCGCCCCCTGTCCGCACACCGCGAGCCCCCTGCTGTGCAGGCGGTCGAGCAGCGGGCGCACGCGGGGCGCGGGGCGTCCCGTCACCACCAGGTGGCGTGCGCCGGCGGCCGTCACCCGCGCGAGCGCGTCGAGGGACCGGTCGGAGAAGGTGTCGTCGCCGCGGAGCAGCGTTCCGTCCAGGTCGGTGGCGATGAGGGCGTACGCGGTGCGCGCGGCATATGCGGTGGGTGCGGCCATGATCAGAGAATACGGACCCCGCACCCCCCGGGTTCGACGGGAACCGAACAGCGACCGGGTCCGGTCCGGTTCTGCCAACTCCCCTCCAACGACTGACCGACGGTGGCTGACGACCGGCTCGAAGAAGCGCCTTTCCGGCACCCGCCCGGCCGGGCGGGTGCGTGGTCGGCCGGGTGCCGCGCGGTCGGGCGGCGCGTGCCCGGCCGGGCGTCGCGTGGTCGGCCGCGCCCGCAGCGCCTCCCCCGCCACCGCCCGGCGCTTCCGCCCGGCGCCGCCTCGACGGCCCGCCCCCGTGTCGCTTCCCCGAGGTCGGCCGTAACGTGTGGCCCGGCTCGGCGCACCCGCGGCATCCGCGCGGAATCCGGCGGGCTCACCTGGCGAGCACCACAGAGCGCACGAACACGAAAGAGAGGCAGTACCCGATGCCCCCCTTCGACCTTGCCGAGGGCGATCCCTTCGGTCCGCACAACCTGCCGTACGGCGTCTTCTCGCTGCCGGGCTCCGCCGAGCGGACCGTCGGCGTCCGGCTCGGCGACCACGTCCTCGACGCGGGTGCGGCGGCCCGCGCGCTCGGCTCGTCCCACGCCGAGCTGCTCGCGGCGCCGACCCTCAACCCGCTGATGGCGGCGGGCCGTCCGGTCTGGACGCAGGTGCGTCGCGAGCTGACGGAGTGGGTGACGAGCCCGGCGCACCGGGCCACCGTCGAGCCCCTCTTCCGGCCCCTGTCCGCTGTGACCCTGCACCTCCCCTTCGAGGTCGCCGACTACGTCGACTTCTACTCCTCCGAGCACCACGCCCGGAACGTCGGCGCGATCTTCCGCCCGGACACCCCCGACACGCTGCTGCCCAACTGGAAGCACCTGCCGATCGGTTACCACGGACGGTCCGGCACCGTCGTCGTCTCCGGCACGGACGTCGTACGGCCCTCGGGCCAGCGCAAGGGCCCCTCCGACCCGGCCCCCGTCTTCGGCCCCTCCGTGCGGCTCGACATCGAGGCCGAGGTCGGATTCGTGGTCGGGACGCCCTCGCCGCAGGGCAGCCCGGTCGCCATGAGCGACTTCCGGGAGCACGTGTTCGGCCTGTGCCTGCTCAACGACTGGTCGGCCCGTGACCTCCAGGCATGGGAGTACGTCCCGCTCGGCCCGTTCCTGGCCAAGTCGTTCGCCACCTCCGTCTCGGCGTGGATCACCCCGCTGGAGGCGCTGGACGCCGCGCGGGTGGCTCCTCCGGCGCGCACCCACGCCCTCCTCCCCTACCTGGACGACGCGGCCGCCGAGCCCGCCGGTTACGACCTGCGGATCTCCGTCGCGCTGAACGGTCACACGGTCTCCGAGCCGCCCTTCGCCACCATGTACTGGACGGCCGCCCAGCAGCTCGCCCACCTCACCGTCAACGGCGCGTCCCTGCGCACCGGAGACCTGTACGGCTCGGGCACGGTCAGCGGCCCGGAGCCCGACCAGCGCGGTTCTCTCCTGGAGATGACCTGGAACGGCCGCGACCCGCTCGAACTCCCCGACGGCAAGAGGACGTTCCTGGAGGACGGCGACGTCGTGACCCTCTCCGCCCAGGCCCCCGGCCCCGCCGGCATCCCGGTGGGCCTGGGCGAGGTGAGCGGACGAATCATCGCCGGCTAGGGCCCGGGCCCAGGCCCCCGGCCTCGGCCTCGGCCCCGGCGCGCAGTCACCCAGGCGGCCGGGGTGCGCCGGGCGGGCAGGCAGCCATGCAGGGGGAGAGGCGGGCAGGCGGCGGGCAGACACCCGGGCGGGCAGTCGAGACCCCGGCGCAGGAGCAGAGCGGCGGAGCGGCGGAGCGGCGGAGCGGCAACTGCGTACCTGCGCACCCGGCGGGACCGGCGCAGGCTCAGGACCGGTCGGGCAGGGCGGCCCGGCGGAGTGACCTTGCGGGGTGCCCCTCGGGCCCGGCCGCCCGTCCCGGGGGCCGGGGGCCGGGTCTGAAGGCCGGGGGCCGGGGCCGTGGTCCTGAAGGGCCGGGGCCTGCACCCAGGGCCGGGGCCTGCGCCCAGGGGCGCATACCCGGACGCCGCCCAGTCGCCCCGAGTGCCCCGGCCGCCCTGACCTGCCCCCGACCCGCGCCGGCCTGCCTCGGCCTCCTACCAAGGCCGAATCGGAGCGCCTTCGTGGGCTGACTCGGGGGATAACCGGCGTCATACTGGCGACGGGCACGGTTCTCGGGCCGGGCCCGCCGCCCGTGGCGGAACCGCGCGCGTGAGCGAGCGCTACGCCCCGCGCGACCGGCACGCCCCCTTCCCGACCAGGATCCGGAGCCCGTGGCATGACTGTCTGCCTGCTCCTGCTCAGCGTCGTCGCGCTGACGGCCGCCGTGCCGGTCCCGCGTGCGCTCACCCGCTCCGCCTGGCCCGAGCGGGAGCCGGTGGTGGGGCTGTGGGTGTGGCAATGCCTGGTCGCCACCGTCCTGCTGTGCTGTCTGACCGCCCTGGTGCTGGGCGCGGCGGCCGTCTTCCACACCGTCCGCGTGCGGGTCTTCGCGCCGGCGCCGCCGTCGGTCACCGAGGCGTACGACCTGTCGGCCTCCTCGCCGTGGACGGCGACGCTCACCCTGCTGCTGGCCTGCGGGGCCGCCTGGACGACCGCGATGCTGGCCCGCGAGCTGTTCGAGGCGCGCCGGCGACGCGGCCGGGAGAGGGCCCTCCTGCGGGAGCGCGCCCCCGACCTGCCCGCCGGTCTGCCGTCGGCCCGCGGCCCGCTTCTCGTCCTGGAGGACGAGTACCCCGACGCCTGGTGGATGCCCGGCAGTCCGGCCCAGCTGATCGTCACGACCGGCGCTCTGCACCGCCTCACCTCCCACCAGCTGGACGCCGTCCTCACCCATGAGCGCGGCCATGCCCGCGCCCACCACGACTGGCTGCTCCATCTGTCCACCGCCCTCGCCACCGGCTTCCCCCGCATCCCGCTCTTCGCCCACTTCTGCGACCAGACCCACCGCCTGGTCGAACTCGCCGCCGACGACACGGCCTCGCGCCGCTGCGGTCACCTGACCACGGCGCTGGCCCTGATCGAGCTGAACCAGCACCGGGGCGTGCTGTCCTGCGCGTCCAGCCGCCGTCTGCTCGGGGAGCGCGTCGACCGCCTCCTCCAGCCGCCCCCGCGCCTGCTGCGCAGACAGCGTGCGCTGACGACCACGGCGGCCGCACTGGTGCCCCTGCTGCCGCTGCTGATCACGTTCGTCCCCGGCCTGGCCGCACTGACCTGAGCAGCCCCGCCGGTCCGCGTCCACCCGATCCGGCCCGCCCGCCAGTCCGCCCGCACCGTCATGAGCTGGCGTTTCTCACCCGACGGCCAGTCGTTCCAGCAGGTCAGGGCGGTTTCTGACGGTGCCGCAGGTGGCGCAACACTCTGGCAACACCCCTTTCCCTACCTTCTCGCTATGGTTCGAGCCATGCCATCCAGCGACCGTGTCCGAGAGCACGCCGGCCAGGGCGCGACCACCGTCGCCGCCCACCGTGCACGCCGTCGGCTGCGCGCTGACCAGGCCCGTCAACTGGCCGACATCCTGCGCCGCCAGCTGCTCACCGGCGGTTTCCCGGCGGGCACGCTCCCCCACGAGTCGACGCTCGCCGCCGACTACCGCGCCTCGCGCAACACCGTCCGCCAGGCACTCGACCTGCTGCGCGCGGAAGGCCTGGTGGAACGGCTGCCCGGCGTCGGCACGGTCGTCGTGGCGCAGAAGTTCCCGCACGGCCTGGATCGCCTGATGGGCCTCGCGGAGACCCTGCACGAGCACGGGCACGTCACCAACGAGGTCCGCACGATGGGCCCCGTCGCCGCACCCGCCCCGGTGGCCGAACGCCTCCGTGTCCGGCCCGGCGCCGACGTCCTCTACATCGAACGCCTGCGCCGGCTGGGCGGCGTCCCCCTCTCCCTCGACCTCACCTACGTCCCGCTCGACATCGGCGTCGACCTGCTGGGCGCCGACCTGGAGAACACCGACGTCTTCCGGCTCCTGGAGGCCCTCACCGGGCGGCGACTCGGCCACGCCGAGATCACTCTGGAGGCCGTGAACGCGGACGCCCACTCCGCCGCCGTCCTGGAGGCGCCACGAGGGTCGGCCGTCCTGATGCTCGAACGCCTCACCCACCTCGATGACGGACGCCCGGTGGATCTGGAGTTCATCCGCTTCCGCGGCGACCGCATCTCGATGAGCGGCCGGCTGCACCGCTCGCTGTGACCTTCCATCTCCCGCCCCCTCTGTCAGCCGTCCGCCCTGCTTCCCGCTCTCATCCCTTCATCGTTCGGCGAGGCCCCATCGGTTCGCCGCCGCACGGTTTTTCCCAGAATTCCCCGGGACCTTTTCGGAGACAGCCATGACCCTGGCACCCCAGCGGGCCGACGTGCCCGTGACCATCGACGAGTCGAAGTGCATCGACGGCTGCACCCTCTGCGTGGACATGTGCCCGCTGGACTCCCTCGCCATCGACGAGAGCAACGGCAAGGCCTATATGCACGTCGACGAATGCTGGTACTGCGGCCCGTGCGCGGCCCGCTGTCCCACCGGAGCCGTCACGGTCAACATGCCCTACCTGCTCCGGTGAAAGGCCCGATCCCCGATGAAACCCCGAACGACCGCCGCGTCCGCCGCCGCCCTCCTCCTGCTCCCGCTCACCGGATGCGGCAGCGCCCAGGCCGGTGACGGCTCCACGGTCACCGTCACCGTCGGCTACCAGTCCAAGACCATCAACACGGTCACGGCAGGCACCCTCCTGCGGTCCCTCGGTTACTTCGAGAAGCAGCTGAACGCCCTCGGCGACGGCAAGAGCTACAAGGTCGACTGGCAGGACTACGCCACCGGCGCCCCCATCACCGCCCAGATGACCGCGGGGAAGATCGACATCGGCTCGATGGGCGACTTCCCGCTCCTCATCAACGCGGCCCGCGGCAGGCAGCTCGGCAAGCCCACCCGTCTGGTGTCGGTCACCGGCTACAACCTGCGCGGCGGCCTCAACACCATCGTCACCGCCCCGGGCTCCCCGCTCGCCTCGATCGACGACCTCAAGGGCAGGAAGGTCTCCACGAGCGTCGGGTCCGCCGCCGACGGCACCCTGGTCCGCGCCCTGAAGCGCGCCGGCATCGACCCCGACAAGGGCGTCGAGAAACTCAACCAGCAGCCCGCCGTCGGGGCGTCGGCGCTCTCCGCGGGCAGCGCCGACGCGCTCTCGCAGTTCGTCGCCTGGCCCGGTCTGCTCGCCTACCAGGGCAAGGCGACAGCGCTCTACGACGGCGCCCAGCTCGATCTGCCCACCTTCCACGGCGTCACCGCCCGCGAGGACTTCGCGAAGAACCGCCCGGCCGTGCTGGAGGCGTTCCTGAAGGCCCAGGAGCAGGCCACGACCTACCTGAACGCCCACCCCGTGGCGGCCGCCGAGAGCGTCGCGAAGGCCACCGGCCTGCCCGCCGAGGTCGTCTACCTCTACAACGGCGCCCACGGCATCGCCACCTTCGACCCGGCCGTCAAGCCCGGGCTCGTCTCGGCGCTCAAGGAGGACGTGTCGATCCTGAAGGCGGCGAAGCTGACCGGCGACGTCGACGTCGACTCCTTCGTCGACGACCGCTACGTCAAGAAGGCCCTCGGCCCGTCCTACGCCCGCCGGCTCGCCGCCGCGCCGGCGCCCGCCGCGAGCGAGGTGTGGCCCAAGGGCGCCACGCGGACCCGTTCCTTCGCGACGCCGGGCGCGCTGCTGGCCTACGTCGCCCGGCACAAGGACGGCGTCCGCGCCGCCTACGTCCCCGACGCCACCACCGGCACCCTGTGGTTCGCCGACAAGGCCGTCTGGGTCGCCGACGGCACGACGCTCCTGCCGTTCGTCGCCCCGGCGACCGCCCGGGCCTACGTCGACGCCCACGCCGGCTCCCGGGTCGTCCCGTACGCCGACGCGCTGGGGCGGGCCTCGTGACCCGGTATGCCCTGCGGGCGGCGTCGGTGGCGGCCGCCCTCGGCCTGTGGCAGCTGCTGACCAGCCTGAACGTCGACCTGTGGCTGCGCTTCTCGCAGTTCCCCACGGTGGCGGACGTCGCCCGCACCTTCGCGGACCGCCTGGCCGGCGACGACTACTGGACCGACCTCACCGACAGCCTCACCCGCATCCTCACCGGCTTCCTCCTCGCCGCCGTCGTGGGCGTCGCCACGGGCGTGCTCGTGGCGCGCTCGCGGCTCGCCGAGGACCTGCTCGGGCCGGTTCTCGAAGTCGTCCGCCCCATCCCCGCGATCGCCCTGGTGCCCGTCGCGATCCTGCTCTTCCCCTCCAACGAGCAGGGCATCGTCTTCATCACCTTCACCGCCGCGTTCTTCCCCGTCATGGTCTCCACCCGGCACGCGGTCCGCGCCCTGGCCCCCGGCTGGGAGGAGGCGGTGCGCACCATGGGCGGCGGCCGGTGGCGGATCCTCGCCTCGGTGGTGCTGCCGGGCGCGCTGCCGGGCATCTTCGGCGGCCTCTCGGTCGGCCTCGGCGTCTCGTGGATCTGTGTGATCTCCGCCGAGATGATCTCCGGCCAGTACGGCGTCGGCTACCGCACCTGGCAGGACTACACCGTCGTCGACTACCCGGGCGTGTTCGTCGGCATGGCCACGATCGGCGTGCTCGGCTGGGCGACCTCCACGGCCGTGGAACTCCTCGGCCGCCGCCTGACCCGCTGGCTGCCCCGCACGTCCTACGTCCCCGCGGGCCGGCCCCGGACGGCGGGCCTTCGTACGGCCGCGGCAGTGCGAAGGCCTCCGGAACCGGCCGCCTCCGCCACCGCCGGCACCGGAACCGAGCCCGAGGGGGCGCGCGATGAACACCTCGTCTGAGACCCGCGACACGACCGGCCCGCCCGGCGGCACCACCCACGCCGACGGCACAGCAGACTCGACCGGCCCGAACAGCGCCATCGGCCCGAACGGTGCCGCCGGCCCGAACGGCGCCACCGGCACGATCAACCTGACCGGCGCAACCGACTGGTCCGACCCGTCCGACGCGTCCGAGCCGTCCAACCCGTCCGACTCGTCGGGCACGGCCGTCGGGGCGAGCCCCGGTCGGGCCTCGGGTGGGAACTCCGTGGCGACCGTGCTGGACGACACGGGTGCCGCCGCCCCCGGCGACGCCCACACGCCCGTGCGCGGGAGCACCGGGTCCGCCGAGCGCGGCACCCGGCTCACCCTGCGGGCGGCCACCCTCGGCCGTCCCGACGCCGCCGCCCTGGCCGACGTCGACCTCGACGTCCCGCCCGGCGAGATCCTCACCGTCGTCGGCCCGTCCGGCTGCGGCAAGTCGACGCTGCTGCGCACCCTGGCCGGACTGCTGCCCGCGCTGGCCGGCGCCGTGGAGCAGGACGGCCGGCCGATCACCGGACCCGCCGCGGACCGTGCGCTCGTCTTCCAGGAGGACGCCCTCCTGCCCTGGCGCACCCTGCTGGCCAACGTCGAACTCCCCCTCGCCATCCAGGGCACGCCCCGCGCGACGCGCCGCAAGCAGGCCGCCGACTGGCTCACCCGAGTCGGACTCGCCGACCGCGCACGGCAGTTGCCGCACCGCGTCTCCGGAGGCCAGCGCCAGCGCGCGCAACTGGCCCGGGCGCTCGCCGCGGGCCCGCGCGCCGTCCTCATGGACGAACCCTTCGGCGCCCTCGACGCCCAGACCCGCGCCGGCATGCAGGACCTCCTGGTGGAGGTACTGCGCGGCACGGGCGCGACCGTCGTCTTCGTCACCCACGACGTGGACGAGGCCCTGTTCCTCGGCGACCGCGTGGCACTCCTCGGGGCGGGCCGCCTCGTCGCCGTACGGGACGTGCCGCGCCCCCGCGATCGCGCCGCCCACGACGACCCCGCGCGCGTGGCCCTGCGGCGGGCCGTCCTGACCTCACTGAACACCTGAAAGGCACCCCGGTGGACACCCCTGTGCAGATCCCCGCGCTCGGCGACGCCGAGGAGCTGACCTGCGACGTCCTCGTCATCGGCGGCGGCACCGCCGGCACCATGGCGGCCCTCACCGCCGCCGAGCGCGGCGCCGGCGTACTCCTCCTGGAGAAGGCGCACGTGCGCCACTCCGGGGCGCTCGCGATGGGCATGGACGGCGTCAACAACGCGGTCGTCCCAGGCCGGGCCGAGCCCGACGACTACGTCGCCGAGATCACCCGCGCCAACGACGGCATCGTCGACCAGGCGACCGTCCGCCAGACCGCGACCCGCGGTTTCGCCATGGTGCAGCGGCTGGAGTCGTACGGCGTGAAGTTCGAGAAGGACGAACACGGCGACTACGCGGTCCGCCAGGTCCACCGGTCCGGCTCCTACGTGCTGCCGATGCCGGAGGGCAAGGACGTCAAGAAGGTCCTGTACCGGCAGTTGCGGCGGCGCGAGATGCGGGAGCGGATCCGCATCGAGAACCGGGTGATGCCGGTGCGGGTGCTGACCTCCCCCGAGGACGGACGCGCCATCGGCGCCGTCGGCTTCAACACCCGCACCGGACGGTTCGTCACCGTCCGCGCGGGCGGCGTCGTCCTCGCGACCGGCGCCTGCGGCCGCCTCGGACTGCCCGCCTCCGGATACCTGTACGGCACGTACGAGAACCCCACCAACGCGGGCGACGGCTACGCCATGGCCTACCATGCCGGCGCCGAGCTGACCGGCATCGAGTGCTTCCAGATCAACCCGCTGATCAAGGACTACAACGGTCCCGCGTGCGCCTACGTCGCCAACCCCTTCGGCGGCTACCAGGTCAACCGGCACGGCGAGCGCTTCGTCGACTCCGACTACTGGTCGGGGCAGATGATGGCCGAATTCGCCGCGGAGGTCGCCAGCGACCGCGGCCCCGTCTACCTGAAGCTCAGCCATCTGCCCGAGGAGTCGCTCTCCGCCCTGGAGACGATCCTGCACTCCACCGAGCGGCCCACCCGCGGCACCTTCCACTCCGGTCGCGGTCACGACTACCGCACCCATGACATCGAGATGCACATCTCGGAGATCGGCCTGTGCGGCGGCCACTCGGCCTCCGGCGTACGGGTGGACGAGCACGCCCGCACGACCGTCCCCCGCCTGTACGCGGCCGGCGACCTGGCCTGCGTCCCGCACAACTACATGATCGGCGCGTTCGTCTTCGGCGACCTCGCGGGCGCGGACGCGGCCCGGTACACGGCGTACGACGGTGAGCTGCCCGCCGACCAGCTGCGCGAGGCGCACGAGCTGATCTACCGCCCGCTGCGCAACCCCGACGGCCCGCCGCAGCCCCAGGTCGAGTACAAGCTGCGCCGCTTCGTGAACGACTACGTGGCGCCGCCGAAGTCGGGCGCGCGGCTGTCGCTGGCCCTGGAGTCCTTCGAGCGCATGCGGGACGACATCGCCGAGATGGGCGCGCGCACCCCGCACGAGCTGATGCGCTGCGCCGAGGTCTCCTTCATCCGCGACTGCGCGGAGATGGCCGCGCGCGCCTCCCTGGCCCGCACCGAGTCCCGCTGGGGCCTCTACCACGAACGCCTCGACCACCCCCGCCGCGACGACGAGTCCTGGTTCCACCACCTCGATCTGCACAAGTCCCCCTCCGGCGCTATGGAGTTCACGGCCAGACCCGTGGCTCCCTATCTGGTTCCGGTCGACGAGTTCAGCCCCGTCGGCGGCCCCTCACGCCATCTCGGCGAGGTCCGCCCCGAGGACGTGGCCACGGCCGGCTCACGCGACGTGGCCCCCGTCGCCGCCGGCCCCGAGTCCCTCCCCGACGCGGCCGCCTCGACGGCGAACGGCGCCTCGGCGTCCGGCTCCGGTCCCGACGACCCCGAGTCGTCCTCCTCCCTCCACTCCGCGTCCCTCCAGTCCTCCGCCCTCCACTCCTCCTCCCGTCTCCTCGAACTCGTGGCCCTCGCCGAGGAGGAACCCGAACTCGACGCCCTGCTCCCCTACCTGACCGATCCGGCGCCCGCCGTCCGGCGTGAGGCCGTCGCGGTACTCACCGAGACCGTGCCGTCGGGCACCGGCCCCGCGCTCGCCCAGGCACTGCGCGACCCCACCTCGGAGGTACGGGCCACCGCGGCGGCCTCGCTCCGGGAACTCGTCGAGACCCTGCCGCCCGAGCCGGCCCTGCGCGACGGGCTCACCGCCGCACTGACCGACTCCGACCCGGTGGTCCGCGCCGCGGCCCTGGACGTGCTGCGCGCCTTGCGTCTCGGCGACGCCGCCCTCTTCGCCGACGCCCTCGCCGACGCCGACATCGCCGTCCGCATCGAGGCCGTCCGCGCCCTGGTCTCCGTCGACGCCGCCGACGAACTGGCCCGGGCGGCCACCGCCGACCCGTCCCGCGAGGTCCGCGTCGCCATGGCCAAGTCCCTGGCCACGGTGGCTGCCGGCCGCCTGAACGACACCCTCGCGGGCGAGGCCACGGGGGCGGGCACTGCTGCGGGCGCCGACGCCGACGCCGAACCGGGAGCCGATGCCGGGCCCGCTCCCGACGCCGTGCACACGGCTCTCGTCGCCCTCGTCGACGACCCCGATGCCCTGGTCCGGGCCGCCGCCTACGGCGCGCTGGGCGCCACCGGCTGCCCGGAACCGCTCGCCGTACGGGCCGTGGCCGCGCTGTCGGACCCGGCGTGGCAGGTACGGGCGGGCGCCGCGACCGCACTGTCCGTGACCCACCCCGACACGGCCGTTCCCGTGCTGGCCAAGGCGCTGGCCGACCCGAACGCCGACGTCCGCAAGGCCGCCGTCCTGGCCCTGACCCGTCACCGCGACACGGAGGCCGCCCGGGCCGCCCTGGCCACGGCGACGACGGACGCCGACGCGGACGTCAGGGCATACGCCGCCCGGGCCTTGTAGACCGGCCCGTCCGGGAACGCCCGGTCACATCCGTCCGGACGGTCAGGACCGCACGCCCGGTCGGTCGGATCGGTCAGCCCTGGCAGTCGACGCGCCCTGACGACTCCATGCGCCCCGACGGACCGGTGGGATCGGTGGGATCGGTCGGTCAGAGGCGCCGGTCGGTCAGAGGCGCCGGTCCGACCGAACCCCATGTGGTCCCGAAGCCGGCCCCCGCTACATCCAGTCCTCGGGCTCCGGTTCCGCGTCCATCTCGGGCCAGTGATCCGGGTCGTCCGGGTCCGTGTGGGTGGGGGCGCCGGCTGCACGGTCGGCGCTCGCGGCGGGAGCCGTGGGGGCCGCGGCGGCCGTGTCCGGTGGGCCGCCGAGCGAGGCCAGCACGGCGAGGACGCCCTCCCCGTACGTGGCCAGCTTTCTCTCGCCGACGCCGCTGACGCCGCCGAGCTGCTCCACGGACGTCGGCCAGGCCAGGGCGATCTCGCGCAGCGTCGCGTCGTGGAAGATGACGTAGGCCGGTACGCCCTGCTCACGGGCCTGCTCGGCGCGCCAGGCGCGCAAGGCCTCGAAGGCTGGCTGGAGCGCCTCGGGCAGCTCGGCCGCGACGGCCTTGGCCTTGCCCCGGCCGGACGAGGAGCCCGACCCCTTCGACGTCGCCGCCTTCTTCGGCTCCTTGCGCAACGGGACGTCCCGCTCCCGGCGCAGTACCGCGCCGCTGGCCTCCGTGAGCACCAGGGTGCCGTACTCCCCTTCGACCGCCAGCAGCCCCTGGGCCAGCAACTGCCGGACGACTCCTCGCCATTCGCCCTCGGTGAGTTCCTCGCCGATACCGAACACGGACAGCTGGTCGTGGTCGAACTGGATCACCTTCGCGGTGCGCTTGCCCATCAGGATGTCGACGATCTGCACCGCGCCGAACTTCTGGCCGCGTTCCCGTTGCAGCCGCACGATGGTCGACAGCACCTTCTGGGCCGCGACCGTGCCGTCCCAGGTCTCCGGCGGGGTGAGGCAGGTGTCGCAGTTGCCGCAGCCCGCCGCGTCCGGCTCCTGGCCGAAGTAGGCGAGGAGCTGGCCCCGTCGGCACTGGACGGTCTCGCACAGCGCGAGCATCGACTCCAGGTGGGCGCCGGCCCGCCGGCGGAAGGCCTCGTCGCCCTCACCGCTCTGGATCATCTTGCGCTGCTGGATGACGTCGTTGAGGCCGTAGGCCATCCATGCGGTGGAGGGCAGGCCGTCGCGTCCGCCGCGTCCGGTCTCCTGGTAGTAGCCCTCGACCGACTTGGGCAGGTCGAGGTGGGCGACGAACCGGACGTCGGGCTTGTCGATGCCCATGCCGAAGGCGATGGTCGCGCAGACGACCAGGCCGTCCTCGCGCAGGAACCGGGACTGGTGCGCCGCGCGCGTGCCCGCGTCCAGGCCCGCGTGGTAGGGCACGGCCTCGACGCCGTTGCGGGTGAGGAACTCGGCCGTCTTCTCGACGGAGTTGCGCGAGAGGCAGTAGACGATGCCCGCGTCGCCCGCGTGCTCCTCGCGCAGAAAGCTCAGCAGCTGCTTCTTGGGGTCGGACTTCGGCACGATCCGGTACTGGATGTTGGGCCGGTCGAAGCTGGCGACGAAGTGGCGGGCCGCCGGCATGGCGAGCCGCTGGGTGATCTCCTGGTGCGTGGCGTGGGTGGCCGTCGCGGTGAGCGCGATCCGCGGGACGTCCGGCCAGCGCTCGCCGAGGAGGGAGAGGGAGAGGTAGTCGGGGCGGAAGTCGTGGCCCCACTGGGACACGCAGTGCGCCTCGTCGATCGCGAACACGGAGATCTTGCCGCGCGAGAGGAGGTCGAGGGTGGACTGAAGCCGCAGCCGCTCGGGCGCCAGGTACAGCAGGTCCAGCTCTCCCGCGAGGAACTCGGCCTCGACCACGCGCCGCTCGTCGAAGTCCTGCGTGGAGTTCATGAACCCGGCGTTGACGCCGAGCGCCCGCAGCGCGTCCACCTGGTCCTGCATCAGCGCGATCAGCGGGGAGACGACGACACCTGTACCTGGTCTGACCAGCGCGGGGATCTGATAGCACAGGGACTTGCCGCCGCCGGTGGGCATGAGGACGACCGCGTCGCCGCCGGCCACCACGTGTTCGATGACCGCTTCCTGCTCGCCGCGGAAGGCGTCGTACCCGAAGACCCGGTGCAGCGTGGCCAGTGCCTCGCTCTCGGTCCGCTCCGGTGTCCCGGTGATACCTGTCATCTCGCTGATCCCGCCCGTCGCGCCCATCGACTGGTCCCCCGTACGTCGTCCTTCGACCACTGCCTCCACGATAGGGCTCCGGACTGACAGCGCCGGAGTTATCCACAGCCCCGTTCCGGTGACTCTGCGTGACGGCCCGGTGGATGGCGGCCGCCCACGCGGATGGGCCCGGCCCCCGTGCCGAGGTACCGGGCCCACCGTACGCACCGCCGCGGCTGGGCGGCGCCGTGGCTCAGCGCACGAACACTCCCGCCTGGTTCGCCAGGTCCAGGAAGTACTGCGGCGCCACGCCGAGGACCAGCGTGACCGCCACTCCCACCGCGATCGCCATCATCGTCAGCGGCGACGGGACGGCGACGGTGGGGCCGTCGGCCCTCGGCTCGCTGAAGAACATCAGCACGATCACCCGGATGTAGAAGAAGGCGGCGATCGCCGACGAGATCACGCCGACCACGACCAGCGGGGCCGCACCGCCCTCCGCCGCCGCCTTGAACACGGCGAACTTCCCGGCGAAACCGGAGGTCAGCGGGATGCCGGCGAAGGCCAGCAGGAACACCGCGAAGACGGCCGCCACCAAGGGCGACCTGCGTCCGAGTCCGGCCCACTTGGACAGGTGCGTGGCCTCTCCGCCGGCGTCGCGTACGAGGGTGACCACGGCGAAGGCGCCGATCGTCACGAACGAGTACGCGGCCAGATAGAACAGGACCGACGAGACGCCGTCCGGGGTGGTCGCGATGACGCCGGCGAGGATGAATCCGGCGTGCGCGATGGACGAGTACGCCAGCAGCCGCTTGATGTCGGTCTGGGTGATCGCGACGATCGCGCCGCCCAGCATCGTGATGATCGCGACGCCCCACATCACCGGCCGCCAGTCCCAGCGCAGGCCCGGCAGGACCACATAGAGCAGGCGCAGAAGCGCGCCGAAGGCGGCCACCTTGGTCGCCGCGGCCATGAAGCCGGTGACCGGGGTGGGAGCGCCCTGGTAGACGTCGGGCGTCCACATGTGGAACGGCACCGCGCCCACCTTGAACAGCAGGCCCATGACGATCATCGCGGCGCCGACGAGGAGCAGTGCGTCGTTGCCCATGGTGTCGGCGAGCGCCGGGTTGACGTTCTGGACGGTGCCGTCGACGACCTGGGCGATCGTCCCGTACGACACCGAGCCCGCGTAGCCGTACAGCAGGGCGATGCCGAAGAGGGTGAAGGCGGAGGCGAACGCACCGAGGAGGAAGTACTTGACCGCGGCCTCCTGCGACATGAGCCGCTTGCGGCGGGCCAGGGCGCACAGGAGGTACAGGGGCAGCGAGAAGACTTCCAGGGCGATGAAGAGCGTCAGCAGGTCGTTGGCCGACGGGAAGACGAGCATTCCGGCGACCGCGAAGAGGAGCAGCGGGAAGACCTCGGTCGTCGTGAACCCGGCCTTGACGGCGGCCTGTTCGCTCTCGCTGCCGGGCACGGAGGCCGCCTGGGCGGCGAAGGAGTCGACGCGGGCCCCGTGCGCCTCGGGGTCGAGGCGCCGTTCGGCGAAGGTGAACAGTCCGACCAGGGCGGCCAGCAGGATGGTGCCCTGCAGGAAGAGGGCGGGCCCGTCGACGGCGATCGCGCCCATGGCCGCGATGCGTGCCTTGGTGGTGCCGTATCCGTCCGCGGCCAGGGCGACCACGGCGGCGAACGCGGCGATCAGGGCGACGACGGAGACGAAGAGCTGTGCGTAGTAGCGGTGCTTGCGCGGCACGAACGCCTCGACCAGCACTCCGATGATCGCGGCGCCCAGGATGATCAGCGTGGGCGAGAGCTGCCCGTATTCGATCTTCGGGGTGTCGATCTTCGAGATCGGGTCGGCCGCGGTTGCCGCCGTTGTCCACAGGCTGTGGACGGCTGATGCGCTCACTTGGCCGCCTCCACCTCGGGCTTGGGGTCCTTCTTGTGTACGTCGGACAGCGTCTGCTTGACCGACGGGTTCACGATGTCGGTGACGGGCTTCGGGTAGACGCCCAGGAAGATCAACAGCACGATCAGCGGGGTGACGACCACGAGTTCCCGCGCGCGCAGGTCGGGCATCGCGGAGACCTCGGGTTTCACCGGGCCGGTCATCGTCCGCTGGTAGAGCACGAGCGTGTAGAGCGCGGCGAGCACGATGCCGAAGGTGGCGACGATGCCGATGGCCGGATAGCGCGAGAACGTGCCGACCAGGACGAGGAACTCGCTCACGAACGGCGCGAGCCCCGGCAGCGACAGCGTCGCCAGGCCGCCGATCAGGAAGGTGCCGGCGAGCACCGGGGCGACCTTCTGCACCCCGCCGTAGTCGGCGATGAGCCGCGAGCCGCGCCGCGAGATGAGGAATCCGGCGACCAGCATCAGGGCGGCCGTCGAGATCCCGTGGTTGACCATGTACAGCGTCGCGCCGGACTGGCCCTGGCTGGTCATCGCGAAGATGCCCAGGATGATGAACCCGAAGTGCGAGATCGACGCGTACGCCACCAGCCGCTTGATGTCACGCTGGCCGACCGCGAGCAGCGCCCCGTAGACGATGCTGATCACCGCGAGGACGAGGATGACGGGCGTCGCCCACTTGCTGGCCTCCGGGAAGAGCTGGAGGCAGAAACGGAGCATCGCGAAGGTGCCCACCTTGTCGACGACCGCCGTGATGAGGACGGCGACCGGGGCGGTGGCCTCCCCCATGGCGTTGGGCAGCCAGGTGTGCAGCGGCCACAGCGGCGCCTTCACCGCGAAGGCGAAGAAGAACCCGAGGAACAGCCAGCGTTCCGTGCCGGTCGCCATGTGGAGCGTGCCGTCGGCGCGGGCCTGGGCGATCTCCGTGAGCGAGAAGTTTCCGGCGACCACGTAGAGGCCGATCACCGCGGCCAGCATGATCAGCCCGCCGACCAGGTTGTACAGGAGGAACTTCACGGCCGCGTACGACCGTTGGGTGGACGCCGCCTCCTCGCCGTGCTCGTGGGCGCGGTCCCCGAAGCCGCCGATGAGGAAGTACATCGGGATGAGCATGGCTTCGAAGAAGATGTAGAAGAGGAAGACGTCGGTGGCCTCGAAGGAGAGGATCACCATCGCCTCGACGGCCAGGATCAGGGCGAAGAAGCCCTGCGTGGGCCGCCAGCGCTTGTTGCCCGTCTCCAGAGGATCGGCGTCGTGCCAGCCCGCGAGGATGACGAACGGGATCAGCAGGGCGGTCAGCGCGACGAGCGCGACCCCGATGCCGTCCACGCCCAGCTCGTACCTGACCCCGAAATCCTTGATCCAGGAGTGGGATTCGGTGAGCTGGTAGCGGCCGCCGTCCGGGTCGTAGCGGACCAGGACGACGACGGCGAGGGCCAGTGTCGCGAGGGAGAACAGCAGGGCCAGTGCTTTGGCGGCGTTGCGCCGGGCGGCCGGGACGGCGGCCGTGGCGACCGCCCCGATCGCGGGGAGCGCCGCCGTCGCTGTCAGCAGAGGAAAGGACATCGGTATCAGACCGCCCTCATCAGCAGGGTCGCGGCGACGAGGAGTGCCGCACCGCCGAACATCGAGACCGCGTACGACCGCGCGAAGCCGTTCTGCAGTCGGCGCAGCCGCCCGGAGAGGCCGCCGACCGAGGCCGCCGTGCCGTTGACGACGCCGTCGACCAGGGTGTGGTCGACGTAGACCAGGGAGCGTGTGAGGTGCTCGCCGCCGCGTACCAGGACGACGTGGTTGAAGTCGTCCTGGAGCAGGTCCCGCCGGGCGGCCCGGGTGAGCAGCGACCCGCGCGGGGCGACGGCGGGGACGGGACGGCGGCCGTACTGGGCGTAGGCGATGCCGACGCCGATGAGCAGGCAGACCATGGTCGCTCCGGTGACCGTCGCCACGCTGAGCGGCGAGTCGCCCTCGCTGTGCCCGGTGACGGGTTCCAGCCAGTGCAGGAAGCGGTCGCCGATGCTGAAGAATCCGCCGGCGAAGACCGAACCGAAGGCCAGCACGATCATGGGGATCGTCATGACCTTGGGCGACTCGTGCGGGTGCGGCTCGGCGTGCTCGCCGTGGTGCTCTGCGGCGGGCTCCGCGCTGGGCGCCTCGGGCGAGCGGGTGGGCCGGTTCCTCCAGCGCTCCTCGCCGAAGAACGTCATCAGCATCACGCGCGTCATGTAGTACGCGGTGATGGCCGCGCCGAGCAGGGCGCACGCGCCGAGGATCCAGCCCTCGGCGCCGCCCTTGGCGAACGCAGCCTCGATGATCTTGTCCTTGGAGAAGAAGCCGGACAGCCCCGGGAACCCGATGATCGCGAGGTAGCCGAGTCCGAAGGTGACGAAGGTGACCGGCATGTACTTGCGCAGGCCGCCGTACTTGCGCATGTCGACCTCGTCGTTCATGCCGTGCATGACCGAACCGGCGCCGAGGAACAGGCCGGCCTTGAAGAAGCCGTGCGTCACCAGGTGCATGATCGCGAAGACGTAGCCGATCGGGCCGAGGCCCGCGGCCAGCACCATGTAGCCGATCTGCGACATCGTCGAGCCGGCCAGCGCCTTCTTGATGTCGTCCTTCGCGCAACCGACGATCGCACCGAACAGGAGCGTGACGGCGCCGACGACGGTGACGACCAGCTGCGCGTCCGGGGCCCCGTTGAAGATCGCGGCCGACCGGACGATCAGGTACACGCCCGCGGTGACCATGGTGGCGGCGTGGATGAGGGCCGAGACCGGGGTCGGGCCCTCCATCGCGTCCCCGAGCCAGGACTGGAGCGGCACCTGCGCGGACTTGCCGCAGGCGGCGAGCAGCAGCATCAGGGCGATGGCCGTGAGCTTGCCCTCCGAGGCGTCACCGGCGATGCCGGTCTCCCCCTCCGCCCCCAGCAGCGGGCCGAACGCGAACGTGCCGAAGGTGGTGAACATCAGCATGATGGCGATGGACAGGCCCATGTCGCCGACGCGGTTGACCAGGAAGGCCTTCTTCGCGGCGGTGGCGGCGCTGGGCTTGTGCTGCCAGAAGCCGATGAGCAGGTAGGACGCGAGGCCCACCCCCTCCCAGCCGACGTACAGCAGAAGGTAGTTGTCGGCGAGGACGAGCAGCAGCATCGCCGCGAGGAACAGGTTCAGGTAGCCGAAGAAGCGGCGGCGCCGCTCGTCGTGCTCCATGTACCCGACCGAGTACAGGTGGATCAGCGAGCCGACGCCCGTGATCAGCAGCACGAACGTCATCGACAACTGGTCGAGGCGGAAGCCGACGTCCGCCTGGAAGCCCTCGACCGGGATCCAGCTGAACAGGTGCTGGGTCAGCGTCCGGTCTTCGGCGCTCCTGCCCAGCAGGTCGGCGAACAGGACGAGACCGAGCACGAAGGACACGGTCGACAGGAGCGTGCCGATCCAGTGGCCGACGGCGTCGAGCCGACGGCCGCCGACCAGCAGGACGGCCGCTCCGAGCAGGGGCGCCGCGACGAGCAGCGCAATCAGGTTCTCCACGTTTCTTCCGACCCCTTACAGCTTCATCAGGCTGGCGTCGTCGACCGAGGCCGAGTGGCGGGAACGGAACAGCGACACGATGATCGCGAGTCCGACCACGACCTCCGCGGCGGCGACGACCATCGTGAAGAAGGCGATGATCTGGCCGTCGAGATTGCCGTGCATCCGGGAGAAGGTGACGAACGCGAGGTTGCAGGCGTTGAGCATCAGCTCGATGCACATGAAGACGACGATCGCGTTGCGCCTGATCAGCACGCCCGTCGCACCGATCGTGAACAACAGGGCGGAGAGGTAGAGGTAGTTGACGGGATTCACTTCGACGCCTCCTCCGTCCGCTTCAGGTGCGGCGGCTCGATCGCGGCCCGCTCCAGGCGCTCCTCGGCGCGCTGCTCCAGGGCCTTGAGGTCGCTGAGCGCCTCGGCGGACACGTCCCTGATCTGACCGCGCTCGCGCAGCGTCCTGCTGACCGTGAGCTCCGAGGGCGTTCCGTCGGGCAGCAGGCCCTGGACGTCCACGGCGTTGTGCCGCGCGTACACGCCCGGCGCCGGCAGCGGCGGCACGTGCTTGCCCTCGCGCACCCGCCGCTCGGCGAGTTCGCGCTGGGTCAGGGCGCGTTCGGTGCGCTCGCGGTGGGTGAGCACCATGGCGCCCACCGCGGCCGTGATGAGCAGGGCGCCGGTGATCTCGAAGGCGAACACGTACTTGGTGAAGATGAGGGCGGCGAGGCCCTCCACATTGCCGTGTCCGTTCGCCTCGGTCAGGCCGTCGAACTCCGTCAGGGAGGCGTGGCCGATGCCGGCGATCAGCAGGACGCCGAAACCGAGGCCGCTGAGCAGGGCCAGCCAGCGCTGCCCCTTGATGGTCTCCTTCAGGGAGTCCGCGGCGGTGACGCCGACCAGCATCACCACGAACAGGAACAGCATCATGATCGCGCCGGTGTAGACGACGATCTGCACGATGCCCAGGAAATAGGCGCCGTTGGCGAGATAGAAGACCGCCAGGATGATCATGGTTCCGGCGAGGCAGAGCGCGCTGTGCACGGCCTTCCGCATGAACACGGTGCACAGGGCGCCGATCACCGCGACGGTGCCGAGCACCCAGAACTGGAAGGCCTCACCGGTGGAGGTGGAGTAGGCGGCGAGCTGCGCGCTCATCGGCGGATCACCTCCTCCGAGGCGGGCTCGTCGGCGCCGAAGGTGGAGTCGGCTTCCTGCGGGACCTCACCCTTGGAGACCGCGACCTGGCGCTCGGTGCCGGGCGCCGCCTCCGTCACCAGACCGCGGTAGTAGTCCTGTTCGTCCGTGCCGGGGTAGATGGCGTGGGGGGAGTCCACCATGCCGTCGTCGAGGCCGGCGAGCAGCTGCTCCTTGGTGTAGATCAGGTTGGCGCGGCTGGAGTCGGCCAGCTCGAACTCGTTCGTCATCGTCAACGCGCGCGTGGGACACGCCTCGATGCACAGGCCGCACAGGATGCACCGGGCGTAGTTGATCTGGTAGACGCGCCCGTACCGCTCGCCCGGCGAGTAGCGCTCCTCGTCGGTGTTGTCGGCGCCCTCCACGTAGATGGCGTCGGCCGGGCAGGCCCAGGCGCACAGTTCACAGCCCACGCACTTCTCCAGGCCGTCCGGATGGCGGTTGAGCTGGTGCCGTCCGTGGAACCGGGGAGCCGTGGTCTTCTCCTGCTCCGGGTACTGCTCGGTCAGCCGCTTCTTGAACATGGCCTTGAAGGTCACGCCGAAGCCGGCCACCGGGTTCTGGAAACCGGGCGTCGTGTGCCCGGCCTCCTTGGGCTCCTCAGCCATCGGACGCCTCCTTTCCGTCTCGCGATCCGTCACTCACAGTGTCCACCCCGCCACTGACAATGAGCTCCCGCTCCCGGCGCGGACCGCGCCTGGGCACCGGCGGAAGCTCCTGCCCCGGCAGCGGCGGCACGGGGAACCCGCCCGCCATCGGGTCGAAGCCCACCGGCTCGGCGGGCGCCTGCGCGCTCTTCCCGCCGTTGCGGAACATGTCCACGACGAAGGAGAGCAGCAGCAGGACCAGGACACCGCCGCCGACGTAGAGGAAGATGTCGGCGAAGTCGTAGTTCTCGTTGCGCAGCGTCCGCACGGTCGCGACGAGCATCAGCCACGTCACCGAGACGGGGATCAGGACCTTCCAGCCCAGCTTCATCAACTGGTCGTAGCGGACGCGGGGGAGCGTGCCGCGCAGCCAGATGAAGAAGAACAGCAGCAGCTGCACCTTGACGACGAACCAGAGCATCGGCCACCAGCCGTGGTTCGCGCCCTCCCAGAAGCTGCTGACCGGCCAGGGAGCCCGCCAGCCGCCGAGGAACAGCGTGGTCGACACCGCGGAGACCGTCACCATGTTCACGTACTCGGCGAGCATGAACATCGCGAACTTGATCGAGGAGTACTCGGTGTTGAAGCCGCCGACCAGGTCGCCCTCGGACTCCGGCATGTCGAAGGGGGCGCGGTTGGTCTCGCCGACCATCGTGACGATGTACAGGATGAAGGAGACCGGCAGCAGCAGGATGTACCAGCGGTCGTGCTGCTGCTCGACGATCGTCGACGTCGACATCGACCCCGAGTAGAGGAAGACCGACGCGAACGCGGCGCCCATGGCGATCTCGTAGGAGATCATCTGTGCGCACGACCGCAGACCGCCCAGCAGCGGGTAGGTGGAGCCGGAGCTCCACCCCGCGAGGACGATGCCGTAGATGCCGACCGAGGCGACCGCGAGGACGTACAGCATCGCGATCGGCAGATCGGTGAGCTGCATCGTCGTGCGCTGGCCGAAGATCGAGACCTCGTTGTCCGCCGGCCCGAAGGGGATCACCGCGATCGCCATGAAGGCCGGGACGGCCGCCACGATCGGCGCGAGGACGTACACCACCTTGTCCGCGCGTTTGACGATGAGGTCTTCCTTCAGCATCAGCTTGATGCCGTCGGCGAGCGACTGAAGCATGCCCCAGGGGCCGTGCCGGTTGGGGCCGATGCGCAACTGCATCCAGGCGACGACCTTGCGCTCCCACACGATGGAGAACAGCACGGTCACCATCAGGAAGGCGAAGCAGAACACCGCCTTGACGACGACCAGCCACCACGGGTCGCGGCCGAACATCGAGAGGTCTTCAGCGGCGAAGTACGGGCTCATGCCTCCACCTCCTTGGGGGCGTCGGCGGCGGCCGTCGCCGGACCGATGCGGACGAGGGAACCGGGCGTGGCCCCGGCGTCGGACGCGACGCCCCTGCCGGTGGAGTTCAGCGGCAGCCACACCACCCGGTCGGGCATCTCGGTGATCTGCAACGGCAGTTCGACCACGCCGGCCGGACCGGTCACCGCGAGCAGGCCGCCGTCCTCGACGCCGGCCTCGGCGGCCGTGGCGGCCGACACCCGCGCGCGTGCGGCGTGCCGGGTCCCGGCGAGCGCCTCGTCGCCCTGCTGGAGGACACCCTGGTCGAGCAGCAGACGGTGCCCGGCGAGCACCGCCTCCCCGGCGGCGGGACGCGGCAGCTGGGCGGCCGTCTCCTCGGGGGCGGCGGCGCGCGGTCCGCTCCAGGCGCCGAGCCGGTCCAGCTCCGCGCGCGCGGTGCGCAGGTCCGGCAGTCCGAGGTGGACGTCCATGGCGTCGGCGAGCATCTGCAGCACGCGCGCGTCCGTCGGAGCCCCGCGCCGGGTCATCTGGTCGGGCTTCAGCGCCGCGTCGAAGAAGCGCACCCTGCCCTCCCAGTTGAGGAACGCGCCGGCCTTCTCGGCGACCGCGGCCACCGGCAGGACGACGTCGGCGTGCTCCGTGACCTCACCGGGCCGCAGCTCCAGCGACACCACGAACCCGGCCTCGGCCAGCGCGGCACGCGCGCGTGCCGGGTCGGGCAGGTCCGCGACCTCGACGCCCGCGACCAGCAGCGCCTGGAGTTCGCCGGACACCGCCGCCTCGACGATCTGCCCGGTGTCCCGGCCGTAGCGGTGCGGGAGTTCGGCCAGGCCCCAGGCCGCGGCGACCTCGTCCCGCGCGCGGGGGTCGGTGGCCGGACGGCCGCCCGGCAGCAGCGACGGCAGGGCGCCCGCCTCGATCGCGCCCCGCTCCCCCGCCCGGCGCGGAATCCACACCAGCCGGGCGCCGGTCGCCGAGGCCGCCCGCACCGCGGCGGTCAGCGCACCGGCCACCCCGGCGAGCCGCTCCCCGACGACGATCAGCGCGCCCGGGGTCCGCAGCGCCTCGGCGGCCCCGGCGCCCGCGTCCTGGAGGCCGACGCCGCTCGCGAGGGCGTCCAGCCACTCCGTCTCGGTGCCCGGAGCGGCAGGCAGCAGCGTGCCGCCCGCCTTCTCCAGCCCCCGGGTGACATGCGTGGCCAGCGAGAACACCCGCTGCCCGTGCTTGCGCCAGGCCTTGCGCAGCCGCAGGAAGACGCCGGGCGCCTCCTCCTCCGACTCGAACCCGGCCAGCAGGACCGCGGGCGCCTTCTCCAGGAGGGTGTACGTGACGCCCCCGCCGTCGAGGTCCCGGCCGCGGCCGGCGACGTGGGCGGCCAGGAAGTCGGCCTCCTCACTGCTGTGCACCCGCGCGCGGAAGTCGATGTCGTTGGTGTCGAGCGCCACACGCGCGAACTTGCTGTACGCGTAGGCGTCCTCGACGGTGAGCCGGCCGCCGGTCAGCACGCCGGTCCTGCCGCGCGAGGCCAGCAGCCCCTGGGCGGCGATCTGCAACGCCTCCGGCCAGGAGGCCGGCACGAGGTCCCCCTCGGCGTTGCGCACCCGGGGCGTGTCCAGCCGGTCGCGCTGTTGCGCGTAGCGGAACGCGAACCGCCCCTTGTCGCAGATCCACTCCTCGTTGACCTCGGGGTCCTCGGCGGCCAGACGCCGCATGACCTTGCCGCGCCGGTGGTCGGTGCGGGTGGCGCAGCCGCCGGAGCAGTGCTCGCAGACCGACGGCGAGGAGACCAGGTCGAAGGGCCGGGAGCGGAACCGGTAGGCCGCCGACGTCAGAGCGCCGACCGGGCAGATCTGGATGGTGTTGCCGGAGAAGTACGACTCGAAGGGGTCGCCCTCGCCGGTGCCGACCTGCTGGAGCGCGCCCCGCTCGATCAGCTCGATCATCGGGTCGCCCGCCACCTGGTTGGAGAACCGGGTGCAGCGGGCGCACAGCACGCACCGCTCGCGGTCGAGGAGCACCTGGGTGGAGATCGGGACGGGCTTCTCGTAGGTGCGCTTGCGGCCCTCGAACCGGGACTCGGCCTGGCCGTGCGACATGGCCTGGTTCTGAAGGGGGCACTCGCCGCCCTTGTCGCAGACCGGACAGTCCAGCGGGTGGTTGATGAGGAGCAGCTCCATCACGCCGTGCTGCGCCTTCTCGGCCACGGGCGAGGTGAGGTGGGTCTTCACCACCATGCCGTCCGTGCAGGTGATGGTGCAGGACGCCATGGGCTTGCGCTGGCCCTCCACCTCGACGATGCACTGCCGGCAGGCGCCGGCCGGGTCGAGGAGGGGGTGGTCGCAGAAGCGGGGGATCTCGATGCCGAGCTGCTCGGCGGCCCGGATGACCAGGGTGCCCTTGGGCACGCTGATCTCGGCGCCGTCGATGCTCAGTGTGACGAGATCTTCCGGCGGGACCGCCGCCTCGCCGCCTCCGGAGGGAGCGCTGGTGGTCACCGTCATGCGTTCACCTCCGTGTGCTTGTCCGCCCAGGCCGTCGACCTGGCCGGGTCGAAGGGGCAGCCTCGGCCCGTGATGTGCTCCTCGTACTCCTCGCGGAAGTACTTCAGGGAGGAGAAGATCGGCGAGGCGGCGCCGTCGCCGAGGGCGCAGAAGGACTTGCCGTTGATGTTGTCGGCGATGTCGTTGAGCTTGTCGAGGTCGGACAGGACGCCCTTGCCGGCCTCGATGTCCCTCAGCAACTGCACCAGCCAGTAGGTGCCTTCACGGCACGGGGTGCACTTGCCGCAGGACTCGTGGGCGTAGAACTCGGTCCAGCGGGTCACGGCCCGCACGACGCACGTCGTCTCGTCGAAGCACTGAAGGGCTTTCGTGCCCAGCATGGAACCCGCGGCGCCCACTCCTTCGTAGTCAAGAGGGACGTCGAGGTGCTCGTCGGTGAACATCGGCGTCGAGGAGCCGCCCGGCGTCCAGAACTTGAGCCGGTGCCCGGGGCGCATTCCGCCGCTCATCTCCAGGAGCTGGCGCAGGGTGATGCCGAGCGGCGCCTCGTACTGGCCGGGGCTGGCGACATGGCCGCTGAGGGAGTAGAGCGTGAAGCCGGGGGACTTCTCGCTTCCCATCGACCTGAACCATTCCTTGCCCTTGTGCAGGATGGCGGGAACTGACGCGATCGATTCGACGTTATTCACCACAGTCGGGCACGCATAGAGGCCCGCGACCGCAGGAAAGGGGGGACGGAGCCGCGGTTGACCACGGCGGCCTTCGAGCGAGTCGAGCAGCGCGGTCTCCTCACCGCAGATGTACGCGCCGGCGCCGGCGTGCACGGTGAGCTGGAGGTCGAGTCCGCTGCCCAGGATGTTCTCGCCGAGGTATCCCGCCGCGTAGGCCTCGCGCACGGCCTCGTGCAACCGCCGCAGAACCGGGACGACTTCACCGCGAAGATAGATGAAGGCATGAGACGACCTGATGGCGTAGCACGCGATCACGATGCCCTCGATGAGGCTGTGCGGGTTCGCGAAGAGGAGCGGGATGTCCTTGCAGGTCCCGGGCTCCGATTCGTCGGCGTTGACAACTAGATAGTGCGGTTTTCCATCTCCCTGCGGAATGAACTGCCATTTCATTCCGGTGGGGAATCCCGCGCCGCCCCGCCCTCGCAGACCGGAGTCCTTGACGTAGGCGATCAGGTCGTCCGGCGACATGGCGAGCGCTTTGCGCAGGCCCTCGTACCCTTCGTGCCTCCGGTAGACGTCGAGCGTCCAGGACCGGTCCTCGTCCCAGAAGGCCGACAGCACGGGTGCGAGCAGCTTCTCGGGGCTGCTGCCTTTCAGCTCGGGTGCCAAGGTCATCACTCCCCCTCCTCGGCGGTAGGCCCTGCCGGGTGGGCGGGGTCGGAGGCCGACGTGTCCTGCGGCGCGTCGTGCGAACTCAGGTGCTCGGTGGGCGAGGGGTCGTGCGGCGTCGCGTCGCCCGGCGTCCTGTCCTGCGGCTCGTCGTGCGGGCCGCCGTCGCGCGGATGGACCACGCGCGCGGGTGCGGTCTCTCCCCTCGCCAGGCGAAGACCCACCAGCGACGCCGGTCCCGCTCCGCCGCTCGCCTCGACGGCCCCCTCGCGCTCGTCGGGGAAGCCCGCCAGGATCCGGGCGGTCTCCTTGAAGGTGCACAGCGGCGCACCGCGCGTGGGTGAGACGGTGCGTCCGATCCGCAGGTCGTCGACGAGGCGCTTCGCGCTCTGCACGGTCTGGTTGTCGAAGAACTCCCAGTTGACCATCACGACCGGCGCGAAGTCGCAGGCCGCGTTGCACTCGATGTGCTCCAGAGTGATCTTCCCGTCGTCGGTGGTCTCACCGTTGCCGACACCCAGGTACTCCTGGAGCTCCTCGAAGATGGCGTCGCCGCCCATCACCGCGCACAGCGTGTTGGTGCACACGCCCACCTGGTAGTCGCCGCTGGGGCGGCGGCGGTACATGGTGTAGAAGGTGGCGACCGCCGTGACCTCGGCCGTCGTCAGGTCGAGCACGTCCGCGCAGAACCGCATCCCGGTCCGCGTGACGTGCCCCTCCTCCGACTGCACCAGGTGCAGCAGCGGCAGGAGCGCGGACCGGGAGTCGGGGTAGCGGGCGATGATCTCGCGCGCGTCCGCCTCCAGCCGTGCTCGGACGTCGTCCGGGTAGGCGGGCGCGGGCAGTTCGGGCATGCCCAGGCTGACGCCCCGCTCGGAAGAAGAGGTGGTCACCGGTCGACGCCTCCCATCACGGGGTCGATGGACGCGACGGCGACGATGACGTCGGCGACCTGGCCGCCCTCGCACATCGCCGCCATGGCCTGAAGGTTGGTGAAGGACGGGTCCCGGAAATGGACCCGGTAGGGGCGGGTGCCTCCGTCGGAGACGGCGTGCACCCCGAGTTCGCCCTTGGGCGACTCGACCGCCGCGTACGCCTGTCCCGGCGGTACGCGGAAGCCCTCGGTGACCAGCTTGAAGTGGTGGATGAGGGCCTCCATGGAGGTGCCCATGATCTTCTTGATGTGGTCGAGGGAGTTGCCGAGACCGTCGGGGCCCAGGGCGAGCTGGGCGGGCCAGGCGATCTTCCGGTCGGCGACCATGACCGGGCCGGGCTGGAGCCGGTCCAGGCACTGCTCGACGATCCGCAGCGACTGCCGCATCTCCTCCAGGCGGATGAGGAAGCGGCCGTAGGAGTCGCAGGAGTCCGCGGTCGGGACGTCGAAGTCGTACGTCTCGTAGTCGCAGTACGGCTGGGTCTTGCGCAGGTCGTGGGGCAGGCCGGTGGAGCGCAGGATCGGGCCGGTGGCGCCGAGGGCCATGCAGCCGGCCAGGTCGAGGTAGCCGACGTCCTGCATGCGGGCCTTGAAGATGGGGTTCCCGGTGGCGAGCTTGTCGTACTCGGGGAGGTTCTTCTTCATCTTCTTCACGAACTCGCGGATCTGGTCCACCGCGCCGGGCGGCAGGTCCTGGGCGAGTCCGCCGGGGCGGATGTACGCATGGTTCATCCGCAGGCCCGTGATGAGCTCGTAGATGTCGAGAATCATTTCACGATCACGGAATCCGTAGATCATGATCGTGGTGGCGCCCAGTTCCATGCCGCCGGTGGCGATGCACACCAGGTGGGAGGAGAGCCGGTTCAGCTCCATCAGGAGCACCCGGATGATCTTGGCCCGCTCGGTGATCTGGTCCTCGACGCCCAGGAGCTTCTCGACGGCGAGACAGTAGGCGGTCTCGTTGAAGAAGGACGTCAGGTAGTCCATGCGCGTCACGAACGTGGTGCCCTGGGTCCACGTGCGGTACTCGAGGTTCTTCTCGATGCCGGTGTGGAGGTAGCCGATGCCGCAGCGGGCCTCGGTGACCGTCTCACCCTCGATCTCCAGGATGAGGCGGAGCACTCCGTGGGTGGAGGGGTGCTGGGGGCCCATGTTGACGACGATGCGCTCGTCGTCGGCGCGGGCCGCGGACTGGACGACCTCGTCCCAGTCGCCACCGGTGACGGTGTAGACCGTGCCCTCGGTGGTCTCGCGCGCCGAGGCGGCGGAGGCTGCGGATGCTGACTGCGGGTTCACGAGTACGACCTCCGCTGGTCCGGAGCCGGAATCTGGGCGCCCTTGTACTCGACGGGGATGCCGCCGAGGGGGTAGTCCTTGCGCTGCGGATGGCCCGGCCAGTCGTCGGGCATCATGATCCGCGTCAGCGCCGGGTGGCCGTCGAAGACGATCCCGAAGAAGTCGTAGGTCTCGCGCTCGTGCCAGTCGTTCGTGGGGTACACGGAGACCAGGGACGGGATGCGCGGGTCGGCGTCCGGGGCGCTGACCTCCAGGCGGATCAGCCGGTTGTGGGTGATCGAGCGCAGGTGGTAGACGGCGTGCAGCTCGCGCCCCTTGTCGTTGGGGTAGTGGACGCCCGAGACGCCGGTGCACAGTTCGAAGCGCAGGGCCGGGTCGTCGCGCAGGGTGGCGGCGACGCGAAGCAGGTGCTCGCGCTCGATGTGGAAGGTGAGTTCACCGCGGTCGACGACCGTCTTCTCGATCGCGTTCTCGGGGAGGAGCCCCTGTTCCTCCAGCGCGCCCTCGAGTTCGTCGGCCACCTCGTCGAACCAGCCGCCGTAGGGGCGGTTCGCCGCACCGGGGAGCCGGACCGAGCGGACCAGGCCGCCGTAGCCGGAGGTGTCGCCCCCGCCTGCGGCGCCGAACATGCCGCGCTGGACGCGGACCTCCTCCCCGCCCTGGCCGCGCTGGCCGGGGAGGTTGGAGGCGGAGAGGTCCTTCTCGGGGTTCACCCCGTTCGAGGAGCCGTCTGCGCCGTGGGTGCCGTTCGCGTCGCTCACCGCAGCAGCCCCTTCATCTCGATCATAGGCAGGGCCTTGAGCGCCGCTTCCTCCGCCTCGCGGGCCGCCTCCTCGGCGTTCACGCCCAGCTTGGTGTTCTGGATCTTCTGGTGGAGCTTGAGGATCGCGTCCATCAGCATCTCGGGGCGTGGCGGGCAGCCCGGGAGGTAGATGTCGACGGGCACGATGTGGTCGACGCCCTGGACGATCGCGTAGTTGTTGAACATGCCGCCGGAGGAGGCGCACACGCCCATGGAGATGACCCACTTGGGGTTCGGCATCTGGTCGTAGACCTGCCTCAGCACCGGCGCCATCTTCTGGCTCACCCGGCCGGCGACGATCATCAGGTCCGCCTGGCGGGGCGAACCCCGGAAGACCTCCATGCCGAAGCGCGCAAGGTCGTAGCGGCCCGCACCCGTGGTCATCATCTCGATGGCACAGCAGGCGAGGCCGAAGGTGGCGGGGAAGACGGACGCCTTGCGCACCCAGCCCGCGGCCTGCTCGACGGTCGTCAGCAGGAAGCCGCTCGGCAGTTTTTCTTCGAGTCCCATGACTTAAAGGCCCCTCAGTCCCATTCCAGGCCGCCGCGCCGCCATACGTACGCGTACGCCACGAAGACGGTGAGCACGAAGAGCAGCATCTCCACGAGCCCGAAGACACCCAGGGCGTCGAAGGTGACGGCCCAGGGGTAGAGGAAGACGATCTCGATGTCGAAGACGATGAAGAGCATCGCCGTCAGGTAGTACTTGATCGGGAAGCGCCCGCCGCCCGCCGGCGTGGGGGTCGGCTCGATTCCGCACTCATAGGCCTCGAGCTTGGCGCGGTTGTAGCGCTTCGGCCCGATCAGCGTGGCCATGACCACGGAGAAGATCGCAAAGCCTGCTCCGAGGGCTCCCAGTACGAGGATGGGCGCATAAGCGTTCACCGCTCCTCGCTCCTCTCAGTCGGCACTGACTGCTGGCGATGACGTCGGACCCGCGGCCACCCCATCGCGCCGCCCACCCCGTCCGTCCCGACGAAGATCGCGAACATGTGAAGCAGGTCACAAGCCCAACTGCCTCGCATCCTATGCCCGCCGCTCTGTGATCTGCGACACGGGGTATTACACAAGCTTTGTGATCTCCACCACCTGACGAACGATCATGAAGTCGTATCAGCAGTGATCTTCATACGCGAAGCGTCAGAGTGATCACAAGAAGTGACATTTTCGCTCGTCACCGCAGGCGGCAGGGGGCGTCTCAATATCAAGAGGGTTCCCTTGCATGCAAATTGGAGCTGGACGCCGCCTCCTGATAGAGGTCCGCGTTCACACATCAGAGGGAGTCCGGCTCGCGCTGTGGACGTGTGCACCCGTTCACGAGCGGAACCCGTCGCGCCGCATGCGCGAGACGCGGCCGCCCAGGTAACCGTTCCGTGACCTCCGCCACATTCGTGAGGCCCGGCTAAGAAGCGGGCTTGGCCAACGGTCGTCACCGATGGTAGGCAGCGGGCAATCCGGGCGTAACGACGAAAACCCATGATCACAGGCTTGATCACGTGCGTCCGCAATGTCCGTTACGGCGTCAATAAAGAACGGTGGGACAGGTATTTGGGCCACCCGTTGAACAACTGTGGCGCAGCACACGTTTCTTGAAGGTATGGAGGAGCCCCTGATACCGGTTGTACCCATGTCCCACACCGCTCACATACGCAGCCACCGGAAACCCCGCCGCAGCGCGTCGACGATCGCGATGCGGGCCGGAGTCGCCAGTGGTGTCCTCGGCACGCTGGCCGTCGCCACAGCAGCCGGCACGGCCAACGCCGCCGAGCCGGTGACGCAGACGCTCGAACTGCCCGTGCTCACCGGCGACCTGGCCGCCCAGGTCGCACAGTCCGCCCAGGCCACGCAGCAGGCCGCGGCGAACTACCAGCTTCACGCAGAGCGTGACGCCGCCGCTGCGGCGGCCGCCAAGGAAGCCAAGAAGGACCTCGCGCACGCCAAGGCCGAGGCGAAGCAGAAGGCGGAGGCCGCCCGCAAGGCCGCCGCCGAGCGCGCCACGCGCGCCGCCGAGCGGACCACGCTCTCCGCCCCGGCGAGCAGCAACAGCGTCACCCACACCAGCAGCTCCACCGCGACCGGTTCGGCCGCGGCCGTCATCGCCTTCGCCAGGGCGCAGATCGGCGACGCCTACGTCTCCGGCGGCACCGGCCCCAACTCGTGGGACTGCTCGGGGCTGATGCAGACCGCCTTCAAGCAGGTCGGCATCGACCTGCCGCGCGTCTCGCAGGACCAGTCGACCGCCGGCACCCAGGTCTCGCTGGACAACCTTCAGCCGGGCGACATCCTGTACTGGGGCAGCGCGGGCAGCGCGTACCACGTGGCGGTGTACGTCGGCGACGGCATGTTCGTGGGCGCGCAGAACCCCTCCACCGGCGTCGTGGAGAAGCCGCTGTCCTACGACCCGCCGTCCGGCGCGGTCCGGGTGCTCTGACACCCACCCGGCGCTCCCGCGAGGGCGCCGCACGCACGCAAGGGCCGCAGCCGCTCGGGGGCAGCGGCCCTTCGGGCTGCCCCGGTGCGGCCCCACACGGCCCTCAGCGCCCCCTGGGGGAGCCCGAACGGGCCCGCGCCGCCCGGGAGGCCGCCCGAGCCGGCGAAGCCCGCCGGAGCCCGTACGGAAGGCTGCGGGTGCGCTCCGCGAGCGCGAGCGCCGCACGGACGGCCGGGGGACCGGGAGACCGGATCGTCCGGTGGGTTTGCGATCAGGCGGTCCGGAGCGACGGCTGACGGAAGCAAATCAGCCTCACGCGCGGGGCATTAGGTGCCTAATGAGGACACCACGAGCCTGTCGGACATGTCGGAGACCCCGTCAGCGCGGCGAACCGGGAGGACGGCCGGCGGGGCGGCGGAGTCCTCGGGCGCCGGGCCGTCCGGCGGCAGGAGCAGCCGACCAGGCGGCGATATCGGGCCGCCCGGCGGCCGATCGGGCGAACCTGAGCGAAGCCCGACGAAAGCCAAATCGGTGTCGCACGACGGACATTCGCGCCTACCTGGCGCACCGCAGGAGTGTCGGACATGTCGGACACGCCGTCAGTGCGGTGAACCGGCAGGACGGCCCCGGGGGAGGCGGAACCCTCGGGGGCCGGGCCGCCCGATGGTGGGTCGGGCGGCCTCGGTCGGGTCAGGCCTTGGGGGCCGCCTTGCTCAGGCCGTTGATGATGCGGTCCATGGCGTCGCCGCCCGTGGGGTCGGTCAGGTTGGCGAGCATCTTCAGGGTGAACTTCATCAGCATCGGGTGGGTCAGGCCGCGCTGGGCCGCGATCTTCATGACCTTGGGGTTGCCGATGAGCTTCACGAACGCGCGGCCCAGCGTGTAGTAGCCGCCGTAGGTGTCCGCGAGGATCCGCGGGTAGCGCTGGAGGGCGAGTTCACGCTGGCCGGGGGTGGCGCGGGCGTGGGCCTGGACGATGACGTCGGCGGCGATCTGCCCCGATTCCATGGCGTATGCGATGCCTTCGCCGTTGAAGGGGTTCACCAGGCCGCCGGCGTCGCCGACCAGCAGCAGTCCCTTGGTGTAGTGCGGCTTGCGGTTGAAGGCCATCGGCAGGGCCGCCCCGCGGATCGGGCCGGTCATGTTTTCGGGGGTGTATCCCCAGTCCTCCGGCATGGACGCGCACCAGGCCTTGAGGACCTCGCGCCAGTCCAGCTCCTTGAAGGAGTCGGAGGTGTTGAGCACGCCCAGGCCGACGTTGGACGTCCCGTCGCCCATGCCGAAGATCCAGCCGTAGCCGGGCAGCAGCCGGTCCTCGCCCGGGCCGCGGCGGTCCCACAGCTCCAGCCAGGACTCCAGGTAGTCGTCCTCGTGGCGCGGGGAGGTGAAGTAGGTGCGGACCGCGACGCCCATCGGGCGGTCTTCGCGGCGGTGCAGGCCCATCGCCAGCGACAGGCGGGTGGAGTTGCCGTCGGCGGCCACCACGAGCGGGGCGCGGAAGGTGACTTCGCGCTTGTCCTCCCCCAGCTTGGCGTGCACGCCGGTGATGCGGCCGGTGCGGTCGTCGAGGATCGGGGCGCCGACGTTGCAGCGCTCGTAGAGGCGGGCGCCGGCCTTCTGGGCCTGCCGGGCGAGCTGCTCGTCGAAGTCGTCGCGCTTGCGGACGAGCCCGTAGTCGGGGAACGAGGCGAGGTCGGGCCAGTCGAGCTGAAGCCGCACCCCGCCGCCGATGATCCTCAGACCCTTGTTGCGCAGCCAGCCGGCTTCCTCGGAGATGTCGATGCCCATGGCCACGAGCTGCTTGGTGGCGCGCGGGGTGAGGCCGTCGCCGCAGACCTTCTCCCGGGGGAACTCGGTCTTCTCCAGCAGGAGCACGTCGAGGCCGGCCTTGGCGAGGTAGTAGGCGGTCGTGGAGCCGGCCGGTCCCGCGCCGACGACGATCACGTCGGCGGTGGTCTCGGAGAAGGGCTCGGCGTGGGGCTCGTTCACGGCGGTCACGGCGGGATCTCCCCAAGTTCGGAATCTGCGTGCCGACCGGCACTGGACACGGGCAGTCTATTCAGCAGAATTGATCACCTGGCTGAAGGGCTGCCCTGTGAACCGAGCTCTGCCCGCAGTACGGCTGCGCGTTCCGACGGACGAGGACGCGGTCGCCTGGCACCGGGTCTTCGACGACCCGGAGGTCATGGAGTTCCACGGTGGCAGGTCCGCCGAGCTGTCGGTCTACGAGGAGCTCACCGCCCGCCAGCGCCGGCACGACGCCGAACGCGGCTTCTGCCTGTGGACGGTGCTGGACCGCGACGACCGGGTGCTCGGCTTCACCGGCGCCCAGCCGTGGCCCTGGGAGTGGGGCCCGCGGGGCGAGATCGAGATCGGATGGCGGCTCGGGCGGCCGCACTGGGGGCAGGGGTATGTGACCGCGGCGGCGCGGATGACCCTGGAGCGGGTTCGGGCGGCCGGGGCGCCGGGCGTGGTGGCGATGGTCGACGCGCGCAACGAGCGGTCGATCGCCGTCGCGCAGCGGCTGGGGATGCGGCTCGCGGAGGTCTTCACGACCCCCGAGCCCGAACGGGAGGGGCACTGCTACCGCCTCGCCTGGTGACCCCGCGTCACCGTCGGCTACAGAACGACACCTGACGCTTCCCGGCGGCCTGCGGGGCGGTTACCCTTCCAGTACCGCTGGGGGTGACATCTGTGCTCATACCGCCCAAGACACCCGATGTGCGTGTGCCCAGGCTGGTCGGCCTGATGGCCGTGGACGCCCGTGAGGCGGCCGCGGCGCAGGGCGTGCTGCTGGCCGCGCCGGACCGGCCGGACTTCCGCGGCGCGGTGGTCGACCACGTCGTACGCCAGTACCCGCCGCCGGGCGTCGAGGTGCCGCGCGGGGCCGTGGTCACCGTGTGGTTCGACTTCACCGAGGGGGAGGGCGGCGGAGGCGCGGGCGTGCGCGAACCGCGCGTGCCGGGACCGGGCGGGGGCGGGCTCCGGCGCGAACTGGACCGTGCCCAGGATCCCTTCGAGGCGATCCCGCGCTGACCGGGAGGGACCCCGGCCGGGGACCTGGAGAGGGCGGGTGCCGCCCGAGGGTCCCCGGCCGGAACCCGCTCGGGCCCCTCAGGCTTCCTTGAAGCCCCGGTGGAGGGTGACCACGCCGCCGGACAGGTTGCGCCAGGCGACCTTCGACCAGCCGGCCTTGCGCAGATGCCCGGCGAGGGCGGGCTGGTCGGGCCAGGCGCGGATGGACTCGGCGAGATAGACGTAGGCGTCCGGGTTGGAGGAGACCGCGCGGGCGACCGGCGGCAGGGCACGCATCAGGTACTCGGTGTAGACGGTCCGGAAGGGCGCCCAGGTGGGGTGCGAGAACTCGCAGATGACGACCCGGCCGCCGGGCCTGGTCACCCGGTGCATCTCGCGCAGCGCGGCGTCGAAGTCCTGCACGTTGCGCAGGCCGAAGGAGATGGTGACGGCGTCGAAGGTGTCGTCCTTGAAGGGCAGCCTCGTCGCGTCCCCCGCCGTGAAGGGCAGCCAGGTGTGCTTGCGCTTGCCGACCTTGAGCATCCCGAGCGAGAAGTCGCAGGGGACGACGTAGGCGCCGGTCCGGGCGAAGGGGAGCGACGAGGTGGCCGTGCCGGCCGCGAGGTCCAGGACCTTCTGCGCGGGCCGGGCGTCGACCGCCTTGGCGACCTCCTTGCGCCACCTGCGGTCCTGGCCGAGGGACAGCACGTCGTTGGTCACGTCGTACCGTTCCGCCACGCGGTCGAACATCGAGGCGACTTCGTTGGGCTGCTTGTTCAGGGAGGCGCGGGTCACCCGCCCATTGTGGCAGCCCGGCCCCCGGCGGCTCACGGCAGGAGCCTCGGTTTCTTCCGTGCCGCGACGTCCTCGACCCACCCGCACAGCAGGACGAAGGCGCCGATCAGCAGCCAGCCCACGCCGAACAGGAACCACTGGCTGTCCAGCGGCAGGTACGTCTCGAACGCGGGGACGTCCCAGAACCGGTCGATCAGCGGCACGGCCAGGATCAGGGCGATCTCGTGCCACAGGTAGACCGTGACCGCGCGCGCGTTGAAGACGGTCACGATCCGGTTCGCCCGCCGGTGGCGGGTGAGCCCGGCGAAGTCGATGCCGAAGTACGTCTTCGCCCACATCAGCGGCAGGACGAAGCCGGCCGACCAGAAGGCCTGCGCGAGCGGGTTCTCGTCGAGGTCGTACGTTCCGGCCTCGGCCCGGTGCGCGAAGGCGTGCCAGCCGCCGACGCCGAGCGCCGCCAGGGACGCGACGGCCACCAGGGCCGGTCTCATGCGCCGCAGGAGCCCGTCGCGGTGCGCGAAGCCGAGCATCCAGCAGCACAGGTACGTCGCCAGGTCCCACAGCGCGGTGCCGACCCGGCCGTCCGGGCCCGCCCGTACGAAGGCCAGTACCAGGACGGGCGCGAGGGAGAGCGCCAGGACGGGCGCGGGGGCGAGCCGGAACAGGCGCAGCAGCAGCGGCGAGAGCAGGACGAACCAGAGGTACGTCCGCAGGTACCAGAGGATCTCCCAGGCCTGCTCGGCCCAGGCCTCGCCCGGCGGGTCGCCCAGCGGCACCACCCAGTAGACGATGTCCCAGCCCGGTATCCAGCCGTGCACCAGCATCGCCAGGACGACGAAGACGCCCCAGAACCAGAACGGCGGCAGGATCCGGCGCAGACGGCTGCGCACCACCGGCACGGCCGGCCGCTCCAGGGACTTCGCCATGAGGGTGCCTGCCAGGGCGAACATGACCCCCATGGAGGGAAAGACCATGCCCGCCCAGGCCCAGCCGAAGGTGTGATAGGCGACCACTCTGATCAGGGCGAGGGCGCGCAGGGTGTCGAAGTAGCGGTCGCGCTGGGGGGCTTGGCCGTCAGCAGGCTGCGGCCCGCGGGCGTGCCGCCGGGCGGGCCGGGTGTCCTGCCCGCGCCGGTCCGGGCTCATCGGGCCGCTCCCGCCGGGGTGCCGACCTCGCCCGTGCGCTTCAGTTTCTGCCAGCGCAGCCGGCCGCCGGTGAGGGCGGTGACGCAGGAGTGGATGAGGACCAGGTACATCATCTGGCGGTAGGCCAGCTGCTGGAGCGGCATCATCAGCAGGTAGCGGTACTTCTCACCGTCCAGGCGGAACGCGTAGGCGGCGCAGACCAGTTGGACGCCGAGGACGGCCAGCCAGGCCAGCAGGGACGCCCGGAAGTCGATGAAGATCATCGAGTAGGCGGTGAAGACGTCGATGAGCGGTGCGAAGAGCGGTGTGACGATCTGGAAGAGCACCACCAGCGGCATGCCCACCCGGCCGAAGCGGCCCGAGGGCCCCCGGTCCGTCAGGGACCCGCGGTGCTTCCACAGCGCCTGCATCGTGCCGTAGGACCAGCGGTAGCGCTGGGACCAGAGCTGCTTCAGGGAGCCCGGCGCCTCCGTCCAGGCTCTGGCGTGCTCCTGGTAGACGACCCGCCAACCCGCCCGGTGCATGGCGATGGTGATGTCGGTGTCCTCGGCGAGGGTGTCCTCGCTCATGCCGCCGGCCTCCAGCACGGCGTCGCGGCGGAACGCCCCGATCGCGCCGGGGATGGTCGGCATGCAGCGCAGCAGGTCGTACATGCGGCGGTCGAGGTTGAAGCCCATCACGTACTCGATGTGCTGCCAGGCGCCGATGACCGTGTCGCGGTTGCCGACCTTCGCGTTGCCCGCGACCGCGCCGATCTCCGGGTCCGCGAAGGGCTGCACCAGCCGGTGCACGGCGTCCGGCTCGAAGACCGTGTCGCCGTCCATCATCACGACGATGTCGTGACGGGCGGCGCGGACGCCGTTGTTGAGGGCGGCGGGCTTGCCTGCGTTGTCCTGGCGGATGACGCGCACGTCGGTCATGCCGAGGGACCGCGCCGCCTCGCGGGCGATCTCGGACGTGCCGTCGGTCGAGCCGTCGTCCACGACGACGACCTCGATCGGGTGGGTGCTCCCCGCCAGCGACCTCAGGGTGTTGGCGATGCACTCCTTCTCGTTGTAGGCCGGGACGATCACGCTCACCGGCCGGGTGACCGCGGCCCCCCAGCCGAACCGGCGTCTGTTGCGCTGCCGGAAGTGGCGGCGGGCCAGGAGCAGCATCATCGCGAAGCGGCCCAGGACGGCCACGCCGACGACCATCAGCCCCACGGACAGCGCCGGAACGGTCCACTCGGCCACGGTGACGGCGGCGACGAGGGCCTTGCCCTCGTACAGGGTGACGCCGGTGGCCTTGCGGTGGGCGGCCTGCAAACCGCCCGCCGCCTGCCCCGCCGTCTGCTCCGTCGTCTGCTTCGTCGTCTGCTTCGTCGTCTGCCCCGGCGCCGCGCCCGGGGCGCCGCCGGCCGCGGTGTCCTGCTGCTGGAGCACACCGCTGATGGTGGTGAAGGTGTAGCCCGCGGCCTTCATCTTCTTGATGTAGGCGGGCAGGGCTTCGATCGTCTGCGAGCGTTCGCCGCCCGCGTCGTGGAAGAGCACCGACGCGCCCTTGCCGCCGGCCGGAGTGGCCCACTGGACGATCTTCGAGACGCCCGGCCGCTTCCAGTCGTCGCTGTCGGTGTCGACGAAGACGCTGGTGTAGCCGTCCTCGCCGAGTTCCTTGTAGACAGGCCAGCTGTAGTCGTCGACGGCGTCGGTCTCGGAGGAGTACGGGGCGCGGAACAGCGTCGTCGTGATGCCGGCCGCTCCGGCCAGCGCCAGCTGGGTCTGCGTCATCTCGCGCCGGACGCGGGCGGCCGACTGGTAGGAGAGGTCGACGTGGGTGAAGGTGTGGATGCCCACCTCCTCGCCCTGTCCGACCATGTCCGCGACGATGTCCGGGTGGCGCGAGACCATCGAGCCGACCAGGAAGAACGTGCCGGGCACGTCGTACTCGCGCAGGATGCGCAGCACCTGGGGGGTCCAGGTCGGGTCGGGACCGTCGTCGAAGGTCAGCGCGATCGTCTTGTCCGGCACCGAGACGGTGACGGCCCTGCCGCCCCGGAACGTCAGGACGGGGCCGCCGTCGAGGACCTCGTCGGGGACGTCGTCGGCACTGGCCCCGGTGCGCACGCGCTGGTCGCCGCCGACCTCGGCACGCAGATAGCCGTCGAGGAGCATCACGCTGGTGAGCGCGAGCAGGAGCAGCAGGGCGAGGATGACGCGCGGTTTCTGCAGCGCGGCGGCCCTGCCCGCCGCCCGTTCGATACGGGTCGGGGCGCGGCGGCGGCCGCGGCCGCGGGAGGTGGTGGTCGTCATGGAAGTGGCTGTGCTCCGGTCAGTTGGCGGCCGCGGCGGCGGTCCCGGTCGAGGCGGTCCCGGTCGCGGTCGCGGCGGTCGGGGCCGGGCCGGGCGCCCCGCCGGTGGCGGCGCCCTCGGGCGGGGCGCCGGTGGGACGGGCGGGCGGGGTGCCCGCGCCGCCCGGCGGCCCGGAGCCGCCGGGCCCGGAGTCCTGGGCGCCACGCGGGCTCCCGCCGCCGAACGGCAGCAGCGAGGACGGCGTCAGCGAGGTGCCCCAGCCCAGGAACGCGGCGCCGAGGACGGTCGCGTAGGCGAGACAGCCCACGCCCAGCAGGAGGCCGATACGGCGCAGCAGCCTCGATCTGCGTCCGGAGTTGTCGACGAACACGGGCCCCTCGGCGCAGGCGTCGTCACGTTTGCGGCCGTGACGGCTGCCGCGAGCGGCGGCACGGCTTTCGATGACAGGCTCGGATTGCATTCCCCGGATGTTAGGGAGCCTTTATGCGGTGCAAACTCTGCGCTGCTTGTGAAAGGCCGATGAGAAACGCCCGAACCTGTCCCCCGCCTGAGAGTCCGGGGATATCCCGCACCGCATTCAATCCTTACAGCAGGGTTGATTGCCCCTTTTCGTACAGGCAGTTGTCACCTTTTGCGCGCTTGCGTCCATGAAGCGACCGCGTGCCCGCTGTTCCCGCGCGGGCCGCCCGCATGTGAGACATTTCCCTTTCGGGCGCAGGCATTGTTCCCGGCCGGGACGGAATCCATGAGAGCGGGTGCATACGCAATGAGGAGTTTCCTGATGCCGACGGCCGGGGCGGTCTGCCTGTTCGCCCTGGCCGTCACGGGATGCTCCGCGGGATCCGGCGCCACGTCGGACGCGGCGCCCCCGGCCGCCGGGCGGACCGGCGGCGACAGTTCCGGCGGTCCCTCACCCGGGGACGGGACCGCGTCGCCCGCCGCCGCCGGCACCTCCTACGCGCCCTACGTGAGCGCGGCGGAGGCCTCGGACACCGACTCGGCCGGCTCGCCGACGGCGTACAACCTGGCGTTCGTCATCTCCCGCGGCAGCGCCTGCACCCCGACGTGGAACGGCGTCGACGCCATCGGCGACCCGGTCGTGACGTCCCGTATCTCGAAGCTGACGACGACGGGCGCCACGGCACGCGTCTCCTTCGGCGGCGCCTCCGGCACCGAGCTGGCGGCCTCCTGCGACAGCGTCTCCGCGCTGGCGAGGGCCTACGGCCAGGCGCTCGACGCGGCAGGCTCCGCCCAGGCCGACTTCGACGTCGAGGGCGACGAGCTGACCGACGCCGGCTCGGTGGACCTGCGCTCCCGGGCGATCGCCGCGTTGCAGAAGGAACGCCCGGACCTGGAGGTCTCCTTCACGCTCCCGGTGATGCCGTCCGGACTGGACGCCGACGGTCTCGCGCTGCTGGCGTCCGCGAACAAGTACGACGTGCAGGTCTCCACCGTCAACCTCATGACGATGAACTACGGCGAGTCGTACGCCGCCGACATGGGCGGATACGCGATCGCCTCAGCGACGGCGGCCCAGGCCCAGTTGAGGAAGGCGTTCGGCACGACGGACGCCGACGCGTGGAAGGGCATGGCGCTCACGTCGATGATCGGTACCAACGACGTCGCGGGCGAGACGTTCTCGCTGGCCGACGCGGCACAGGTGCGGGCGTTCGCCGTGCAGAAGGGGATCTCCTGGGTCTCCATGTGGTCGACGTTCCGGGACCGGCAGTGCTCGGCGGCCGACTCGGCGAAGGACGACGCCCTGACGAACTGCAGCGGGGTGAAGCAGAGTCCGGGCGCGTTCGCGGAGGCGTTCTCGAGGTGACGCCCCGCCCGCGAAAACCCCGCAGCCCCGCCGGATCTCCGCATCGCCGCATCGCCGCATCGCCGAAGCCTCTGCCGGCTTTACCTGCCCTACGGGCCCTACCGGCGTCTGTAGACGAGGCGGCCCTCCGCCACCGTGGCCACGCAGGTGCTCGCGCCGCGCTCCGCGAGTTCGGCCTCGTCCCGTACGTCGAACACCGCGAAGCGGGCCGAGGAGTGCCGCTCCCGCGGCTCGGCGAACTCCACCGGGATGCCGGCGGCGTACGGATCGAGCGCGGGCGTACCGCCGGGACGTCCGATCCGCCCCATGCCCGCCAGCGCGGAGCGGCTCAGGGCTTTGCGCACCACGGGGTTGCGCAGTTCCTCGCAGGCCGCACGGACCGTGCCGTGCGCCAGCATGCGCTGCACGCCCCGCCGGACGCTCGCGTTCCAGCGGGCGTCGTCCATGGCGAGCGCCGCCAGCGCGTCGCCGGTCACCGGTTCGACGCCCAGTTCGCCGGCCTCGCGCGGGTCCGGGTGGTACGCCTCCTCCAGCAGCTCGTTGCCGTGCAGGTTGATGAGGCCCGGCGTCAGGATGCCGGGCCACGTCCGCACCCGTGCGCCGGGGTGGACGGCGAGGAGTTCGTCCCGCGACCCGGCGCCGGTGATCCAGGCGCCCTCGACGGCGAGGGCCCGGCCCCGGGAATCCGCGTGAATGGTCAGCATGCGGCGGCTAGTTGGACGCCAGCAGCTTCAGCTCGGGGTGGGCCGTGCCGCCCGCGATCGCCGTCGACGAGATGTGGGACATGACCCGCTCGTCGACCGGGTCGTTCGCCGGGTCGTCGTGGACGACGAGGTGCTCGTACGTCGTCGCGCGCTGCGCCGGCACCCGGCCCGCCTTGCGGATCAGGTCGATGATCTCCATGCGGTTGGAGCGGTGCTTGGCGCCCGCCGAGGAGACGACGTTCTCCTCCAGCATGATCGAGCCGAGGTCGTCCGCGCCGTAGTGCAGGGAGAGCTGGCCGACCTCCTTGCCCGTCGTCAGCCAGGAGCCCTGGATGTGGCGGACGTTGTCGAGGAACAGGCGGGCGATCGCGATCATCCGCAGGTACTCGAAGAGGGTCGCCTGGGTGCGGCCCTTCAGGTGGTTGTTCTCGGGCTGGTACGTGTACGGGATGAAGGCCCTGAAGCCGCCCGTGCGGTCCTGGACGTCCCGGATCATCCGCAGGTGCTCGATGCGCTCGGCGTTGGTCTCGCCGGTGCCCATCAGCATCGTGGACGTGGACTCGACGCCCAGTCCGTGCGCGATCTCCATGATCTCCAGCCAGCGCTCGCCGGACTCCTTGAGCGGCGCGATGGCCTTGCGCGGCCGCGCGGGGAGCAGTTCGGCGCCGGCACCCGCGAACGAGTCCAGACCCGCCGCGTGGATCCGGGTGATGGCCTCCTCGACCGTCACCTTCGAGATCCGCGCCATGTGCTCGACCTCGGACGCGCCCAGCGAGTGGATCACCAGCTGGGGGAACGCCTCCTTGATGGCCGCGAAGTGCTTCTCGTAGTACTCGACGCCGTAGTCCGGGTGGTGGCCGCCCTGGAACATGATCTGGGTGCCGCCCAGTTCGACGGTCTCGGCGCAGCGGCGCAGGATGTCGTCGAGGTCGCGCGACCAGCCCTTGGCGGTGTCCTTGGGGGCCGCGTAGAAGGCGCAGAACTTGCACGCCGTGACGCACACGTTCGTGTAGTTGATGTTCCGCTCGATGATGTACGTGGCGATGTGCTCGGTTCCCGCGTACAGCCGGCGGCGCACGGCGTCGGCGGCGGCGCCGAGCGCGTGCAGGGGCGCGTCGCGGTAGAGGTCGAGCGCCTCCTCCGGAGTGATCCGCCCACCGGCGGCGGCACGGTCGAGGACGGACTGAAGGTCGGCCTTCTCGGTCACCGGGAGCGTCCCTTTCGTCAAGGGTTGTGGACAGACCAAGCCAGCCTACGCCAGCCGTCCCGGCGTCCCGACCTCAGGCCGCGTACGCCCCGATCAGCACGCCCGCGAGGGTCCCGGCGAGCATGAACGGCCCGAACGGCACCAGCGTCTTGCGCCCCGCCCGCCGCGCGACGACCAGCACGCCCACGTACAGCGCGCCGGACAGGAACGCCGCGAACGTGCCCAGCACGACCGTGGACCAGCCGTACCAGCCGAGGACGGCGCCCGCCCCGAGCGCCAGCTTCACGTCGCCGAAGGCCATGCCGCCGGGGTTCACCAGGTGCAGGACGAGATAGGCCGCGCCGAGGGCGGGCGCGCCCAGCAGGGCCGTCGTCCAGTGACCCGCGTGCTCGGGCAGCAGCGCGGCGCAGCCCAGCAGGGCCGGGGCGGCGGCCGCGAGCGGGAGGGTGAGCGGGTCCGGCAGCCGGTGCACCCGCAGGTCGACGACGCCGAGCAGTACCCCGGCCGGCGCGAGCGCCAGCCACACGGCCAGTTCGGGCCGCACTCCGGTGGCGAGGGCCAGCGCCGCGCACACGGCGGCGGTGGCGACGGGCAGCAGGACGCCGCCGGGGGCGTATCCCGCCGGGGAACCCGGCTCGGCGTGTCGGGCGCACCGGGGACAGCGCGCCCGTCCGAGCCACCCGCGGACCGGGTGCCCGGCCGGGCACGCCGTGCGCCAGGCGCCGTCCGCCTCCTCCCAGGGTGTGGAGAAGCGGTAGGCCGCCCGGGGCAGCAGCGCGCCCGTGACGGCACCCCATAGCGCGGCGACGGCGGCCAGTGTCAGGTCGTCGGGTGGTGTGGTCATCGTCGGCGATCGTAGGGATCCGCGGCAGGGCACGGCCACGGGCCGCGGCCCGCTACGGGTCCACCCGTGACATGCGCGCCACCGGGTTGCCCTCGGCCGCGCTGTCCGAGGCGTACGTCAGGTCGTCGCCGGTGGGGGTGAGCCGGACGGTGTGGGCCGTCGGGTTGCAGCCGCCGTGGTTGCCCTTCGCGCCGGCCGACGTGGCGACGACCCCTTCGCGCGTCACCTGCTTGAGCGTCAGCACGTCGAGGCAGACCCCGCCGAGCACGTCCGTCTGCCGCAGCTCGCCCAGCTTCTGGCCGACGCCGGCCTGTCGGACCGTCACCCGGAACGTGCCCATGGGGAGGGAGCCGCCGAGGCCGGCGCCCTGGCCCTCCCAGGTGCCGACGTAGCGGGCCGGGAGCGCGGCGGACGTCCCGCCGTCGGTGGGGTCCGGGGTCCGGGCGGCCGCGGGCGGGGAGGAGTGGGCGTCGCTGCCGGAGGCGGAGTCGCGGTCGCCGTCGCCGCCGTCGGGAAGCAGGTGGAACAGGAACGCCGAACCGACCGTCACCGCCGCCAGCGCTCCCGCGACGGCGAGCGCGACGGTGCAGCTCAGCCGTCGGCCGCGGCCGCCCTCGCCCGGCGTCGCGGCGGCGGCCACGGTGACGGACATCCGGCCGGGACGCCCGTCCCCGCCCCCCGTGGGCCCGGCGTCCCGTGGCTCGGGCACGGCGGCCGGCGCGCCGCCGGGAGCCGGGGGCGTCCGGTCCATGACCGGCGGCGGCCCGAACTTCCCCGCCGGCTGGGAGGAGCCGGCCGGGGAACCGCCCGCGGGTCTCACCGCCGGACTGCTGAACTCCACCGGCCCGGATACGGACGGACCTGACGGACCCGACGGACCTGACGGACCGGATGTACCCGACGCACCGGACGGGCGGGACGCCGACGGGTCCGTCCCCGCCGCCGTCCCCGCCCCGGCCCCCGCCGCCGTTCCCTCCAGGTTCAGGAGCTGGACGGCGCTGCGGCTCACCTGGGCGACCAGAGGGCCCGGCAGCCAGCCCGCGGCCACCAGACGGGTCGCGCCCTCGGGTGCGAGACGGGCGCAGAGTTCGCCGGGGGCCGGCCGTGCGGCCGGGTCCTTGTCGAGGCAGGCCTCGACCACGTCCCGCAGTTCGCCCCGCAGCGCGCCCTGCGGGGCTCCCAGCTCGGGCGGCTCGTGCACGACCCGGTAGAGGAGGGCGGCCGAGGAGTCGCCGGGGAACGGGGGCAGGCCGGTGGCCGCGAACGCCAGGACCGCGCCGAGGGAGAAGACGTCGGCCGCAGCGGACGCGCCCCGGCCGAGGATCTGCTCCGGGGCCATGTAGCCGGGCGAGCCGACGGAGACGCCGGTCGAGGTGAGCGAGGCCGTGCCGTCGATCGCGCGGGCGATGCCGAAGTCGATGAGCAGCGGGCCGTCCACGGTCAGCAGCACGTTGGACGGTTTCACGTCCCGGTGCACCAGCCCCAGGGCGTGCACGGTCGCCAGCGCCTCCGCCAGCCCGGCCCCCAGCACGCGCACGGAGTGTGCGGGCAGCGGCCCGCCGGAGGCGACCGCCGCAGCGAGGGAGGGACCGGCCGCGTAGCCGGTGGCGACCCAGGGCACCGCGGCTTCCGGGTCGGCGTCCAGGACCGGCGCGGTCCACGCCCCGCCGACGCGCCGCGCGGCCTCCACCTCGCGCCGGAAGCGGGCGCGGAACTCCTCGTCGAGCGCGAGGTGCGGGTGCACGATCTTGACGGCGACCGTGCGGCCGCCGGCGCTGCGGCCGAGGTAGACGCGGCCCATCCCGCCGGAGCCCAGCCGGCCGAGCAGCCGGAAGGGGCCCACGGTCGCGGGTTCGTCGTCTCCGAGCGGCTGCATGGGCGTCCACCCCTCCCCCGTCAGGACCCTCGGGCCGCGTCGACCGCGGCCCGCGGCCCGTGGCCGGATTACGTGCCGCGGGCTTGCAGCAGACTACGCAGAACGGGGCTGGAGCAGTTCCACCCTGACGTCCGCCGGGAAGCCGGTCGTCGGGCCGACGCGGCGGGCGAACTCGGTCACGGCCGCCAGCTGGGCCGGGCCGAAACGAAAGTCCAGGGTGGTGAAGTACTGCTCCAGGACCTGCTCGTCGAACTCCTCCCAGCGGGCCGCCTGCTCGGCGACCTTGCCGACCTCGTCCAGGGAGAGGTTGCGGGAGTCGAGGAAGGCCTGGTGGACCTGGCGGGTGATGACGGGCTCGCGCTCCAGGTACTCGCGCCGGGCCGCCCACACGGCGAAGACGAAGGGCAGGCCGGTCCACTCCTTCCAGAGCGCGCCGAGGTCGTGGACCTCCAGGCCGAACCGGGGACCGTCGAGCAGGTTGGCCCGCAGGGCCGCGTCGCCGATGAGGACGGCCGCCTCGGCCTCCTGCATCATCAGGCTGAGGTCGGGGGGGCAGGTGTAGTAGTCGGGCTGGACGCCGAAACGATCCGCCAGCAGGAGCTGTGCCAGGCGCACGGAGGTGCGGGAGGTGGAGCCGAGGGCGACGCGCGCGCCGTCCAGCTCCTCCAGCGGGACCTGGCTGACGATCACGCAGGACATCACCGGGCCGTCGCAGCCCACGGCGATGTCGGGGAAGGCGACCAGGTCGTCGGCGTTCTTGAGGAACTCGACGAGGGTGACGGGGCCGATGTCCAGCTCGCCGCGCACCAGCCGCTCGCTGAGCTTCTCGGGGGTGTCCTTGGTCAGCTCGAAGTCGAGGAGGGTGCCGGTTCTCGCGAGCCCCCAGTAGAGGGGCAGGCAGTTGAGGAACTGGATGTGGCCGACGCGCGGCCGGGTGCGAGAATTGTCCACATCGCGAGGCTAGACCCCTTCGGGCGCTCCCGGGTCTTCGCCCCTGGGTCAACCCCTTTCGGGGATCTTCAAACCTGCGGGTGACGTGATCTTGACCTCTATTGCATCCGGGTGCCTGCGTGCTAGGCTCGCCGCAAGTTGCAGTTTGGTTTCCCTTGCAGTACAGAGCCTGCGGAGCATGTAACCGCGGGCTCTCGTCGTTTTCAGACGTATGCAGTTGTGCGGCACTTGCTTTCACGCTTGCAGGGTTCTGGAGCAGGGCAACCCTTTGGGCCCAAGGAGGGCTTATGGCTACCGGAACCGTGAAGTGGTTCAACGCCGAAAAGGGCTTTGGCTTCATCGCCCAGGAAGGCGGCGGCCCCGACGTCTTCGTCCACTACTCCGCGATCAACGCGCAGGGTTTCCGTTCGCTCGAGGAGAACCAGCAGGTTTCCTTCGACGTGACGCAGGGCCCGAAGGGTCCGCAGGCGGAGAACGTCACCCCCGTCTGATCTCCACACCCTGAGATCGCAAGTCTCTGAGAGCAGTACCCAAGGAGCCCTGTGCCTTCCGGCACGGGGCTCCTGCCTTGTCGGCGGTGGGTCCTAGGCTCGCTGCCCATGACCGACACCACGGCCTCCGGCCCTTCGGCGCCCGGCCCCTCGACGTCGCCCTCCGCGGCGTCCGTCCCCGCCTTCGTCACCGCCACCCGGGTCTTCTACGACGCCGTCGCCGAGGACTACGCCGCGCGATTCCGCGAGGAACTCGTCTCCCGGCCGCTGGAGCGGGCCCTGCTCGCCGTGTACGCCGAGCTGGTGGGGGCCGGCGGGCGGGTGGCCGACCTGGGGTGCGGCCCCGGCCGGACCACCCGCCGGCTCGCCTCGCTCGGGCTCGACGTGTCCGGGCTCGACCTGTCCGCCGCCATGCTGGCGATCGCCCGGCGCGAGAACCCGGGGATCCCCTTCGAGCAGGGCTCGATGCTGAAGCTGGAATTTCCCGACGAGGCCTTCGCCGGGGTCGTCTCCTTCTACTCCACGATCCACACCCCGGTGGACGAGCTGCCCTCCCTCTTCGCGGAGTTCCGCCGGGTTCTGGCCCCGGGCGGTCACCTCCTGCTGGCCTTCCAGGTGGGCGACGAGCCCCGCCGTCACGAGCAGCCGTGGGGCCGCCCGGTCGCCCTCGACTTCGAGCGCCGCCGCCCGGAGCGGATGGAGGAGCTGCTGACGGGAGCCGGTTTCGCGATGGTGTCGCGCACGGTGCGGGAGCCGGACGCCGCTCTCGCCGAGCAGGTCCCCCAGGCCTTCCTGATCGCCCGCAGGCCGGGCGCCTGACGGGCTCGCGCGTCTCACACCCCCAGCCCGGCGGGGGCCGGGCCCAGGGGGTCCGCCGTGAGGAGCGTGGGCGACCGGAGGGCCGCCTCGTACGCCGCGCGCGAAGACGAACGGGCCGATCGGCAGCTCGCCCCACTGCTCGCGCTCCACCTGGCGGAACGCGGACCAGGTCACGGTGCGGGCGGTCGCCTCGACGTGCGCGGTCAGTGCCCAGCACTGCGGGATCCCGCAGGAACAGCCGAGGACGGTGGTGCGGCCCGTGCCGCGGAAGGGATCCCCGGGCACGTCGAGGACGCCCAGGCCGTCGTGCTGGCGCCAGATCAGTTCGGCCGACTCGCGCTCCTGGTCCTCGAACTGGTCGTGCAGTTCCGGCCGCCACAGCTCGCGCGTCGCCCAGGCCGTGCGGGCGCGCAGGTCGACGCCGTCGACGCGCAGCCCCCAGGCGAGCGACGGGCCGCCGTCCCAGGGGTAGTGGAAGAACTCGACGCCGTTCACGGACCGCATCCTTCCCGGCCCCGGCCCGCCGCGCACGCCGCGCCGCCCTTCACCGCGGGTAGAGGCTCTCCACGTGGTCGGCGAAGTCGCGCATGATCGTCTCGCGGCGCAGTTTCATCGAGGGGGTGAGGTGGCCGGCGTGCTCCGAGAAGTCGGTCGGCAGGACGGCGAAGCGGCGGATCGACTCGGGGCGGGAGACCAGCTTGTTGGCCTCGTCGACGGCGCGCTGGAGCACGGCCTTCAGCTCCTCGTCGTCGACGAGGAGTTCGGCGGGGACGGGGTGCTTGCCGTGCATCTGACGCCAGTGGGTGAGGCCGTCGGGGTCGAGGGTGAGCAGGGCGGTGACGTAGGGGCGGCCGTCGCCGAGGACCAGGGCCTGGGAGATCAGCGGGTGCGAGCGCAGCCAGTTCTCCAGAGGCGCGGGGGCGACGCTCTTGCCGCCGGCCGTGATGATCATCTCCTTCTTGCGGCCGGTGATCGTCAGGTAGCCCTCGTCGTCCAGCTCGCCGAGGTCGCCGGTGGCCAGCCAGCCGTCGGGGGCCGCGGGCACGACCCCGCCGGCCGACGGGTCCCAGTAGCCGCGCAGGACGTGCTCGCCCGCGACGAGGATCTCGCCGTCCGCCGCGATACGGATCCTGGTGCCGGGCAGCGGCCAGCCCACCGTGCCCAGACGCGGTTTCATCGGCGGTGTCACCGTGGTCGCGGCGGTCGTCTCGGTGAGGCCGTAGCCCTCGTAGATCTCGATGCCCGCGCCGAGGTAGAACGCGGAGAGGCGGCGGCCCAGCGGGGAGCCGCCGCAGATGGCGTGGCGCACGCGCCCGCCCATGGCGTTGCGGATGCGGCGGTAGACGAGCGGGTCGTAGAGGGCGCGGGCCGCGCGCAGGGTGGCCGTCGGGCCGGATCCGCTCCCGGTCTTGTGGGCCTCGACCGCTTCGCCGTAGCGGCGGGCCACGCCGGCCGCGCGGTCGAAGGACGACACCCGGCCGCTCGCCTCCGCCTTGGCGCGGGCCGTGTTGAAGACCTTCTCCAGCATGTACGGGATGGCAAGGAGGCAGGTGGGTCTGAAGGCCGCGAGGTCCGGCAGGAGGTCCTCGGACTTGATGCTGGGGGCGTGGCCGAGGCGGACGCGGGCCCGTACGCAGGCGATCGCGACCATCCTGCCGAAGACGTGGGACATGGGGAGGAAGAGCAGGACGGAGAGTTCGTCGTCCTTCGACCGGAAGATCGGGTAGAGGAGTTCGATCGCGTTGTCGACCTCGGCGAAGAAGTTGCCGTGGGTGAGCGCGCAGCCCTTGGGGCGGCCGGTGGTGCCGGAGGTGTAGATGAGGGTGGCGAGCGTGTCGGGGACGAGCATGCCCCGGCGGATCTCGACCTCGGCGTCCGGGACGCGCTCGCCCGCCTCGATCAGCCGGTCCACGTGGCCCTTGTCCATCACCCACAGGTGGCGCAGGTCGGGCAGCCGGTCGAGTTCGGGGCCCAGGGCGGCGGCCTGGCCGGCCGTCTCGGTGACCAGCGCGACCGCGCCGGAGTCCTGGAGTATCCAGCGGGTCTGGAAGGTCGAGGACGTCGGGTAGATCGGGACGGTGACCAGGCCGGCCGCCCAGGCCGCGAAGTCGAGCAGCGTCCACTCGTAGGTGGTGCGGGCCATGATGGCGAGCCGGTCGCCGGGGACCAGCCCCTCCGCTATCAGTCCCCTGGCCACCGCGTGGACCTGGGCGGCGAAGCGTTCCGCCGTGATGTCCGTCCAGTCGCCGTCCGGCCCCTTGCGGCTGAGGACCACCGCGCCGGGGGCGGCGGCCGCGTTGTCGTAGGGGAGGTCGGCGAGCGAGCCGTAGGTCACCGGGCGCGCCAGGGCCGGGACGGACGCCTCCCGCACCGCGCCGTCCAGCCGGCGGGTCTCGGGCGCGACGAGGACGGGGGGAGCGTCATGGTCGGCGTGGGCCGAGCCGGCGACGGAGGAGGGGGTGGACACGGGCGGCTCCCTTGGCGTGCAGCGACGAAACTGCTTGCTGCATGACGTACGTGCTTGGCGCACCGACGCGTTCAACCGGGATGCCCGCCAAGAAGGGGTTACCCCCGGTCAGGTACGGGATCGTACGGCTCGTAGGTGTAAGGCATGTGCGTGTTCGGGGATGTTCCGGGGTCGGGGCTGTGCAACCTCGGAGATCATGTGAGGGGTGCTCACGTTCGTTCGAGGACGGCGGTGACGCCTTGTCCGCCGGCCGCGCAGATCGAGATCAGCCCGCGTGCGGGGCCGCCCTGTTCGGCGAGGAGTTTGGCGAGCGTCGCCGTGATGCGGGCTCCGGTGGCCGCGAAGGGGTGGCCGGTGGCGAGGGAGGAGCCGGTCACGTTCAGCTTGTCCCGGTCGACCGGGGCGAGCCCCTGCTTCTCCCAGGCCGCGAGGGTGGCCAGCACCTGGGAGGCGAACGCCTCGTGCACCTCGACCAGGTCGAAGTCCTCGATGCCCAGGCCGGCCCGCTCCAGCATGCGGGGGACCGCGTACGCGGGGGCCATGAGCAGGCCGTCCTCGCCCCCGGCCGCGTCGCCGCGCACGAAGTCCACGGCCGCCGTCTCGTAGGCGGTCAGGTAGGCGAGGGGCTCCAGACCGCGGGCCTCGGCCCACTCCTCGGAGGCGAGCAGGACGACCGCCGAACCGTCCGTCAGCGGGGTGGAATTGCCCGCCGTCATGGTGGGCTCGGGGCCGTCGACGCCGAACACCGGCTTCAGACGGGCGAGTTTGTCGACGGTGGAGTCGGGGCGCAGGTTCTGGTCGCGGGTCAGGTCGCGGAAGGGGACCACCAGGTCGTCGAAGAAGCCCCGCTCGTAGGCGGCGGCGAGCCGCTGGTGGCTGGTGGCGGCCAGTTCGTCCTGGGCCTCGCGTCCGACGCCCCAGGCGCGAGCGGTGACCGCCGCGTGCTCGCCCATGGACAGGCCGGTGCGCGGTTCGGCGTTGCGCGGGATCTCGGGGACCAGGTGGGAGGGGCGGATGCGGGCCAGCGCCTTGAGGCGGTCTCCGGTGGACTTCGCCCGGCGGGCCTCCAGGAGGATGCGGCGCAGTGCGTCGTTGACGCCGAGGGGGGCGTCGCTCGCGGTGTCCGCGCCGCCGGCGATGGCGGAGTCGGTCTGGCCGAGGGCGATCTTGTTGGCGGCGGCGATCACGGCCTGGAGGCCGGTGCCGCAGGCCTGCTGGACGTCGTAGGCGGGGGTGCGGGAGTCGAGCTTCGAGCCGAGGACGGTCTCGCGGGCCAGGTTGAAATCCCGGCTGTGCTTGAGGACGGCCCCGGCGACGAACTCGCCCACCACGCCGGGCACGTCGAGCGCGTAGCGGTTCACGAGCCCGTTCACGGCCGCCGTCAGCATGTCCTGGTCGGAGGCGGTGGCGTAGGGGCCGTCGGAGCGGGCGAAGGGGATGCGGGAGCCGCCGACGATCGCGACCCGGCGGGCGCGCGGGGGCTCCAGGGGGCTCTTGCGGGCCCCTCTCAGGTAGGTCACCTTCGACGGCTCCGAGGTACTCATCTCGACCTGCTCCTCACCTTTGACCTAGACTTACCCGCGGTAACCTTACTCCGGAGTAAGTAAAATATCCTGTGCGTCAAGCCCGTGGGAGACGAGACGAACATGGCCGACCGCTATCTGAGCCTCACCGCCACCGCCCCCGGCCGGTTCCTCACCCGGCGGCTGGGTCTTCCCCAGCCGGCGGCGCTCCGGCGCTGGTCGCCCGAACAGCCCTGTCTCCCCGGCGACTTGCTTCACCTTACGGCCGGGTCCGGGCTCCGCGGCCTCGCGCCGGTCCTCGCCCGCACCGGCCTCCCCCTCGCCGCCCCCACCGCCGGACGCCCCGCGGACACCGCCCTCGCCGCCGTCGTCCTCGACGCCACCGGCGTGCGGGACGTCGACACGCTCGCCGAGGTCCACGCGGCGCTGCACCCGGTCGTGCGCTCGGTCGCGGACAGCGGACGGATCGTGGTGCTCGGCTCCCCCCTCGACACCGGCGGCGACCACCACCAAGCGGCCGCGCAGCAGGCCCTGGAGGGGTTCGTGCGCTCCCTCGGCAAGGAGATCGGACGCGGCAGGACGGTCAACCTGCTGCGGCTGTCCGACGCCGAAGCCGCCCGGTCCACCCTGTGCTTCCTCCTGTCCCCCCGGTCCGCCTACGTCAGCGGCCAGGTGATCGCGGTGACGGCCCAGGGGTCCCCGGCCCCCGCCGACCCGTCGCTGCCCCAGGCCGGGCGCACCGCGCTGGTCACCGGCGGCGTACGCGGCATCGGCGAGGCGGTCGCCCGGGCACTGGCCCGCGACGGGGCCCATGTCGTCGTGCTGGACGTGCCGCAGGCGCGCGACGACGCCCTGCGGGTCGCCGGACAACTCGGCGGGACCGCGCTAGCCCTCGACATCACCGCCGCCGACGCGGGCGAGCGGATCGCCGCCGAACTCCCCGGCGGACTCGACGTGCTGATCCACAACGCCGGCGTCACCCGGGACCGGCGGCTGGTCAACATGCCGTCCGAACGCTGGAGTTCGGTGCTGGACGTCAACCTGGCGAGCGTGCTGCGCACCACGGACGCGCTGCTCGCCAAGGGGACCCTGCGCCGGGGCGGCCGGATCGTGGCCACGGCCTCCATCGCCGGGCTCGCCGGCAACGCCGGGCAGACGAACTACGGCGCGAGCAAGGCGGGCGTGGCCGGTCTGGTCCGCTCGCTCGCGCCGCGCGCGCTCGCCGAGCACGGGATCACGGTGAACGCGGTGGCCCCCGGCTTCATCGAGACGAGGATGACGGCCGCGGTGCCGCTGTTCATCCGCGAGGCGGGCCGCCGGATGAACTCCCTCGCCCAGGGCGGACTGCCCGTCGACGTCGCCGAGACGGCCGCCTGGCTCGCCCACCCCGCCTCCGGCGCGGTGAACGGCCAGGTCGTGCGGGTCTGCGGCCAGAGCCTGCTGGGGGCGTAGTGGCCGGCACCGTGACCACACTCTCCGGGCCCCCGCCGCTCGGCCCGATCCTCGCGCTCGGGGCCCTGCGCTCCCCGTTCAAGCGGCCCCGCCCCGGTGCGCCGCTCCCCCGCGCCGGCGACCGTCTCGTGGTGCCCGCGCTGCGCGTCGACCTGGCCCGGCTCGCCGCCTACGAACGGGTCTGCGCCTTCCCGACCGGCGAGGACGCGCTGCCGCTCACCTATCCGCACGTCCTCGGCTTCCCGCTGGCCATGCGGCTCATGGGTGCGCGGGACTTCCCGCTCCCGCTGCTCGGCCTCGTCCACACGTCGATCGAGATCACCCGCCGTACCGCGATCCCGGCCACCGGCACCTACGAACTCGCCGTCCACGTCGACCGGCTGGCCCCGCACCGCAAGGGGACGGAGGCGGTCGTCGTCACCGAGCTGAGAACCACCGCCGACCATGCCACGGCTGCGGCCCACGGCACGAACACCGGCCCGGGACCCGCCACCGCCACCGCCCCCGTCTGGACGTCGACGAGCACCTACCTCTCCCGCCACCGCACCGACGCCGGGCCCCCCGCCGCCCGCCAGGACGGGACCGGCCCGCTCCCCGTGCTCGACGAGTGGCGGCTCGCCGCCGACGTCGGACGGCGTTACGGCTCGGCGTCCGGCGACCGCAACCCGATCCACCTGCACCCGCTCACCGCCCGCCTCTTCGGCTTCCCCCGGGCCATCGCCCACGGCATGTGGACCGTGGCCCGCTGCCTCGCCGCCCACGGCGCGCCCCCGGCGGTACGCGTGCGCGCGGACTTACGGGCCCCGGTGCTGCTGCCGGGCACGGTCGTCTTCGCGGCGGACGGCAGCCGCTTCGAACTACGCGGCCCGGGAGACACGGGCCGCCTCCACGTGAGCGGCCGGGTGGACGCGCTCGGCGACGCTGCGACCCCGTTCACGGCGACGGCCCGCGACGCCTGAGGATTCCTCGGCCGAGCCCCGGCCCGGCGGTCCCGCTCAGTCCGCCGGAGCGGTCCAGGGGCGGTCGTTCATCAGGTTGCCCAGGCCTGACCAGGCGAAGTTCATCAAGGTGGTGGCCGCCTGGTGGGAGGTGACGCCCGGGGTGGCGTTGGCCCAGGCGGCGAGGGACTCGGCCGCGCCGACCAGGGCCTCGGCGAGGCCGGCGACCTCGCGTTCGGGCAGGTCGGGGTTGCGGTGGGCCTCGCGGGCCGCGACCGCGATGAGCTGGGTGACGAACGCGACGATCTCCTCGCGCATCGCCGCGACCTCGGCGGCGAAGGGCTCGCCGTGGGTGCGGGCCTGGAGGTGCAGGACGGACCAGGCGTGCGGGTGCTGCGCGGTGTGCGCGAAGAACGCCCGCAGTCCTTCCCAGAGTTGGCGGTCGGCGGGCAGGTCCGTGCGGACCCCGGCCCGGACGGCCTCGACGAGCGCCCTGGCCTCGCGCCGGATGCAGGCGGTGAAGAGGTCTTCCTTGGAGTTCAGGTACAGGTACACCAACGGCTTGGACACGCCCGCGAGTTCGGCGATCTCGTCCATCGACGCGGCCATGTACCCCCGGCGCCCGAAGGTCTCCACGGCGGCGTCCAGCATCTGCTGCTCACGGACCGCACGCGGCATCCGCTTGGTCTTCACGGCACCCATGGGCACAGCGTAGCCAGGGCGGGGCGCGCCCGGCCCCGCGGCGACGGAGCAGACCGGAGCCGCGGAGGGCGTCAGGAGGTCTGCGTGCGGCCCCGGGAGGCGGCCTCGTCGGCCGTGGCGTCCTCCTGGGAGCGGTTGGCCTCCAGGTTGGCCTTCATGCGGTCCACCCGCCGCACGACGGTCACCGAGGCGCGGTCGCGCTCCTTGCGCAGCACCACGAAGCTGATCGGCGCGGAGATCACCAGCGACAGCAGCAGGATCCACATGAGGTTGGAGTCGCCGAGGCCGCGCGGGACGACGCCCGAGTAGACGAGGCCCCAGACGACCACGAAGCAGCCGGCGAAGACACCGAGGCGCATCAGTGTGTAGCGGAGCATGTCAATCCACTCTTCCGATCAAAACAGGCGATTCCAAGGGGCCGTCATCCAGTGAAGCACGCCGGACCGCCGTTCCGGCAGCCGCCCCCGCGGGCGTCCCGCCGCCGTCAGCGCAGCGGGAGCAGCATGACGACGTCGTCGCGGTCGTCGCCCGGGGCGACCCGGATGGCTCCCGGGATGCGGCCGACCTCCTTGTAGCCGCAGGAGGCGTAGAAGTCCTCCAGGCCGAGTCCGCCGCGGCAGGTGAGGCGGATCGCGTCGATGCCGTCGAAGCCCCGGGCCGCGTCGGCGGCGGCGGCCAGCAGGTCGCGGCCGTGGCCCTGGCCCTGGTGGCGGGGGTGCACCATCACCGTGTAGAGCCAGACCCAGTGCTTCTGGAGCCGGTGGGTGTTGAAGGCGAAGAAGGCCGTCGCGGCCACCTCGCCGGCCGCGTCCCGTCCGACGAGCAGCCGGTGGCGGCCGTCGGCCATCGCCGCGAGGTGCGTGAGCAGTTCCGGGCGGACCGTCTCGCGGTCGACGGGCGGGACGAAGCCGACGGCTCCGCCCGCGTTGGAGACGTCCGTCCACAGGTCGAGGACGCCGTCGCGCAGGGCCGGGCCGACGGCGGGATCGAGCGTGAAGGCAAGGGACACCTGTGCCACCGCCCTCAGACCCGCATGGGCTGCGGCGACTCCCGGCGGGCCGGGTCCGGGCCGTCGTACTCGCGGATGATCTCGTAGCGGGTGTTGCGCTCCACGGGACGGAACCCGGCGTCCCGGATGAGGTCCAGCAGGTCCTCGCGGGTGAGCTTGTTCGGCGTGCCGTAGTTGTCGGCGTCGTGCGTGATCTTGTACTCGACGACCGAGCCGTCCATGTCGTCCGCGCCGTGCTGGAGCGCCAGCTGCGCGGTCTGGACGCCGTGCATCACCCAGAAGACCTTCACGTGCGGGACGTTGTCGAAGAGCAGCCGCGAGACGGCGAACGTCTTCAGCGCCTCCGCGCCGGTCGCCATCTGGGTGCGCGCCTGGAGCCGGTTGCGGACCTTGCCGTCCTTCATGTCCACGAAGTCGTGCTGGTAGCGCAGCGGGATGAAGACCTGGAAGCCGCCCGTCTCGTCCTGGAGCTCGCGCAGCCGCAGGACGTGGTCGACGCGGTGGCGGGGCTCCTCGATGTGGCCGTACAGCATGGTCGCCGGGGTCTTGAGACCCTTCTCGTGCGCCAGGCGGTGGATGCGGGACCAGTCCTCCCAGTGCGTGCGGTGGTCCACGATGTGCTGCCGGACCTCCCAGTCGAAGATCTCCGCGCCGCCGCCGGTGAGCGACTCCAGGCCCGCGTCGATCAGCTCGTCCAGGATCTCGGAGGCCGTGAGCCCGCTGATCGTCTCGAAGTGGTGGATCTCCGTCGCCGTGAACGCCTTGAGGGAGACGTTCGGCAGGGCGGCCTTCAACTCCCGCAGCGAGCGCGGGTAGTAGCGCCACGGCAGGTTCGGGTGCAGGCCGTTGACGATGTGCAGCTCGGTGAGGTTCTCGCCCTCCATCGCCTTGGCGAGCTTCACCGCCTCCTCGATGCGCATCGTGTACGCGTCCTTCTCGCCCGGCTTGCGCTGGAACGAGCAGTAGGCGCACGACGCGGTGCACACGTTCGTCATGTTGAGGTGACGGTTGACGTTGAAGTGCACGACCTCGCCGTTCTTGCGGGTGCGCACCTCGTGCGCGAGCCCGCCCAGCCACGCCAGGTCGTCCGACTCGTACAGCGCGACGCCGTCCTCACGGGTCAGCCGCTCACCGGCCCTGACCTTCTCCTCCAGCTCGCGCTTGAGCCCGACGTCCATGCCCTCACCTTTCACCGACGACCTGCCGCCGGCTTCCCGACGGCACTGCTGACCACCCGACCAACCGTACGTCCCCGCGGCTACACCTCTTCCGGCAGCTCCCCGACGCGGTTCTCCCACTTGGTGGAGAGCACGATGGTGGTACGGGTCCGGGAGACGCCCTTGGTGCCGCTGAGGCGGCGGATGATCCGCTCCAGACCGTCGACGTCCGTGGCCCGCACCTTGAGCATGAACGAGTCGTCGCCGGCGATGAACCAGCAGTCCTCGATCTCGCTGAGGTCTTTCAGCCGGGCCGCCACGTCCTCGTGGTCGGCGGCGTCGGAGAGGGAGATGCCGATGAGGGCGATGACGCCGAGGCCGAGCTGCGCGGCGTTCACCGTGGCGCGGTAGCCGGTGATGACGCCGGCCGCCTCCAGCCGGTTGATGCGGTCGGTGACGCTGGGTCCCGACAGACCGACGAGGCGCCCCAGCTCCGCGTAGGAGGCCCGGCCGTTCTCCCTCAGGGCCTGGATGAGCTGCCTGTCCACCGCGTCCATGCGAATCGAAGCCTTCCGATCAAGATTCCTGAAGAGATGAGAGGTACTGCGACGTGCTCAGACGGTGTTCACGGGGCCCGGGTTCCGGCCGCGCCGCCCAGTTCGCCGTCCCACCGGCGGTAGAGCCCGTGCGCGGCCCCCGCCGCGTCGAGAACGCGCCCGGCGACGAAGTCGACCAGGTCCTGGATGTGCGTGGCGCCCGCGTAGAAGGCGGGGGACGCGGGCACGACGTGCGCGCCGGCGTCGTCCAGCGCGACGAGATGGCGCAGGGTCTGCCCGTTCAGCGGGGTCTCCCGGACGGCCACGACCAGCGGCCGCCGTTCCTTGAGCGTGACGCTCGCGGCCCGCTGGAGCAGGTCCTTCGACAGCCCGAGGGCGACTCCGGCGACGCAGGCGGTCGAGGCGGGCACGATCAGCATCCCCCGCACGGGGTACGAGCCCGAGGACGGACCGGCGGCGAGGTCCCCCGCCGCCCAGTACCGCAGCCGGTCGCCGCTGACGTCGACGTCGAACGCGTCCGGCTTGCCGTCCGCCCCGCGCCCGAGCCATTCCCGCAGGTCGTCACGCCAGTGCGCGTCCCGGAAGGAGATCCCCGTCTCGTCGAGCAGCGTGAGCCGCGAGGCCCGGCTGACCACCAGGTCGACGCTTTCGCCCCCGGCGAGCAGCGCCCGCAGCACGGCGGCGGCATAGGGCGTACCGGACGCCCCGGACACCCCCACGATCCAAGGCACGCGCTGCGTTTCTCCTGCGTTCACACCTTGAGCGTACCGGTGGGCGGAAAGGTCTTCAGGACTGGCCGGGTGCGGGCCGGCGCGGCCGCGTCCGGATCGACGGCGGGAGGGGCGGGCGGAACGGTCGGCGGCCCTCGCGGGTCGGCCGAGCGCCACCGGCCGTCCGCACGCTCGGAAGGTCAGACGGTCAGACCTCGAACCAGGAGATCGAGCAGCGCGCACACGAACAGGGCGATCCCGATGAACCCGTTGACGGAGAAGAACGCCCTGTTCAGGCGGGACAGGTCGTGCGGGCGGACGATCGTGTGCTCGTACACGAACGCGCCCGCGACGATCAGCAGCCCCAGCCAGAAGAACGCGCCCGCGCCGGTCGCCAGCGCGTACCAGACGAGCAGCGCGGTCGTCACGGCGTGGCAGACGCGCGCGCCCCGGATCGCCGCCGGGATGCCGAACCGGGCCGGGACCGACATGACGCCGGTCTCCCGGTCGGTGTCGACGTCCTGGCAGGCGTAGATCAGGTCGAAGCCGCCGATCCAGACGCCGACGGCGAGACCGAGGATCACCGCGTCCCAGGACCACTCGCCGGTGATCGCCAGCCAGCCGCCGATCGGGCCCATCGCCTGGGCCAGACCCAGGATGGCCTGCGGGAAGTTCGTGAACCGCTTGCCGTAGGGGTAGACGACCATCGGGACGACGGCGATGGGGGCGAGCGCCAGACAGAGCGGGTTGAGCAGGGCCGCCGAGCCGAGGAAGACGGCGACGGCGATGAGCGCGCCGGTCCAGGCGTGCTTCACCGACATCGCGCCCGTGACCAGCTCGCGCTGCGCGGTGCGCGGATTGCGGGCGTCGATCTCGCGGTCGATGATCCGGTTGACCGCCATGGCGAACGTGCGCAGGCCCACCATGCAGACGGTGACCAGCAGCAGCCGGCCCCAGTGGATGTTGCCGTCCAGCTCGAACATCGCCGTGAGGGCGGCGATGTAGGCGAAGGGCAGCGCGAAGACCGAGTGCTCGATCATCACCAGGCGCAGGAACGCCTTCGTGCGTCCCGGCTGCTGCGGGAGCGCTGCGGATGCGGAGCTCACAGCCCGTACTCCTTCCAGCGGCGGTCCACCCTGGCCGCCGTCTCCGGGTCGGACAGGACCATCTCGGGCCAGCCGCCGTCGCGCGTGTACCCCTCCTCGGGCCATTTGCGCGTCGCGTCGATGCCCGCCTTGCCGCCCCAGAACTGCTGGTAGGAGGCGTGGTCCAGGTGGTCGACGGGCCCTTCGACGATCGACAGGTCGCGGGCGTAGTCGGTGTTGCCCAGCGCCCGCCAGGCGACCTCGTGCAGGTCGTGGACGTCGCAGTCGGCGTCGACGACCACGATCAGCTTGGTCAGCGACATCATGTGCGCGCCCCAGACCGCGTGCATGACCTTCTGCGCGTGCTTGGGGTACTTCTTGTCGATCGAGACGATCGCGCAGTTGTGGAAGCCGCCCGCCTCGGGCAGGTGGTAGTCCACGATGTCCGGGACGATGATCTTGAGCAGGGGCAGGAAGAACCGCTCCGTGGCCCGCCCCAGCGGACCGTCCTCGGTCGGCGGCCGGCCGACCACGATCGACTGGAGCAGCGGCCGCTTACGCATCGTCACGCAGTCGATGGTCAGGGCGGGGAACGGCTCCTGCGGGGTGTAGAAGCCGGTGTGGTCCCCGAAGGGCCCTTCCGGGAGCATCTCGCCGGGCTCCAGCCAGCCCTCGATGACGACCTCCGCCTGCGCCGGCACCTGAAGCGGGACGGTCTTGCAGTCGACCATCTCGATGCGCTTGCCGGCGAGGAACCCGGCGAACAGGTACTCGTCGATGTCGCCGGGCAGCGGCGCGGTGGAGGCGTACGTCACCGCGGGCGGGCAGCCGAAGGCGATCGCCACGGGCAGTTTCTCGCCCTTGCGGGCGGCGACCTGGTAGTGGTTGCGGCTGTCCTTGTGGATCTGCCAGTGCATGCCGATCGTGCGCTTGTCGTGGCGCTGGAGCCGGTAGAGCCCGAGGTTGCGGATTCCGCTCTCCGGGTCCTTGGTGTGCGTCAGGCCCAGGTTGAAGAAGGAGCCGCCGTCCTGCGGCCAGGTGAAGAGGGCGGGCAGGGCGTCCAGGTCGACGTCGTCGCCGTGCAGCACGACCTCCTGGACGGGCGCGTCCTGGGCCTTCACCTTCTTCGGCGGCACGTGCGTCATCGCGCCCAGCTTGCCGAACGCCTCGCGCACTCCGACGAAGCCCTGCGGCAGCTCGGGCCGCAGCAGACCGCCGATCTTGTCGCTGATCTCCGCGTACGACTTCAGCCCGAGGGCCTTCAGCAGCCGCCGGTCGGTGCCGAACACGTTCATCGCGAGGGGCATGCTGGACCCCTTCACGTTCTCGAAGAGCAACGCGGGGCCGCCGGACTTCTGGACCCGGTCGACGATCTCCCCGACCTCCAGATACGGATCGACCTCGGCCTTGACGCGCTTGAGGTCGCCTTCGCGTTCCAGTGCCCTGAGCAGGGAACGAAGATCGTCGTAAGCCATGTGTCCCAGTATCGCCGAGGGCCCCCTCTCTCCCGACGCCCGCCCCTGTCTTCCTGCCGGGGGTCCGGTGGCCGTCCCCCGGAGCGGCACGGCGGCCACCCGCTACCCTGACCCCGTCACCGGGGCCGTCCCCGCCCCCTCACCGCGTTCTGGGAGAACCCGCCACCATGCTCAGGTATCTGCCGTTCCTGCTGGTCCTGGCGCTGTGGATCTACGCCTTCATCGACTGCCTGAACACCCCCGAGGAGGAGGTGCGCGGGCTGCCGAAGGTGGTCTGGGTGATCATCATCCTGCTCTTCGGCGAGGTGCTGGTCGGCCCCGTCGCCTGGCTGGTCGCCGGAAGGCAGCGGCACGCGCCGGCGGGCGGCTCCACGCCGTCGCAGTGGCACCGCAGCCACCGCACCGAGTTCGTCGCGCCGGACGACAATCCCGAGTTCCTCAAGTCCCTCAGGGACGAGAACAAGAAGGACGAGAGACTCCTCAAGGACTGGGAGGCCGACCTGCGCCGCCGCGAGGACGAGCTCAAGCGCCGCGAGTCGGGCGAGGAGCCTCAGCCTCCGCAGGGCTGAGACCCGATCTGCCAGGTCCGCAGTTTCTCCGGGTTCCGCACCGCCCAGATGTGTCTGATGCGGCCGCCCGCGATCCCGAACGCGAACACGGTCGCGATCTCGCCGTCCTGTCGCGCCACCAGGCCGGGCACCCCGTTGACGGTGCACTCCAGGAACGTCCTGCCGTCGCCCGCCACGCGGGCGATCCTGGCGTAGGCCCGCGCGATCCGCTCAGCGCCCACGATCGGTTGCAGGTGGGTGACGGCCAGCCCGCCGCCGTCGGCGGTCGCGGTGGCTTCGGGGTCGAGCAGGCCGATCAGGGCGTCGATGTCCTTGGCCTCCCACGCCGCCCTGAACTGCCTGACGATGCGGGCCTGTTCGGCGTCCGGCCCCTCGGGGGCCGCCGCGCTGCGGACGCGGCGACGGGCGGACGAGGCCAGCTGGCGGCACGCCGCCGGGGTGCGGCCGACGATCTCGGCGACCTCGCCGAAGGGGTAGCGGAAGACGTCGTGCAGGACGAACGCGACGCGCTCGGCCGGGGTCATCGCGTCGAGGACGACCAGGAAGGCCATCGTCACCGACTCGTCGAGGGTGATCCGGTCGACCGGGTCGGTCCCTCCGGCGCCGGAGTGCCCGGTGATCCACTCCGTGGGCTCGGGCAGCGGTTCCGGGATCCAGTCACCCACGTACGTCTCCCGCCTGACCCGCGCCGAACCGAGCAGGTTCAGGCAGATGCGGCCGGCGACCGTCGTCAGCCAGGCCCCGGGCGACTCGACGGCCCGCTGTTCCGTCGCGGACATGGCGTACCAGCGGGCGTAGGTCTCCTGGACGACGTCCTCGGCGTCGGCGAGGGACCCGAGGAGCCGATAGGCGAGATTCATCAGCCGGCGCCGCTCGCTCATGTTCGCGCCCAGGCCCGGGTCGCTCCGGTCGTCGCCGGGCCCGCCTGCGGTGGTCATGTCCGGCCGTCTCCCTCGCTCGTCCTCGCGCCTGCGCGCCTCCACCCGTTACGACAGGACAGCCCTCCGGAATGTGAGGTCGGCGCCCGCCTCACATTCAGGAGGGCTGCGCTGTCGTAACGGTGAGGACGACGACAAGACGGAGGAGAGGCTCGATGAACGACTTCCAGGCCATCGCGGACCGCGTCGAGATCGAGGCGCTGCGCGGCGAGTTCACCGACGCGGCGATGATGCGCGACCGGCCCCGCCTGGCGTCGCTGTTCACACCGGACGGCGCCCTGCGCATGCCGAACATCCCCGTCGAGCAGGTCGGCCGCGAGGAGATCCTCGCCGGGGGCGAGCGGCTCCAGAGCCAGTGGGACTTCTTCGTGCAGACCACGCACCCCGGCACCATCGTGCTCGACGGCGACACCGCGACCGGCCGCGCCTACATCCAGGAACTGGCGCGCGCTCTCGACGGGCGGCAGGGCCTGAACTACGCCGTCTACCACGACCGTTACCAGCGCACCGCGGAGGGCTGGAAGTTCGCCGAGCGGGTGTACGAGGTCAGGTACCTCGACACGTCCCCCCTGGCGGGCACGGCCCCCCGATCGGCCCGAGGCTCCGGGACCGGCCCGGCGAAGGCCACTGCCGCCCCGGCTCCGGCAGCGTCCTTCGCGGACCCCGCGCCGGCCGAACGACTGGAGCGGGCAGCGGCCGCGCTGCGGGCGGGCGGCTTCGCCGCCGAGATCCTCGACGACGCCGCGGCCGCGCGCGCCCGCGTCGGGGACCTGCTCCCCGAGGGCGCCGTCGTGCTCACCGGCGCCAGCGAGACGCTCCGGCTGTCCGGCATCGACGACGACGTCAACACCGGCGGCCGGTACGACGCCGTCAGGCCGCGCGTCCTGGCCGTCGACCGCGCCACCGGGGCCGACGAGATCCGCAGGCTGCTCGCCGCCCCCGAATACGTCGTCAACAGCGTCGCCGCGGTCACCGAGACCGGGTCGCTCGTCCTCGCCTCCGGCAGCGGCAGCCAACTCCCCGCCAACGCGGGCGGCGCGGCCCACGCGGTCTGGGTCGTCGGCGCGCAGAAGGTGGTGCCCGATCTGGACACGGCGCTGCGCCGTGTCCAGGAACACGTCCTCCCGCTGGAGAACGTCCGCGCCCAGGCGGTGTACGGCAGGCCCAGCGCGGTGAACCGCCTGCTCGTTCTCAACGCGGAGCCCCAGCCGGGGCGCGCCACCGTGCTGCTTCTGCGGGAGGCCATCGGATACTGACGGGAGGCGGTCAGCTGGGACGGCCGACGGCGTCCACGAACGCGGCCCAGGCGCTCCGCGCGACGACGATGACCGGACCGTCGGTCACCTTGCTGTCACGGACGGGGACGGCGGACATGAACCCGGGGGCGACTTCTAGGCAGTTGCCGCCGTTCTCGCCGCTGTAGCTGCTCTTGATCCAGGTCGCCGCGCTGAGTTCGAACCTGTTCATGATGGCCGTACCCCTCCATCGCGTCGCTGATCAGAACGACGGACTCGCGGGCCGACAGAACGTCCGCCCTGAGCACATCATAGGTGCGGCTATGGCTGGCGAAGACGGCCGGATCGTCATTGAAATGCCCGCGATCCACCGACTCCGAGTACACCCATCGATGGCCGTTGGGCAGCTCGATCAGCGACATCGACACATTGGGCCGCAAAAGCTCCGGGAAGTCCGCCGGGGCCACCTGAATGCGGATATTGGCGCGTCGACCGGCCTCCAAAAGATGCGCGCACTGGTCCCGCATGATCGCCGAGCCCCCCACGACGTGGCGCAGGCAGCTTTCGTCCAGTACGACGACGTACAACGGGCCGCCATCGGTCAGGAACCGCTGCTGACGACTCAGCCGAGCCCGTACGCGCTCCTCTACTTCGCGGCCGCTCGTCACACGTGAGAACAGAGCGTGCGCATACTCCGGGGTTTGCAACATGCCTGGCATCACGCGTTCTTGGTACTCCCAGAGCGACACCGCCTCCGCGTCCATCTCTGCTCGACGCCTGAACCAGTCCGGGTGCTCCACCTGCGGGTACCAGTCCACCCGGCCCCACAACCGCCCCAACGCCCCGCCCGTGCACAGCACTTCGTCACACTTCTTGGCGAACGGCTCCTGTGGGACGCGCGTCCCTGCCTCCACCCTCGCCACCAGCGACCGGTCGCACGGGATCGCCTTCGCCAGCGCGTCCTGTGTCAGCAGGGCACCCTCGCGGAAGTGGCGCACCAGTTCGCCGAACAGGGCGGCGTTGGTCGTCACGGTGGTCGTCCCCCTCTGTGACAGGCGTTCACTGGCACGCGCCGGACATTGATACGCACCGTGCCCGCACGCGACGCTCGACACACCCAGAGTCACGAAGTCGGTACGGAGAGGGCACGGACGGGCATGACCGAAAGCACCGAGAACCAGTTCGAAACGGGAACGGTCGTCTACGACCCCGCCTCGGACACCGTCGGCGAGTACCAGGGCCAGGCCGGCCCGTACGCGCTGCTGCGTCCGCTCGGCGGGGGCCGCGAGTGGGAGGCCCTCCCGCAGTCGCTTCGTGCGGCCACCCCCGGCGAACGCCTCAGCGCGGCCGTCCGCGCCGCCAACTCCCGTTCGTTCCAGGGCGTGTGGGAGCCCCTCTCCCCCGCTCCACCCGTCCGGGACTGCGCGGCCTGCGCCGATCTGGCCGCCCTCCGGGACGATGCCCGCGCCCGGCACGACGGCAGCGCCGAGACCGACGCGGACGTCCTGCTGCGCCGTCACCAACGCCGTTACCACGCAGCCCTGTTGGGGCTTCGGGGGTATCCGCTCGAACCCGACGTCTCGGCCGGGGCGGAGTACGAGACGTCCTGCACCGAGTGCGGGGCAGGGTCCGGCGCGCGGCCTCGCGCGGCCGAGGTGGAGGAGTGGCAGCACGGGCACACGCGTGACACCGGGCATGCCCGGTACCGCCGTACGGTCACCGACTACGCGGTGCTCGGCTGCCGGTGACCGCGGCCGCGGGGCCGCGCGGCGGAGCCCGCGGGCAATTCGGTGGCGGGGTCCGGCTGCCGCTGCTACCTTTCCGGTGGCCGTGCGAGAGAAAGAGGAGGTGGTACCCGTGAACACAGCGACTACATGGGTGCTCTCCTCCGGGGTCACGGTCGGGCGATAGGTCGTCCGGGAGCGCCGTTCCTCAGCTCTCCCGAAAGGCACGACCATGCGTTTCACCTCTGAACAGCGTCTCGACGACGGCGTCCTCGAACGCGACTTCACCCTCGGCGACATCCCCGGCGTCCTCTGGACGCCCGCGTCCGCCTCCCCGTCCGCACCGGTGCCGCTGATCCTGCTCGGCCACCCGGGCGGACTGGACCGGATGCGTCCCCGGCTGGCTGCCCGGGCCCGGCACTCCGCGGCGGAGGGCTTCGCCTCGGCCACCGTCGAACTCCCCGGCAGCGGTGAGCGGCCCCGCTCCGCCGACGTCGAGCAGGCCCGCGCCGACCTGCGGCGCGCGCTGGAGGCCGGCGAGCCGGTCTCCGACGACATCGTCGACCGGCTCGTCCTCCCGCTGGTCGACAGGGCGGTCCCCGAATGGCGGGCCCTCCTGGACGCCGTGCTCGCGCTGCCCGGGCTCGACGGCCCGGTCGGCTACTCGGGCGGAATCATCTCCATCGGCGTCCGGCTGGCCCTGATCGAGCCACGGGTCTCGGCCGCGGTCCTCTTCGCCGGGAGCTACGTGCCCCGGATCATGTTCGAGGAGGCCCGGCAGGTCACCGTCCCGCTGCACGTCCTCTTGCAGTGGGACGACGAGGGCAACGACCGGCAGGCCGCCCTGGACCTGTTCGACGCCTTCGGCTCCAAGGAAAAGACGCTGAACGCCAACATGGGCGGGCACACCGGCGTCCCGCAGCACGCGGGCGAGGCGGCGGCCCGGTTCTTGACCCGCCATCTGAAGGGCTGACGGGGGGCGGGGCCGTCCGGCGGCGGCACGACGGACGCCGGACGGCCCCGGCCGACAGGCCATGGGGAGGCGAGCGGGGCGTTCCCCGACGAGGCGGCGGCCGGTCAGACGCCGATGTCCTCGTTCCAGAGCGCGGGGTTCCGCTCGATGAACCCGCGCATCATCGCGACGCATTCGGCGTCGTCCAGGAGCACGATCTGCACACCGTGCCCGGCCAGCCAGTCGTGGCCACCGTGGAAGGTGGCCGCCTCCCCGACGACCACCCGCGAGATCCCGAACTGGCGCACCAGGCCCGAGCAGTACCAGCACGGGGAGAGCGTCGTGACCATCGTCGTGCCGCGGTACGAGCGCTGCCGGCCCGCCGCGCGGAACGCGGCCGTCTCCGCGTGCACGGAGGGATCGTCGTCCTGCACGCGCCGGTTGCGGCCGCGGCCCAGGAGCGTGCCGTCCGCGCCGAACAGGGCCGCGCCGACCGGGATGCCGCCCTCGGCGAGACCGGCCCGCGCCTCGGCGACGGCGGTGGCGAGCCAGGTCCGTGCCGTCGCCCGATCCAGGAGTTCCACGTCCTCATGCTGGTGCCACGGGCGGCGCGAGGCAAGGCGACCCACCCGGCCGGGGCCGCCGCCGCCCCCGGCGCGGGCCCTAACGGCCCCGCCGAGGCGGCCACTTGGGCGGTCGGTAGCCTGAGCCGGTCATCTCGGGCTCGTGGGAGGAACGTTCATGGTTGCTGCTCCGGTACTGGCGGAGCTGCGGGAGGTCTGCCAGCCGCAGGCCAAGCTGGCGAGCCGCAACGGCGAACACTGGGCGGGCCGGCTGTACATGCGCCGGGTCTCCCTGCGGTTCACCCGCCAGCTGGTGCGCACCCGGGTCACCCCGGACCAGCTGACCTGGACGATGGTGGTGTGCGGGGTGCTGTCCGGGGCGGCGCTGCTGATCCCGGGCCTGGCCGGGGCCCTCCTGGCCGCCCTCCTCATGCAGCTCTTCCTGCTCTTCGACTGCGTGGACGGCGAGGTCGCCCGCTGGAAGGGCCAGAACAGCGCGTCCGGCATCTACGTGGACCGGCTCGGCGCGTATCTCGCCGACGCGGCGCTGATGACCGGCTTCGGCTTCCGTGCGGCCGAGTCCGGGCTCGGCGGCTGGGCGGGGTTCAACGGCTGGGTGTCCCTGGGCCTGGCGACCGCGCTGGGCGTCGTGCTGCTGAAGGCGTCGACCGACCTGGTGGACGTGGCACGCGCCCGGCGGGGGCTCGCGGTCGCCGACGACGAGGCGGCCGCGCCGCGCTCGCAGGGTGTCGCGTCGGTGCGCCGGCTGGCCGCCGCGTTCAAGATCCACCGGGTGACCAACGGCATCGAGGCGTCCCTGGTCCTCCTCGCCGTGGCGTTCGCCGACGCGGCCACCGGTTCCGTCGGCCCGACCCGCTGGGCGCTGGCCGCGATCGCCGTCGTCACGTGGCTGATGGTCCCGGCGCACCTGCTGTCGATCCTGTCGTCGTCCCGGCTGCGCTGACGGCGTCCTGGTCCTCCATGCCGTCCAGGCGGTCCAGGCAGGCGTGCAGACGGCCCGCTCCCGCGAGCATCGCGCGGGTGCGGGCCGTCAGCGTCCGCCCGCGCCTTCCGCACGGCGGGACGGCCCGTGGAGCCGGTACCGCGTCCCGCGCTCGCGCGGCGGTACGACCAGCCCGGCCGTCACCCACACCCGCAGCGCCGACGTCCGCACGCCGAGCAGCCGGGCCGCCTGCCCGATCCGCAGCCTGTCCTCCGCTCCCGTCCCGCCGGCCCCGGAGGCCCGGCCGGTGGCTTGCAGGGCGGCCCGTTCCCCGTGCAGCCCGGCATGGGCTCGTCGACGAGGGCGAGCACCGTCCGTACGGCGAAGGCCGGTTCCCGTGATCCAGGTCGCTGGTCGCGGGAACCGGCCTTCGCCGTCGGGCCGTGGTGGGGACGTCCTGTGCTGTCAGACTCCCGCGTACGAGTGCTTGCCCGTCACGAAGATGTTGACGCCGTAGTAGTTGAACAGCCAGCAGCCGAAGGCGACCAGGGCCAGGTAGGCGGCCTTGCGGCCCTTCCAGCCGGCCGTGGCGCGGGCGTGCAGGTAGCCGGCGTAGGCGACCCAGGTGATGAAGGACCAGGTCTCCTTGGGGTCCCAGCCCCAGTAGCGGCCCCACGCGTCGCCCGCCCAGATCGCGCCCGCGATGATCGTGAACGTCCACAGCGGGAAGACGGCCGCGTTGACGCGGTAGGCGAACTTGTCGAGGGAGGCGGAGGCGGGCAGACGGTCCAGGACCGAGTGGGCGAACGCGCCCGGCTTGCCGCCGCTCGCGAGCTTGTTCTCGTAGGCGTCCTTGAACAGGTACAGGATCGTGGCGACCGCGCCGACGTAGAACACCGCGCCGCAGAAGATCGCGGTGGAGACGTGGATGTAGAGCCAGTACGAGTGCAGGGCGGGGACGAGCTGGTCGCTCGCCGTGTACAGGACCGTCACCGCGAGGCCGAGGTCCAGCAGGACCGTGGTGATCAGGAACAGGCCGAGCCAGCGCACGTTCTTGCGCAGCGCCAGCAGGGCGAGGTAGACGCCGACGGCCACCGTGGAGAACGTGATGTTGAACTCGTACATGTTGCCCCACGGCGCGCGCTGCACCGAGGCCGCGCGGGCGACCACGCCGACGAGTTCGACGAGGAACGCGAGGACCGTGAGCGAGATCGCGATCCGGCCGTACATGTCGCCCTGCTCGTCGCCGCCGTGCGCGCCGGGCCCGTCCGGCACGTCCCGCGCGCCCGCCGTGGAACGCACGACGATCTGCGGCCGCTCCAGGACGGCCGTCCCGCCGTTCTGCCTGACGGTGACGGCCGGACCCGCGCCGGCGCCCGCCTTCGCCCCGGCGGTGAGCGCGGCCGCGGTGCGGCCGACCTTGCTGCGGCTGCCGAAGAGCCATTCGGCGATGTACGCGAAGAAGGCCAGGGTGTAGACGGCCATCGCGGAGTAGATCAGCGTGTTGCTGATGCTCGCGAGATGCTCGTTGGTGGCGGTGGCCAGCTCTGTTGCGGCGGCGAGAGTCATTTCTCAGCCCCTTCGGCAGGTACGGCTTGGGAGTCGGGGGAATCCGTGGGACCGGGGTCGGGGGCCCCGGGAGCCTGGTCGTACAGGATCCCGGCGAGGTCGCCGAGTTCCTCGGGCACCTTGGCGGACTCGCTGCGGCCGAGGCCGGCCATCTCGACGACGGTCACCCCGTCGGGGCCCTTCACCGCGCGCACCCACACGCGGCGGCGCTGGATGAACAGGGAGCCGGCCAGACCGAAGATCGCGACGAGGGCGCCGGTGAGCGCCCAGCCGCTCGCGGGCTGCTGGGTGACCTGGAAGTTCGCCCACTGCCTGGTGCCCTCGTAGGTGACCGTGCCGGCCCCGCCGGGCAGGGTCATGGTCTCGCCGGGCCTGAGGTTGTCCCTCAGCTGCGCGCCCTTGGCGTCCTTGAACGCCTTCATGTGGGTCTTGTCGATCTGGTACACGCTCTTCGGGATGCCCGCGTCGACGCCGAGGTCGCCGTGGTACGGCGTCAGGTTCAGCACCGGGTTGCCGAGCGCCGGGAACGTCGAGGCCGTCTCCATGCCCTTGGTGTAGGTCGGCAGGAAGAACGCCGAGATGCCGAGCTGCTCGGTGACGCCCTTGGCGTTGCGGTAGCCGTCGAGGACCCGGACGACGCCGGTGGAGGTGACGTTGGAGTCGAGCGGCAGCAGCGGCACGGCGTCGCTGTACACGACCTCGCCCTTGCCGTCGCGGACGGTGATGACGGGCGCGTAGCCGTGGGCGGTGAGGTAGACCTTCGAGTCGGCGATCTCCAGCGGGTGGTTGACCTTGACGACGGCCTTCCGGTCCTTGCCGTAGGCGCCCACGCTGTAGGTGAGGGCGGCCTGGTAGGTGCGCGGGGTGCCGGTGTTGGGGCCGGACGTCTCGTAGGTGCCGGTGAACTTGTCCAGGGTGAAGCTGAACGGGTTCAGGTCGTCGGTGTCGAAGAGGCTGCCGGACTTGAAGTCGTTGTACTGGGTGAGGGTGTTGGAGAACCCGTCGCCCTCGACGACCAGCTTGTTGCCCTCGGCCTTGAAGAGCTGGCCCCAGGCGAAGGCGACCAGCATCACGATCAGCGCGATGTGGAAGGCGAGGTTGCCGACCTCGCGGGTGTAGCCCTTCTCGGCGGCGACGGAGTCCCCGGCGAGGTGGGAGCGGAAGCGGCGCTTCTTCAGCAGGGCGAGCGCGGCCTCGCGGACCTGCTCGGGCTCGGCCCCGGTGCGCCAGGTGGTGTAGGCGGGCAGCCGGGTCAGGCGCCCCGGCGCGCGGGGCGGGCGGCTGCGCAGCTGGCCGACGAACTGCCAGGTGCGGGGCACGATGCAGCCGATGAGGGAGACGAACAGCAGGATGTAGACCGCGGAGAACCACACCGAGCTGTACACGTGGAAGAGGCCGAGCTTGTCGTAGACCGGCGCGAGGGTCCCGTGGGCCGCGCGGAAGTCGGCGACCTTGGTCTCGTCGGTGCCGGTCTGCGGGATGAGCGAGCCGGGGATCGCGCCGAGCGCCAGCAGCAGCAGGAGCAGCAGCGCGACCCGCATGGAGGTCAGCTGCCGCCAGAACCAGCGGGCCCAGCCGATCACCCCGAGGCCGGGGGCGCTCGCGAGGGTGTCGACGGGGGCCGTGGACAGCTGGGAGCCGGCCGCGCCGAGTTCCTGCTCGTCGGAGGCGGGGGCCTCGGCCGGCCCGCTGGGCGTGGTCTTGCTCATGGATCAGATCCCCACATCGAAACCGGCGGACCAGGACTGCACGTCCTGCACGAGACGATCCCACGCACCGGTCAGCAGCATGACGCCGGTCAGGATCATCATGGTGCCGCCGATCCGCAGCACCCAGACATAGTGCCGCTTGACCCAGCCGAAGGCGCCGAGCGCCTTGCGGAAGGCGACGGCGGCGAGGACGAACGGCACGCCGAGGCCGACGCAGTAGGCGACGGTCAGCAGGGCGCCGCGGCCGGCGCTGCCCTGCTGGGAGGAGAGGGCCAGCACGGAGGCGAGGGTGGGGCCGATGCACGGCACCCAGCCGATGCCGAACAGGGCGCCCAGCACCGGGGCGCCGACGAGGCCGGTCACGGGCCGCTTGTGGATGCGGAACTCGCGCTGGGTCATCCAGGGCATCAGGCCCATGAAGAAGGCGCCCATGACGATCATGAGGACGCCGAGCACCTTGGACAGCACGTCCTGGTTGGCCCGCAGGGTGTCGCCGAAGTAGCCGAACAGGGCCCCGCTGGAGACGAACACCAAGGTGAAGCCGAGGACGAAGAGCGAGGCTCCGGCGACCATCCGCCCGCGGCGGGCGTCGGCCAGGTCGGTTCCGGCGACGCCGGTGACGTACGAGAGGTAGCCGGGGACGAGCGGCAGGACGCAGGGCGAGAAGAAGGAGACGAGACCGCCGAGGAGGGCGATGGGGAGCGCGACCAGCAACGCGCCGTTGAGGACGGTGTCGTTGTAGCCGGTGGCGGCGAGCGTGGTGAGAGCGCTCACGTCACTTCTCCGCGAGGACGGGGGAGATCATCGAGCGCAGCTTCTCCTCGCTGAGCGCGGCCAGCGAGCGGGCGGCGATCTTGCCCTTGCGGTCTATGACCAGCGTGGACGGGATGGCCTGGAGGCTGAGGGTGCCCTTCTTGAACCGCAGCAGCAGCTTGCCCTTGGGGTCGGACAGGCTGGGGTAGGTGATGCCCTGCTGCTTCTCGAAGGCCAGGGCGTTCTTGTTGCTGGTGTCGAGGGTGTTGATGCCGACGAACTGCACGCCCCGACCCTTGAGGTCGGCGGAGACCTTCTGGAAGCCCGGCGCCTCGGCCCGGCACGGGGAGCACCAGGACCCCCACACGTTGAGGACGACGACCTTGCCCCGGTAGCTCTTGATGTCGAGCTGTCCGCCGGCGACGGTCTTGCCGGACAGGTCGGGGGCCTCGTCCCGCTTGCCCGGCTCGACGGTGGAGATGCCGTCCTTGCCCATCACGAAGTTGGTGTCACCGCCGCCTCCGGAGGCGCCCCCGGAGGTGCAGGCGGAGAGCAGCAGTGCGGCGACGGCCCCGCCGGCCGCCGTGGTAAGGGCGGCACGGCGCGGGCGGACCCGGGCGGACGAGCGCGTAAGGGCGCGGCTGGCGGCACTCATGTGAAAAGTTTCGCATGCCCGTTCTGGGGATCTTGCCCGCCCCCCTTTCGGGGGGAGAACCGCATTTCAGGCGGCGCTCGGGGATGTGCTCGCGCCGGCGCCGCCCGTGCCGCCGGTGCTGCCGGCGGTGGCGCCCGCGGACGTGCCGGCGGTGGCGGAGCCCGCGGCGAGGAACGTCTTCCAGCCGCCGGCGGGCTGCTGTCCGACCTCCAGGGTGCGCAGCTTGTCGAGGATCTCCGGCTTCTGGACGTCGATCCAGTCCACGAACTGCCGGAAGGAGACCAGCCGCACGTCGGCGCCCTTCTCCTTCTCGCGCGCGATGTGCTTGAAGGCCTCCTCGACGGCGTCCATGTAGATGCCGCCGTTCCACTGCTCGAAGTGGTTTCCTATGAAGAACGGCGCCCGGTTCGACTCGTATGCCCGCTTGAATCCCTGTATGTACGCCTGGGAGGCCTGCTTCCGCCAGCCCGGGTAGTTGTGGGCGGGCGCCTTGGTCGAGTTGATCGACTGGTTGGCGAGGATGTTGTAGTCCATGGACAGCACCTGGAAGCTGTGCCCGGGGAACGGTATGGCCTGGAGCGGCAGGTCCCATATGCCCTGCTTCTTCTTGGGCCAGACCTGGTTGCCGCCGGGCGAGGAGGCGTCGTAGCGCCAGCCGAGCGTGCGGGCGGTGGTCAGCAGGTTGTCCTGGCCCAGCAGACAGGGCGTGCGGCCGCCGACGAGTTCCTTGTCGTAGTCGAAGGGCAGCGAGGGCAGGTCGGTCCAGCCGGTGTTGGTCCGCCACTCCTTCACGAACTTCTTCGCCTGGTCTATCTCGCTGCGCCACTGCGCGGGCGTCCACTTGCCGACCGAGCCGTGCCCCTCGCCGCAGAAGTGGCCGTTGAAGTGGGTGCCTATCTCGTGCCCTTCGAGCCAGGCGCGGCGCACGTTCGCGAGCGTGGCCTTCACGTGGTCGTCGGAGAGGTAGCCGATGTCGGAGGCGCCGCGCGGGTTGTTCGGCGGGTCGTAGAGCCGCTTCTTCGACTCGGGCAGCAGGTACAGCCCCGAGAGGAAGAACGTCATGCTCGCGCCGTGCTCCTTGGCGAGGTCGAGGAAGCGCGGGAAGAGCCCGTTGCCGACCTCGCCCGCGCCGTCCCAGGAGAAGACGACGAACTGGGGCGGCTCCTGACCGGCCTCCAGCGGCACGGGCTTGGCGGGCTGGTGGGGCTGCTTGCCGGTGAACGACGTCGAGCCGTCGCCTATCGGACGGGCGGACGCCTTCGGCTTCGGGCCGCCGGAGGAGTCCTTGCCGTGGCCGGAACCGCCCTTGCCGGACGGCTCGTCCGAACCCGTGAGGCCGCCGCAGCCCACGAGTCCTGCGGCAGCGGCGGCACCGGCGCCGAGTCCGAGTGCTCCCCTTCGGGTGATGGCGCGCATGGCAACCCCGTTCGTCACGTTCTCTGGTGGGCACGTCACCCATTCAGAGGACATGACGAACGAGGAGGTTCCGCCAATACGTCCGGATTCCGTAACAGAGCGGTCGATTCAGGCCGCTGATCGGTCATCCGGTTTCGGTCGTGACTGGGCGAGCGGAGCCTACGCCCCGAACGCCTTGCCGCCGCCGGGGGCCCGTCCCTTCACCGGCTTGGCGCCCGCGCGGAGGTGAGCGGGCACCAGGTCGATGGCGGGCTCGGTGTACCCCACGGACACGATCCGGTCGCCCCGGTACGTGAACGTCGTCAGCGACGCGAGCGTGCACTGCCGCTTGCGCGGGTCGTGCCACAGCCGCCGCCGCTCGACATAGGACCGCACGGTCCAGATCGGCAGCTGGTGGCTGACGAGGACCGCCTCGTGACCGCGGGCCGCGTCCCTGGCCGCGTCCAGCGCGCCCATCATCCGCACGACCTGGTCGATGTACGGCTCGCCCCAGGACGGCCGCAGCGGGTTGACGAGGTGCTTCCAGTTCTCCGGCCTGCGCAGCGCCCCGTCCCCCACGCCGAACGTCTTGCCCTGGAAGACGTTCTCCGCCTCGATCAGCCGGGCGTCCGTGCCCAGGTCCAGGCCGTGCGCCTTGGCGATCGGGGTGGCCGTCTCCTGCGCCCGCTCCAGCGGCGAGGCGACGACGTGCGTGACGTCACGGGAGGCGAGGTGCTCGGCCACCCGGTCGGCCATCCGCCGGCCCAGGTCGGACAGGTGGTAGCCGTCGAGACGGCCGTAGAGGACCCCGTCGGGGTTGTGCACCTCGCCGTGCCGCATGAGGTGGACGACGGTGATGTCCTGGCCGGCGTCGTTCTTGTCGAAGGTGCTCATTCCGCGGTGGCCTCCGCAGCCGCTCGGGCCGCCGCCGGAAGGGCGTCGGCGATTCTCTGGACGGCCGCGTCGTCGTGGGCCGTGGACACGAACCAGGACTCGAAGGACGACGGCGGCAGATAGACGCCGTCCGCCAGCAGCGAGTGGAAGAAGGCGGTGTAGCGGAACGACTCCTGCGTCCTGGCGTCGTCGTAGTCGCGCACCGGCCGGTCCGTGAAGAAGACGGAGAACATGTTGGAGGCGCTCTGGAGCGTGTGCGCCACGCCCTCCTTGGCCAGCGCGCCGGACACCAGCGCCTGGATCTGCTCGGACACGGCGTCCACCCTGGCGTACGCGGCGTCGTCGAGGAGCCGGAGCTGCGCGAGACCGGCGGCCGTGGCGACCGGGTTCCCCGAGAGCGTGCCGGCCTGGTAGACCGGCCCGGCGGGCGCGAGGTGCGCCATCACGTCGGCGCGCCCGCCGAACGCGGCCGCGGGGAAGCCGCCGCCCATCACCTTCCCGAAGGTCATGAGGTCCGGCCGCACCCCGTCGATCCCGAACCAGCCCGCGCGCGAGGTCCGGAACCCGGTCATGACCTCGTCCGAGATGAACAGCGCGCCGTTGGTGGCGCACGCGTCCTTGAGGCCCTGGTTGAAGCCGGGCATCGGCGGCACGACGCCCATGTTGCCCGGCGACGCCTCGGTGATCACACAGGCGATCTCGCCCGGATGCCGGTGGAAGGCCTCGTGCACGGCCTCCAGGTCGTTGTACGGCAGGACGATGGTGTCGCCGGCCTGGGCGCCCGTGACACCGGGGGTGTCGGGCAGCGCGAAGGTGGCGACGCCGGACCCCGCGGCGGCGAGCAGCGAGTCGACGTGCCCGTGGTAGCAGCCGGCGAACTTGATCACCTTGGAGCGCCGGGTGAAGCCGCGGGCGAGCCGGATCGCGGACATGGTGGCCTCGGTGCCACTGGAGACCAGCCGCACCTGCTCCACCGGCTCCACCCGGGCCACGATCTCCTCGGCGAGCGCGACCTCGCCCTCGCCGGGCGTGCCGAAGGACGTGCCGCGCGAGACGGCTTCCTGCACGGCCGCGATGACCTCGGGGTGCGAGTGCCCAAGGATCATGGGCCCCCAGGAGCAGACGAGGTCGACGTACTCGCGCCCGTCGGCGTCCGTCAGATACGGGCCGGCGCCGGACACCATGAACCGGGGCGTTCCGCCCACGGCGCGGAACGCGCGCACCGGCGAGTTCACCCCGCCCGGCGTGACGGCGGACGCACGGTCGAACAACGCCTGCGAGAGGGGCGCATCGTATGAATAGGGCAGTTCGCTCATGACCTGCGGCTTCTCCGACCTTTTCCGACTTGCTGGACTCCGGTTGCCAGTGCCCTCCCAGGGTAGGCCAGCGCCCCTCGCGACCCACGGGGGCCGTGCGGGGCGTCCCGCCCCTACTGACCGCACGGCCAGTCCCTTCCTGCCGCCCGCCGCGCGCCCGCTCCGCCGCCCGCGCGGCCGGCCCCTCCGCCATCTGCGAAACTGAGTCGGAACGGGCCTGACAGACGTAGCTCTCTGCGACCGTGTGTCGAGGGGCTGCGAAGATCCTGCGGACAGGTGTTTCACCGCACGTTTCGGCGAGCGGCCGTGGGGGAGGTCACTGACACGATGATCGGGTTGCGCGGCGGGGGCCACGCGTCCTAGAAAAGCAGTCGGGTGGAGATATGCATCGCGGTGGCGGACTGGGCGAGGGGACTGACGACCTGGGTCCTCGACGTGCCCGGCGGGGAAGGCACCGGCGCGACGCGGAGGAAGTCAACGAAGCCCGGCAGACGCAGGCACAGGGTGTACCGAGTGAACCCGAGCGGGTCGACCGGCGAGTCGACCAGCGGGTCGACCGCCTTGGGGCGGGGAGCGGGAACGGTGGTCGGGTGGGGGTGACGTACAAGTACTTCGGCGCGCCCGACGGCGCCACGGCGGCCCGCGTCCCGATCTCGATGCGCCCCGAGGAGCTCGGCGGCGACGAGCTGGGCATGAACGGCATGTTCACCAAGATCAAGCCGGAGACGATGGCCGCGATGGTGCTGACCGGCATCGAAGGCGTCCCCCTCCACAAGGTGCCCCCGCTGGAGCTGGTCGTCCTCCACCCCGACTACGCCGTCGTCAAGCTCCCCATGACGGTCGTCGACCCCCTGCGCGACATCGGCGAGGAAGCGGTCGGCGCGGCGGCCTTCATCTGGTCCACGGTCCCCGACCGCGGCGGCCCCCGCGACGCCTTCAACGTCTACCAGCTCCTGCACGAATGGCAGGACTTCTCGCACCGGCTGCACGAGGCGGGACACCAGCCGTACTGCCTGGTGTGGCCCTGACGCGGACCGGTCCGGCGGCTCCCCCCGCGGCCGGGCGACGGTGGCGGTGGGGCCTGCTCGCCTTCGCGGTGCTGGCCGGACTGCTGGCCATGCACGCCCTGGCGCCCGGCGGGGTCGGGCACGGGCACCCGGGCAGCCGCACCGCCGCCGGTCATGCCGTCGCACAGAACGCGGCCGTCGAACAGACCGCGGCCCTCGCGGTGAACGCGGCCGGCACGGTCGGCGTGCACGACGACTGCGCCGGGGACGGCGGGGACTGCGGCGGCGGACATCTCCATCACGCCGACGCGACCTGCGCGGCGGCCGCGGTGAGCGGAGCGCCCGCGCTGCCCGCCCTCGTCCCCGACCCCGTGGCCGGCCGCGCACCGGCCGCGCCGCTGCGCCCCCGCGCGGACGGCGCCCCCGACGGCGCCCGCGCGCCGCCCACGCAGGCGGAACTCCAGCTCCTGCGGATCTAGACACCGCACCGCGTCGCCCGTACGACGACGCGGTGCCCCTCGGCACGTCCGGATCCGTTTCCCCGGCACAACAGGAGCTTCAGCATGCGCACCACCCGTTCCCTGACCCGCCGCGCGACCCTGGCGGCCGTCTGCGCCGCCGCCGCGCTCACCCTCGCCGCCTGCGGGACGGGCGGCGACGGCGAGGCGTCGTCCGCCCCGGCCGCCCCGTCGTCCTCGTCCGCCGCCGCCGACGCGCACAACCGGCAGGACGTGTCCTTCGCGCAGGGCATGATCCCGCACCACCGGCAGGCCCTGGAGATGGCGGAGCTGGCCGCCGGCCGCACCGCTTCCGCCCAGGTCGAGGACCTCGCCTCGCGCATCGAGAAGGCGCAGAACCCGGAGATCACGGCCATGAGCGGCTGGCTGACCGCGTGGGGCGAGAAGGTCCCGGCGAAGTCCGGCTCCATGGCCGGGTCGATGCCCGGCATGGACCACTCGGGCGGGACGGCGATGCCCGGCATGATGGGCGCCGCCGACATGGACCGCCTCACGAAGGCGTCCGGCAAGGAGTTCGACACCCTGTTCCTGACCATGATGGTCCGCCACCACCAGGGCGCCGTCGACATGGCAGCCGTCGAGAAGAGCAAGGGCGCCTACGGTCCGGCCAGGACCATGGCCGGCTCCGTCGTCACCGCGCAGACCGCCGAGATCGCGGAGATGAACCGGATCCTCGGCAAGCGCTGACCCGCGCAGGCCGGGGAGGGAGCGGCGTGCGGCCCTTGTGGCCCGCGCCGGTCCCTCCCCGGACGGGAGCGGGCGGATAGCCTCGTTGCGAAATGTCCGGGTTCGGTGGGGTATCCCGCCGGATCGACGAGCCGAGGAGGCCCCCATCGCCGGGACGCGACCGGAGGCGCCCGCCGCGCCCGCCGCGAGTCAGCCGCCGGAGGCCGATCTGCTGCGGACGATGCTGCGCCGGCCCGAATACCTCAAGGCGCTCGTGTTCTGCGGCCTGATCGGCGTTCCCGTGGCCCTGATCGCCTTCTGGTTCCTCGTGGTGCTCGACCAGCTGGAGCGGCTGATCTGGACGGACTGGCCCGAGGACCTGGGCTGGACACGGGCCCCGTGGTGGTGGGGCTTCCCCCTGCTGGCGGTGGCAGGCGCGGTCGTGGGGCTGGTGGTCTCACGGCTGCCCGGGCGGGGCGGGCACATCCCCGCGGGCGGACTGCACTCCGGCGGGGCCGATGACAGGGCGCTGCCCGGGGTGCTCGTCGCCGCGCTCGTCGGGCTGCCGCTCGGCGCGGTGCTCGGCCCGGAGGCGCCGCTGATCGCCCTGGGCGGCGGCCTCGCCCTGCTCTTCGCGCGGTTCGCGCGGGCCCCGCGGACGGAGGCGGGCACCGCCCTGCTCGGGGCGGCCGGCGCCGCCGCGGCGGTCTCCGCGCTCTTCGGCAATCCGCTGGTGGGCGCGGTCCTGCTGATGGAGGTGGCCGGGGTCGGCGGACCGCAGCTGTTCGCGGTGATGCTGCCGGTGCTGCTCGCCAGCGGGGTCGGCGACCTGGTCTTCACCGGGTTCGTCCGCTGGACGGGCCTGCACACCGGCAGCCTCGACATCGGCTTGCCCACGCCGCCGCCGCTGGACTGGGCGGACATCCTCTGGACGCTGCTGATCGCCCCGGCCCTCGCGTTCCTGATCCACTGGATCTTCGTGGCCGGACGGCTCACCGCCGGTTTCGTGACGTCGTGGACGGTGCGCACCACCACGCTGTGCGCGCTCGGCGCGGCCGGCTGCACCGCCCTCTACTCCGTCTCCACCGGCCGCTCCCCCGCCGAGGCCGCCCTGTCCGGCGAGAACGCCCTGGCCGCTCTGGCGCGGGACGCGGCCGCCTGGTCGGTTGGCGCGCTCGTGGCGGTGCTGGTGTTCAAGGGGCTCGCCTACGCGCTCTGTCTCGGCAGCCTGCGCGGCGGCCCCGTGTTTCCCGCGCTGTTCCTCGGCGGGGCGGCCGGCGCCCTCCTCGCGCCGCTGCCCGGTCTCGGCCTGGTGCCGGCGATGGCGGCCGGGATGGCGGCGTCCGTCACGGCGGCCCTGCGGCTGCCCGTCAGCGGCGCGGTGCTGGTCGTGCTGCTGCTGGGCAACGTGGACACGGTGGCGCTCGTGGTGCTCGCGACGGTGGTGTCCTTCGCGGTGACGCAGCTGCTTCCGCAGGGGCCGGACATCCCGGCGTTCGGCGGCCCCGCGGCGAGCGGGCCGGCGGTCAGCGGGCCGCCAGCCGGTCGAGGGCCTCGTCCAGGGTCGTCGCGGCCATGATGAGCGACAGATGGGTGAACGCCTGCGGGAAATTGCCCAGTTGCTCGCCGCTGGGGCCGATCTCCTCCGCGAACAGCCCGACGTGGTTGGCGTAGGTATGCATCTTCTCGAAGGTGTAGCGGGCCTGCGGGAGACGGTCGGCCCGTGCCAGGGCGTCGACGTACAGGAAGGTGCACAGGCTGAAGGTGCCCTCCGAGCCGCGCAGTCCGTCGGGTGAGGCGGCCGGGTCGTAGCGGTAGACGAGGCTGTCCGAGACGAGCCGGCGGTCGATGGCGTCCAGCGTCGACAGCCAGCCGGGGCTGCGCGGCGCGATGAAGCCCACGCGGGGCGCGAGCAGCAGCGAGGCGTCCAGGACGTCGCCGCCGTAGTGCTGGACCAGCGCCTGCTTCTCCTCGCTCCAGCCGCGCTCCATGACCTGTTCGAGGATCGCGTCGCGGGCCCGGATCCAGCGCTGGGTGTCGCCCGGCCGCCGGAACTCCTCCACGAGCTTGACGCAGTTGTCGAAGGCGGCCCAGCACATCACCCGGCTGTAGGTGAAGTCCTTGCGGCCGCCGCGGGTCTCCCAGATGCCCTCGTCGGGGCGGTCCCAGTGGTCCGAGAGCCAGTCCATCAGGCGGGCCAGGCCCCGCCAGCCGTGGTAGCCCACCTGCCGGCCGATCTGCTCGATGCCCTCGGACATGGCGTAGAGGGCCTCGCCGTAGATGTCGAGCTGGAGTTGCTCGGTGGCCGCGTTGCCGGCGCGCACCGGACGTGAGCCGCGGTAGCCCTCGAAGTGGTCGAGGGTCTCCTCCGTCAGGCAGGGGTCCCCGTCGACCCGGTACATGATCTGCAACGGCTCCCCGGTCGCGCCCTCCCGGGCCGCGAGCCGCTCCCCCAGCCAGTGCACGAACTGGTCGGCCTCCTCCACGAAGCCCAGGTCCAGCAGGGCCCGCACCGACAGCGAGCCGTCGCGCACCCACGTGTAGCGGTAGTCCCAGTTGCGTTCGCCGCCCACCTGCTCGGGCAGCCCCATGGTCGCGGCGGCGACCGGGGCGCCGGTCGGGGCGTAGGTGAGCAGCTTGAGGGTGATGGCCGAGCGGTTCACCATGTCCGGCCAGCGGCCGCGGTAGCGGGACGTGCGCACCCAGCGCTGCCAGAAGTCGATGTCGTCCCACATCTGCGCGGTGAGCGAGTCCGCGGTCGGCGGGGGCGGGGCCTCACCGTCGGGGTCGCAGACGGTGAAGACGGCGGCCGCCGACCGGCCGGCTTCCAGGGTGACCGTGCCCCGCACGTCGCGCCCGTCCCGCTCCAGCGGGAACGTGGCCTGGAGATACGCGGTCGCGGCCGGGGCGCGGAAGACCGCGCTCGCCACCGTCCCGCCGCCCCCGCCTCCGCCGCCGTCCCCGCCGCTTCCACCGTCCCCGCCGCTTCCTCCGGGCCGGCCGTTCGCGCCGGTCAGGTCGAGGGTGTGATCGCTGCGGGCGTAGTCGAAGCGCGGACGGCACTCCAGGGCGAAGCGCACGGTGCCGCGCACGGTCCGCACGATCCGCACCACCGTGTGCCGGTCCGACGGCGTCCGGGCGCGGATGACGGGCATGTGGTCGATGACCTCGCCGACCCCGTCCGGGGAGAGGAAACGCGTCACCACCACGGCGCTGTCCGGGTAGTAGATCTGACGGCGCGTCATCTCGCCGTGGAGGGGCGCGAACAGGAAGTGGCCGCCGCCGTCGTGGTCCAGCAGGGACGCGAAGACGCTGGGCGAGTCGAAGCGCGGGGCCGCGAACCAGTCGATCACCCCCTCCGACGTCACCAGCGCGGCCGTCTGGAGGTCCCCGATCAGCCCGTGCTCGGCGATGGGCGGGTAACGGTCCATCATGGTCTCCCTCTGGTCGCCGACGTCGTCTCACGCCGACCGGGCGGGGACGCGGCCCGCCCCGACCGCGTCGAGGAGGGCCCGGTGGTCCTTCTCGTTCTGGTCCGCGTACAGCTCGGCGAAGGCCGCGAGGGCCCGGTCGAAGACGTCGCCGCCGCCGAGGTAGGCGGCGATCGCGATGCGGTCGCCGGAACGGGCGTGGGCACGGGCCAGGGTCGCCCCGCACAGCCAGGCGAACAGGGACATCCGTTTCGGCGACATGTTCTCGGTCACGGCGATGCCTTTCATGTCCCTGAGCTGGCGGACGTAGAAGTCGCGGCGCCGGCCGTCGATGCCCGTGGTGCGCTCCCAGCCCAGGAAGATGTCGCTGGTCGCCTGCATCAGCCGCTGCCCGGCGACGACCCGCTCGCCCTGGGTGCGGAACCGGCAGGCGCCCGCGTAGGGGGCCAGCACGGACTCGTCGGCCTCCTTCGCCTGGAGGAACAGCGGGTCCTCGCCGTCCTTGCCGAGCAGCAGCACGATCCAGCAGCGGGTGCCGACGCTGCCCACGCCGACGACCTTGCGGGCGACGTCGGCGACGCGGTAGGTCTCCAGCAGGAAGCGGCGGTCCGACTGAAGCGACCGGCTGTACCGCTCGACGAGACGGCTGATCTCGGTCTCCAGCGCGCCGCTCTCCGCCTTCGGCAGCAGGCTCTCCAGTCGGACCAGGAGGGGCGGGTCGTCGGCGATCCTGCGCTGTCCGCCGACGACGTGGGTGAGCTTTTCGAAGACCTGGAGCGTGTCGCGCGAGCGGGCCTTCTCGCGGGTGGCGTCCCAGCGCCGGCGGGTGTCGGCGTCCAGGCGGGGTGCGAACGCCTCCTGCAGTCCGTCCGCCTCGAAGCGGGTGTACCAGACCGCCAGATTGCCCATGCCGGCGAACTCCCGCATCCGCTCGCGGTACGAGCGCACCCCCGTGCGCACCACCGAGGCCCGTTCCTTGGCGCTGAAGCCATTGGCGCGGCCCGCGATGACCAGGCTCGCCGCGAGCCGCTTGACGTCCCACTCCCACGGGCCCGGCAGGGTCTCGTCGAAGTCGTTGATGTCGAACATCAGCCGCCGCTCCGGGGAGGCCAGCAGCCGGAAGTTCAGCAGGTGCGCGTCGCCGCAGCACTGGACCCGGATCCCGGTGCGGGGCGTTCCGGCGAGGTCCGCGGCCATGATGGCGGCGGCTCCCCGGTAGAAGCGGAAGGGCGACTCGCTCATCCGCCCGTAGCGGATCGGCACGAGGTCGGGGAGCCTCTTCGCCGATTGCGCCTCGATGACGTCCACCGGGTCGGCGCGTCCGGGCGCCGGCGCGAACTCGGCGTGCGCGGACCTCGGCACCTCGGACCGGGCGGACTTGCCGCGATGGGCGCGCTCCTTCGGGGTGCGATGGCGCAGTTCGTGGCCGGTGGGGTGGTTCTCGCTCATGGCAGACGCTCCACGATGTGGTCGCCGGGGGGCGCGGGGAGCGGCCGTCGCCGCGGACGCCGTGCGGCGGCGGCCGGCGAACGCGCGCCCGGCCGGCGGATGGAGGAGTGGCCGGCGGGCACGAGCGCGGCCGGCGGGTTCACGGGTGGCCGGTGGGCTGAAGCGCGGCCGACGGTTTCACGCGTCCCGGGGCGGCCGAGGACCGGTCGGCCGCTGTCCGTCTTCCAACGTATCGCCGGTGGCGGGGGGCGGCGACCCGGGTCCGCCCAGGCGGCGCGCCACGGCGGGCTCTTGGGCGAAGACCGCTCCGGCCGTGATGCACAGCGTCATCGTCACGCACAGCGCGATGAGCCACGACAGCAGCGTGAAGACGGCGCCCAGCGAGCCGTACCGCTGGAGGCTGTGTTCCAGCGCTCTGGGCACGTACAGGTGCGCGGCCGAGGTGAGGACGCTCAGGGCGGTGCCGGCGAGGAGCGCGCCCGGCAGCAGCGGCAGCCACGGCACGCGCGAGGTGAGCAGAAGGTGCTGCGTCCACCACCACAGGCCGGTCTCGGCGATCAGCAGCAGCGGCAGGCCCAGCCACAGCCCGAGGCCGAAGCCGTCCCGCAGGGTGCCCTGCACCGCGATCATGACCAGCCAGGCGGGAAGCCACACGACCCAGCGCCAGGCGACGGACCGCGCGCCGGCCTTGGGGAGCCCCCAGGCCCGCTGGCAGAGCCGTTGCATGGCCCGGCTGCACGCGGTGGCCGAGATCAGCACCATCAGCCCGCTGACGACCCCGGTGGTCTGGCGCAGTTCGGTCGTGTCCCCCTCGAAGACCTGCTCCAGCTGCTGCTTGGCGTCCCCGGTCAGTCCGAAGACGTCGCTGACGGAGTCGACGAACTGCTCCCGCAGCGCCTGCGGGGCGATCGCCGCGGCCACGAACAGCAGCGGCACGGCGGTGAGGAACGTCTGCGCGGCCAGGCGGGTCGCGGAGTCCAGCACGTTGACCGAGATCAGATGCGTCATCAGATGCGTGATCACCGGGAAACGGCGCTCGGCCCGGGCCCGCAGCGCACGCGCCCGGGCCGCGACCGCCGCGCCCCGCGCCCGCCACCGCCCGCGGCGCGACGCGGACGCCGGACGGTCCCGTCGGGGGCGCGCGCCAGGCTGCATGCTGCCAGCGTGCCCGCAGCGGGCCCCCACGGCCCGTGGCGGAACCCCGGCGAGGGCCGAACGGGTGAGGCGCGCGGGGCGGGCGGAGGCCGGGGCACGGCAGCGCGGGCGGCCCGGGGCCCGCCCGCCGCGTGAAGTTGTGCGGCCCGGCTCCGCCGCCGACGATGAGGAGGTGAATGCAGGCGGCCGCAGGGGCGGCCATGGTTCTTGACCTGGTGGTCATCGCCCTCGCGATCGCCGTCTTCCCGCTGTCGGTGACCGCGTTCGTCCTCGTGCTGGCGGCACGCCGGGGCCTGTGGAAGGGACTGGCGTTCGTCCTCGCCTGGCTCGCCTGCTTCGTGGCCGTCATCGCCGCGGTGCTGCTGACGACCGGCGGGAAACCCCCGGCCCCCCGGTCCGCGCCCTCCACCGCCTCGACGGCCGTCAAGCTCGCCGTCGGCATGGCGCTGGTCTGGTACGGGGTGCGCCGGCATCGCCGGGGGCCCCGGCCGCGGCCGGCCGGCGGGATGATGGCGCGGCTCGACCGGATCTCGCTGTGGGAGGCGGCGGCGCTGGGACCGCTGCTCCAGCCGTGGGGGCTCGTGGCGGCGGGCGCGGCGACCGTGGTGGACGCCGACCTGTCCCACGCGTCCTCGTTCGCGGCCCTGTTCGGCTACTGCCTGCTCGCCACCAGCAGCCTCCTGGCGATGGAGGTCTACACGGCCTTCGCCCCCGACGCCTCCCGGCTGCGCCTCGGCCGGCTGCGGGTCTGGCTGCAAACCCACCAGGACCAGGCGCTCGTCGTGCTGCTGCTGGGCGTGGGGCTGTTCCTGGTGGCCCGGAGCATCTACCAACTGACGTCCGGCGAGTGAGCACACACATGCAGCGATCGCGTACGCGCGGCCCACACGGCAGCGGTCCCGTACGCGCGGCGCGCGTCGGCGCGGGCAGAGGGCGCACGGCACGCGTACGCGCGGCGTGGAACCGCCGAACCTACGCCTCGCCGGTGTCCAGGAACTCGCGGAGGGCGAAGGCGGCCAGCACGATCACCGCCGTCCACACCACGACCGCCATGGTCGGATAGCTCCAGGTGAACAGGACCACCGCGGCCACCAGCAGGATCGCCGCCCCGATCCATCCCTTGAAGCGGTGCACGAACCCGCCCACCGGACCCAGCCGAAGCCCCGCCGAAGTCGCCACGTCCCGTCCGGCGCCGATCCCCTTGCCGCAGAAGTGCCGGACGAACACGGCCGGCCGCGAGGGGCCCACCAGGAACGCGCCCAGGGCCGTGACCAGGGCCAGCGCACCCACCGCCCGGATACTGGACCGCAGGAACCGCACCAGCGCGTCGTAGACGGCGCCCGCCGCGTCCGAGTTCGCGGCGGGCGGCAGGTGGTCGAGGTACACCGCGCGGAACACGGCGAGGACCACGCCCAGCAGCACCATGGCGAGGAACACCCCGATCGCGGCCCCGATGAGCGCCCGCCGCCGGTGGACGGCCAGGAACACGCCCGCGGCGGCGATCAGCACCGCCACGACCGGCAGCCAGTTGCCGAGGATCTGGAGCACCCTCAGATACGACTTGATCTTGCCGATGTCCTTGCTCTGCACCACGACGAAGTCCGTGTGCACGTCGGGTACCTTCGCCGCCACCGCGAGGCCGGAGTCGACGAGCCGTTCCTTCACCTCGGCGACGACGGGCGCCACGTCGATGGCGACCTGGCCGTCGCGCACCTGCACGGCGCCGCCGCCCGAGCCGGTCAGCGCCTTGTCGACGGCGCTGTGGGCGCGCCGGTTGGCGTCCGTCCAGATCTTCTCGAACGCGGGCCCGGAAACGACCCGCATCACGGTGCCGCTCACCAGCTCCTTGAGTCCGCTGTCGATCGGGCCGCTCAGGTTCTTGATCAGGTCCGCGGCCTTCGGCGGCACGCCCTGCTGCGACGCGGCCCGGCTCAGCTGGTCGACCAGTGCGTCGACGTCGATCTGCCGGAGCACGACGTCGGTGACGCGGGTGGTGACGGCCCGCTGGACGTCGGGGTCGGAGGCCAGCGGCGCCACCGTCGCCACGTAGCGGTCGGTGTCGCGGACGATGCTGTTCGCCCAGACCGCGACCACGGCCAGCAGGGACAGCAGGGACGCCACCACGATCAGCAGGGTCGCCCCCAGCCCGCGCCACCAGTGCCGGTGCGGATGGCGTCCGCTCTCCAACTCGCCCAGCCGCCGACGCAGTTCTTCCAGCTCACCGGCTTGTTCCGCGATCCGGACCTTCTCGGCGGAGCCGCCGTAGGGGTCCTCGGGGCGGGGCGGGGGCGCATCGCTGCCAGTCATGCCTCGAGGAGAACGCCGGGGGGACGGCCCGGCGAGCCGGGCGGTCCGGCCGGGTGAACGAAGACCGCGGACACCGGGTGCGGCGGCCCCTGCCCGGTGGTGCAATGGCAGTCCGGGGGCCCGCGCGACAGCAACGACACCAGCACAGCACCAGCACCAGAGGTGAAGCCGTGAGCGAGCAGAGCGACCTGACGCAGCAGACACCGCCGGCCGGGCCGGACGAGCAGGGCGAGCCCATCGACGAGATGGGGCCCGTCGACTACGTGGTGGTGGAGTTTCCCGGCAACCGGATGACGGGTGAGGGCTTCCCGCTGCTGGTGGACCTCGTGGACCGCGGCATCATCCGGATCCTCGACCTGACGTTCGTCAGGAAGGACGCCGACGGCTCGGTGACCGCCCTGGAGATCGCGGACCTCACCGGCGACGGCCGGCTCGACCTCGCCGTCTTCGAGGGCGCGCGGTCCGGCCTGCTGGGCCGCGACGACCTGGAGGCGGCCGCGGCGGCCGTCGAACCCGGCAACTCCGCCGCGCTGCTGGTGTACGAGAACCTGTGGGCCGCGCCTTTCGCCGCCGCCCTGCGCCGGGGAGGAGCCCAGCTGGTCGCGTCGGGGCGGCTGCCCGTCCAGGCGCTCCTCGCCGCACTGGAGGCGACCGAGGCCGCCTCGGGCTGAACCGTCCGAGCGGTTCTTCGCGGGAAGCGATCCTTCGCGGACCCCGGGCCGGGCGGGCTCAGGCGCCTCCGCCGACGACGGAGTAGCTGCGCCACAGGGACTGACCCGGGGTGAACGCTACGGACGACTGCGTCCCGAGATAGAAGCTCTCTCCGCCGGTGCGGCCGCGCTGGTCGTCACCGGCCTCCGTCAGCACGCACGACTCGTTCGCGTACAGCCGGATGTCGTCGAGGGTGTGGTTGCGCACGCTGCGGGCGCCGCCCGGCAGGCGGTGGCATCCCTCGTGGGACGGGCTCTGGATCTTCACGATCCGTCCGCCGGGGCCCGTGTACTCGATCGTGCCGAGGGCGGAACCGTTGCTGCAACCGGCGACGGCCAGCAGCAGGAGGACGGCTCCCGCGCGTCGGCGGGCTCGACTGCGACGGATCATGGCGACGGTCCTCGTCTGTCGGGGAGGCCGGCGCGGAACCGCGGCCTCTTGGCCCCAGGCTGCCGGGACCCGCGGCCGTCGGCATCCCGAGCGGGACCGCCCGGCTGACCGTCACCGCAGGACGAGCCGCGGAACGCGAAGTGCCGGGGCGACGGAAGAGGGCGGAGAGGGAGAAGCCGAAGGCCGCGAGAGGGCGGGCACGGCGGGGAAAAGCAGGCGGGCCCGACGGCGACGAAGACCGACCGGGCCGAGGCCGCCTGTGATGAATGCGGGTCACCATTTTGTTTCCTCGCCCTCACCGGTCCGCCGCCTTCGCGCGGAATTCACCGACCCGCACCTCCGGCCGCACCCGGAGGTGCGGCCGGAGCAGGACGGCGCGATTCCCGCAGGACCGGCGGTCACATGGCGCGTTCCTTTCGAGGGCCGACGCACAGGGCCCAGATCACGAATCCGTCGATGACCATCAGCGTGATGGCCCAGAACGGATACCAGGGCAGCCACACGAAGTTGGCGATCAGATTCAGGCCCGCCACGGTGATACCGACGACGCGGGCCCACATCGCCCCGCTGAACAGGGCCATACCCGCCAGCACCACGACGATGCCGAGCGAGAGGTGCAGCCAGCCCCAGCTGGTCAGGCTCCACTGAAAGGTGAAATTGCGGGTGGAGACGAACACGTCGTCCTTCGCGATGGCGGATATTCCCTCGAATATCGCCAGAACGCCGCCGAACATCATCATGATCGCGGCGAAAACCGTCCAGCCGGACACCTCACCCATTCCGCGGGCGGAGGTCCGGTGCATTCCGGTGCTCTGTGTGGCCATTTTGCGGGCTCCTTCAACTGGGCCTCGACGCCGGGACGACCGCCCGGTCGTGGACACAACTCCAGCGTGCCACCAGATGCCGTAATCGGCAGATCGGGCGGAATTCGCGGCGGGCCGGGTTCGGTGGTCCAATGGAACGACCTATGGACGAAAGGGGAAGCGCCATGCCGGGTCTTCTTCGCGGAGTCGCCCGCACCGCGGTCGTCGCGGGTACGGCGACCGCCGTCTCCAACCGTGTGTCACGCCGTCAGCAGGGGCGCTGGGCGGCCCAGGAGGGTTACCGGGAAGCCCCGCCGGAGCCCTATGGACAGCAACAGCAGCAGGGATACGGGCAGCCGCAGGGTTACGGGCAGCCGCAGGCGGCCCCGCAGCGGCCGGACGATCTCGGCGAGCGGATCGAGCAGCTCAAGCAGCTCGGCGAGCTGCGGCAGCAGGGGGTGCTCACGGAGGACGAGTTCGCGGAACAGAAGCGCCGGCTCCTGGGCTGAGCCGCTCCCGGTCAACTGCATTGGCACAGGCGGGGGTTGGGCTTCCCCGACGGCATGTCAGGATGAGGTCCCGACAGTCACCCTCCCGGTTCGTCCGGCGGCAGGACACCCAGTCCAGGGCGGAGCCAGGCAGCATGACCCTTCCTCGCGGCGGCGACGCCGACGGCGCCGGCACGCGACCGGTGCCCGGCACGTCACGGGCGGCCGTCCCGTCACCGGCGATCGACACGAGCAAGCCGCATCCCGCCCGCATGTACGACTACTTCCTCGGCGGCAAGGACAACTACGAGGTCGACCAGGAAGCCGCCGAGCGGTTCATCCGGGCGGCCCCCGAGGTCCGGCTCGCCGTCCGGGCGAACCGGCGCTTCATGCACCGCGCCGTGCGGCACGTCGTCGGGGAGGGCGGGGTGCGGCAGATCCTGGACATCGGCACCGGCCTGCCGACCGAGCCCAACGTGCACCGGACGGCGCGTGCCGTCGCCCCCGGTACCCGGGTGGCCTACGTCGACAACGACCCGATCGTCAGCGCCCACGCGCGGAGCCTGCTGGACGACGACGAGCTGACCTCCGTCGTCCTGGCCGACCTGCGCGATCCGCGGGCCGTCCTCGACCACCCCGAGGTGCGCAGGGTCGTCGACTTCGACGAGCCGGTGGCCCTGCTGCTGGTGGCCGTCCTGCACTTCCTGACCGAGGAGGACGACCCGGACGCCGTCGTCGCCACGCTGCTCGACGCGCTGCCGGCGGGCTCCCACCTCGTGCTGTCCCACGCGACGCTCGACCTCCACGACGACTCCCGCGAGGACGCGGTGAACGTCTACCGGAACGCGACCGCCACCATGAACCCGCGCGGTCACGCCCGCGTCCTGCGGTTCTTCGGCGGCCTCGACCTGGTCGAGCCGGGCCTGGTCCCCGTCCCGGACTGGCGCCCCGACGAGCCCCCGCGGGCGGACGACCCGCCGATCGGCATCTACGGCGGCGTGGCCCGCAAGAACGGCTGACCTTCCCCCGGAGCACGCGCGCGGGCAGAGCCGGACGCACGGGCGCGGGCCGGTGGGCCGGGGCTCAGAGCCAGGGGCCGCCGGGCGGGCCGTCGATGGTCTGCTCCGCCCAGATCGTCTTGCCCTTGGCGCCGGGCCGGGTGCCCCAGCGCCGGCTCAGCTGGGCGACCAGGAGGAGACCGCGGCCGCCCTCGTCGTAGGTGCGGGCCCGGCGCATGTGGGGGGCCGTGCCGCCGCCGTCGGAGACCTCGCAGATGAGCGCGCGGTCGTGGATGAGGCGCAGCTGCACGGGCGGCCGGCCGTGCCGGATGGCGTTGGTGACCAGCTCGCTGACGATCAGTTCGGTGACGAAGGCGGCGTCGGTCAGCCCCCAGGCCTCCAGCTGGTCGACGGCCCGCTTGCGGGCCTCGGCGACCGCGGCGGGGTCCGACGCCACGTCCCAGGTGGCGATGCGGGAGGGGTCGAGCGCCCGGGTGCGGGCGACGAGGAGCGCCACGTCGTCGGAGGGCAGCCGGGGGATCAGGTCGGCGAGGACCGAGTCGCACACCGCGTCGAGCGAGGCCGCGGGCGCGGCCAGGGCCCGGCACAGCCGGGAGGTCCCGTCGTCGACGTCGGCGGCACCGCCGCCGCTCTCGCCGTCGCCGCCGTGGGAGCGCGAGACGATCAGGCCGTCGGTGTAGAGGGCCAGCAGGCTGCCCTCGGGCAGGTCGACCTCCAGCGACTCGAAGGGCAGCCCGCCCAGTCCGAGCGGCGGCCCGGCCGGCAGGGCCAGCAGCTCCACCTCGCCGTCCGGGGTCACCACCGCGGGCAGCGGGTGGCCCGCCCTGGCCAGGGTGCAGCGCCGCACGAGCGGGTCGTAGACGGCGTACAGACAGGTCGCCCCGACGTCCCCGGCCGTCTCCGGGTCGCCGAGCGCGTCGGTGCCGGTGGCCAGCAGGCCCACGAGGTCGTCGAGGTGGGTGAGGAGTTCGTCGGGGGGCAGGTCGATGTCGGCGAGAGTACGCACGGCGGTGCGCAGCCGTCCCATGGTCGCCGAGGCGTGGATGCCGTGCCCCACCACGTCGCCGACGACCAGCGCGACCCTCGCCCCGGACAGCGGGATGACGTCGAACCAGTCGCCGCCCACCCCGGCCCGCACGTCGGCCGGGAGATAGCGGGAGGCCACCTCCACCGCGGACTGCTCGGGCAGCCGCTGCGGCAGCAGGCTGCGCTGGAGGGCGACCGACGTCGCGCGTTCGCGGGTGTAGCGCCGGGCGTTGTCGATGCAGACCGCCGCTCTGGCCGCCAGCTCCTCGGCGAGGACGAGGTCGTCCACCTGGAAGGGGTCCGGGCGCCGGTGCCGGGCGAGGACGACGACGCCCAGCGTGGTGCCGCGCGCCGACAGCGGCACGGCCATCAGCGAGTGGAAGCCGTAGTCGTGGACGCGGGCGACGCGCAGCGCGTCCCCGACGACCCACTGCGGCAGCGCGGCCGCGTCGATCCGGCGCCGCACGGCCCGCCCGGTGCGCAGGCTCTCCGCCGGCGGGGAGCCCTCCGGGTACTCGTCCACGTCGCCGAGGGCGAGGACGGCCTCGGGGGCGCCCGGCAGCACCGACTGGTGGGCGACGCGCCGCAGCAGCAGCGGGCCGCCGGTCGAGGTCTGCTCCTCGTGCCCCTGCTCGAACGAGGTCAGCAGGTCGACGCTGAGGAAGTCGGCGAGGCCGGGCACCGCCACGTCCGCCAGCTCCTGCGCCGTCCGCGTCACGTCGAGGGTGCCGCCGATCCGGGAGCTGGCCTCCGCGATCAGCTGGAGGCGTTCGCGGGCCCGGTGCTGCTCCGTCATGTCGTGCCCGGTGGCGGCCACGCCCAGGACCCGGCCGTCCGGGTCCTCGACCCGGTGGAGGTGGACCGACCAGGCGTGCTCGCGGGGCTCGCCGGGGGCCCGCGCATGGTTCTCGACGTACTGCGGCTCGCCGGTCTCCAGGGTCTGCCGCATCCGCCGCTCGACCTCCTGTGACAGCGGCGTGGGCAGGACGTCCGTCATCCGCAGCCCGCGCAGCTCCTCCTCGGTCAGGCCCAGGGCGTCCAGCGCGGTCCGGTTCGAGCGGCGCAGCCGCAGGTCGGTGTCGTAGACGGAGGTCGCGCACGACGGCGACCGCAGGAAGCCCCAGCGCATCAGCGCGTCGTCCTCGGGCCGGGGCGGCACGGCCGGGGCGGCGACCAGGAACCAGCCGCGGTCCCCCTGGTCCCCCGTGCGGCGGTGTGCCAGGACCCTGGCCTCCAGGCGGCGGCCGTCGCGGTGGCGCAGGGCGAGCGTGCCCTGCCACCGGGGCAGCCCCGGCGACGGCCGCAGGTCCGCCGCGGTGGACCCGTCGGCGAGCAGCGTCGCGGCCGGACGGCCGAGGATCTCCCGCGGGGCGTATCCCAGCAGCCGTGCGGCCCCGTCGTTCCAGCCGGTCACGGCGCCCTGTCCGTCGACGGTGACGCGGGCGGTGAGCGGTTCACCGACGGCGTCCGATGCGTCACTCACATACTCATCTCGCTTTCCCGCGTAAGCACGCATCTCGTATTATTCCCACCCTTTTCCGACCTCAAGCCCCCGACCTCCGCCCGACGGGAGGGCCCTTGGGGCGGAGCCGGGCGTCAGGGTTGGAGGCGGTCGCGGTGGTCGCGGGCGCGGCGGTCGTGGGCGCGGTCGCCGTCCGGCGCGCGGTCGGGGAGGCCGCCGCCCGCCGTGAAGCCGATCACCGTGCCGCCGCCCGCGCGGCGGAAGGCGAACGGCGCTCCCCCGTGCGCCAGGGCCACCTCGCGGACGATCGACAGGCCGAGCCCGGAGCCCGGCAGGGAGCGGGCGTCGGCGGCCCGGTAGAAGCGGTCGAAGACGCGGGTCAGGTCGGCTTCGGCGATGCCGGGCCCCCGGTCGCGGACCTCGACGCGCACGACGCCCGGACGGGCGGGCCCGGTGACGACGATCTCGACCGGCGCACGCCCGTCGCGGTCGAACTTGGTCGCGTTCTCCACCAGGTTGGACACGGCCCGCTGGAGCATCGCCGGCCGCCCGTGGACGGTGGTGTCGCCGCTCGCCCGGATCAGGACCTGCCGCCCGGTGCGGCGCCGGGCCAGTCCCGCGACCTCCTCCGCGACGTCGGCGAGGTCCAGTCTGCGCGGCGGCTCGGCGTCCGACTGGCCGGCCGCGAGATCGACCAGCTCGTTGACCAGGTCGGTCAGCTCGCGGGCCTCCTGGGTGAGGTCGGCGACCAGTTCGTCGCGGGTGTCCGGCGGCAGCTCGTCGATCCGGCGCAGCAGGGAGATGTTCGTCCGCAGCGAGGTCAGCGGGGTGCGCAGTTCGTGGCCCGCGTCCTGGACGAGCCGGCGCTGGTCCTCCTCCGACTGGGCGAGGCGGCCCAGCATGCGGTCGAAGGCACGGCCGAGGCGGCCCACCTCGTCGTGTCCGGTGACCGGCACCTGCACGCCCAGACGGCGGGTGCGGGCGACGTCCTCGGCGGCGGTGGTGAGGATGACCAGCCGGTGGGTGATGCGCCGGGCCAGCCACCAGCCGAACAGACCGGCGGCCGTCACGACGGCCGTCATCAGGATCAGGGTGCGCTGCTGGAGCGCCCGCAGCAGGTCCTCGGTGTCGCTGAACTCCTGCGCCACCTGCACCGCGCCGCGGCCGCCGCCCAGCGAGACCGTCGCGATGCGGTAGACGTCGCTGCCGACGTCCACGTCCTTGTGGACGGTCATCGCGCCGGCCGCCGGCGCGGCCGCGGCCGCGCGGTCCGCGGCCACGACCGGCAGTCCGGGGCTGCCGCCGTCCACGACCGAACCGTCCGCTCCGAGGACCTGCACGTCCGTGCGGGCCGGCCGCACGATGTCGTGTCCGGGCGCGGCCGAGGAGAAGTCCTGCGGCGCCATCCGGTGGTCGCGCACCTCGTCCCGCAGGTCCTGCACGACCTCGTCGAACACCGACTCCTGGTCGACCCGCACCAGCCGGGCGGCCGCCGAGTACGACAGGACGCCGACGAGCACGGTGACGGCGGCGGTCACGGCCGCGAAGGACACCGCGAACGTGGTGCGCAGCGACACCAGCTTCGGCCGCGGCCGGGACAGCGCCCGGCGCACCCGGCGCAGACCGCTCACGCCCGCGCCCCTAGTCCTCCCGCAGCACGTAACCCACCCCGCGCACGGTGTGGATCAGCTGCGGGGCTCCCGGCTGGTCGAGCTTGCGGCGCAGATAGCCGACGTAGACGGCGAGGTTCTTGGAACCGGGACCGAAGTCGTAGCCCCAGATGCGGTCGTAGATCGTTGAGTGGTCCAGCACGATCCCGGCGTTGCGCACCAGCAGTTCGAGCAGCTCGAACTCGGTCCGGGTCAGCTCCAGCTCCCGCCCGCCGCGCCACGCCCGCCGCGCCTGCGGGTCCATCCGCAGTCCGGCCGCCTCGACGTACCGCTCGGGCGACGGCCTCGGCGGCTCCGGCAGGGCGGGCGGCGCGGTCTCGGCGCCGGTGCGGCGCAGCAGCGCCCGCAGCCGCGCGAAGACCTCCTCGACGTCGAAGGGTTTGACGACGTAGTCGTCGGCGCCCGCGTCCAGTCCCGCGATCCGGTCGGCGGTCTCCACCAGCGCGGTCAGCATCAGGATGGGGGTGCGGTCGCCCTCGGCGCGCAGCACCCGGCAGACCTGGAGTCCGTCGATCCCGGGCATCATGACGTCGAGGACGAGGATGTCCGGCGGGTTGCGGTGGGCCTGCGCCAGCGCCTCGACCCCGTCGGCGACCGCGGTGACCCGGTAGCCCTCCAGGGCCAGCGCGCGTTCCAGGGCGTGGCGGATGGCGCGGTCGTCTTCGGCGAGCAGAACGGTGGGAGGCACCCGCCCAGTCTGCCCTGGCCCCCGGCGGCCGGGGCGGCGGGGACGTCCCCCACCCCCCCTTCTTACTCGGCTCTCACCCGTCCGCCCGGCGGGTCGTCCGCGCCCGCCCGGCGGCCGCTGGTCACCGCCCGGACAGCGCCGCCAGCTGTTCGGCGAACGGCACGACCGTGAACCCGCCGGCGCCGTTCTTCTCCGGTCCGGCCACGGCCCGCCCCGGCTCCTCCCGCGGTCCGGACGCCGTCGGCCCCGGCTGCTGCGGGACGGACGTCGCCGCGGGCGCCGCGGGCGCCCCGGACAGGGCGGTCATCAGCGGGACCAGCTCCCCCGCCGCCCGCTCGATCCGCTCGGGGAGGCCCTGCGCGCCCCAGTCCTCCGAGGCCGCGTACACGGCGGTCGGGACGACCACGGCGCGCAGGTAGGAGAAGAGCGGCCGCAGCGCGTGCTCCAGCACGAGCGAGTGGCGTGCGCTGCCGCCGGTCGCGGCGATCAGCACCGGCTTGCCGGCCAGCGCCTCCTGGTCCATCACGTCGAAGAACGACTTGAACAGACCGCTGTAGGAGGCGGAGAACACCGGCGTCACGACGATCAGGCCGTCCGCCGCCGCGACGGCGTCCAGCGCGGCGGCGAGTTTCCCGGCCGGGAAGCCGTTGGTGAGGTGGTGCGCGATCTCGACCGCGAGGTCGCGCAGTTCCACGACCTGGACGTCGACGGGCTCCCGCCGCCGCACCGCCTGGGTGAGCCGGTCGGCCAGCAGCCGGGTCGACGACGGGACGCTCAGCCCCGCCGAGACGACGACGAGCTTCATGCCACGGCCTCCTTCTGCTCCTGGCCCTTGTCCTGGGCCTTGTCGGCTGCGTCCTGGGCTTCCTTGCGCGCGAGCAGCGACGGGTGGGCGGGCGCGTCCGGCACGCCGGCCGGCCGGCCCGCGGCGAACTCCTTGCGCAGCACCGGGACGACCTCCTCGCCGAGCAGGTCGAGCTGCTCCAGCACGGTCTTCAGCGGCAGCCCCGCGTGGTCGAGCAGGAAGAGCTGGCGCTGGTAGTCGCCCGCGTACTCGCGGAACTTCAGCGTCTTCTCGATCACCTGCTCCGGCGTGCCGACGGTCAGCGGGGTCTGGTCGGTGAAGTCCTCCAATGACGGCCCGTGACCGTAGACCGGCGCGTTGTCGAAGTACGGCCGGAACTCGCGCACCGCGTCCTGCGAGTTCTTCCGCATGAACACCTGGCCGCCGAGTCCCACGACCGCCTGCTCGGGCGTGCCGTGCCCGTAGTGCGCGTACCGGGCCCGGTACAGCTCGACCATCCGCCGGGTGTGGTCGGCGGGCCAGAAGATGTTGTTGTGGAAGAACCCGTCGCCGTAGAAGGCGGCCTGCTCGGCGATCTCGGGCGAGCGGATGGAGCCGTGCCAGACGAACGGCGGCACGTCGTCCAGCGGTCGGGGCGTGGAGGTGAAGCCCTGGAGGGGCGTGCGGAACTTGCCCTCCCAGTCGACGACGTCCTCGCGCCACAGCCTGCGCAGCAGGGCGTAGTTCTCGATGGCGAGGTTGATGCCCTCGCGGATGTCCTGCCCGAACCAGGGGTAGACCGGGCCGGTGTTGCCGCGTCCCATCATGAGGTCCACGCGTCCGTCGGCCAGGTGCTGGAGCATCGCGAAGTCCTCCGCGATCTTCACCGGGTCGTTGGTGGTGATCAGGGTGGTGGAGGTGGAGAGGACCAGCTTCTCCGTCCGGGCGGCGATGTAGCCGAGCATCGTCGTCGGGGACGAGGGCACGAACGGCGGGTTGTGGTGCTCGCCGGTGGCGAAGACGTCGAGGCCGACCTCCTCGGCCTTCAGCGCGATGGCGACCATGGCCTTGATCCGCTCGCGCTCGGTCGGCGTACGGCCCGTCGTCGGGTCCGGCGTGACGTCGCCCACCGTGAAGATCCCGAACTGCATGGTCGCTCACCCTCCAAAGTTGTTGACCGTTAAACTATACGGTCCAACAGCCACCCCGCCACCCCTATTCCGGTGTTCCGGTGTTCCGGTATCCCGCACCCGCGCCGGGACGCCGCTCAGCCGGTGAGCGGGACGGCGTCCATGTACGCGTTGGACGGCTTGGCCACCGTCGTCACCGCGCGCGCGTCCACCGCCACGACCGCCGACGGCGTCCCCAGCGTCCCGCCCGGATGCCAGGTGCCGTCCACGGTCACCCAGGTGTCGGTCTTCGGCGCCGCCACCCCGTACACCCGCACCTTCAGCGTGGTCGAGTCCGCCGCACAGCAGCTGATGACGATCCGGGTGAGGTACCAGCCGCCCCCGTCCGCGGACGTCACGAACCCGGTCATCCGCAGCGTGCGCCCCCTGATCGCCCGCGAGCGGTCCTGCTGCACCCGTTGGGTGAACCCGGTGAGCGTGATCGGCAGCGGCGAGGCCCGCGGCAGCGGATCGAAGTCGTCCTCCTGCACGGCGACGGCCTTGGCGGGCTCCCTCGACGCGGTGTACGAGCCGAGGGCGGGCGGCGCGTAGAACAGCAGGCTGAGGACGGGCAGGAACAGCAGCCACGCCACCCGCGGCACCCTCGAGTGGTCGTGCTCGTGAGCGTCCGCGGGGGCGGGGCCGCCGTGATCGTCACCGTGGGCGTGTCCGCCGTCGTGGCGACGGCCGGGCCGGGCCTCCGCCGCCGCCAGGCCGATCAGCAGCACCCCCGAGACGATCAGCAGCGGCCGCATGCCCTCCTTCACGAACCGCAGGTACTCGTCCGTGAGGAGCGAGGTGCGCAGCAGTCCCAGCCCCGCCAGCGCCAGCAGCCCCACCTGCGCGAACCGTCTCACAGCAACACCCCTCCGACCACCGCGCTGCACACCACCGCGACCACCGCCGTGGCCGCCGAGAAGCGCACCGCGAAGGCCCGCCCGAACGTCCCCGCCTGCAACGCGATCAGCTTCAGGTCGACCATCGGGCCCACCACCATGAACGCCAGCCGCGCCACCGGCGAGAACCCGCTGAGCGACGCCGCCACGAACGCGTCCGCCTCGCTGCACACGGCCAGCACGATCGCCAGGGCCGCCAGGAACAGCACCGACAGCCACGGCGAACCGGAGAACGTGTCCAGCACCGACCTCGGCACCGCCACGTTGAAGGTCGCCGCCGCCATCGCCCCCACCACCAGAAAGCCCCCGGCGTGCAGGAAGTCGTGCTGGAAGCCGCGCCGGAACTCCGTCCAGCGGCTGTGCCCCGGACGGTGCCCGGAGTGCCGGACCGCCGGGCGCAGCCACTCCTGGCGGCCCAGCCACAGCCACAGCCAGCCCATCGCCGCCGCCGTCACCAGCGAGGCCGCGAGCCGGGCCAGCACCATCTCCGGGCTGCCCGGGAACGCCACCGCGGTCGCCGTCAGCACCACCGGGTTCACCGCGGGCGCGGACAGCAGGAACGCGAACGCCGCCGCCGGGGTCACCCCGCGCCCGATCAGACTGCTCGCCACCGGCACCGACGCGCACTCGCACCCCGGCAGCACCACCCCGGCCAGCCCCGCCACCGGCACCGCCAGCGCCGCCCGCCTCGGCAGCAGCCGGCTGAAGACACTCGCCGGCACGAACGCGTTGATCGCCCCCGACAGCGCCGTGCCCAGCAGCAGGAACGGCAGCGCCTGCACGGTCACCGCCAGACACACCGTCCGCCACGCCTGGACCGCGGGCTCCTCCAGCGTCCGCCCGACGAGCACCAGCACCGCGCCCGGCACCAGCGCCGCGCCCAGCAGCACCAGCGGCCAGTGCCGCGGCAGCCCGCCCGGCCCACCGGCGCCCCGCATCCGCTCGCCCGCCTGCTCGCCCGCCGGCCCGCCCGCCACCGCGGACGGGCGTGCCGCCGGTATCTCCGTGTCCCGCATCCGCCCCTAGACCCGGCCCTTCCGCAACCGCACTGCCTGCTCCGCGCCGAACTCCACCGTCCGCCGCATGTGCCGGACGATCACGGCGAGTTCGGCGTCCGCGAGATCCTCGAAGAGCGGCATCCAGTCGCCGCCCAGCCGCTCCCACATCCGCGTGAACTCCGCGGTCCGCTCCGGCACCGTCGCCACCAGCACCCGCCGCCGGTCCCCCGCGTCCCGCTCCCGGACCACATAGCCCGCCTTCTCCAGCCGGTCCACCAGCCGGGTCGCCGACCCGGTGGTCAGCCCCGTCAGCTCGGCGACCCGGCCCGTCGTCACCGGTCCGGGCTCCAGAACCAGCAGGTTCAGGCACTGCAGGTCCGTGGGATGCAGCCCGAGACGGTCCGCGAGCGCCTGGTTGAACAGGGCGTAGGCGGCCATGTACCGGCGGGAGACCACGGACAGCTCGTCCAGCAGCCGCGACCGCGCGTTCCCGGACATCACACCCCTTCATGGCGCCTGTGCCGACGCCGCCCGCGCATCGTACGACGCACCGGCGGGACGAAGGCCAGAACGAGACGAAGGTCAGAAGGCGTAGGCGTCCCCGGTGTCCAGCACCAGCACCTGCCGCCGGTCGTTGGACCGGTTGCGGTCCACCGCCCCGCCGCCCCACACCGTGTCCACGTCCATCGTCACCTCGGCCGGCCGTCCCCGCAGCCGCACCCCCAGCGCGATCCGCTCCCCCGGGCTGTCGGCTGCCAGCGCTCCCGTCCGGCACACCACCTCCTGCCGCCCCGTCCGCGCACATCCCGCCGCGAGCCGCTGCGCCCCCGCCGCCAACGGCGCCGACCACCGCAGCCGCACGGTCGAGTCGGGGACGTCCCCGGGCCCGTGGTTGCGCGGAGTCAGCAGCACGTCGACCCGGCCGCCCGCCAGGACGGCCGACCCGTGATAGGCCAGGTCGGCCTCGGTCGGCTCCCCCGCGGCCTGCGCCGGCGAGGCCACGGCCCCCGCCGCCAGCAGCACGCCGCCCCACACCGCGAAACCCCGCGATCCCCGCATGCCATCACTCCTCGGTCAGTAACCGCCAGGCCCCCGTGCAGGGGATGTATCCCACGGCCACCGCCTCCCGAGCGCCCTCCATCAGGTGACAGCCGCCGAGGAGACCGCGGGCGCCACCGAGCACCGTCCCCTCGTCCGGCTCCGCGCCCACAGGGCGAGACCGCCGGCCGGACCGCCACCCCGCCCGCCTATCCTGACGGCACCGACCCGCCCCGTCCGAGGAGCAGCACATGGCCACCGCCGCACCGTCCGCCGCCTCCCGCATCGCCGTCGTCACCGGTGCGAGCAGCGGGATCGGCGCCGCGACCGCCCGGCAGCTCGCCGCGGCCGGTTACCGGGTCGTCCTCACGGCCCGCCGCAAGGACCGCGTCGAGGCCCTCGCCGAGGAGATCACGCGGGCCGGCGGCTCGGCGGCCGCCTACCAGCTGGACGTCACCGACCGGGCCGCGGTCGACGAGTTCGCGACGGCCTTCAAGACGATCGGCGTGCTGGTGAACAACGCGGGCGGCGCGCTCGGCGCCGACCCCGTCGCCACCGGCGACCCCGCCGACTGGCGCACCATGTACGAGACGAACGTCCTCGGCACCCTCAACGTCACCCAGGCCCTCCTGCCCAAGCTCGACGCGAGCGGCGACGGCGTGGTGGTCGTCGTCTCCTCCACCGCGGGCCACGGCACGTACGAGGGCGGCGCGGGCTATGTCGCCGCCAAGCACGGCGCGCACGTCCTGGCCGAGACGCTCCGCCTGGAGATCGTCGGCCGCCCGGTCCGGGTCGTCGAGATCGCCCCCGGCATGGTCAGGACGGAGGAGTTCGCCCTCACCCGCTTCGGCGGCGACGAGGAGCGGGCGGCCAAGGTCTACGAAGGCGTCGCCGAACCCCTCACGGCCTCCGACGTCGCCGAGACCATCGTCTGGGCCGTCACCCGCCCCAGCCACGTCAACGTCGACCTCCTCGTCCTGCGCCCCCGCGCCCAGGCGTCGAACACCAAGGTCCACCGCGAACGCTGAGGGACGGCGGGCGCCGGAATACGGCGGCGGACGGCGGCGGCGCAGACTTCTGACTTCTGACTGCTGACTGCTGACTGCTGACTGCTGACCGCGGGAGACGGCCGGCTACGGCCCCTTGCAGTCCGGATCGTCGACGACGGCCGCGTTCGCCGGGATGATCACGACCTCGCCGTCCCCGCCGTCGCCCTCCACGTGAACGTTCCGGGTCGTCGCGTAGCCCCGCTTCCCCGGCCCGACGCACTTCGTGGCGAGGTTGCCGAACCCGTCGGGGAAGTTGTACACCTCGGCCGGCGTGTCGTCCCCCTCGCGCCCCGCGACCGGGGCGTCGGCCTTCCCCCGCTCGTCGTAGTACTCCTGCGAACACCCGCAGAGCAGGACGGCCAGGGCGAGCACGACCCCGGCCGCCGTCAGCCGCCGCACGACTTGTCCTCGACGATCTGCACGTTGGACGGGCCCGTCGCATTGGTCGTCACATACGCCCGGAACCCGTGCCCGACGCACTTGGTGGCCAGGTTCCCGAACCCGTCGGGCATGTTGAACACCTCTGCGGGCGTGTCGTCCCCCGCCTTGCCCTGCACGGGGGCGTCCCCCTTGCCCCGCTCGTCGTTGTACTCGTCGGAACAGCCGGCCAGCGCGCCGACGGCCAGCAGCATCAGCCCCGCGCTCCAGACAGCCGCCCGGACCCCCACACGCCCACGATCCATCGCAGACCCCCGTTGCTTCCGTGTCTTCGTGTCCCCTTGCCCGTGTCCCCGCGTCCGGTCCTCGCACCGCCGTTCGAGCGCGGCCGGCCGCTCAGCTGAAGACAGCGCGACGGCCCGCACGGTTCCACCGCCCGCGCCCCGCCTCCTCCCCCGCACGCTCCCCCTACCCTCCTCTCCCCTCCCCTCCTCCGAGGTCCCGGCCGTGTCCTCTAAGGTCCTGGTCGTGGACAGACACATACCGTTCGAGACCCTGCACAACTTCCGCGACCTGGGCGGATACCCGGCCGGGACCGGGCTCCGGGTCCGGCCGGGTCTGCTGTTCCGCTCGGACTCCCTCGGCCGGCTGCGGCCGGGCACCCCCGACTGGGACCGCTTCCTCGCCCTGGGCATCGGCACGGTCGTCGACCTGCGTCATCCCTGGGAGGCGGAGGCCGCGGGCCGCGTCCCGCGGCACGACTCCTTCGCCTACCACAACCTCAGCATCGAGCACCGTCCCTACGACCAGGCCGCAGCGGCACCCGACGTGGACCCCGGCCCCTTCCTCAGCGCCCGCTACCTGGAAGTGGCCGAGGACGGCGTCGAGGAGATCGCGGCGGCGCTGCGTCTGGTGGCCGAGGCGCGGGACGGCCTGGTGTTCCACTGCGCCTCCGGCAAGGACCGCACCGGCCAGCTCGCCGCCCTGGTCCTCGCCCTCCTCGGCGTCCCGGACGAGACGATCGTCGAGGACTACACCCTGACGGAACTGGCGAGCCGGGCCCTGCTGGAAGACTGGCGGGCCCGCAACGACGGCCGCACCCCCCTCTGGCCGGGCTTCGGCCGCGCGCCCGAGGCGGTGATGCGCCTGTTCCTCCAGGCCCTGCGCGACCGCCACGGCTCCGTCGAGGCGTACGTGACGCACGCCCTGGGCCTCGACGCGCAGGCCCTGTCCGCCGCCCTGCGCGACCGGCTCCTGGAACCCCTCCCCACCGCCTGGCCCGACCCGGTCCACCGCAGGGCCGCCCCCGAGGACGCCCCGCTCCTGGTCCGGCTGCGCGACACGGCCGCCCTGTGGCAGCTGGCCCGGGGCATCGACCAGTGGCGGCCCGGCGAGAAGGACGAGGCCCACTTCGTGGACCGGATGCGCGAGGGAGAGGTCTGGCTGACGCACACGGGCAGTGGCACGGCTCCGGTCGGCGCCTTCGAACTGTGGTGGGACGACCCGGCGGCCTGGGGCCCCCGCCCGCCGGACGCCGGCTACATCCACCGCCTGATGACGGTCCCCCACACCGCCCCGCCCGGCACGGGCCGCGGGATGCTGGCACACGCCGAGTCCCGCATCGCCGCCGCCGGCCGCCCCTACGCCCGCCTGGACTGCCTCTCCTCCAACCCCCGCCTGCGCGCCTACTACGAGGCGGCGGGCTACACGGTCGTCGGCGAACAACGCGCGAAGGACGGCGGCTCGGGCAGCCCGTACGCGGTGACGCTGCTGGAGAAACGCCTCGGCTGAACACGCGCGGACGCGCCCCCGGTCGCCGGCGGCGCGTCAGCCCGTCGGCCCGTCAGCCCTTCACGCAGACGACCTGCTTCAGCTTCGCCACGACCTGCACGAGATCCCGCTGCTGGTCCATCACCTGGTCGATGTTCTTGTAGGCGCCGGGGATCTCGTCCACCACACCGGAGTCCTTGCGGCACTCGACACCCCGCGTCTGGTCCTCCAGGTCCTTCGTCGAGAAACGACGCTTGGCGGCGGTGCGGCTCATGCGCCGGCCCGCGCCGTGCGAGGCCGAGTTGAACGCCTTCTCGTTGCCGAGGCCCTTGACGATGTAGGAGCCCGTGCCCATCGAGCCCGGGATGATGCCGTACTCGCCGGAGCCCGCCCGGATCGCGCCCTTGCGGGTGACGAGCAGGTCCATGCCGTCGTAGCGCTCCTCGGCCACATAGTTGTGGTGCGCGCTGATCTCCTGCTCGAAGACCGGCTTCGCCTTCCTGAACTCCTTGCGGACCACGTCCTTCAGGAGCGCCATCATCAGCGTGCGGTTGTACCGCGCGTACTCCTGCGCCCAGAACAGGTCGTTGCGGTAGGCCGCCATCTGCGGGGTGTCCGCGACGAAGACGGCGAGGTCGCGGTCGACCAGACCCTGGTTGTGCGGCAGCTTCTGCGCCACCCCGATGTGGAACTCGGCGAGTTCCTTGCCGATGTTGCGGGAGCCGGAATGCAGCATCAGCCACACGGAACCGGCCGTGTCCGTGCAGACCTCGACGAAGTGGTTCCCGCCCCCGAGCGTTCCCATCTGCTTCGCGGCGCGTTCGCCACGGAACCTGACCGCTTCGGCGATCCCGTCGAACCGCCCCCAGAAGTCGTCCCACCCACCGGTGGCCAGGCCATGGACGCGGCCCGGTTCGACCGGGCTGTCGTGCATGCCCCGGCCCACCGGGATCGCCTGCTCGATCTTCGAGCGCAGCCGGGACAGGTCGCCGGGCAGGTCGTTCGCGGTCAGCGACGTCTTGACCGCCGACATCCCGCACCCGATGTCGACCCCCACCGCCGCGGGGCACACCGCGCCCCGCATCGCGATGACCGAGCCGACCGTCGCGCCCTTGCCGTAGTGGACGTCCGGCATGACCGCGAGGCCCTTGATCCACGGCAGGGTCGCGACGTTGCGCAGCTGCTGGAGCGCCCCCTCCTCGACCGACCCCGGGTCGGCCCACATGCGGATGGGCACCTTCGCGCCCGGCATCTCCACGTACGACATAACGCCCTCATTCCCCCGGAAAACCTACAGAAGTGTCAAGCCGCAAAACCGGCGCCAAGGCAGCCCAAAAAGGACAACGGACCGGCGTCCTCGGTGTCGCGTGCGATACACATTGTCTGCGGGGGCCGCCCCCGCCGGGCAAGCGAATAACCAGCGCGGACACCGGCCCGAAGATCCCGAAGTGACCGTCGAGAGGAGCCGACCGTGCAGCGGAAGGCGTACGTACCCGGCGTCGTGGCGCTCCTCGCCGCGCTGGTGGCCGGCTGCACCGGCGGTCCGGACGACGGCGCTTCGACGGACGACTCCAATCCGGGCGAGGCCGGCACGACGTCCGCGGCCGCCCAGCCCGGCCGCTACACCACACTGCCGGAGGCGTGCAGCGTGGTGAGCCGGTCCACGCTCGACTCGCTCCTGCCCGGCGTCAAGCAGCTCCCCGACGAGCCGCAGCGCGAGGCGGCCTACGCGGGCGAGGCGACGCTGACGTACGACACGGACCGCAAGGTCGGCTGCCGCTGGAAGGTGGAGTCCGCGGACGCCACCGACCATCTCCTCGTCGACTTCGAGCGGGTCGTCTCCTACGACAACGCGGTGAGCGACGACTCGCAGGCCGAGGCGCTGTTCGCCAGGAAGGTGACGGCGGCCGACCTGCCGGCGCCGGCCGTGTCGCCGAGCGGATCCGCGAGCGGCGCCGCCTCCTCCGCGGCGGGCGCGGGTGCGCCGTCGTCACCGTCGGGCGCCCCCTCCGCGGCGGCCTCGTCCTCCCGCGCGGCCGCGGGAAAGCCGTCCGCCTCAGCCTCTCCCTCGGCCTCCTCGACCGTGACGCCGGCCGATCTGCAGCCCCGGCTCCTGGACGATCTGGGCGACGAGGCGTTCGTCGACGACGCGCTCGGCGGCTCCGGTTCGACGGCCGAACAGCGGACGGTGACTGTGGCGTTCCGCACGTCCAACGTCATCGTGACCATCGAGTACGAGGAGCAGCCGGCGACCGTCGGCGTGACGCCGGACAGCGAGGAAATGCAGGACAAGGCCCGGAAACTGGCCGCGCAACTGGTCGACTCCCTGTCCGCCTGAGGCCACTTCGGCGCCTTCCGTGCCCGGTCCGCGAAGGCTCGGAAGCGGAACCGCACAGCTTCTTCACCGCGTACCGTGGCCCCTCGGACCCGATCCGACCGCAGGAACCACGAGCGTCATGAGTGAAGGAACCATGCAGCGACGAGCCCAGCGAGACGGCCAGTTTGACCAGCGTGAGCAGCGTGACGAGCGAGCGAGGCGTGCCGGGGGCCTGAACCGCCTCCTCGCCGCGGCGGTCGCCGTCCCGGTGATGCTGATCGCCGCGGGCTGCTCCTCGGACTCCGGTTCCGACTCCGGCTCCGGTGACAAGGCGCAGGACGCGGCCGCCACCGGCGGCTCGGGCGCCGACCCGGTGGCGAGCGCGACGCCGACCGTGCAGGCGGCCGCCTACAAGACGCTGCCGGAGCCGTGCGCGGTGCTGTCCAAGAAGACGCTGACCGAGCTGGTGCCGAAGGCATCCGGCAAGAAGGGCACGTCGAGCGACACGGACGAGCGGGCGAGCTGCTCCTGGTCGAGCCTGGTCAACAACGGGGTGAAGGGGTCGCAGTTCCGCTGGCTGAACGTGTCGTTGCTGCGGTTCGAGTCGGACGCGGCCACGGGCGACGGCGAGTCGCAGGCGAAGACGTACTACGCGAAGCAGGTCAAGGACGCGCAGGCGGTGACCGGCGCGAAGAACACGAAGGCGACCCCGGCCGCGGACACGGGCGACGAGGCGACGCTGGTCCGCTACGACCTGAAGAAGGCGGAAGGCGCGTTCCGGCAGCAGACGATCGTCGCACGCGTGGAGAACGTCGTGATCACGCTGGACTACAACGGCGCCGGCCTGGCGGGCGACAAAACGCCCACCGCGGACGCTCTGACGAAGGGCGCGGAGAAGGCCGCCAAGGAGACGGTGGCCGCGGTGCGGTCCGCCAACGGCTCGGGCGACGGCGGCAGTTCGGAATCCGGCTCGGGCACGGCCCCCTCGAAGTCCCCCACGCCGACGGGCAAGGCGAAGCCGTCCGCCGCGGCGTCGGCGTCCGCCTCGCCGGCCCCTTCGGCGTCGGCGTCCAAGGCTGCCGCGGCGGCACCGAAGGCGTCCGCGTCCGCGAAGAGCTGACGGTCCGGCACAGCGTGAGCCGCACACATGTGCCACCCTGTTGCGCGCAAGAACACGCAAGGGGAGGGGAGTACGGGTGGCCGAGCGAATACAGCTGACCCGGACGCACCGCGTTCTCATCGGCGTGGTCGTGACCGGCGCCGTGATCATCGCCGGCATCGGCTTCGCCGGTTCGTACGCGGCCGTCCGGGAGCTGGCCATCGAGAAGGGCTTCGGGAACTTCTCCTACGTGTTCCCGATCGGCATCGACGCGGGCATCTGCGTCCTGCTGGCCCTGGACCTGCTGCTGACGTGGATCCGCATCCCCTTCCCGCTGCTGCGGCAGACGGCGTGGCTGCTGACGGCCGCGACGATCGCCTTCAACGGCGCGGCGGCCTGGCCGGACCCGCTGGGCACGGGCATGCACGCGGTGATCCCGATCCTGTTCGTGGTGGCCGTCGAGGCGGCCCGGCACGCGATCGGCCGGATCGCCGACATCACGGCGGACAAGCACATGGAGGGCGTGCGCATCACGCGCTGGCTGCTCTCGCCGGTGCCCACGTTCCTGCTGTGGCGCCGGATGAAGCTGTGGGAGCTGCGCTCGTACGACCAGGTGATCAAGCTGGAGCAGGAACGTCTCGTCTACCAGGCCAGGCTGCGCTCGCGGTTCGGCCGGGCGTGGCGTCGCAAGGCTCCGGTGGAGTCGCTGATGCCGCTGCGGCTGGCCCGTTACGGGGTCCCGCTGGCGGAGACGGCCCCGGCGGGGCTGGCGGCGGCGGGCATCGAACCGGCCCTGCTGCCGCCCATGCCGATGCAGGCACAGGTCCAGTCGCAGTCGCAGGGCCCGGCCCTGGCGCCCCAGCAGGAGCTCCAGGAGCTGGCGGCGGCTCCGGCGCGCGGGCAGGAACGGCAGCCCGGGCTTCAGACCCAGGGGCAGCAGGGGCAGCAGGGGATGCGGCCGGCGCAGCAGGTCCCGCAGGCCCAGCAGCAGCCCGAGCCCCCGGAGGACGACCAGAACCCGTGGTTCCAGTCGCCGCACGAGGTCCAGTACCAGGGCGGCTACGACCCCACCTACGACCCCTCGGAGCAGTACGCCCAGTGGTACGAGGAGCAGCAGCAGGCCGAGCAGTACGCGGACCAGTACCAGGAGGAGCCCCCGGCGCAGGAGCCGTCGCCGGAGGAGACCGGTTCGTTCCCCATCCCGGTGGTGCCGGGGCGCAGCCGTGAGCTGGGCGAGGGCGGCGGCAGCCCGGAGCCGACCGAGGACGACTACTACCTGGTCTTCAAGAAGTCGATCGACGGCAGTTACCCCACCTCGGGTCAGCTGAGGAACGACGTGGAGGCGACATGGGGTGTGATCCTCCCGCAGCGTGAGGCCGACCGGATGGTCAACCGCTTCACCAACCGCCACACGGCGGAACTCCAGGACGACCACATCGCCTGACCGGCACGCAGGCGCGTGCAGCAGGCGTGTGAAGCAGGCGTGTGAAGCAGGCGTGTGAAGCAGGCGTGTGAAAGGGGCCCCCGCACCGGGTCGGTGTGGGGGCCCCTTTCCGTTCGTCCCGTCTACTCCCCGAGCAGAACCCGTACCCGGTCCTGTCCCACGGCGAGCAGCAGCGTGGGCAGGCGCGGGCCGGTGTCGCGGCCGACGAGCAGGTGGTAGAGCAGGGCGAAGAACGTCCGCTGGGCGGTCTTGATCTCCGGCGGCAGCTCCTTGGGCGTGGCGTCGGCGGAGAATCCCGCCTGCACCTTGGGCACGCCGTAGACGAGGTGCGTCAGCCCGTCGAGCGACCAGTGTTCGGCGAGTCCGTCGAGCAGCAGGCGCAGGGACTGCTGGGAGGCCTCGTCGAGGGACTTCAGCAGTTCGGCGTCCGGCTCCTCGCGCACGACGGTGCGCTGGTCGGCGGGGACGTGGTTGTTGATCCAGGCCTCGGCCTTGTCGTACCGGGGCCGGGCCTCGTCCAGCGTGGTGATCGGGTTGCCGGGGTCGAGTTCGCCGAGGATGCGCAGCGCCTGTTCGGCCTGCCCGGCGGTGATGTCGGCGACGGAGGCGAGGGTGCGGTACGGCAGCGGCCGCGGGGTGCGCGGGAGGTCGCCGCCGGCCGTGCCCACGGCGCGGGAGTGCGCGGCGACGTCGGCCGGGAGGGCGCTGCCGTCGGCGACCTTGGCGTCCAGCTTGTCCCACTCGTCGTAGAGCCGCTGGATCTCCTGGTCGAAGGCGATCTTGAAGGACTGGTTGGGGCGGCGGCGGGCGTAGAGCCAGCGCAGGATCTGCGGCTCCATGATCTTCAGCGCGTCGCCGGGGGTGGGCACCCCGCCCTTGGACGAGGACATCTTCGCCATGCCGCTGATGCCGACGAAGGCGTACATCGGCCCGATGGGCTGCTTGCCGCCGAAGATGCCGACGATCTGCCCGCCGACCTGGAAGCTGGAGCCGGGGGACGAGTGGTCCACGCCGGACGGCTCGAAGACGACGCCCTCGTACGCCCAGCGCATCGGCCAGTCGACCTTCCAGACCAGCTTGCCGCGGTTGAACTCGTTCAGCCGGACGGTCTCGGCGAAGCCGCACGCGGTGCAGGTGTAGGACAGCTCGGTGGTGTCGTCGACGTAGGCGGTGACCGTGGTGAGGTCCTTCTCGCAGTTGCCGCAGTAGGGCTTGTACGGGAAGTAGCCGGCGCTGCCGGAGGAGCCGTCGTCCTCGGCGGCCGCGCCCGAGCCCTCGGCGGCCTCCAGCTCGGCCTCGTCGAGCGGCTTCTGCTGCTGCTTCTTCGCCGGGGCCTTCTTGGTGCGGTACTGGTCGAGGATCGCGTCGATGTCACCGCGGTGCCGGACGGCGTGCAGGATCTGCTCGCGGTAGACGCCGGAGGTGTACTGCGCGGTCTGGCTGATGCCGTCGAACTCCACGCCCAGCTCGGCCAGCGACTCGACCATCGCGGCCTTGAAGTGCTCGGCCCAGTTCGGGTACGCCGAGCCGTGCGGGGCCGGGACGGACGTCAGCGGCTTGCCGATGTGCTCGGCCCAGGACTTGTCGACGCCGGCGATGCCCTCGGGGACCTTGCGGTAGCGGTCGTAGTCGTCCCAGGAGATCAGGTGACGGACCTGGCGGCCGCGGCGGCGGATCTCGTCGGCGACGAGGTGCGGGGTCATGACCTCGCGCAGGTTGCCGAGGTGGATGGGGCCGGACGGGGACAGCCCGGACGCGACGACCACAGGTTTGCCCGGGGCCCGGCGCTCCGACTCCTCGATGACCTCGTCCGCGAAACGGGAGACCCAGTCGGTGGTCTCGGTGCTCTGCCCCACGATCGGCACGTCCTCTTGTTCTGAAGGCTTCCGGGTTTGAAGTGCGCTCCATTGTCCCAGACGGCCCCGCGCCCGGGAAAACCGCTTTACCCCCCATGGGATACTGGTCCTGCCCATCCCACCCACGAGGAGAACGGCACCCACTCCTATGGCCTCGGTCACGTCCCTCAGCCACTCCGTCGAGCAGCACCTGTCGTCCGCGATCTCCGCCACCCTGCCGGAGGCCGCCGCGGACCCGCTGCTGCGACGAAGCGACCGGGCCGACTTCCAGGCCAACGGCATCCTCGCGCTGGCCAAGAAGGCCAAGGCGAACCCGCGGGAGCTGGCGACGCAGGTCGTGGCGAACGTGGTGAGCGGTGACGTGATCAAGGAGATCGAGGTCTCGGGCCCCGGCTTCCTGAACGTCACGGTCACCGACCGGGCGATCACCGAGAACCTCGCGGCGCGCTACGCGGACGCCGACCGGCTGGGCGTGCCCACGTCCGCGCGGCCGGGCACGACGGTCGTCGACTACGCCCAGCCGAACGTGGCGAAGGAGATGCACGTCGGCCACCTGCGGTCGGCGGTCATCGGCGACGCGACGGTGCGGATGCTGGAGTTCACCGGCGAGAGCGTGGTCCGCCGCCACCACATCGGCGACTGGGGCACCCAGTTCGGCATGCTCATCCAGTACCTGGACGAGCACCCGCACGAGCTGGACCACAAGGACTCCCAGGTCAGCGGCGAGGAGGCGATGTCCAACCTGGACCGCCTCTACAAGGCCGCGCGCAAGCTGTTCGACGCGGACGAGGAGTTCAAGACCCGGGCCCGTCGCCGGGTGGTCGACCTCCAGGCCGGCGAACCGCACACCCTCGCCATCTGGCAGAAGTTCGTCGACGAGTCGAAGATCTACTTCTTCTCCGTGTTCGAGAAGCTGGACATGGAGATCCGGGACGCGGACATCGTCGGCGAGTCCGGTTACAACGACATGCTGGCGGAGACCTGCCGGCTGCTGGAGGAGTCGGGCGTGGCGGTCCGCTCGGAGGGCGCGCTGTGCGTGTTCTTCGACGACGTCAAGGGCCCGGACGGCAACCCGGTCCCGCTGATCGTGCAGAAGTCCGACGGCGGCTACGGCTACGCGGCGACCGACCTCTCGGCGATCCGCGACCGTGTCTTCGACCTCAAGGCGGACTCGCTCATCTACGTCGTCGACGCCCGGCAGTCGCTGCACTTCAAGATGGTCTTCGAGACGGCGCGACGGGCCGGCTGGCTGAACGACCGGGTGAAGGCGCACCAGTTGGCCTTCGGCACGGTCCTCGGCAAGGACGGCAAGCCGTTCAAGACCCGTGAGGGCGAGACCGTCAAGCTGGTCGACCTCCTCGACGAGGCGGTGGACCGGGCGACGGCCGTGGTCCGGGACAAGGCGGAGAAGGTCGGCCTGTCCGAGCGGGAGATCGCGGAGAACGGCAGGTACGTGGGCATCGGCGCGGTGAAGTACGCCGACCTGTCGACGTCCGCGGTGCGGGACTACAAGTTCGACCTGGACCAGATGGTCTCGCTGAACGGCGACACGTCCGTGTACCTGCAGTACGCGTACGCGCGGATCCAGTCGATCCTGCGCAAGGCCGGCGAGGCCCGTCCGGTCGCCCACCCGGAGCTGGAACTGGCCCCGGCGGAGCGCGCGCTGGGCCTGCACCTGGACCAGTTCGGCGAGACGGTCACGGAGGCGGCGGCGGAGTACGCCCCGCACAAGCTGGCCGCCTACCTGTACCAGCTGGCCTCGCACCTGACGACGTTCTACGACCAGTGCCACGTGCTGTCGCCCGACAACGCGCCCGAGGTCGTGGCCAACCGGCTGTTCCTGGTCGACCTCACCGCCAGGACGCTGCAACGGGGCATGGCGCTGCTGGGCATCAGGACGCCCGAGCGGCTCTGAGCGCCCGCGGCTGCGGCCGCCGAAGACGCGTGCGGCCCGTTCCCTCCCCACACGGGGGGGGACGGGCCGTTGCCGTACACGGCCGCGTCACGGACGGCGGCCGGCGCCTGGCGGCGGCCCGGGGGAACCGTTCCCTCACCACCGCTCGTCCCCCACGGCACAACGGCACAACGGCACTACGGCACTACGGCACTTCGGCCCCGGCGGGAGACCGCCGCAGCGCCCGCCGGGACGCACGAGAGACGGGGAGCGCCGAGGTGGAGGACGAGTCGCTCGCCGACGCCCTGCTCGGGCTGCTGTTCGTCGGAGTGCTCGGGGTGCTCGTCCCCGCGTCGGTCCTCCTGCCGGCGATCGGCGCGGGCATCTGGCTGGCGCACCGCGTCCGGGCGCGGAAGCGGGCCCCCGGGACCGGCGGTCCCGGACTCCCCCCGGACGGCGGCCCGTTGTCAGTACCCGCCCGTACAGTCACCGGCATGGCGACTCTTCCCAACCCGCTGCCCAAGCTCGCGTCCGACCCGAGCGGGCGGTCCCTCGGGCTGCGGCTCCCGCCCGGACGGCTGATCGACTCGACCGTGGAGGGGTCGTGGCACGAGCCGCTGCTCTGGCATGCGCAGCGGTCGGCCGCGCCGGGCAACTGGAGCGCCCTCGGCGGCCCTTCGGCGCGGGCCGGTCTCCTGCCCGTGCTCGTCGACATGGGCGGCGCCCACGGCGGTCCGCACGAGTGGGAGCTGGCGCCGGACGCGATGTCCTATCCGGGCGACCACGACGCCGAGGAGGTGCTGGCCCGGCACTGGGAGGAGTGCGCGGCCGACGGCGAGGAGTGGCCCGGCCCGGCCGCCGCGCTCACCCTCGCCTCCGATCCGGGCACGCGCGCCGCCCAGGTCGCCGACTCCCTGACCGGCGAGGGCGGTTCCCTGTTCGCCGCTCCTCACCTCGCCCTGGTCCCGGCGCGCCGCAGCGCGGACATCCCGGCCGTCGTGGGGTGGACCGGCCCGGTGAACCACGAGGGCGACACGGCCCGCCTCTGCGCGGTGCTGCGCTCCTGGGAGGACCGCTTCGGCATACGGGTCGTCGGGCTCGGCTTCGACGTGCTCGTGGTCTCCGTCGCCGCCCCGCCGGCCACGCTCACCGAGGCGACGGCCGTCGCCGCCGAGCACTTCGCGTTCTGCCCGGACAACGTCCTCCAGGGCGCGGGAGACCTGGCGGCCTACGCCGAACAGCTGGTCGGCGAGCCCGTCTGGTCCTTCTGGTGGGACTGACGGGGACGGCCGGCCCCGGCGGGCCCGGCCGATAGGGCCGATCCCGCCGGGCCGGTCCGCCGGTGAGCCCCGGCGGGGCCGCCGCCGGTCACGCCCGGAGCCCCCGTCCGAGCCTGGTCAGTCCCTCCGCGATCTCCTGCGGCGTCTGCGTCACGAAGCACAGCCGCAGCGTGGAGCGGTCGGCCTCGCCCGCGTAGAAAGGCGCGCCGGGGACGTACGCCACGTCCCTTGCGACGACCTGCGGGAGCAGGGCCGTGGTGTCGTACCGCTCGGGGAGGCGGGCCCAGCAGAACATGCCGCCCTCGGGCCGGTTCCACACCGAGCCGTCCGGCAGCGCGTCCCCCAGCCCGGCCAGCATGGCGTCGCGCCGCTCCCGGTAGACGGCCGCCACCCGGGTCACGTGCGCGTCGAGGTCCCGGACGGCGAGGTAGCGGGCGGCGGCGAGCTGGTTGACAGTCGGCGTGTGCAGGTCGGCGGCCTGTTTCACGATCGTGCAGGCCCGCCGCAGCGGGGCGGGCGCCCGCAGCCAGCCCAGCCGCAGGCCGGGGGCCATGACCTTGGAGAAGGAGCCGAGCAGCACCGTGCGGTCACGGGCGTCCGGGTGGGCCGCGATCCACGGGACGCGCCCGCCCTCGTAACGGAGTTCGCCGTACGGGTCGTCCTCGACGATCCACAGACCGTGCCGGGCGGCGACGGCGGCGACGGCGGCCCGGCGCTCGGCCGGCAGGGTGCGGCCGGTGGGGTTCTGGAAGGTGGGGACGGTGTAGAAGAGCTTGGGCCGCTCACGGGCCACCAGCTCCGCGAGCGCGTCCGGGTCCGGGCCGTCCGCGTCCGCGGGCACGGCGAGGATCCTCGCCCCCGCCAGGCCGAAGACCTGGAGGGCGGCCAGGTAGCAGGGCTCCTCGACCAGCACGGTGTCGCCGGGGTCGAGGAGGGCGGCCGCCAGCAGGGACAGCGCCTGCTGGGAGCCCGTGGTGACGAGGAGGTCGTCGGCGGTCGTGGGCAGTCCGCGGGCCGTCGTCCGCGCGGCGAGCGGCTCCCGCAGCGCCGGCTCGCCCTCGGTGGTGGAGTACTGCAACGCGCGGGCCGGGACTTCCTCCAGCACTTGGCGGAACGCGGCGGCGACGCCCTCGCGGTCGAACAGCTCGGGCGCGGGCAGCCCGCCCGCGAAGTTGATCACCTCGGGGCGGGCGGTGACGGCGAGGATGTCCCGCACGGGCGAACCGCCCACCGACCCGGCACGGGCGGCGAGCGGCGGAGGCGCCACGGCGGACGCGGGGACGGGCGCGGGTGCGGGGGCAGGTGCGGATCCGGGTGTCATGTCCGCACCCTAGAGACATGGATGGCGTCTACACCGGCCTTTTCGGCATACGGACCGCGGTCCGGCGGACGGCTCCCCCGGCGGGTCGGACGTCCCGCCCGGCGTCCCACCGCAGGGCTGTTCTCGCAGCTCAGAGGGTGTGATGACGAACCATCGTCCCGACTTTTCCGAGGACTGTGGAAGCAGGGCGGCTCCGCGGCACAGGCTTGCCCCATGTTCACGCGCTCCGCTCCCCCCACCCCGCACGTCCGCCATGGTGTCCGGCGCCGCGCCCGGCTGCTCGCGGGCGCCGCACTGACCGTCGTCGCGGCGCTCGCGCTCACCGGCTGCCACGACGGCCGGGGCCTGCGCGACGAGGGCCCGTCGGACGCGAGCGCCCTGAACGGTTCCGCGGCGGCGCGCTAGCGCAGCTTGCGGGCCGCCTCGGTGGCCCAGTAGGTGAGGATGTTCTGCGCCCCGGCCCGCTTGATGCCGGTCAGCGTCTCGAGGATCGCCCGGTCGCGGTCGACCCAGCCCTTCTCGGCGGCGGCCTCGATCATCGAGTACTCGCCGGAGATCTGGTACGCGGCGACCGGCACGTCCACGGCGTCGGCGACCCTCGCCAGGACGTCGAGGTAGGGACCGGCCGGCTTGACCATGACCATGTCGGCGCCCTCCTCCAGGTCGAGCGCCAGCTCGCGCAGCGACTCCCGGACGTTGGCCGGGTCCTGCTGGTAGGTCTTGCGGTCGCCCTTGAGCGAGGACCCGACGGCCTCGCGGAACGGCCCGTAGAAGGCGGAGGAGTACTTGGCGGTGTAGGCGAGGATCGCCACGTCCTCGCGCCCGATCTGGTCGAGCGCGTCCCGGACGACCCCGATCTGCCCGTCCATCATCCCGCTGGGCCCCACCACATGGGCGCCGGCGTCGGCCTGCACCTGCGCCATCTCCGCGTACCGCTCCAGGGTGGCGTCGTTGTCGACGCGCCCCTGCGCGTCGAGCACACCGCAGTGCCCGTGATCGACGGTCTCGTCCAGGCACAGGTCGGACATGACGAGGAGGTCGTCCCCGACCTCGGCGCGCACGTCCCGGATGGCGACCTGGAGAATGCCGTCCGGATCGGTCCCGGGCGTCCCGACCGCGTCCTTCTTCGACTCCTCGGGCACGCCGAACAGCATGATCCCGGAGACGCCGGCCTCGACGGCCTCCAGCGCGGCCTTCTTCAGGCTGTCCCGCGTGTGCTGGACGACGCCCGGCATGGCCTGGATCGGCACCGGCTCGCTCACGCCCTCCCGCACGAACGCCGGGAGGATGAAGTCCGCCGGGTGCAGCCGGGTCTCCGCGACCATGCGCCGCATGACGGAGGTGGTGCGCAGCCGCCGGGGACGCGTACCGGGAAAGGATCCGTACTTCGACATGCCTCCTACGCTACGCCCGCCCCGGCAGCCCCTTTGCCGACGCCCTGTCGACCTCTCACCGGTCCCCTGCGTCCGACACGAGGCCCCGACACGAGACGCAGATCGGGCCCCGACGCGAAACAGGGCACGGCGGGACACGGCACGCCGAGGCCCGCACCCGGTCGCCGTCCAGCCTTCACGCAAGGAGAACGCGAGAACGCCCCGCCGTCTGCGACACAGACGGCGGGGCGCACAAGAGGCCGGTCGGGGCGAGGCGTCCCTGGGGCGGGCCGGGGAGGGCGACTACGTGGCCCGCCTGCGCCGGGCCCCCGGGCGTCGCTCGCTCGGCCGGGTGACCGGGTCGCCGGCCTCCCGCGCGGCCGCCCTGCGGCGCAGGCCGAAGTCGGCCAGGGCCTCGGCCAGCTTGAGCACGGACGGCTCGGGAGCCATCACGTCGACCCGCAGCCCGTGCTCCTCCGCCGTCTTGGCGGTCGCCGGGCCGATGCAGGCGATCACCGTGACGTTGTGCGGCTTGCCGGCGATGCCGACCAGGTTGCGCACGGTGGACGACGACGTGAAGAGCACCGCGTCGAAGCCGCCGCCCTTGATCGCCTCCCGCGTCTCGGCCGGCGGCGGCGAGGCCCGCACGGTCCGGTAGGCGGTGACGTCGTCGACCTCCCAGCCCAGCTCGATGAGGCCGGCCACCAGGGTCTCGGTGGCGATGTCGGCGCGCGGCAGGAACACCCGGTCGATCGGGTCGAAGACCGGGTCGTAGGGCGGCCAGTCCTCCAGCAGCCCGGCGGCCGACTGCTCGCCGCTCGGCACCAGGTCGGGCTTCACGCCGAAGGCGATCAGCGCCTTCGCCGTCTGCTCGCCCACCGCGGCCACCTTGATGCCCGCGAAGGCGCGCGCGTCGAGCCCGTACTCCTCGAACTTCTCCCGCACCGCCTTGACGGCGTTGACGGACGTGAAGGCGATCCACTCGTAGCGGCCCGTCACCAGGCCCTTGACCGCGCGCTCCATCTGCTGGGGCGTGCGCGGCGGCTCGACGGCGATCGTCGGCACCTCGTGCGGCACGGCCCCGTAGGACCGCAACTGGTCGGAGAGCGAGACCGCCTGCTCCTTCGTGCGCGGCACGAGCACCTTCCAGCCGAACAGCGGCTTGGACTCGAACCACGCCAGCTGGTCGCGCTGGGCGGGGGCGGAACGCTCACCGACCACGACTATCACCGGCCGGCCGCCCTCCGGGGAGGGCAGCACCTTGGCCTGCTTCAGGGTCTGCGCGATGGTGCCGAGCGTCGCCGACCAGGTGCGCTGCCGGGTCGTCGTGCCGGCGACGGTCACCGTCATCGGGGTGTCGGGCTTGCGGCCCGCCGAGACCAGCTCCCCGGCGGCCGCGGCCACGGAGTCGAGGGTCGTCGACACCACGACCGTGCCGTCGGACGCGCCGACCTCGGTCCAGCAGCGGTCGGAGGCGGTGCGCGCGTCGACGAAGCGGACGTCGGCGCCCTGCGCGTCGCGCAGCGGCACACCGGCGTACGCGGGCACGCCGACCGCGGCCGCGACGCCGGGCACGACCTCGAAGGGGACGCCGGCGGCGGCGCACGCGAGCATCTCCTCCGCCGCGTACGTGTCGAGTCCGGGGTCTCCGGACACCGCACGGACGACCCGCCTGCCGCCCCGCGCGGCCTCCATGACAAGATGTGCGGCATCGCGCACAGCGGGTGTCTCAGCGGTTGTTGACGTGCCGTCAACGAGCGTCGGGAACGGCGTGCCCGTGCCCGCGGCGGAGTCCGAGGAAGGACTCGCGTCCGCGTTCACGACGGCGACGCCGGGCCTGGCGTGCGTCCGCACGACGTCGAGCACCTCGTGCTCGGCGACGAGGACGTCCGCGTGCGCCAGCGCCTCCACGGCGCGCAGAGTCAGCAGTCCCGGATCCCCGGGTCCGGCACCCAGGAAGGTGACGTGCCCGTGTTCGAGGCCAGCGGCTGGAAGGGCGGTGGGGCTCACTGTGCTTGCTCCCCCATCAGACCGGCCGCGCCCTGGGCGAGCATCTCGGCGGCGAGTTCGCGACCGAGCGCCATCGCCCCGTCGTGCGTCTCGGGCACGGGACCGGTGGTGGACAGCTGCACCGTGCGAGAGCCGTCGGGGGTCCCGACGACGCCCCGCAGGCGCATTTCGTTGACAATCTGCCCGTCGGCCAGGAGGTCGGCCAGTGCGCCCACAGGGGCGCTGCAGCCGGCCTCCAGGGCGGCGAGCAGGGACCGTTCGGCGGTCACGGCGATCCGGGTGAACGGGTCGTCGAGCTCGCCGAGCGCGGAGATCAGCGTCGCGTCGTGCGCGGCGCATTCGATCGCCAGTGCTCCCTGGCCGGGAGCGGGCAGAACCGTGTCTATCGACAGGAAGTCGGTGACCTCGTCGAGGCGGCCGATGCGGCTCAGGCCGGCCGCGGCCAGCACCACCGCGTCCAGCTCGCCGTCGTGCACGTACCGGATGCGGGTGTCGACGTTCCCGCGTATCGGCACGGTCTCTATGTCGAGTCCGTGGCCGCGCGCGTACGCGTTCAGCTGTGCCATGCGGCGCGGCGAACCGGTGCCGATGCGCGCCCCGCGCGGCAGGTCGGTGAACTTCAGCGCGTCCCGGGCGACGATCGCGTCGCGCGGGTCCTCGCGCACCGGCACGGCGGCCAGGACCAGGTCCTCGGGCTGCGTGGTGGGGAGGTCCTTCAGCGAGTGAACCGCGAAGTCGACCTCACCCTTGGTCAGCGCGTCGCGCAGCGCGGTCACGAAGACGCCCGTGCCGCCGATCTGCGCGAGGTGCTCACGCGACACGTCGCCGTAGGTGGTGATCTCGACGAGCTTCACGGGCCGTCCGGTCACCCGGCTCACGGCCTCCGCGACCTGCCCGGACTGGGCCATGGCGAGCTTGCTGCGCCTCGTCCCCAGTCTCAGTGGCTTCGTACTCATGCCGCTCATGCCGGCCCTCGGTTCTCTGATGTCTTCTCGGTGCTGTCCTCGGCCCGGGACACGGCGGCCACCGTCTCCTGGTCGAGGTCGAACAGAGTCCGCAGCGCGTCCGCGTACCCGGCGCCGCCGGGTTCGGCGGCGAGCTGCTTGACCCGCACGGTCGGCGCGTGCAGCAGCTTGTCGACGACGCGCTTCACGGTCTGGGTGATCTCGGCGCGGTGCTTGTCGTCCAGGCCGGGCAGCCGCCCGTCGAGCCGGGCGATCTCGCCGGCCACCACGTCGGCGGCCATGGCGCGCAGCGCGACCACGGTCGGCGTGATGTGCGCGGCCCGCTGCGCCGCCCCGAACGCGGCGACCTCGTCGGCGACGATCCGCCGCACCTGGTCGACGTCGGCGGCCATGGGCGCGTCGGCCGAGGCCTCGGAGAGCGACTCGATGTCGACCAGCCGCACCCCGGCGAGACGGTGGACGGCCGCGTCGACGTCCCGCGGCATCGCGAGGTCGAGCAGGAACAGCACCGGCTGCGGCCGGACGAGCGCGGCGACCGGCTCGGGTGTGCGGCGCTCGGGGATGCGGCCGACGGCGGCGGCGGTCGCCGCGAGCGCGGCGATCAGCTCGGCGTCGGCCTCGGGACCGCGCCGGCCTGCGAGCCGCCGGTCCACGGTGGCGTTGTCGACCCAGGCGGCGTGCTGCTCCAGCGTGGCGGCGTCCATGCCGGCGACGGCGGCCTCCCCGATCACGGAGAACCCGTCGCGCTGCACCCCGGACTGCTGGACGGCGGCCAGGTCGAGCGGGCAGTTGTCGTCGATCCCCGCGGAGGCGGGCGGCAGCGGCCGTTCACCGGCCGGGGCGTCCTCCTCGTCGAAGACGACGGGCGCGCCGGTGCGGCCCTCGACCGCCGCCGCGACCGACTCCGCCGTCAGGACCAGGCCCGTGGCCCCGGTGCAGGAGACGGCCACGTCGGCACGTGTCAGCTCGGCCGGCACCGACTCCATCGGTACCGCGCGGGCCGACACGTGTCCGCCGTCGGCCTCGGCCAGTATCCGGGCGAGCCGCTCGGCGCGGTCCAGGGTGCGGTTGGCGACGACGACCTCGGCGACCCCGGCGCGCGCCAGGGTGGCGGCGGCCAGCGACGACATGGATCCCGCGCCGATGACGAGGGCGCGCTTGCCCCGCGCCCAGTCCCGCACGTCCCCGCCCGCGGCCAGCTGCTCCAGGCCGAAGGTGACGAGGGACTGGCCGGCGCGGTCGATGCCGGTCTCGGAGTGGGCGCGCTTGCCGACCCGCAGGGCCTGCTGGAACAGGTCGTTGAGCAGCCGCCCGGCGGTGTGCAGCTCCTGCGCGCGGGCCAGGGCGTCCTTGATCTGCCCGAGGATCTGGCCCTCGCCGACGACCATGGAGTCCAGTCCGCAGGCCACCGAGAAGAAGTGGTGGACGGCGCGGTCCTCGTAGTGCACGTAGAGATAGGGAGTGAGCTCCTCCAGGCCGACCCCGCTGTGCTGGGCGAGCAGCGTGGACAGCTCGGCGACGCCCGCGTGGAACTTGTCCACGTCGGCGTACAGCTCGATCCGGTTGCAGGTGGCGAGGACGGCGGCCTCGGCGGCCGGCTCCGCGGCGACGGTGTCCTGGAGCAGCTTGGACTGGGCGTCCGCGGCCAGCGACGCCCGCTCCAGCACGCTCACGGGAGCGCTGCGGTGGCTCAGCCCGACGACGAGGAGACTCATGCCGGCATCACGGCGGGCACGTCCCCGTCGGGTCCCTGGTCGGGGGAGTCGCTGCGGCCGGCGGGCGCGGACAGGGCGGCGGCCTCGTTGAGCGCGGCCTCCTCGCCGGCCTTGCGCTGCTCGTGGAACGCGAGGATCTGAAGCTCGATCGAGAGGTCGACCTTGCGCACGTCGACGCCGTCCGGCACGGACAGCACGGTCGGCGCGAAGTTCAGGATGGAGGTGACGCCGGCGGCCACGAGCCGGTCGCAGACCTGCTGGGCCACGGACGGCGGGGTGGTGATGACGCCGATGGAGACCCCGTTGTCGGAGATGATCTTCTCCAGGCCGTCGCTGTGCTGGACGGCGATCCCGGCGACCTGCTTGCCGGCCATGGCGGGGTCGGCGTCGATGAGCGCCGCGACGCGGAAGCCGCGCGAGGCGAAGCCGCCGTAGTTGGCGAGCGCCGCGCCGAGGTTTCCGATGCCGACGATCACTACCGGCCAGTCCTGGGTGAGCCCCAGTTCACGGGAGATCTGGTAGACGAGATACTCGACGTCGTAGCCGACGCCCCGCGTGCCGTAGGAACCGAGGTAGGAGAAGTCCTTGCGCAGCTTGGCGGAGTTGACCCCCGCCGCGGCCGCGAGCTCCTCGGAGGAGACCGTGGGCACCGAGCGCTCCGACAGTGCGGTCAGCGCGCGGAGGTACAGCGGAAGGCGGGCGACGGTGGCCTCGGGAATCCCTCGGCCACGGGTCGCCGGTCGGTGAGTTCGGCCAGTTGCCACGGTGCTCCTGCGGGTAGAGCGGGGCTGTGGGCGGTCGTGCGTTCCCGGACCGCCCCGTCGACAGCAGGCTATGTCTTTGTGAACGCGTGCACAAAGATGGTGTCCGATTTGCCCGGCCAACGTGACCGGGGTCACGCGCGTCATTCCAGGGGGCAAAACCGCCACTCTCCTCGTGAATCCCGCCCCCGCGACCAAACCACCATCGATCCTAAGCGACGTTCGGCGCCCCTTGTACTGCTCGGTCAGTTCCTCAGCCGGTCAGCTCCCTGCGCAGCCGGTCCTCGTCCACCCGCCAGAAGGTGTGCTGCCTGCCGTCCACGAGGACGACCGGAATCTGCTCCCAGTACCGGTCGTACAGCTCCCGGTCGTCGGCGATGTCCTTCTGCTCCCAGGGCACGCCGAGCTCCGCGCAGACCTTGTCGACCACCCGCTCGGCGTCGTCGCACAGATGGCAGCCGGACTTGCGGATCAGCGTGACCGACCGGTCGCCCGGCCCGGCCTTGCGTCGAAAGAGGGGACTCATGGAGCCATTCTCGCGCTTTCTCCACGGCGGGGCCCCGGAGAGTTCACCTCCTTCGAACCTCTCCGATCCGGAACCGCCGAACACAATGGCTATGCTCACGCCATGGCCGCTCTAGGATGGCTCACCCCCCGTAGGCGCTCCGCCACGGCGCGGAGCGTGTTGGCAGGCGAGGCCTCGGCGGAGGCAGCCCGCAAGTCCACCCAGGCCCTGGACTCCCAGGACGCCCTGGACGCCTCCGCCCGGGAGCCGCAGTTCCCGGTGCACGGCGACGCGATGGCCGCCGCCTTCTTCGACCTCGACAACACCGTCATGCAGGGCGCGGCGCTCTTCCACTTCGGCCGCGGCCTGTACAAACGGAAGTTCTTCGAGACCCAGGACCTGGTCCGCTTCGCCTGGCAGCAGGCCTGGTTCCGGCTGGCCGGCGTCGAGGACCCCGAGCACATGCAGGAGGCCCGCGACTCGGCGCTGTCCATCGTGCAGGGCCACCGCGTCTCCGAGCTGATGTCGATCGGCGAGGAGATCTACGACGAGTACATGGCCGAGCGCATCTGGCCGGGCACCCGCGCCCTGGCCCAGGCCCACCTGGACGCCGGCCAGAAGGTGTGGCTGGTCACGGCGGCCCCGGTGGAGATCGCCCAGGTGATCGCCCGCCGCCTCGGCCTCACCGGCGCGCTCGGCACGGTCGCGGAGTCGGTCGACGGCGTCTACACCGGCAAGCTCGTCGGCGAACCGCTGCACGGGCCCGCGAAGGCGGAGGCCGTGCGCGCGCTCGCGGCGGCGGAGAACCTGGACCTCTCGCGCTGCGCCGCCTACAGCGACTCCCACAACGACATCCCGATGCTGTCCCTGGTCGGCCACCCCTACGCCATCAACCCGGACGCCAAGCTGCGCAAGCACGCACGCACCCTGGACTGGCGGCTGCGCGACTACCGCACGGGCCGCAAGGCGGCGAAGGTGGGCATCCCGGCGGCGGCGGGCGTGGGCGCGGTCGCGGGCGGAACCGCGGCGGCCATCGCCCTGCACCGGCGGCGCCGGTAGGCGAGCGGCGGGCACGGGGAACGACGGGCACGGAGAACGGCGGAAGCGGCCGCGGCGGTACGACAATCGCCCGGCCGCTTCGTCATTGCGCCCGACAACACTCCACACCCACGAGCAAACCCGGCCAATCCAACGGTCGTACCCCCGTAACCCCGCACGCAGTCCTGTTGTCCGCGGACAGCCACAACACGCCCCGGACCGACCCGAAACCCGAACCGATTCGGTCACCAATCTTTCATCCTGCGTAACTTGATCGAGCGTCAATAGGCCACAGAAGCGACGTAATCGATGATTTGAGCAACTCGGTGTAGCAGGGCCTGTACGAAGCGTTATTCTCCTCAGACGCATTCCGGCACCCCTCCCGTCGTCACGACGGGTGAAAGGTTCCGCACTGCACGTGATGGAAGCTCTGCCTCTGGGAGTCCCGTGTACCCACACGTCGGGGTTGACACCTCGGGCCTGGCTACGCTGCGCGCAACGGTCGCTACGGTCCAGGACCTGTTGCGCGGCTTCGTCCCCACCGCGTACGCCGTCCCCGCCTTCGCCACCGCCGCTCCGGCGGGCCCGTGCTATGCACTGGCGGAAGGCAGCGCCGCGGTCGGCAGAAGAGGACGCCCGACCGGCGCGACCACCGCCCGCCGACCGGCCGCCGACAGCGACAGCGCCCGGATGATGGATCTCGTCGAACGCGCACAGGCCGGCGAGGCCGACGCCTTCGGGCGGCTGTACGACCAGTACAGCGACACCGTGTACCGCTACATCTACTACCGCGTGGGCGGCAAGGCGACAGCCGAGGACCTCACCAGCGAGACGTTCCTGCGCGCCCTGCGCCGCATCGGGACGTTCACCTGGCAGGGCCGCGACTTCGGCGCCTGGCTCGTCACCATCGCCCGCAACCTCGTCGCCGACCACTTCAAGTCGAGCCGTTTCCGGCTGGAAGTGACCACCGGCGAGATGCTCGACGCCAACGAGGTCGAGCGCTCACCCGAGGACTCCGTCCTGGAGTCCCTGTCCAACGCCGCACTGCTCGACGCGGTGCGCCGACTCAACCCCCAGCAGCAGGAGTGCGTGACGCTCCGGTTCCTGCAGGGCCTCTCCGTCGCCGAGACCGCTCGCGTGATGGGCAAGAACGAGGGCGCCATCAAAACGCTCCAGTACCGGGCCGTCCGCACCCTCGCCCGCCTCCTGCCGGAAGACGCCCGCTGACCCGACCCGTCGGCAGGCCACCGTCGGCCATCCCCAACTCACTTTCAGTGAAAGTCCGTTGACTTCCCGATCCGATCATCCGCCGTCCGTAACCCAAGTGCCGCGCCAGTCGTTGTGCGGGATACAGGCTCCCTGTGGTCACGTCCTGGCCGACCCCGATCACCCGATCGTGTGGAACCGGCCGAGGGCGTGCAACCCTCAGAACCCCCGGGGAGTCGACCGTCATGACGAGAGGAGGTGCCGCCTGTGATCGCGAACGTATCGGCACACCGGCGGGCGAACGCCTTCGCCCAGGCCCTGGAGGAGCAGTCCGACCAGGGCACGGCGGCCGAGCAGACCGAAGGATCACCGCCGGCGCCGGCCGCTGCGGACCAGACCGAGCAGGGCCGCGTTCTGGCCCTCGCCACGAGTCTCGCCGAGCTGCCCAAACCGGAGATGGACCCCGAGGTCAAGGTCGTCCAGCGCGCCCAGTTGGTCGCCGCCATGGAGGCCATGCTGCAGGCGGGCACCGCGGGAGGCGAAGCGGCGGAACCCTCGGTGCCGGAGCAACGCTCCCACCGGGCGAAGGGCACACACCGGGCCGGTCCCCTGGGCAAACTGCGACCGCGTTCCCGCCTGGCGAAGGGACTCACCGCGGGCGGCCTCAGCGTCGGCGTCGCGGCAGGGGCCTTCGGCGGCGTCGCCGCGGCCAGTTCCGACGCCCTCCCCGGCGACGGGCTCTACGGACTGAAGCGCGGCATCGAGGACTTCAAACTCAACTACCTGGCCGACGGCGACGACGAACGCGGTCGCACCTACCTCGACCAGGCCTCCACCCGGCTCAGCGAAGCCCGCCGGCTCATGGAAAGGGGCCGCAGCGGCGACCTCGACCACGAGTCCCTCGGCGAGATCCGCCGCGCCCTGAACGGCGTCCAGCACGACGCCACGGAAGGCCACCGCCTCCTCCACGAGGCGTACGAACGCGACCCGCACTCCCTGGGCCCCATCCAGGCCCTCGACGCGTTCACCCGCTCGCACCGCGAGGCCTGGGGCGCCCTGCGGGACCGCCTGCCGGTCCAGCTCGGGGACGTCAGCCAGCAGGTCTCCTCGGTCTTCGAGGCCATGGACGAAGAGGTCGCGCCGCTTCAGTCCCTGCTGCCGAAACCGCCCGCCCCCGGCGGTGGCGCCCGCCACGGCACCGGCCCGGCGTCCACCGGCGCCTCGGAGAGCGGCCGCTCCACCAGCCCCGGCGCCGGCCCCGGCAAGGAGTCGGCCGACACCGGCGGCACCACCCCCGGCACCCCCGGCAAGTCCTCCTCCGGCGCCGCCCGGGACGACGGGGGCCTGCTCGGCGGTGACACCGGCGGCCTGCTCGACCCGCCGAAGGACAACGGCGGCAGCACCGCCCCGGACAACACCCCCAGCACCCGGCCGGACGTCACCCTCCCGCCCCTCCTGCCCGGCCTGCTCCCGGGCCTGGGCATCGACAGCGAGGACGCGGACTGACGACGCCGACCGGCGAACCGCACAGCGGTGGGGCGCCCCTTCTTCCGGGAAGGGGCGCCCCACCGCTGTGCGGGCCTCGGCCGGCCGCGCCGGACACCGCCCGCCGGCCCACCACCCCGCCTAGAAGAACACCGACCGCCGCTGCACCAGCAACTTGTAGAGCGTGTGCTGGATCTGCTCCCTGACCTGGTCCGTCAGGTTGAACATCAGCATCGGGTCCTCGGCCGCCTCCGGCGGGAAACCGTCCGTGGGGATCGGCTCGCCGAACTGGATCGTCCACTTCGTCGGCAGCGGGATCGCCCCCAGCGGGCCCAGCCACGGGAACGTCGGCGTCAGCGGGAAGTACGGGAAACCCAGCACCCGCGCCAGCGTCTTGGCGTTGCCGATCATCGGGTAGATCTCCTCGGCCCCCACGATCGAGCACGGGATGATCGGAGCGCCCTGGCGCAGCGCGGTCGACACGAAGCCGCCCCGGCCGAACCGCTGGAGCTTGTACCGCTCGCCGAACGGCTTCCCGATGCCCTTGAAGCCCTCCGGCATCACCCCGACCAGCTCGCCCTGGCCCAGCAGCCGTTCCGCGTCCTCGGCGCAGGCGAGCGTGTGACCGAGCTTGCGGGCCAGCTCGTTGACCACCGGCAGCACGAACACCAGGTCGGCGGCGAGCAGCCGCAGATGCCGGCCCGCCGGGTGGTGGTCGTGGACGGCGACCTGCATCATCAGCCCGTCCAGCGGCAGCGTCCCGGAGTGGTTGGCGACGATCAGCGCCCCGCCCTCGGCCGGGATGTTCTCGACGCCCTTCACCTCGACCCGGAAGTACTTCTCGTACACCGGCCGCAGCAGCGACATCAGGACCTGGTCGGTCAGCTCCTCGTCGTAGCCGAAGTCGTCGACCTCGTAGTCGCCCGTGAGGCGCCGGCGCAGGAACGACAGGCCGCCCGCGATGCGCCGCTCCAGGCCGCCGGCGCCCCCGTCCTCGCGTTCCTGCCCCTGTTCCTCACCCGTCACAGGAACATCATCCTGCCCGGCCGCCCTGGTGGGCAGGGGCTGGACCTCTCCGGCCTCGCCGATCTCCCGGACCGGCGCGGCCTCGCCGTTCCTGCGCCGGCCGCCCCCGCCCCGGCGCCGGGGCGGCCGCGTCGCCGCGCTCCCGCGGGACCGGTCGTCGTCGAACGGAATGACCTTGGCGTCCGCCATCGTTGCTGCGCTCCTCAGTTGGCGCTCGGCGTCGGGGGGTGGAGCGGTGCGGCGGCCGGATCGCGGCCCGGCAGCGGCAGCGCGGCGATCCGGTCGACGGCCCCGGCGACGGCCTCGGGAGGCAGCAGCCCCGGCCCCTGGCTGCGCGCGAAGTCCTCGAACGTCCCGGCCGTGGTGTAGCGGGGCTGGAACCCCAGCGTCTCGCGCATCTGCACGGTCGACACGACCCGCCCGTGGGTGAGCAGCCGGATCTGCTCGGGCGAGAAGTCCGTCATGCCCAGCGTACGCACCAGGGAGCCCGCCCAGGTGACGGCCGGCAGCGGCAGCGGCACGGTGGGCCGCCCGAGCCGCCGCGAGCACTGCGACAGCAACAGCACGCCGTCCCCGGCGATGTTGAAGGTGCCGCTGTTGAGCGTGCCCCGCTCCGGCTCGTGCGAGCCGATCCGCAGCACCTCGATCACGTCGTCCTCGTGTACGAACTGAAGCCGGGGGTCGTACCCGAACACCGTGGGCAGCACGGGCAGCGCGAAGTACGCGGCGAGCGGCGTCTCGGCGGTCGGCCCGAGGATGTTGGCGAACCGCAGCACGCACACGGCGACGTCGGGCCGCCGCCGGGCGAAGCCGCGCACATAGCCCTCGACCTCGACGGCGTCCTTGGCGAAGCCCCCGCTGGGCAGCGACTTGGCGGAGGTGGTCTCGGTGAACACGGCCGGGTCGCGCGGCGCGGACCCGTAGACGTTGGTGCTGGACTTGACGACCAGCCGCTTCACGTCCGGCGACTTCTGGCAGGCGCCGAGCAGCTGCATGGTGCCGATGACGTTGGTCTCCTTGACCGTGGTCCGGCTGCCGCCGCCCAACGCGGTGCCCGTCACGTCGAGATGGACGACCGTGTCCGCGCCGGTCTCGGCGAGCACCCGCGCGATGGTCGGCTGGCGGATGTCGGCCTGGATGAAGTCGGCGCCGCCGAGATGGTGCTCGGGCGGCACGGCGTCCACCGCGACGACCCGGTCGACCTGTGGATCCCGCAGGATCCGCCGTACGAACCGGCCCCCGAGCTGACGGGCCACTCCGGTAACGAGCACGACCTTTCCCAAGATCAGCGCCTTCCTTCCGTCCTGGAACCGCCTGGCTACCCTGCCGCGTTCCCCGTCTGCGGGCCAACTTAGCGGGTCGATATTGCGCTGTGGTGACCGGCCGACGCCCGACGTGACGGAAACCGTCGGTCGCGCGACCGGCCCGGCCACCGCGCCCGTCCCGGCATGCGCACGGCGTTCAGCCGAGCGCACACGCCCGGACATGCGTGTGGCCCCCCACCGATAACACGGTGAGGGGCCACACGACGCTTACGCGGCTCGCGTCGCGAAGAAGTAAGTACGTTCGCTTACTTCTTGTTGCGACGCTGAACGCGCGTGCGCTTGAGCAGCTTGCGGTGCTTCTTCTTGGCCATCCGCTTGCGCCGCTTCTTGATAACAGAGCCCACGACTACCCTCGCTCACTTCTCATCACTCGGTGCTGGGCGCCATGGGCCCATACGACCTACGAGGGGCTAGCCTACCCGCCCGAGCGCTGAGGTCGTAATCGAGGGACGGGAGGGGTCCGGGACGGCCCTGCGGCCGGACCCCTCCGCCCTGCCGCCTGCCCTGCGGACAGGCCTGGCCGTCAGGCGGTTTCCACCCCCACATAGCTCTCGCGGAGGTACTCGTGAACCGCTTGCTCGGGGACGCGGAAGGACCGCCCCACCCGGATCGCGGGCAGATGACCGCTGTGCACCAGCCGGTACACGGTCATCTTCGACACTCGCATCACCGAGGCGACCTCCGCCACGGTAAGGAACTGAACCTCGTTCAGAGGCCTCTCGCCAGCTGCAGCCATGACACACCTGAACCTTCCGCACTCGACTCGACGGCCACCGGCTTCCCCTTCCGGTGACTCTTCGTCGCTGCGTGCTCACTCCCCAATGTAGGGGCGGGTGATGCGAGTGGGGAAGAGGTGCACGCATCAGCGGCCTACTCGGACAGACACGCTCGATTGAGTACGTAGCGGGTCAGCGGCTCGTAGTGGGCGGAGCGTACGGCGTCGTCAAGTGGAACGACCACGGAGACGGTCCCCTCGGCCTCCCCGACGAACGGCGCGGGATCGTCGGCGTCCGCCAGCCCGATCGCCTCGAACCCCAGCTGACCTGCCCCGCAGACCCATCCATGGTCACCGATCACCAGCTCGGGGAGCCGCCCGCCGTCCTCCGCGGCCGCCGCGAGCGCCGCCCGAACCGGCAGCGGGGAATGGCTGTGCACACCGGTCGCACAACCGGCGCGTTCGGCGCCGGCCTCCCGGACGACGGCGACGCCCCGGACGTACGCGAGACGGTGGGTGCGTAGGCCGAACCGGGTCGTTATGTCGACACAGTGACCCTGCGCCGGGCTGAGGACATCACATCCCGCCGTCGACAAAGCGTCCGCGAGCGCGGCGTAGAAGCCCAGCAGCCGATGCGGATGCCCGGTCCCGAGGAGCACCCGGCCGCCACGCTCGGCGACCGAGGCGAGCCGGTCCGCGAAAGCGTCCAGTGCGGCCAGCGTCCGTTCGGGATCGATCACATCATGCCCCGAGACGCACCCCGGATCGGCCGAAACCCCACACTTGTCCGCCATCAACGCCAGCAGCTCCCGCTGCCCCCAACACCGTTCGGGATCCAGCCCGATCAGCACCCGCGGATCCCGCGCGGCGAAGAGCCGGTAGCGGCGCAGGCTCTCCTCCCGGGAGGTCGCCACCACCCCGGCCAGCCCCGCAGCAAGCAGATGCGCCCGAAGGGCCGCGGTACTCGACACGCAAGCGATGCTGACGGACGCACAGCGGGCCGCGGGCGAAAACGGGCCCGACACCGCACGGTCGGCGTAAGCCCTTCGGCCCGCCGGCCCCGCACACTCCTGCGCCCTCACCCCGCCCCTACGACCCTGCCGGGCCCGCGCGACGCGCCGGCCCCTCCAACCCCCCATTCGCCCCGCACCGCCGCTCGCGCCTACGCCAGCAGACCGCGCAGGGGGAACACCGCCCGCCGGGTCGCGAGCACCGCCTGGTCCAGCCGGTCGGCGGGGTCGTATCCCGCCTCCCATTCCGCCCACCCCACGGGCCACCGCCCGTCGGTCATCCGCATGGGGCCCAACTGCCGCGTACGGGCGAAGACCTCCTGCCGCCACCCCTCCGGGATCACCGTCTCCGGCGCGACCGGCGTCCCCGCCGCCACCGCCACCAGATGCGCCCAGGACCGCGGCACCACCTCCACCACGGCGTAACCGCCACCGCCCAGCGCCACCCACTTGCCCCCGGCGTGATCGTGCGCCAGCTCGTGGCAGGCGACCTGGACCGCCCGCTGCGCGTCCAGCGACACCGCGAGATGGGCGAGCGGATCCTCGAAATGCGTGTCCGCCCCGTGCTGCGTCACCAGCACATCCGGCCGGAAATCGGCGATCAGCTCCGGCACCACCGCGTGGAACGCCCGCAGCCACCCCGCGTCCCCGGTCCCCGCCGGCAGCGCCAGATTCACCGCCGACCCCTGCGCCGCGTCCCCGCCGGTCTCCTCCGGCCAGCCCGTCTGCGGGAACAGCGTCCGGGGATGCTCGTGCAACGAGATCGTCAGCACCCGCGGATCGTCCCAGAACGCCGCCTGCACCCCGTCCCCGTGATGCACGTCCACGTCCACGTACGCCACCCGCTCGGCCCCCAGCTCCAGCAGCCGGGCGATCGCCAGCGACGCGTCGTTGTACACGCAGAACCCCGACGCCCCGCCCGGCATCGCGTGGTGCAGACCGCCCGAGAAGTTCACCGCGTGCTGCACGTCCCCGCGCCACACAGCCTCCGCCGCCCCCACGGACAGCCCGGCGATCAGAGCCGACACCTCGTGCATCCCCGCGAACGCCGGATCGTCCATCGTCCCCAGCCCGTAGGCCTGGTCCGCCGCCCCGGGATCCGCCGACGCCGCCTTCACGGCGTCCACGTAGTCCTCCCGGTGCACGAGCCGCAACGTCGACTCCCCGGCAGGCTTCGCCGCGACGACGTCCAGCGCCAGGTCCAGCCCCAGGGCCCCCACGAGCCTCCGGGTCAGATCCAGCCGGACCGGATCCATCGGATGCCCGGGCCCGAAGTCATAGCCCGTTACTGCCTCGTCCCACATCAGCTGTGCGCGGCCGCTCATGCCCGTCACCGTATCGGTCCGGCCGAGGAGCGAACGAACGGGCGTACGCCAGCGTCACCAGCACCAGCACCATCGGCACCGCCATCGCCCCGCGGTAGCTCCACGCGTCGCCCAGCGCGCCCACCAACGGCGAACCGACTAGGAACCCGACGTAGTTGAAGATGTTCAGCCGCGCGATCGCCGCGTCGGACGCCCCCGGGAACAACCGGCCCGCCGCCGCGAACGTCTGCGGCACCAGCACGCACAGCCCCAGCCCCACCAACGTGAAGCCCAGCATCCCCGCCCACGCCCCCGGAGCGACCGCCACCACCGCGAACCCGCCCGCCGCCACCAGCGCCCCCACCCGCACCACGGCCGCCGCGCCGAACCGCCGCACCCCGAAGTCCCCGATGGCCCGCCCGAGCAGCGTCGTCACCATGTACACGTTGTAGGGGACGGTGGCCAGTTGCTCCGAACCCCCCAGCACGTCCTGCAGATACTTCGCGCTCCAGTTGGAGACCGTCGAGTCCCCGATGTACGCGAAGGTCATCACCAGGCACAGCGGCAGCAGCATCCGGAAGACGACCCCCGAGCCACCGCCCCCCGCCTCCGCCCCCGCATCCTCGCTGCCGCCCCGGCCCGCCACGCCCTCGGCCCCGGAGCCCCCGTCGACGTACCACCGGCTCCCCACCAGCGCGGCCGGCAGCAGCACCGCCACCACCGGCAGATACGACACCCACAGCGCCAGATGCCAGTGCGCCCCCGCCCACGCCAGCGAGGCCCCCACGATGCCGCCCAGGCTGTACACGGCATGGAAGCCCAGCATGATGCTGCGCCCGTACGCCCGCTGCAGACTCACCCCGAGCATGTTCATCGAGGCGTCCAGCGCACCCACCGCCAGCCCGAACACCGCCAGCGCCGCCCCCAGCCCCGCCATCCCCCGCCCCGCCCCGACCCCCACCAGGGCCAGCAGCACCACCGGCTGGGACCAGCGCAACAGCACACTGGCCGGTATCCGCTTCACCAGCTGCTCGGTCGTCACGCTCCCCACCCCGGCCAGCACCGGCACCGCCGCGAGGAAGACCGGCAACAGCGCGTCCGACACGCCGTACCGGTCCTGGATGGCCGGGATCCGGGTCACCAGCAGCGCGAACGCGGCCCCCTGCGCGAAGAAGCCGAACGCCAGAGAGGCCCTACCGCGCCGCAGCACATCTGTCATGGCGGCGAGCGTAGGGCCCCGGCGTACTCGTGGGTAGATCCAGCCAAAGATGAGTTCTCCTCACCTTCGCCGGGCGTCACCGGGCGAGGGCGACCTCCAGCACCTCGGCCTCGGCGTCCGCGTGCTGAGCCCGGACCTTCCTGGCCTCGTCGGAGACCATCGCCTCCATCGGACCGGCGCCCAGCGCACCGCCGGCCACGATGCCCAGGCCGATCGCCACCACCATGATCACCGAGCCCAGCCACACCATGGTGTCCACCGGCACCGTGTACGCGCCGACGATCCGCACCACGCACTCGGCGAGCAGCACCGCGCCCCACACCAGCGAGAAGGCCCGCTCACGCCTGCGGAAGTCCGCCGACGCGACCGCGGCCCCGCTCTCCAGCCGCGCCCAGGCCGCCTCACGCACCGCGTCGCTCTTCACCAGGAACGGCTTCAGCCCGGCGGTCATCATCGGCCGCCCCAGCACCACGGAGACCAGGATCCCGATCCCGACCGTACTGCTGACCCCGCTGTCCTTCGCGAGCATCAGCCGCGGGTCGCCGGAGACGAAGCTCAGCACCAGACCCACGATGTTGACGACGAGGATGAGCCCGGCGAGACCGTTGACCGCCCGCTCCCTCACCGCGCTCCACAGCGTGCGCCCGGCCGGCACCACGCTGCTCCAGGCGAGAGCGGCGAACGTGCTCATCCCGAAGGCCTCCTTGAACAGGTAGTACGACCCGAGCGGCACCGCCACGTCCACGAGGAGCGGGGCGAAGGCGTTCTGCTTCTTGTGCTGGTTCGTCGTCATGCCCTTAGCTTCGCCGCCGGGAGGGGTCCCCCAGTAGAAACGAACGTCCGGAGCTCGGCATGACAATCGTCAGGTCCCGGACGGCCGGGCCGTCAGACCAGCAGGTCGGCCAACTGCCCCAGATCCGAGATGAGTTGGGTGGCCCCCGCGAGCCTCGCGGCGGGCGTCATCGCGGTGAACCCGTACACGTCCATGCCCGCCGCCACGGCCGCCCGCACCCCCAGCGGACTGTCCTCGACGACCACGCAGCGCTCCGCCGGCACCCCCATCCGCTCAGCCGCGTGCAGGAACAGATCGGGAGCCGGCTTGCCCTTCCCCACGTCCTGCGAGCTGAAGACCCGGTCCTGCGAAAAGAAGCGGTCCAGCCCCGTCTTGCGGTGCCCCACCCAGATCCGCTCGTGGCTGCCGGAGGAGGCGACGCAGTACGGCACTCCGTCGGCGGTCAGCTTCGCGAGGACGTCCACGGCCCCGGGCACGGGCTCCAGCTCCCGCTCGAAGGCCGCGAACACCCGCCGGTGGAAGGTGTCGTCGAAGTCCGCCGGCAGCCGCTGTCCGGTCCGCTCCAGGACGAGTTCGTGGATCCGGTGCATAGCGGACCCCATGTAGTCCCGGATCGAGTCCTCGTAGGACGTCGGATGCCCCAGCTCCGTGAGATAGGCCGCCAGATGTCTGTTGGAGATCGGCTCGCTGTCCACGAGCACGCCGTCGTTGTCGAAGATCACCAAGTCGTAGCGCATGCCTGAACCCTAAGCGACCCGGGAATAGGGGCCCGGAAACGCAGAAAACCCCCGCACCAACGGTGCGGGGGTTTCCCATAAAATTTGTTCGGCGGTGTCCTACTCTCCCACAGGGTCCCCCCTGCAGTACCA
>NZ_JBICXC010000003.1:0-195111 GCF_043200075.1 Streptomyces sp. NPDC048481
GAACGGACGCTTCCTTTGTACTCACCCGAACTTCTCGGGCTTTCCTCCGGGCGCTTCCCTTCGGTCTTGCGTTTCCGACTCTATCAGATCTTTTCCCGATCCGATTTCCTCGGTGCTTTCCAGGTTCCCGCTTTTGTTTCGCGGTTTCCCTTTCCGGCGATTCCGACTCTATCAGATCCTTTCGGGCCTGATTCCCAGTCAGAGGGGGCTTGTCTTCCCGGCTGTTGGGCCGTTCCGACGAGTGAGACTTTAGCGGATTCCCGGCCACCGAAGCCAATCGGGGTCCTGCGCCCTTTCGAACGCGGATTCCTCATTTCGCGAATAGACACCGGAACGACGCGACGGCAGACGAATGCACTGCACGTCGAGAGGTGGTGGTTACCTGCGGAATGGCCGTCCGGGGACCGACCGGGGTCGGCGCTCACGTCGGACAACTCGGAGAACACTACGTATGCGGTCGGGGTGTGTCAACTCATGTCCCGGTGGCATCCCTGAGGCGTACGCTGACCCCCATGACTACGCGTACGTGCACCCAGCTGTGGTGGGCCGCCTGACGGCGGCCGCGCTCACGTATGCACTCAACGGCCGCCGCTTCGGCGGCCGTTCTCGTATCTCCCTCCAGGGTTTCAGGGGATCGGCCGGCCGGGGCGGCGGTCTCGACCAGGAGGTGGAGAGATGAAGCGGGTCTTCAGCGGGATCAAGCCGACGGGGCACCTGACGCTGGGGAACTACCTGGGAGCGCTTCGGCAGTGGGCCGAGGTGGACCAGCACCGGGCGGACGCGTTGTTCTGCGTGGTCGATCTGCACGCCCTGACCGTGGAGCACGATCCGGCGCGGGTGCGCCGGCTGAGCCGGCAGGCGGCGACGCTGCTGCTGGCGGCGGGACTGGATCCCCGGCTGTGCACCGTCTTCGTCCAGAGCCATGTGGACGAGCACGCCCGGTTGTCGTACCTGCTGGAGTGCGTGGCCACGGACGGCGAGATGCGGCGGATGATCCAGTACAAGGAGAAGGCCGCGCGGGAGCGGGAGCGCGGGGGCGGCGTCCGGCTGTCGCTGCTGACGTATCCCGTGCTCATGGCGGCGGACATCCTCGCCTACGCGACCGACGAGGTGCCGGTCGGCGACGACCAGGCGCAGCACGTGGAGCTGGCGCGGGATCTGGCGGTGCGGTTCAACCAGCGGTACGGGCACACGTTCGTCGTGCCGAAGGCCACGCTTCCGGCGGTGGCGGCGCGGGTGATGAACCTTCAGGATCCGGGGTCGAAGATGGGCAAGAGCGACGACTTCGGGCCCGGCATCGTCTATCTGCTGGACGAGCCCGACGTCGTCCGGAAGAAGGTGATGCGGGCCGTCACCGACAGCGGGCGGGAGGTCGTGTACGACCGTGCCGGGCGGCCCGGGGTCGCGAACCTGCTGGAGATCCTCGCCGCGTGCACGGGCGGTGATCCGCAGGCGCTGAGCACCGGGTACACGTCCTACGGGAATCTGAAGAAGGACACGGCCGACGCGGTGGTGGAGGTGCTGCGGCCCTTGCGGGCCCGGCACCAGGAACTGTGCGCCGACCCCGGGTACGTGGAGCGGGTGCTGCGGGACGGGGCCGAGAAGGCGCGGGCCATGGCCCGGCCCGTGGTGGACGGCGCCTATCGCGCGATCGGGCTGCTTCCGCCGCTGGTGGAGCCTGGGGTGGAGTCCGCGGCGGAGCCGGTGGCGGGGGCCGCGCTGAACGCGGCTCGGTAGGCGCGCGGGCTGGTGGCGAGGCGCGCTGCGAAGTGCTGGCGCATCGTGACCTCGCTGCCGAACCCGGCGCGGCGGGCGACCTCGGGCATGGGGAGGTCGGTGCGTTCGAGGAGTTTCTGGGCGGCGGCGACGCGCTGGTCGAGGAGCCAGCGCAGGGGGGTGGTCCCGGTCGCCGCGGCGAAGTGGCGGGCGAAGCTGCGCGGGGACATGCCGGCGTGCGCGGCCAGGCCGGCGACGGTGAGCGGTTCGTGCAGGTGGCGCAGGGCGTGTTCGCGTACGGCGGCGAGGGCGTCGGCGTCCCGGTCGGCGTGCGGGGTGGGGTGTTCGATGAACTGGGCCTGGCCGCCGGTGCGGAAGGGGGCGGTGACCATCGAGCGGGCGATGGCGGCGGCCGTCTCCGCGCCGTGGGAGCGGCGGACCAGGTGGAGGCAGAGGTCGATGCCGGCCGCCGTGCCGGCGGCGGTCCAGATGTTGGCGTCCTCGATGAAGAGGGCGTCGGGGACGACGGTGACCCGGGGGTGGTGGGTGCGCAGGAGGTCGACGAGGTGCCAGTGGGTGATCGCCCGGCGGCCGTCGAGGAGACCGGCCTGGGCGAGGGTGAACGCGCCGCCGCAGAGGGCGGCCAGGGTGGTGCCGCGGGCGTGGGCGCGGCGGAGGGCGTCCAGGACGGGGGCGGGCGCCGGGGTGAGGTGGTCGTCGAGGCCGGGGACCAGGACGAGGTCGGCGCGGGCGAGCCAGCCGAGGGGGCGGTCGGGCAGGAGGGCGAGGCCGCCGCGCATCGGGATCGGCGTGGTGATGTCGGCGGAGACTCTGCGCAGGTCGAAGGCGGGGACGCCGCGGTCGGTGCGGTCGGCGCCCCAGACCTCGGTGATGACGGAGACGTCGAAGGCGCGGATGCCGGGGAAGGCGACGAGGGCGACCCGGTACGCAGGCTTCATGGCTGGCAGTAAACCATCGATCGATGACTTCGCGGACTCTGGGGCGCGGGCCGGCCCGGCGGCAGGATCGGGGCATGGACATCGCAGAGAACGCAGCGCTGGTGGTCGTCGACGTGCAGAAGGGGTTCGAGGAGCTGGAGTACTGGGGGCCGCGGAACAATCCCGGGGCCGACGACAACATCGCCGCCCTGGTGGACGTGTGGCAGGGGTCGGGGCGGCCGGTCGTGTTCGTGCGGCACGACTCGGAGAAGCCGGGGTCGCCCCTGCGCCCGGGGTACGAGGGGAACGGGTTCAAGGAGTACGTGGAGGAGCGCCGGGGGAAGGGCGCGGGGGCCGAGCTGTTCGTCACGAAGACCGTGAACTCGGCCTTCCTGGGGACGCCCGATCTGGGGGCCTGGCTCACGGCTCAGGGGATCTCGCAGATCGTGGTGGCCGGGATCCAGACCAACATGTGCGCCGAGACGACGGCGCGGATGGGCGGGAACCTCGGGTACGACGTGCTGTTCGCGTACGACGCGACCTACACGTTCGATCTGGAGGGGCCGTTCGGCTGGCGGCGTGGGGCCGACGAGATCGCGCAGGCCTCGGCGGTGTCGCTGCACGGGGGCGGGTTCGCGCGGGTGGTGACCACGAAGGAGATCGTGGAGGCGGCCGGCGTCTGACCGCCTCCGCGCCCTCCCGGTGAGGGTCAGTCCTTCTTGCCCGCGGCGAGTTCGCGGCTGCGGTCGCGGGCCGCTTCCAGGGCGGCGATGAGGGCGGCCCGGACGCCGTGGTTCTCGAGTTCGCGGATGGCGTTGATGGTCGTGCCCGCGGGGGACGTGACGTTCTCGCGGAGCTTGACCGGGTGCTCGCCGCTGTCGCGGAGCATGGTCGCGGCGCCGATCGCGGACTGGACGATCAGGTCGTGGGCCGTGTCGCGGGGCAGGCCGAGCAGGATGCCGGCGTCGGTCATCGCTTCCACCAGGTAGAAGAAGTACGCCGGGCCGGAGCCGGAGAGGGCGGTGCAGGCGTCCTGCTGGGACTCGGGGACGCGGAGGGTCTTGCCGACGGCGCCGAAGATCTCCTCGGTGTGGGCGAGGTGGGCGGGGGTGGCGTGGGTGCCGGCCGAGATGACGGACATGGCCTCGTCGACGAGGGCGGGGGTGTTCGTCATGACGCGGACCACCGGGGCGCCGGCGGCGAGGCGCTCCTCGATGGAGGCGGTCGTGATGCCGGCGGCGCCGCTGATGACCAGGCGGTCGGCGGGGACGTGCGGGGCGAGTTCGTCCAGGAGCGCGCCCATGTCCTGCGGCTTGACCGTGAGGATCAGGGTGTCGGCGGTCTTGGCGGCCTCGGTGTTGGTGACCGGGGTGACGCCGTGCCGGGAGCGGAGTTCCTCGGCCCGCTCGGCGCGGCGCGCGGTGACGAGGAGGTCGGCCGGGCGCCAGCCGCCTCGGATCATGCCGCTGAGAAGGGCTTCGCCGATCTTGCCGGTGCCGAGGACTGCGACTTTCTGGGTCATGGCGGAGGGTCCTTTGGGGTGCGTCGTCCGTCGTCCGGGGTCATCCTCGCACCGGGGGTGCGGGGCGGGGCCGGATGTCCGGTGGGCGGACGACGCGTCCCGGGGGCGGCCGGACGCGGCCCGGCGCGGTCAGGGGGTGCGGCGGCGCAGCGTCGCGGCGCCCAGGAACAGGACCAGGAGGGCGCAGCCGGCGACGACGAGGACGTCGCGGACGAAGGTCGCCGTCATGTCCGTGTGGTGGAGGACCTCGTTCATGCCGTCGACGGCGTAGGACATGGGCAGGATGTCGGAGACGGCTTCCAGGGCGGGGTGCATGGTGTCGCGCGGGGCGAAGAGGCCGCACAGCAGAAGCTGGGGGAAGATCACCGCCGGCATGAACTGGACGGCCTGGAACTCCGAGGCCGCGAAAGCGGAGACGAAGAGGCCGAGCGCCGTGCCGAGCAGGGCGTCCAGGAGGGCCACCAGGAGCAGGAGCCAAGGGCTGCCGGTGACGTCGAGGTCGAGGAACCACACGGCCAGGGCCGTGGCCAGGGCCGACTGGACGATCGCGAGGGCGCCGAAGGCGAGCGCGTAGCCGGCGATCAGGTCCCCTTTGCCCAGTGGCATGGCGAGGAGGCGTTCGAGGGTGCCCGAGGTGCGTTCGCGCAGGGTGGCGATGGAGGTCACCAGGAACATCGTGATCAGCGGGAAGACGCCGAGCAGGGACGCGCCGATGCTGTCGAAGGTGCGGGGGCTGCCGTCGAAGACGTAGCGGAGCAGGAACAGCATCACGCAGGGGATGAGGATCAGCAGCGCGATCGTGCGCGGGTCGTGGCGCAGCTGGCGGAGCACGCGGGCCGCGGTGGCGGTGGTGCGGGACGCGTTCAGGGCGCCGCCGGGCGCCGGGGCGCGGGACGCGGCGGCGGGCGGGGCGGGGGGCGTGCGCGTGGTCATCGGGTGCTCTCCTTGGCTCGGGCCGTCCGTGCGGCGGCGTCCACCAGGTGCAGGAACGCCGACTCGACGGTGTCGGCGCCGGTGCGGGTGCGCAGGGCGTCGGGGGTGGCGTCGGCGAGGATCCGGCCCTCGCGCATGAGGAGGAGGCGGTGGCAGCGCTCGGCCTCGTCCATGACGTGGGAGGAGACCAGGAGGGTCGCGCCCCGGCTCGCGGCGATGTCGTGGAAGAGGTTCCACAGGTCGCGGCGCAGGACGGGGTCGAGGCCGACGGTGGGCTCGTCGAGTACCAGGAGTTCGGGTGCGCCGAGGAGGGCGACGGCCAGGGAGACGCGGTTGCGCTGGCCGCCGGAGAGGTTGCCGGCCAGGGCGTCCGCGTGGGTGGTCAGGTCGACGTCGGCGATGACGCGGGTGACGTCGTCGGCGCGCCGGTCCGCGGCCGCCCGGCCGGGGTCGAGGATCGCCGCGAAGTAGTCGAGGTTCTGGCGGACCGTCAGGTCGTCGTAGACGGAGGGGGCCTGGGTGACGTAGCCGATGCGGGCGCGCAGTGCGGGGTGGCCGGCGGGGCGGCCGAGGACGTCCAGTGTGCCGGTGACCTTCGCCTGGGTGCCGACGACGGCGCGCATGAGGGTCGACTTGCCACAGCCGGAGGGGCCCAGGAGGCCGGTGATCTGGCCGCGGGGGACGGTGAAGTCGAGGGCGCGCAGCACGGTGCGGGGGCCGCGGACCACGGTGAGGCCCTGGGCGCGGACGGCCGGGGCGGCGAGGTCGTCGGGGGCGGCGGGGGCGGGCCTGAGCGGGGTCTGCTTCTCGGTCGGCCGCGCTTCCCCGTCGGGCGGACGGGAGCCGGACCTGAAATTCATCATGCGATGAATAATGCTCGCGCCGGTGGTGAGGCGTCAAGCGGCGCGGGCGCGGAGAGGTGGAGGGTCGGCCGCTCCGTAGGCGGGGGAAGACCCCTCCGGGGAACAGCGGGCGGCCCTGAGGGGAACGTGCGCGCGCGGCGGCCCTGGAGGTGGGCCGCCGCGCGGGAGCAGACGTCGGGATGAGGGCGGGAGTCGGCCTCGGGGGTCGCCTCGGGTCAAGGCCTGGTCGTGAGCAGCAGGACGACGTCGTAGACCTCTTCGACGAGGCCGTCGGGGAAGACGCGGGTCAGGTGCTCGCGCTCCTCGGCCAGGAACGCCGCCGTCGCCTCCTCGCCCTGCACCAGGAAGGCCGAGTGGCTGCCGATGTTGGCCAGATGCGTGTCGATCGGGACGCGGCGGCTCCAGCGGACCTCACGGCGGACCGGGTCCAGGCGGCCCGAGGGGTCGACGGCACGGGCGCTCACGTTCCGGTCGGGGCCGGGAACGTCCTGGCCGAAGTGCCGTGCGATGCGCCGGCTCTGCTCGGCGAGCCAGGCCACGTCCGGGGCGTCGGTGTTCCACCACAGGGCCAGCGCCCCGCCCGGACGCAGCACGCGCAGCGCCTCCGGGACCGCGCGGGCCGGGTCGGTCCAGTGCCAGGACTGCGCGTAGGTGAGGAAGTCGAGGCAGGCGTCGGCCAGCGGCAGGCGGTTGCCGTCGCCCCGGACGACCGGCACCTCGGGGAGGACCCGCCGGAACTGCGCGGCCATGCCCTCTCCCGGTTCGACGGCGACGACGTCCGCGCCGCGGGCGTGCAGGAGAGCGGTCGAGATGCCGGTGCCGGCCCCGACGTCCGCGACCCGCGCGCCGGTGAGCGGGCGGCCGGCCAGTTCCTCGATCGCGTCGAGGAGGGCGGTCGGGTACGAGGGACGGTTGGCGGCGTACTGGGCCGCGGCGGAGTTGAAGGAGTGGGCTCTGGCCGCGTGGACCCGGGCTGCGTGGGAGGAGACCGTCATGCGGCCATGCTCGCGGGGGGCGGGCGCGGAGGGGAACGGGTTTACGGGCCCATGACGACGCGGACGAGCCGAGGAAGATCCGGACGGGGGCCCAGGACGGCGCACCGGGGTTCGGGCGGGTGGCCGTCCGCCGTCAGGCGCGGCGGCGCTTCTTCGAGGGGTTACCGGTGCGGCGGGTGGAGCGCCGGGTGTGGCGGCGGCGGGCCTCTTCGAGTTCCCGGCGGTGCAGCCCCTCACCGGGGGCCTCGACGAGCGTGCGGAAGAAGTAGGCGAGCAGGGAGCCGACGAACCCGATGGCCAGCAGGCCGCGCAGGGAGGCCTGGCGGTCGGGGTCGGGGCGCTTGGTGAAGCCGTCCCACGTGTGGCGGAAGGCGAGGGCGCTGCACACCGCGAACATCACCACGATCAGGACGGTCACGAAGCCGCCGAGGTCGGCGATGGCGATGCCCTGGTAGGCGAAGCGCAGCACGAGGCAGGAGACGGCGGCAGCGGCGAGGGAACCCACGGCGGCGGCGGCCCGGCGGACCGCGTAGCCGCGGAGGCCGGGGTCGTGGTCCACCCAGGTGGTGCCGAAGAAGCGCAAGGGCTCCGGGCGGGGGCCGGGCCCGGAGTCCACGCCGGCGGGGGTTCCGGCCGCCCGGCCGGCCGGGGTGCCCAGGAAGCCCGCCGAGGTGTCCGGGGTGCCGTTTTCGTCGCTCACGGGACGATTATGGCTCCGGGCCGGCGCGGACCTGCGGGCGGGCCGCCCGGAACCCCGTCGTGAGGGCGGGCGGCTGAAGGCCCCTCGCGACGACGCTCCGGGCAGCCCGTCAGCGCCGGATCGGACGCGGGGCCCCGGAACAGGCGCGGCGGTCTGCTCGGGCGCGGGGCTTCGAAGGCGGCCCCGGCGGTCGTATCAGGCGCAGCGTCCGGCGACGAAACCGTCGCTGCCGGTGTGCACGTACGCGTCCGCGACGAACTGGCCGTCCCCGATGTTGTCCCAGATGGTCGACGTGCCGTACGGGCCGGACACCGAGGTGCCCCGCGTCTGGCAGTGGATCGGGACCTTGACGCCCTCGGCCAGCACCCTGACCACCGAGTAGCCGGTGCCCGGGCCGCTGCGCACGTTCAGCCGGACGCCCGGGGCCACCGGGTAGTAGGTGAGGGCGACCGTCTTGAGATCCGCCGCCGTGACGGCCACCGCCGTCTCTGCGCTCTCGGCCTCTTCCACCCGTTCCACGCGTTCCACGGACATGAAAAACCTCCCCCGTCGGACCCCATGAGTGCCATGGGGCCACGTTGATTCCCTCGGATCCCGCAATGAAACACCTGTGCAGAATTCGCACGCGCAGGCTAGCAAGCCGCCTCTGCGCCCTCGGAGTCATCGACTAGGCTCCGTGCGTCGCGCGCACGGTTGAACAGCACGGGGGTGGTTCATGTCGCCACAGCGCAACACCGGAGCGGGCGCGGAAGCGGAACTTCCGGAGTACGCCGGCCACTACCGCCTGCGGGAACGCCTGGGCTCCGGTGGCATGGGCGAGGTGCACCTTGCCCGCAGCACCTCCGGGATGAAGGTCGCGGTGAAGATCGTGCACGCCCGGTTCGCCCGCGATCCCGAGTTCAGGGGCCGTTTCCGGCAGGAGGTGGCCGCGGCCCGGCGGGTGAGCGGGGCGTTCACCGCGCCCGTCGTCGACGCCGACCCGGAGGCCGAACGGCCCTGGATGGCCACCCTGTTCATCCCCGGGTCCACCCTCGCCGAGCAGGTGAAGCGGAACGGGTCCCTGAATTCGGGTGAGTTGCGGCGGCTGATGGCCGGGCTCGCGGAGGCGCTGCGGGACATCCACCGGGTCGGGGTGGTCCACCGGGACCTCAAGCCGAGCAACGTGCTGCTCGCCGACGACGGGCCGAAGGTGATCGACTTCGGCATCTCCCGGCCCAAGGACAGCGAACTGCGCACGGAGACCGGCAAGTTGATCGGCACACCGCCGTTCATGGCGCCGGAGCAGTTCCGGCGGCCCCGCGAGGTCGGCCCGGCCGCCGACGTCTTCGCGCTCGGGTCGGTCATGGTGCACGCGGCGACCGGACGCGGGCCGTTCGACTCCGACAGCCCCTACGTCGTCGCCTACCAGGTCGTGCACGACGAACCGGATCTGACCGGCGTGCCGGACAACCTCGCGCCGCTGGTCTCGCGCTGCCTCGCCAAGGAGCCGGAGGAGCGGCCCACTCCGGACGAGTTGATGCGGGAACTGCGGTCGGTGGCGGCCTCGTACGACACGCAGTCGTTCCTCAACCAGTCGTTCATACCGTCGCAGCGGGCCCTCGGAGACGGCTGGACGGACCGGGCGGACGTCGAGGCAGGGGACTCGCTAGGCATTGGGCCGACGGATCCGGCGGATGTCCGGACGACGGATGTCGGGACGACGGATCCGGCGGGCTTCGTGGACCTGGGGGAACCCGTGCGCCCCGGTGAACCGGTGGGTCCGGCGGTTTCGGGGGTCACGGGCGTCTCGGCGGCGACGGGGGCGTCCGTGGAGCCGTCGGCGGCTCTCGGGGAACCGGAGCGGTCGGAGGTCTCCGAGGAGACGTCGGGGGGCGCGTCCGCGCAGGTGGACGGGGCCGGACGGGCGCCGGGCGGGCGGGCCGGGGCGTGGGCCCGGGGCCGGGGCGGGCGGCGGCGCGGGCGGGTCGCTCTGGCGGCCGGCGCGATGGCCGTCGTCCTCGTCGGCGGCGCGCTCGGCGCCGCGATGTTGTCCGACGGCGGCGACTCGGACCGTGACACGCGAGGCGACGCGGCCGGATCGCCCTCCGCCTCGCCCCCTTTCCGCCCCTGGAGCACCCGGCCGGCCAAGGCCGCGCCCGGAGCGGGCTCGGGCGCCGGAACGGGCGGCATGCCGTTGTGCGCGACCGGCGCGAAGCGGGTGCTCTGCGCGCAGCCGGGTCTGGTGTCCGCGCTGGACGCGGGCGACGGGCACGTGCTGTGGCGGCACGCGCTCGCCGACGGCGACCGGCCGGCCGAGGCGCCCGCGCTCGCGGGCGGTGCGGCGCTGGTGGTCACGCACGCGGGCAGGCTCGTCGAGGCGCTCGCCCCGGCCACGGGCGCCCCGCGCTGGCAGCGGGGACTGTCGGGGTACGTGAGCTGGCGCGTGGCCGGCGGCACGCTGCTGCTGACCGCGGCCGACGGGACGGTCACCGGTGTGGCCGCCGCGACGGGCGGGACGCTCTGGAGCCACCGCATCCCGGGGGTGAGCGAGCCCTACTTCGCGTCCTTCCCGGGCGATCCGCTGGCGTACGCGTCGGGCGTCACCGACGACGGGCACACGAGGATCACCGCCGTCGACCCCGCCACCGGCGAGGTGCGGTGGAAGGCGCGGCTCGACGGCGCGCTCGACCTGGTGGGCACCGCCGCAGGCAGCGCGGTCCTGCTGTCCCGGGGCGGCGGTGACGGCACGGTCGACGCCGTCGTCCGCTACGACCCCGCGGGCCGGGCGGCGCGGCGGGTCCGGCTGGACGTCACGATGCAGGAGGCACAGGCCACGGTGCACGGCGACCGGGTGTACCTGCTGGGCTTCGACGGCACGCTGACGGCCGTCGACACGGCCGCCGGACGAAAGGTGTGGTCCCTGCAGAGCGCGGTGAGCCGGGGCTCGGCGCCGGCCGCCGACGGCGGACACGTCTACTTCAGCGCCGCCGACGGGCGGCTCCTCGCCGTCGGCGCGGCGGACGGCAGGCTCCTCGGGCAGACGGCGCTGCGGCTCGGCGCGCACTCGGACCGGGTGGTGGCCACGCTGCCCGCGCCCCAGGCGGCCGGCGACCGGGTCTACGCGGGCGCCCCGGACGGCACCGTCTTCGCGGTCGACGGACGGGACCCGGCGCGCTGGTGATGCCGGCCGCGCCCGGCGGGGCGGGCTGCCCCGGTAGCGCGGACGGAGCCGCTGACGCAGGCGGGCGCGGCGCGGCGGTCTCGGTCGCCGGCCGTCAGGTGGCGGATGTGTCGAGGGCCGCCTCCGGGATGCGGAGACGGCCCTCATGGGGACACCGGGCCGGCGGGGTGGGCGTCAGCCGAGCTTCGACACGTCCCGTACCGCGCCCTTGTCGGCGCTCGTCGCCATGGCGGCGTAGGCGCGCAGCGCGGCGGACACCTTGCGTTCGCGGTTCTTCGGCGCGTACACGCCACCGAGGGCCGCCTCGCGCCGGGCCAGCTCGGCGTCGTCGACGAGCAGCTCGATCGTGCGGTTCGGGATGTCGATGCGGATGCGGTCACCGTCCTCGACGAGGGCGATCGTGCCGCCGGACGCGGCCTCGGGCGAGGCGTGGCCGATCGACAGGCCCGACGTGCCGCCGGAGAAGCGGCCGTCGGTGACCAGCGCACAGGTCTTGCCGAGGCCGCGGCCCTTGAGGAAGGACGTCGGGTAGAGCATCTCCTGCATGCCCGGACCGCCCTTGGGACCCTCGTAGCGGATGACGACGACGTCGCCGTGCGTCACCTGCTTGTTGAGGATCTTCTCGACGGCCTCCTCCTGCGACTCGCAGACGACGGCCGGGCCCTCGAAGGTCCAGATCGACTCGTCGACGCCGGCCGTCTTGACCACGCAGCCGTCGACCGCGAGGTTGCCGCGCAGGACGGCGAGGCCGCCGTCCTTGCTGTAGGCGTGCTCGGCGGAGCGGATGCAGCCGCCCTCGGCGTCCTCGTCCAGCGCCTCCCAGCGCTCGGACTGGGAGAAGGCCTCGGCGGAGCGGACGCAGCCGGGGGCCGCGTGCCACAGTTCCACGGCCTCGGGGGACGGCGAGCCGGCGCGGACGTCCCAGGTCTTCAGCCAGTCCCCGAGCGACGGGCTGTGGACCGCGTGCACGTCCTCGTTGAGCAGTCCCGCGCGGTGCAGTTCGCCGAGGAGGGCGGGGATGCCGCCGGCGCGGTGCACGTCCTCCATGTAGTACGTGCGGTCCTTCGCGACGTTCGGCGCCACCTTGGCCAGGCAGGGCACGCGGCGCGAGACCTCGTTGATCTCCTCCAGGCCGAAGGGGACGCCCGCCTCCTGGGCGGCGGCGAGGAGGTGCAGGATCGTGTTGGTCGAGCCGCCCATCGCGATGTCGAGGGCCATCGCGTTCTCGAAGGCCGCGACGGTGGCGATGTTGCGCGGCAGGACCGTCTCGTCGTCCTGCTCGTAGTAGCGGCGGGTGATGTCCATGACCGTGCGGCCCGCGTCCTCGTACAGCGCCCGGCGGGCCGTGTGCGTGGCCAGGACCGAGCCGTTGCCGGGGAGGGACAGGCCGATGGCCTCGGTCAGGCAGTTCATCGAGTTGGCGGTGAACATGCCGGAACAGGAGCCGCAGGTCGGACAGGCGTTCTCCTCGATGCGGAGGATGTCCTCGTCCGAGATCTTGTCGTTCACGGCGTCGGAGATCGCGTCGACCAGGTCGAGGGTGCGGACCGTGCCGTCGACGAGCGTGGCGCGGCCGGACTCCATCGGGCCGCCGGACACGAAGACCGTGGGGATGTTCAGCCGCAGGGCCGCGTTCAGCATGCCCGGGGTGATCTTGTCGCAGTTGGAGATGCAGATCAGGGCGTCCGCGCAGTGCGCCTCGACCATGTACTCCACGCTGTCCGCGATCAGGTCGCGCGAGGGCAGGCTGTAGAGCATGCCGCCGTGGCCCATCGCGATGCCGTCGTCGACGGCGATCGTGTTGAACTCGCGCGGGATGCCGCCGGCCTCGCGGATGGCGTCGCTGACGATCCGGCCGACCGGCTGGAGGTGCGTGTGGCCGGGCACGAACTCGGTGAAGCTGTTCGCCACCGCGATGATCGGCTTCCGCCCGATGTCCGCACCGGGTACACCGGAGGCGCGCATAAGGGCGCGGGCGCCCGCCATGTTGCGTCCGTGGGTGACTGTGCGGGACCTCAGCTCGGGCATCGTCGCTCGCTCCTTCAGACGGGTGGGGCTGCTAACGAGCGTACGCCGGTCATCCAGGGGGCGGGACGAGGTGTCCGGAATGCGGGACGCATGTCTCGGCGCGGAGGCCCTCAGGGGCCGGTGAGATGCCCCTGAACGACCGGTGCCACGCGCGCGATGATCTGCTCCAGATCGGCCGAGGCCAGCGGCTCCACCTTGATCACGTACCGCAGCATCGCGCAGCCCACCAGCTGCGCCGCGGCCAGCTCGGCGCGCAGCTCGGCGTCCGGCAGGTCGAGCTGGGAGGCGATGCGGCGCAGCAGCTGGGAGGCGACCAGACGGCGGAAGACGGCGGCCGCGGTGTCGTTGTTGACGGCGGACCGCACGATCGCGAGCAGCGGCTTGCGGGTGGTCGGGTTCTCCCAGACGCCGAAGATGAAGCGGGCGAGACGTTCGCCGACCTGGTCCGGCGGCCCGTCGGCGACCGCCTCCGGCGCGTTCAGCGCGGGCGCGAAGGCCACCTCGATCGACGTCTCGAAGACCTGTTCCTTGGTGCCGAAGTAGTGGTGGACCAGGGCCGGGTCCACACCGGCCGCCTTGGCGATCCCGCGCACGGACGTCTTGTCGTAGCCCCGCTCGGCGAACTCCTCGCGGGCGGCGGTCAGGATGCGGTCGCGGGTGTCGCCCGACTCGGCCCGTGGGGGCCGGCCGCGCCGGCGGGCGGTGACGCCGCTCACCGGCGGCGCGCCCTCGCCGACGAGCGGCGCGACGACCGGGCGGACGACGACGGCGGGGCCGAGGGCGCCGACGGGGCCGGGACGGAGGAGTGGGACCCGGACTGCGGCGGGGCGGCGGCCCGGGACGCCGAGGACGGGGACGGGGAGCCTGACGGGCCGGATGGGCGTGACGGGCCGGATGAGGCCGAGGGGGCGGGGGACGCGGAGGAGGCGGGTGCGCCGGGCGTTCCGGGTGCGCCTCGGGACGCCGACGCCAGGTGCAGGCGGGTGAAGGCCAGCGCCTCCGCCAGATCGGCCTCCCGTTCGGCGCCGGACATCGCGCGCCGGGTGTTGACCTCGATCACGACGTGCCCGTCGAAACCGGTCAGCGCGAGCCGCTCCAGCAGCTCCGCGCAGGGCTGGGAGCCGCGTCCGGGCACCAGGTGCTCGTCCTTCGCGGAACCGTTTCCGTCGGCGAGATGGACGTGGCCCAGCCGGTCGGCCATGCGGTCGACCATGCCCATCGCGTCCGTGCGGGACGTCGCGGCGTGGCTGAGGTCGATGGTGAAGTGCCGGTAGTCGTCCTTCGTGACGTCCCAGTCGGGGGCGTAGGCGAGCATCTCGCGGTCGCGGTAGCGCCAGGGGTACATGTTCTCGACGGCGAACCGCACGTCCGTCTCGTCCGCCATCCGCCAGATGCCGGTGACGAAGTCGCGCGCGTACTGGCGCTGCCAGCGGAACGGCGGGTGGACGACGACGGTGCTCGCGCCGAGCTTCTCCGCGGCCGCGCGGGCCCGCTGGAGCTTGGTCCACGGGTCGGTCGACCACACCCGCTGCGTGATGAGCAGGCAGGGGGCGTGCACGGCGAGGATCGGGATCCGGTGGAAGTCGCTGAGTCTGCGCAGCGCGTCGATGTCCTGGCTGACGGGGTCGTTCCAGACCATGACCTCGACGCCGTCGTAGCCGAGGCGTGCGGCGATCTCGAAGGCCGTCGCCGTCGACTCCGGATAGACCGAGGCAGTCGACAGGGCGACCTTCGCATCCGGGATCCGCACGACTGGCTCTGCCATGGTGCACAGGTTACGGGGTGGGACCGGGTGGGTGCGGGGCCCTCGCGCCCCCGACGCCCGCGCGCAGTTGCGCCCTCGCACCGCCCGACGCGCAGCTCAGCTCCCTGTTCGGTGCGCCGTCCGGCCGCCGCGCGCGCCCCCTTGTCGGGTACGTCACGTCGGGCGGGTACGGCGCCTGCGCCACGGTCGTCGTGGGGCCGACGGCGGCCGCCGCGCTGCCGGGTCCGTCACCTCTGTCGCCTCTGTCGCCTCCGCGACTCCGGTCACGCCGACGGGTCCGTCACGCCGACGCCATGTGATCGAGTTTGCGCAGGATGACGCCCTCCCTGAGCGCCCAGGGGCAGACCTCGACCGACTCGATGCCGAAGAGGTCCATGGCCCCCTCGGCCACCAGCGCACCGGCGAGGAGCTGGTTGGCGCGGCCCTCGGAGACCCCGGGCAGCTCCGCCCGCTGGGCCGCCGTCATGCCCGCCAGCCGCGGCACCCAGGCCTCCAGGGACTCCCGCTTCAGCTCGCGCTGGACGTACTGGCCCTCGGTGGAGCGGGCCGCGCCGGCTATGCGGGCGAGCTGCTTGAAGGTCTTCGAGGTGGCGACGACGTGGTCGGGGGCGCCGAACCGGGCGAACTCGCCGACCGTGCGGGCGATCTGCGCCCGGACGTGGCGGCGCAGGGCCCGGACGTCCTCCGCGTCGGGCGGGTCGCCGGGGAGCCAGCCCGCGGTGAGACGGCCCGCGCCCAGCGGCAGCGACACCGCCGCGTCGGGCTCCTCGTCCATGCCGAACGCGATCTCAAGGGAGCCGCCGCCGATGTCCAGGACCAGCAGCTTGCCGGCCGACCAGCCGAACCAGCGGCGGGCGGCGAGAAACGTGTGCCGGGCCTCCTCGGCGCCGGAGAGAACCTGAAGCTCGACGCCCGTCTCGGCCCGCACGCGCGCGAGGACCTCGTCGGCGTTGCTGGCCTCGCGCACGGCCGAGGTCGCGAAGGGCAGCAGATCCTCGACGCCCTTGTCCTCGGCGGCCTGGAGCGCCTCCCGCACCACCGCGATCAGTCTGTCGACGCCCTCGGCGCCGATCGCCCCGTCCCCGTCGAGGAGTTGGGCAAGGCGCAGTTCCACCTTGTGCGAGTGCGCGGGCAGCGGGCACGCGCCCGGGTGTGCGTCCACCACCAGCAGATGCACCGTGTTCGATCCCACGTCGAGGACACCGAGTCTCATGCAGGGAACGCTACTGCCCCACCGGACGGTCCAGGTGGCGCGGGTCGGAACGCCCCGTCGGGAACGGAACGCCCGGGAGGCGGACGACGTCCCCGGAGCGGCCCTCGGCGACTTACCCTGGACGGGTGCCAAAGACGAACAAGGCGAAGGCCGACAAACCCGCCGGCGGCCCCTCGCGGGCGAAGCCGGTGAAGCCGCCGAAGAAGCCCGGCAAGGACGCGGCGGCCAAGGCTCCGGCCGACGACGAGAAGGGGCTGGACTTCGCCCGCGCGTGGGTGGAGTTCCCGGACCCGGCCGACGCCGAGCAGGTCTTCCGCTGCGATCTGACCTGGCTGACCTCGCGCTGGAACTGCATCTTCGGCAGCGGCTGCCAGGGCATCCAGGCGGGCCGCGCGGACGACGGGTGCTGCTCGCTGGGCGCCCACTTCTCCGACGAGGACGACGAGAAGCGCGTCGCCGAGCACGTGGCGAGGCTCACCCCCGACATCTGGCAGCACCACGCCGAGGGCCGGCGCGGCGGCTGGGTCTCGCAGGACGAGGAGGGCTCCCGCCAGACCCGCCCGTTCAACGGCTCCTGCATCTTCCAGAACCGGCCGGGGTTCGCCGGCGGCGCGGGCTGCTCGCTGCACATCCTGGCCCTGCGCGAGGGCCGCGAGCCGCTGGAGACCAAGCCGGACGTCTGCTGGCAGCTTCCGGTGCGGCGGACCTACGACTGGATCGACCGGCCCGACGACACGCGCGTGCTGCAGGTGTCGATCGGCGAGTACGACCGGCGCGGCTGGGGACCGGGCGGCCACGACCTGCACTGGTGGTGCACCTCGGCCACCTCGGCGCACGGCGCGGGCGACCCGGTGTACGTGTCGTACCGCCCCGAGCTGACCGAGCTGATGGGCAAGGCCGGCTACGACCGGCTCGTCGAACTGTGCGAGGAGCGCCTCGCCGCGCAGCTGCCCCTGCTGGCCCCGCACCCGGCGGACCCGGTCGCTCCTGCCGCCGCCCCGTCCGCCGCCGTCGCCCCGGTCGCCCGGCCTGACACGGGCGATCCGGCTTAGCCGATCGCGGGCGGCACTGCTAGGACGTGGCCGGGCTCGGCGGGTCGTCGTCGTTCGTCGGGGACGGGCTGTCCGGGGCGGACGGGGACGGGTCCCCGGGAGTCGGCTCCGGGTCCGCCGAGGTGGGCGGGGCCGTCGGGGTGGGGTCCGGGGAGGACGGGGCCGTCGGGGTCGGCTCCGGGCCGGACGTGGCCGGCGGATCGCCGGGACCCGGGCCATGGCCGTGACCGTGCCCGTCGCCGGGGTGCGACGGGCCGGGAGCGGTGCCGTAGCCCTCGATCGAGACGACCGCGCCCGCCGGGGCGATCGCCACGCGCGCGTGCCAGTGACCGGAGGGCTCGCGCAGGGGGTCGACGTACACCCTGACCCTCACCGACTCGCCGGGCTTCAACGTGCCCGTGGCACGGCTCAGGTAGAGCCAGGGCGCCGCCGTGGTGGCCGACCAGCGGATCGGCTTCTCCGCCTCCGCGGACGCGGCGAGGGTGATGAGGGTGGTGTCGCCGCTGGTGACGGCCTTCACCGACAGCCGGCCGGCCGCACCGTGCCCGAGTCCGCTGACGCTGATGACCTCCACCGAGACGTCCGGCTCGCCGCGCCGGGCCGGGTCGGCGCCGGGCCGGGTGCTGACGTTCCCGGCGTTCTCGTAGCCGCCCCCGGCCTCGCCGTCGAAGCTGCCGGGGCCGTGCGCCTCTCCCGCGCTCGCCGAGCGGCCCTCGGCCCCCTCCCCCGTCGGTGTGCCGCGGTAGGCCGCCCACAGGGCGATGACGGGGGCGGCGACGACGGTGGCGACGACGGTCGTCGTGACGGCACGCGCGCGCAGACGCTCCCGGCGGGCGGCGCGGTCCTTGGGGTCCATCGGGAAACCGCGCCGGTCGTAGCGCGGCACGGCGACTCCCCGCGCGCGGGAGGGCCTCGCCATGGCGACGTGCAGCTGCGCGCGGGGCGCCTCCAGGATCGGCAGCTCGGCGGGGGTGACGCCGGCGCCGGGCCAGCGGCCGGGGACGGCCCGCTCGGCGGCGCGGCGGCAGTGCGGGCAGTCGTCGACGTGCCGGACCAGTTCGCGGCGCAGGGCGGCGCTCAGCACGAGCTGGTTCTCACCGGCGAGCCGGCTCACACCGGGACAGCCGCCGGTCTCGACGACGGCGAGCGCCGCGCGCGTGCGCTCGACCTCACAGGCCGCGGAGGCGAGCAGTTCGCGGGCGGCGGCGAGATCCCTGCCGAGCACGGCGGCGACCTCGTGCGCGGCCAGGTGATGACGAACGGCCAGTTCCAGGGCCTCGCGCTGCTCCGGAGAAGTGCCCGCGGCCTCCGGCCAGGCGAGCAGGGCGAGTTCGCGCTGCCGCCGCTCCTGAAGCCCGTCGGGAACGGGACCCCCGGGCGTGACAGAGGCGCTGGAGGCGGAGGGGACGGAGGCTGCGGTCGGAGCCGCGTCCACCGAGGACGCCGGAGAGGCCGGGGAGGCCGCGGTGGTCGCGTGTTTCCCGGCCGAACGACGGCGGCCGCCGTCGCGGTGCGCGGCGTGCGTGCTCCGGCGTCTCTGCCTGGCCTCGGTGAGCTGGCGCAGGCAGGCCCAGCGGGCCAGGGCGTACAGCCAGGCCCGGCGGTCGCCCGCGGCGTCCGGCATCCGCTGCCCGCGCCGCTCGGCGAACGCGAGGGCGTCCCCGAGGGCGGCGGTGGCCGCGTCGTGGTCGCACAGGACCGACAGACAGTAGGTGAACAGGCCGTCCAGGTACGGCTCGTAGCGCGCGGGCGGCCGCTGCGCGAGCGTGCGCGCCGCAGCGGTGTCGCGCGCCTCCCGGTGCGCCCGGTGCGCGCCGGTCGTGCGGGTCGAGGTTTCCGGGCTGCTGCTCATCACCCGTGCGACCGTAGGCGGCGCGGAACGAGGTCCACTTGTCCCTTGAGTCCTTTTAATCCGTACGGGTGAAACGATCCCTCATAAGGGGACAGGGGAGGCGGGTCCGATGGCTCGTTCGTGACGGGGCGTGGCCGGATCGCAGGGGGCGCCGTCGCCCACCCCGCCGCGCGCCCCCGCGCGCGGACGGTGACGAAAGATGGGCGAAGGGGGCGGCGGAGGGGTCGCGGGGCGATGGCGGAGGGCGGTGGAGCGCGACGGCGGAGGGTGGTGGAGCGCGACCGGCGGAGGGCGTGGAGGGGCGGCGCCGGGGTCTTCGGAGGCGCGGTCGTCCACAGGCCCGTCCGGCTGTCGGTGGCGGCGGTTACGGTTTCCCCATGGCTGCCCGTACGAAGACCACCAAGGACCGACCGTCCTACCGCTGCACGGAGTGCGGCTGGCAGACGGCCAAGTGGCTCGGCCGCTGCCCCGAGTGCCAGGCGTGGGGGACGGTCGAGGAGTACGGCACGCCCGCGGTCCGCACGACGGCGCCGGGCCGGGTCACCACCTCCGCGCTCCCGATCGGCCAGGTCGACGGCCGTCAGGCCACCGCCCGCCCCACCGGCGTGCCCGAGCTGGACCGCGTCCTGGGCGGCGGGCTCGTGCCCGGCGCGGTGGTGCTGCTGGCCGGGGAGCCCGGCGTCGGCAAGTCGACGCTGCTGCTGGACGTGGCGGCCAAGTCGGCCAGTGACGAGCACCGCACGCTCTACGTCACGGGCGAGGAGTCGGCCTCGCAGGTCCGGCTGCGCGCCGACCGCATCGGCGCTCTCGACGACCATCTGTACCTGGCCGCCGAGACCGATCTCGCGGCCGTGCTCGGCCACTTGGACGCCGTGAAGCCGTCCCTGCTGATCGTGGACTCCGTGCAGACGGTCGCCTCTCCGGAGATCGACGGGGCGCCCGGCGGCATGGCCCAGGTCCGCGAGGTGGCGGGCGCCCTGATCCGCGCCTCGAAGGAACGCGGCATGTCCACGCTCCTGGTGGGCCACGTCACCAAGGACGGCGCGATCGCCGGCCCCCGCCTCCTCGAACACCTGGTGGACGTCGTCCTGAGCTTCGAGGGCGACCGGCACGCGCGGCTGCGCCTGGTGCGCGGCGTCAAGAACCGCTACGGCGCCACCGACGAGGTCGGCTGCTTCGAACTGCACGACGAGGGCATCACGGGCCTTGCGGACCCCAGCGGACTTTTCCTGACCCGTCGTGACGAACCGGTCCCGGGCACCTGCCTGACGGTCACCCTGGAGGGCCGCCGCCCCCTGGTCGCCGAGGTGCAGGCGCTCACCGTGGACTCCCAGATCCCCTCGCCCCGGCGCACGACGTCCGGCCTGGAGACCTCCCGCGTCTCCATGATGCTGGCCGTGCTGGAGCAGCGCGGCCGGATCAGCGCCCTCGGCAAGCGGGACATCTACTCCGCCACGGTCGGCGGGGTGAAGCTGTCGGAGCCGGCCGCGGACCTGGCGATCGCCCTCGCCCTGGCCTCCGCCGCGAGCGACACCCCGCTGCCCAAGAACCTCGTCGCGATCGGCGAGGTGGGCCTCGCGGGCGAGGTCAGACGGGTCACGGGCGTCCAGCGCAGACTGTCCGAGGCCCACCGTCTGGGCTTCACGCACGCGCTCGTGCCGGGCGATCCCGGCAAGATCCCGGCGGGCATGAAGGTCCTCGAAGTCGCGGACATGGGGGACGCCCTGCGGGTCCTGCCGCGTTCCCGTCGCCGAGACGCCCCACGGGAGCCGGAGGACCGCCGGTAGACTTTGCCCTGGTCTCGCCCGTCCGTACGAAACGAGTGCGCGAAACGGGAGCGTCCCAGACCTGTGACCGGAGGAGTGCAGTGGCAGCCAACGACCGGGCGGCAGCTCCCGGAAAGTCCGGTGGGAGTTCCGGTGCCGACGGCCTGATGCGTGCCGCGCTGAGCGCGGTGGCTCCCGGCACGGCCCTGCGCGACGGCCTGGAGAGGATCCTGCGCGGCAACACCGGCGGGCTCATCGTCCTGGGCTCCGACAAGACCGTCGAGGCCATGTGCACGGGCGGGTTCGTCCTGGACGTGGAGTTCGCCGCCACCCGGCTGCGCGAGCTGTGCAAGCTCGACGGCGGCATCGTGGTCTCCTCCGACCTGTCGAAGATCCTCCGCGCGGGCGTCCAGCTGGTGCCGGACCCCACGATCCCCACGGAGGAGACGGGCACCCGGCACCGCACGGCGGACCGGGTCAGCAAGCAGGTGGGCTACCCGGTCGTCTCGGTCTCGCAGTCCATGCGCCTGATCGCCCTGTACGTCGACGGACAGCGCCGCGTCCTGGAGGACTCCGCGGCGATCCTGTCCCGCGCGAACCAGGCGCTGGCCACCCTGGAGCGCTACAAGCTCCGGCTGGACGAGGTCGCGGGAACGTTGTCAGCGCTGGAGATCGAGGACCTCGTGACGGTCCGGGACGTCTCCGCGGTGGCACAGCGGCTGGAGATGGTCCGGCGCATCGCCACCGAAATCGCCGAATACGTGGTCGAACTGGGCACGGACGGGCGGCTGCTCGCCCTCCAGCTCGACGAGCTGATCGCGGGCGTGGAGCCGGAGCGCGAGCTGGTCGTCCGCGACTACGTTCCCGAGCCCACGGCCAAGCGCTCCCGCACGGTCGACGAGGCGCTCTACGAGCTGAACGCGCTCTCCCACGCCGAGCTGCTCGAAATGTCCACGGTGGCACGGGCGTTGGGCTACACCGGCTCCCCCGAGGCGCTGGACTCGGCGGTCTCCCCGCGCGGCTTCCGCCTGCTGGCGAAGGTGCCTCGTCTGCCCGGCGCCATCATCGACCGCCTGGTCGAGCACTTCGGCGGCCTTCAGAAACTCCTCGCGGCGAGCGTCGACGACCTTCAGACGGTGGACGGCGTGGGCGAGGCGCGCGCCCGGAGCGTGCGCGAGGGCCTGTCCCGGCTGGCCGAGTCGTCGATCCTGGAGCGCTACGTCTGACCGGCTGAACCGGCCGGAACGCGTACCGGGGATACCGGGGCGCGTACCGGCGAGGCCGCGTGCCGGCGAGGCCGCGTGCCGGCGCCGCTCGGTGCCGGCCGCGCGGTGACTCAGTCGCTCTTCAGGACGAAGGACGTCTGCGCTTTCGCGAATCCCGGGGCCTTGGCCTCCACCAGATAGGTGCCCGCTGCGGCCGTGCCCGCCGGAGGCGTGGCGCACTGCGGAGCGCTCGGCTTGCGGTCCCACTTCAGGGTGTACGTGAAGCTGCTTCCGGCCGGCACCCGGTACAGCAGGCTCCCGGCGCCCTTGGGGCAGTCCGCTGACGACCAGTAGTCGTCGTCGCCGTCGGCCTTCGTGATCGTCAACACCGCCTTCTTGGGCCCGAGATCGACCTTGCAGTCGGCGGCCGAGCTGTTGCGGGCCGTCAGCCTGAAAGTGGGAGCCTCGTCCGGCGAGTACGCGTTGCGGACGCTGCGCAGCGTCAACGTGACCGCGCCGGGCGCACAGTTGGGCAGAGTCGTGCCGGCCGGCAGCGTCGTGGCGGTGCCTCCGTCGCCCCCGATGGCGCCCGCGCCGCCGATCGCGCCCACACCGCCGTTGCCGCTCGCGCTGCCGTTGACGCCGTCGTCGAGATCGCCCGACCCGTCCGCACCGCCGTCCGCGCCACCGGTTCCCGCGCCGCCGCCCGAGCCCGCACCGGATCCCGTGCCCGAGCCGGACCCGCCGGAGCCGCCCCCGCTCGACTCGTCCCGGCCGCCCGGCTTCTGGCTGATCGCGGGCCCCGACCCGGACGGCCCCGGCGTGATCGAGGAGGCGGGATTCTTGCCGCCGCCCCCGTCGGCGCCGTTCCTGCCGCCGCCCCCGCCCGACAACGTCACCCACAGGACCAGCAACGCCAACAGGGCGAACACGGACAGCAGTACGGCCCTCCGTCGCCAGTAGATGGAGGAGGGAAGCGGCCCGACCGGATTGCGCAGTGATCCCACGGCCCAAACTGTACGAGAGATCGACGCGTTCGCTGGCCCCACCCGCCGCCGAGAACACAACTTTTCCGGATCATCATTTCGGAAACGGCCCTCCGCGCACCCGACTTCGTCTCCCGCGCCCGCGCCGCCGTTGCCGATCGCACGCCTTGCAGCTCCGGCCATGGCCTCGGCGCCCGCGCGGGAGACGCCTCCGCCGTGCGGCCCGGTCGAGTGGCGGTACGCGCGCGTGCCGCGGTGCGCATGGCAGGATCGGTAGGGCCATGACTGCTCCCACGAAGCCCCCGCACAGCAGCAGCCCCGTCCACGTCCGCGCCGGCGCGGACGCCGACACCGACGCCTCCGGAGCGGATCTGCACGCCCCGGTGATCGGCTGGTTCGACGACCACGCCCGCGACCTCCCCTGGCGACGCCCCGAGGCCGGGGCCTGGGGGGTGATGGTCAGCGAGTTCATGCTCCAGCAGACGCCGGTCAGCCGCGTCCTGCCGGTCTACGAGCAGTGGATCGCCCGCTGGCCGCGCCCCGCCGACCTCGCCGCGGAGGCCCCCGGCGAGGCCGTGCGCGCCTGGGGGCGGCTCGGGTATCCGCGCCGCGCCCTGCGCCTGCACGGCGCCGCGGTGGCCATAACGGAACGGCACGGCGGCGACGTGCCGTCCGACCACGCACAGCTCCTGGCACTGCCCGGCATCGGCGAGTACACGGCGGCGGCCGTCGCCTCCTTCGCGTACGGGCAGCGGCACGCCGTCCTGGACACCAATGTCCGCCGCGTCTTCGCGCGCGCCGTCCGGGGTGTGCAGTACCCGCCGAACGCCACCACGGCCGCCGAACGCAAACTGGCCCGCGCCCTGCTGCCGGACGACGAGCCGACGGCCGCGCGCTGGGCCGCGGCGTCCATGGAATTGGGCGCGCTCGTCTGCACGGCCAGGAACGAGGCATGCGCGCGGTGCCCGATCGCCGCGCAGTGCGCCTGGCGGCTCGCCGGCAAGCCGGAACACGACGGCCCGGCGCGCCGCGGCCAGACCTACGCCGGCACCGACCGGCAGGTCAGGGGCAAGCTGCTCGCCGTCCTGCGCGACGCGCACGCCCCCGTGCCGCAGGCCGCGCTCGACCGCGTTTGGCACGAGCCGGTGCAACGCGCGCGTGCGCTGGACGGACTGGTCGCGGACGGGCTGGTGGAGCCGCTGCCCGGCGGCCTGTACCGGCTGCCGCTCACCTGACACCCGGTCGGCCCGGCACCAACCTTCGTCAACGGCGTCTATCGGCGTTCGTCACGGGCCCGTCGGCTTCATCACGGCCCGCGGCGGACGCCGACGGGCCGCGAGCGGGGGGCGAAGGGGGGGCCGCGACGGGGCTCCGCGAGGGAGCTTCGAGGTGGCCGCGAGGGACTGTCACGGGTGTCGCCGGGCGTTCGTCACGGCCGACGTGCGGACGAATCTCTCCATAACCCGGCGAACCGATCCTTCCTTCTACCCAGAACTCACGGCCGTTACACAACCGACGGACAGCTGAGCGCTGGCCGAAGGCTCCTTCGGACAACGCCGTGACAACACCTCCGTAGCTTCATCTGCATGCCCGGCGGAGATCCGGCGGGCCGCAGACCACAAGCAGTGAAGCCGGCGACGACCACCGCCGGAACGGGGAATCGGAGGCGGTTGACCATGGCGCAGGGCGAGGTGCTCGAGTTCGAGGAATACGTCCGCACACGGCAGGACGCGCTGCTGCGCAGCGCCCGCCGGCTCGTCCCGGACCCGGTCGACGCCCAGGACCTCCTGCAGACCGCGCTGGCCCGGACGTACGGCCGCTGGGACGGCATCGCGGACAAGCGGCTCGCGGACGCCTACCTGCGCCGGGTGATGATCAACACGCGGACCGAGTGGTGGCGGGCCCGCAAACTGGAGGAAGTGCCGACCGAGCAGCTCCCCGACGCCTGTGTGGACGACTCCACCGAGCAGCACGCCGACCGCGCCCTGCTCATGGACGCGATGAAGGTGCTGGCACCCAAGCAGCGCAGCGTCGTCGTGCTGCGACACTGGGAGCAGATGTCCACGGACGAGACGGCCGCCGCCCTCGGCATGTCGGCCGGAACGGTCAAGAGCACGCTGCACCGGGCGCTCGCCCGGCTCCGCGAGGAGCTGGAAGCCCGCGATCTGGACGCACGCGCGCTGGAGCGTGAGGAGCGGGAGCGTTGCGCGGCGGCCTGACCCAGGCCGGGCCCACACCGGCCCGAGGCACCATCCAGGCGGCGATCACGGCGATGACCGTGCTCGCCGCCCTCGCCCTTTTCGTCTCCGCCTGCGGCACCGGCGGCACCGGCGCGCGGGACGAGGGCCCGGCGCACGCCGACGCGGTCGTGGGCGCCACGACGCCGCCCTCGGCCTCTCCCACCGGCGCCCCGGACCGTTCGGACGCGGTGCGCCTCGTCAAGAACGACCCGGCGGTGTCGGCGGAGGTCAAGAACGAGCTGAAGCCCTGCGCCGGCGACGAGTACCCGGTCGACGTGTCGTACGGGCACCTCACCGGCGGTTCCGGCGACGACCTCATCGTCAACGTGCTCACCTGCGGCGACATCGTCGGCCTCGGCTCCTACGTCTACCGGGAGGACGGCGACGGCTACGCGAACGTGTTCAAGGCGGAGGAGCCCCCCGTCTACGCCGAGATAGACCGCGGCGACCTGGTGGTGACCAACCAGGTGTACGAGAAGGGCGACCCCGTCTCCAGCCCCTCCGGGGAGAACGTGGTGACGTACCGCTGGGTCGCGGGCCGCTTCCGCAAGGAGTACAGCTGGCACAACGACTACAGCAGCGTCGTCGGCGACGAGCCCAAACCGGTGCCTACGACCGGCTGACCTGCGCGGGAGTCGCCGGTCGAAGATTTTCCGGGTGGGCGTGAACCGATCGGGCCGCTCGTTCCGATCATCTGGTGGAGGGGCGGGAGCGGGCGAGGGTTGGCGGGCAGTGAACGCTCGCGGCGTCCCGCGCGTCCCCCCAGGGGGTGTACCTGACAGCAGACGCACAGAAACCCGTCAGACTGACCGACGACGGACGACCGACAACAGCCAAGGACACGGACACGGACAACGGTGGACCGATGACCGACGGCCGTCAGGCGCCCCCGCCGACACGCACACGAGCAAGCAACGAGAACTGAGAGCACCGGGATGGCAGACCAGACCCACGTTCTGTTCGTCGAGGACGACGACGTCATCCGCGAGGCCACCCAGCTCGCCCTGGAGCGGGACGGCTTCGCGGTGACCGCGATGCCCGACGGCCTGTCCGGCCTGGAGGCTTTCCGCGCCGACCGCCCCGACATCGCGCTGCTGGACGTCATGGTCCCGGGCCTGGACGGGGTGAGCCTGTGCCGGCGCATCCGGGACGAGTCCACCGTCCCGGTGATCATGCTGTCCGCGCGCGCCGACTCCATCGACGTCGTCCTGGGCCTGGAGGCCGGTGCCGACGATTATGTGACCAAGCCGTTCGACGGGGCTGTCCTGGTCGCCAGGATCCGGGCCGTGCTGCGCCGGTTCGGCCACGCCGGCGGCGGTGACCGGGCCGAGCCCGACACGGCCCCGGCCGGCGGTGTGCTGACCTTCGGCGACCTGGAAGTCGACACGGAGGGCATGGAGGTGCGCCGGGCCGGGCAGCCGGTGGCGCTGACCCCGACCGAGATGCGGCTGCTGCTGGAGTTCTCCTCCGCTCCGGGCACCGTCCTCTCGCGCGACAAACTGCTGGAGCGGGTGTGGGACTACGGCTGGGGCGGCGACACCCGGGTCGTCGACGTCCATGTGCAGCGGCTGCGCACGAAGATCGGCCAGGACCGCATCGAGACGGTCCGCGGCTTCGGCTACAAGTTGAAGGCCTGAGCGGGACGGGGACGGAACTATGCGGGGGATGATCCGCCACCTGGGCCTGGCGCGCGTGGAGGGCATGGGCCTGCGCACGGGGCTGCGGTGGAAGCTGAGCGCGGCGATCGCGCTGGTCGGCGCGCTGGTGGCGATCGCGCTCAGCCTGGTCGTGCACAACGCCGCGCGGGTCTCGATGCTGGACAACGCGCGCGATCTCGCCGACGAGCGCGTCCGGATCGCGCAGACCAACTACGAGAAGCTGGGGCGGCCGAACTTCCCCAACATCAAGATCGACGACGTCGGTCTGCCGGTCGCGCTGCGCGAGAAGGTCCGCGAAGGCCGCCGGGCGACGTTCGTCTCCGACCGCGGGGGCGGGGTGCCGGACATCTGGGCCGCCGTGCCGGTCAAGGGCGGGCATGTGCTGTCCCTGCACACCGGGTTCACCGACCGCAGCACGGACATCCTCAAGGATCTCGACCAGGCCCTGGTGATCGGCTCGATCGCGGTCGTCCTCGGCGGCAGCGCGGTCGGCGTCCTCATCGGCGGCCAGATGTCGCGGCGGCTGCGCAAGGCGGCGGCCGCGGCGAACCAGGTCGCCCGGGGCGAGACGAACGTCCGCGTCCGCGACGCGATAGGCGGGGTCGTGCGGGACGAGACCGACGACCTGGCGAGCGCGGTGGACGCCATGGCGGACACTCTCCAGGCTCGGCTGGAGGCCGAACGGCGGGTCACCGCGGACATCGCACACGAACTGCGCACCCCGGTGACGGGACTGCTGACCGCGGCCGAGCTGCTGCCGCCGGGCCGGCCGACCGAGCTGGTGCTGGACCGCGCCAAGGCCATGCGCACACTCGTCGAGGACGTCCTGGAAGTGGCCCGGCTGGACGGCGCCTCGGAGCGCGCCGAATTGCAGGACATCGTGCTGGGCGAGTTCGTGTCGCGCCGGGTGGCGGCCAAGGACCCGGACGTCGAGGTGCGGGTGGTGCACGAGTCGATGGTCACGACAGACCCGCGCCGCCTGGAGAGGGTGCTGTTCAACCTGCTGGCCAACGCGGCCCGGCACGGCAAGCCGCCCATCCAGGTCACCGTCGAGGGCCGGGTCATCCGGGTCCGCGACCACGGCCCCGGTTTCCCCGGGGACCTGCTCGCCGACGGGCCGAGCCGCTTCCGCACCGGCAGCGCCGACCGGGCGGGGCGCGGACACGGTCTCGGCCTCACCATCGCGGCGGGCCAGGCCCGCGTCCTGGGGGCCCGGCTCACCTTCCGCAACGTGCGGCCCGCGGGGGCCCCGGAGCACATACCGTCCGAGGGCGCCGTGGCCGTCCTGTGGCTGCCCGAGCACGCCCCGACCAACACAGGAAGCTATTCGACGATGCCGTGAGGGGCCCGGCCTCCGACCACCACCCCGACCGGTGCCACACCCGGCCCCGGGCACCTGGAGGGCGCCTGGTCGGCACGGGGGGCGGCCGTCGGCGGTACCGCTGCGGACGCCGACACTGCTGCCGCTCTCGGCACCGCGCCCGCTTCCCCGACGAGGTGCGACGGGGCATGAGGAAGGCCCCCGGGGGCGGACACCGCCGGAGGCCTTCGTTCAATGCCGGGGGATCAGACCGCCTCGGCCATCGGCGGCGGGGCGACGGCCGGACCGTCGGTCCCGTCGGTCGCCTTCTGCGGTCCCGCTCCCTTCAGCGGGACCTCCTTCACGAACACCGCCGCCACCAGCGCGGCGATCGCCACCACGGCGCCCAGCAGGAATGCCGTGTGGGTGCCGGCCGACACCGCGTGCTGGTAGGCCTCCCGGGCGGCGGCGGGCAGCTTGGCCAGGCTGGCCGCGTCCAGCTGCGCGGACTGCTCGGTGATCTTCGAGCCCAGCGAGCCGGCCCGCTCGGACATCACGTCCTGGACCCGGTTGTTGAACAGGGCGCCCATGATCGCGACGCCGAAGGAGGAGCCGAGGGTGCGGAAGAGGGTGGTGGACGAGGACGCGACGCCCATGTCCTTCATCTCGACGCTGTTCTGGGCGACCAGCATCGTGATCTGCATCAGGCAGCCCATGCCGAGGCCGACGACGGCCATGAAGACGCCGGAGGTGAGGCGGCTGGTGCCGGTGTCCATCGTGGACAGCAGGTACAGGCCGATCACCATCAGGACGCTGCCGACGACCGGGAAGATCTTGTACTTGCCGCTGTTGGTCGTCACCCGCCCGGCCACCATCGAGGTGACCAGCATCGCGCCGAGCATGGGCAGCAGAAGCAGGCCGGAGTTGGTCGCGGAGGCGCCCTGCACCGACTGCTGGTACAGCGGCAGGAACAGGGTGGCACCGAACATCACGAAGCCGGTGATGAAGCCGATCAGGGACATCAGGGTGAAGTTGCGGCTGCGGAAGATGTGCAGCGGCACGATCGGTTCCGCGGCCCTGGTCTGCCAGAACACGAACCCGATGAGCGAGGCGACGCCGATGGCGACGAGCTCCATGATCCGCGCCGAGGTCCAGGCGTACTCCGAGCCGCCCCAGGTGGTGACGAGGACGATGGAGGTGATGCCGAGCGTCAGCAGACCGGCGCCCAGGTAGTCGATGCGCGCCTGCGAGCGCTTCCTCGGCAGGTGGAGGACCACGCTGATCGCGATGAGGGCCACCACGCCGAGCGGCAGGTTGATGTAGAAGGACCAGCGCCAGCCCCAGTTGTCGGTGATGGTGCCGCCGACGAGCGGGCCGCCGATCATCGCGAGCGCCATGACGCCGGCCATCATGCCCTGGTACTTGCCGCGCTCACGCGGCGGGATCAGGTCGCCGATGATGGCCATGACGCCGACCATCAGACCGCCCGCGCCGAGGCCCTGGATCGCGCGGAACCCGATGAGTTCGCCCATGTTCTGGGCCATGCCGCTGAGCGCGGAGCCGATCAGGAAGATCACGATCGACGCCATGAAGGCGCCCTTGCGCCCGTACATGTCGCCGATCTTGCCCCAGATGGGGGTGGAGGCGGCGGTCGCCAGCGTGTATCCGGTCACGACCCACGAGAGGTGCTCGAGGCCGCCCAGGTCACCGACGATCGTCGGCATCGCGGTGCCCACGATCATGTTGTCGAGCATCGCGAGCATCATGGTGATCATGAGTGCGAGCAGGACGACCCGCACGCTCCTGGGCTGTTTCTCCGGCTCGGTCTCTGGTGTCTTCGTGTCCGCCATCGTTCCCACTCCCCTGGGTCCCGCTCCGGCCGGCTACTTACTTGCCGCCCGGCTAGTTCACTACACTGGGAAGGTAGACCTGTCACTAGCCGGTCGTCAAGTAAGTTAAGGGTGTCGAACTAGCCGGGCGGCAAGTAAGTTTTCGCGGGAACCCTAGGAGTACGAGGATGGACCGCACCATGGACGGCACCAAGCAGCAGCGACGCGGCAACACCCGCCAGCGCATCCAGGACGTGGCCCTCGAACTCTTCGCCGAGCAGGGTTACGAGAAGACCTCCCTCCGCGAGATCGCGGAGCGCCTGGAGGTCACCAAGGCGGCTCTGTACTACCACTTCAAGACCAAGGAAGAGATCATCGTCGGCATCTTCACGGATCTGACGAAACCGATCGAAGACCTGATCGAGTGGGGCAGGGAGCAGCCGCACACCCTGGAGACCAAGCACGAACTCGTACGGCGCTACAGCAAGGCCCTGTCCGAGGCGGCCCCGCTCTTCCGCTTCATGCAGGAGAACCAGGCGACGGTGCGCGAGCTCCAGATCGGCGACTCGTTCAAGGACCGCATGCGCGGCCTGCGCGACATCATCATGGACCCGGAGGCCCCCCTCACCGACCAGGTCCGGTGCGTGAGCGCCATCTTCACGCTGCACGCCGGGATGTTCTTCCTGAACGACCTCGACGGCGACCCCGAGGACAAGCGGGCCGCTGTCCTGGAGGTCGCCGTCGATCTCGTGACGCAGGCGCATCACGGCGGCTGACGGCGGACCGGCGTCACCTCGCCGGTCCCGCCGGGGGTCAGACCTTGACGCCCTTGGCGTGCAGGAAGGCGACCGGGTTGATCGCCGAGCCGTAGTTCGCGGTCTTGCGGATCTCGAAGTGCAGGTGCGGACCGCTGGAGTTGCCGGTGTTGCCGGACCGCGCTATCTCCTGGCCGGTCTTCACGACCTGGCCGATCTTCACCTCGATGCGCGAGAGGTGGGCGTACTGCGAGTACACGCCGTTGGCGTGCTTGATCACGACGGCGTTGCCGTAGGCCGGGCCGTCGCCGGCGCCGTTGCCGCCGGCCTTCACCACGGTGCCGCCGTGAGCGGCCATGACCTTGGTTCCGCTCGGCACGGCGAAGTCCTGACCGCTGTGGGTGGACTGCCACATCTTGCCGGCCTGGGCGAACCCGGCGGACAGCGTGTACTTCTTCACCGGGTCGATCCAGGAGGCGGCGGAGACGGCCTTCTTGGCGGCGGGCGCGGCGGCGGGGGCGGCGGCGGACGCCACTCCGGTCCCCAGCACGACCGAGGCGCCCACTGCGGCGGCCCCGACGGCCACGCTGGTGCGGAGCAGGGACGTACGGGAAGAACGGAACGTGACGCGCTGGAACATCGAAGACCTCATGGGATCGGGGACAGCGGAAACCACCAGGCGGGAAGCTCCGCCGCGGTGGCCATCCCTTGGTAACCCGGTGGCCCACAGACCCCCAAACGTGTGATCTACGACGGAAGCTAGTACTTCACCGCAAAACTTCCCACTCCTTGACAGACCGCCCGTTCCGGACACTTTCGACACCGGCCCGGTCCGCGAGCCCTCCGCGAATCCGGGACGCCGCACGCCCGTCCGTTTTGCCCGAAAATGCGCTGCGACTATTCCGCCTAGTAGGGCCCGAACCGCCTGTGCGGCATGTCACCGGCCCCCCGCCTCAAGGGACTTCGGAATGTGACGGCGGCTACTCCCTTGCCCCGTACGGCACTTGTGACCCCGGTCACGTCGCGTGCACGGGTCTGTGACCGGGGTCTCCTTCGCCTCTACCGTCCAGTAACCCGCTGGTTCCCCTCAGGCCATTCCGAACGATGAGCATGTCCACGACACCGGTAGCGCAAGGACGCGAGAGGACCCCCCACCCATGACCAGAGGCACCTGGACGCGCCGCACCGCCCTGACCGCGGTGGCGACCGCGGCCGCCACCGCGCTGGCCCTCCCGGCCGGCGCCCAGGCGGCGACGGCGGCAGACACCGCCGCCGTGTCCGTCTCCGGCGCGGCCACCGCCACGGTGGCCGCCAAGGTCGACTACGCCACCTGGCAGCAGGACTGCCAGGCCGTGATGAACCAGGCGCTGCCGGCCCTGAAGCAGCGCATCGCCGCCGCGAAGCCGGGCGAGAAGCAGGCGATCGTCTTCGACATCGACAACACGACCCTGGAGTCCGACTTCGGCTTCCACTACCCGGCCCCGGCCAACAAGCCCGTCCTCGACGTGGCCAGGTACGCGCAGGAGCACGGCGTCTCCCTGTTCTTCGTCACCGCCCGCCCGGGCATCATCTCCGGGGTGACCGACTACAACCTCAAGACCGTCGGCTACGACGTCTCCGGCCTGTACGTCCGCGGCTTCCTGGACCTCTTCAAGGACGTCGCCGCCTACAAGACCGCCCAGCGCTTCACCATCGAGTCCAAGGGCTACACGATCATCGCGAACGTCGGCAACAGCGCCACCGACCTGTCGGGCGGCCACGCCGAGACGACGTACAAGCTGCCCGACTACGACGGCCAGCTCTCCTGAGCCACCAGGGCATGCGCACCTGAGCCGACCACGGCATGCGAAAGGGGCCGGTGCTGGCAAGCACCGGCCCCTCTCTACGCTCGACCCGGGGAGGGTCAGGCGTCCTTGCTCAGGTTCGGACCGGCTCCGCCGGCCGCCTGCTCGATCGGCGGGACGTCGGGCAGCGCCGCCTTCTCCTCGCCGCGGAAGGTGAACGTCTTGGCGTCACCCTCGCCCTCGGTGTCGACGACCACGATGTGACCGGGACGCAGCTCGCCGAAGAGGATCTTCTCCGACAGCGAGTCCTCGATCTCGCGCTGGATGGTGCGACGCAGCGGACGCGCACCCAGCACCGGGTCGTAGCCCTTCTTCGACAGCAGCTCCTTGGCGGACGACGAGAGCTCGATGCCCATGTCGCGGTCCTTCAGGCGCTCGTCCACCTTGCCGATCATCAGGTCGACGATCCGCAGGATGTCCGCCTGCGTGAGCTGCGGGAACACCACCACGTCGTCGACGCGGTTGAGGAACTCGGGACGGAAGTGCTGCTTGAGCTCGTCCGACACCTTGTTCTTCATGCGCTCGTAGTTGGTCTTCGAGTCGCCCGAGGCCGCGAAGCCCAGGTTGAAGCCCTTGGAGATGTCCCGGGTGCCGAGGTTGGTCGTCATGATGATGACCGTGTTCTTGAAGTCCACGACCCGGCCCTGGGAGTCGGTCAGCCGACCGTCCTCCAGGATCTGCAGCAGCGAGTTGAAGATGTCCGGGTGGGCCTTCTCGACCTCGTCGAAGAGGACGACGGAGAACGGCTTGCGGCGGACCTTCTCGGTCAGCTGGCCGCCCTCCTCGTAGCCCACGTACCCGGGGGGCGAACCGAAGAGACGCGACACCGTGTGCTTCTCGCTGAACTCCGACATGTCGAGGGAGATCAGCGCGTCCTCGTCGCCGAAGAGGAACTCGGCGAGCGCCTTGGACAGCTCGGTCTTACCGACGCCGGACGGGCCGGCGAAGATGAACGAGCCACCGGGACGCTTCGGGTCCTTCAGACCGGCACGCGTACGGCGGATCGCCTTCGACAGCGCCTTGACGGCGTCGACCTGGCCGATGACCCGCTTGTGGAGCTCGTCCTCCATGCGCAGCAGACGCGAGGACTCCTCCTCGGTCAGCTTGAAGACCGGGATGCCGGTGGCGGTCGCGAGGACCTCGGCGATCAGCTCGCCGTCGACCTCGGCGACGACGTCCATGTCGCCGGCCTTCCACTCCTTCTCGCGCTTGGCCTTGGCGGCCAGGAGCTGCTTCTCCTTGTCGCGGAGGGAGGCGGCCTTCTCGAAGTCCTGCGAGTCGATCGCGGACTCCTTGTCGCGGCGCACGCCGGCGATCTTCTCGTCGAACTCGCGCAGGTCCGGCGGAGCGGTCATCCGGCGGATGCGCATCCGGGAACCGGCCTCGTCGATCAGGTCGATCGCCTTGTCCGGCAGGAAGCGGTCCGAGATGTACCGGTCGGCCAGGGTGGCGGCCTGGACCAGCGCCTCGTCCGTGATGGAGACGCGGTGGTGCGCCTCGTACCGGTCGCGCAGACCCTTGAGGATCTCGATGGTGTGCGGCAGCGACGGCTCGGCGACCTGGATGGGCTGGAAGCGGCGCTCGAGGGCCGCGTCCTTCTCCAGGTGCTTGCGGTACTCGTCGAGCGTGGTGGCGCCGATGGTCTGGAGCTCACCGCGGGCCAGCATCGGCTTGAGGATCGACGCGGCGTCGATCGCGCCCTCGGCCGCGCCCGCACCGACCAGCGTGTGCAGCTCGTCGATGAACAGGATGATGTCGCCGCGGGTGCGGATCTCCTTGAGGACCTTCTTCAGGCGCTCCTCGAAGTCACCGCGGTAGCGGGAGCCGGCGACCAGCGCGCCGAGGTCCAGGGTGTAGAGGTGCTTGTCCTTGAGGGTCTCGGGCACCTCGCCCTTGACGATGGCCTGCGCGAGGCCCTCGACGACGGCGGTCTTGCCGACGCCGGGCTCACCGATGAGGACCGGGTTGTTCTTGGTGCGGCGGGACAGCACCTGCATGACCCGCTCGATCTCCTTCTCGCGCCCGATGACCGGGTCGAGCTTGGACTCACGAGCGGCCTGGGTGAGGTTCCGGCCGAACTGGTCGAGGACCAGGGACGTCGAGGGCGTGCCCTCGGCAGGCCCGCCGGCGGTGGCGGTCTCCTTGCCCTGGTAACCGGAGAGCAGCTGGATGACCTGCTGCCGCACCCGGTTGAGATCTGCGCCCAGCTTGACGAGGACCTGGGCGGCGACGCCCTCGCCCTCGCGGATCAGGCCGAGCAGGATGTGCTCCGTGCCGATGTAGTTGTGGCCCAGCTGAAGGGCCTCGCGGAGCGACAGCTCCAGGACCTTCTTGGCACGGGGGGTGAAGGGGATGTGGCCGGACGGAGCCTGCTGCCCCTGCCCGATGATCTCCTCCACCTGCTGGCGGACCGCCTCGAGCGAAATCCCGAGGCTCTCAAGGGCCTTGGCGGCGACACCCTCACCCTCGTGGATCAGGCCCAGGAGGATGTGCTCGGTGCCGATGTAGTTGTGGTTGAGCATCCGGGCTTCTTCCTGAGCCAGGACGACAACCCGCCGCGCGCGGTCGGTGAACCTCTCGAACATCGTTAATCGCTCCTCAGAGCGGTCAGGCAGTGGGGGGAACTTCCCCTCCCTGTCCTTCCGCAGCTTAGTCCCGCAAGCGGGGACCGCTCATTCCAACTGCCGACACCGTCGATGGCCTCCTGACCCCGAACGCCGACATCTGCTCCAACCCGATGGTGCGAGACGATGTTCCCGCAGGCCAGGCAGATACCCCAGTCGCCAGTACGCCGATGGCGAACGTGAGACCGCCCTTCCTGCGTGTCGCCCCCTCCCACTAGGGATGTCTTACCCGCCGGGACTGACACTCCATGCCGTACGGCCCCGTTCCCTCCGCTACGGGCGAACAGCCTTGCGTCTCCCCGCACCCGTACCCGCCCCCCCTGCCGGAACCCTGTGCAGTCACAGAAACACCCAGCGTAACTTGCGGGCCTTTTCCGCGGTTGCACTTGGCATGGTTGGCTCAGTTCCCCCGCCCGCCCGGCCGGCCGCCGCCGCGATCACGACGGTTCCCGTCCCTCGGCGGCCGCTCGACCCCGACGATGCAGCCGACGCCGCCGGTTCCGAGGACCGGATCCGCGGCTGGTACGAGAACGAACTGGGCTGGACGACCGTGCCCGGATCACCGGTACGACTTTCGGTGGGTGAGCGCTTCGACGTCCTGGACGTGCCGGCCGAGGCGGGCTTCGCCGCGCTGCGACGCCTGGCGCCGGACTCTCCGGTGGCCGTGCGGGGCGACCGGATGCGGCTGCTGGTGGTGGCGGGCGGCGCGGACGAGGTGCCGGGCATCCTGCGCTGGCTGGACTGGGGCGCGTTGCCACTGGACCTGACGGCCATCGGCGAGGGCGGGACCGTCGAGGCGCCGCCGCCCGCCCGCCCGCCGGGCCGTTCCACGGACCGCGGTCCGGGACCGTGCCGCCCGGGGCCGGTGCAGGGGGCCGCCGTCTGGCTGCGGCCCCCCGTGGCAGGGCGCGAGGTCGAGGACTCGCTGCCGACGATGTCGGCGTCGGGGGGCGTTGGGGGCGCCCCCGATCTCGTACGGCTGGTGGACACGCTGGCGACGCATTGTCACCGTGTCCGGCTGCGGCGCGCGTGCCCTCAGCCGTTGGCCTTCTCGTAGGCCTCGCGAATGGTCGCCGGAACTCGGCCGCGGTCATTGACCTCGAAACCGTTCTCCTTCGCCCACGCGCGGATCTGAGCGGTGTCCTGGCTGCCGCCGCCGGAAGCCGCACGCGTCTTTCCACGGCCGCCGGAAGCACGCCCGCCGGTGCGGCGGCCGCCCTTCACGTAGGGCTCGAGAAGTCCGCGCAGCTTGTCGGCATTGGTGGTCGTGAGATCGATCTCGTACGTCTTGCCGTCGAGCGCGAACGTCACGGTCTCGTCCGCCTCGCCGCCGTCGAGGTCGTCGACAAGAAGGACCTGAACCTTCTGTGCCACCGGATTTCCTTTCATCGAAAACGTGAGGGCGGGGGGTCAGCGGCGTCCGCCGTTTAGCCGCACCCTGTTATATGCAGTACTGCAGTACGTCGGAAAGCAAACCGCTTTTGCTGAGAAAACACAAACCCCTGGCAGAGACCCGCAGCCCCGCCCCTGCCCGGAAACGTGCGCGTTTCGGACATAGGGCACCCGGGCAAGGCGGGTCGGCCGGAATGCGGCGACGATCACAGATGCAGAAGCATCCGGCTGTTGCCCAAGGTGTTCGGTTTCACTCGTTCGAGTCCGAGGAACTCCGCGACACCCTCGTCATAGGAACGCAGCAGCTCCGCGTAGACATCGGTGTCGACGGGCGTCTCACCGATCTCCACGAAGCCGTGCTTGGCGAAGAAGTCCACTTCGAAGGTCAGACAGAAAACACGGCGAACGCCGAGCCAGCGCGCGGTGTGGAGCAACTTCTCCAACAACTGGTGGCCCACGCCTGCGCCCTTGAGCCCGGGCTTCACGGCGAGAGTGCGCACTTCGGCCAGGTCTTCCCACATGACGTGCAGGGCGCCGCAGCCGACCACCTCGGCGTTGTCGTCGCGTTCGGCGACCCAGAACTCCTGGATGTCCTCGTAAAGGGTCACGGTCGCTTTGTCGAGCAGGATGCCGCCGCGGACGTAGGCGTCAAGGAGACGGCGCACGGCGTCGACATCGCCTGTCCGGGCCCGCCGGACGGTGATGGCTTTAGCGGTGACTCCAACGTTCTCGGCCGGGGGACTCTCTGCTGACATGTGCGGACGCTATCGCCCGCCGCACTCCGATGCCGAGGCGGGGTTCTCCCCGGCGCCACCGGTACTCGCCCCACTCCCCCCGTTCTCTGCAGTCGGGGAGCTTGCGGGTTCCGCGCGTTCGGGTGCCGCGCGTTCTGGTTCGGCGGGTTCGGGTTCGCGTACGGGTTCGGCGGTTTCCGGCCCCTGGACGATGCGCACGGCGTCGCGCAGCGCTCCGCGCTGTTCCTCGCTCATCATCCCGAAGAAGGCGACGAGAGCGGCTGCGGGGTTGTCGCTCTGGGACCAGGCGTCGTTCATCAGGGCGGCGGCGTAGGCGGCGCGGGTGGAGACCGCCTCATATCGATAGGCCCGGCCTTCCGCTTCACGGCGAACCCAGCCCTTCTGATGGAGATTGTCCAAAACGGTCATCACCGTGGTGTACGCGATGGACCGTTCCTGCTGAAGGTCTTCCAGGACTTCTCGAACGGTCACCGGGCGGTTCCACTTCCACACCCGCGTCATGACCGAGTCTTCGAGTTCTCCCAATGGGCGAGGCACAGCTCAGAACAATAGTGGGAGATCCCGTCAATCGCGTGCCGGACGTGCACCTTCACCATCAAACGCGAACAAAAAGGGCGTGCGGCTCCGAATGGAGACGCACGCCCTGAAGGGCTGTCGGGTGCGGCGGGCCGTCAGGCCTCGGGGCCGGCGGAGGCCTGGCGCGCGCCCTCCGCGCGCGCGAGCGCGGCGTCGACCACCGCGTCCTCCTTGGCCTTGTTGGCGCCGCCCTGGGTCTTCACGATCACCCTGATCAGACCGACGAAGAACACGGCCATGACGACGGGGGGCACGAGCGCGGAGACGTAGTCCATGGATCCAGAGTAGCCAGACGGGAGCCGGATCTTCGGGCGGGGTTGCGGCCCGGTCAGCCGACGGCCAGCCGGTGCTGCCGCGCGTCGGCGGGCGGCGGGGCCGGTTTGCGCCGCGGGAAGACCTCGCCGGGAGTGGGGACGGGCCGGCGGGCCGGCTCGGAGCCGGGCTTGACCGGTACCGGTCCCGGACCCGGCGCGGGGGCGGCCGGCTTCTCGGCGGGTTCCTTCCGGGGCGCGGGCTTCTTCCCCGGCTCCCCGGCCGCCGCTCCCTCGGCCCCGGCGACGGCCGGGGCGAGGGCGGGGCGGCGTGCCGCGGAAAGGCCCCCGGGAAGGGCCTGGAGGTGCGTACGGGACGCCGGGACGGTGGGGACGGCCGATGCGGCCCGGCGGGCCGCCCGGCTCGCCAGACGGGCGCGTACGTCCTGCTCGGCGAGAGCCTGGCAGCGGTCCAGGAGGGCCGCTGCCGTGGGATTGCCGCGCAGGGCGCGCAGCGCGGCTAGGTCGTCCGGCTCGGGGAGGTGGCCGGTGGCCAGCACCTCCTCCAGAAGGGTGAGGTAGCCGGCGGCGGTGCCGGGGAGGGCTGCGCGGTACCGGCCGAGGTCGGCCACCAGGAAGGCCCGCAGCCGGGCGGCCTCGCCCATCGCCTCGTCGAGCGACTCGGCGAGGCGATGGCAGTCCTGGACGTCCTCGGCGGTGACGGGGCCGGGGTGGAGGGCGATGGCGAGGGCGCGGCGGAGCACACGCAGCTCCTCCGCGCCGAACGCCAGGCCGCCGCGGGATCCGTATGGCGTGGGCATGCGGCGACGATACGCGCTAATCAGACAAATGAGACATGGAGATCGGACGCGGCGCGCCAGGATCCGCCCTGGTGGCCCACCGCTCACCCCCCGATGGCCCACCGGCCGTCACGCGCCGCCACCCGCCGCCCTGCGTGGGAGCGGCCGGGACCTCGCTCCGGGTCCGGGCCCGGCTGCCCGAGGCGGAGCGCCGGATCCGGCCGCCCGGCGGCGCGGGCCGGCGCCGTCGTCCGCGTCTCCCGCGCGTGGGGGACGCGGACGGCTCACATGCGCGAGACGTTGCGTTCGTACACCAGGCGCAGGCCGATCAGGGTCAGCCACGGCTCGTGTTCGTCGATCACCGAGGACTCGCCGAGCACCATCGGCGCCAGCCCGCCCGTCGCGATCACCGTGACCTCGTCCGGGTCGTCCGCCAGCTCGCGGGCCATCCGGGTCACCACGCCGTCGACCTGGCCGGCGAACCCGTAGACGATCCCGGACTGCATGGCCTCGACGGTGTTCTTGCCGATCACGCTGCGCGGGCGGGCCACCTCGATCTTGCGCAGCTGCGCGGCCTTCACGCCGAGCGCCTCCACGGAGATCTCGATGCCGGGGGCGATGACGCCGCCGACGTACTCCCCGCGCGCGCTGACCGCGTCGAACGTGGTGGCCGTCCCGAAGTCGACGACGATCGCCGGGCCGCCGTAGAGCTCGTTGGCCGCGACGGCGTTGATGATGCGGTCGGCGCCGACCTCCTTGGGGTTGTCGAACAGGATCGGCACGCCCGTCTTCACGCCGGGTTCGACGAGCACGGCGGGCACGTCGCCGTAGTACCGGCGCGTCACCTCGCGCAGTTCGTGCAGCACCGAGGGCACGGTCGCGCAGATCGCGATCCCGTCGATGCCGTCGCCCAGCTCGTCCCCGAGGAGCGGGTGCATGCCCATCAGGCCCTGGAGGAGCACGGCGAGTTCGTCCGCGGTGCGGCGCGAGTCGGTGGAGATGCGCCAGTGCTCGACGATGTCCTCACCGTCGAACAGGCCGAGCACGGTGTGCGTGTTGCCCACGTCGATCGTCAGCAGCATGGCCGGTTCCCGTTCCTACTCAGCCGCTCGCAGATCCAGACCGATGTCCAGGATCGGCGAGGAGTGCGTCAGCGCCCCGACGGCGAGGAAGTCCACGCCGGTGTCGGCGTACGCCTTGGCGTTGTCCAGGGTCAGCCGGCCCGACGCCTCCAGCAGGGCCCGCCCGCCGACGATGCCCACGGCCTCCTCGCACTCACCGGGGGTGAAGTTGTCCAGGAGGATCAGGTCGGCGCCGGCGTCGAGCACCTCGCGCAGCTGGTGCAGGGTGTCGACCTCGACCTCGATCGGCACGTCCGGGAACGCCTCCCGGACGGCCTCGAAGGCCTGCGCGACGCCGCCCGCGGCGACCACGTGGTTGTCCTTGACCAGGGCCGCGTCGGACAGCGACATCCGGTGGTTGACGCCGCCGCCGCAGCGGACGGCGAACTTCTCCAGCGAGCGCAGGCCGGGCGTCGTCTTGCGGGTGTCCCGCACGCGCGCGCGGGTGCCTTCCAGGACGTCGGCCCACGCGCGCGTGGCGGTGGCGATGCCGGACAGGCGGCACAGCAGGTTGAGCGCGCTGCGTTCGGCGGTGAGGAGGTCACGCGTGCGCGTGGTGACCGACAGCAGCGGCTGCCCGGCCTCCACGCGGTCGCCGTCCTCGACGTGCCGCTCGACCTCGAACTCCTCCGTGCAGACGACCGAGACGACGGCCTCGGCGATCCTCAGGCCCGCGACCACGCCGGCCTCGCGCGCGGTGAAGTCGGCGGTGGCGACCGCGTCCTCGGGGATGGTCGCGACGGTCGTCACGTCGACGCCGTGGGCCAGGTCCTCGCCGATCGCGACGTTGGCGATGTCCTCCACCTCGACCGGGTCGAGCCCGGCCTCGGACAGGAGCCGGGCGAGCGCGGGATCGAGCCCGCACTCCAGGTGGGCGGCGTGTCCTTCTTCGGTGAGTTCGGCGTCCGTGTCGGCGCCGCAGGCACAGGCGTCGCCGCAGCCGCCGCTCCGGGCGAGGGGAAGGTCGGGGGTGCTCACGTCTGTCACTGCTCCTGGTGGTGCTGCCGGGTCGGGGGGAAGTCTGCGGTATCGGTGGTGTGCACGGCGAGCGTGCGGTCCGGATTCAGTCGCACGACGATGTGGCGGCGCCAGTTCGCGTCGTCGCGCTCGGCGTGGTCCTCGCGCCAGTGGCAGCCGCGGGTCTCCTCGCGCTGCCGGGCGGCGGCGACCAGCACGCGCGCGACGCACAGGAGGTTGGTGGCCTCCCAGGTGTCTACCCCGGGCTCGGCCGTCTTGCCGTTCTCGTCCAGGGCGTCGCGGGCCTCGGAGTGCAGTCGCTGCAACTGGTCGGCGGCCTTCTCCAGGGACCCGGCGGAGCGCAGGACGCCGGCCCCGTCGGTCATCACGCGCTGGATGGCGAAGCGGGCCTCGGGGGCGAGCAGCGGGTGCGCCGGACGCGCGGGGTGCTCGACGGGCGCGGGCACCCGCGCGCGCAGCGCGTCGCCGGCCCGGCTCGCGGCGATGTCGGCCACGATGCGCTCCGCGTAGACGAGGCCCTCCAGGAGGGAGTTCGACGCGAGGCGGTTCGCGCCGTGCACACCGGTGCAGGCGACCTCCCCGCACGCGTACAGCCCGGGCACGGTGGTGCGGCCGTGGGAGTCGGTGCGCACGCCCCCGGACGCGTAGTGGGCGGCCGGGGCGACCGGGACGGGCTCGGTGACCGGGTCGATGCCGTGGGCGCGGCAGGCGGCCAGGATCGTCGGGAAGCGGTGCTCCCACATGGCCGCGCCGAAGTGCCGGGCGTCCAGGAACATGTGCTCGGCGTCCTGCTCCTGCATGCGCCGCATGATGCCCTTGGCGACGATGTCCCGCGGGGCGAGTTCGGCGAGCTCGTGCTGCCCGACCATGAAGCGCACGCCGTCCGCGTCGACCAGGTGGGCGCCTTCGCCGCGCACCGCCTCGGAGACGAGGGGCTGCTGGCCCTCCGCGTCCGCGCCGAGGAACAGCACCGTCGGGTGGAACTGGACGAACTCCAGGTCGGAGACCTCCGCGCCGGCCCGCAGCGCGAGCGCCACGCCGTCGCCGGTGGACACCGACGGGTTGGTGGTGGCGGAGAACACCTGGCCCATGCCGCCGGTCGCGAGGACGACCGCGGGGGCGTGCACGGCCCCCACGCCGTCGTGCTGGCCCTCGCCCATGACGTGCAGGGTCACGCCCGCGGTGCGGCCGTCGGCGTCCGTGAGGAGGTCCAGGACGAGCGCGTTCTCGACGGTGCGCATGCCCCGCGCGCGGACCGCCTCGACGAGCGCGCGGGAGATCTCCGCGCCGGTCGCGTCACCGCCCGCGTGCGCGATGCGACGACGGTGATGACCGCCCTCGCGGGTCAGCTCCAGGCCGCCTTCCTCGGACTCGTCGAAGTGCGCGCCGGTCGCGATCAGCCGGCGCACCGCGTCGGGGCCCTCGGTGACCAGGATCCGCACGGCCTCCTCGTCGCACAGACCCACGCCCGCCACGAGGGTGTCGTCCAGGTGCTGTTCGGGCGTGTCGCCCTCGCCCAGGGCCGCGGCTATGCCGCCCTGCGCCCAGCGCGTGGAGCCGTCGTCGAGGCGGGCCTTGGTGACGACGACCGTCGTCAGGCCGGCGGCCTCGCAGCGCAGGGCGGCGGTCAGGCCGGCCACGCCGGAGCCGACGACCACGACGTCCGCGTCGATGTTCCACCCGGGCGCGGGCGCGTGCAGTCGTATGCCTGTGCTGGTCACGAGGCGGCTCCGAAGGTGAGGGGGAGGTTGTCGATCAGCCGGGTCGCGCCGACCCGGGCGGCGACGGCGAGGACGGCCTCGCCGGTGAAGCCGTCCTCGATCTCGGTGAAGTCGGACGGGTCGACGAGCGCGAGGTAGTCCAGTTCGAGCCGTGGGACGAGGCGGGCGGCCTCGTCGAGGACCGCGCGGGCGGCCGCGCGGACGCCCGCCGGGTCGCCGGGGGCGGCCTTGGCGACGGCGTGCGCGTCGGCGGCGGCGCGCGACTCCCCGAGGGCGCTGAGGGCCTCGGCGCGCGCGTGGGTGGCGGGCACCTCCCGCGCGCGGGCCCGCAGCGCCTCCTGCGCGGCGTGCCGGTCGCGGCCCGCGAAGAGCGCCTGGGACAGCGCGAGCGCGGTGCGCCGTTCCGCGGCGGACAGATAGCGGTTGCGGCTGGACAGGGCGAGCCCGTCCTCCTCGCGCACGGTGGGCACCGCGACGATCTCCACGCCGAAGTCGAGATCCCGCACCATGCGGCGGATCAGGGCGAGCTGCTGGGCGTCCTTCTGCCCGAACAGCGCCGTGTCGGGGCGGGTGAGGTGCAGCAGCTTCGCGACGACCGTCAGCATGCCGTCGAAGTGCCCGGGGCGGGAGCGGCCTTCCAGGCGCTCGCCCATCGGGCCCGCGGTGATGCGGACCTGGGGCTCGCCGCCGGGGTAGACCTCGTCCGCGGAAGGGGCGAACACGACGTCCGCGCCCGCCAGTTCGGCGACCTTGAGGTCGGCGTCGAGGGTGCGGGGGTAGCGGTCGAGGTCCTCGCCCTGGCCGAACTGCAGCGGGTTGACGAAGACCGTGACGACGACCTCGCCGTCCGGCCCGGCCAGTTCGCGGGCGGTGCGCACGAGGGTGGCGTGTCCTTCGTGCAGGGCGCCCATCGTCATCACGACGGCCCGGCGGCCGTCACGCGCGCGTGCGCGGAGTTCGCCGGCGGTGCGCAGCAGGGCGGTGGTCATCCCGCTTCTCCTTCGGTGCCGTCATTGCCGTCGACGCCGTCGACGCCGTCCGTGCCGTCGATACCGGTTGTGCCGGTTGTGCCGGTTGTGCCTGACGCGCCGGGCGGCCGGGGGGCCGGGTGGGCCTCGTCGGCGAGCACCCCGAGGAGGTCCTCGGCCAGTTCGGGCTTGAGCAGCCCGTGGGCGAGCGCGCGGTCGGCGGTCGCGCGGGCCATCGCCAGGTAGCCCGCGACGGTCTGCGGGGCGTGCGCGCGCAGTTCGGCGACGTGGGCGGCGACCGTGCCGGCGTCCCCGCGCGCGACGGGGCCGGTGAGCGCGCCGTCGCCGGAGCGCAGGGCGTTGTCCAGGGCGGCGCCGAGGAGCGGGCCGAGCATCCGGTCGGGAGCCTCGACGCCGGCCGCGCGCAGCAGTTCCATGGACTGGGCGACCAGGGTGACCAGGTGGTTGGCGCCCAGGGCGAGAGCGGCGTGGTAGAGCGGCCGGCTCTCCTCGGCGATCCACTCCGGCTCGCCGCCCATCTCGATCACGAGCGCCTCGGCGGCCAGCCGCAGCTCCTCGGGCGCGGTGACGCCGAAGGAGCAGCCTGCCAGCCGCTGGACGTCCACGGGGGTGCCCGTGAACGTCATCGCCGGGTGCAGGGCCAGCGGCAGGGCGCCCGCGCGCAGGGCGGGGTCGAGGACCTTCGCGCCGAAGCGCCCGGAGGTGTGCGCGAGGAGCTGGCCTGGCCGTACCGCCCCGGTGTCGGCGAGGCCCTCCACGAGTCCCGGCAGGGCGTCGTCGGGGACGGTGAGCAGCACCAGGTCCGCCCGCTGGAGGACCTCGGCGGGCGGCACCAGGGGCACGTCGGGCAGCAGGAGCGCCGCTCGCCGCCTGGAGGCGTCCGAGACGCCCGAGACGGCGACGGGCCGGTGCCCGGCGAGTTGCAGCGACGCGGCCAGGGCGGGCCCGACCCGGCCCGCGCCGACGACGCCGACGGCGAGCCGCGCGGGGCGGTCCCTGGGGTCTGGCTGTTGGGGTGTACTCACTCGACGGCGGCCTTCCGTTCCAGTCCGCTCCGGGTACCGGACGATTTCTCGTCATGTTAACGCGATCTGTTCCGGCGGGCCCCGGTCGTCCACAGGCTGTGGGTTTTCCCACCCGTCGCGCCCGCCCTCCGCGCCGGGGCCGAGCGGCGGGACGGCACACGCGTGTGCGCGTGCGGCCCCGGCGCACGGCATCATCCGGGGCATGACGTACACCGCGGAGCACAGCGAGGAACAGCCGGCACGGCAGAGCCTGCGGGAGCGGCGGGCGCTCGCGCACCGGAAGGCGGAGCGCGTGCTGTCGCGCGCCGGGTTCCAGAGCACGCTGCGGGACCGGCTCGCGGTGCTCCAGGAGGCCGCCCCCCAGGTCCACGACCTCGACGAACCCGCGGACGTCTACGGGGACGGGGTCGTGGAGGCGCTGGAGGGGCGGGTCGCCGGGCTGCTGGGGACGGAGGCCGCCGCGTTCTTCCCCACCGGCACGATGGCCCAGCAGGTCGCCCTGCGCTGCTGGGCCGGCCGCACCGGCGACCCGACCGTCGCGCTGCACGCCCTGAGCCACCCCGAGGTGTGGGAGCGGGGCGCTTTCGGCGCCGTGAGCGGCCTGCGCACGGTGCGGGTGACGCGCGAGCCCAGGCTGCCCACGGCCGAGGAGATACGCGCCTTCGACGAGCCGTTCGGCGCGCTCATGCTGGAGCTGCCTCTCCGGGACGCCGGGTTCGTTCTCCCCACGTGGCAGGAGCTGACCGACGTCGTGGAGGCGGCACGCGAGCGCGACGCGGTGGTGCACTTCGACGGCGCACGCCTGTGGGAGACCACCCAGCACTTCGGCCGCGCCCTGTCGGAGATCGCGGACCTCGCGGACAGCGTCTACGTGTCGTTCTACAAGTCCCTCGACGGCTTCGGCGGCGCCGCCCTCGCCGGCCCGAAGACCCTGGTGGCGGAGGCGAAGGCCTGGCGGCACCGTTACGGCGGCACCGTCTTCCAGCAGTTCCCCACCGTGCTGTCGGCGCTCGTCGGCCTGGACCGCGAGCTGCCCCGGCTGCCGGAGTACGTGACGCACGCGCGTGTGGTCGCCGCCGCCCTGCGCGAGGGCTTCGCCGGGGCGGACGTCCCGTGGGCGCGCGTGCACCCCGAGGCCCCGCACACGCACCAGTTCCAGGTCTGGCTGCCGTACGAGGCGGACGTGGCGGACGAGGCGGCCGTGGCGCAGGCGGAGGAGACGGGCACGATGCTGTTCGCCGGGGCCTGGAACCGCGGCGGGCCGGGACTGTCCTTCACCGAGGTCACGGTGCGCGCCGCCGGCCTGAGCTGGACGGCGGACGACGTGAGGGCGGCGGCCGCGGACTTCGCGGCCCGGGCGGCCCGGGCGGCCGGCGTCCGGTAGGCCCCGCCGGCGAACGAGGCCGGGCCGAGTGGGAGGCGGCACGGTCCTCTTCGGGCACGGCGGCCACCACGGGCGCGGCACTCCGGGCACGCCCCGCCGTCGCCGGTCGACGGCGGCCCCCGAGCGGCGACGGCGTTGTCGGTGGTGAGGTGCACCATGGGGGCATGAGTCTGAGCATCGACATCGCGGGGCTGCGGCCGGAGAGGGTCGCCGTCGTGCCCTCGCCCCTGGCCGAGCTCGGCATGGCGTTGCACGCGCTGGCCGAGCCGGGCCACCATCCCGGCCTTCAGGGCTGGGTCACCTCCGTCACCGCCCGGCTCGACTCGCACCTGGCCGACCGGATGTGCGAGGCCGACTTCCTGTGGCGGACGACGTTCTCGGACCTCTTCCTGCCCTACGCGGGCATCCCCGGGGGCACGCTCCCCAAAGCCTCGCTCGCCGAGGAACTCGACCTGCTGGACAAGCTGACGGACGAACAGTTCGTCGACTCCGCGCTGGAGTTCACCTGCGCTCCCGGATACGACCTGCCGGGCCCGGCCCTGCTCGCCCACCCCGAGCTGTGCCGCCGTGCGCTCGACCTGGCCGCCACGCGCGGGCCTCGGCAGGTGCGGTTCACCCGGCGGCTCCTCGCCGACCCCCCACGCGTGCGTGGCTGGCTGCGGGAGTTCCTGGAGGACTGCGACGAGGCGTTCTTCGCCGACGTCTGGGCGCGGGTGCGCCTCCCGCTGGCCGCCGACGCCCGCCACAAGACGGACCTCCTGCGCCACAAGGGGCTGGCGGAGACGCTCGCCTCGGTGTCGTCGGCCGTCTCCCTCGACGAGAGCGGCACGCGGATCACCGTCGACAAGCTGGTCTCCGGCCGCACCTCCACCGGCGAGGGCGGTCTCCTGCTCGTGCCCACGAGCCTGGGCTGGCCGCACCTCATGGTGCTGCACCGGTACGGCTGGCAGCCCGTGCTGCACTACCCCGTGGGCTCGCCCGAGCTGGCCTCGCCCCCTTCGGTGGAGCAGCTGACCCTGCGGATGACGGCGCTGTCCCACCCCGTCCGGATGCGGATCTGCCGGCTGCTGGCCCGCAGCGCGTACACCACGACGGAGCTGGCCCAGGTGCACGGCAGGAGCGCGCCCGAGATATCCCGGCACCTGACCGTCCTGAAGAAGGCGGGCCTGGTGACCACGCGCAGACGCGGCCGGTACGTGCTGCACCAGCTCGACGTGACGGTGGTGGCCCGCCTGGGCAGCGACTTCCTGGAAGGCATCCTCCGCTGAGGCCCGACCGCCTCGCCGGGGTCAGTCGAACCGGATGTGCCGCACGCCCACCCCGGCCTGGCGCAGCCGTGTCCGCAGCGGGCCCTCCGTGTTGGGGCTGAGCGTCAGCCCGGCCAGGACAGCGATGCGGTCGGCGGTCCTCGGCACGCTCGTGTGATCCGTCCACAGATGCTCGGCGAACTCCGGCTCGCGCAGCCGCTCCAGGCAGTGGTCGAGCCGTTGGACGGCCCAGGTCTCCCGGCGCAGCCCCGCGTTCCTGCCCAGGGCGAACCCGAGGAGGTGCCCGGGGCCGCGCTCGCGCAGCCTCCTGAGGACCGTCTCCCGTTCGGCGAGCAGGGTGAAGTGGCGCACGTCGTGGCCGAGTCCGCGCAGGCGGCCGACGGTCTCGTCGAAGTACCGGGGATCGGTGACGGTCATGGGGGCGATGACCACGCCGTCGTGCGCGCGCAGGGCGAGGTCGAGGACCTCGACGACGCCCTGCCGCCACGCCGCCAGATCCTGGAAGTCCCCGCGCAGGCCGGGCGGCAGCATCCGGCGCAGCCCGAACCCGGCGTGCTCGGGATCGCAGACGACGCTGCCCGGCAGCCGGCGCCGTATCTCGTGCGCGGTCTGTGTCTTGCCGCCCCCGAAGGGGCCGTTGATCCACAGGAGCATGCGCAGACCCTAGTGGCCGCCGCTCCCGCGCACGGCCCGTTCCCGGCGGTTCACAGGCCGCCCGCGCGGACGAGTCCCGTCTCGTACGCCAGGACCACGACCTGGACCCGGTCGCGCAGCCCCAGCTTCGTCAGGATGCGGCCCACATGGGTCTTCACGGTGGCCTCGGACAGCACCAGACGGGCCGCGATCTCCCCGTTGGACAGCCCCTGGGCGACGAGCACCATGACCTCGCGCTCGCGCTCCGTCAGCCGCTCCAGCTCCTTGTGCCGGGGCTCCCCGCCGGTGCTCGGCAGCATCGGCGCGAACCGGTCCAGCAGACGGCGGGTGGTGGACGGGGCGACCACCGCGTCGCCGCTGTGCACGGAACGGATCGCGGTCAGGAGCTCGCCCGGCGGCACGTCCTTGAGCATGAATCCGGAGGCGCCCGCCTTCAGCCCGGAGAACGCGTACTCGTCCAGGTCGAAGGTGGTCAGGATCAGCACCTTGGGCGCGTCGGGCTCCGCGCAGATGCGCCGGGTCGCCTCCACGCCGTCCAGCTTCGGCATGCGGACGTCCATCAGCACGACGTCCACCGGCGTGGAGCGCACCACCTGCAAGGCCTCGACGCCGTCGCCCGCCTCGGCCACGACCTCCATGTCCGGCTGGGCGGCGAGCACCATCCGGAACCCGGTGCGCAGCAGCACCTGGTCGTCGACGAGCATCACGCGGATCGCCATCGAGTCCTCTTCCGTTCGCTTCTGGTTCTTCTGGCTCTTCTGGTCATCTGGTCTGTTTCGCGGGGCGTGACAGGTGTCAACCAGGGGCGCGCGTGGGCGTCAATGCGCCGGTTTGAGCGGCAGCAGGGCGCTGATGCGGAATCCTCCGCCGGGCCGCGGCCCCGCGTCCAGGGTGCCGCCCACCATGCCGACCCGCTCGCGCATGCCGATCAGACCGTGGCCCGCGCCGTCGGCGCCGCCCTCCTCGTACAGCTCGTGCGGGGCGCCCTTGCCGTCGTCCTCCACGAGCAGCCCCAGACCGTCGTCGAAGTAGACCAGACGTACGCTCGCGCCGGCGTTCGGTCCGCCGTGCTTGCGGGTGTTCGTCAGCGCCTCCTGCACGATGCGGTACGCCGTCAGCTCGACGCCGCTGGGCAGCGGCCGCGCGGTGCCCTCGACCTTGAAGTCCACCGGCAGGCCCGAACCGCGGCACTGCTCGACGAGGTCCTCGATCTGCTCGACGTCCGGCTGCGGCACGTACTCGCCGCTCTCCTGGTGCTCACCGGTGCGCAGCACGCCCAGCAGGCGCCGCATCTCGGCCAGCGCCTGGCGGCCGGTGGAGGAGATCGTCTCCAGCGCCTTGCGCGCCTGGTCGGGCGCGGCGTCGAGGACGTAGGCGGCGCCGTCCGCCTGCACCACCATCACCGACACGTTGTGCGCGACGACGTCGTGCAGCTCGCGCGCGATCCGGGCGCGTTCGGCGGCCACCGCGACCTTCGACTGCGCCTCGCGCTCCTTCTCCAGGCGTGCCGCGCGCTCCTCCAGCTGGGCGAAGTAGGCGCGACGGGTGCGGATGGAGTCGCCGAGCACCCAGGCCAGGGCGAACGGCACCGTCTGGAACACGATGACCGCCACCTGGCCCGGCACGCTCGCGTTCTCGTGCGGCCAGCGCAGCTGCGCCAGCGTCGCCGCGCTCAGCGCCATGACCAGGGCCAGGCGGGAGGCCCAGCGGGCGCCCGTCGCCGCGACCGTGTAGACGATCACCAGCAGCGCGAAGTCCGCCGCCGTGACGCCGACGTTCAGCACCAGCTGCGCCGTCCCGAGCCCGGCGGCGAGCACGAGCATCTGCTCGGGCATGCGCCGGCGCAACGCGATGACCAGGCACAGCAGGAAGACCACGGGCATCAGCAGCGCCATGGAGTCGGTGCCGCCCCGGTCCTGCCCGGCGGTTCCGGCAGCGGCGGAGATCCCGAACAGGACGAGGGCCCAGAAGCCGTCGACCCTGGTCGGGTGTCTGCGAAGGAAGTCATAGAGGCGCTGCACGTAACCCAGCGTAGGGAAGCCCGATGCGTGCAGGGGTCAACCGGAGGGCCGATCCGGTCCGCGCGGGCGTACTCCGCAAGGTGGATGCCGTGATCACCTGTACGCCTACATTGAACGAGTGGTGAACGACGGGCGGTGGACGAGGTGACCGGCACGGGCCGCTGGCGCGGCTGGCGGGCGGCCATGCAGGACGCCCTGTACGGCCCGGACGCACAGCCCGACGCACAGTCCGGCGCGCAGGCGCGGGCCGGGGCGGGAGCGCAGGGCAGTCCGGACACGCCGCACGATCGCGGCGCTCACGCGCGGGGCGGCTTCTACCGGCGGCCCGAGGGGCCGGCGGGGCACTTCCGCACGTCCGTGCACGCCTCGCCGCTCTTCGCCGAGGCCGTGGCCCGGCTGCTCTGCCGGGTCGACGAGGCGCTGGGCCGGCCCGCGTCGCTCGACTTCGTCGACATGGCCGCCGGCCGGGGCGAGCTGGCCGAGGGCGTGCTGGCGGCAATGCCCGCCGGCGTCGCCGCCCGCACACGCGTGTGCGCGGTCGAGATCGCCGGCCGACCCGAGGGCCTGGCTCCCCGGATCGCGTGGCGGTCCGAGCCGCCCCGGGAGATCACCGGGCTGCTCTTCGCCAACGAGTGGCTGGACAACGTCCCGCTCGACGTCGCGGAGGTCGATTCCGCGGGCGTGCCGCGTCTGGTGCTCGTCCGCGACGACGGCGCGGAGCGGCTCGGGGAGCCGGTCTCCGGCGCGCAGGCCCGGTGGCTCGCGCGATGGTGGCCGCTGCCGGGCGAGGAAGGGCTGCGGGCGGAGATCGGGCTGCCGCGGGACACGGCGTGGGCGTCCGCGGTGGCGTGCGTCGCCCGCGGGCTCGCGGTGGCCGTGGACTACGCGCACCGCGCCGACGCCCGCCCGCCCTTCGGGACGCTCACCGCGTTCCGGGAGGGCCGCGAGACGACGCCCGTCCCGGACGGTTCCTGCGACCTGACCGCCCACGTCGCCCTGGACGCGTGCGCGGCGGCTGCCACGGGGACGGCGCAGGCGGCGGCCAGGACGGAGGCGGCCCGGTCCGTCGCCTCCCGCGCGCGGGTGCTCGCCCAGCGCGACGCGCTGCGCGCCCTGGGCGTCTCCGGGGCGCGGCCCCCGCTCACGCTCGCCGCCACGGATCCCTCGGGGTACGTGCGCGCCCTGGCGGGCGCCACCGAGGCCTGCGAGCTGACCGCCAGGGGCGGACTGGGCGACTTCGGCTGGCTGCTCCAGCCGGTGGGGATCGCGGATCCGCTCGACACCGGACACGACCGGGAGCCCACCGCCGGCTGACCCCCGCCGACGGGCCGACGGCAATCGCCCGGCCCACGCCCCTCCGCTCGCCCCTCCGGCCGTCCCGCCGCCCGGCCGTCGCACCGTCCCGCGCGCGGGTTACTTGTCGATGTCGCCCACAACGAAGAACATCGACCCCAGGATCGCCACCATGTCCGCGACCAGGGTGCCCGGGAGCAGCTCGGTGAGCGCCTGGATGTTGTTGTACGACGCCGAGCGCAGCTTCAGCCGGTACGGGGTCTTCTCGCCCTTGCTGACGAGGTAGTACCCGTTGATGCCGAGAGGGTTCTCGGTCCACGCGTACGTGTGCCCCTCGGGCGCCTTCAGGACCTTCGGGAGCCGCTGGTTGATCGGTCCGGGCGGCAGGTCGACGAGGCGGTCGAGGCAGGCGTCCGCGAGGTCGAGCGCGTTGTGCGTCTGCTCCAGCAGGCACTCGAAACGCGCCAGGCAGTCCCCCTCGGTGCGGGTCACCACCTTCAGCGTGTCCTGAAGCTCCCCGTACGCCAGGTAGGGCTCATCCCTGCGCAGGTCGAAGTCGACGCCCGAACCGCGCGCGATGGGACCGCTCACGCCGTACGCGTGCACGTGCTCCGGCGCGAGGACGCCCACGTCGCGGGTGCGCCCGCGGAAGATCTCGTTGCCGAGCACCAGGTCGTCGTACACGTCCATCCGGGAACGCACGGCGGCGACGGCCTCCCGTGCGCGGGAGGTCCAGCCGGCCGGCAGGTCCTCCTTGAGGCCGCCGACGCGGTTGAACATGTAGTGCATGCGGCCGCCGGAGACCTCCTCCATGACGTTCTGGAGCACCTCGCGCTCGCGGAAGGCGTAGAAGACCGGCGTGATGCCGCCCAGCTCCAGGGGATACGAGCCGAGGAACATCAGGTGGTTGAGCACCCGGTTCAGCTCGGCGAGCAGCGTGCGCGTCCACACGGCCCGCTCGGGGACCTCCATGCCGAGCATCCGCTCCACCGCGAGGACCACGCCCAGCTCGTTGGAGAACGCCGACAGCCAGTCGTGGCGGTTGGCCAGCATCACGATCTGCCGGTAGTCGCGCGCCTCGAACAGCTTCTCCGCGCCCCGGTGCATGTAGCCGATCACCGGCTCCGCGTGCCGGATGCGCTCGCCGTCCAGCACGAGCCGCAGCCGCAGCACGCCGTGCGTGGAGGGATGCTGGGGGCCGATGTTGAGCACCATGTCCGTGCTCTCCGCGGCACCGCCGATCCCGACCGTGGTCTCCGTCGTAGGAGTCATGGCGACAGTCTCCCCTACGTACGCTGGCCCCATGGAAACGGGGAGCCCGGGAAACCCGGGGGGCGGGGAGCCGGCGGCGGTCGCGCCGGAGTGGAGCGGACTGCCGGCGGGTCTGCTGCGGATGCGGCGGCTGCTGCTGGTGGTGTGGATGGGGCTCGCGGCCGTCGCGGTGGGACTGCCGCTAGGACTGCTCGTCGCCCCCGCGTGGGCGGCGTTCGCACTGCTGCCCCTGGCGGGCATCGGCTGGGGCTGGGTGCTCCTCGGCCGCAACTGGCGCTCCTGGCGGTACGCCGAGCGGGCCGACGACCTGTTGATCAGCCGCGGGGTGCTGTGGCGGGAGGAGACGGTGGTCCCGTACGGGCGCATGCAGCTCGTCGAGGTCACCTCCGGCCCTGTCGAGCGCTTCTTCGGGCTGGCCGGCGTCCAGCTGCACACGGCGGCCGCGGCGACCGACGCGGCCATTCCGGGCCTGGACCCGGCCGAGGCGGAACGGCTCCGCGACCGGCTCACCGCCCTCGGCGAGGCACGATCGGCGGGACTGTGACGACCCCTGACGTCGGCGCCGACGCCCCGGGCGGGCCGGAACCGGCGGTGCCCGCCGCCGGGGTGGGGCGGCCCGTGATCGAGCGGCGGCTGCATCCCGTCACGCCGTTCCGGCGGGCCTGGGCGCCCATCGCGGTCCTCGTCGGGTGGGCGGTGCACGACCCGAACCAGGCGCAGGAGCAGCTGACCCGGCTGACCACGACCACTCTGCTGATCGCGCTGGCCGTCCTCGTCCCCGCGGCTTCCCTGTACGGCTTCCTGACCTGGTGGTTCACCCACTACGCGGTGACGGACAGCGAGCTGCGCATACGCACCGGCCTGTTGTTCCGGCGTGCCGCGCACATCCGGCTGGAACGCATCCAGGCGATCGACGTCAGCCGGCCGCTGCTGGCCAGGATCGCGGGCGTCGCGAAACTGCGGCTCGACGTCGTCGGCGCCGAGAAGAAGGACGAACTGGCCTTCCTCGGCGAGGAGGACGCCCGCGCGCTGCGGGCGGAGCTGCTCGCGCGGGCGGCCGGATTCGCGCCGGAGACCGCGCACGAAGTGGGCGAGGCGCCCGCGCGCGAGCTGCTGCGCGTGCCGCCGCGCAAGCTCGCGGCCGCGCTGGCCCTGACCGGCGCGACCTGGGGCACCCTGGCCGCCGCGCTCGTCGTGCCGCCGTTGCTGTGGCTGGCCACCCACAGCGTGTGGACGGTCCTGGCGACCGGCGTGCCGCTGCTCGGCGCGGCGGGCGCGGCCGGCGCGGGCCGCTTCGTCGGCGAGTACGACTGGACGGTCGGCGAGTCACCGGACGGCCTGCGCATCGACCGCGGACTCCTGGACCGTACGCACGAGACGGTGCCGCCGGGGCGGGTGCAGACCGTGCGCATCGTCCAGCCGCTGCTGTGGCGGCGGCCCGGCTGGGTGCGCGTCGAGCTGGACGTGGCCGGCTCCGCCAACTCCGTGCTGGTGCCGGTCGCTCCGCGCGAGGCGGCCGAAGGGATCGTCGCGCACGTGCTGCCCGGCGTGTGCGTCCCGGCCGCGGAGTCGCTCGCGCGCCCGCCGCGACGGGCCGGGCGGTGTGCGCCGGTGTGGTGGCGGGGCTACGGAACCGCCGTCACCGACACGGTGTTCGCCGCCCGGCACGGGCTGCTGCGCAGGCGGCTGGCGCTCGTGCCGCACGCCAAGGTCCAGAGCGTACGGCTGACCCAGGGGCCCTGGCAGCGCCTCTGGCGGCTCGCGGACGTCCATGTGGACACGGGGGCCGGGAAGACCGTCACAGCCCGCCTGCGGGACGCACAGCAGGCCGCCGAGCTGCTCGCGAGCCAGGCCGAACGATCGCGGACCGGGCGCAACGACGCCCGGCCCGACCGGTGGATGACCTGACCGACCGGTGGATGACCTGGACGACCGGTGGATGACCTGGACGACGTGGACGGCGACCCGCAACGGCTCCCCGAGGACCGACCGCCGTCCGGCTTCGTCCACCGTCCGTCCACCGCCGGACCGCGGTCCGGCGGTGGACGGACGGTCAGGAGACGGCGCTGCGCAGCCCCTGGAGGTCGATGTGCTCCGTCTCGTCGTGCGCGGTCAGGTCGATGACCTGGCCCACGGCGCGCGCCGCCTCGTCCGCCGGCTTGAACTCCGCCTCGGACTCGGCCTTGTGCAGCGCGAGGGCCTCCTGGCCGACGACGTCGGCGAGATCCTCGTTCTGCACCGCCTCCAGCGCGTCGGGCTCCGCGTCGCTCTTCGTGCCGAAGAAGTCGAAGCCGCCCTCGGCCGTCGGACGCCGCACCGGCTCGGCGGCCGGGACGACGGCCACGGCGGTCGGCACGGCGAAGTGCCCGGAGGGACGCTGCACGGGAGCGGCGGGACGCCGGACGACGGCGCCGGGCTCGGTCGCGGCAGCGGCAGCGGGCTCCGCGGCGTGGGCGGTGCCGCGGCCGGGACCCGGGCCTGGATCGGGGTCCGGGTCGGGGTCACGGCCGGCGCCGACGGGGCCCGGATCCAGGGGCTCGGCAACCGAGTCGGTTTCGTCCTCGGAGAGGACTCCCGCCCGGCTGAGGTCCGTCGCCGTCCTGTCGGTCGAGGGCGTCTCGTCGGAAGCCAGGACGTCGGACGAGGCGCCGGACGGGGCGTCGTCCGGGCGGGCTTCCCGCGCCGTCCCGCCGTCGGAGCCGGTTCCGTCGTTCTCGGTTTTGTCGTTCTCGGTTTTGTCGTTCTCGGTTTTGTCGTTCTCGGTTTTGTCGTTCTCGGTTGCCGCGTCGCCGGCGGCCGTGCGGAGGGCGGTCGCGCGCGTGTGCTCGTCGACCGCCTCGGGCTTCCCCTCGCCCTCGTCCTCCTGCGCGGCCTCCACGGAGGCCGCGCGCGCGGACCCTTCGCCGGCCGCGCCCTTGACGGACCCCTCCGCGAGGTCGTCGCCCGGTTCGTCTTCGGAGGCCTCGACGGCCGCGTCCGCGTCGGCGTCGAGCCGCGCGAGGGCCGCCTGCGCCCGCAGGAACAGCTGGGAACCATGCGGCGAGAACACCGCCGACGTCGCGCTCCCCGCACCGGACCCGGAGGACTCGACGGACTCGACCGGCTCGGACTCACCCGACGCGGCGGAGCCGGACGCCTCGGACGCCGACGACGTCCCGGGCAGCGCCTCCCCGGCTTCCACGGCCTCCGTGGTCTCCGCCGCCTCCGCCACGGTGGGTTCCGCCGGCTCGGTGGGCTCCGTGTCCTGCGGCCCGCGCGCGGCGGGCAGCGACGCGGGCGACGGAGCCGCCTCTATCTCCAGCAGGCGGCGGCCCTCCAGGGCGGTGGCCCGCTCGGTCTCCGCGGTGGCGTACCGGCGCAGCAGCGCCGCGTGCTCGTTGCGCAGGCCGGCCAGTTCGGCTCGCTTGGCCCTCAGCCTCTGCTCCAGCTTGACCCGCAGCTCACGCGATTCCTCGAGGTCGCTCTCCAGCTCGGCGACACGTTCCTCGAAGCGCCACTCGTCACCGGCGCGCGCGCGTGTGAGGTCGGCGACCTGCTTTCCGGCCTGCACGTCCCAGTGGCGCATCACGACCGCGCCGACGATCGCCGTCGCCGCGGCGGCCGCGGCCAGCACACGGAGCGCCGTCGCCTGCGTGAACAGCCAAGGGCCGAGGGCGCAGACAAGGGAGACGCCGGCGATCGCCGAGGGGGGCAGCAGCCTGTGCAAAGGAGGGGAATGGCGGTGACGTCCTCGTGGCATGGCCAGAAACTTACCGCGCGTAGGCGATTGTTGGCGCCCCGCCCCACAAAAACACAGCCATAACGATGTCTTCACACGGCATCAGGAATCGGGACCGTCGCCGAATTCGACAAGAAGCAAGATCATTCAACGCGCCGGGAAGGGCCATCGACGCGCCCCTCGCACCCATTGCGGGTGCCCGCCGCGCCTGTTGCGGACGCCTCTCGCGCGTGGTGTGCGCGCCCGTCGGCCCTGGTGCGGGGCGGCGACCGCCCTCGCCCGCAGGGGCCCCCGCCCGCCTCAGGGGCCGCCCGCCCGCCGCGCCGGTCACCTCCCGACCTCACCATCACGTCACACAGTCGCGCGCGCCACCGGCGGACGGCGGGCGGCGGCGTCGTTCAGCGGTCGCTCAGGCGGCCGCTGATCCACTGCAGCGTCGGCGGAATCTCCCGCCGCCAGGTGTTGAAGTTGTGCCCGCCGCTTTCCAGGATGATCGACGAGACCCTGGTCCTGTCGTTCGCCTTCGCCAGCTCTATGAACTTCCGCGTGGCCTTGTAGTTGGATTCTCCGACCTTGCTGCTGGTGACCAGGAGCGAGGTGGCGGGAGCGGAACGATTCTTCAGAAACCAGATCAGATCCGACTCATTGCGCAGCGTCTTGTTCCCGTGGAAGAGGTCGCCCGTGGTCGGGTCGATCGGGGCCTTGTAGTACGCCGACAGGCCCGCGCCCGCCGCGTAGGCCTCCGGGTGGTGCATCGCCAGTTTCAGCGCGCAGTAGCCGCCCGTCGAGTCGCCGATGATGCCCCAGTTGCTCGCCTTCTTCCCCACTCTGTAGTGGGCCGCCACGGCGTCCCGCAGGTCCTTCGCGAAGAACGTCTCGCTCTGCGGGCCGTCCGGGATGTCCACGCACTCCGTGTCCCTCGGCGGCGCCACCGTGGGCCGCATCATCACCAGGATCATCGGCTGCATGCTGCCCTCCCTGGCCAGTTGCCGGGCGGTGCGCGGGTAGTGCAGCTTGTCGACGAGCGCCTCTGCCGTGCCCGGGTACCCCGTGAGGACCACGGCCGCGGGGAACGTCCGCGTGCGGTAGGCCGGGTCGAAGTACTCCGGCGGCAGGTACACGAACGCGGGCGTGGTGATGTGCGTCGTACGCCCGACGACGGCCACCTTCTGGACCTGCCCGGCGACCCGCGGCCGCCCGCCCCCGGCGTCCACCCGGCGGGTGTCGACGACCCTCAGCGGCCCCGCGGCCGCGCCGCCCGCGGAGTGGTCGACGACCACGCCCGGCTCCGTCTCCTGACCGAACAGGTCCGCCCAGCTGGCGTAGAAGCCGAACGCCTGATTGGCGGAGAGCCCGATGGACGCGAAGAGCGCCAGTTGTGTGGCGAGCAGCAGCCCGACCCGCCCGCCGACGGCCGGCCAGCTGCGCCTGGCCAGCCGCGGCCACAGCCAGACCGTGCCGACGAACAGCAGCAAGGCGAACAGCACTGACAGCAGCAGCACTTTGTTGCTCGTGAGACCCATGCGGTGGTTTCCTGCCTGCTCTTCGTCCGGGACCGCACCCGCTTCCCCCGACTCCTTCGCGAGGGCTTGTCCCGGATTTTCCTTCGCCTTTTCAGTGGCTTTGGCGAGACGAGTGAACCTCTCTCCCCAAGACACCGTCCTAGAGGGCGCAATGTCGCCGGATGCCCGAATCGGCACCGGGTCCAAGCTCTCTCGCGGAACTACGGGATGCGATGTCTGTCACGGAAGATGCGGAAATGTCGGGCGGGGTTCCGCGCCGAACAAGCCGGGTGCGGCGGATAGTGCGAGGTCCGCGCCCTGAGGCCGTTCCCGCCCTCGTCGCGAGGGCCTGCGCCCTCGTGGGCCTGCTGGACGTCGCCGGGGGCGTCTTCCCGCGGTTCCGTCACAGCCGTATGCACTCCTTCGCCGAGGTGCTCCCCGGCTCCTTCGGGCCGTTCGCCGCCGCGTTGTCGCTCAGCGCCGGCGTCCTGCTGCTGCTGCTGGCCCACGGCCTCAGGCGCGGCAAGCGGCGCGCGTGGCGGGCCGCGGTGATGCTGCTCCCGGCCGGTGCGGTCGCCCAGTTCATGTACCGCCACTCGATCCTGGGCGCGCTCATCTCGATCGCGCTCCTGGTGCCGTTGCTGCTGCACCGCGACCAGTTCGCGGCGCTGCCCGACCCGCGCAGCCGCTGGCGCGCGCTCGCCAACTTCGTTCTCATGGGCGCCGGATCCCTCGGTCTGGGGCTGGTCATCGTCAGCGTCCACCCCAACCGCCTGATCGGCGACCCGAGCCTGGCCGATCGCCTTACGCACGTCCTGTACGGCCTCTTCGGCTTCGAGGGGCCGGTGGACTACCAGGGCAACACCTCCTGGACCGTCGCCTTCTCCCTGGGCGCGCTCGGCTGGATCACCGCGGTCACCACGATCTACCTCGCCTTCCGCCCCGAGCACCCCGCCGCGCGCCTCACCGAGGAGGACGAGACGCGGCTGCGCGCCCTGCTGGTCAAGCACGGCCGCCGCGACTCCCTCGGCCACTTCGCGCTGCGCCGCGACAAGGCCGTCGTCTTCTCCCCCAGCGGCAAGGCCGCCGTCACCTACCGCGTGGTCTCCGGCGTGATGCTCGCCAGCGGCGACCCCATCGGCGACGTCGAGGCCTGGCCCGGCGCCATCGAGCGCTTCATGGACGAGGCCAAGGCCCACTCCTGGACCCCGGCCGTCATGGGCTGCTCGGAGACCGGCGGCGAGGTGTGGACCCGGGAGACCGGCCTGGACGCCCTCGAACTGGGCGACGAGGCGGTGGTGGACGTGGCGGATTTCTCCCTCGCCGGCCGCGCGATGCGCAACGTGCGCCAAATGGTCAAGCGCATCGAACGCGCCGGTTACGAGACCCGGGTCCGGCGCGTGGGTGACCTCGGCGAAGCCGAACTGGAGCGCGTCCGGCGCGCCGCCGAGGACTGGCGCGGCACCGACACCGAGCGCGGCTTCTCCATGGCCCTGGGCCGCATCGGCGACCCGGGCGACGGCGACTGCCTGATCGCGACCGCCCACAAGAGCGACGAGGCGCCCGGCGAGTACGGCGACCTCAAGGCGATCCTGCACTTCGTGCCCTGGGGCCCCGACGGCGCCTCGCTGGACCTGATGCGCCGCGACCGGTCGGCCGACCCCGGCATGAACGAACTGCTGATCGTCGCGGCCCTCCAGGCGGCGCCCAAGTTCGGCATCACGCGCGTGTCGCTGAACTTCGCGATGTTCCGCTCGGCCCTGGCCCGCGGCGAGAAGATCGGCGCCGGGCCCGTCCTGCGCGCCTGGCGCGGGCTGCTGGTGTTCCTCTCCCGCTGGTTCCAGATCGAGTCGCTGTACAAGTTCAACGCCAAGTTCCAGCCCCGCTGGGAGCCCCGCTTCGTCGTCTACCGGGCCTCCGGCGACCTTCCCCGCATCGGCTTCGCCGCCATGCAGGCAGAGGGCTTCGTCACGCTCGCCCTGCCGCTGCCGCGCTTCCTGCGCCGTCGCTCCGCACCGGCACGCGCGTGCACGCACGCGGTGGCGGACAGAGACGTACGGGCCGCGTAACCCCGGCCCCGTCCCTCCCCACCCCGGCCGGGGTGGGCCGGAACCGGCCGCCCCATGACCGGCCGGGCGGAAACCCCGCCCGGTCCGCCCACCGGCCCACCCCACCGGCCGCCCCTTCCGGTCCGCTCACCGGTCCGCCCCTGCCAGCCGCCCCGCGGGTCCGCCTAGCGGTCCGCCCCGCGGGTTCGGTCCGGGCCGCACCGCGGCAGGGCTCCCTCCTGGGCCTACGCTGAACGCATGAGCAAGCAGAGCGGACGCGGGCGCGTCGTCGGACTTCCCGAATGGGACCGCTGCGCGGTCATGGGAGTCGTCAACGTGACCCCCGACTCCTTCTCCGACGGCGGCCGCTGGTTCGACACGACGGCCGCCGTCAAACACGGTCTGCAGCTCGTCGCCGAGGGCGCGGACCTGGTCGACGTCGGCGGCGAGTCCACCCGCCCCGGCGCCACCCGCGTCGACGAGGCCGAAGAACTCCGCCGGGTCGTCCCCGTCGTCCGGGGCCTGGCCTCCGAGGGCGTCGTCGTCTCCGTCGACACCATGCGCGCCACCGTCGCCGCCCAGGCCCTCGCGGCCGGCGCCGCCCTGGTGAACGACGTCAGCGGCGGCCTGGCCGACCCGGCGATGATCCCCACCGTGGCCGATGCGGGCGCCCCCTTCGTCGTCATGCACTGGCGGGGCTTCCTCGACGGCGGCAACGTCAAGGGCGTGTACGCCGACGTCGTCGCCGAAGTCGTGGACGAGCTCCGCACACGCGTGGACGCCGTCCTGGCGGGCGGCGTCGCCCCCGACCGCATCGTCGTCGACCCGGGCCTCGGTTTCTCCAAGGAGGCCGACCACGACCTGACGCTGCTCGCCCACCTCGACCGGCTGCACGCCCTCGGGCACCCGCTGCTGGTCGCCGCCTCCCGCAAGCGGTTCCTCGGCCGCGTTCTGGCGGGCCCGCAGGGCGCGCCGCCACCCGCGCGCGAGCGGGACGCCGCCACCGCCGCCGTGTCGGCCCTCGCGGCCCGGGCCGGCGCGTGGGCGGTCCGGGTGCACGAGGTCCGCGCCACCGCGGACGCGGTGCGGGTCGCGCGAGCCGTGGAAGGGGCGCGCGAGGGGACGGACACGCCGGGCGCAGGCGCATCCGGGCGGGCGCGGCCGACGGCGAGCCCACCCGGCGCGGGAGGCACGCCCGACGCGCGGACCGGCTCCGCCACGCCCCGCGCAGAGGGAGCCCGGTGAGCGCCCCCCACACCGACGTCGAGCAGGTCGAAGCCGCCAACGCCGCGTTCTACGAAGCGCTGGAACAGGGCGACTTCGAAGGCGTCTCCGCCCTCTGGCTCACCCCCGCCGACCTGGGCGTCGACGAGACGTACCACGACCCCGCGGACGTCGGCGTCGTCTCCTGCGTCCACCCCGGCTGGCCGGTGCTCACCGGCCGGGGCGAGGTCCTCAGGTCCTACGCGCTGATCATGGCCAACACCGACTACATCCAGTTCTTCCTCACCGACGTGCACGTCTCCGTCACCGGCGACACCGCCCTGGTGACCTGCACCGAGAACATCCTCAGCGGCGGCCCCGCGCCCGAGGACGGCGAGGAGCTGGGGCCGCTCGTCGGCCAGCTGGTGGTCGCCACCAACGTGTTCCGCCGCACCCCGGACGGCTGGAAGCTGTGGTCGCACCACGCCTCTCCGGTACTGGCCGAGAGCGACGACGCCGACGACCCCGCGGACACCGGGCACCCCGAGAACGCCGACAGCCCGGGCATCCCCGACGACCTGGACGACCCCGGCGCCCCCGGGATCGACGGCACCCCGTCCTGAGCTTCCGGAGCCTTCTCAGGCTCTGGAGCTTCCGGAGCTTTCCGAGCGGATGGACCGGCCCGGACGGGGCAGCAGCCCCACGGGGCGCCCGACAGGACGAAGAAGTGGTTGGAATCACGAACCCACGGGTAGGGGCGGCTACCAACCCGTGAGCCGCCGGGTTCCCCGGGGGAAACGCCCGGTGAACACTGCCGGCTCCGGTCCGGGCCCCCGCCGCCGGAGGCCGGGACCGTCAGTGCTCGCAGGTAGATTCGTTCGAGGCCGGGCGGCCGCCCGCACCCGGTACGCACCGGCCCCAACCGACGATTGCAGGAGTGATTCGCGTGGATCGTGTCGCGCTGCGCGGCCTCAAGGCCCGCGGGTACCACGGCGTGTTCCCCAAGGAACGCGAGGAGGGCCAGACCTTCATCGTGGACCTCGTCCTGGGCCTGGACACCCGGCCGGCCGCGGCCGACGACGACCTGACGAAGACCGTGCACTACGGCATCGTGGCGGAGGAGGTCGTGGCCGTCGTCCAGGGCGAGGCCGTCGACCTCATCGAGACGCTCGCCGAGCGCATCGCCCAGACGTGTCTGAAGCACGAAGGGGTCCAGGAGGTCGAGGTCTGCGTCCACAAGCCGGACGCGCCGATCACCGTCCCGTTCGACGACGTGACCGTCACCATCACCCGGAGCCGAGCATGACCGCGTTCTTCACCGAGGGCCAGAGCGACCCGACCGTCCAGCCGGTACCCGCCTCCGTCGTCGAGCAGGTCGACGCCGCGGACACCACCCTGCACAACCCCAAACGCGCGGTGATCTCCCTCGGCTCCAACCTGGGCAACCGTCTGGAGACGCTCCAGGGGGCCATCGACGCCCTGGAGGACACCCCCGGCGTCCGCATCAAGGCCGTCTCCCCCGTGTACGAGACGGAGCCGTGGGGCGTCGAGCCCGGCAGCCAGCCCTCGTACTTCAACGCGGTGGTCCTGCTGAAGACGACGCTCCCGCCCTCGTCCCTCCTGGAGCGCGCCCACGCGGTCGAGGAGGCCTTCCACCGGGTGCGGGACGAGCGCTGGGGCGCCCGCACGCTGGACGTCGACATCGTCGCGTACGCCGACGTCGTCGACGACGACCCGCACCTCACCCTCCCGCACCCCCGCGCCCATCAGCGGGCCTTCGTCCTGGCCCCCTGGCACGACGTGGAGCCCGAGGCCCAGCTGCCCGGCCGGGGCGCCGTCGCCGATCTGCTCGGCGCGCTTCCCCGCGAAGGCGTCGAAGCCCGCAAGGACCTGGAACTCCACCTGCCCGACTAGTCGTTAAGGTCAAGCAGGAAGGTCAACGAGACCACTGCCCGCGAGATCTTCCCGCCGCGGGCGCGGGGGAGCTGAAGGGACACCGTGAGAGAGCTGCGCATCAGGGTGCTGATCGGCGTGTTCGCCGTGGCCGCGATCCTGTCCTGGGCGGGCGCCCGCCTGTGGAACTCGATCGGGACCCTTCCCAGCGTTCCCCTGGCCGCCCCCATCGTCCTCGCCCTGATCGCCGTGGTGCTGACGGCCACGGCGCTCTCGCTGCGCGCCCGCCTCAAGGCCCAGCGCGAGCGCCGCCCCGAGGCCAAGGGCGTCGACCCGCTGATGGCGGCGCGAGCGGTGGTCTTCGGCCAGTCCAGCGCCCTGGTCGCCGCGCTCGTCTCCGGCATGTACGGGGGCACGGGCGTCTTCCTCCTGGAGTCCCTCGACATCCCCGCCCGCCGTGACCAGGCCATCTACGCCGGCTTCTCGGTCCTGGCCGGCATCGCGGTCATAGCGGCGGCCATCTTCCTGGAGCGCGTCTGCCGACTCCCGGAGGACGACGACCACGAGAACGGCGCGGCCACGGCGGCCTGAGCCGCCCACCGCGCCGTTCGTCGCCCGCCGTCGCCGGACCCGCCGTTCCCGGGCCGCCCGCGGCCCGTATCCGCCCGCGGCCCGTTCCCGAGGCCGCCTGCGGCCCTTCCCGGCCTCGCCGGCCGGTCGGGGCGCCGTCAGCGCGCCAGTATCAGGCTCATCGCCTCGGCGCGCGTCGTGGCGTCCCTGAGCTGCCCGCGCACCGCGGACGTCGTGGTCTTGGCGCCGGGCTTGCGGATCCCCCGCACCGACATGCACATGTGCTCGGCCTCGATGACGACGATGACGCCACGGGCTTCGAGGATCCGCATCAGCGAGTCCGCCACCTGCGTGGTGAGACGTTCCTGCACCTGGAGGCGGCGCGCGAACACCTCGACCAGCCGCGCCAGCTTGGACAGGCCCGTGATCTTGCCGGACTCCGCGGGGATGTAACCCACGTGCGCGACGCCGTGGAACGGCAGCATGTGGTGCTCGCACAGGGAGACGATCTCGATGTCCTTGACGAGCACCATCTCGTCGTGGCCGAGATCGAACGTCGTCGTCAGGACGTCCTCGGGCGTCTGGGTGAGGCCCGCCAGCAGCTCCCGGTAGGCCCGCGCCACGCGTGCCGGCGTCTCGCGCAGGCCCTCGCGGTCCGGGTCCTCGCCGACCGCGATCAGCAGTTCGCGGACGGCGTTTACGGCGCGCTTCTCGTCGAACTCGCCGATGGAGCCGTCGCCGTCCAGCGTCACGGGGTCGGTCATGGGGGCCTCGTTCCTGTGCGGGTCGCTCGGGTGGGTACGCACCTCATCTGCGAGCCTACGAAATCGGTCATACGGAAAACGCCGCGCCCCCCAGGCTAGAACCTGGGGGGCGCGGCATCCATTCCGGGCCTGGTGGGACCTTCCGGAGCCGGATCAGCTCTCGGGGCGGTCCTCCGGGCTGGGCTCGGCCACGGGGCCGGTCTCCACCGCGGTGGACTTCGCGGTCGAGATCGCCTGCGTCGCGCCGTTGGCGCCGTTCGTCAGTGCCAGCTCCCTGGGGGAGAGCACCGGCGGGCGGGTGGACGGCGTACGCCGCGAGGAGCCGGTCCAGGCGGGCCGTGCCGGACGCTTGACGATGGCGGAGAAGATCTCGGCGATCTCCTCCTTGTTCAGCGTCTCCTTCTCGAGCAGCCGCAGCACGAGGTTGTCGAGGACGTCGCGGTTCTCGACCAGGATCTCCCAGGCCTCGTTGTGCGCGTTCTCGATCAGCTTCTTGACTTCCTCGTCCACCAGGGCGGCGACCTCTTCCGAGTAGTCGCGCTGGTGAGCCATCTCACGGCCGAGGAACGGCTCGGTGTTGTCGCCGCCGAACTTGATCGCGCCCAGCCGCTCGGTCATGCCGTACTGGGTGACCATCGCCCGTGCGGTGGCCGTGGCCTTCTCGATGTCGTTCGCCGCGCCCGTGGTGGGGTCGTGGAAGACGAGCTCCTCCGCAGCGCGCCCGCCCAGCATGTAGGCCAGCTGGTCGAGCATCTCGTTGCGGGTGGTGGAGTACTTGTCCTCGTCGGGGAGGACCATCGTGTAGCCCAGGGCACGGCCTCGGGAGAGGATCGTGATCTTGTGGACCGGGTCGGAGTTCGGCGAGGCCGCCGCGACCAGGGCGTGTCCGCCCTCGTGGTACGCGGTGATCTTCTTCTCCTTGTCCGACATGATCCGGGTCCGCTTCTGCGGGCCCGCGACCACGCGGTCGATCGCCTCGTCCAGCATGTGGTTGTCGATCAGCTTCTTGTCCGAACGGGCCGTCAGCAGTGCGGCCTCGTTCAGCACGTTGGAGAGATCGGCACCCGTGAAGCCGGGGGTGCGGCGGGCGACCGCGGCCAGGTCGACGTCGGGCGCGACCGGCTTGCCCTTCTGGTGAACCTTGAGGATCTCCAGACGCCCCTGCATGTCCGGACGGTCGACCGCGATCTGGCGGTCGAAGCGGCCGGGGCGCAGCAGCGCGGGGTCGAGGATGTCGGGCCGGTTCGTGGCGGCGATGAGGATCACGCCGCCCTTCACGTCGAAGCCGTCCATCTCGACGAGCAGCTGGTTCAGGGTCTGCTCGCGCTCGTCGTGACCGCCGCCGAGGCCGGCGCCGCGGTGGCGGCCGACCGCGTCGATCTCGTCGACGAAGACGATCGCCGGGGCGTTCGCCTTGGCCTGCTCGAAGAGGTCACGCACCCGGGAGGCGCCGACGCCGACGAACATCTCGACGAAGTCGGAGCCGGAGATGGAGTAGAAGGGGACGCCCGCCTCGCCGGCGACGGCGCGTGCGAGCAGGGTCTTGCCGGTGCCGGGCGGCCCGTACAGGAGCACGCCCTTGGGGATCTTGGCGCCGACGGCCTGGAACTTCGCCGGTTCCTGGAGGAACTCCTTGATCTCGTGGAGTTCCTCGACGGCTTCGTCCGACCCGGCGACGTCGGCGAACGTCGTCTTCGGGGTGTCCTTGGTGATGAGCTTGGCCTTGGACTTCCCGAAGTTCATGACCCGGGAGCCGCCGCCCTGCATCTGGTTCATCAGGAACAGGAAGACGACCACGATGAGGACGAAGGGGAGCAGGGACAGCAGGATCGAGACGAAGGCGTTCTGCTTCGTCGGCGAAACCGTGTAGCCGTCCGGAATCTGCTTGTCCTGGTACTTGGTCTGCAGCGTGTTGGCGATCGTCACGCCCTGATCGCCGATGTAGCTCGCCTGGATCTTCGAGCTGCCCTTGATCTTCACGCCGTCTTTGAGCGTGGCCTTGACGGTCTGCTCGTCACCGGTGGTGAGCTTGGCCGACTCGACCTTGTTGTCGTTGATCGCTGCAATGACCTGGCCGGTGTCCACCGTCTTGTAGCCGCCGGACGAGCCGACGACCTGCATCAACACGACCACGGCAAGGACGGCCAGCACGATCCACATGACCGGCCCACGGAAGTATCGCTTCACGTCCATCCATACGGAGCGGTGTCGCCCCGTCCCTCCTGCCATAGTGAGTTTGATAAGACAGTTCTTCTGACGGTACCCCAGCTTCGTCGCGCAAAGCCGCACGGAACGGCTGGCGCACCCGTCTGCATGCTCCAACGGCGCGAGACCCGCCGGGGTTCCCGATCTTCCCTGAGGGCTTGCGCCCTTCGGGTCTCAGCCGCCGTAGACGTGGGGCGCGAGCGTACCCACGAACGGGAGGTTGCGGTACTTCTCGGCGTAGTCCAGGCCGTAGCCGACGACGAACTCGTTGGGGATGTCGAACCCGACCCACTCGACGTCGATGGCGACCTTGGCGGCCTCGGGCTTGCGCAGCAGTGTGCACACCTTCAGGGAGGCGGGCTCGCGCGAGCCGAGGTTCGACAGCAGCCAGGACAGGGTCAGGCCGGAGTCGATGATGTCCTCGACGATCAGGACGTGCTTGCCCTTGATGTCGGTGTCGAGGTCCTTGAGGATCCGCACCACACCGGAGGACTGGGTGCCCGCCCCGTAGGACGACACGGCCATCCAGTCCATGGTGACGGGGGTGGACAGGGCCCGGGCGAGGTCGGCCATGACCATCACCGCGCCCTTGAGGACACCGACGATGAGCAGGTCCTTGCCCGCGTACTCCGCGTCGATCTCCGCGGCCAGAGCGGCCAGCTTCGCGTCGATCTCTTCCTTGGTGATGAGCACCTCTTTGAGGTCGGTGCCCATGTCTTTCGCGTCCACCCGCATCCTTCGGTCGTCCCACCGGCCGCCGGGACCGCCCACGACCACGTAAGCGGTCCTGCCGGAGGCCCGGATTCAGCCTTGCCGAATCACCAGTCTGCCACCCTGGCGCTGGGCGACGACTTTGCCCGGGAGATTGATGACCCCCTGGCCGCGCCAGCCGGTGATCAGCCGGTCGACCTCTTCGATGTGCCGGGCGAAGAGCGAACCGGCGGGAGCGCCCGCCTCGATCGCGGCGCGGCGCAGGATCCGGCGGCGCACCGCGGGCGGCAGGGCGTAGAGCTTGGCGCACTCCAGGAGGCCCGCCGCGTCGCGTACGGAGGACTCGGCCTGGCCGGCCCAGGCGTCGAGGGCGTCGGCGTCGTCGCGGGAGAGCTGGGCCGTGCGGGCCAGGGCTTCGACGACGCCTTTGCCCAGGGCCTTCTCCAGGGCGGGCAGGCCCTCGTGGCGCAGCCGGGAGCGGGTGTAGGCCGGGTCGGCGTTGTGCGGGTCGTCCCAGACGGGCAGGGACTGGACCATGCAGGCCTTGCGGGCCGTCTGCCGGTCCAGTTGGAGGAAGGGGCGCCGGTAGCGGCGGGCGGCGCCCGGCCGTCCGGAGACGGCGGCCATGCCGGACAGGGAGCGGATGCCGGAGCCGCGGGCGAGGCCGAGCAGGACGGTCTCGGCCTGGTCGTCGCGGGTGTGGCCGAGCAGGACGGCGGTGGCGCCGTGGGCTTCGGCGGCGGCGTCGAGGGCGGCGTAGCGCGCGTCGCGGGCGGCGGCTTCGGGGCCGCCTTCGCGGCCGACGGCGACGGCGGTGGACTCGACGGGGTCGAGGCCGAACTCGCGCAGTCGCAGGACGACTTCCGCGGCGCGCAGGTCGGAGCCGGGTTGCAGGCCGTGGTCGACGGTGACGCCGCCGGCGCGGACGCCGAGCCGGGGGGCCTCGAAGGCGAGGGCGGACGCGAGCGCCATGGAGTCGGCGCCGCCGGAGCACGCCACGAGCACGAGCGGCGGGTTCGGGCGCTCGTGCGGGTCGGTCTCGGGGACGGGGTGGTCGTTGAGGATGTCGTGAAGTACGCGGCGGACCGCCAGGCGTATCGCCGCGACCGCAGGATGGGGACCCATTGTCCGGTTCCCTTCATGAAGTTTTCGGGGGTTGGCACGGGATTCGGTCACTCAGAGTGTGTAGATGGTGACAGAACCGGGGCGTTCCCCGAGCATTGCACGCCTACCGAGGGCTCACGGTCCCTCGGACGGGTGATTGCGGGGGCGTTCTCCTGCCGGCGGCCGGAATCGGTTCCCGCCCGTGCCCGCGGTTCACGACTCGGCCTTGCGGTGCACCCGCGCGACCCACTCGGCCGGTTTTGCGATCTCGGCCTTGGTCGGAAGTGTGTTCGGGGAGGTCCACACGCGGTTGAAGCCGTCCATGCCGACCTCGTTCACGACGGCCCTCACGAAGCGCTCGCCGTCCCGGTACTGCTTGAGCTTGGCGTCCAGGCCGAGGAGGCGGCGCAGGGCGATGTCGAGCCGGGAGGCGCCCTTGGCGCGGCGCTGCTGGAACTTCTCGCGGATCTCGGCGACGGTCGCGACGACCTCGGGGCCGACGCCGTCCATGACGAAGTCGGCGTGGCCCTCCAGGAGGGACATCACGGCCGTGAGGCGGGCGAGGATCTCGCGCTGGGCGGGCGTCTGCACGAGTTCGACGAGGGAGCGGCCGCCGTCGTCCTCCTCGCCCTCCGGGCGGCCCCCGGCGAGGGACTGGGCGGCTTCCCGGACGCGTTCCAGGAACGTCATGGGGTCGACGTCGGTCTCGCCCAGGAACGACTGGATCTCGCCCTCCAGGTGGTCGCGCAGCCAGGGCACCGCCGAGAACTGCGTGCGGTGCGTCTCCTCGTGGAGGCACACCCAGAGGCGGAAGTCGTGCGGATCGACGTCGAGTTCGCGTTCCACGTGGACGATGTTCGGTGCGACGAGCAGCAGGCGGCCGCCGCCGTTCGCGCCGGCCGGGAGTTCGCGGGTGGCGGGGGCGAACGTCTCGTACTGGCCGAGGACACGGGACGACAGGAACGACAGCAGCATGCCGAGTTCGACGCCGGTGACCTTGCCGCCGACCGCGCCGAGGACCGCGCCGCCGGGGCTGCTGCCGCGGCGTTCCTGCATCTTCTCCAGCAGAGGCTTGAGGATCTCCCGGAAGCCCGCGACGTTGGCCCGCACCCAGCCGGGGCGGTCGACGACGAGGACGGGCGTGTCGTGGATGTCGTCGGTGGCCATCCGGGTGAAGCCGCGCACGTGCTGCTCGGAGGCCTTGGCGTGCCGGCGCAGTTCCGCGACGACGGCACGCGCCTCGTCGCGGCTGACCTCCGGTCCCGGCCGTACGAGCCGGGTCGCGGTCGCCACCGCGAGATTCCAGTCGACCATCCCCGATGAGGCAGCGCCGCCGATGCTCGTCATGCGTCAACCGTACGTGAGCGGCGTCGGGGAGGGCAGGCCGCGGGAGGCCTGTCAGGGAGATGTCAGGGTCGGCCCCCAGGGCCGCCGGGGGCGGCTCGGGGGTGGCGGGATCAGCGGCAGCCGCATCCGGCCAGCGCCGTGGCCGCCCGGTCCAATGCTGCCTGGGCCGCCCCCGGGTCGGTCGTGCCGCCGGCCATGAGGGCGAAGGCGAGCAGCCGGCCGTCCTGGTCGACGACGGTCCCGGCAAGGGTGTTGACGCCGCTCAGGGTGCCGGTCTTGGCGCGGACGACGCCGGCGGCCCCGTCGGTGTAGCGGCTGGTGAGGGTGCCGGTGAAGCCGGCGACCGGGAGGCCGGTGAGGACGGGCCGCAGGTCGGGTCGGCGGGGGTCGCCGGCCTCGACCAGGAGGGCGGTCAGCAGGTTCGCGGTGAGGCGGTCCTGCCGGTCCAGGCCGCTGCCGTCCTTGAAGCGGGCCCCGGCCATGGGCAGTCCGAGCTTCTTCAGTTGAGCGTGGACCGCCTTGCCGCCGCCGGCGAAGTCGGCGCGGACGCCCGTGGCGACGGCGGTCTGGCGGGCGAGGGCCTCGGCGATGTCGTTGTCGCTGTTGGTGAGCATCCGCTCGACGAGAGCGGTCAGCGGGGGCGAGGTGACCGTCGCGAGGCTCTGCGCGCGCGTGGTGGCCTTGGAGGGGCCGGGGGACGTGGTCGTCACGCCGGCGGCCTCCAGGAGCGCCCCGAAGGTGGCGGTGGCGTCGGCGGCCGGGTCGTCGACGCGGGCCGCCGGGCCGCTGTCGGAGTCGTCGGTGCGGCCCTCGTCGGCGCTCAGGGCGGTGACGGGGGCGAGGTTGGGGTTGACCCCGATGGGGTGAATCCGCGAACCGGCGTACAGGGTCGTGTCGTAGGAGAGCGTGACGCGGGTGAGGCCGCGCTTCTTCAGGGCGGCCGCGGTGGAGGCGGCCAGCGTGCGCAGGCTCGCCCAGCCGCGGGCGTCGGCGCGGGCCGTGAGGGTGGGGTCGCCGCCGCCGACGAGGACGAGTTCCCGGGTGTCGGGTTCCAGCACGGCACGCGTGGTGAAGCGGTGTTCGCCGCCCATCGCGGAGAGCGCGGCGACCGCGGTGGCGATCTTGGTGGTGGAGGCGGGGGTGAGCGCACGGCCGGCTCCGGCGCCGTAGAGGCGCTTGCCGGTGGCCACGTCGACGACCGCGGCGGCGTGCTGGGCGCCGAGGGCCGGATCGCCCAGGAGGGGCCCCAGGACGCCCGTGAGGCCCGCGCCGCTCGGAAGGGTGCCGGGGGCGGACTTCACGGCGGCGCCGGCCTGCGCGGCGCCACCGAGGGCGGTGAGGACGGACGCCGCGCTGGGGGCGGGCCGGGGCGCTCCGGCCGCCGTGTCGGAGGTACCGGACGTACCGGATGCATCCGATGAATCGGATCTGCCGGACGAATCGTCCGGGCGTCCGTGATCTGTGCCACCCGGCCGTTGCAGGGCGGCGGCCCGGTCCCGCTCGGCCGTACGCTGACCGCTGGAGTCCCAGGGCCCGACGGCGCTCACCACGACGGCGGTCAGCGCCAGCCCGGCGGTCGCCGCACCCGCGGTGTACTGCCAGGACCTGGCCTGCGGACCGGCCTTCGTGATCCGTGCGAGCTGCGGGCGCGCCGCCCGCGCGAGTCGCGCGGCCTGCGGCTTCGCGGTCGCGGCGACGTGCGCGAGGCGGGGCCGTACGATCCTTGCGGCCCGTGCCAGACGCGGTCGTACGGCGTTCCCGATCCGCACCACGTGCGGTCTCGCGGCCCGCCAAGGCCTCAGCTCTGGCACGAACACCAGCCCCTTTCGCGATCACACACCTGCGTGAGGGACACTTAACCACCAGAACTATGTGTTGATCATGGAGGAGCCACCGGTGGAGTTCGACGTCACGATCGAGATCCCGAAGGGTTCGCGGAACAAGTACGAGGTGGACCACGAGACCGGTCGGATCCGCCTGGACCGTCGACTCTTCACCTCGACCGCCTACCCGACCGACTACGGCTTCGTCGAGAACACTCTCGGCGAGGACGGCGACCCGCTGGACGCGCTGGTCATCCTGGACGAGCCGACCTTCCCGGGCTGCCTCATCCGCTGCCGCGCGATCGGCATGTTCCGGATGACCGACGAGGCCGGCGGCGACGACAAGCTGCTCTGCGTCCCGTCGACCGACCCGCGTGTGGAGCACCTGCGCGACATCCACCACGTGTCGGAGTTCGACCGCCTGGAGATCCAGCACTTCTTCGAGGTCTACAAGGACCTGGAGCCCGGCAAGTCCGTCGAGGGCGCCGACTGGGTCGGTCGCACCGACGCCGAGGCCGAGATCGAGCGGTCCTACAAGCGCTTCAAGGACCAGGGCGGTCACTGAGCGTTCGCGAGTGTGAAACGCCTGCGCTGAGGTAGGTGAAGGGCTGCACGCATGCGCGTGCGGCCCTTTCGCGTGTCTGTGCGCATACTGAGGCCAACGGAAGGTGTCGTTCCAGGGAGCGTTGCTGAGTGTCGGAGGCGGAGGACCGCAAGCCGCAGTCGGACGAGGCGAGGAGTGGCTTCGACCCCGAGATCACGTCCGAGTTCGCGATCCCGGCGGGACTGGCCGTCGCCAGACCCGGGGGCGAGCCGGAGACCACGTCGGAGTTCGCCGTCCCGGCGGGGCTGGACGTGGCCCAGCCGGCCGCCGGCGAGGGCGAGGGGTCGGCGTTCAGTCCGCCCAGCACGTACAGCGCGCGGCAGGCCCCGGCCGCCTTCACGCCGGCCGGGGGCGTCCCGGTGGTGAGCCTCATCAAGGACCTGCCCTGGCAGGACCGGATGCGCACCATGCTGCGGATGCCGGTGGCCGAGCGGCCCGCTCCCGAGCCGGGGCCCAAGACGGCGGAGGAGGAGGGCCCGGCCGTCCCCAGGGTGCTCGACCTGACGCTGCGCATCGGCGAGTTGCTGCTGGCGGGCGGGGAGGGCGCCGAGGACGTGGAGGCCGCGATGTTCGCGGTGTGCCGCTCCTACGGCCTCGACCGCTGCGAGCCGAACGTCACCTTCACCCTGCTGTCGATCTCCTACCAGCCGTCCCTGGTGGAGGACCCGGTGACGGCGTCGCGGACGGTGCGCCGCCGCGGCACCGACTACACGCGCCTGGCGGCCGTCTTCCGGCTCGTGGACGATCTGAGCGACGCGGAGAGCCATCTCTCGCTGGAGGAGGCCTACCGCCGCCTCGCGGAGATGCGCCGCAACCGGCACCCGTACCCGACATGGGTGCTGACCTCGGCGAGCGGACTGCTCGCGGGCGCGGCCTCGGTGCTGGTCGGCGGCGACCTCGTCGTGTTCGTGGCGGCCATGCTCGGGGCGATGCTCGGCGACCGGCTGGCGTGGCTGTGCGCAGGGCGCGGGCTGCCGGAGTTCTACCAGTTCCTGGTGGCGGCGATGCCCCCGGCCGCTATCGGCATCGCGCTGACGCTGTCCCACGTCGACGTGAAGGCGTCCGCCGTCATCACCGGTGGACTGTTCGCGCTGCTGCCCGGGCGGGCGCTGGTGGCGGGCGTCCAGGACGGCCTGACGGGCTTCTACATCACCGCGGCGGCGCGGCTGCTGGAGGTCATGTACTTCTTCGTGGGCATCGTGGCCGGGGTGCTGGTGATGCTGTACGTCGGGGTCCAGCTCGGCGCGCATCTCAATCCCGACGCGGCCCTGGGCGTCACGAAGCGGCCGCTGTTGCAGATCGGCGCGTCGATGCTGCTGTCCCTGACGTTCGCGGTGCTGTTGCAGCAGGAGCGGTCCACCGTGGTCGCCGTCACCCTCAACGGCGGCGTCGCCTGGTCGGTGTACGGGGCGATGCACTACACCGGCGAGATCTCGCCCGTCGCGTCCACGGCCGTCGCAGCCGGGGTGGTCGGCCTGTTCGGGCAGCTGCTGGCGCGCTACCGGTTCGCCTCCGCGCTGCCGTACACCACGGCCGCGATCGGACCGCTGCTGCCGGGTTCGGCGACCTACTTCGGGCTGCTGGCCATCGCGCAGAGCAAGGTGGACGCGGGACTGGTGTCGATCACCAAGGCGGCGGCGCTGGCGATGGCCATCGCGATCGGGGTGAACCTCGGGTCCGAGGTGTCCCGGATGTTCCTGCGGATCGGTTCCCAGGAGAAGCGGCGGGCCGCCAAGCGGACCAGGGGCTTCTGAGCCCCTGGTCCCCCGGCGCCGCCTCTAGTGGCCCTGGTTGTCGTAGGGGTACTGACCGTGGTGGCCGTGCCCGTGGTGGCCGGAGCCGTTGGGCTGAGCGCCGTACGGCTGTTCCTGCGGCTGCGGCTGGGCCTGCTGCGGCTGCTGCGGCCAGTCGTCCTGGGCGTGCCGCTGCCGCTGCCGCTGGGGGTACGCCTGCTGCTGCGGGTACTGCTGCTGCGCGCCGTAGTAGCCGTCCTGCCGGCCCTGGGGCCCGAAGTCCTGCCCTTGCCCTTGGGCCTGCCGGCCGTAGTTCTGCTGCCCGTGGGTCTGCCGCGGGCCGTGGTTCTGCTGCCCCTGGGGCTGCTGGCCGTGGGTCTGACGGCCCTGGTCGCCGTACGGGTACTGCTGGTCGGGCCCGTCGATCCGGCGCAGCTGAGTGGTCGCGTCGTCCATGACGGGGAACTGCTGCTGGGGCCGGTGCTGCTGCTCGGGGGCCGGCGCCGGGGCCTGCGACGCGCCCTTCTTCGACTTCGAGCGGGCCCTCAGGAACTCGATGGCGATCGGGATCACGGAGAGCAGCACGATCAGGATGAGCATCGCTTCGATGTTCTTCTTGACGAAGTCGATGTTGCCCAGCCAGGAGCCGAGCAGGGTCACGCCCGCGCCCCACAGGACGCCGCCGATGACGTTGAACGTCAGGAAGGAGCGGTACCGCATGCCGCTGACGCCGGCGATGATCGGCGTGAACGTGCGCACGATGGGCACGAAGCGGGCCAGGATCAGCGACTTCGGGCCGTGCTTCTCGAAGAACTCGTGCGCTTTGGTGACGTTCTCCTGCTTGAAGAGCCGGGAGTCCGGCCGGTTGAAGAGCGACGGCCCGACCTTCTTGCCGAACATGTAGCCCGCCTGGTCGCCCAGGATCGCGGCGATGCAGATCAGCGCGACCGCGCCCCACAGCGGGAAGTCCAGCTGGTTGGACGTGATCAGCAGACCGGCGGTGAACAGCAGCGAGTCACCCGGCAGGAAGAAGCCGATCAGCAGGCCGGACTCGGCGAAGACGATCAGCAGCAGGCCCCAGATGCCGAAGTTGTCGAGCAGGTAGTCGGGGTCCAGCCAGCTCGGTCCGAGGGCGATCGTCGTCACGCTTCCGGGCTCCTGACGGGGGTGGGGGAAGTGCAGCGTCCATGCTGCGGCCGCACAAAGCTATCAACGCACCGCGCGGACCCCAGGTTCCACGGGCGTCTTCGGGATGCGCCGTGCGCTTGCCGGGGCGAAGCTGTGAGCCATGGGTATCGAGGATTACGGCGGCGGGCAGGGCCCCCAGTCCGACGTGCTGGTCGTCACGACGAACGACGTGCCCGGGTACCGGGTGCAGCAGGTCATCGGCGAGGTCTTCGGACTGACGGTGCGCTCACGGCACCTGGGCAGCCAGATCGGCGCCGGTCTGAAGTCGATGATCGGCGGTGAGCTCAAGGGGCTGACCAAGACCCTGGTGGAGACCCGCAACCAGGCGATGGAACGGCTGGTGGAGCAGGCACGCGCGCGGGGAGCCAACGGCGTGCTGATGTTCCGCTTCGACGTGACGGAGGCGGCCGACGTGGGCACCGAGGTGTGCGCCTACGGCACGGCCGTGGTCCTGGCCCGGGAGTAGCCCCGGACCGGGACCGGGACGGCCGGGCCGTCACTCACCCCGTGTGCCGGGCCGCGTTCGCCAGGATCGCCTCCCTGAGGTGTTCGGCGAGGCCCGGGCGCATGGCGTCGTAGAACGCCTTGAAGCGCTCGTCGGAGACGTACATCTCGCCCAGGCACACGTGCATCTCATGGGGGCAGTCGTAGTACCAGGCGGTGATGTGCCGCCGGTGTTCCTCGGCCAGGTCCATGGCCGCCTCGCCGGCGGGCCGCTCCCCCGCGGCCACCAGGGCGGCGTAGCGCTCGCTCCAGTCGTCGACCTCGGCCTGAAGGCGCTTCCAGTCTTCCTTGGTGTAGCGGGCGGCGCGGCGCTGCGACTCGGCGTAGGCCTCCGTGCCGCCCCAGCGCTGTTCCGCCTCCTCGGCGTACCGACCGGGGTCCTTGTCGCCGAAGACCTCGAACCGTTCCTCGGGCGTGAGGTTGATGCCCATTTTCCGTGCCTCCATGGCGTGTTCCACGGCCGCGGCCATCTTTTGCAGCCTCTCGATCCGGGCGGTCAGCAACTCGTGCTGGCGGCGCAGGTGCGCGCGCGGGTCGGCCGCCGGATCGTCGAGCAGGGCCGCGACCTCTTCGAGCGGGAAGCCCAGCTCGCGGTAGAACAGGATCTGCTGCAACCGGTCGAGGTCGGCCTCGTCGTAGCGCCGGTGGCCCGCGTGGCTGCGCCCGCCGGGGACGAGCAGGCCGATGTCGTCGTAGTGGTGCAGTGTGCGCACCGTGACACCGGCGAATCCGGCGACCTGTCCTACCGAGTAGCTCACTTCGTGCGCTCCCTTCCCTGTACGCGCTCCACGGTGCTGCCTCACGCCGCGTGAGGTGCAAGCGGGATGTCCCGCGGGCGTCCGCGTCCGGATGTCGTGTCCGTTTCGTCCGCTTATCGTGAGCCCGTGGCTCAGGACACCTCGCAGCGTTCGCCCGCCTCCGCGGCGACGCCGGCGCGCGCCCTGCTGCCGTCGATCCTGCCCGCTCTGCTGGTCGGGGTGCTGGCCTCCGTGCTGCTCCTGCTGGTGGAGGGGGTGGCGGAGCGGCTGGAGCACGTGCTGTGGGCCACGCTGCCGGACGCGCTGGACGTGGGCCGCTACTCGGTGCTGTGGATGCTCGTCGTCCTCACCGGGACCGGCGTGGCGGTGGGGCTGGTGGTGTGGAAGGCGCCGGGACATGCGGGACCCGATCCGGCGACGATGGGACTGGACGCGCCCGTGCTGCCCCCGGCGGTGCTGCCCGGACTGGTGGTGGCGACGGCGCTGATGCTGGCGGGCGGCCCGAGCCTGGGCCCGGAGAACCCGATCATCGCCGTCAACGTGGGACTGGCCGTCTGGCTGGGCCGCCGGGCGGCGCCGCGGGCGCCGGGCGCCCTGTGGGCGGTCCTCGCCGAGGCGGCGACGATCGGCGCGCTGTTCGGCACGCCCGTGGCGGCGGCGCTGCTGATCTCCGAGGCGCTGGCGGGGCGGCAGAGCGAGGGCCCGCTGTGGGACCACGTGTTCCCTCCGCTGGTCGCCGCGTCGGCCGGCTCCATGACGACCACCCTGGTGGCGCATCCGGCCTTCGACCTGGGTCTGCCCGGACTCGACCGGCCGGGCTGGGGCGATCTGCTGGCGGCGCTCGTGATCGCCTCGGCGGGCGCGCTGCTGACCCTGTGCGCCGTCCGCGCCTTCCCGTACGTCCACGCCGTGTTCACGCGGTTGCGGCACCCGATGCTGATGCTGCCGCTCGGCGGCCTCGTCCTGGGCCTGCTGGGGGCGCTGGGCGGCCATCTGACGCTCTTCAAGGGGCTGGACGAGGTCGGGGAGCTCGCGGCCGATCCGGAGGGCTGGACGGCCGGCCAGTTCGCCACGATGACGGTGGTGAAGCTGGCCGCGCTGCTCGTCGCCGCGTCCTGCGGTTTCCGCGGCGGCCGGATCTTCCCGGCCGTGTTCGTGGGCACCGCGTTCGGTCTCACCGCCCACGCGCTCGTCTCCGGCGTCCATCCCTCGGTGGGCGTGGCGGCCGGGGTGCTGGGCGTGCTCCTGGCCATCACCCGGCAGGGCTGGGTGAGTCTCTTCGTCGCCGCCGTCCTGGTGGCCTCGGCGTCGATCATCGCCCTGTTGTGCATCGCCACGCTGCCTGCCTGGCTGCTGGTGACGGGGCGGCCGCAGATGCAGTTGCGCGCGGACGGAACTCCGGTCCGCTGACACCCGTTCGACCCATCAGGAGGCATTCATGCCGTTGCACAAAGGGCCCCGGAAGCCCGACGAGCGCCCGCTGTCCGTCAATCCCTTCTACGGCGAGGCCGATCCGGTCAGCGGCATGATCGAGGCGCCGCCCAAGCACCGCCTGCCGGACGGCCCGACGCCCCCGTCCACGGCGTACCAGCTGGTGCGCGACGAACTCATGCTGGACGGCAACGCGCGCCTGAACCTGGCCACCTTCGTGACCACCTGGATGGAGCCGCAGGCCGGCGTCCTGATGGCGGAGTGCCGCGACAAGAACATGATCGACAAGGACGAGTACCCGCGCACCGCCGAACTGGAACGGCGCTGTGTGGCGATGCTCGCCGACCTGTGGAACGCGCCCGACCCCTCGGCGGCCGTGGGCTGTTCGACGACCGGGTCGAGCGAGGCGTGCATGCTCGCCGGGATGGCTCTGAAGCGGCGGTGGGCGCGGCGCAACGCCGACCGCTACCCGGGCGCGCGGCCGAACCTCGTGATGGGCATCAACGTCCAGGTCTGCTGGGAGAAGTTCTGCAACTTCTGGGAGGTCGAGGCCCGGCTGGTCCCCATGGAGGGGGAGCGTTTCCACCTGGACCCGCAGCTCGCGGCCGAGCTGTGCGACGAGAACACCATCGGGGTCGTCGGCATCCTCGGCTCCACCTTCGACGGGTCCTACGAGCCGATCGCCGAGCTGTGCGCGGCGCTGGACTCGCTCCAGGAGCGCACCGGTCTGGACGTGCCGGTGCACGTCGACGGCGCGTCCGGCGCGATGATCGCCCCCTTCCTCGACGAGGACCTGGTGTGGGACTTCCGCCTCCCGCGCGTGGCGTCGATCAACACCTCGGGGCACAAGTACGGCCTGGTCTACCCGGGTGTCGGCTGGGCGCTGTGGCGCGACAAGGAGGCCCTGCCGGAGGAGCTGGTGTTCCGCGTGAACTACCTGGGCGGCGACATGCCCACGTTCGCGCTCAACTTCTCCCGCCCGGGCGCCCAGGTCGTCGCGCAGTACTACACGCTGCTGCGGCTCGGCCGGGAGGGCTACCGGGCGGTCCAGCAGACCACGCGGGACGTGGCGGGCCGGCTGGCCGGACAGGTGGAGGCCCTCGGCGACTTCCGGCTCCTCACCCGGGGCGACGAACTGCCGGTCTTCGCCTTCACCACGGCGCAGGACGTGGACGCGTTCGACGTCTTCGACGTGTCCCGGCGGATGCGCGAGAGCGGCTGGCTGGTGCCCGCCTACACCTTCCCGGCGAACCGGGAGGACCTGTCCGTGCTGCGGGTCGTGTGCAGAAACGGCTTCTCGGAGGACCTGGCCGAACTGTTCGTGGAGGACCTGACGCGACTGCTGCCGGAGCTGCGCCGCCAGTCCGGTCCGGCGACCCGGGACAAGGGCGCGGCGACGAGCTTCCACCACTAGGGTCGCGGCGGGCGGCGGGCGGGATGCCCACCGACCGCCTCACCGTCCGGCCGCCCGACCACCTGACCGGCCCGGCGACCAGCCGGCCGGCCGGGCCCGGGGAGGTCCCTGGCGGCTGGTCAGTGCGCGTCGCCGGGGTGCCGCTCGCCCGTGGCGTACGGGTTCTCCTCGCCCTCGGCCAGCACGCCGACGAACGGCTCGCCCTCGCCCGCGAAGGTGTATGCGCCGCCCTCGACCCGGGCGATCAGGCCGCGGGTCCACTCGGCCTCGGCGTCGGCCGTGTGGAGCCACAGGTTCATGATCTCGCCGATGTGGCCCAGTTGCTGCGGGCCCTCCTCGGGGAGGTAGTGCGCGGTGACGTCGGCCCGCCACGCCTCGATGCCGCGGATGCGCTCCTGAAGGAGCGACACGGCCTCCGCGCGCGGGAGGTCGAGCATGAAGCCGATGGCCGCCGACTTCACGTCGGTCCTCTGGTCGTACGAGGTCAGCGCGGCGCGCAGCAGCCGGAAGTACTCCTCGGCACCGGCCTCGGTGATCTCGTACTCGGTGCGCGGCGGCCCGCCCGCCGGGGAGGGGGCCGTCTCGTGCTCGCGCAGCAGTCCCTGCTTGGCCATCTGCTTCAGGGCGTGGTAGATCGAGCCCGGCTTGGCGTTGGACCACTCGTGGGCGCCCCAGTACTCCAGGTCGCCGCGCACCTGGTAGCCGTGGGCCCGCCCGTGCTGGCGCACGGCCCCCAGGACGAGAAGACGGATCGCTGACATGCGCCCAGGTTAGGGCGTGCCGGACGGGCGTCAGCGGGCCGCTCGCGCCCCCGCGCGCGGACGCCGCGGGCGCCCTTCCGCCCGCCCCGGCGCGCGCTCAGAAGGGGAACGCGCTGCGGCCGTGCTGGACCGAGATCCACTTGGTGGTGGTGAAGGCCTCCAGGGTCGACTCGCCGTTGAGACGGCCGACGCCGGAGTTCTTCTCGCCGCCGAACGGCACGATCGGCTCGTCGTGCACGGTGGCGTCGTTGACGTGGAACATGCCGGTGACGATCTGCTTGGCGAAGGCCACTCCGCGCTCGACGTCGGCGGTGTGGACGGCCCCGCTGAGCCCGTACGGCGACTCGTTGACCAGCCGTACGGCCTCCTCCTCGCCGTCGAAGGTGTTCACGAACACGACGGGCCCGAAGACCTCCTGCCGCAGCAGCGCGGAGTCGGCGGGCAGGTCGGCCAGGACGGACGGCTCGACCACGTTGCCCACCGTCCTACCGTGCACCAGCGCGTGCGCGCCCTCGCCGACGGCCTGCTCCACCACAGCCGTGACGGCCTCCGCCTGCGAGGAGTTGATCAGCGGGCCGATCGCGGTCTGCGGGTCGCGCGGGTCGCCCGCCTTGAGGGTGCGCACCTTGGCGACGAACTTCTCGGTGAACTCGTCGGCGACCGCGCGGTCCACCAGGATGCGGTTGGCGGCCATGCAGACCTGGCCCTGGTGCACGAAGCGGCTGAACACCGCCGCGTCGACGGCGTAGTCGACGTCGGCGTCGTCGAGCACCACGAACGCGCTGTTGCCGCCGAGTTCGATGACGGTCCGCTTGAAGTGCGAGGCGGCGACGGTCGCGACGTGGCGGCCGACCTTGTCGGAGCCGGTGAAGGAGATGACCCGCGGGACCGGGTGCTCCAGGAAGGCGTCGCGGATCTCGGCGATGTCGGTCACGACGACGTTCAGCAGGCCCGGTGGCAGGCCCGCGTCCTCGAAGAGCTTGGCGATCACGGTGCCGCCGGAGACCGGGGTGTTCTGGTGCGGCTTGAGCACCACGGCGTTGCCGAGGGCGAGCGCGGGGGCGACGGACTTCAGCGACAGCAGGAACGGCACGTTGAAGGGGCTGATCACGCCGACCACCCCGACCGGCTCGCGGTAGACGCGGTTCTCCTTGCCGTCGATCGGCGAGGGCAGGATGCGGCCCTCGGGGCGCAGCGCCAGGTGGATCGACTCGCGCAGGAACTCCTTGGCGAGGTGGAGCTCGAAGGCCGCCTTGCCGAAGGTGCCGCCGGCCTCGTCGACGAGGAGGGCGCTGATCTCCGCCTCGCGCTCCTCGACCAGGCGCAGCACGTTCTCGAAGATCGCGCGGCGCGCATACGGGCTGGTCGCGGCCCACTGCTTCTGGGCGCGGGCGGCGGACCGGTACGCCTCGTCGACCTCCTCGACCGTGGCTATGGTGATCGAGGCCAGCTTCTCGCCGTCATAGGGATTGATGGTGATGATGTCCCAGGACCCGGTGCCCGGACGCCATGTGCCGTCGATGTATTGCTGGGCCAGGTCGGTGAAGTATGACGACATGCGATCCCTCAATCCCCTGCTGCGATCGGCTTCGATCGATCGGCATCACGATCTGATCACGCGTCATCGTACGGTGGATGCAGGGGAGTTGGCGGGGACTTCGGCCGGTCGCCGGCCCCCGCGGGGGAATCCCTACGACAGCTGGAGCAGACCGCGCAGCAGGTCCCGGCTCGCGTCCGGGCCGGGACTGTCGCGCTGGAGCTCCACGAGAGCCTGCTCGTACTGGGCCACGTCCTCGCGTTTGTCCAGGTAGAGCGCGCTGGTGAGCTGTTCCAGATAGACGACGTCCTGGAGGTCGGACTCCGGGAAGCTCAGGATCGTGAACGCGCCCGACTCGCCGGCGTGCCCGCCGAGACTGAACGGCACGACCTGGAGGCGCACGTTGGGACGCTCCGAGATCTCGATCAGATGCTGGAGCTGCCCGCGCATCACCTCGCGGTCTCCGTACGGCCGGCGCAGCGCCGCCTCGTCCAGGACGATGTGGACGTCGGGGGCGTTCTCGGCGACGAGGTACTTCTGCCGCTCCAGCCGCAGCGCCACGCGCCGGTCGATGTCGGCGGCCGACGCCTCCTTCATACCGCGGCTGACGACGGCGTGGGCGTACGCCTCGGTCTGGAGCAGGCCGTGCACGAACTGGACCTCGTACGCGCGGATCAGCGCGGCCGCGCCCTCCAGTCCCACGTAGGTGGGGAACCAGTTGGGCAGGACGTCCGAGTAACTGTGCCACCAGCCAGCCACGTTGGCCTCGCGGGCGAGTCCGACGAGCGCCTGGCGCTCCGTGTCGTCCGTGATGCCGTACAGCGTGAGCAGGTCCTCCACGTCGCGGGTCTTGAAGCTCACCCGGCCCAGTTCCATCCGGCTGATCTTCGACTCCGACGCCCTGATCGAGTATCCGGCCGCTTCGCGTGTGATGCCGCGCGTCTCGCGCAACCGCCGTAGTTGCGAGCCGAGCAGCATCCGCCGCACCACCGATCCGGGCTCTCCCGCGCTCACGTTCGCCAGCCTCCCCAACCGTCCTAGGGGCCGCAGTCTGCCACTAAAACACTTCGAGCAGTACTCGTCCGATTACAGAGATGGAAAGAAACAGAAGGATACGTGCAGAGGGATGCGTGGGAAGAGTGAGGAGAAAGCAAGGGAAGTGGCCGTGCTGGGCGAGAAGTTGGCGGAAAAAATGGCCAAGAAGCGGTACGGGCGGGTCCATTTCGGTCACGTGCACGTGCATCTGCCCTTGCATCCACCGTGCGCATCCGAAACCATGGTCCCGCGCCACCGCTGCATCGCAACGACCGCGAATCCCGGGAGTGCCTCGCATGGGGACGAATGGATCGACCATGCTCGAGCCGTTACGGCAGGGCCTTCCGCCGCTTGATCCCGCGGCCGTGTCCAACGCCGCCTCCTGCGCTCTGCCGACCCGCTTCGAAGCGGTGCGCGAGGCCCGGCAGTTCACCAGGCGGACCCTCGGGCAGTGGGACGTGGGCGACTGTCTCGACGACGTCTGCCTGGTCGTCTCGGAGCTGGTGACCAACGCGCTGAGACACGGGCTGGCCCCCGACGAGGTTCCCGTCGGACCGGATCACCGGCATCCGCCCGTGCGTCTGCATCTGATGCGGTGGACCGAACGCCTCGTCTGCGCGGTGCGCGACCCCAGCCACGACAGCCCTCTGCCCCGGGAAGGCGAGGACTTCTCGGCCGAGTGCGGCCGCGGGCTCTTCCTCGTCGACTCGTTCGCCGAGAGCTGGGGCTGGCACCCACTCTCCGGCACCCTGCGCGGCAAGGTCGTCTGGGCCCTCTTCCGGCTGCACACCCCCGCCCGGTGAAGAACCGCGGCGCGCTGTGACGCCGCGGTTCTACGCGCGTCACACCGAAGCGCGAGGACCGGGTCGCCCAGGATCCGGCGGGACGGGGGCGGAGGCGAGGGCCGGGACGGGAGCAGGGGCGGCCGCGGTCACGTCGGGCGCCCTCAGCTCGCGATCAGGTGGTCGAACTCGCCGTCCTTGATGCCCAGCAGCATGGCCTCGATCTCGGCACGCGTGTAGACGAGCGCGGGACCGTCGGGAAAACGCGAGTTGCGCACGGCCACGTCACCGCCCGGCAGCCGGGCGAACTCCACGCACGAACCCTGCGAGTTGCTGTGCCGGCTCTTCTGCCAGGCAACCCCGTACAACTGTGTGGCCGTCATGCCGTTGTACACGTCGTGCCCCCCGTCAACGTGGTGGTCCACAGGTCGCTCCCTGGTGGTGCACTGGCTCGTGTGGCCATGGGTGCCGTTGTCAACTGTCCCGGGATCATAGCCCCGTTCACGTGCAGTCGCATGAGCAGATGCACGTGCACGCGCGGTGCCTGAGTGGTTACAGCTTTGACGCCTGCTTTACCCGGCTCGTTCCGCTTCGCGAGCCTGTTCCGGGCTCCCCGCGAAAGTCGTCCGGATCGAACCATCCGTGCATGAGGACAGACGCTCAGCAGGCCCGTCCTGTTCCGTCGGCGGTGAAACGGGATTCGGCCGAGGTCGCACGGCGAAGGTTCGACGGCACCGGTCCGGGAGACCCCGTTCCGGCGGATTCCGGGCATCCGCTCAGCGCTCCGCACGGATCCGGCGGACCGAGCGACGCCGACCCGACGGTCCCGGGTCGCGGCCCGCCGTCCGGGACACCTCCCGCCCGCGGCGTCCGCCGGCGACGGCCTGTCCCCCGCGGCCCAGGGGCACGCGGGTGCACAAGAGCGGCCGTGGGGCCGGAGCCGGGGGTGGAGATGCAGGTGGAGTTATGGGCGGGGTAACAGGTGGAGGGGCACGCGGGGATGAGGCGGGGACGGTCCGACGCATGAGCCGAGGCTCGGCCGGTCGTCGCGGTCGGGCGACGGGCGAACGGCCCGCGTGAATGGACACCGGGACCGGATTCGCTCGTATGAACGACGTAGCCCGTCCAGGGGAGGAGGGGGCCGCGTCTCAGCACGACGAACGGCTTCGGCGGGCCCGGGGTGGACGGGACGGGTGCGTACAGGACACACCCGGGCCCCTCGGGAAGTGACGAAGCGGCGACCCTCGTCGGACGGAGCCGGCAGCCCGTGCCGGTCGACCGGGTGGCCACACTCCTCGTCCGGATGGCCACACTTCTCGACCGGCGCGCGGCGCTCTCCGGCCGGTTCCGGCTTGCGTTCGGCGGGGAGGCGAGTGGTGAGCGGCCAGGACGGGACCGGCACGGCACGGGTGAAAGGGCCCGCCCGAGCCGGAGGGTGGACGGCTCGGGCGGGCTGCGGACGGGCCCGGCCGGGCGGGCGGTGGGGCGGGTCAGCGAGTGGTCGCGTAAGGGAGGAGCGCCATCTCACGGGCGTTCTTGACCGCTCGGGACAGCCGCCGTTGCTGCTGGGCGGTGATCCGCGTGACGCGGCGGCTGCGGATCTTGCCGCGGTCGGACAGGAACTTCCGCAGCAATTCGGTGTCCTTGTAGTCGACGTAGACGACGCCCGCCTGGTCGAGCGGGTTGGGCCGGGACGCGCCCGGCGTGCGTCCGAAGACGCGCGCGGGCTTGCGCGCTGGCTTGTTGGGCATGGGGTCAGACCTCCAGGAGGCTGTCGAAGGCGGACGGCCACTGCTGCCAGGCGGTGCGCCCGGCCGCGTACTCGGCGTCCGTGAGCAGGCAGGAGTCGAGGAGGGACGCGAGCCCGTCCCGGTCCAGGCCGGGTGACGTGAAGACCAGGTGCTGGCAGCGGTCGCCGTGCTCGGGGTGCCAGTCCAGCGCGGCGGCGGCCCGGCGCACCGGCGGGACCAGATCCCAGGCGGCGTCCGGCAGGGACGCCAGCCAGGGGCCGGCCGGCTCCACGCACAGTGCTCCCCCGGCCGCGTCCCAGTGGAGCAGCGTGTCGGGCTTGTCGGCGAGCCAGAACCGGCCGCGGCTGCGGGCGGCCGCGCAGGTCAGGTCCTCCAGCGCGGCGTACAGCCGTGCCGGGTGGAACGGGCGGCGGCGGTGCCAGACGAGGGTGCTCACGCCGTGTGCGTCCGCCTCGGCGGGCAGCAGGGCGCAGGCCGGGTGCTGGGCGGCGGCGGCAGCCTCCACGTCGAAGCAGGCCGGCGTCTCCCGACCGGCGATCTCCCTACCGGAGACCTCCTTTCCGGCGGCCTCGCGACCGGCCCCGGTGCCGCCGGTCACCACCTGACCCTGCACGTCACGGCCCGGACGTGCCCGGCCCCCGGTCTCGCGGCCGAGCAGCGCGCCCGCCAGTGCGGAGGGCGCGTCCGCACGGCCGTCGAGCGGAGCGGCGAGCGGGTCCGGAGGCAGGGGTGGGAGCGGGATCCGGCGGGCCGTGGGGTGCAGCTGGGCGAGGAGTTCGTGGTCCTGGTCGTCGGCCTCCTCGGACGCGACGACGGCCACGACCGGGGCGTACTCCAGCTGTCGCGCGAAGGTGTCGGCGACCGTGCGCCGGTCGGTGGCCGCCGCGGCGAGACCGACGTCGGCGAGATCGTCGCCGTTGCCCAGGAAGGGCAGCAGCAGCGCCGGGTCGACGGCGGTGACCACGCCGGTGACGGTGAGCCCGCCGGCCGCCACCACCTCGGCCATGCCGCGGGGCTCGACGGAGTCCCACAGCTCGACGACCGCGAGGCGGGTGACGCCGTCCCCGGCCAGGCGGCGCAGCTCGGGGACCAGGTCCTCGCGCAGCGCGCAGCAGGCGCAGTCGTTCACCAAGGGCGTCTCGGCGGCGGAAAGGACGCCGGTGGCGTCGCGGACGGTGCGGACGACGGTGCCGGCCGCCGCCGTCGCGAGGTCGTGGTGGAGGACGACGCAGCCGGGGACGTCGGCGAGCAGTCGCGCGACCGTCGCGCGGCGGGCGTCGGCGTGCAGCCCGGCGACGATCACGATCGGCAGGCTCACGCCCCGCCCCGCTTCCCGTAGCGGCGCTCGAAGCGCTCGACCCGGCCGGCCGTGTCCATGACGCGGGCCGTGCCGGTGTGGAAGGGGTGACTGGCGTCGGAGATCTCGACGTCGACCACGGGATACGTGCGGCCGTCCTCCCATTCGATCGTCCGGTCCGCGCTCATCGTGGAACGGGTGAGGAAGGCGTGGTTCGCGGCGCGGTCCCGGAAGACGACGGGACCGTAGGCCGGGTGGATTCCCCTGCGCATGCGGTGCTCAGCGCTCCTCTCGGAAGTCGACGTGACGGCGTACGACGGGGTCGTACTTGCGGAGGATGGTGCGTTCCGGGTCGTTGCGGCGGTTCTTGCGGGTCACGTAGGTGAAGCCCGTCCCCGCGGTGGAGCGCAGCCTGACGACCGGCCGGAGTTCGTTGCGTGCCATGCTGCTATCTTACTGAAAATGAATTCCATTAGCACTACCGATGTCCTCATCGGCGGAGGAGAGGTACGTCACCCGTGTCCGCGCACTGCATGCTGACCGGCGCCCGGCCCGGCTTCGGCAACCGCGTCTCCCACTCCCACCGGCGCACCTCGCGGCGCTTCGACCCCAACATCCAGAGCCGGCGGTACTGGCTGCCGGGCGAGGGCCGGCACGTCCGGCTGCGGCTGAGCACGAAGGGCATCAGGACCGTCGACGCGATCGGCGTCGAGGCGGCCGTGGCGCGCATCCGCGCGCGGGGGGTGCGGATCTGATGGCCAAGAAGAGCAAGATCGCCAAGAACGAGCGGCGCCGCGCGATCGTGGCGCGCCACGCGGCCCGCCGGGCCGAGCTGAAGCAGATCGTCCGGCTGCCTTCCACGACCGACGCGCAACGGCGCGAGGCGCAGCGGGAGTTGCACGCCCAGCCCCGCGACGCCTGCGCGACGCGGGTGCGCAACCGCGACCAGGTCGACGGGCGCCCGCGCGGGTACATCCGCAAATTCGGGCTGTCCCGGCTGGGGCTGCGCGAGGAGGCGCACGCCGGGCGGCTGCCCGGGGTGCGGAAGGCGTCCTGGTAGGCCACGGGCGGCCCCGGGACTCCGCCGGGGCTTGCTGGTAGCTTGCTGCGGACCCTCGGCCCGCGCGGTCCTCGCGTCCGCCGACCGGGCCGGCCCGCTACAGCACAGCTTGGGAGCCAGCAGTGACTTCGGCGAACTTCTCGCGGGGCACGTCCCGTCCGTCGGTCCGCGCGGCGGCCGCGGCGGCCGCGCTGGCGGGCGCGCTCACGCTCACGGCGTGCAGCGACGGTGGCGGGTCCGACGGCTCCTCGGCCGCGCCGTCCGCGACGGCGACCGCGGGCACCGGGGGCGCGAGCGGCACCGGCGGCGCCTCGGCCTCCGCCTCGGCGTCCGCCTCCCACGAGCTGGAGGGGAGCTGGCTCGCCACGACGGACGGCAAGGCCGTCGCCCTGATCGTCACGGGCAAGCAGGCCGCCCTCTTCGTGACCGGCGGGGCCGTTTGCAGCGGCACGGCGGGCGAGGAGGCGGGCATGCGGATGATCCGCCTCAAGTGCAGCGCCGGCAAGGACGACCGGACGACCGGGATGGTCGACTCCGTCGACGCGAAGTCCCTCAAGGTGACGTGGTCCGGCGCGGCCGGCAAGGAGACGTTCGCCAAGGCGCAGGGCGGCCAGTGGCCCTCCGGACTGCCGACACCGGGGCTCGGCTAGCCGCGGTCGGCCCGCACGCCGAGGGGCGCGCGGGCGGCGGTGGACCGCATGGACGGCCGAGGCGCACGGGCGGCCGCAAGCGGCTCGGACGTCCGAGGGGCACGCGTGCATCCGAGGATCATGCGGACGGCCGAGGGCCGCGCGGGCGGCGGGCCCGAAAAGCAAGCCGGGCGGCCGACGGCGGCCCGGCCAGCGACCCGCTGCTGCCCGGATAGCCGACGGCGGCTCAGGCAGCCCGGAGCGGCTCGGGCAAGCGAGAGGCGGCTTGGGCAACTGGAGGCGGTCCGGCGGCCAAAAAGGCCGTGCAGGCGGCCGAGGGGTGTGCGGGCAGCCGTGGAACGCGCGCGGCCGCAAAGCGGCTCGGACGGCCGACGGCGGCCCGGCCGGCGACCGCTGCCCGGCCAGCCGACCGCAGCTCAGGCAGCCCGGAGCGGCTCGGGCAAGCGAGAGGCGGATTGGGCAACTGGCGGCGGCCGGGCGGTCAAGAGCCGTGCAGACGCGGATCGCCTCCGGCGACACGGTCGGCGCGGTCGCCGGGGCGGTGTGGGTCGTCGGGTGCGTATGTGTGATCGGGTCGTCACGGAAGCGGGGGGGCGCGCGTCGTGTCGCCGCACGCGTGCGTGATGATCCATCGAGCACCGTCACGACACCCTAGGAATCACTCATGCGCGCCCTTCCCATCACCGTCACCGCCCTCGCCGCGGCCCTGCTCCTCACCGCCTGCGGAGGCGGGGACGACAGCGGCTCCGGCGGCGACGAGAGCAAGGCCGCCGGCTCGTCCGGCCCCGCCGGCGGCGCCTGTGCCGCCGACGGCCTCGGCCAGGAGGTCGGCCCCGTCGACGCCGCACCCGCCGCCGGTGACACCGGCAACGTCACCGTCACGCTCACCAACAAGGGCGCGCAGTGCACCCTCAAGGGCTTCCCCAAGGTGGCTCTTCAGGCCGACGGCGACTCCGCGACCGTGCCCGAGGACGGCGCCGCCGCGGCACAGACGCTGACCCTCCCGGCACAGGGGACCGCCTCGTTCACGATCACCTATGTGCGCGGCGAGAAGGGCGGCGACAAGAGCCTCGCCGTCAAGACGGTGAAGTACGGCCTGCCGGACGCCTCGTCCACCGTGAGCTTCGACTGGTCGTACGGCGACGTCGCCCTGAAGAGCAAGGGCGTCCCCGACGCCACGGTGAGCGCCTTCACGCAGGCGGGCGACTGACCCGCACCGGGAGCGGCGGGCCGGCGGGGGGCGTCAGGGCAGGCGGGGCCGGGAGCGCATCCTGGCCCTGTCGGCGGCTTCGGCGCCCTCGGACCAGCCCGCCTCGTCGGTGACCCCGCGCAGACGTGTGGAGACCGTCTGCGGGAACATCCGGTCCGTCGCGGCGGTGACCGCGACCGCGCGCGTGGCCAGGACCGGCAGCAGAGCGTCGTCGACGGCGGTCTCGGCGGCCGCGGCGATCTCGCCCAGCCGGACGCCTATGCGGTGCGCGTACGCGGCGAGGAAGGACTGCCGGAAGGTCTTGGTCCGCCTGCGCCCCCCGGCCCGCTGGGCCGCCTCCGCCTTCGCCATCGCGGACTGCGCCTGCACCAGCAGCGACGTGTAGAGCAGTTCGACCGCCTCCAGGTCGGCCTCGAACCCGACGACCGTGGAGAACGCGAAGGGCTCGTTCCACACCGCCCGGCAGTGGTTGGCGGCGGCGACCGCGTCCAGCAGCACCGCCTTGGCCTGCTCGTAGGGCGGCTCGACGCCGATCCGGCAGGCGCCGGGCGCGTCCGGGTCCGGCGCCTGGGCGTCGAGCAGCGCCTCGTCGACGCTGTGCCGGGCCATCAGCTCCTGCGCCTTCGCGGTGAGCGCCTCCGCCTCCTGCGGGAACCCGGTCGCCTCGGCCTTGGCCAGCAGGGCGCGGATGCGGGTGAGCATGCGGGAGTGGGTCCCGGGGCGTGCGGACCGGTGCGGCTCGCGCTCCTGGAGGGGTTCGAGGGCGGGCAGGCGCAGCAGCAGGCGGTACAGCTCCAGGACCGCGGTGGCGTGCGAGAAGCGGTCGGTGGACGCCGGCGGGCCGGCCGGCAGCTCCGCGAGCTGGTCCGCCCAGCGCCGGCCGCGTGCGCGGTCGTCGCGCGCGTGGGCGCGGATCAGCGCCGTCACCAGGCCCACGTGGACGGCGTCCAGCTCCCGGCGGACGATGCGCACGGCGTCCGCGGGCTGCCAGCCGCGACGCCAGAGCGCAGCGACGAACTCCACACCCCGGCGCGTGAGTTCCGCGTCCGTCGCCGGGTCGGCGGCGAGGAGGGACGCGCCCGTGTCGAGGGCGGCGTCGGCGCTGTCGTGCAGGGCGGCGCGGAAGGCGCGTTCGACGGTGTCGGCCGGGCTGTCACTGGTGCTGCTCACCGGTCGATCGTGCCACGCGGGCGGGACCGCCCCCACGCGCGGGAGGCACCCGGTGCACGGGAGGACGCCCCCGCGTGTGCACCACGCCTCCGCCCCTGGGGAGACGCCCCTTCGCGTGTTCCCGACGCTTCCGCCCGTGTGAGGACGCCTCCGCGTGTTCCCGACGCTTCCGCCCGTGTGAGGACGCCTCCGCGTGTTCCCGACGCCTCCGCGCGTGGGGTCGCTTGCCCATGCGGGGGTCGCTTCCGCGTGGGGGGCGCGCCCGCGCGAGTGACAACCTTGGGTTGACACCATCCTACTGTCAACCTAAGGTTGACACATGACCGATTCACGCCCCGCCACCACGTCGTCCGTGCGTCTCGACGACCTCATCGACGCGATCAAGAAGGTCCACGACGAGCCGCTCGAACAGCTCCAGGACGCCGTCATCGCCGCCGACCACCTCGGCGACGTGGCGGACCACCTCATCGGCCACTTCGTCGACCAGGCCCGCCGCTCGGGGGCCTCGTGGACCGACATCGGCCGCAGCATGGGCGTCACCCGGCAGGCCGCCCAGAAGAGGTTCGTCCCGAAGGAGTCGTCCGACCTGGACGCCAACCAGAACTTCGGCCGCTACACCCCCCGCGCGCGCAACGTGGTCATGGCGGCCCACAACGCGTCCAAGGCGGCCGGCAACGCCGAGGGCCTGCCCGCGCACCTGGTCCTCGGCCTGCTCTCCGAACCGGAGGGCCTCGCCGCCAAGGCGATCGCCGCACAGGGCGTCTCCCCGGACGCCGTGCGCGAGGCCGCGACCGCCGCGCTCCCGTCGCCCGTCGAGGAGCCGCCGGAGCTGGTTCCGTACGGCACGGACGCCAAGAAGGTCCTCGAACTCACCTTCCGCGAGGCGCTCCGCCTCGGCCACAACTACGTGGGCACCGAGCACCTGCTGCTGGCCCTGCTGGAACACGAGAACGGCGCGGGCGTGCTCAGCGGCCTCGGCGTCGGCAAGGCGGCGACCGAGAGGTTCGTGGCGGAGGCCCTCGCCGGGCTGGTGAAGGCGGACGAGGCGGGCGGGGCGGCCGAGTAGGGCGAGAACTCCGGGGGCGAGGGCGACGGCGGCAGGCGACGGCCGACGGGCTTGAGCAGGGCCGTTGTCAGACCCTCCTGCCACACTCGCAGCATGGCCGATCGGTGGGCTCTCGCCCCGGCCGAGGACGGCGGCGTGGAACTCGCCCCCCTCGGCCCCGACGGGCTGCCCGCCGGTCCGGTGCTGCGCGAGCCGGACCTCGCCCGTGCCGTGCGCGAGCGACCAGATGTCGCCCGCTGGGTCTGGCGCTCCACGGCCGAGGTCTATCCGTCGCTGCTCGCCGCGGGGGTGCGGGTGGAGCGGTGCTACGACGTGGAGGACGCCGAGACGCTTCTGCTGGGCCACGAGGGCCGGTCGGGCGAGCCCCGCTCGGCGGCCGCCGCACTGGCCCGGCTGCGCGGCGGTCCCGTACCGCCGGATCCGCCCTCGCGCGCGGCCGCCCCCGGCGCGCAGTCCCCGCTGTTCGAAGCGCGGGCCGCCGCCCGCCTCCCCCTCGACGACCTCCTCGCCGTCTACGCCGACCAGCAGCGGCGCCACGAGCTGACGCGGCACCCGGCGCGGATGCGGCTGCTGACGGCGGCCGAGTCGGCCGGCATGCTGGTGGCGGCCGAGATGAACCGGGCCGGGCTGCCCTGGAGCGCCCCGGTGCACCGCGCGGTCCTGCACGACCTCCTCGGCGAGCGTTACGCGGGCGGCGGCGAGCCCCGGCGGCTGGCCGAGCTGGCCGACGAGGTCTCGGCCGCCTTCGGCCGCCGGGTCCGTCCCGATCTGCCGGCCGACGTCGTCAAGGCATTCGCGCAGGCGGGGATCAGGGTCCGGTCGACCCGCCGCTGGGAGATCGAGTCCCTCGACCACCCGGCCGTGAAGCCGCTCCTCGAGTACAAGAAGCTGTACCGCATCTGGGTGGCCCACGGCTGGTCCTGGCTCCAGGACTGGGTGCGCGACGGGCGGTTCCGCCCGGAGTTCCTCGCGCACGGCACCGTCACCGGCCGGTGGGTGACCAACGGCGGAGGCGCGCTCCAGATCCCCAAGGTCATCCGGCGAGCCGTCGTCGCCGACCCGGGCTGGCGGCTCGTCGTCGCCGACGCCGACCAGATGGAGCCCCGCGTGCTGGCGGCGATCTCCCGCGACCCCGGGCTGATGGAGGTCGCGGGCCGGGAGAGCGACCTCTACCAGTCCGTCTCCGAGCGCGCCTTCTCCGGCGACCGCGGCCAGGCCAAGCTGGCCGTCCTCGGCGCGGTCTACGGCCAGACCTCCGGCGACGGCCTGAAGAACCTCGCGGCGCTGCGCCGCCGCTTCCCGCGCGCGGTGGCCTACGTCGACGAGGCCGCCAAGGCCGGCGAGGAGGGCCGGCTGGTGCGGACCTGGCTGGGCCGGACCTGCCCGCCCGCGGCCCGGACCGGAGACGCGGGGTCCGAGGAGGCCGGCATCCCGCTCCCCGAGGACGACGCCGACGGCCCCGACGCAAGCCACGTGGCGAGACGGCGGCGAGCCGACGGCGACGGGGAGGGCGACGGACAGGAGTGGGTGCCGGGATACGCCTCGACCAACGCCCGCGCGCGGGGGCGCTTCGCCCGCAACTTCGTCGTCCAGGGCAGCGCGGCCGACTGGGCGCTGCTGCTGCTCGCCGCATTGCGCCGGGCCTGTGCCGGGATGGCGGCCGAGCTGGTCTTCTTCCAGCACGACGAGGTGATCGTGCACTGTCCCGAGGAGGAGGCCGAGCAGGTGGCCGCGGCGATCCGCGAGGCCTCCGACCTGGCCGGGCGGCTCACCTTCGGCGAGACGCCGGTGCGGTTCCCGTTCACCGTCGCGGTGGTGGAGTGCTATGCCGACGCCAAGTAGTCAGCCCCGGCCGGCGAGCAGCTCGCGAAGCTCCCCGGCGACCGCCGTCTCGTCCGTGCCGTCCAGCGCGTCGAGCGCCGACCGCCACTCCTCGAACGCGCGCTCCCGCTCTCCACGCTCCCGCAGCAGCAGACCGTGCTGGTGGCGGGCCAGCGCGGCCGTGTAGCGGTCGGCGCGGGCCTCGGCCCGGCGCAGCAGCTCGGCGCACTCCCCCAGCGCCCGCTCGGCCCGGCCCAGCGGGCGCAGGGCGCGCACGAGACCCAGCCGCGTCTGCGACTCGCCGTGCCAGTCGCCGTGCGCGCCGAGAATGCGCAGACTCTCCTCGAAGTGCGGCAGCGCGGCGGCCGGTTCCCCCAGCGCGAGGTGGGCGTAGCCGATGTTGCAGTGCGCCGAGTGCTGCACGATGACGGCCCCGATGCCGGTCCCGATGGCCAGGGACCGCCGGTGCTGCTCGATGGCGGCGCGCGGATCGGTGTGCTCGTAGAGGTTGCCGAGGTGGCTGTGGGCCACGGCCTCCCCGTGCGGGTCGCCCAGCCGGCGTGAGAGCTGGAGGCTGTGGCGCAGCGCCGTCCCGGACTCCTCGTAACGCCCGAGCGCCTCCAGCAGCAGGCCCCGGTTGCTGAGGCAGCGCCGGATCCAGGAGAGGCGGCCCAGCCGCAGCCAGATGGCCAGGGCGCGGCCGTTGAGGTCGAGCGCGTCGCTCTGGCGGCCGGTCAGGAAGTGCAGGCCCGCGAGGTCGCCCAGCGCGTAGGCCTCGGCGGCCTCGTCGCCGAGCAGCCGCGCCACCCGCAGCGCGGTCCGCCCGAGCACCTCCATCTCGGCGACCCGTCCGCGCCGTTGCAGACAAGGCAGCAGGAGCCGCAGCAGCGTGGAGACGAGCCCCGGCTCGGCAGCGGCCGAACCGACCGTCGCCTCGGCTGCCTCGGCAGCTCCGGCGGCTCCGGTCGCTCCGGCCGCGGTGCCCGCCACCAGGGCGACGATGTTCTCCAGCTCCGTGTCCACCCACCCGAAGGCCTCCTCGGGGCCGGCGAAGGCGGGGGCCTGCGCGAGATATGCCGTGTGGGCCACGGGCTGGGCCGCGGTCGGCCGGCGCCTGTCCTCCAGATCGAGACCCGCCTCGACGACCGCGACCAGCGCGCGCTCGGCCACGGCCGCGTACCAGTGCAGGGCGACCGTCCGGGCCCGCGCGACGGCGGGCGCCCGGACCTGCCGGCCGGTGGCGGGAACGGTCGCGGGGCCGGTCACCGCGAGTTCGCGGGCGAAGTCGCGCACCAGGTCGTGCGGGGTGTAGCGGCCGTAGGCCCGCTCCTCCAGCAGGGCCACGTCGACGAGACGGTCCAGGGCGGCCTCGGCACGGGACTCGTCGGCGTCGAGGAGCCGGGACAGCAGCGGGACGCCGTACTCCGGGAGGTCGAGCGCGCCGATGCGCCGCAGCACCAGGGCCGCGTCCCGGTCGGCCTCGCGCTCCGAGGCGGCGAGCGCGTCGTGCGCCACGGCCAGGGACCGGCGGACGCTGAGGTCGTCGTACTCCAGATGCGTCAACCTGCTCTCCGCCTCAGCCAGTTGGCGGGCCAGCATGTCCGGCGTGAGGGCGCTGCGCGCGGCGAGGCGGGCGGCGACGACGCGCAGTGCGAGCGGCAGGCGGCCGGTGAGACCGACGAGCGGGTGGCCTGCGCCCAGCTCCGCCCGCCCCTCGCCGGGACCGGCGGCGACCCGCAGCAGCGCGGCGCTGTCCTCGGCGGACAGCGGAGCGAGCGGGACGCGGTGAGCGCCGTCCAGAGCGGTCAGCGGCGAGCGGCTGGTGACGATCACCGCGCACCCGGCGCCGGCCGGCAGCAGCGGACGGACCTGGGCGGCGGTCGCCGCGTCGTCCAGGACGATCAGGGTGCGGGTGGGGGCGAGCACGGTGCGCAGCAACGCGGCCGCCGCGTCGGGGTGTTCGGGGATGCGGCAGGGCTCGACGCCGAGGTCGCGCAGGAGGGCGGTGAGCGCCTGGCCCGCGGTCAGCGGGGTCACGCCGGGAGTCGCGCCGTGCAGGTGGACGTAGAGCTGACCGTCAGGGAAACGTTCCCGCATGGAGTGCGCGGCGTGCAGCGCGAGCGCGCTCTTGCCGACGCCGGCGGTGCCGCCGAGCACCACGACGGCCGGACCGCGCCCGCCCGGACCGTCCCCCGGCGCGAGTGTGGCGCGGAGCCGGCGCAGGGTGTCGGCGCGGCCCGTGAAGCAGGCGGGGGGCGGAGGCAGTTGGGCCGGGCGGGGACGCCGCACCGACCGGACCGCGGACTCGCCCTCGTCCTCGCCCATGGACTCGCCCCCGGACGTGCTCACGGACTCGTCCTCGGAGCCCTCGGGCGCGGCGGTGACGGAAGCGGCGGCGGCGGAAGCCGCAGACCGGGCCGGGGGGAGGGCGACGGAGAGCGCGGGAGCGGCCGGACCGGTGGCGGCGTCGGCCGTGGGGCCGAGGACCTCCACATGGGCCTCGCGGACCGCGGGGCCGGGCTCGACGCCGAGTTCCTCGACGAGACGGGTGCGCAGGTCGCGATGGACGGCGAGGGCCTCGGCCTGGCGGCCGGTGCGGTGCAGGGCGAGCATCAGCTGGCGGTGGAACGTCTCGCGCAGCGGATGCTCGGCGGCCAGGGCCGTCAGCTCCGGCAGCCGGTGCTCGAACCGTCCGTCCCCGAGGGCGAGTTCGGCGTCGTGCCGCCATTCGAGCAGGAGCAGCCGGGCTTCCCGCAGACGTCGCACGAAGGCGTATCCGCCCAGTTCGGCGGGGAGCCCGCTGAGCGGGGTGCCCCGCCACAGCGCGAGCGCCGCCCCGCACTCGCACAGGACCCGTTCCCAGTCCCGGGCGGCGTGCGCGCCGCGGGCGGCGGCGACGTGCCGGTCGAAGACGTGGACGTCGAGCTCGCCCTGTTCCACCCGGAGCCGATAGCCGGACCCCACGGCCCGCAGCCGTCGCGGGTCGTCGAGCAGCCGGCGCAGCCGGGTCACGTGGTTGTGCAGCGAGGCCTGGGCCGACGCCGGCGGAGCGCCGCCCCACAGGGCCTCCTTCAGCGAGTCGACGGGAACGGTCCGGCCCGCTTCCAGGAGCAGCGCGGCCAGCAGCGCGCGCACCTTGGGGCTGCGGACGGTCTCGTAGGGGGCGCGGGCGCGTCGGGCGTCCCCGAGGGGGGCGGCCCCGGCTTCGGACCGGGGGTGGGGGCGGGCCGCGGGCCCGGTGAAGGGCGAGGACACGCTTTCGGGCCCGGCGGCGGCCTCCGCCGGATCGACCGGTCCGGCCGGTTCAGCCGGTTCAGCCGGTTCGGCCGGTTCAGCCAGTTCGGCCGGTTCAGCCAGTTCAGCCGGTTCGGCCAGGTCGACGGCGGCGAGGCCGGCCGGGTAGAGGACCGGGGGGCCCAGCAGTCCGAACCGCAGCCCGTACCGCCGCATCACGCCGCCCATCGCCCTTCCGCGCCCGGCTCTTGCCGGGTCGCCCTGTCGAGTCGCCCGCGCTCCGGGCGGGTACCCCGCCGTGCTGGCGGAATTCCGCCCCCGGCCGCCGGTTTTCCGCCACCCGGGCCCCGGCCGTTCCCCGGGCGGTCCCCGTCGGAGACGGCCGTCGGTGCGGCCGTCTCCCCGGGTCGCCCGGCGACTTCAGGCCAGATGACCAGCGATGACGCGGCGAACCGTTGGCCACATGTTAGCGATTCGTTGGCGCGGCCTGGTGTGATCAGACTCTCGGATCTGGCCCGACGGCGCGCGCGTATCGACGCGCAGCTCGGGGGAGTGTCGCCGCTGCGGCCGGGTTCGGGCGCATAGGGGGCCTCGGTCGTCGGAGGTGAACGACCGAGGCCCGCCCTGTGCCCCGGACGGTCCGCGGACTCAGATGACCGGCGGCCTGCCCAGCCGGGTGAGCCGCCACACCGTCCGCCACTTCATGGGCCGGCGCGGGCCCGCGGGCTTCCGCACGCCTTCCGCGAACCCGCCGAACCAGGCCCTCAGCCCGGCGAGCGAGCGCGTGCGCAGCAGCGTGACGGCGATCCAGACCCCCAGGTGGACCGGGACGAGCGGCAGCGGAAGGTTGCGCCGGACGAGCCAGACCCGGTTGCGGGCGGTGACGCGGTGGTAGATGGCGTGCCGGGCGGGCGAGGTCTTGGGGTGCTGGAGCAGCAGCTCGGGCGCGTAGAGGATCTTCCAGCCGGCGTCGGTGGCGCGCCAGGCCAGGTCGGTCTCCTCGTGGGCGAAGAAGAACTCGGCGGGCCAGTCGCCCGTCTCCGCGAGCATGGCCGTGCTCAGGGCGTGGCCGCCGCCGAGGAAGCCGGTGACGTACCCGCCCTGCATGGGGTCGGAGGCGCCGACGCGGGGCACGTGCCGGCGCTGGGTCTCCCCGTGCTCGTCCGCGATGCGGAAGCCGACGATGCCCAGGCGCGGGTCGGCCGCGTACAGGTCGCGGACGCGGCGCAGGACGTCGGCGTCGACGAGCAGCCCGTCGTCGTCCAGTTCGACGACGACGTCGACGTCCCCGAACTCGCGCAGCCGGGCCAGGCCGACGTTGCGGCCGCCGGGGCAGCCGAGGTTCTCGTCGACGTCGATCGTGGTGACCTCACCGGGGAGGGAGAGCCGCGCGGCGAACTCGGGGAGCACACAGCCGTTGCCGACGATCACGATGCGGGCGGGGGCGAGGTCCTGCTTGGCCACCGACTCCAGCAGCGCGTCCACCTGGGCGGGCCGGTCCCCCATCGTCACCACGGCGACGGCGATCCTCGGCCCCGGCTCCGCCGCGTCCGTCACGTCCGCCGCATCGCCCACGTCGCCCACGTCGCCCGCCTCGCCCACGTCCACCACGTCCCTCTCGATCGGTCCGGCATCCGACGGCGGCCGCGGCCCGGGGCGCGCGGCGGGCGTCGTCACGGTAGATGGTGCCTCAGAGGCGAGCCGTCGCCACGACAGCCCCCCGGGCAGGCGGCCGTAATCTCCTACCGGACGTTCCCCGCCCGGGGACGCCGCCCGGCAGTGACACCGCCTGGAGGAAACGCCGTGCCCTTCCGCTGTGCCGTACTCGACGACTTCCAGAACGTCGCCACGAGCCTCGCCGACTGGTCGGCCCCCGGCCATGAGCTGGAAGTGGTCCCCTTCACCCGGCACTTCGGCGACGAGGACGAACTCGCGGCGGCGCTGGCCGCGTTCGACTGCGTGGTCACCTTGCGCGAACGGGTCCCCTTCCCCGCGTCGCTGCTGGACCGGCTCCCCCGGCTGCGGCTGCTGATCGCGTCGGGCCTGCGCAACTCGGTGATCGACTACGCGGCGGCGAAGGCGAACGGCGTGACGGTGTGCGGCACGCAGAGCTCGTCGACGCCGCCGGTCGAGCTGACGTGGGCGCTGCTGCTGGGCCTCGCGCGTGGGCTCGTGCGGGAGAACGCGGCCCTGCGGGAGGGCGGGCCCTGGCAGTCGACGGTCGGCGCTGACCTGCACGGCAGCCGGCTCGGCCTGCTGGGCCTGGGAAAGATCGGGAGCGCGGTGGCCCGGGTGGGACTCGCCTTCGGCATGGAGGTGAGCGCGTGGAGCCAGAACCTGACGCCGGAGCGGGCGGCGGAGGTCGGTGTGCGACGGGCCCCGTCGAAGGAGGCGCTGCTCTCCGGGAGCGACTTCGTCTCGGTCCACCTGGCGCTGAGCGACCGCACCCGCGCCCTGCTGGGCCCTTCCGAGCTGGCCCTGCTGAAGCCGACGGCATACCTGGTCAACACCTCACGCGCGGCGATCGTCGACCAGGACGCGTTGTTGGCGGCGCTGAGGGAGGGCCGGATCGCGGGCGCCGGGGTGGACGTCTTCGACGTGGAGCCTCTCCCCTCCGGCCACCCCATGCGCACCGCTCCCCGCCTGCTGGCCACCCCGCACCTCGGCTACGTCTCGCGTGCCAACTACGAGCGGTACTACGGGCAGGCGGTGGAGGACATCAGGGCCTACCTGGCGGGAGCACCGGTACGGCTGCTGGGCTGACGCGCGGTCACCACCCTGCCGTCCTCGGACGTCTCGGCGTCTCGGACGTCTCCGGCCGCCCCCGCCGATCCGACGTGATCCCCCGTGGTCCCCGGCGGATCTACTTCGGCGGGTGTTCGCCCGACGGGTGCTCCCAGGAGGGGTCCACGGGGACGTTCCAGGCGCGCAGCATGGACAGGGCCGCCGCCCGGGTCCTCGGCCACGCGAAGCGGAAGGCGCGGTCGAGCACCTCCCTGCTCTCCAGGAAGGACTCCACGAAGGTGAAACAGGCGGTGTCCGTCAGCCGGCCCGTGGGGTCCTCATGGAGCGCCTCGATGAATTCGAAACACCGCTTGAGGAAATCCTCCCCTTCCGCGTCGATCTCCGGGGATTACATCAGTGGCTGGAACAGCGGATAAGCGAGGACTTCGGAAATGAGCGTTCCCGGACTGGTGTTGAGCTGCTCCCAGTGAGTCACCTGGGAAACGCTCAGATCGTGCCGGGCGGCCGCCTGCTCGACATACGGCTTCACTTCCGGAAGCAGTCGCAGAAGCTGCGTGACCAGGTCGTCGGAGGATATCCCTTGCACGCCCACACCCCTTCATAGCGTGTCAGCCGCTTCCTGCACGTTCACCTTGGATTGACTCGCCTTCCTTGATGATGCGCCACCTGTCGCGCCACAGCTGAAAACACGAGTCACCAGTACCGCGACCGAAGCAGCCTTTGTTCTCATCGCGGTCCTCTGGGTTGCATTCATCACTATGGGCGTGGATGGCGATCTCGGAATCCAGATCGGGTCAGGTCCACGTCGACTCGGCCAGCATCGCGCTGACCGAGAAGTACCCTGACGCACCAACCCCGGCACCGCCGTCTGGCTCGCACGCGTCTCGCTGCGCCGGCACGGATACGCCGTCCGAAAGGTGATCCTCGAAGCATGGGCCCAGGCATCACCGCCCTGTTCCGGGAAGCGTCCCTGCTTCGCCTGGACGTCCACCTGGGCAGCGGCAGGGGCACTCCCAGGGTCGTCACCTACGACGACAGCCCGGCCGCGTACCCCGTCCCGGCCCGGCTGCCCGCCGCGCATGCGGCGGCCCGCCCCCACGTCGTTCGCGCACTGCACGCCATCGACGTAGAGAAGGAGAACAACGGCGGGCGTATCGACAAGGCCCTCGACGTGGCAGCTGGGATGATCCTGGAGACCGGGAACCCCGACCAGGTGTGGGGCACGATCACCCGTGTCCTCTGCGGGACCGGGCCCGAGCGGGCGGAGGTGCCGGCATGACGGCCGCCGTCAACGCCGACGCCGCCCGCATCATCGAACAACTCCAGGAAGAGCATGCCGCGATGAACGCGGCCGGGCTCTGCAGCCCCGCACTGGACGACTTCAACAACCTGCTCACCGAAATGATCGCCGAGGCTCCCGACCCGAAGCTGCGTCTCCACAAGATCGTCGAGCTCCTCGCCCGAGAACGCAGCATGACCGCCAAGTCTGCCTGAGCGGCAGCCCATAGACGGCTCCGGGCTCAGCGACTCCACCGCTGCCCCGGGGCCTGGGACTCGACCGACGCCGCGACCTGGCATCGGGGGACACTTCCTGGCTGACACCCCTGCGGCGGCTCCTGTCGATCGTGCCCAGGGTCGAGCGCGTTGATCGTGGGTATGTCCGGATGGCCCCACCCGGCTGCCCCGAGCCCACGTGTGACCGCACGGCCGATCGGGACCGATCTGCCCAATCACTGCACGCTTGGGCACCACAGATGCCCGACCGGCTTGGGTCCAAGGTCACCCTAAAGAAGAAACCCCAGGTCACGGCGAGTGAGTCCTGGGGTTTCTCGGAGCCGCCTTCGGGATTCGAACCCGAGACCTACGCATTACGAGCTGTCCGACCTTGATCCGGGGCCGTCCGTGGGCGTTTGCAAACCAGACATCCCCGCTGGTCAGGGATGTTCACAGACTTCGATGGACACTGACGGACGGTGCCGGACCGAGCCTGAAATGAGACTGCAACTGAGACTGGCGGCTCTCGGTGGCTATCGACGGCGCACGGAGACGGCTGCGCCGGCAGTTTTACAGTCCGCGCGAACGCGCTTGAGCTGGGCCGCTTCCCATCTCAAGTCCCGGAGCCCCACCAGTGCCCCACGCATGCGGACGCAGCAAGCCAGCCCGCCCTACGGCCGAGGTGGATGACGACGTTCGAAGACCGTCCCAGCTAGGGGATCCGTTGGTAGTTCTTCACTAGTGACTTGGCGAAGCATGTTCGTTCTGACGATCTCCCGAGGAGTGAAGTAGCCGCTCGCTTGTTCCCTCAACTGCGCGAGAGCACGCGGACCACCGTGTCCCAGTGAGCGGCGAACCTGGGTCTCCATGGCGCGCAGCGCGTCGGCCAAGCCACTGTCAGATAGTTCGTAGCCCGCGTGTGCCGCCTGAGCCAAGGCGCGTTCGGCGGCGCCTCTCAAGGCTTCGGACTTTTCATCGAACTCGCCTACGGTCGGACCTACGCCTCGCCCCTCATCCTCCAAGACCCGCACGAGGTAGATCAGCCAGGCACGGCAGTGCACCCCGACGTCGTTGACGATGTCCACTTTGCGAGTGACGACATCCGCCCGCCGTTGTCGCTCGTCCACATGCTCCTTCCTTCTCTGGAGGGCGAGCGGTCCGAGCGTGGTCGCCGCAGCAGCGACCAGTGCACCCGCTAAGGCTCCCGCGAGTCCCATCGTTGCGGCGTTCATGGCACCACGGTACCCAGCGCCCACCCGTGCCATGGAAGCCGGCAGGTAGCCGGGCATGTCTCCTGACGGGACGGTCTATACAGCCGCAAAGAGCCGTCTGCCACCGCTGCGGGAAGTCTCGGCTGCCCTGAGAGACTGGCGCATCGCCCCGGACATAGAGGTACAGGACGACGCGGCGGCCCAGGCAGATTTACAGCGGGACGGGTTCGGGCACTTTGACCTGCGGTATCTCCGCTCCCGTGTACCCCTGGGGCACACCTGGGGGAAGTGGGTCCGAGAACACTGCATCGGAAGTTCGATCATCGGGTTACCTACTGCGTGTTCATGATGTTGAAAGCTGCCGGTGCTCCTGTGGCTGTTCCGCTCCGTTACTGTCCGACGACATTGATGCCATCTGCTGACGTCACTTCGCGAAGCGCAGGCACACTCTCTGAGAGGCGTTGGACGGCCTAGGGACGATCACACGTTCGGGGACTGTGAACCACAACCATCACGCTCTCATCGGGTTAGAACTGAGCGAACGCCGACGTGAATCCCCTAGCGCCCCGGCCCAGCGTCCTTGCGTGAGGAGCAGTTCAAAACCTGCGTCTGGAATGCAGGAAACCAATGACTGACCTTCGCCAGAAATGCCCAGCACGGCTATTGTCGGTGGTTTGCTGTAGGCTAGACGCCAGATCATCCAATATTGACGCTGTCTGCAATCGGGGTGTGGAGTGAACGCGAATGTCACCGATACGGCGAAACCTCGCGCAGGAAAACGGTTTCAACCAACAAAAGAACTCGCCCTGCATGCACCAGCCTTGAAAGCGTGTGTCGATTTGGCTACGCCGAGGCGGGATTTGACTATAATTCGGGAAATGACAGGACCATATGGAATTCCCGATTTCACTGCCATCATCGGCGGGCGTGACGCACTCGATGCACGCCTTGATTATCCGGTTCCACCGTTGCTGAATGAAGTAGACGCCGCGATCGTGGCCGTAGCTCACGCGAATGCAGCCCGCTCCGTTGACGCCCTCGCTCGCGCTATTGGATGGCCTAGCGCAACTATCGCACGAAGAGTACCTCATCTCGTTAAATCAGGTGGTCTAATCGAAGTCAAGGCCAACCTCTATGTGCGACCCCCGAGCATCAAACCACACGGCAGCATTATCGCAGTGGAAGCCAAGGTGGAGGACTGGCGTAAGGCTTTGCGACAGGTGCGCACTTATGCCGTGTGGGCAGATTCCTATGTTGTGGTCATGGGCGACTTGTCCAAAAAGGCAACGCAACGAATGTGTGACGAGGTCGAGCGTGACCAGGGAGGGCTCATGGTCGCCGGAAATTGGATTGTTCGTCCCCGCCTAGAATCGACTCACTCTCGCCAAAAGCGTGTATGGGCGGCAGAGCACACAGTCGCCGCGCTACGCAACGATTACCAGCCTTCACCTTCCCCGTAGAGGGTCATTCCACGTTGTAGCGGATCGGTCCAGTGGGAGGCGTTCAGAGGTGAACCTGTTGTAGCCGCCACCTGCGGCCAGAGCCTGGAAGAGTTGCGGTACATCTCCAGCAAGGTCGCGTAACGTGCGTGATAGTCATCTCCGTTGTCGGCAATAGCGCTGATAACGGAGCGGAGGGCGGATACATGATGCCGGAAGGCCTCTTGAGGGCCGGGCGGTGGAAATTCACCAAGCGCCTGGTAGAGCGCCGGGTTCTGACTCCGAAGCACGGCTACTTCGGACGGCCGCAGCGACCCCAACAGGCTTCGGATGGTGACCCGTTCATACCAACCACCACCACCCCCGTCGCCGTTCTCACGCTCCGCGTAGCTAGCGTAAGCACATGCTCGCTGACGCTGATCCCAGCCAGATCCCACGCTTGCAGCTCCAGCAGCAACCCCCGGCAGGCCGGCGAGGTCCCCGTGAGAAATGTGCACCGTCGCGTTCTCGCTTAGAGCTCTGACGGTCCTGCAAATCCCATGAGTTTCCTCAGCCTCGACCTCCACTGGCAGAGTCGCGAGCGGTCGCACCGGAACGATAAACCAACCAGCAGGTTCCAGTTGGGCGAGGGCGCCAATATGGGCATCCAGTGCTAGACCACTCTCCCAGAAGGGGGCAGTGCCAGCGATCGTAATCCAGCAGTCCGGTGCTTGATCGATCGCGTCCTTCGCTAGTTCCAACGCCGCCTCACTGCTCTGAGTTTCCGCGTGATGCAGCAGCGTAGTGGGAGCGAGCCTTGTCACTTCTAGGCGATCTTGGAACGCAAAAACCCTGGCGATGTGACCTCTCCTCAAAGACGCACTGGAAAGATCTCCTCTACTACCGTCCCACAGTTCATACTCTTGGTAGTAGCGGAAATCTCCAACACCAGCCATTTGGAGAGCGTGCGTCTGAGCATCAAACCAGACTTGAGCCCCTTCGCTTAGGAGTCCTCGAGCCATGACCTCCGCACTGCGCCTGTGTCGCAGACCTTGAAGCGGAGAAGCGAACGGGGAGATAACGGCACCATGCGCGTCTCCAGCCTTTACTGCCTGGACTATCCAGGCTAGGAGGTTGCGGGGACTGTCCTCGATCAAGATACTCACATGAGCTCCTCAACGGCCTGCGCCAGACGGTTTCCGTTCAAGTACCGCCGTGCGGGTTGCGGGTGCAGGCACTTGCGAATTAGAGCGCATTGCCGGTCGGTGAGATCTGGCCTATGTTCGGCTATATCGACGATGCGGGCGTTTATTAGGCGGATGGCGTAGTCGGCATCATCGCCTGCGTATGGGATCGGCACCTGTCCGCTAAGGGCGGTATACACGAGAATGCCGACACAGAAAACGTCAGAAGCGGCTGTCGGCGCTCCAGAGAAGTTGTGCAGGTGCTCTGGACTCGCGAATCCGGGAGTTCCGGGCTGTCCAGCAATGGTCAACCCGGAACGCAGAGTATGCCGAGCGAACCCGAAATCCATGACTTTGTAGGTACCGTTGGAGAGTCTGCGGATATTATTCGGACTCAAATCACGGTGAACTACCCGCTTGACGTGAGCGGCTCCCAATCCTTTTGCCACGTCCCTAGCCATCATCGCCGTTTCATTCCAGGTCCACGGCCCGGTTTGAAGGCTAGGCGTCAGGTCGTCACCATCTAGGAACTCTTCGAGCCAGGCAGCACCTGTCGGGGGATTGCCTAGCTCGATTAGCTCAGATGCCACCGCCACAACATAGGGACTACTAATGGCGGAAAGCAGTTCGACTTCCCGCTCCGCCCGCTTAATACTGTCCGGGTTGGAGGCACCAATAGATATAACCTTGAGCACTAGGCGTTCCCCGTCGCGATCGACGAGTGACACCGCCTTCTGCGCACCACCCCGCAGGGGAGCAACCTCGGTCACGCCAAGGGTAGTTAGAGCCTGTTCGACCAGTACGCGCGGCACGTCGTCCATGCGTTGGATGGTAGCTCCAGCTAACCCTTTGTGCAGGGATAGTGGACATGTTACTTAGCGGTAGCAATTCGCCCTGTTTCGGGAATGCTCTACTTAGTAGTGGTGTGAGGCGGATCGGCAGTGCGTTGACTGGTTGGCAAGTCGGGCAGGGTTTGGGCCTCTGCGTCGGGACTGGCCGGGGCGCTCGGTGGCTGCGGTCAGGAAGTGGGAGATACCCGCCGTGGCTGAGGCTGGCTCCACGGTTTTAGCCATCTCTCTGGCTCGGGTCCCGCGTCGAGCAAGATCAGGGCGGTGCGGAGGCGGTGCGCGCCCGCGCCGGGCGGCTGCGCCTGTCTGCCGATCTCCGCCGTTATGCAGGTCAGGCGTTGATGTCAGCAGGAGCCTTGCCCACGGCCAGCAGGTGGGAACTGGCAGCAAGCAGCTCAGGGTACGGCTCTGCCAGGCGCGCCGCCTCCATCGCGGAGGCGATCAGCTCATCTGTTGGCCCCTCGCCCGGCTGCTGCTCTGCTGCCTTCACCAGTGACCATGCAGGCCCCTCGATCCCGAAGACCTGCACGTCCGTCAGCCCAGAGGCCTCCAACTCCGTCACGAGCTCTTCTGCGCGGTGGAAGTAGGACAAGGTGAATCCACGTACACCGTCATAGACGGCCGTCTCAAGAATCTTGGAGACGGAGTCACGGATCCGCTCGGTGTGAAGGTGGGCGTACGTGACGTGCTCGAAGAGGGACGCGTAGCGGTTGATAGCAGCGGCCGCGACCAACCCTCCCGGCTTTACCACGCGGTGCGCTTCCGCCAGTGCCACACGCCTGTCGTCGGGATCGGGCAGGTGGTAGAGCGGCCCGAGAAGCTGCACGACGTCGAAACTGTCATCTGGCTCGCGCAAGTCGCGGGCGTCTCCGACGACCGCCGAACACACGGCTGCCGCGCTCTCGACATGGCGGGGCACTGGGTCCACAAGCGTGACTTCGTAGCCGTCCTTCACCAGCCACTCAGCATGAATTCCGGTCCCCCCGCCCACGTCAAGCACACGCGCCGGCGCAGGGGGCAAGAAGCGGCGGAGTAGCTCTTGGGTCCTGACCAGCTCCATACGTCCGTCTGCCGACCTTCGCAGGCGGCCGTCCTCGTTCACTGTCTCGCCGTAGAACCGCATCACAGAGGGAGCCAATTCGAGATTCGACATAGTCGCAGTATCCTGTGTACCGGTGGACCAGTCCAGCGTGCGGAGTAGTGGAAGCCATGGCCGTTTTGAAGTACGAAGAGATCGCTGAGTCTCTACGCGCCCGCATCGCTGCTGGGGAGTTCGCTCCTGGGGACACCATCCCGTCGGGCCGCGACCTGGCCGAGCAGTGGGCCGTTTCACGGGCCACCGCCATCAAGGCTGTGGACGTGCTGCGCAACGATGGCGTGGTGGTGGCCAAGCAGGGCACCGGGTTCGTCGTCACAGACACGCCAGTGGCGCGCCCCGCTGGTGCTCGCCGATCTGGTTCGGCCCGCATCTTGGGCGGGATGCCGTACCTGCGCATCGGCACGCCGGATTGGTCAGAACCTCCCGCGCGCGTGGCAGCCGCGCTCGGACTCTCCTCCGGGGTCCAGGCGCTCCGACGCATCCGCGTTTTGCAGCTGCCGGACGGGACTCCGAACAGTTGCGTTGAAGCGTGGTTTCCGCCAGAGATCGCAGAGTCGGCGCCGCGCCTCGCCGACACCGCGCCCATCGCCGAGGGCACGACACGCTATGTCCGCCGGCAAACTGGGCGGTTCCCTGTCGAGGGGGTGGATGTGACCACAGTGCGCCTCGCCACGGACGCGGAAGCGGACCGATTGGGAGTGGCGACGGCCAGCGCGGTCGCTGTGCTCCTTCACACGGCGTACGACCAGGCAGGCCGACCGCTGGTCTGCGAGGAAGGGGTCACGCCCTCCGTGTTCTTCGAGCAGGTCGACACGTACGCCATGTAGGAGCTGCACGTTTTGAGAGCTGGACCGGTCCGCCGGTCCAGCTTTTTTGATGCCTCGTCACGCTTTCCGACCTGCGCAAACGCAACTTCCCGTCTCCCAACTCGATTTTCAAGGGTTGACTGGACCGGTCCACCGGTCCAGTCTATAGATGCAACGCCGGCCCCGCCTTCGCGGGGCGGCTGCCGGACGGGATAGCTCGCCCTATTGAGGGGCGGGCCCCGCACTGGCGATTGCTTGACAACTGCATAGGCGGGCCCCGTCTCCCCGAGTCGAAAAGACGGACTGCGCGACTAGAACGCGTATCGACCTTCGCGGCTCTCGTCGCGCCGGTTGCCTCCGCTGCTCGTCCCGAACGAGCAGCGCTGAGGGGAGCCGGATCTACCGACTTCAACGGCGCGCGGCCCCGGTGTTCGAGCACCGGGGCCGCTGTTCGGGCCGTTGCCACCTTGCAGGGAGAACACGACCCATGGAACACATCGTCACTGTTCAGGACGCTGTTACCGCGTTCGCCGACTGGATGGAGCCGACGGACTCCGAGCTGGACGCGATCGACGCCGAGATGCCCGGCATCCTCGCTGACGTCGAGACGCTGGACGTCCAGATCGCTCTCATGGAGCGGGCGCCGACGGGGCCGGACCAGCGACGCGTCCGCCGCAACAGGAGCCGGGTGCTGGCCGAGCGTGCGACGCTCGCCAACCGCGTCACCGCGAGGGAGGTCGCCGCATGAGCGCCGCTCTGGTGGCTGCGCATGCCGAGGTGAAGGCGGAGATCGCCCGGACGGACGCCAAAACGGGTCTGCTGCTGGCGTTCGTCGGTGCGATTCTCGCCGGTGCGTGGACGGTCGCCCGCGACCTGCCGCTGAACGTTCCCGCCTGTACGGCGGGCGGTCTGGGGATGGCGCTGCTGGTCGCGGCGGCCGGGCTGTTGCTGGCTTCGGTGCGTCCGAACCTGCGGGGCCGGCACGGCTTCCCGCTGTGGGCCACCCTCACGGCCGCGGAGATCGCCACCGCCGTCGACGGCGGTGACCTCGCCGCCGACATCGCGGGACTGTCCCGGCTGGCGGTCGTGAAGTTCACCGGGCTCCGCCGCGCGATCGATCTGACCCGCGCGGGTGGCGCCCTGCTCGTCCTTGCCGTCCTGCTCGCGCTGGGGGGTGCCCGGTGAACCGTAAGGGAAAGCTGCTGGTGGCCGCGCTGGTCGCGGTGGTCGCGATGGCGTTTAGGGTCTCGTGGAACGCGCTGCGCGACATCGCCGGCGCGATCGGCGCGGACGCGACGGCCGCCACCCTCTACCCGTTCGTCGTCGACGGCCTGATGGCGCTCGCGCTGGTCGCCACGCTTGTCCTGGCCGGTGACGACCGCAAGTTCGCCCTGCGGGTGCTGGGCACCTACACGCTCGCGTCGCTGGTGCTCAACTACGTTCACGGGCTCGTTCCCGAACTGCACGGCCAGAGGGCCGAGTGGGGGCGGCTCGCGGAGTGGGATGCAGCGAACTATGCGCTGGTGCTGCTGGCGACCTCGCTGCCGGTCGGGTCGATCTACTTCGGTTCCGATCTGGTCGCCAAGGTGCTGCACCACCAGCCCGCACCCGCACACCAGCAGTCGGACGGACAGCGTCTGGGAAACCCCGCACCCCTCCCGCACACCCCCGCCCCCGACCTTCCCGACGACACCCCCAGCGGCACGGTCGAGGAGACCGCGCCGCCGGTGTCGGAGCAGGTCACCGGCCGTGCGGACGCCGTGCGGGCGGCGGATCCGCACACCCCGCACACCGTCCGCACACCGGAGCTGAGCGCGGAGGAGGCCGCCCGACAGGCTCAATTCGAGGAGGCGGAGCTGGAGCGGATGCGGCAGGACGCCCGGCGTACGTACGCCGAATCCGCACAGGCCGCACGCCCGCTGTCCGCGCGTGCGCTGGGCGAGGCGTACGGCATGAGCGAGTCGTGGGCGCGTAAGCAGATCCTCGCCGTGCGCGAGGGCGACGGCTTGGATCGGCCGCATCTGGTGGCCGTGGGCGGCGAGTGATGCCGACCGCCTACAGCCGCTGCTTCGACCCCGACGGGGTCCGCTACGGGATACCGACCTACCCGTGGCGGATGGCCCCGGACGGCTACGCCACCCGCCGACAGCTCCGAACCCAGGGGTTACGGCCGGGCGGGCAGCCGGTCGCCGCTCAGGTGATGGTGTACAGCCGCCGCCGCGGGGCGCGCGTCGCCTACCTCTACCGCCTCGACCTGGCCAAGCCCGTCCGCCCGATGACCTCGCGCAAGTGGGGAGCTCTGGCACTGGCGATGCTCGCGCGCCGCACCTGCCCGCGCTGCGAGCTGGACGTCGGCTACTGCATCCCCACCTCGCAAGGCATCTGCGGGATGTGCCTGGCCGCCGAGGAACAGCCCGCCGCCTGAACCCCCACACGTCAGCAGGCCCGACCGGCAACTTTCCACGGTCCCGGTCGGGCCCTACTCCCCTTAAGGAGTGCGTTCAGCATGACGGAAGTCAGCACCGAACCGGTAGCCGTTCCGCCTGCACCGCCCACACCGCCCCCGCCTCCCGACACCCCGCCCGCCAAGAAGGGCAAGGACGTGGAGGAGGTGGACCACACGCCCGGCGGGTGGCCCATCGTCCCACTCGCCCTGTCCGGCGCGAACAGCACCGTCGGCGCGCTCGCCGCCGCATCCCTGGCCGGCGGGCCCATCGCCGCGGCCGTCGCCGCGACCGGCATCGTCGTCCTCGGCACCGTCGCCGCCACCCGCTCCCGCAAGGCGAGCCCTCGCCGCGAGGCTCGCCGGTCCGCGGCCCGCGCGGCTGGTCGTGCGGCTGCACGCTCCGCAGGACTGCGGAGCACCGGAACGGGCCGCGGCGGCGCGGGCCGCGGTTCGGCTGGCTCGCGCGCCGGTGGATCCGGTGGCCGGTCGGGCAAGGTGCCCAGCCAGCACCGCCGCAGCACCGCCGCGACGACGAACGCGAAGACGCCCAGCAAGACCGGTCATGGCCCGTCCAAGCACGCGGCGAGCGCGGGCAAGAGCCCTGCGGGGCGTGCCGGGCAGGTCAAGGCGCTGCGGGCCGCGCAAAAGGCTGCGGCAGGTTCGCGCGGCGGGCGGCGGGCGCAGACGGCCAACGCCCGGCGCGCGGTCGCCGACGCCCGCCGCAACGCCAAGGCCGCTGCCGGCACCTCCCGGGCCCGGTCGGGCAAGCGTCCTGGCCTGGCAGGCCGGCTCATGAACGGTGCCACCCGCAAGGCGCGTGCCGCGCGGGATGCGGCAGTCACCAAGCAGCGCAACCGGCGCGACGCCAAGGCGGGCGCCACGGTGGCGGCGCAGCGGGCGCAGGTGCGCAAGGCCCCGGCCCGTCGGGCGGCGCGTAAGGCGTTGCGCCGGTCCGCAGCTCGCTTCCAGGGCCGCCGGCTGCTGGCTGCGCTGCTCGCCCTGCCGGTCGGGCTGCTCGGCATTGTCAGCACGCTAATCGGACGCAAGTTCGATATCCCGTGGCTGATGTACCCCGGTCGCCGCTTGTTCTGGCAGATCGTCCGCACCGCCACCGAGCAGCGCGCGGCCCGCGATGAAGCCACGCGCCAGACGCTGAGCGAGCAGGAGGCCGCCGCCGATGCGGAGGCCGCTCAGGACGGCACCGACGGCTTGGGCGAGCAGGTGGAACGCCCGGCCGCAGACATCCCCACCCCCAGCACATCCGGTGTGAATGAAGGAGAGCACGTGTCCGGTTTCCGGTTCGAAGAGGTCGCTTCCGAGATGGAGCAGGCCGCTAACCAGTACGACCCCGAGAACGCCATGGAGATCCTCGCCATGGTCGAAGGCCTGCCGGCCGCGCTGACGTCGGTGGCGAACGTGATGAAGATCCTCGCGGAGCGCTCCGACTCGGAGTTTCCACTGGAGAAGGAGGTCGCGGACGGCTTCAACGACATCTTCGGCGCCCTGATGAGCGCCGTCGCGGTCGCCGAGGACATGGGCCCGCTGTTCCGGCAGGCGCACGAGCAGGACATCGCCCGTCACGAGGACCCTCGCAACGGCCCCGAGGCCGAGAAGGGCTGGAACGTCTAACCATGAGCAGCCCCGCCACCGCCAAGAAGCAGAACGTCAGCAGTGGCCCGGTGCTGGACTGGGCGGCCGGTCACGGACCCGTGACCGGCGCCCTGTCCGCCACCACCGGAGCCTTCGCCGTCGCCACTACTGGCGCGGCCACCGGCATGCCGCCCGGCTGGGTGCTCGCCATCGGCGCCGCCGGCGCCCTAGGCCACACCGTCGCCGGCCTGCGGGTGCGCAACGCCGGCCGTACTCTCGCCACCCGCGCCGCCTCCTGGCTCGTCGGGGCAGGCTGGACCACCTGGGCCATGACCACCGGCCCCCTCACCTGGGCCGCCCTCGGATCCCTCGCTGCCATCGGCGTCGGCATGGGCGCCGCGGCCCGCTCCGTCGCGCTGTACGAGGAGGCGCGGGAGGAGGAGGCGATCGCAGCCGAGCAGCGGGCCATCGCGGCGGAGTTGTCCGCGGAGCGGCGGGCGATCGCCGCGGAGTGGGTGGAGCGGATTCAGCGGATCTGCTCGATTTCCGTGCGCGTCCTCGCCGTGGAGATGTGGTCCACCGGAACCGGCTACTCGCTCGATCTGGAGCCGCAGGGCGGGATCACCTACGACCGCATCGCGCAGTACTCCGTGCAGCTCTCCGCGGATGCGAAGCTGCCGCACGGCTGCACCGCCTCGGCGACTGCCGGCATCCACCAGGGCCGCACGATCCTGGACGTGACCACAGTCAATGTCCTCAAGGAGGACTGCCCCTACCCCAGCGAATACGGACCGCTGTCGGTGCTGACCGGCCTGCCGTGGGGTGTGCGCACGAACGGTGAGACCGTCTGCGCCTACCTGCGCGAGCAGTGCGCGCTGGTCGTCGGCCCGACCGGATCGGGCAAGACGAACATGGTCCACACGATCCTGGCCGGGTTCGCCCGGGCTGAGGACGTCCTCACGTGGGTGATCGACCTGAACGCCGGCAGCGCCGGCCTGCCATGGGTGCTGCCCGCGCTGAACGGGGAGATCGTGCGGGAGGACGGCAAGCCTGTCCGGCCCGGCGTGGACTGGCTTGCCTCCTCCCTCGAGGAAGCCGTCCTGATGCTGGATGCCGCGTTGGATGTCGGGCTGCATCGCAAGAAGGCGTATCAGGACCTGCTGTCCAAGGCGAACACCGACCTCCTGCCGATCAGCGCGAAGATCCCTCAGATCCTGCTCGTCATCGACGAGGGTGCCGAGATCCTGGTCAGCACCGACCGGCAGATGAAGGAACTCGCGAAGAAGATCCTCGAAGTGATCCGGATGCTGCGCGCCATGGGCATCCGCACCGTCCTCACCGCCCTCGGAGCCACCGGCAGCGTGCTGGGCAACCTGATGATCCGCCGCGAGGGCAAGGTGCGTGTCGCCCTGACCGGCGGTGAGACCGAGGGCATGGACCTGGGCAAGATGTTCCCCGGCCGCCGCGGACTGCGCGTCGAGCAAGCCCCCTACAAGGGGGCCGGGTTCATGGGCACCCCGGAGTCGCCGGCCGCGCTGTTCAAGGCCTGGCGAATCCTCCCGAACCAGATCCGGGAGATCACTGCCGCCACCTCCGACCGACACCCCCGCCTGGACGACATCTCCGCCCGAGCGGCCGGGCCCGCCTACGCACGACGGTGGGACACCGACCGCACCGCCTGGATGCGCGACCTCACCCTGGACGATGGCGCGGACGCAGGCCCGTCGGAGTCCGCCGAGGGTGGGCTGAACCTGTCCGCCCTGCGCGGGCCGCAGGCCGGGCAGGGATCGGAACAGGACGCGATGCTGCGGCGGTTCCGGGAGGAGATCGACGCGCAGTTCGCCACCGCCGCCGACCCGCACACGGCCGGGGAGCAGGCTCCGCCGGCCGCCGGGGAGGGTCTGGACCTGTCCGCGCTGCGCCGGGCTCGGGAGCAGGGCCCGGTATGGCTGCCCAAGGTGCTGGAAGCGATCAAGGCGACCGGCGCGGAGGGCATGAAGCCGTCCGCGGTCGCCGAACTGGCGGGCAAGGACCGCAAGACCGTCCGCTCCGCTCTCCAGGCCGCCGTGGAACGGGGCCAGTTGGTCTACCGCGACAACGGACCGCACTCGGTCTACGTCCACCCCGACCACGCCTGAACGCCATCACACAGCGCTACTGGGTAGTGGTCGGTACTTAGGAACCGACCACTACCTGAAGCCCTTAGTGGGGCACGTAGGGGCGCTGAACTGGCATCCCCCACTGGGGACCCCACTACCCACTACCCACTACGCCCCACTAGATCAGTCACTCACTGTGACCCTGCATGGCAAGTCGCTACCCCGCGGGTCCGCGCCACACCTTGGCCGCGGGCCCGCGGCATACCCCGAGGGGAGCACCGATGAACCAGCCCAACCCGCCCGGCACCATCGCCCCGCACATCCCCGCCGACGTCTACCAGCGCGCACAGGCGACCGGTCAGCCGGTCGTGTTCGTCGTCAACGACCGGCCCCCGGCCAGCATCGAGTGGCGGCGGTTACTGCTGCCGTTCGCGATCGCGGGCGCGACCGTCGCCGGCGGCTGGGGACTGGTTGCCGCCCTCTGCTTCCTGATGGACGCCGCCGTCCACACCTTCACCGTCATCGCGGGTGCCGCCGGACCCATCGGCGTCGGCGGCATCACGTTGAAGCTCGCCCGCGGCAAGAGCCACTAGCTACGCCAAGGGCGGCCCCCGCATCTCGCCAAAGAATCCGGGGCCGCCCTTGCCAACCAGTCCGCAACAGACCTGTTGGAGGTCTCCCAGCATGACCCAACCCACCGACATGAGGCGACCCCACGGCTCGCCGCCCCGGATCGTGGCGCTGTGCGCCGGCTACGGCGGACTCGAACAAGCGATCCATGCCGGGATGGGCGGCGCACCGGTCGCATTCGCCGACAACGACCCGCACGCCGCCTCCGTGTTCACCGCACACCACCCGGACACGCCCAACCTCGGGGACATCACGGCCGTGGACTGGCACCAGGTCAGGGAGCTGCACCGCCCGGACGTCATCGCCGCCGGCTTCCCCTGCCGCAATATCTCCAACGCCGGACGAAGGGATGGGATCAATGGCCAGTGGTCGCGGGTCTGGAAAAATGTCGCTGAGGCTGTGGGCGTCGTTCGACCGCGCCTCGTCTTCCTGGAAAACGTGGCGGCGCTCCGCTCGCGGGGGTTGGACGTCGTCGCCGCGGACCTGGCCGCGCTCGGGTATGACGCGCGATGGACATGTCTACGAGCTGGTGACGCCGAAGTCGGCGCCCCGCACGAGCGCGACCGCTGGTTCGCAGTCGCCCATCCCGCTGATGCCGACCCCGACCACCTCGGACGGCACTGGCGGGCCCGGCACCTCGCCGAACCGCAAGGGTGGGTTGAACCTGCGCACAGCCGTCACGAAGTTCCCGGCACCGCCGCTCGACGTCTGAGGCTGCTGCCCACCCCGAAGGCGTCGGACGGCCCCTACGGCAGCACCGGCGCACACAACAGCCACGGGACCTACTACCTGCCCGGTCAGGCCGTGCGCCTCGACCCGCGTTGGACCGGGCACAACGGCGTCGACTTCGGCCCTGCGATCCGGCGGTGGGAGCACATCACCAGCCGTCCGGCCCCCTGCCCCACCGAGCCCGGAACTCGCGGTAACCGCCGCCTGTCCCCGGCGTTCGTCGAATGGATGATGGGCCTGCCCCAAGGGTGGGTCACCGCCGTGCCGGGCATCCCCCGCAAGGAACAGCTCAAGATCCTCGGCAACGGCGTCGTCCCCCAACAAGCCCATCATGCCTACGGCCTGCTCCTCGGAGCCGGGGCAGCCGTGCGGCTGGACGGGAGGGCCGCGGCATGAGCCGTATCCCGGGCACCGACGCCTCCCGGCTGGCCCTGCTCGCCTGCGCGTTAGAGGCGGTACAACGGGACTGGCACGTCATCCCGCTGCGCCACCGGGACAAGCGCCCGGCCGGCCACGCGCAGAAGCACTGCCCCGGCACCGGCCGCTGCGCTGACGGGCACAAGACGCCGGAGGAGCGCGCTACCACCGACCGGGACCTGTTGGTCGCGGCGTGGACGCAGCAGCCCTACAACGTCGGCATCGCGACCGGCCCGTCCGGGCTGCTCGTGGTCGACCTCGACACCCTCAAGCCCCAAGAGCCGAAAGGAACGCCTGACGGCGTCGTCAACTTCCAAGCGCTCTGCGAGCGCGCCGGACAGGCCGTCCCAGACACCTACCGGGTGCGGACCGCGCGCGGCGGCGAACACCTGTACTTCACCCAGCCCCCCGGAGTCCGTCTGCACAACACCGCCGGACGACTCGCCAAGAAGATCGACACACGGGGCTGGGGCGGCTACGTCGTCGCCGCGGGCAGCGCCACCCCCGACGGCGCATACACCGTGCTCGACGACCGCCCGCCCGCCGTCCTGCCCGCGTGGCTGCACGACGCCCTGAAGCCCCCTCAGCGCCCCACACAGGCCGCTTCCCTGTCACTCACGACCCGCGCGAGCGGCTACGCCGCGGCTGCACTGCGGGGGGAGGCCGCCAATGTGGCGCATGCCGCGGACGGCACCCGCAACGCAGTGCTGCTGCGGGCCGCGCGAGCCCTCGGCCGGCTCATCGCGTCCGGCGACCTCGACCGGGGGGAGGTCGAGGAGGCTCTTAGTAGGGCGGCATCGGCCAACGCCACGCAGTCGCAGCGCTACTACGACGACGTCATCACCCGCGGACTGGACTGGTCCATCGCCCGCAACACAACCGGCAGGCGAGCGACATGACCACACCACCGCCTACTAAGAGCCTCCCCACCAGCACCCGCCGGCCGGCCGCCGCTCCACAGCCTGTGGACACGCCGGCCGCGGGCGAGCCGAAGGGTGTCGCCGAAGGCGTCCCCATTGCTGTTCGCCCTGACCCGCGCAGGGACGACGGGCGCCGCCCCGTGGCCTGGCTCGACATCGTCGCGCCGCCGTCCTGGAGCGTCACCCCGTCCGCCCGTTCCAGGTGCACCTGCGGCTATGAGCGCCACGCCATCGGCCGTGCCGCCGTCCTGCAACTGATCGCCGCTCACGGAGAACACCGCACCTCATGCTCACTGTTGAACCCCGCTTCGGAAGGCAGGGCCGCCGCATGACCACCAACGACGCAGGCGCAGATCTGTGGGAAGGGTTCGAGCACATCGAACCCGAGCAGATCACCGGCCCCGCCTGGGACGAACCCGTCCCTCTCCGTACTCGCCCGCCGCTCCCGGCCTTCCCCGTGGATGTCCTGCCAGCCTGGCTGGCCGGCATGGTGCGCGGTGTTGCTGAGGAGACCCAGACCCCGGCGGACCTCGCCGGATGCCTGGCCCTTGCGGTCCTCGCCACCGCCGCCGGCGGACGGGTCAAGGTGTGCGTACGCGGTCACTGGCGTGAGCCAGTGAACATCTACACCGCCATCGCCCTGCCCCCCGGCAACCGCAAGTCCGCCGTCTTCGACCTCATGGTCAAGCCACTGCTCGATGCGGAGAAGGCCCTGATCGAACTCTCCGGACCTGTAAGGGCGGAGGCGGAGACCCTGGCGAGGCTGGCCAAGTCCGCGGCCGAGAAGGCCGCCGGCAAGGCGGCCAACGCGGAGCCCGAACACCGCGACACTCTGACCGCCGAAGCCGTCCAACTGGTCCAGGACGCGGACAAGATGAGGGTTCCCGCCGAACCGCAACTCGTCGCGGATGACGTGACACCGGAAAACGTCGGGACTCTTCTGGACGAGCAGGGCGGACGCATCTCCTGCCTGAGCGCCGAGGGAGAGCTGTTCGACATCATCGCCGGGCGCTACACGGGCAAGCCCAACATGGGGATGTTCCTCAAGGGCCACGCGGGGGACATGCTCAGGGTCAACCGGCAGGGCCGCAGCGCCCAGCACGTCGACTCCCCGGCAGTCACCATCGGCCTGGCAGTGCAGCCGGAAGTCCTGGACGCACTCAGCCGCATCGACGGAGCTGACGGGCGCGGGCTCCTCGCCCGCTTTCTCTACTCCAAGCCTGTGTCCCTGGTCGGCTCTCGCAGTCTGACCCCGGCCCTGCTGGACGAGCAGGTGGCCGCCACCTACGCCAAATACCTGGCGGGTCTGACACTCGCCCTGGCGGACTGGACCGACCCCGCCCTCATCCAACTCACCCCGGAAGCCGACGCCGTACTCCTGGCCTTCCAGAAAGTCACCGAATCGCGTCTCGGTCCGGATGGGAGTTTCGCGCCGATCGTGAAATGGGCGTCCAAGCGAGATGGCGCCGTGGCCCGCATCGCCGGGCTCCTGCACCTCGCCACTCACCCCGAGGACGGGTGGCATAAGCCCATCGAGGCATCCACCATGGCCGCCGCCACCGAACTGGGCGACTACTTCACCGCGCATGCCCTGGACGTATTCAGCGTCATGAGCGCCGACCCCGCCCACGAATCCGCGGTGACCGTCCTCGCCCAGCTCGTCTCCAGCAACCCCGCACAGTTCACCAAGCGGGAACTGTTCCGGACGCTGCGTCGGGCAGAGTTCCCCGCCATCGGCGACCTGGACCCCGCCCTTGCCCTGCTCGAAGAACACGGGTGGATCCGCCAGCAGCCACCGCCCCCGCGCACCGGTCGCGGCGGCCGGCCACCCTCGCCGCGCTACGAGACCCACCCGCGCATCACGCGCGGGGCCTGACAGAACCCCCAGACCGCCGACAGAACTGACACAACCCCCCGCCCAGCCGCTGACCAGCACTAATCATCATGATCGCGGTTTTGACAGAACCCAATTAAAACTCGACAGAACCCCCGCGACCTCTCCGGGCGTCCTGTGACAGAACCTCCCCCGGCGAGGTTCTGTCAGCAATTAATTCAGTTCTGTCAAAGATCCAGAACGCATCAAAGCCGCAGGTCAACGACCTACCGGCAAGGTTCTGTCAGTTCTGTCAGCGGTTGCGGCCCTGCCATCAGCACACGCCGAGGAGGCAAACAGCATGAGCACCGCCGTGCGCCCCGTTGAACCCCTTCTCTACACCCCGGAAGAAGCCGCCGAGGCTCTTCGGCTGGGGCGGTCCACTGTCTACGAACTCATGGCTGACGGCGTCCTGGCCTTTGTGAAGCAGGGGCGCTGCCGCCGCATCAAGGTGGCCGTCCTCAAGGCCTACGTCGACAGCCTCTGACTCACGCCCAATCAAGGCGGCCCCGGACGAAGTGTCCGGGGCCGCCTCGTTCTTGGAGAGCCACATGAGCCCCCGCAAGTCGAACCTGGAATCCACCATCTACTTCGGCGATGACGGCTGGTGGCATGGTCGCGTGACCATGGGCGTACTGGCCGATGGAAGCCCCGACCGCCGCCACCGCATGGCCCGCACCGAACCCGCAGTGCGCCGCAAGGTCCGTGAACTGGAGAAGCTCCGTGACGAGGGACGTGCGACCAAGGCGGGCCGTAAGCCCACGGTCGGACAGTGGATGGAGACCTACCTGACCGATATCGCGAGCTTGAAGCTCAAGCCCCGGTCCCTGGACGACTACTGGTCCAAGACCCGCAACGACATCGTTCCCGGCATCGGGAAGCACCGCATCGACAAGCTCGCCCCGGAGCACCTTGAGCAGATGTACCGGGCCATGCTCGATGCCGGGCGCGCGCCGTCCCACGTGGTCAAGGTGCACCGCATCCTGTCGAGGGCCCTGAAGATTGCCCACCGCCGCCGGATGATCGGCGAGAACGTCGCCACGCTGGTCGACCCGCCCAGCATCGACGAGACCGAGACGAACCCGTTCACCCAGGAAGAAGCGAAGGCGTTCCTGCAAGCGGCGGCCAAGCGGCCCACGTTCATGCGGTGGATCGTCGGGGTCGGCATGGGGTTCCGGCAGGGCGAGACCCTGGGACTGCGGTGGCCGTACGTCGACCTCTCCGCCGAGCTGTTCCACCCCAGGTGGCAGCTACAGCGGCTCACGTGGCGGCACGGCTGCATTGACGCACACGCCTGCGGAGCGCGTCTGCACCGCTTCGAGCCCTGTCCGCCGAACTGCGTGACGCACAAGGGCTACAAACGCGGTTGCCCGAAGCCCTGCACCCAGTCCTGCGTCAAGCATGCGAGTACCTGCCCGGACCGCAAGGGCGGAGGTCTGACCTTCACTCGCCCCAAGACCAGGAAGAGCACGAACCCCGTACCGATCCCGCCCGCGTTCATCCCCTACCTGATCGCGCACAAGGCACAGCAGGACGAACTACGAGTGGCGGCCGGCGAACTCTGGCAAGAGAACCACGCCGTGTTCACCCGACCCGATGGCCGACCCATCGACCCCCGCGACGACTGGGAGGAGTTCAAGGAACTACTGGCGGAAGCGGGCATCGGCGACCGTCGCCTCTACGACGGGAGCCGCCACACAGCGGGCACGATTCTGAACGAGCTGGGGGTGGACATGCCGACCATCATGGAGATCCTTCGGCACACGCAGATCAGTCAGACGCGCCGCTACGTCAAGGGCCGCTCACATCTTTCGAAGGACGCCATGCGTCGCATGGGAGACACCTTCCTGCCCGCCCCGGAACCGACGCCTGAGCCCACAACTGAGACTAGAACTGAGACTAGGGACAGCCGCGCGGCCCGCGCTCAGCGCCGCCGCCGCATCCGGTAAAAGCAAAAGCCCCAGGTCACGGCGAGTGAGTCCTGAGGCTTCGGCAGAGCCGCCTTCGGGATTCGAACCCGAGACCTACGCATTACGAGTGCGTTGCTCTGGCCATCTGAGCTAAGGCGGCGCGCTGTCCGCACCATGGTGCGATCAGCAACGTCGGTAAGTCTACACAGTTTCCAGGGGTGCTCCGAACCAGCCCGGGGTGCGGGGGTGGGAGGCCGGCCGGGGGGCCTATGAGCAGCGCTTTCCCTTCGCCGGAGGGGTTCCGCGGAGGAGGTAGGCGTTGATCGCGGAGTCGATGCACGCGCTGCCGCGGCCGTAGGCGGTGTGGCCGTCGCCGTCGTAGGTGAGGAGGCGACCGGAGGCGAGCTGGCTCGCAAGGGAGCGTGCCCATGGGTAGGGCGTGGCCGGGTCGCGGGTGGTGCCGACGACGACGATGGGCGCGGCGCCCTTGGCCTGGATGCGGTGCGGCGCTCCCGTCGGTGCGACCGGCCAGTACGCGCAGCTGAGGGAGGCCCAGGCGAGGCCCTTCCCGAAGACCGGGGACGCCTTCTCGAACGACGGCAGCGCCTTCTCGACCTGCTCCGGGGTGTCGAACGCCGCCGGGAGGTCCAGGCAGTTGACGGCCGCGTTGGCGGACATCAGATTGGCGTACCGTCCTCGCGGGTCGCGCTCGTAGTAGCTGTCGGAGAGGGCGAGCAGCCCCGCGCCGTCGTTCTCCTTGATCGCCGAGGTCAGCGCCTCGCGCAGTTGCTCCCAGGTGCTCTCGTCGTACATCGCCGCGATCACGCCGGTGGTGGCGAGGGCCTCGCCGAGTTTGCGGCCGCCCGCGTCGCCGGTGGGGATCGGGTGCGCGTCGAGCCTGCGGAAGAACGCCTTCAGGCCGGCGCCGACCTGGGCCGGCTTCGCGCCCTTCCCGCCGAGCGGGCAGTCGGCCTGCCGCACACAGTCCTTCGCGAACGACTGGAACGCCGTCTCGAAGCCCGCCGTCTGGTCCAGGTTCAGCCTGCGGGCGGGCAGCGACGGGTCCATCGCTCCGTCCAGGACGAGCCGGCCCACCCGGTTCGGGAACAGGCCCGCGTACGTGGCGCCGAGGAACGTGCCGTACGACGCCCCCACGTATGTCAGCCTCCGGTCACCCAGGATCGCGCGCAGGATGTCCATGTCCCGGGCCGCTTCCACGGTGGAGACGTGCCGCAGCAGCTTGGGCGCGTGCGCTCCGCAGCCCTCCGCGAACTTCTTGAAGGCGTCGACGAGCCGGGTCTTCTCCCGCTGGTCGTCGGGGGTGGTGTCGGTCTGCGTGTACGCGTCCATCGCCCGCCCGTTCAGGCACTCGACGGGTTCGCTGCGGGCCACGCCCCGCGGGTCGACGGCGACCATGTCGTAGCGGGCGCGGACCTCGGCGGGGTAGCCGATGCCGGCGTACTGCTGGAGGTAGCCCACCGCCGAGCCGCCCGGGCCGCCCGGGTTCACCTGCAGCGAGCCGAGCCGCTTGCCCGGGCCCGTCGCCTTCTTGCGGGCGACGGCGAGCCGGATGTCCCCCGCGCCCGGCTTCGCGTAGTCGAGCGGCGCCTTCATGGTGGCGCACTGGAAGCCGGGGACACCGCAGTCGCGCCAGTTCAGTTTCTGCCCGTAGTACGGGGAGAGCGCCGACGGCGTGGCCCGCGGCAGCGCGGCCAGCGCAGCAACCGCCGCGGAGCCCGCGGAGCTGGCCGGCTCGTTCGCGGAGCAGCCGGAGAGGAGCAGCGCGGCGAGGGAGAGCAGCGTGACGCCGGCACGGGACCTGCGGAGGGAGCGCCTGATGTGCATTCAGCGAGCGTAACTCTGTGCGACGGGATGAACGCCCTGCGTCCGCCAACTGCCACGGACGAGGGACCCCGTCAACCCTCGGTCGACGAACCTAGCCCGCTCTCAGTGCCATCGTCATCGCCTCGACCGCCAGCAGCGGAGCGACGTTGCGGTCCAGGGCCTCTCTGCACGCGGCGATGGCGTCGATCCGGCGCAGGGTCGATTCCGGGCTGCTGCCGCGGGCGAGCCGTTGCAGCGCCTCTTCGGCGTCCGCGTTGGCGATCGCGACGCGGGAGCCCAGCTGGAGCGCGAGGACGTCGCGGTAGAAGGCCGTCAGGTCGGTGAGCGCGACGTCGAGACTGTCGCGCTGTGTCCGCGTTCTGCGGCGCTTCTGCTTGTCCTCCAGGTCCTTCATCACGCCCGCGGTGCCGCGCGGCATCCGGCCGCCCTGGACCGCTCCCATCGCCGCCTTCAGTTCCTCGGTCTCCTTGCCGTCCGTCTCCTCCGCGAGCTGCTTGGCGTCCTCGGCGGCAGCGTCGACCAGCTCCTGCGCGGCTCTGAGGCAGTTGCCGACGTCGTCCACGCGCAGGGGCAGTTTCAGCACGGCCGCACGCCGCTCGCGCGCGGCGGGGTCGGTGGCGAGGCGCCGGGCCCGGTCGACATGGCCCTGGGTGGCCCGGGCGGCGGCCGCGGCGACGGCCGGCTCGACGCCCTCCCGGCGTACGAGCATGTCGGCGACCGCCTCGACCGAGGGCGTGCGCAGGTTCAGGTGCCGGCAGCGGGAGCGGATCGTGGGCAGCACGTCCTCCAGGGAGGGCGCGCACAGCAGCCAGACCGTGCGGGGCGCGGGCTCCTCCACCGCCTTCAGGACGGCGTTGGCGGACTTCTCGTTGAGCCGCTCGGCGTCCTCGACGAGGATGATCTGCCAGCGGCCCGTGGCGGGCGAGGTGTACGACTTGCGGACGGTGTCGCGCATGTCGTCCGCGAGGATCTGCGCGCCCACGGCCGCGACGGTGGTGACGTCGGCGTGGGTGCCGATCAGCGCCGTATGACAGCCGTCGCAGAACCCGCAGCCCGGGACGCCGCCGAGCGCCCGGTCGGGGCTCACGCACTGCAAGGCGGCCGCGAAGGCCCGCGCCACCTGGGTCCGACCGCCGCCGGGCGGGCCGGTGAACAGCCAGGCGTGCGTCATCTTCGACGCCTCCGGCGGGGCGGTGCGGGCGGCGGCCGCGGTGACGAGCGCGTCGGCGTCCCGGGCGGCGGCGGTCAGCTGCTCGCTCACCCTCTCCTGGCCGATGAGGTCGTCCCACACGGTCATGCGTCGCCCCGCCCTTTCGTCACGTTTCGCTCCGTGGCTTCCATTGTGCGGTCAGCCACTGACAATCGGGTCCGCCAGTCCCGCCAGTCCCGTCGGTCCGGTCAGTCCCGTCAGCCTCGGCCATCCCGCCGGCCTCGGCCACGGAGGGCCGCCAAGCCGCCGGGTTCAGGCGCGAGCGGCCCGGTCGTCGGGCCGCTCCTCCTCGCCTCAGCGGCGGGCGCGTTCAGCGGAGTGGGGCGTGTTCAGCGGCGCCGGCCCCGGCCGCCCCGGCCCTCGGAGGGTCCGTCGTCGTCCCGGTGCGGTCCCAGGAGTTCGTCCGCGAGGGTCGGCAGATCGTCGAGCGGGGTCTCCTCGGCCCAGTCCGGACGCGGCCGGTGCCGGGGCTCGCCCTCCTCGTCGAGCTGCGGGAGCTCACGGGTGCGGTCGTCGGTGCCGTCCGGCCGGACTCCGCCCCGCGCGTCGCGGGCGTCTCGGTCGTCGCGCTCGTCGCGGAAGTAGCCCGGCGGGACCCGGTCCGAGGGGCTGTCGTCCCGCACCGGAGGCAGGACGGCCGTCTCCTCCTCGGGACCGGGCAGGCGCCGGTCGGTCGGGCCGCTCCGGCCCTGCCCGCCGCGCACCGGAGGCAGGACCGCCGTCTCGTCGTCCGTGGGAACGGCCGGCGCGGGCCGCGGCGGCTGCGGCAGCTCGGCCGTGACCTCCGCGTCCGTCACCCCGGCGTCCCTTCCCCCGGCGGGTGACCGCTTCGCGGAGGACCCGGCGGACGGGCGGGAGGGCCGCTCGGGCTCCTTGTCCGTCCGGTCCGTCCGGTCCGACGGGACCGGCGGCAGCACCGCCGTCTCGTCCACCGGGCCGCCCGACGCGTTCGTCGGCGTGACGACCGGCGTGGGCACGGTCGCCGCCTCCGGCGGGACCGCCGGCCCCGCGGGCGGAGCGGAACGCGCCGGCTTCGGGCCGACCTGCGCGGCGGCGGCCGCCTGCTCCGCCGCTCGCCGTGCCTCCTCGGCCCGCAGCAGCGCCTCCTCGGCCTTGCGCTGCTTCTCCAGCCGACGGCTCTCGGCCTCGGCGCGCAGCCGGGCCTCTTCCTCGGCCTGCTTGCGCCGGCGTTCCTCCTCCGCCTTTCGGCGGGTCTCCTCCTCGGCGCGGGCCTTCTCCTCCGCGAGGAGACGGGCCCGCTCCTCCTCGGCGCGCTTGCGTGCCTCCTCGGCCCGCAGCCGCGCCTCTTCTGCCTGCCGTTCGGCCTCGCGCCGCTGCGCCTCCTCCAGCTCGCGCCGCTTGCGCTCCTCCTCCTCGGCGCGCAGCTTGGCGAGCTGCTCCTGGCGCTCACGCTCCAGGCGCTCCTCCTCGGCCTTGCGGGCCGCCTCTTCCTCGGCCTTGCGGCGGGCCTCCTCCTCGGCCTTCCTGCGCGCCTCCTCCTGGGCCTTGATCTCGGCCTCGGACAGGGGCAGCAGCTGGTCGAGCCGGTGCCGGACGACGGTGGTGACGGCCTCGGGCTCCTGCGCCGCGTCGACGACGAGGTAGCGGCCGGGGTCGGCGGCGGCGAGCGTGAGGAAACCGGCGCGCACGCGCGCGTGGAACTCCGCGGGCTCCGACTCCAGACGGTCGGGGGCCTCCGTGAACCGCTCGCGGGCGGCCTCCGGGGAGACGTCCAGCAGGACCGTCAGGTGGGGCACCAGTCCGTCCGTCGCCCAGCGCGAGATCCGTGCGATCTCGGTCGGGGACAGGTCGCGGCCCGCGCCCTGGTAAGCCACGGACGAGTCGACGTACCGGTCGGTGATCACCACGGCGCCGCGCTCCAGGGCGGGCCGCACGACCGTGTCGACGTGCTCGGCGCGGTCCGCCGCGTACAGCAGGGCTTCCGCGCGGTGCGAGAGGCCGGCGCTGGAGACGTCCAGCAGGATCGAGCGCAGCCGCTTGCCGACGGGCGTGGCCCCCGGCTCACGCGTGAGGACGACCTCGTGGCCCTTGGCCCTGATCCACTCGGCGAGCGCCTCGGCCTGGGTGGACTTGCCGGCGCCGTCGCCGCCCTCCAGGGCGATGAAGAAGCCGTTCGCGGCGGGCGCCGTCACCGGGTCGTCGCCGCCCATCAGTGCGTCCCGCAGGTCCTTCCTGAGGGGGACGCCGGAGCGGTCGTCGACCTTGGCGAGGACCAGGGCGGCCACCGGGAGCAGCAGGGCGCCGACCAGCATCAGCGTGAAGGCCGCCCCGCCGTGCGCGAAGACGAACTTGCCGTTCTCCAGCCGGTGCGGCCCGATGAGCGCCGCGACCAGCGGGGCGAGCACCGCGCCCAGGGCCACGAGGACCCGTACGACGGCGTGCAGGTGCTCGGTCGTGCGCGTGCGGCGGTGGTCCTCGGTCTCCTGGTCGAGAAGGGCGTGCCCGGTGTTGGCGGCGACGCCCGCGCCGACGCCCGCGAGGACCACGACCAGCAGCACGCTGGTGACGTCCGGGACGAGTCCGGCGGCGAGGAGCGCCAAGCCGGTGAAGGCGATGGCGAGCGCGAGCAGGCGGCGCCGCGACAGCGACACCAGCACCTTGGGCGCCGTGCGGACGCCGACGACGACTCCGCCGGTCAGCCCGAGCACGAGGAGTCCGTAGAGCACCGGGCCGCCGCCCAGGTCCTTGGCGTGCAGGACGGCCACGGCGACGGACGCGGAGATCGCGCCCGCGACGGCGGCGCAGGCGAGCACCAGCAGCGGGATCACGCCCGTGCGGCCCGAGTCGACACCGGTGGCGGTGCGGGGGCGGCGCAGGCCTTCGAGCGGCGACCGCGGGCGCGGGGTGCGCACGGCCGGCAGCTCCAGGAAGGTCACGATCGACAGGCATCCGGCGAAGAGCCCGCCGGCGACGTACGAGGCGAGGGCCGCCTGGTGCTGGTCGAACCAGGCGATCCCGGTGCCCAGAAGGTTGTTGAACAGGGCGGCGACCACCAGGGTGGCCGCGCCGAGCGGGATGGTCAGGAAGCCGGTGCGCAGCGAGAGGCGGCGCAGGGCGTCCATGTGGTCGGGCAGCGGTCGTACGGTCGCGCCCTCCGGGGGCGGGGCGGGCAGCAGGGCGGGCGCCGCACTCTCGCGGGCGACCGTCCAGAAACGTTCGGCGACGCCCGTCACGAAGACCGTGACGAGCAGCAGGGCGAGTGCGTCGTCGGGCGTCCAGTCGATCCACAGGGGGGCGACGATCAGCAGCAGGGCGCGCAGTCCGTCCGCACCGACCATGGTCCACCGGCGGTCGAGTGGGCCTTCGGGGGCCGTCAGCGCCGTCAGCGGGCCCAGCAGGACCGCGCCGAAGAGGAGGGTGGCCAGGATCCGCACCCCGAAGACGATCGCCACTGCGAACGCCACGCCTCGGTAGCCGCCGCCGAAGGAGCCTTCGGCGATGGCCGCCTGGAGGACGAGGAGGACGAAGACCAGGAGGGCGAGAGCGTCTGCGACTCCGCCCACCAACTGCGCGCTCCAGAGGCGCTTGAGCTGCGGTTCGCGCAGCAGGGCGCGCACGGCGCGCTCGCGGGAGTCGGCCACCAGGGCGTCGTCCGGGGCCGGGTGGTGGGCCGTTGGCTGCTCGGCTCGCGTCATGCTTTCAGCCTATCGGCCGCGGCTGACACCCCGGGGCCCGCGTCCGCACGTACGACCGCCCCGACACCAAAGTGATGCCGGGGCGTTGGTTTCGCGAACCTGCCGTGGAGAAACGGTGACCGGTCCTGGGACCCGTCGGGCCGTCAGTCCTCCGAGGAGGTCGACGGGGAGGCCGTCGCCTTCTTCGCGGTCGTCTTCTTGACGGTGGTCGTCTTCTTGGCGGCCGTCGTCGTCTTCGCGGTGGTCTTCTTGGCGGCCGTCTTCTTCGCCGGGGACGCCTTCTTGGCCGTCGCCTTCTTCGCGGGCGCCTTCTTGGCCGTCTTCTTGGCGGGCGCCTTGGCGCGCTTCTCGGCGAGCAGCTCGTAGCCGCGCTCCGGGGTGATCTCCTCGACGCTGTCGCCGGAGCGCAGGGTCGCGTTGGTCTCCCCGTCGGTCACGTACGGCCCGAAGCGGCCGTCCTTGACCACGACCGGCTTCTCGCTGACCGGGTCGGTGCCCAGCTCCTTCAGCGGCGGCTTGGCGGCGGCCCGGCCGCGCTGCTTGGGCTGGGAGTAGATCTCCAGCGCCTCTTCGAGCGTGATCGTGAAGAGCTGGTCCTCGGTCTGCAGCGAGCGCGAGTCCGTGCCCTTCTTCAGGTACGGGCCGTAGCGGCCGTTCTGCGCGGTGATCTCCACGCCCTCGGCGTCCGTGCCGACGACACGCGGCAGCGACATCAGCTTGAGGGCGTCCGCCAGCGTCACCGTGTCCAGGGACATCGACTTGAACAGCGAGGCCGTGCGCGGCTTCACGGCGTTCTTGCCGGTCTTCGGCGTGCCTTCGGGGAGCACCTCGGTGACGTACGGGCCGTAGCGGCCGTCCCTGGCGATGATCTGGTGGCCGGACTCCGGGTCGGCGCCCAGCTCGAAGTCGCCGCTCGGCTTGGCGAGCAGTTCCTCGGCGAGCTCGACGGACAGCTCGTCGGGCGCGAGGTCCTCGGGGATGTCCGCGCGCTGGTGGCCTTCGGAGTCCTTCTCGCCGCGCTCGATGTAGGGGCCGTAGCGGCCCACGCGCAGCACGATGCCGTCGCCCACGGGGAACGAGGACACTTCGCGCGCGTCGATCGCGCCGAGGTCGGTCACCAGCTCCTTGAGGCCGCCGAGGTGGTCGCCGTCGCCGTTGCCGGCGTCGGCGGCGCCGCCCTCGACCGTGCCGGTCCCCTCGCCGAAGTAGAACCGCTTCAGCCACGGGACGGCACGCGCCTCACCGCGGGCGATGCGGTCGAGGTCGTCCTCCATCCTGGCGGTGAAGTCGTAGTCGACGAGCCGGCCGAAGTGCTTCTCCAGCAGGTTGACCACGGCGAACGACAGGAAGGACGGGACGAGTGCCGTGCCCTTCTTGAAGACGTAGCCGCGGTCGAGGATCGTGCCGATGATCGACGCGTACGTCGACGGGCGGCCGATCTCGCGCTCTTCGAGCTCCTTGACGAGGCTGGCCTCGGTGTAGCGGGCCGGGGGCTTCGTGGCGTGCCCGTCGACCGTGATCTCCTCGGCGGAGAGGGCGTCGCCCTCGTTCACCTGGGGCAGGCGGCGCTCGCGGTCGTCCAGCTCGGCGTTCGGGTCGTCGGCGCCCTCGACGTACGCCTTCAGGAAGCCGTGGAAGGTGATGGTCTTGCCGGAGGCGCTGAATTCGGCGTCCCGGCCGTCGGCCGCCGTGCCGGCGATCTTCACCGTCACGCTGTTGCCGGTGGCGTCCTTCATCTGGGAGGCGACCGTGCGCTTCCAGATCAGCTCGTAGAGCCTGAACTGGTCGCCGCTGAGGCCCGTCTCGGCAGGCGTGCGGAAACGGTCGCCGGAGGGGCGGATCGCCTCGTGCGCCTCCTGCGCGTTCTTGACCTTCCCGGCGTACGTGCGCGGCTGTGCCGGCAGGTAGTCGGCCCCGTACAGCTGCGTGACCTGGGCACGAGCCGCGGACACGGCGGTGTCGCTCAGCGTCGTGGAGTCGGTTCGCATGTACGTGATGAAGCCGTTCTCGTACAGCTTCTGCGCGACCTGCATGGTGGCCTTGGCGCCGAAGCCGAGCTTGCGGCTGGCCTCCTGCTGCAGCGTCGTCGTACGGAACGGGGCGTACGGCGAGCGCCGGTACGGCTTGGACTCGACGGAGCGCACGGCGAACCGCGTGTTCTCCAGGGCGGCGGCCAGGGCGCGGGCGTTCGCCTCGTCGAGGTGGAGGGTGTTCGCGCTCTTGAGTTGTCCCAGGGAGTCGAAGTCGCGGCCCTGCGCGACGCGCCTGCCGTCGACGGCCTGCAGGCGGGCGACCAGCGACGACGGGTCCGACGAGTCTCCCGCGCGGCCGGTCGCGAAGGTGCCCGTCAGGTCCCAGTACTCAGCAGAACGAAACGCGATGCGCTCACGTTCCCTCTCGACGACGAGACGGGTGGCGACGGACTGGACACGGCCGGCCGACAGGCGCGGCATGACCTTCTTCCACAGGACCGGCGAGACCTCGTAGCCGTAGAGGCGGTCGAGGATGCGGCGGGTCTCCTGGGCGTCGACGAGCTTCTGGTTGAGCTGGCGCGGGTTGGCGACGGCGGCCCGGATCGCGTCCTTGGTGATCTCGTGGAAGACCATCCGCTTGACGGGGATCTTCGGCTTGAGGACTTCCTGGAGGTGCCAGGCGATCGCCTCGCCCTCCCGGTCCTCATCGGTGGCGAGGAAGAGTTCGTCGGACTCCTTGAGGAGGTCCTTGAGCTTCTTGACCTGCGCCCTCTTGTCGGCGTTGACGACATAGATCGGCTGGAAGTCGTGTTCGACGTCCACACCGAGGCGGCGCACCTCGCCCGTGTACTGGTCCGGCACCTCCGCGGCGCCGTTGGGAAGGTCGCGGATGTGCCCGACGCTGGCCTCGACGATGTAGCCGGGGCCGAGATAACCCTTGATCGTCTTCGCCTTGGCAGGCGACTCGACGATCACGAGTCGGCGGCCGCCGTGTGCGGTCTCGCTGGTCGGGGACAACTTCGCTCTTCTCTCCGGATCGACGCTGGGGCCTCCCCAGGCCTTGCTCCCGGGGTCGGGTCATGGGGACGCTGCGGAGTGTGACGGTACATCCCGCCCCCGTGTCAAACGGGAAAAGCCCGCAACGGCCACTCGAACGGTAACCCGACTACCGCCATTCCTGCCGCCCGGAGTACCGACCGGCCCTTTTCCGTTCGGCCGGAACCCGTCGTCCCCTTTGTCTGCGGGAGATCGGCGGGACCGCGCTCACGCCGCCCGGACGAGGATCCGGCGCCGTCCTCGCGGACGTGCCGCGATCGGGCCCCGCCGGTGGTCCGCACGGTGATCGCGGCGTGGCCGGGCATGATCCCCCGGCGGCGTCACAGGCGTGCGAAGCACCACACGCCGAGGACCAGCGCGGCGACCGCGGCGAGGCCGGCCAGGGTCGCCGATGCGACGGGGCTCACATCCTGGGCCACGGGTTCGCGGTGCCGGACCCGGACGGCGGTCCACACCAGGAGCGCGCCCGCGAACAGGACGAACGCCATCCCCGCGAAGATCGTCGGCGCACTCTCCATGCCGGCCCGCTCCCGTTCTCCCGCTCACACCCGCTCCGGACCCGCATCGGATCCGCGAGGCCGGTTCCCTACCCGTCTCGGACGGGCTTCGGACCCGCCTCGGACAGGGGAGCCTGGCACGCGCGGACGACGCCCGGGCGAACCCGGGGTGAACGCCGGGACACGGGCGGGGCCGGATGCCGGGAGGACCGGCGCCGGCGGGCTCCGCGGTCACTGCGCGGGTTCGAGGAAGCCCTGCTCCACCAGCAGACGGATCTGGGCCGGAGTGCGGTCCCGCAGCAGCACCGGGTCCTCGCCGACCAGTTGCGCGATGGCGTCGAGGATCCGGCCGGCGCTCAGCGTGCCGTCGCACACGCCCGCGAAACCGGCGCCGACCGTGTCCACCTTGGTGGCCCGGCGCATGCCGCGGTTCTGCCGCAGCACGACGTGCTCCGGGTCCTCGGCGCCCGGCAGTCCGACCTGCTCCTGGACGACCTCCGCGGCCAGCCGGAAGTGTCCGGCGAGGAGTGCCGCGTCGTCGTGCGTGCGCAGGTGGTCGAGCCGCTCGAAGTGCGCCAGGACCGTGTCGCCGAGCGGTTGTTCGACCGGGTGGGGCCACTCCTCCACCGTGATCACGGGCTCCGCGGCCGTCGTCCTGCGCAGCGTGATCCAGCCGAATCCGACGGCCTTCACCTTGCGCGCCTCGAACTCGTCCAGCCAGGCGTCGTATCGCGCCTGGTACGCGGCCTGGTCGCCCCGGTGGTCGCCGGCGTCGCGCAGCCACAGTTCCGCGTACTGGGTGACGTCCTGCACCTCACGCTGCACGATCCACGCGTCGCAGCCGCGTGGCACCCATGACCTGACCCTGTCCTGCCAGTCCTCCCCCTCCACGTGCTGCCAGTTCGCGAGGAACTGGGCGAATCCGCCGTCGTTCAGTCGTTGCCCCGCTCCCTGAACGACCGAGCGGCACAGATCGTCCCCGCCCATCCCGCCGTCCCGGTAGGTCAGCCGGGCGCCGGGGGAGATCACGAACGGCGGGTTCGAGACGATCAAGTCGTACGTCTCGTCGTCGCGGAGCGGCTCGAACAGGGAGCCCTCGCGCAGGTCGGCGGCCGGGGCCGCGGACAGGGCGAGGGTGAGCGCGGTGATGTGCAGGGCGCGCGGGTTGAGGTCGGTCGCCGTCACGCGCGTGGCGTGCTGGGCGGCGTGCAGCGCCTGGATGCCTGACCCGGTCCCGAGGTCGAGGGCGGCGGCGACGGGCTTGCGCACGGTGATGCCGGCGAGGGTCGTCGACGCGCCTCCCACGCCCAGGACGACCGCCGCGTCCGCCTGCCGCCCCCCGCTCGCGCTGCCGCCGGCGCCGCCCACCGCGCAGCCCAGGTCGGACACGATGAACCAGTCCTCGCCGTCCGGGCCGCCGTAGGGGCGTACGTCGACGGTCGCGGCCACCTCGTCCGGGCCCGCAGGGGCCAGCCAGCCGCTCTCCACGCACGCGTGCACCGGCAGGAACTCCGCCACGCGCGCGTGCGGCACCGGCTGTTGCAGCAGGAACAGGCGGACGAGTGTCTCCAGCGGCGTGTCCCCGCGGGTCGCGCGCAGCGCGGGCACGGTCTCGCTGCGGGCGAGGGCCGCGTAGGCGGGGGCGCCGAGCAGGTCGAGGAGGCCGTCCGCGGTGAAGGAGGCCTCGATGAGGGCCTTGCGCAGCAGGGCGGCGACCTCGGGACGGTCGGCCGAGGGCAGGGGGGACGGGGTGGCGTTGCTCACGCGTCCCATTGTCTCCCGTCGTCACCGCGGCGGCTTCCCCCTGAGGCACGGGAAGCCGCCGGATGCCCACGGGCCGTCGGGGCCGTTCGGGCCGTGCGGTTGTCAGCTCGACGCGGTTGTCAGCTCGAGGTGGCGCCCGCCTTGGCGGACGCGGCGACCTTCTTGCAGCTCTCCTGCTGGGCCATGGCGTTCTTGACGTCGCCCTCTTCGAGGTTCTTCAGCGCGGTGTTGCCGCTCTTGCTGAGCTTGCCGAGGTCGGTGGCGATGTTCTGCAGGCCGTCGGCGAACTTCGCCTGGTCCTTCGTGTCCAGCGCGTCGACCTGCTTCTTCAGGCCGGCGTAGGAGGTCGACAGGGCGGTGAGCGCGGAGACGGCGTCCTTCTGTTTCTTCTCGCCGCCCTCGACTCCGGGCGGCGTTCCCGCCTTCTGCACGGCCTGGGCGAGCGCGTTGTAGGCGTCGGACATGTCCTGGAAGGCCTGCGAGTCGGTCTTCTGGACGTTCGCGGGCGCGTTGTTGTCGGTGGCGGCCTGCTTGATCGCGGCGTTCGCCGCGTCGACCTTCGCGTCCTGTGCGGGCAGGGCGTCGCAGACCTGCTTGGCCCAGGCGTCGAGTTCCTTGTTGCCGCCGTCGTCGCTGCTGCATCCGGACAGCGCCAGTACCAGTACCGCACCGCCGGACAGTGCGGCCGCGAGCTTCTTGTTCACCGGATTGGTCCCTTCCATGGCTCTCGGCCCCGGAACATACACGGCAACCCGGCGACAACCCCAGTACGAATGTCCGCTATGCAGATGAATAAAGCCATTTGCACCAAGAGAGAGAAGGGTCACGGCATGGTCACACGTCCCGCACAACGGGCGGGCGGAGCGGCAACCCGCGCCGCCCGCCCGCCCGTTGGGCCGAGCATCGGTGAGCAGGTCTACGAAACCACCGCGGGATCCGCCGACTTGGCCGCCGTCCCCGCGTTGTCCTCGTCCCCCACGGCGATCCCGCGCCGCTTGGAGACGTAGACCGCGGCCACGATGACGGCCAGCGCGACGAGCGCGATCACGATCCGCACGCCGATGCTCTTGTCGTCGCCGTAACTGAACTTGATCACGGCGGGCGCGATGAGCAGCGCCACCAGGTTCATCACCTTCAGCAGCGGGTTGATCGCCGGACCGGCGGTGTCCTTGAACGGGTCGCCGACCGTGTCGCCGATCACCGTCGCGGCGTGCGCCTCACTGCCCTTGCCGCCGTGGTGGCCGTCCTCGACCAGCTTCTTGGCGTTGTCCCACGCGCCGCCGGAGTTGGCCAGGAAGACGGCCATCAGCGTGCCGGTGCCGATCGCGCCCGCCAGGAACGCGCCCAGCGCCCCGACGCCGAGGGTGAACCCGATGAAGACGGGCGCCAGCACGGCGAGCAATCCTGGTGTGGCCAGCTCGCGCAGGGCGTCGCGGGTGCAGATGTCGACGACCTTGCCGTACTCCGGTTCCTCGCTGTAGTCCATGATCCCGGGGTGCTCGCGGAACTGCCGCCGCACCTCGAACACCACGGAACCGGCCGACCGGGAGACCGCGTTGATCGCCAGCCCGGAGAACAGGAAGACGACCGCGGCGCCCGCGATGAGGCCGACGAGGTTGTTGGGCTGCGAGATGTCCATCATCAGGGTCAGCGGCGTGCCCGCTCCGGACAGCGCCTCGCCGACGTCCTGCGCGCCGGTCGTGATCGCGTCCCGGTAGGACCCGAAGAGCGCCGACGCGGCCAGGACCGCGGTGGCGATGGCGATGCCCTTGGTGATGGCCTTGGTCGTGTTGCCGACGGCGTCGAGGTTGGTGAGCACCTGCGCGCCCGCGCCCTCGACGTCGCCGGACATCTCGGCGATGCCCTGCGCGTTGTCGGAGACCGGCCCGAAGGTGTCCATCGCCACGATCACGCCGACCGTGGTGAGCAGCCCGGTGCCGGCCAGCGCCACCGCGAAAAGCGCCAGCATGATCGACGTGCCGCCGAGCAGGAACGCCCCGTAGACGCTCAGGCCGATCAGCAGGGCGGTGTAGACGGCCGATTCGAGTCCGACCGAGATGCCGGCCAGGACGACCGTCGCGGGGCCGGTCAGCGACGACTTGCCGATGTCGCGCACCGGGCGGCGGGAGGTCTCGGTGAAGTAGCCGGTCAGCTGCTGGATGACCGCTGCCAGGAGGATGCCGATCGCCACGGCGACCAGGGCGAGCACACGGGGGTCGCCGTCCTTGCCCTGGACAGCGGCGTCGGTGACGCCCTCCAGGTCCGCGTACGTGCCGGGGAGGTAGACGAAGACGGCCACGGCGACCAGCACGAGCGAGATCACCGCGGAGATGAAGAAACCCCGGTTGATCGCGGACATGCCGCTGCGGTCGGCGCGGCGCGGGGCGACCGCGAAGATCCCGACCATGGCCGTGAGCACGCCGATCGCGGGGACGAGCAGCGGGAAGGCGAGTCCGGCGTCGCCGAAGGCCGCTTTGCCGAGGATCAGCGCGGCCACCAGGGTGACGGCGTACGACTCGAAGAGGTCCGCCGCCATGCCGGCGCAGTCGCCGACGTTGTCGCCCACGTTGTCGGCGATGGTCGCGGCATTGCGCGGGTCGTCCTCCGGAATGCCCTGCTCCACCTTGCCGACCAGGTCGGCGCCGACGTCGGCGGCCTTGGTGAAGATACCGCCGCCGACCCTCATGAACATGGCGATGAGGGCGGCGCCGAGACCGAATCCCTCCAGGACCTTCGGCGCGTCGGCCGCGTACACCAGCACCACGCAGGCGGCCCCGAGCAGGCCGAGCCCCACTGTGAACATGCCGACTACGCCGCCCGTGCGGAAGGCGATCTTCATGGCCTTGTGCGAGACGGCGGTGAGATCCTTTTCGGGTTCTCCTTCCCCCGGAGTCGCTTCCCGGGCCGCCGCGGCGACGCGCACATTACTGCGTACGGCGAGCCACATGCCGATATAGCCGGTGGCGGCCGAGAACGCGGCGCCGATCAGGAAGAAGATCGACCGGCCGGCCCGCTGATTCCAGTCGTCCGCGGGCAGCAGCATGAGCAGGAAGAACACGACGACGGCGAATACGCCGAGCGTGCGCAGTTGCCGGGCCAGATAGGCGTTGGCGCCTTCCTGGACCGCCGCAGCGATCTTCTTCATGCTGTCGGTGCCCTCGCCGGCCGCGAGCACCTGGCGCAGCAGTACGCCCGCGACCACGAGCGCGGCGAGCGCCACGACCGCGATGACGACCACGAGCAGGCGATTGCCGTCGGTCAGTTCCGCCGCTGCGAGAGTTGTGGGGTGGTCCAACGGATGAGAGGTGTGAAGCCCCGCCATTCGTCCTCCTTGACGCTTGGGCTGAGCTCAAGATGTGGACGGATTGTAGGTACCGGAACCTGATCAAAACAGAGCGTGGGAAACGAAATTCGCCTTTTCGTCAAGTAATGCCTTCAGGGCATTGATCGTGAATTGCTTCACGAATTGCGGTCGATTTTCGCCACCTCATGACCCGGCGTCCCATGATTCACTTCTTGAGACCAATGTCAGCATGCCCGAGACCCCCGGTGCGCGCATGCCGGGGGACCCCACCGGGGTGGGCCGGACTACCGGAACCGGGAGGCCCCGACCGAGTGAGGCCCGCACGGCGAAGGCCCACCAGGTGGGGCCGTATGCGGAAAGACCTCACCTGAGTGGACCGCATGCCGAAGGGCCCCACCTGAGTGGGGCCCTTCGGGTGAGAAGACCGTGTGGTCGGCGTGCTCCGCGTGGACGGCTCAGACGGGTGTGGCCGCCGCCGAGGCCCGAGGCCAGGTCATGCGGATCCAGCCGCCGTGCTCTCCGGCGGTGACCTCCACGTCGTCGACCAGGCCGCTGATGACCGCGAGGCCCATCTCGTCCTCCTCGGCCTCCACGTCCCCGCCGGAACCGGGCGCGCGGTCGCCGGGCGCCGAACGGGGCGCCTCGTCGCCGACCTCGATGGAGAACTGCTTCTCCTCCTCGATCAGCTGGACCTTGACGGGGGCGGTGATGCCGACGCTCTGGTGCAGTCCGACGGCGCGGGTACAGGCCTCGCCGACGGCGAGTCTGACCTCGTCCAGGACGGCCTCGTCCACTCCGGCCCTGCGCGCCACCGCTGCCGCCACCAGCCGGGCGGTCCTGACGTGCTCGGGCAGCGCGCTGAAGCGGAGTTCAACGGTGGCCATACGTCCCCCTCGGAACTACGGGCGTGCTGTCAGGGGGCCGGGCCGCCTCGGCCCGGACCCCCTTCGTTGGTCGACCGACCGCGCCCGGGCCGCAAGCGGCGACCCGGGACGAGGTGGTCAGTCGGTGGCAGCGACCGCTTCGTCGACCGAGGTGTGAATCGGGAACACCTTGGTCAGACCGGTGATGCGGAAGATCTTCAAAATACGCTCCTGGTTGCAGACCAGCCGGAGCGAGCCCTCATGGGCACGCACCCGCTTCAGTCCGCCGACCAGCACGCCGAGCCCGGTGGAGTCGAGGAAGTCCACGCCCTCCATGTCGACGACGAGGTGGAAATTCCCGTCGTTCACCAGCTCGACCAGCTGCTCGCGCAACTTGGGCGCGGTATATACGTCGATTTCGCCACCGACCTCGACGACCGTACGATCGCCGACGGTACGGGTCGACAGGGACAGGTCCACGGATCCTCCAGCACCTTGCTATCGAGCGGTCGTCCCTCGGAACACCTGGGCAGGAGCCCCCGGGACGGTACGCCAGCCGCGATGGCATTCAATCACTTACCGGCAGGCGTGCACGACGCCTTGGCTCCATTGTCCGTCACGCCAGTGACACACTCGTTGCCGATGGCCAAGAATCACCGATCCGATCGACCCTCGTCCGAGGCCGCGCCCCGCCTGTCTCCGGGCGAGGTCCTGGACCGGCTCGCCCCGGGACCGAGCCGGGCGTCGCGCATCACTCATACGGAGCACTTGCCCCCGCGCGCGGGCCGCCATGCAGTCTGGCCCGACCGGATTCGCTCCGAGGTGATCGCGGCCGTGCAGGCCTGCGGCATCGAGCACCCCTGGGCGCATCAGGCCCGGGTCGCCGAGCACGCCCTGGACGGCGACAGCGTGGTCGTCGCCACCGGCACCGCCTCCGGCAAGTCCCTGGCGTACCTCGTACCGGTCCTCTCCACCCTCCTGGACGGCTCCGAGGCCCCCAACGGCCGCGGGGCCACCACCCTGTACCTGGCCCCCACGAAGGCCCTGGCAGCGGACCAGTGCCGTTCGGTGAAGGAACTTTCACAACCTCTCGGCAACGCCGTTCGGCCGGCCGTGTACGACGGCGACACGCCGTTCGAGGAACGGGAGTGGATCCGCCAGTACGCCAACTACGTCCTCACCAACCCCGACATGCTGCACCGGGGCATACTTCCGTCCCACCCCCGCTGGGCCTCCTTCCTCAAGTCGTTGAAGTACGTCGTGATCGACGAGTGCCACACCTACCGTGGCGTGTTCGGGTCCCACGTCGCCCAGGTGCTGCGCCGCCTGCGCCGCCTGTGCGCCCGCTACGGCGCCTCCCCCGTCTTCCTGCTGGCCTCCGCGACGGCCGCCGACCCCGCCGTCGCGGCGGGCCGCCTGACCGGCCTCCCGGTGGTCGAGGTCGCCGACGACGCCTCACCGCGCGGTGAACTGGTGTTCGCCCTGTGGGAGCCGCCGCTCACCGACATGGTCGGCGAGAAAGGTGCACCCGTCCGGCGTACCTCCACCGCGGAGACGGCCGATCTGCTGACCGACCTCGCCGTCCAGGGCGTGCGCACCGTCGCCTTCGTCCGCTCCCGGCGCGGGGCCGAACTGATCTCGGTGATCGCGCAGGAACGACTCGCCGAGGTCGACCGTTCGCTGGCCCGGCGTGTCGCGGCCTACCGCGGCGGCTACCTGCCCGAGGAACGGCGTGCCCTGGAGCAGGCCCTGCACTCGGGCGAGCTCCTCGGCCTGGCCGCGACCACCGCCCTGGAACTCGGCATCGACGTCTCCGGGCTCGACGCCGTCCTCATCGCCGGCTACCCCGGCACCCGCGCCTCCCTGTGGCAGCAGGCCGGCCGGGCGGGCCGCGCCGGCCAAGGCGCGCTCGCCGTCCTCATCGCCCGCGACGACCCCCTGGACACCTTCCTCGTCCACCACCCGGAGGCCCTGTTCGACCGCCCGGTGGAATCCACCGTCCTCGACCCCGACAACCCCTACGTCCTCGCCCCGCACCTGTGCGCGGCGGCGGCGGAGCTCCCGCTGACCGAGGACGACCTGGGCCTGTTCGGCCCCGAGGCCGAGCCCCTGCTTCCGCAACTGGAGGCCGCGAAGCTGCTGCGCCGCCGGACCAGGGCCTGGCACTGGACCCGCCGGGAGCGGGCCGCCGACCTCGCGGACATCCGCGGCGGGGGCGGCCGGCCCGTCCAGGTCGTCGAGTCCGGCACCGGCCGGCTTCTCGGCACGGTCGACGCGGGCTCTTCCCACACCACCGTCCACGAGGGCGCGGTCCACCTCCACCAGGGCCGCACCTACCTCGTGCGGTCCCTGGACCTGGAGGACTCCGTCGCCCTCGTCGAGCAGGCCGACCCGCCCTACTCGACGGTCGCCCGCGACACGACCTCGATCTCGGTCCTGGAGACCGACGTCGAAGTCCCCTGGGGACAGGGCCGGTTGTGCTACGGCTCTGTCGAAGTCACCAACCAGGTCGTGTCCTTCCTGCGCCGACGGGTCATCACCGGTGAAGTCCTGGGCGAGTCGAAGCTCGACCTCCCTCCTCGTACGCTGCGCACACGCGCCGTGTGGTGGACGGTCACCGAGGACCAGCTCGACGCCGCCCGGATCAACCCCGAGATCCTCGGCGGCGCCCTGCACGCCGCCGAGCACGCCTCGATCGGCATGCTGCCCCTCTTCGCGACCTGTGACCGCTGGGACATCGGCGGGGTGTCGGTGCCCCTCCACCCCGACACGCTGCTGCCGACCGTCTTCGTCTACGACGGCCATCCCGGCGGCGCGGGCTTCTCCGAGCGCGCCTTCCACACGGCCCGCGCGTGGCTGACCGCCACCCGCCAGGCGATCGCCTCCTGCGAGTGCGACGCCGGCTGCCCGTCCTGCATCCAGTCCCCCAAGTGCGGCAACGGCAACGATCCGCTGCACAAGAGGGGCGCGGTACGACTCCTCACGGAACTCCTGCGGGAGGCTCCCGGGGAGAAGTCGGAGGAGGCCCGGGAGGCGCGGGCAGCACAGGCCGCGCAGGAGGCGGAGGCGGCACAGGAAGCGAAGGAAGCGGAGGAGGCGCCGGGGACTGTGGAGCAGTCGGTGAAAGAGACGTCGGAGTCGTCGGCGACTTCGGTGTCCTCGGGACCGACCAGGACCTCGAAGGCATCCAGGACTCCGGGAGCGGCCGGGACCTCGGAAGCGACGGCGACGGCGGCGACGGGGCCGGAGGCGTAGGAGAGGCGAAAGCGAGCTGCGCCGACGCGGCCGGGGGGAGCGCCGGATCCGGCGGGCCCGCTCGCGCCCTCATCTCGGCCGAGAACAACCCCCGTCCGGACGCCACGGTCACATCGGAGACGTCACGGACGACCGCGCAGCGCACCACCCGCGCACCCTGTGCCCGTGCCACCCGCTCGGCCCGGGCGCAGGCCTGCGCGACACCGTCCGACCAGTGCTCGGCTGCGGCGAGCGCGGCGAGATCGGCACCGCCCGCGGCACGATGGCGGACCGCTACGGCCTGCCCGAGCGCGAGCACGGCCCCGAACACCACACACAGCACCGCCATCGCCCCGATGCTCCAGACCGTGGCGGAGCCACGATCCGCGTCCCCCCGCCCCCGGCCGAAGCGCCGCGCGCTCACGGCCCCGCCCCCGCGCCCGAACCTCCAGCCGTAACGGCAGCCACTCCCGGGGCCTCACCCGGACCCGCCCTGGAGCCGGCACCCTGGCCCGCTGTACCCACGCCGGAGTCGACGCCCGTCCCCGCTGCGCCCGCGCCAGAGCCCCCGCCCGCCTTCGCTGCGCCCTCCGCGGAACTCCCGGCCGCGGCCGCCGGGGACGGTCCTCGGGTCCCCCCGAGGTCGTCGTTCGCCGTCGCCGGGGCCTCCTCTGCCGCCGCCACGGCCTCCTCGCGCACCTCGAAGGGCAGCCCTCGCAGTACGGGCGGCTTCGCCACCACCACCACGCGGACCTGGTCTCCTTCCCGTCCGACCGTCACATCCGCCCCGCGCGGCGCCGTCGCCCGTGCCACCGCGAGAACGGCGTCGACCGGATCCTGCCGGGCGGCGGCCCGGGCGCCGGCCCGGGCCGCGTCCACGCACCTGATCTGGGCGGACATCACGAGCAAGCCCCAGACCAGCGCCAACGCGAACGCCACCAGGACCGGCAGCACGACCGCGGCCTCCGCCGTCACGAACCCCCCGTCGCCGGCGAGCGCCCGGCGGCCTCCGCTCCCGGGCCCGCCTCCTCCCGGCCGCCTCCGAAGCCGTAGCCGAAGCCGAGGCCGCCTTCCTGCCGGCACAGGCACCGGTACCAGCGCCGGCACCGCTGTCGGTGATCCCGGCACCGGCGTCGGCACGTTCACACGCACCGGCGCCGACGCACACTCACGCGCCCGCACTGAGCGCCTGCCGTACCAGGGCCGTCAGTTGAGCGGACACGCCCTCGCTCGTCACCACCTGATGGAGAAGCACCGCGAAGCCGACGGCGGCCACGATCCCCATCGCGTACTCGGACGTCACCATCCCCGCGTCCTTGCGCGCCCCACGCGCCCTGCACTTCAGGGCGCACAGCCGCGCCCGTACCGCCTTGTACATCTCAACCCCCGTGAGGTTCGGTCCAGTAGTTGTTCTCTGGTCGTCAGGTCGTTCACTCGTCATCGCGCCACAGGCGCGTTTCTCGCTCTTTCCTGTCGCGTCGCTCACCCGGCTGTCACGGCTCACCCCCTCCCATCGCGCCGCCCGCGAGCCCGATCACGATGGGGAGCACGCCGACCGCGATGAAGGCGGGCAGGAAGCACAGCCCCACGGGCGCGGTGACCATGACCGCCGCACGCCGGGCTCTCGCCGTCGCGGCACGCGCCCACTCGGCGCGGGTGTCGGCGGCGAGGCGGGCGACCGGCCCGGCCGCCGGCAGACCGGAGACATCGGCCCTCTCCAGCAGGGCCGCCAACGGAGCAGCTCCCGGCATCGAGGACAACTTCCGCCAGGCGGTCGCCGGTTCACCGCCCAGCCGGACCTCGGCGGCTCCGCGCGCGAGCCCTTCCCCGACGGGACCGCCGAGCGCCTCCCCCACCGCCTGTGCCGCCACCACCGGTCCCGCGCCCGCGGCGATGCACGCCGCCAGCAAGTCCGCGGCGAGAGGGAGTTGCCGGGCGGCATGCCGGACGTCCGCATCGCTCACCGCTGCCGACGCCAACTGCCTGCGACGCCATCGCCCCAGCGCCACCGCGGCCGCCAGTCCCAGGACGAGACCGCTCACGCCGCCGGCCAGGAGCCATCCGGCGCCCGCCACCGAGACCTCGGGAAGCCACCGCAGCGCGGCCTCCCTTCCCGTGAACGACCGTCCTGCCGACCGGCGTTCCCGTCCCAGCACCTCAGCCACGCGCCGTCGCGCACTGCGCCTGTCGCTCACGCCCTTCAGCCGGCGTCCCAGCCACCAGAGGGCCATCACGATCACCACCGTCACCCCCAGCCTGTGGACAACTTCTCCGCCCATGCCGCGCCGCCTCCTTCCGCACCGTCGGTCCCACATCGCGTCCCTCTCGCAGTTGCGCCCACTCCGCCCGTCACGTCGACTCCGCAGTGCGCACGATGCGCAAGGCCCACCAAGCGCCCGTCGCCTCCAGCGCGCCGCCGACGAGCAGACAGCCCAGCCCCGCTCCGCTGTGCAGCAGGACATGCAGGGGGTCCGCGCCGAGCGTGGCGCCCAGCAGGAGGCCGAGGGCGGGCAGACCGGCGAGCATCACGACCGTGGCCCGGGGCCCGGACAGCTGGGCCCGTAGATCGGCTCGTTGATCCCGTTCCGCACGCAGCGCCTCCTCAAGGCGATCGAGTCCCGCCGCGAGGCCGGCGCCGCGGTCCACGGCCACCCGCCAGCACGCCGCGAGTCCCAGCAGCCCTTCCGCCCCGGGCTGCCGTGCGGCGACGGTGAGAGCGTCGGGCACGTCTCCGCCGAACCGGGCGGCCGCCAGCACCGACGGTTGCGCCGCGCCGAGCCCCGCCGATTCGCGCGCGGCCCGCTGCAACGCCTCTCCGGGCTGCCGTCCGGCCAGGACCTCCCCGGCGAGTGCCGCGCACAGCGCGATGACCGCGTCCCCCCGGCGTTCCCGTGTCCGCCGTTCCTCCGCCGCACGCCGCGCCCTGCGCAGCAGCGGCACCCCGGCCGCCCCCGCGACGACCGGCAGCACGGAGCCGCCCAGCGCGGCCAGGACCACTCCGGCGACCGGCGCCCACCACTCGGGGCGCCATCGCGCTCGCAGTCGTCGCAGCTCATGGTTCAGCTGCTCCCAGGACGGGGGCGGGCTGCCTACCGACGCGCCGCCGGCGAGGAGCAACCGCGCGCGCCTGGCTCCGGTGTGCGGTCCGCCCAGCAACCAGGCCGCCGCCCCTGCGCACGCCACGGCCGCCGCCATCGGCATTTCACCCATCCCGACCTCCCCGCCCACCGCTCTCCCCGATCTCCCGGACCACTGCGCCCTCTTCGATCTCTTCGATCTCTGCGCTCTCTGCCGCTGCGCCCTGTGCGATGTGCTTGATCCCTCCGTCCTCTCGACTCCGTGCGAATTCCTGCTCCTCCTGCACCCCTTCGCTCCCGTCGGTTTCGTGCTTCTCCTCGGCCTCTCGGCTCCCGTCGTTCTCGTGGCTTCGCAGCAGCTCGTAGAGGCGCTCCCATCCCCGCTCGTGGACGAAGGCGTCCGCCCGCCACCGGAGCGCCGGGACGGTGCGCACCAGGCCGGACGGATCCCGTTCCAGCACGTGCACTTCGTCGATCCGCCGCCGCCCGGCCGGGTCGCGCACCAGGTGCAGGACCACCGAGAGAGCTGCCGCCAACTGGCTGTGCAGCGCGGCCCGGTCGAGCCCGGCCGCGGTCCCGAGCGCCTCCAGCCGGGCGGGTACGTCCGCGGCGGCATTGGCGTGGACCGTGCCGCAGCCGCCTTCGTGGCCGGTGTTCAAGGCGGCGAGTAGATGAACGACCTCGGGGCCGCGGACCTCGCCCACGGCGAGCCGGTCCGGCCGCATCCTCAAGGCCTGGCGAACCAGGTCCTCCAGCGTGACGAGTCCGGCTCCCTCCTGGTTGGCGGGTCTGGTCTCCAGGCGCACCACGTGCGGGTGGTCGGGGCGCAGCTCCGCCGAGTCCTCCGCCAGCACGATCCGCTCGCCCGGCCCGACCATGCCGAGAAGGGCGCTCAGCAAGGTCGTCTTGCCGCTGCCGGTGCCGCCGCTGATCAGGAAGGACAGCCGCGCCCGCACCAGGGCCCGCAGCACGCGGTCCCCGCCGGGGGGCACCGTGCCCGCGGCCACCAGTTCGTCGAGCGTGAAGGCGCGGGGCCGTACGACCCGCAGCGACAGGCAGGTGCAGCCGACGGCGACCGGGGGGAGCACGGCGTGCAGTCGTGTCCCGTCGGGAAGGCGTGCGTCGACCCAGGGCCGGGCATCGTCCAGGCGCCGCCCGGCCACGGCAGCCAGGCGCTGTGCGAGGCGGCGCACGGCGGTCGCGTCAGGGAAGGAGACGCCGGTCAGCTCGAGGCCCCCGCCCCGGTCGACCCAGACCCGGTCCGGGCCCGAGACCAGCACGTCGGTGACCCACGGATCTGCCAGCAGTGGTTCCAGCGGGCCGCTGCCGATCAGTTCGGACCGCAGTTGCGCGGCCGCGCCCAGGACTTCCGCGTCCCCGAGGACCCGCCCCTGTTCCCGCAGTGCCTGCGCCACGCGCGCGGGAGTCGGTTCGGCCCCGCTCTCGGCGAGCCACTGCCGTACGCCGTCGAGCAGGCTCCCGGTGCTGCCCCGCGTCCGCCGGAGGCCGGACGGCGTGCTCATGCCGCCCCCGCCTCGGTCAGCGCCTTCTCCCAGAACTCCTTGCAGAAGCGGGCGAGGGGCCCGCGCGCGATCGCGCCCGGCGGCGCCTTGCCGCCGTCAGGGCGCAGCAGCCCCGCCTCGACGGGCACCTCGCCGGCGAGGGGCAGCCCGAGCAGTGCGGCCACCTCGTTGTCGTCGAGTCCGGGCGCGTAGGGGCCGCGGACGGCGACCCGCAGGTCGCGCACGACCATGCCGACGGCGGAGGCCACGCGGCTGCCCGCGGCGATGGCCCGCAGTTCGGCCGGGACGACGAGGAGCGCCAGGTCGAGCTGGGCCAGCACTTCGGCGACGCCGTCGTCGATGCGGCGGGGCAGGTCGACGACGACGGTGCCGCCCCGGCGCCGGGCTGCCGCGAGCACCGCGCGTACGGCCTGGGGTGCGACGGCGACGCAGTCGCCCCGGTCCCAGCTGAGCACCCGCAGCGAGTGCAGCCGGGGCAGCGACTCCTCCAGCGCGCCACCGCCGACCCGGCCGCGGGAGGCGGCGAACGCGGGCCAGCGCAGGCCTTCGGCGCTTTCACCGCCGAGGAGTACGTCGAGTCCGCCGCCGAGCGGGTCGGCGTCCACGAGGAGGGTGCGCAGTCCCTCACGCGCGGAGGTGACGGCCAGGGCGCACGCGAGCGTGGACGCTCCGGCGCCGCCCCGGCCGCCGATCACCCCGACGGTGAGCGCGGGCCGTCCGACCCCCTCGGCCACGTCGGCGATGCGGTCGACGAGCCACTGTTCGCCGTCAGGCAGCATCAGGACGTGGTCGGCACCGATCTCGACGGCCCGTTGCCACACCCCCGAGTCGTCCTGGTCGCGTCCGACGAGGACCACTCCGCGACGGCGGGCGGCCCATCGGACGCGGCGAGCCACGTCGTCACCGACCAGGACGAGTGGCGCGCTCTCCCAGCTGCCCCGCTGTTCCGGCACCGAGTGGTGCACTTCCGGTGTGGCGCCGGCGGCGGCGCACAGGCGCAGCAGGTCGTCGAGGAGGTCCACGTCCTCCGTGACGATCAGTGGCCTGCCGGGCCGCCCTCCGGCGGTGGGCGGCAGATCTTGTGTGACGGCTCCGGTCACGATTTCGACCCCCTTCACTGCGGGTCGCCCAGTCACTGCGGCCCCGCGATTCCTGAACGAGAGGAGAACCGGCACGCGGCCTCCATATGAACGGCCGGCGGAAACCGACCGCGGACGCCGCCAAACGGAACCGTTCATGTGAAGTCGGCTCGTGCGGACGTCCGGGAATCACGGTGCAGCGAACCCGGAAATCGTGTGGATCTTGGTGGATAACTGTGGACGAGTAGGCACTTGTGAATAGCGCTGTCACCCGAACCGGTGAGACCTGCGCCATCTCGTGTGCGACTTCCGCAGAGCAGTCCGATGACTACTCACGGTAGTCGTGGGTAGGTATGCGAAAGAGGCGGCCACAGGCCGCCTCTTCGCCACGCACCGTTCGCGGACAGGGTGGAAAACCCACCCGGACATGCGACGACCCCCGCCGGGGGGGAGAGCGGGGGTCGTCTCCACGGCCGACTCGGGGGGGGAGGAGCCGGACCGGGTTAGCACGGTCGCGAACGATCCGTGACTTCCATGGTGTACCCGAGAGGCCTCTCAGGCAAACCCACGCGCCCACCTTACGCCGAATGGGCTGCCCCTATGCTCTTGGTTGTGGAAAACCACTCCCTGCCCCGCACAGCGGCCTTCTTTGACCTGGACAAGACGGTCATTGCGAAGTCGAGCACGCTCACCTTCGGCAAGTCCTTCTACCAAGGCGGCCTGATCAACCGTCGGGCTGCCTTGCGGACCGCATACGCCCAGTTCGTGTTCCTCGTGGGCGGTATGGACCACGACCAGATGGAGCGGACTCGCGAGTACCTGTCCGCTCTCGTCCGCGGCTGGAACGTGCAGCAGGTGAAGGAGATCGTCGCGGAGACGCTTCATGACCTGATCGACCCGCTGATCTACGACGAAGCGGCCTCCCTGATCGAGGAGCACCACACGGCCGGCCGCGACGTCGTCATCGTGTCGACGTCGGGCGCCGAGGTGGTCGAGCCGATCGGCGAACTGCTCGGCGCGGACCGGGTGGTCGCCACCCGCATGGTCGTCGGCGAGGACGGCTGCTTCACCGGCGAGGTGGGCTACTACGCGTACGGCCCGACGAAGGCGGAGGCCGTGAGGGAACTCGCTGAGTCCGAGGGTTACGACCTCTCGCGCTGTTATGCCTACAGCGACTCGGCGACCGACCTGCCGATGCTGGAAGAGGTGGGGCATCCGCACGCCGTGAACCCCGACCGGGCCCTGCGCCGCGAGGCCGTGGCACGCGGGTGGCCGATCCTGGACTTCCATCGGCCGGTGCGCCTGAAGCAGCGGATTCCGTCGTTCTCCGTCCCGCCCCGCCCGGCGCTCGTCGCGGCGGCGGCGATAGGGGCGGCGGCCGCGACGGCGGGCCTCGTCTGGTACGCGAACCGGCGGCGGGCGGCGACCGTCTGACCCAGGTCGCACGACTGTCCGACGATGCCGAAGCCGCCTAGGCGCGTCCGCCGAGGCCGCGTGCGCCCGTCCGACCTTGCCGCGTACGCGCTCGCCGACCGTCGTCCGGCACCGTCCGCGCGCCGCGCACCTTCAGCCCACATTCGGACGCAAAAGCAAAGAACGGGTGCCAGCACTTCCGCTTGTCCGGGACCTGGAGTACAAAGGACTTAACGGCCCGCGAGACCAAGGACATCCGCGAGGATCACCTTAACAACGCATTTGGCCCCACGGACCGCGCATGACCACCGGGCACCCACGCGACGTCGACCCGTCGATTACGGGCCAGCCGCACCAGGTGACGGGCAAAGTTCCCGACCTGATGGGCAATACATCGAGGACGCTTGGTAACCGGGTGGGCATGCCAGCGGCGGTACGATGACTCGTACCGCCGCAACCCTTTTCGACTGCCAATGCACCGGGCCCCCGCACGGGGGCTTTTCTCGTGCCGCGCACTCCCGCGCTCCGACTGAACGCCACCCCGCAGGGTGCCGACGCCTTCGAGCGCAGAGCGACGCCCGAGCACCCCCATGGCCGTGAACGTCGGCGCACCCCACGCGTGTGGGTGGCTTCCGCGCGCCCCGCGCGTGTGGGTGGCTACGCCGCGCCGCGCTGCAGGGCCTCGCACACCGCCGTCGACTCCCGGGCGCCCAGTTCGACAGCCCTGCCGCAGTGGGCGATCCACCCCGCCATCCCGTCGGGGGTACCCGACGCATAGCCGTCCAGAGCCGCACGATAGGCGGCCCGCCCCAGCTCGGCGTGACCCACCTCCGCCGGGCACACCGACTTGGGATCGAGGCCGCTGCCGACCAGGACGATGCGTTCGGCGGCCCTCGCGACCAAGCCGTTGTACGAGGTGAAGGGCCGCAGAGCCAGGAGCTCTCCGTGGACGACGGCGGCCGTCACCAGAGCGGGCGCGGAGCCGCCCGCGATGATCAGCTCGGACAGTCCCTCCAGCCGGCCGGCGACCTCGTCGGCCGTGGGCAAGGGCAGCTCGACCATGGGCTCGTCGACGGCTTCACCGGCCTGCCGGGGACGTCCGACGTCGTCGCCGTCGCTCGCCGCGGCGATCAGGTGCAGTCGTGCCAGCACCCGCAGCGGCGACTGCCGCCAGATGGACAGCAACTGGCCCGCCTCGGCCGTCAGCCGCAGGGCGGCCCCCATGACCCGCGCCTCACCGTCGACGCCGAAGTCGCTGCGCCGACGCACCTCCTCCAGCGCCCAGTCGGCCCCGGACAGCGCGGCCGACCCGCGCGCACCGCGCAGGGCCGCCTCGGAGGTGACCGCGGTGCTGCGCCGACGCATGACCCGGTGCCCGTAGACCCGGTCCACGGCCTTGCGCACGGACTCCACGGACTCCGGCACACCGGGCAACGAGCCCAGGACCGCGAGCGGATCGGCGGACGCGCCTGTCGTACTCATGAGTACGACATTACGCAACCCGCGCCCGGACCCCACGAAGGAGTGGTCTTCTTCACGCCCACCCATCACGTACGGCTATGCGAGCACTACTCTTGGTGAACATGAAAACTGCTTTCGTCGGGAAGGGCGGCAGTGGCAAGACCACCCTGTCCTCCCTGTTCATCCGCCACCTCGCGGCCTGCGGTGCGCCCGTGATCGCGATCGACGCGGACATCAACCAGCATCTGGGCCCCGCGCTCGGCCTCGACGAGGCGCAGGCCGCGACCCTGCCCGCGATGGGCGACCGGCTGCCGCTGATCAAGGACTATCTGCGCGGCTCGAACCCACGTGTCACGTCCGCCGAGACGATGATCAAAACCACGCCGCCCGGCGAGGGCTCCCGGCTGCTGCGGGTGTGCGAGGACAACCCGGTGTACGACGCGTGCGCCCGGCCGGTGGAACTCGACGGGAACGCCGTCCGTTTGATGGTCACGGGCCCCTTCACGGACGCCGACCTGGGGGTCTCCTGCTACCACTCCAAGACCGGAGCGGTGGAGCTGTGCCTGAACCACCTGGTGGACGGGCCTGACGAGTACGTCGTGGTCGACATGACCGCCGGCTCGGACTCCTTCGCCTCCGGCATGTTCACCCGCTTCGACATGACGTTCCTCGTCGCCGAGCCGACCCGGAAGGGGGTCTCCGTCTATCGCCAGTACAAGGAGTACGCCCGCGACTTCGGCGTCGAGCTGAAGGTCGTCGGCAACAAGGTGCAGGGCCCGGACGACCTCGACTTCCTGCGGTCCGAGGTCGGCGACGACCTGCTCGTGACCTTCGGGCACTCGGACTGGGTGCGCGCCATGGAGAAGGGCCGGCCGCCCCGGTTCGAACTCCTGGAGAACGCGAACCGGGAGGCCCTGAGCCTGCTGCGGACGACCGTCGACTCGGCCTACGACAGGCGCGACTGGGGGCGGTACACGCGGCAGATGGTGCACTTCCACCTGAAGAACGCCGAGTCGTGGGGCAACGAACGCACCGGGGCCGATCTGGCGGCGCAGGTCGACCCCGGCTTCGTCCTGGGGGAGGGCGTCACGGCCTCCGTGTGACGGCCGGGATGCGGCCGGGTCGGACGTTCGCCGTCACTGCCTGACCGCCGGCGCTCCGGGGACGCCCTTGGGGGCGGGTGCCGGGCCGTCGGCGAGGAAGGACGCCCAGCCCTGCTTCGGGGCTTCGCCGACGTCCAGCGTGCGCAGCTTCGCCAGCGTCTGCGGATCCTGGGCGTCGAGCCAGTCCGACAGCTGCCGGAACGACACACAGCGGACGTCGGGCTTGTTGCAGACGTGCTCGACGACCTCCTCGACGGCACGCATGTAGGTGCCGCCGTTCCAGGACTCGAAGTGGTTGCCGATGATCAACGGCGCCCGGTTTCCGTCATAGGCCCGGTGGAAGCCCTTGAGCAGGCCGTCGCGCATCTGGTCCCCCCAGAACGCGAACTTGTCCGGGTCGCCCTGAGTGGCGGTCCCGGACTGGTTGACCATGAAGTTGTAGTCCATGGTGAGCTGTTCGTACTTGTGCCCGGGGAACGGCACGAGCTGCATCGACAGGTCCCACAGACCCGACTTCCTGGCCGGCCAGACCTGGTTGTCGACGCCGCTCGTGTCATAGCGGAAGCCCAGTTGACGGGCGGCCTCCATGAAGTTCTTCTGCCCCTCAAGGCAGGGCGTGCGGGCGCCGACGAGCTCCTTGTCGTAGTCGAAGGGCAGGGGAGCCGCCTTATTGAGGCCAGTGTTCGTTTTCCACGTCTTCACGAACTGCTTGGCCTGGGCGATCTCGTCCTTCCACTCGTCGACCGACCAGGCGCCCACCCCGGTCTTTCCGCAGAAGTGGCCGTTGAAGTGGGTTCCGATCTCGTTGCCTTCCAGCCACGCCAGGCGCAGCTGCTTCACGGTGTCGGCGATGCCCTGCTCGTCGTTGAAGCCGATGTCGGAGCTGCCGCGCGAGTGCTGCGGCGGTCTGTAGAGCTCCGCCTTCTCCCGCGGCAGCATGTACACGCCGCTGAGGAAGTACGTCATCGTCGCGTTGTTGGCCTTGGCCACCTTGCGGAAGTGCGAGAACAGCTTCTGGCTGTCCTCGCCGGCGCCGTCCCACGAGAAGACCACGAACTGCGGGGGCTTCTGGCCCGGCTTGAGCCGCTCGGGCTGCGGCAGGTGGGGTTGCGTTCCCGTGTACGCGGTTGAGCCGTCGCCGATCAGTCGGACGACGCTCTTCGGCGCCGGGGCCGGCTTCGCCTTGTGCGCGCCCGACGCGCCTTCCGCGGAGCCGTTGGAGTCGTGGGCTCCCGTCCCACAACCGGCGAGTGACACGGCGACAGCCGCGGCGACCGCGGTGCCGACGGCGATCCTCTGGGTGGCGGCCATCTTCCGCCCACCTTCTTCCTTCTCTCGACCAACGCCGACGAGGGCGTTCTCGGGTGACGCGCCGACACGAGCCGACGGCGCGGCCAAGGTCGCACGAGGGCCGAAAAGGAATTAATACGACAAGCCGACAAAAAGCTCACTTCGCTCTTTCGGGTGATCGACTGCCCCATTTGCCAGGAAAATGCAGACTTGGCCTTTACTCTGCATTACGATTCGTTTACCGAGCGTTGATTTTTTCATCCCGCCGCTGCACGCCGTGACCCACGGCCGCGACCACCCCCGCCACACCCGGGGGACACCAGTTCCGCGACCGCGCCGCCCCGGAGGAGACGGGAACATGTCCGCCTGCGTCCCCACCCGCACCGACCGCCCGACGCCCGCCGAAGGCGTCCACCAGTCCCACAGCCCCCCACCACCCCCGCGCCGCCGCTTCCGCGTCGACAGCGCCGACGTATCCGCCTCCATCGCCGTCTTCCTGATCGCACTGCCCCTGTCCCTGGGCATCGCCCTCGCCACCGGCGCACCCCTCCAGGCCGGCCTCGTCGCCGCGGCCGTGGGCGGGATCGTCGCCGGCCGGGTCGGCGGCTCGCCCCTCCAGGTCAGCGGCCCCGCGGCGGGTCTGACCGTCGTCACGGCCGACCTCATCCACCGCTACGGCTGGCGGACGACGTGCGCCATCACCGTCCTCGCCGGACTGGCACAACTGGGCCTCGGCTGCCTGCGCGTGGCACGTACCGCGCTCGCCGTCAGCCCCGCCGTCGTGCACGGCATGCTCGCCGGCATCGGCATCACCATCGCCGTGGCCCAACTGCACATCGTCCTCGGCGGCACACCTCAGAGCTCGGTCCTCGACAACCTCCGCGCGCTTCCGGCCCAGTTGGCCCGGCTGCAGCCCGCGGCCGTCGCCGTGAGCATGCTGACCCTGGCCCTGCTGCTGCTGTGGCCGCGCATCCCCGGCCGGGTCGGCCGTCTGGTGCAGAAGGTGCCCGCCGCACTCGTGGCCGTCACCGGCGCCACCGCCGTCGCCACCCTCACCGGCCTCACCCTGCCCAGGGTCGACCTGCCGTCCTGGAGCAGTCACGCCCTGGCCGGGCTGCCCGACGGACCGGCGCTCGGGCTCGCCGCGGCCGTCCTCACCACCACGCTGGTGTGCAGCGTGCAGTCACTGCTCGGCGCGGTGGCCGTGGACAAACTGATCGCCGGCCGCCCCGTCCCGACGGGCTCCCGCGCCCTCCGGATCGGCCGCTCCGACCTGGACCGCGAGTTGCTCGGGCAGGGCGCGGCCAACATCGTCTCCGGTGCGCTCGGCGGGCTGCCCGTAGCGGGCGTGGCCGTGCGCAGTTCGGCGAATGTGCGAGCCGGCGCCGTGAGCCGGAACTCCACGATGCTGCACGGCGTTCTCGTAGTAGTCGCCGCGCTCCTGATGGTCCCGATCCTGGATCTCATCCCGCTCGCCTCACTCGCCGCCCTGGTGATGGCCGTCGGCATCCAGATGGTGTCGCTGCACCACATTCGCACGGTGACGCGCCACCGAGAGGTGCTCGTCTACGCCGTCACCACCCTCGGCGTGGTGTGCCTGGGCGTCCTGGAAGGCGTACTGATCGGCGTCGCCGTCGCCGTGGCCGTCGCCCTCCACCGCCTCACCCGCACGCGCATCACCCACCACGAGAAGGAAGGAGTCCATCACGTACATGTGAGAGGTCAGCTGACGTTCCTCGCCGTGCCACGGCTCAGCCGCACCCTGCACCTCGTTCCTCACCACACGCACGCCGTGGTCGAGTTGGACGGCTCCTTCATGGATCACGCCGCCTACGAGGCCCTGCAGGACTGGCAGAAGACCCACACCGCGCAGGGCGGCACGGCCGAGCTGACCGGCCGCCGCCCCCGCACAGGACTCGACCCGACAGCCGACACCGGCCCCGGAGCGCACGACGGCGCGGAGACCGAAGGGCACGTCCGGCCCAGCGCCTTCGGCCCCGTTCCCGCGGGCGCCGAGCCGGCTCGAGCCGGTGAGGTCCCGATCGCCGACTGCCGCTGCCGCCCCTGGACGCCATGGCGCAACCACCAGTGCGAGGTGCCCCCGACAACGACCACGACAACAGCAACAACGAGCACGACCACCCGAACACCGAGGGACGGCAGCGCTGCGAAGTGGCCGGCGCCGACAGCGGGAACGGGCGCCTCGGCACAGACGGCGGACCCGGTGAACCCGGCGGAACCGGCGAACCTCACAGGTCCGGATGCCGCCAGCACGACGGACGTATGGGCTGCGACGCCACCCGGTGCCGCGGCGACGGCACCCGCACGGGGGAAGGAGAACAGAGCGACGGCAGAGGCCACACGGCTCGCCCAGATCTCACAGACCGCCCGGGCCACAGGCACCACGCAGGGCATGCAGGCTGCGCATGCACCCGAGGTCTCGCAGGCGACAGCGGCCTCGCAGGCCGGTCGTACCGCACCGCCCGCGTGGTCGGCCGAGCCGAACGAGCGCACCGAATCGGCGTCTGCGTCTCAACCGGTCATGGAGGCTGCACGGGCGACACAAGCGGCTCAGACGGCGCCCGCGCCCCACGCTCCACACGATTCACGCTCGACACGGACGGTACGGGCGGCACGGGTACTCGAACCGAGCGGGCAGCAACTGGTGCGCGGCATCAGTACGTTCCAGCGGAACACGGCCCCACTGGTACGGGGTGAGCTGGCCCGGCTGGCACGGGAGGGTCAACGGCCCACTCAACTCTTCCTCACCTGCGCCGATTCGCGACTGGTCACCTCGATGATCACCTCCAGTGGTCCCGGCGACCTGTTCGTGGTGCGCAATGTGGGCAACCTGGTGCCGTTGCCCGGCGAGGAGAGCGGGGACGACTCGGTGGCCGCCGCGATCGAATACGCCGTGGACATCCTGGAGGTGCGGTCCATCACGGTCTGCGGACACTCAGGCTGCGGGGCCATGCAGGCGCTGCTCAGCGCCCGCCCCGGGGAGGCGGTGACCCCGCTGAGACGGTGGCTGCGGCACGGGCTGCCGAGCCTGGAGCGGGCGAGCGACGGTGACCGCCCACCGGCCCGGCTGGCCGGACGCGCCCCCGCCGACGCGGTCGAGCAGCTCTGTCTCACCAACGTGGTCCAGCAGTTGGAGCATCTGCGGGCCCACGAGTCGGTGGCCCGGGCACTGCGCAGCGGCGCGCTGGAGCTGCACGGCCTGTACTTCCACGTGGGCGAGGCCCAGACGTACCTGCTCACCGAGCCCTCGCGGAACGGCGGCGGCAGCGAGAGCGGCGGGGAGGCCGAGCACGGCGGGGTGTTCGACCACGTGGGGTCGGTGGACGTGTCCGCCTGAGCCCGGTGTTCGGGGCACGTCCACCACGGCCGAGCGCGGGAACACGCAGGGACATGTCCGTCGTCCCTGCACGGCCGAGCGCGGGGACACGCAGGGACATGTCCGTCGTCCCTGCTCCCCCGTGCCCGGTGGACGTGCCGCCCGGCCTCTGCGCGCAGGCAGACGTGCCCCCGGGCCCCGGCACCGCGGTGCGCCGTCGGTGACGGGCGAGGACGGGCAGGGGCAAAGCGAGAACGGAGCGAAGGCGGGCGCGGACGGGGCGAAGGCGGGGCGAGGGCGGCGGGGTTGGCTTCGTCATGGGAGGTGAGAGGCGTCACACCGGCTGAACTCGGTTCACCCGGCGTCCGTGGGTACGGATGACCGCCGTGGCCCACAGAGGTCTAAACCAATCTGTCGGCGGCCCTTGTCACCGGGCCCCTGGGTCTGATGAGCTGTGGCCTGGGACACAACGGACACGGACACCCTTCGAAAGGGAGATGTCGTGAGCAACGAGAGCCTGGCCACCCTGCTGAGGGAGGAGAGTGGCGTATGAGCGAGTCTCCTTCACTTTCCAACCTGCTCAAGGAAGAGCGCAGGTTCGCGCCGCCCGCCGACCTGGCGGCCGACGCCAACGTCACGGCGGAGGCGTACGAGCAGGCCAAGGCTGACCGGCTCGGCTTCTGGGCCGAACAGGCCCGCCGGCTGAGCTGGGCCAAGGAGCCCACGGAGACGCTGGACTGGTCGAACCCGCCCTTCGCGAAGTGGTTCAAGGACGGCGAGCTCAACGTCGCCTACAACTGCGTCGACCGCCATGTGGAGGCCGGGCACGGGGAGCGCGTCGCCATCCACTTCGAGGGCGAGCCGGGCGACAGCCGCGCCATCACCTACGCCGAGCTCAAGGACGAGGTGTCGAAGGCGGCCAACGCGCTGCTGGAGCTGGGCGTCCAGAAGGGCGACCGGGTCGCGGTCTACATGCCGATGATCCCGGAGACGGCGATCGCGATGCTGGCCTGCGCGCGCATCGGCGCCGCTCACTCCGTCGTCTTCGGCGGCTTCTCGGCGGACGCGCTGGCCACCCGCATCCAGGACGCGGACGCCAAGGTCGTCATCACGTCCGACGGCGGATACCGGCGCGGCAAGCCGTCCGCGCTCAAGCCGGCCGTCGACGACGCGCTCAGGCGCGCGGACTACGTCCGGCATGTGCTGGTCGTGCGGCGCACCGGCCAGGACGTCGCCTGGACCGAGGGCCGCGACGTGTGGTGGCACGAGGTGGTGGACCGTCAGCCGACCGAGCACACCCCCGAGGCGTTCGACGCCGAGCACCCGCTGTTCATCCTCTACACCTCGGGCACCACGGGGAAGCCGAAGGGCATCCTGCACACGTCCGGCGGCTATCTGACGCAGACCGCCTACACGCATCACGCGGTCTTCGACCTCAAGCCGGAGACCGACGTGTACTGGTGCACGGCCGACGTCGGCTGGGTCACCGGGCACTCGTACATCGTCTACGGACCGCTGGCCAACGGCGCGACGCAGGTCATGTACGAGGGCACCCCGGACACCCCGCACCAGGGCCGCTTCTGGGAGATCGTGCAGAAGTACGGGGTGACGATCCTGTACACGGCGCCGACCGCCATCCGCACGTTCATGAAGTGGGGCGACGACATCCCCGCGAAGTTCGACCTCAGCAGTCTGCGCGTGCTGGGCTCGGTCGGTGAGCCGATCAACCCCGAGGCCTGGATCTGGTACCGCAAGCACATCGGCGCCGACCGGACGCCCGTCGTGGACACCTGGTGGCAGACCGAGACCGGCGCGATGATGATCTCGCCGCTGCCGGGCGTGACGGCGACGAAGCCGGGTTCCGCGCAGACGCCGCTGCCCGGCATCTGCGCGACCGTCGTGGACGACGAGGCCAACGAGGTGCCCGACGGCGGCGGTGGCTACCTGGTCCTCACCGAGCCGTGGCCGTCGATGCTGCGCACCATCTGGGGCGACGACCAGAGGTTCCTCGACACGTACTGGGCGCGCTTCGAGGGCAAGTACTTCGCCGGCGACGGCGCGAAGAAGGACGACGACGGGGACATCTGGCTCCTCGGGCGGGTCGACGACGTCATGCTCGTGTCCGGCCACAACATCTCCACCACGGAGGTCGAGTCGGCGCTCGTGTCCCACCCCTCCGTCGCCGAGGCGGCCGTCGTGGGCGCGGCGGACGAGACGACCGGGCAGGCCATCGTCGCCTTCGTCATCCTGCGCGGCACGGCGAACGCCGAGGACGAACATCTCGTCGCCGATCTGCGCAACCATGTCGCGGCCACGCTCGGCCCGATCGCCAAACCGCAGCGGATCCTGCCGGTCGCCGAGCTGCCGAAGACCCGCTCCGGCAAGATCATGCGGCGCCTGCTGCGCGACGTGGCGGAAAACCGTCAGCTGGGCGACGTCACGACCCTGACCGACTCCACGGTCATGGACCTCATCCAGGCGAAGCTGCCGGCGGCCCCGAGCGAGGACTGACCCCTGCGGAACCGACGTCCGCGGCACTGAACAGTGCCGGGGTTGCCCCGTGCGGGACTGATCCCCGCGGGGCTGCCCCTCCCCTACGGGACGGATGTCCGGGGCCGGGCCTCACAGCCCGGCCCCGGCCCCCGAACCCGAACCCGGCCCCGCACACGGCGGGCGGCCCGAGCCGTGAGGCGTCCCTGCGGGCCGCACAGGCATCGCAAGGCACCACGGCACGGCGCGACACCAGCGGAACTAGACAGCGCTCCGCGGGACAGGGGACGACAGGACGGACGGACGGACAGGAGACCTCGGAGGCAGCGCTCCGCGGGGGCCAGGACGCCTCGGAGGCAGCGCCCCGCGCGAAGCAGCACCGCGGCCTCTTTGTGCCTACCGTGGGAGGTACGCCTACCGTGGGAGTGCGCCTGCCGTGAGAGGCACCGATGCCGCGAGAGGCGCCGGATGCCGCCCGATGCCCCGGGCTGCTTTTTAGGTAAAGTAAACAAAACAACGTGACCCTCATGGTGCGCCGGGAAGTCTGGTCGGCAAGTCGCTCCGTCCTGCCCACCGACCGGAGGTCGCCCCCGTGACCGCGCCCCGCACCCCAAGCCCCCGTCGTGTCCTCGGACGGCTCTCCCTTCCCGAGCGGAGTTTCGTCGCGGAGGCGCTGCGCACCGAGACCGTGGGCGGCGTGCTGCTGCTCTTCGCCGCCGTCACGGCGCTGATCTGGGCGAACGTGCCCGCGCTGCACGACAGCTACGAGAACGTCAGCGACTTCCACCTGGGCCCCGGGGCCATCGGGCTGCACCTGTCCGTCGCCCACTGGGCAGCCGACGGTCTGCTCGCCGTGTTCTTCTTCGTCGCCGGCATCGAGCTGAAACGCGAACTCGTCGCCGGCGACCTCAAGGACCCGCGGGCGGCCGCGCTCCCCGTGGTGGCCGCGTTGTGCGGCATGGCCGTGCCGGCGCTGGTCTACACGCTCACCAACCTCACCGAGGGCGGATCCCTGGCCGGATGGGCCGTGCCCACGGCCACCGACATCGCGTTCGCCCTGGCCGTGCTCGCCGTCATCGGCACATCCCTGCCGAGCGCCCTGCGCGCCTTCCTGCTCACCCTCGCCGTCGTCGACGACCTGTTCGCCATCCTGATCATCGCGGTGTTCTTCACGAGCAGCATCGACTTCGCGGCCCTGGCCGGAGCGGTCGCCGGGCTCGTCGTGTTCTGGCTCCTGCTGCGCTGGAACGTGCGCGGCTGGTACGTCTATCTGCCGCTCGCGCTCGTGATCTGGGCGCTGATGTACAACAGCGGCGTGCACGCCACGATCGCCGGCGTCGCGATGGGCCTGATGCTGCGCTGCACGACCCGCGAGGGCGAGGAGCACTCACCCGGCGAGCGCATCGAGCATCTCGTGCGACCGTTCTCCGCCGGTCTCGCGGTCCCGCTGTTCGCCCTGTTCAGTGCCGGTGTGACGATCTCAGGGCCGGCCCTCGCGGACGTCTTCGGCAAACCGGAGACGCTGGGCGTCGTTCTCGGTCTCGTCGTCGGCAAGACGATCGGCATCTTCGGCGGCACCTGGCTTACCGCGCGATTCACCCGTGCCTCGCTCAGCGAGGACCTCGCCTGGGCCGACGTCTTCGCCGTCGCGTCGCTGGCCGGCATTGGATTCACCGTCTCGCTGCTGATCGGCGAGCTGGCCTTCGAGGGCGACACGGTCCTCACCGACGAGGCCAAGGCCGCCGTCCTGCTGGGATCGGTGATCGCGGCGAGCCTGGCGACGGTCCTGCTGAAGCTGCGCAACGCCAAGTACCGCCGGATGTGCGAGAACGAGGAGCGCGACGAGGACCTCGACGGCATCCCGGACGTCTACGAGCAGGACGACCCGTCGTACCACCTGCGCATGGCGGACATCTACGAGGCCAAGGCGGCGGAGCACCGCCGGACCGCCGCGGAGATCACCCGCCGGCTCGCCCACGAGGACGACGACGCGCGCCACGGGCTTGCCGAAGTACCGGGCGGGGCAGGCGAGGACGACGACCGTCCGGCATGATCTGACGAGACGGTACAAAAGAAGTCGGAAACACAGTGCAGCAGGAGAGGGAGAACGCGATGAGCGCACCCGACGGCAGCCCGGTCGGCGCCGAACGCAGCATCGGCCAGCTGTTCGCCTCGGCGACGACCGAGTTGTCGGCGCTGGTGCACGACGAGATCGCGCTGGCGAAGGCCCAGCTGAAGCAGGACGTCAAGCGCGGCGCGGTGAGCGGCGGCGCCTTCTCGGTGGCCGGCGCGGTGCTGCTGTTCTCGCTGCCGATGCTGAACTTCGCCCTGGCGTACGGCATCCGGACCTGGAGCGACTGGAACCTCGCGATCTGCTTCCTGCTGTCCTTCGCGGCGAACGTGCTGGTCGCGCTCCTCCTGGTGCTGATCGGCGTGGTCTTCGCGAAGAAGGCGCAGAAGAGCAAGGGTCCGCAGAAGGTCGCCGCGTCCATGAAGGAGTCGGCGGGCGTCCTGCAGAACGCCAAGCCGCACCCGAGGCCCGAGCTGGCACAGGACAGTGGTCCGAAGGCCATCGAGGCTGTGGCACGCTCATCGTCATGACGGACCCCGACGGCATCACCCCTGCGGCCCAGCCGGCTTCGGTCGTACGGCCGGACGCCGTCTTCGGCATGCCGGTCACCCACCGCGAGGTCGCCGCAAACGGCGCGCGGTTCCACATCGCGGAGGCCGGCGACGGGCCGCTGGTCATGCTCGTCCACGGCTTCCCGCAGTTCTGGTGGACCTGGCGCCACCAACTGGTGGCCCTGGCCGACGCGGGCTTCCGGGCCGTCGCGATGGACCTGCGGGGTGTGGGCGGCAGCGACCGCACACCCCGCGGGTACGACCCGGCCAACCTCGCCCTCGACATCACGGGCGTGATCCGCTCCCTGGGCGAGCCGGACGCCGCGCTGGTCGGCCACGACCTCGGCGGCTACCTGGCGTGGACGGCGGCCGTGATGCGTCCCAAGCTCGTCCGGCGGCTCGCCGTCGCCTCCATGCCCCATCCCCGGCGCTGGCGGTCGGCGATGCTCGCCGACGTCCGGCAGACTTCCGCGAGTTCCCACATCTGGGGCTTCCAGCGGCCGTGGATCCCCGAGCGCCGGCTGACCGCGGACGGTGGCGAGCTGGTGGGCCGGCTGATCCGCGACTGGTCGGGGCCGACGCTGCCGGAGGACGAGGCGGTGGAGGCGTACCGGCGCGCGATGTGCATCCCGTCCACCGCGCACTGCGCCGTGGAGCCGTACCGCTGGCTGGTCCGCTCCCTGGCGCGTCCGGACGGCGTCCAGTTCTACCGGCGTATGAAGCGGCCCGTGCGGGTGCCCACACTGCATCTGCACGGTTCCCTCGATCCGGTGATGCGCACCCGCAGTGCGGCCGGCTCCGGCGAGTACGTCGAAGCGCCGTACCGCTGGCGGTTGTTCGACGGTCTCGGACACTTCCCGCACGAGGAGGATCCGGTCGCCTTCTCCACCGAACTGGTCAATTGGCTGAAGGACCCCGAACCCGATCGGTGACAGATCGATCGCGCCCGGTATCCGGACCAGGACGCCTGTACGACGAACGGCCAAATGCCCGACGCATAGGCCAATTGGCGGCCCCGGAGGCGGTTATCGACCTTGGGCCAGGGGCAGACGTCCGGGTATGGGCTGGACGCACGACTACAGTGACGCAGGACGCACCCGCCGCTCGGCCAGTGGCCTGAGCACCCACCAGCGAGGTGCCGCGAACCCGCAGCTGCCGGGTACCGATCTGCGCGTGGGCATTCCGCGCATCCTGCGTCGCCGGGCCCGCTGGGTGTCGGTCCGCCTGCGTCACCCACGAGGCTGACCCGCCGGACGGCCCGGAGAGCCCGCCCGATCCCCCGGACGGCCCAACGGACACGGCTGATCCGCCGAGGACCCGGTGACCGCGCCCGTCCGCAGGACGACGGCCCAGCGACCGAGCCGCACCGCGACGGCCCAGCGGCCGTCGGACCCTCGGAGGGCCAGCTGTCCCTCACTGGACGCGCATGCCCTCAGAGGGCGCAGCTGTCGCTGTCCACCTGCTGGCCGGCGCTCCGGCCGGAGGTGACGTCCTGACGGATCTCGTCGGCGGTCAGCGCGTAGCCCGTCTCGGCGTCGTCGAGGGACTTCGCGAAGACCACGCCGTACACCTTGCCGTCGGCGGTGAGCAGCGGGCCTCCGGAGTTGCCCTGACGGACCGTCGCGTACAGCGAGTACACGTCACGGCGCACGGTGCCGCGGTGGTAGATGTCCGGGCCGTTGGCGGTGATGCGACCGCGCACCCGCGCGGCCCGCACGTCGTACGACCCGTTCTCGGGGAAGCCGGCCACGATCGCGCTGTCGCCGCTCGCCGCGTCGTCGGTGGAGAACTGAAGCACGGGCGCGTCGAGTTCCGGCACGTCGAGGACGGCGATGTCCCGCTTCCAGTCGTACAGGACGACCGTCGCGTCGTACTTGCGGCCCTCGCCGCCTATCTGGACGGTCGGCTCGTCGACACCGCCGACGACGTGCGCGTTGGTCATGACGCGCCGCTCGCCGAACACGAAGCCGGTGCCCTCCAGAACCTTGCCGCAGCTCTCCGCGGTGCCCATGACCTTGACGATGGAGCGCCGCGCGCGGCTGGCCACCGGGCTCTCGGCCAGGGCGGGGTCGGGCGGCTGGACGTCGGTGATCGGCTCGTTGGAGAACGGGCTGAACACCTGCGGGAAGCCGTTCTGCGCCAGCACGGAGGAGAAGTCGGCGAACCAGGTGTCGGCCTGTGCGGGCAGCGCCCTGGACACGCCCTGCAGCACGTTGGAGCTGCGCACTTCCTTGCCCAGCGTCGGCAGCGTGGTGCCGGCGAGGGCGGACCCGATCAGCCAGGCGACCAGCAGCATGGCGACCACGTTGACGAGCGCGCCGCCCGTGGCGTCCAGCGCGCGGGCCGGTGACCAGGTGATGAACCGGCGCAGCTTGTTGCCGAGGTGGGTGGTGAGGGCCTGGCCCACCGAGGCGCACACGATCACGACGATGACCGCGACGACCGCGGCCGTGGTGCTCACCTCGGAGTTCTCGGTCAGAGCGTCCCAGGCCACGGGCAGCAGGTAGACGGCGACGAGGCCGCCGCCCAGAAAGCCGATCACCGACAGGATGCCGACGACGAAGCCCTGGCGGTAGCCCACGACCGCGAACCAGAGGGCCGCGACCAGCAACAGGATGTCCAGCACATTCACGGGGATCACCCTGTCATGACCGCCAGTCCAGCGGGACCTGCTTCTCCCGGTCCCAGGGGACCTCCCAGCCCGCGAAGTGCAGCAGACGGTCGATGACACCGGCCGTGAACCCCCACACAAGTGCGGATTCGACCAGGAATGCCGGGCCGCGGTGGCCGCTGGGATGCACCGTCGTGGCCCGGTTGGCCGGATTCGTGAGATCCGCCACGGGCACCGTGAACACCCGCGCCGTCTCTCCGGGATCGACGACGCCGACCGGGCTCGGCTCGCGCCACCAGCCCAGGACCGGCGTGACGACGAACTCGCTGACCGGGATGTACAGCTTGGGCAGCACGCCGAAGAGCTGGACGCCGGAGGGATCGAGGCCCGTCTCCTCCTCGGCCTCGCGCAGAGCCGCCCTGAGCGGCCCGTCGCCGTGCGGGTCGCCGTCCACCGGGTCCAGGGCGCCGCCCGGGAAGGAGGGCTGACCGGCGTGCGAGCGCAGGGAGGTCGCCCGCTCCATGAGCAGCATCTCGGGGCCGCGCTCGCCCTCGCCGAACAGGATCAGGACGGCCGACTGGCGCCCCGCGCCGTTCTCCGGCGGCAGGAATCGGCTGAGCTGACGCGGCCGCACCGTCTCCACCGCGTGCACCACCGGGTCCAGCCAGGCGGGCAGGCCCTCCTTGCTGAGAGTCACCGGACCGCCCTGGGTACCGCTCGTGCGCGTCATCCTCACACCACCCCCCGTTCTGCCGGGTACAACGCCCGGACACCGGCAGATCGTTCCGCGAGCCGCCCGGCGTCCGCTCCCGCGGCCGGCCGTCCTGCCGTCATCCGGCACCCAGCGGCGGCGCGGGGCGGCCGCCCGCTTCCAGGTAGGACCGGGGCGGGTTCAGACGCTGGCCGGGGAAGCCGCCCTTCTCGTACTTCAGCAGCTTCTTCGCCTTCTCGGGGTCCGTCTCGCCCTCGCCGTAGGCCGGGCAGAGCGGGGCGATCGGGCAGGCGCCGCAGGCCGGCTTGCGGGCGTGGCAGATGCGGCGGCCGTGGAAGATCACGTGGTGCGAGAGCATCGTCCACTCGCTCTTGGGGAACAGCGCGCCGACGTCGGCCTCGATCTTGTCGGGCTCGCTCTGCTCGGTCCAGCGCCAGCGCCGCACGAGCCGCTGGAAGTGGGTGTCCACGGTGATTCCGGGCCGGCCGAAAGCGTTGCCCAGTACGACGAAGGCGGTCTTGCGGCCGACTCCCGGCAGCTTCACCAGGTCTTCCAGCCGGCCGGGGACCTCGCCGCCGAACTCCTCCACGAGGGCCTTGGAGAGGCCTATCACCGACTTGGTCTTGGCCCGGAAGAACCCGGTGGGGCGCAAAATCTCCTCGACCCGCTCCGGGTCCGCGGCCGCCAGGTCCTCGGGGGTGGGATACGCGGCGAACAGGGCGGGGGTCGTCTGGTTCACCCGCAGGTCGGTGGTCTGGGCGGACAGCACGGTGGCGATGACCAGCTGGAACGGGTTCTCGAAGTCCAGCTCGGGGTGGGCGTAGGGATAGATCTCGGCGAGTTCGCGGTTGATGCGGCGGGCGCGGCGCACGAGAGCGGTGCGCGACTCCGGCTTGCCGCCGCCCGCCTCGACCGCTGCCGACTTCCCGACGACGTCCTCTTCGGTGGCGGTCTTGTCCGCGCCGGTCTTCTTGACGGCGGTCTTCTTGGCGGCAGCCTTCTTGACAGCGACCTTCTTGACGGCGGCTTTCTTCGCGGCGGCCCTCGTGACCGCGGGCCGGCCGGCGATCTCCTCGGACGCGGGCCGACCGGCGTCCGGATTCCCGCTGTCGGCCGCTTTCTTCGCAGGCATCTCGTTTGTCACCTTTGCCGTTTTCCTACCACCACCGGAGCCATGTTCGCCCACAGCGGAAACGCGACGTGCAACCACCAGCGCAGCCCCCTCGGCCTGTGCTCTCACCGGCGTTTTGGACACCCGGCCAGCCTAGAGCCCGGCACGGACATCCGCCCCGGACCCTGAAGATCGGCCCCCAATTGGACCCCTGCCGCTTACCCCAGGACATGTGTGCGGCATCCTTGTGACAGATCACACTGTTTGGACCGCCCGGCAAAACGGGGAACACGGACCCCTGGTACGCGGGGAGCAAGATCCCCTGAGCAGGTCGACAAGGAGAGAACTCGTGGACGACGTCCTGCGGCGCAACCCGCTCTTCGCGGCCCTCGACGACGAGCAGGCCGCCGAGCTGCGCGCCTCCATGAGCGAGGTGACCCTGGCCCGTGGCGACTCCCTGTTCCACGAAGGCGACCCCGGCGACCGGCTCTACGTCGTCACCGAGGGCAAGGTCAAGCTCCACCGCACCTCCCCGGACGGCCGGGAGAACATGCTGGCCGTGGTGGGCCCCAGCGAGCTGATCGGCGAGCTGTCGCTCTTCGACCCGGGCCCGCGGACGGCCACCGCCACCGCCCTCACCGAGGTCAAGCTCCTCGGCCTCGGCCACGGCGACCTCCAGCCCTGGCTGAACGCCCGCCCCGAGGTGGCCACCGCCCTGCTGCGCGCCGTCGCCCGGCGCCTGCGCAAGACCAACGACGCCATGTCCGACCTGGTCTTCTCGGACGTCCCCGGCCGTGTGGCCCGCGCGCTGCTGGACCTCTCCCGCCGCTTCGGCGTGCAGTCCGAGGAAGGCATCCACGTCGTCCACGACCTCACGCAGGAGGAGCTGGCACAGCTCGTCGGCGCCTCGCGCGAGACCGTGAACAAGGCGCTGGCCGACTTCGCCCAGCGCGGCTGGCTCCGTCTGGAGGCGCGCGCCGTCATCCTGCTGGACGTGGAGCGGCTGGCCAAGCGGTCGCGCTAGCGGCCGTCGTCCACCCGGCGACCGGACCCGCATCCTCATGTCCGACGCGGTTTCCTCCCGAGGCCTCGACGCCCAGGGGCACATCGTCCGCGAGGGCTCCCTCGCGCGCGTGACCCACGAGTTCCGGCCGGTCGTCGAAGACGCCCGGGACCGGATCCCGGGCGTCTTCGGGTCCCGGCTGCACAGTGCGTACGTCAACGGGTCGATCCCGCGCGGCACCGCGCGCGTGGGACGCAGCGACGTCGACCTGCTGATCGCGCTGCACGAGGAGCCCACCGAGGCGGACCGGGCCGCGGGACGGGCCCTGGTCCGCGCCCTCGACGAGCGGTTCCCGCAGATCGACGGCGGCGGCACGCTGCTCTTCGGCCGCGACCGGCTGCTGAGCGATCTGGAGCGGCACGACCTCGGGTTCTTCGTCGCCTGCCTGTGCACCCCGCTTCTCGGCGAGGACCTCGCCCGGCACCTGCCCCGCTACCGCCCCGACCGGCTGCTCGCCCGCGAGACCAACGGCGACCTCGCCCTGTTCCTGCCGCGCTGGCGCGAGCGCATCGCTTCCACGGACGGCTCGGAGGCGGCCCTGCGGCCTCTGGTGCGGTTCATGTCCCGGCACCTGGTGCGCACGGCGTTCACCCTCGTCATGCCCCGCTGGAACGGCTGGACCAGCGACCTGCACGAGATGGCGGACGCGTTCGGCGCGTACTACCCCACGCGTGCGGAACAGGTGCGCGCGGCGGCCCGCCTCGGCTACGAGCCGCGGGGCGACCACGCCGTCCTCTCGTCCTACGTGGACGACCTCGGCCCCTGGCTCGCCGGCGAGTACGCGCGCGTGCACGGCGTGAAGGCCCCCAGACCCGAGGACGCCTAGCCCGGTGGCCGGGGTCGGACACGGCTACGGCTAGCGCGAAAGCAGAGGCTCCCCGACGGCAGAGCCTTGTGCAACGCCCTTTAGATGAGCCCGTGCTCCGTCAGGTACTCCAATTGCGCGCGCACCGACAGTTCCGCGGCCGGCCACAGTGAGCGGTCGACGTCGGCGTACACGTGCGCGACGACGTCGGCGGGCTCGCGGCGGCCGTTCTCGACGGCCGTCTCGACCTGGGCGAGCCGGTGGGCGCGGTGGGCGAGATAGAACTCCACGGCGCCCTGGGCGTCCTCCAGGACCGGCCCGTGGCCCGGCAGGACCGTGTGGACGCCGTCGTCGACCGTGAGGGACCTCAGCCGCCGCAGGGAGTCCAGGTAATCGCCCAGGCGGCCGTCGGGATGCGCGACGACGGTCGTGCCGCGGCCCAGGATCGTGTCGCCCGTCAGGACGGCCCGGTCGGCCGGGAGGTGGAAGCACAGGGAGTCGGCGGTGTGCCCCGGCGTCGGCACGACCCGCAGCTCCAGCCCGCCCACCTCGACCACGTCCCCGGCGGCCAGGCCCTCCTCGCCGAGCCGCACGGCCGGGTCCAGGGCCCGCACCTTGGTGCCGGTCAGCCCGGCGAAGCGGACGGCGCCCTCGGCGTGGTCGGGGTGGCCGTGCGTCAGCAGGGTCAGGGCGACGCGCTTGCCGGCCCGCTCGGCGGTGTCGACGACCGCGCGCAGGTGGCGCTCGTCCAGCGGGCCCGGATCGATCACGACCGCCAGCTCGGAGTCCGGCTCGGAGACGATCCAGGTGTTCGTGCCGTCGAGGGTCATCGCGGACGCGTTCGGCGCGAGGACGTTGACCGCGCGCGCGGTGGCGGGGCCCGAGAGGACTCCGCCTCGCGGCTGGCCGGGGAGGGCGGCTGCGTCGGTCATGCGGAAGGGCCTTCCATCCGGCGTCGTCGGACCGTCGTCGGGCGGGACGGAGCAGCCCGCCGCCGGTCCGGGACGGCGGGGATGCTCGGGGCGGTCGTCACGCGGGGTCTCCCCCCGGTGCGGCGGCCGGAATGTGCTTGGTGAACTCGTCGTGCCCCGGCCAGGACAGCACGACCACGCCGTCCTCCAGGCGGGCCTGCGCGAGGACCGGGCTCAGATCGCGGTCGGGGGCAGCGGCGAGCGCCTGCGCCGCCGTGGCGTACGGGACGAGCCGGCGCAGCGTCGCGACGGTCGGCGGCATCATCAGCAGCTCGCCCCGGTCGTACGCGGCCGCCGCGTCCGTCGGACGGATCCACACCGTGCGGTCGGCCTCCGTGGAGGCGTTGCGGGTGCGCTGCCCCTCGGGGAGCGCGGCCACGAAGAACCAGGTGTCGTAGCGCCGCGACTCGAACTCGGGAGTGATCCAGCGCGTCCAGGCCCCGAGAAGGTCGGAGCGCAGCACCAGACCGCGCCGGTCGAGGAACTCGGCGAAGGACAGGTCGCGGGCGGCCACCGCGGCCCGGTCCGCCTCCCAGTCGGCGCCCGTGATGTCGCTGACCACGGAGTTCGCCGTCGGCCCCGCGAGCAGGACACCGGCCTCCTCGTACGTCTCGCGCACGGCGGCGCAGACGATCGCCTGGGCCGCCGTCTCATCGACGCCCAGGCGCTCGGCCCACCACGCGCGCGTGGGGCCGGCCCAGCGGACGTGCCGGTCGTCGTCGCGCGGGTCGACACCGCCCCCGGGATAGGCGTAGGCGCCCGCGGCGAAGGCCATGGAGGCGCGTCGGCGCAGCATGTGGACGACGGGGCCGCTCTCGGTGTCCTTCAGGAGCATGACCGTGGCCGCACGCTTCGGGGTGACCGGGGTGAGCGTGCCGTCGGCCAGCGCGCGGATGCGTTCCGGCCAGTCCTGGGGGAACCACTGCCCATTCGCCATGGGCGCGAGGCTATCCCGTGGCGCGCGAATGTTCGAGAGGTACCCGAGGTCAGGGCACGTCCACGGGACCCGCGTGACGGTGCGCGAAGGCCCCCCGTGGCCACTGGAGGGCCCCGGAACGCCTCCACGGATCCTCCGACGCTCCCGGGGCTCGCCACGCCTCTCCGCAGCGCTCCGCGGCCCGCAGCACACCGCGGTCGACCGAGGTGCGCCGGTCGGGGCCGCCGGTACCGCTACGGCGCGAGTTCCACCTGGATCTCGACCTCCACCGGCGCGTCCAGCGGCAGCACCGCCACGCCCACCGCGCTGCGCGCGTGCACGCCCTTGTCGCCGAAGACCTCGCCCAGCAGCTCGCTCGCGCCGTTGAGGACGGCGGGCTGGCCGGTGAAGTCCGCGGCCGACGCCACGAAGCCGACGACCTTCACCACGCGCGCGACGCGGTCCAGGTCGCCCGCGACCGACTTGACGGCGGCCAGGGCGTTCAGCGCGCAGGTGCGGGCCAGCTCCTTGGCCTCCTCCGGGGTGACCTCGGCGCCGACCTTGCCGGTGACCGGCAGCTTGCCGTCCACCATGGGCAGCTGACCGGCCGTGTACACATAAGGGCCGGACTGCACGGCGGGCTGGTAGGCCGCCAGCGGCGGCACGACCGCCGGCAGGGTCAGTCCCAGCTCGGCGAGCCTCGCCTCGACCGCGCTCACGCCTTCGCCCGCTTCAGGTACGCGACGAGCTGCTCCGGGTTGTTCGGCCCGGGCACGACCTGGACGAGCTCCCAGCCGTCCTCGCCCCAGGTGTCCAGAATCTGCTTCGTCGCGTGGACGAGCAGCGGCACGGTTGCGTATTCCCACTTGGTCATGGGGGCGACTTTATCCGCTGCCGCGGGAGGGGCCGTTCCCCAGGCCATGTGGCCGATTGCCGCCCCCGTTGTCCACAGCCTCCCGGTCGCCCCGGGCGCCGACTGGTTACGCTCGAAGGCGTGAGCAGGCTCCAGGTCGTCAGCGGCAAGGGCGGGACCGGCAAGACGACGGTCGCCGCGGCCCTCGCGCTGGCCCTCGCCACGGCGGGGAAGCGCACGCTTCTCGTCGAGGTGGAGGGCCGGCAGGGCATCGCGCAGCTCTTCGAGACAGAGGCGCTGCCCTATGAGGAACGCAAGATCGCCGTAGCGTCGGGCGGCGGGGAGGTGTACGCCCTCGCCATAGACCCCGAACTGGCCCTTCTGGACTACCTCCAGATGTTCTACAAGCTGGGAGGCGCCGGACGGGCCCTGAAGAAGCTCGGCGCCATCGACTTCGCGACCACGATCGCGCCGGGACTGAGGGACGTGCTCCTCACCGGCAAGGCCTGCGAGGCGGTACGGCGCAAGGACAAGAACGGGCGGTTCGTGTACGACTACGTCGTCATGGACGCCCCGCCCACGGGGCGCGTCACCCGCTTCCTGAACGTCAACGACGAGGTCGCCGGGCTGGCCAGGATCGGCCCGATACACAATCAGGCGCAGGCCGTGATGCGGGTGCTGAAGTCGCCGGAGACGGCCGTGCACCTGGTGACGCTGCTGGAGGAGATGCCCGTCCAGGAGACCGCCGACGGCATCGCCGAGCTGCGGGCGGCGAAACTGCCGGTGGGGCGGGTCATCGTCAACATGGTGCGCCCCGAGGTGCTGGACGAGGACGGCCTGGAACTCGTACGGACGGTGACGCGTTCTTCTGTCGCCCGGTCGTTGTCCACGGCCGGGCTGGGCGGGGCGCGGCGCGGCGGGCGCGCCGAGCGGCTGGTGGACCCGCTCCTGAAGCAGGCCGAGGAGTACGCGGAGCGGTACGCGCTGGAGCACGAGCAGCGCGCGGTCCTGGGCGAGCTGGACCTGCCGACGCACGAACTGCCGTTGCTCGCCGAGGGCATGGACCTCGCGGGCCTGTACCAGCTCGCCACGGAACTGCGGAAGCAGGGGATCGCATGAGTGCGGACCGGACCCACGACCAGGCAGGCGCCCGGCGCCGGCTCTCCCCCGCGCCCGTGCTGGAACTCGACCCGCTGCTCGACGACCCGACGACCCGCATCGTGGTGTGCTGCGGCTCGGGCGGCGTCGGCAAGACGACGACGGCGGCGGCCCTGGGGCTCCGGGCGGCCGAGCGCGGCCGCAAGGTCGTCGTCCTCACCATCGACCCCGCGCGCCGGCTCGCGCAGTCGATGGGCATCGACTCGCTGGACAACACCCCGCGCCGGGTGAAGGGCGTCGAGGGGGACGGCGAACTGCACGCGATGATGCTCGACATGAAGCGCACCTTCGACGAGATCGTCGAGGCGCACGCCGACCCGGACCGGGCCGCGGCGATCCTGGGGAACCCGTTCTACCAGTCCCTCTCGGCGGGATTCGCGGGCACGCAGGAGTACATGGCGATGGAGAAGCTCGGGCAGCTCCGCGCGCGGGACGAGTGGGACCTGATCGTCGTCGACACCCCGCCGTCGCGTTCGGCGCTGGACTTCCTGGACGCGCCCAAGCGGCTCGGCTCGTTCCTGGACGGCAAGCTGATCCGCGTCCTGCTCGCGCCGGCGAAGGTCGGCGGGCGTGCGGGGATGAAGTTCCTGAACGTCGGGATGTCGATGATGACGGGCGCGCTGGGCAAACTGCTCGGCGGCCAGCTGCTGAAGGACGTGCAGACGTTCGTGGCGGCGATGGACTCGATGTTCGGCGGCTTCCGCACGCGCGCGGACGCCACGTACAAGCTGCTCCAGGCGCCCGGCACGGCGTTCCTGGTGGTGGCGGCTCCCGAGCGGGACGCGCTGCGGGAGGCCGCCTACTTCGTGCAGCGGCTGGCCGCCGAGGACATGCCGCTGGCCGGTCTGGTGCTCAACCGCGTCCACGGCAGCGGCGCCGCCCAGCTGTCCGCCGAGCGGGCGCTGGCCGCCGCGGAAAATCTTGAAGAGCCCGGCATTGTGGATCAGGACGCCGGGAAGGCTGGACTTCGTAACTCTCCCGACACGCACGGCAGTTCAGGATCACCCGCACCCGGCCCGGATCGCGGCGCCCCCACCGACGCGGACCCGGCCACCGACACGACCACGGACGGCGGCGAGGACTCGACCGGCACCGGCGCCACGGACACCCACGCGGACCGGCCGACGACGCCGACGGGCCTCGACGGGCCGACGTCGGCGGCCTCCGACGGCACGGCGGAGGCCGAGGCGGACCGGGCCGTGGACGACCTCACCGCCAGCCTGTTGAGACTGCACGCGGAACGCATGCACCTGCTCTCCCGCGAGCAGCGCACGCGCGACCGCTTCACCGCGCTGCACCCCGAGGTGGCGGTGACCGAGGTGGCCGCACTGCCCGGGGACGTGCACGACCTGGCGGGTCTGCGGGACATCGGCGATCGGCTCGCGACCGAACGGCCGGAGCTGCCCGGCACCGCCGACACCGCCGGCGCCTGAGGCGGGGGCTGTGCTCAGCCCACCGCCGCGTAGTTCTCGTACATCTGGTCGTCGTCGAGCGGCAGGATGCCCGCTCCCCGCTCGTACTCCGAACGCGCCGTCTCCAGCAGCCGGCGCCAGGAGGTCACCGTCGGACGCCTGCGCAGCAGTGCGCGGCGCTCGCGCTCCGTCATGCCTCCCCACACGCCGAACTCGACGCGGTTGTCGAGCGCGTCCGCCAGACATTCGGTGCGTACCGGGCATCCGGTGCACACCGCCTTGGCCCTGTTCTGCGCTGCTCCCTGAACGAACAGTTCATCCGGATCGGTAGTGCGGCAGGCGGCCTGCGCACTCCAGTCGGTTACCCAGCCCATACCGGCGCCGTCCTCTCCCGAATCGAGGCTCCCCCACGGCGGCAGCGGCATATTCACCGCCGCCAGTTGAGGACGTTACGGAAGGTGGGCACAGCGCAACACCCCCTTCGGGCCCAATCTTGAATGGCCCGAACGGACTATGGGTAAGCGGCAGATCACCCGGGGGAGTGAGCCCGCGACATATGTGATGTACCCGACGAACGGGACAGTTCAGCTGAGTCACAACGGACGCCGAGTGACACACAAGGCGGATTCGGACACGCCCCCACCAAAGATTCCGGGGAACATCCGGAACGATTCGGGGTCGCCGGACGTATTGATACGTAGCCCTGCTGCTGTGACAGTTGAGAGCAGCTTAGGCCAAGGCATTGACGTGTGTCCGGCGAATCAGAACGTAGGCTGCCCCCATGCCAAAGAAGCGCTCGGGCGGTGGTCTGTCGCCAACGCAGCAGGCCGCCAAGTTCCTCGGTGTCAGTGTGCTCGCGGGAGCGGTGCTGGCCGGTATCGCCCTGCCCGCGTTCGGTGTGCTGGGCCTGGCCGCGAAGGGATCGGTGGAGTCGTTCGACGAACTCCCGGTCAACCTCAAGACGCCGCCGCTGAGCCAGCGCACCACGATCCTCGACTCCGAGGGCGGCCAGATCGCCACGGTCTACTCCCGTGACCGCACGGTCGTCGACCTGAAGAACATCTCGCCCTTCATGCAGAAGGCGATCGTCGCGATCGAGGACTCCCGCTTCTACGAGCACGGCGCGGTCGACCTCAAGGGCGTCCTGCGCGCGCTCAACAAGAACGTGCAGAGCAGCGGAGTCGCCCAGGGCGCCTCCACGCTCACCCAGCAGCTCGTGAAGAACGTGGCCATCGAGGAGGCCGGCGACGACCCGACGAAGGTCGCCCAGGCCACGCAGCAGACCCTCGGCCGCAAGATCAAGGAACTGAAGTACGCGATCCAGCTCGAGGAAGAGCTCAGCAAGAAGAAGATCCTCGAGAACTACCTGAACATCACGTTCTTCGGTGAGCAGGCCTACGGCGTCGAGGCGGCCTCGCAGCGCTACTTCTCCACGCACGCCAGGTCCCTCACCCTGCCGCAGGCGGCCCTGCTGGCCGGCATCGTCCAGTCGCCCAGCCGCTACGACCCGGTCAACGACGAGGCCGAGGCCACCAAGCGCCGCAACACCGTGCTGGCGCGCATGGCCGAGGTCGGCGACATCTCGCAGGCCGAGGCGGCCGAGGCGCAGAAGACCCCGCTGGGCCTGAAGGTCAAGAAGCCGAAGAACGGCTGCATCACCGCCGTCCAGGGCGCGAGCTTCTTCTGCAAGTACGTCGAGCGCGTCTTCCTCAGCGACCCGGTCTTCGGCAAGACCAAGGAGCAGCGGGCGAAGGTCTGGAACCAGGGCGGCCTCACCATCCGCACCACCCTCGAACCGCAGGCCCAGAAGTCCGTCCAGGCCTCCCTCAAGGACCACGTCTACAAGTCGGACAAGGTCGCGGGGGCCGCCACGCTCGTCGAGCCCGGCACCGGCAAGATCCTCGGCATGGGCCAGTCGAAGCCCTACGGCTACGGCAAGAACGAGACCGAGTACAACTACTCCGTCGGCTCCTCCATGGGCGGCTCGAACTTCGGCTTCCCGACCGGATCGACCTTCAAGCCGTTCGTGGCCGCGGCCGCGCTGGAGGAGGGCCGGCCGCCGAACCAGGAGTACTCGTCGCCGTACCAGATGCAGTACCCGAGCCCGGTGCAGACCTGCGGCAGCAAGCCGTGGGTCAACACGAACAACGAGAAGCTGGAGAACGAGAGCGAGTCCGAGAAGGGCCCCTTCCAGCTGCGCAAGGCCATGGAACTCTCGGTCAACACCTACTTCGTGCAGATGATCTCCGACATCGGTCTGTGCCCCGTGGTGAAGATGACCGACGCGCTGCACGTCGTCCAGGGCAACGGCGACAAGCTGCCCGAGGTCCCCGCCATCGCGCTCGGCTCCAAGGGCATCTCCCCCCTGACGATGGCCACCGCCTACGCCGCCTTCGCCTCCCGCGGCATGTACTGCAGCCCCGTCGCCATCGAGTCGATCACCCAGATCGTGGGCGGCACGAAGAAGTCGCTCGAGGTCCCGAAGTCCACCTGTGCCCGGGCCATGTCCGAGAAGACCGCGGACACCGTCAACACCCTGCTGAGCGGTGTGGTCGACTCCGGCACCGGACAGCAGGCCGGCCTGGACGGCCGCGACAACGCCGGTAAGACGGGTACGACGGACGCCCGCAAGAACGCCTGGTTCGTCGGCTACACGCCGAAGCTCTCCGGCGCCGTCTGGGTCGGCAGCGCCACCCAGAAGGTCAAGATGACGAACATCTGGATCGGCGGCCGCTTCCACGACCAGGTCTACGGCGGCGACACCCCCGGCCCGATCTGGCGCGACGCCATGACCGGCGCCCTGGAGGGCAAGGACTCCGGCCAGTTCAACCTCGTCAGCATCCCGAACCCGCCCGACAAGAACCGCGACAAGGACAAGGGCAAGGGCGACGGAAACGCCGCCGGCGGAACCGGAGACGACGGCGGCAACGGAGACGACGGCGGCTTCCTCAGCGGCCTGCTCACCAACGGCGGAAACACCAACGGCGGCAACTCGACCGCCGGCGACGGCGGCGGCGGCTTCTTCCGAGGCCAGACCAACGGAAACGGCAACGGCGGCCGCCGCGGCTGATCGGCCCCAAGGCTGACGGACACGACGAACGGTCCCTGCCCCCCCTCGCAGGGGGGGCAGGGACCGTTCGTCGTGTCACGGGACCTTCCGCCCGACGGCACCTAGGGGACGCGCGCTCTGAACAGCGGCCCCCGGCAGACCGCCGGAGGGCTGGGCGAGGCGTCAGCCCGCGAGGTGCTTCTTGACGGCGGCGGCGACCCGGCCGCCCTCCGCCAGACCGGCCACCTTCGGGTTCACGATCTTCATGACGGCGCCCATGGCCCGCGGCCCCTCGGCGCCACCCGCCCTCGCCTCCGAGACGGCCTGGGCGACGATGCCGTCCAGCTCCTCGTCGCTCAGCTGCTTGGGCAGGTACGTGGCGAGGAGCTCGCCCTCCGCCTTCTCCCGCTCGGCCGACTCGGCGCGACCACCCTGCGCGAAGGCGTCCGCGGCCTCGCGCCGCTTCTTCGCCTCCTTGGTGATCACCTTGAGGACCTCGTCGTCGGAGAGCTCCCGCTTCTCCTTGCCCGCGACCTCTTCCTTGGTGATCGCGGCGAGCGTCAGCCGCAGCGTCGAGGAGCGGAGCTCGTCGCGCTCCTTGATGGCGGCGTTGAGGTCATCGTGCAGCTTCGACTTGAGCGTGGTCATGGGTCCGATTGTCGCAGGTGCGGACGTCCCTCCGCCCGCCCATTAAACGGGCGGCAGGGCGAAGGGGGTTGGCGGCGTCTGACACGATGGACGTATGCGCGCGCGATACGGAGTACCTCTGTCCCTTGCTGCGGCCGGCGCCGCCGGTCTGGCGTACGCGGCGGGTTTCGAAGCCCGCTCCTTCCGCCTCCGACGGGTCACCGTCCCCGTCCTGCCTGCCGGAATGCGTCCCCTGCGTGTGCTGCACGTCTCCGACATCCACATGGTCGGCGGCCAGCGCAAGAAGCAGCGCTGGCTGCGCTCGCTGGCCGGCCTGCGCCCCGACTTCGTGATCAACACGGGCGACAACCTGTCCGACCCCGAGGGCGTCCCGGAGACCCTGGACGCGCTCGGCCCCCTGATGGAGTTCCCGGGCGCGTACGTCTTCGGCTCCAACGACTACTACGGGCCCAGGCTGCGCAACCCCGCCCGCTACCTCCTCGAGAAGACCCAGGGCCGTCACGGGCTGAACGGCAACCCGCCCGCGACGAACGTCGTCCACAACCCGTGGGAGGACCTGCGGGACGGTTTCGACGCCGCGGGCTGGCTGAACCTGACGAACACCCGGGGCACGCTGAAGATCGAGGGCGCGTCCGTGGAGCTGACGGGCCTGGACGACCCCCACATCAAGCGCGACCGCTACGCCCGGGTGGCCGGCGGCCCGTCCGCGTCGGCCGACTTCTCGATGGGCGTGGTGCACGCCCCGTACCTGCGGGCCCTGGACCCCTTCGCGGCCGACGGCTACCCCCTGATCCTGGCCGGCCACACCCACGGCGGCCAGGTGTGCATCCCCTTCTACGGAGCCCTGGTCACCAACTGCGACCTCGACACGGACCGCGTGAAGGGCCTGTCGACCCACACGGCCGAGGGCCGCACCTCCTACCTGCACGTCTCCGCGGGCTGCGGTGCCAGCCGCTACACCCCGATCAGGTTCGCCTGCCCGCCGGAGGTGACGCTCCTCACGCTGGTGGAGAAGCAGTAGGAAGTACGTAGGAAGTACGCCCGTACGCCGGCCTCCCCTCCCCGGGCGTGACGGATACATCCCGGGGCGGGCCGCGCCGGCACCCGGGCGGGCCGCCGAACGTGCGACGCGTGACTGGGTGAATGACTGACTGGCTGACCGGCTGACTGGCTGACCGAGACGGCCGGCCCCCTCTGGAGCCTGGAGGGGGCGCCCGGCACCACCCCTCGACTGTTCAGCGGGTCCCCCGAACGGCCCACCCATATCGCCCGTTTCGTCACGCTTGCCTAGCGTGAGGACATGACCGCGCCGATACCCAGGGACCTCCCGGATCTGCCTGCGATTCCGCGGACCCACGCGCTCCTGCTTTCCTCCGTCCCCGCCTCGGCGGTGGTCGCCCCCGTGCGCCGCCCCCTGGCCGCCACGCTCCGCCTGCTGCTGGCCGGCACGGCCGCGGCGGGCGTGACCCTCGCCTTCCTGCTCGGCAGCCCGCTGCGGGTACTGAGCCACTTCGCGATCCAGAGCAACATCCTGCTGGCCCTGGTCACGCTGCTGTCCGCCCGCCGCGCATGGGCCGCCCGCCGACCGCTCCCCGCGGCCCTGACGGGGGCGGCGCTCCTCTACGTCGTGATCACCGGCCTGGTGTACCACCTGCTCCTGGCCGACGCGTCCGTCCCCTTCTCGGTGACCCACACCAACACCGCCCCCACGGGCTGGCACGCGGTCGCCGGCCACCTCCTGCACACGGTGACACCGGTGGCCGCCGTCCTCGACTGGCTGCTCTTGACGGCGCCGGGCCAGATGCGCCTGCGCCGGGCCGCGACATGGATGCTCTACCCCGTCGCCTACCTGGCGTTCTCCCTGGCCCGCGCCCAAGTGATCACCGCCGGCACGCCGGGCCGCTATCTCTACCCGTTCCTCGACGCCGAGGCCCACGGCTACAAGCACACCCTGGCCAACGCCCTCCTGCTCGGGCTGGCCTTCTACGCCCTCGCGGTCGCCCTCGTAGCCCTCGACCACGTCCGCCCTAACCCGATCACTCACCGGGCCAAAACCGGATTTCGTCTCCAGCCACCAGTGGGCTAAAGTAAACGACGTCGCCGCGACAAGCAGGACAAGCAGCGACATCGGGGTGTAGCGCAGCTTGGCAGCGCGCTTCGTTCGGGACGAAGAGGTCGTGGGTTCAAATCCCGCCACCCCGACAGCTGAATTGCAGATCAGAGGGCCCTTACCGAATCGGTAAGGGCCCTCTGGCGTTGCTGCGTGTCTAACTGCGTGACTATCGATTCCTGAGTGCTCGACTGCGTGACTACAGCAGCTACGGCCGCCGCGGATCGGCGCCGAAGATACCGTCCATGGCGACGGCCCCGGTCTCGATGACGGGCCGGATCTGCTTCCGGTAGACCTCCTCCGTCACAGCTGTCCCAGAGTGCCCGACGAGCCGCGAAATCACCTCCAGCGGGACGCCACGGTCGGACAGCAGAGACACGAAGCTGTGCCGGAGCTCCCGCGGCGTCCACTCGTCGGCGTCGATCCCGTCGACGTCCTTGAGCGCCTGGCGGAAGGCGCGGCGGACGTTGGCGGCGTCGAGCGGCTTGCCCACGGCCGAGGAGAAGACGAGCCCGTGTTCCTCCCACTTCTCGTCAGCGGCGAGCCGATCCCAGCCCTGATCTTCGAATTGCTGCCACAGAGCATCGACGCAGCGCGCCGGCAGAGCGAGCGTGCGCCGGGACTTCCGGGTCTTGGTGTCGCCGCCTTTGCGGACGGAGCGCCACACGGCGATGTGTGGAGGCTGCGGCGGGTCGGCATCCGGCTTGCCCTTGAGGAAGACGTGATCCCAGGTGAGCGCCCGGAGTTCCTCGGTCCGGGCCCCGGTCAGCAGCGCAAGGACGATGTACGCATGCATCGAGGTGCCCTCGGCTCCCTTGAGCACGGCATCGGCCTGGGCGAAGGTGAGCGCCTTGGACGGCCGCCCGGCTCGACCCTGGGGTACCGAGCACAGCTCGACGACGTTCCGCTTCACTTTGTCTCGCGCCATGGCTCGTTTCACCGCGCGGTTCAGGTACGAGTGGATCGACTGGAGGGTGCGAGTGCTGAGCGTCTTCGCCTTGGTGGCCAGCCAGCGGTCTACGTCCTCCGCGCTGAGGTCGCGGAGCTTGCGAGCGCCCAGTGACGGGATGACGTGCTTCTCGCTCAGGAGCGTGGTCGTTGCGAGGGTGCTGGGGTCGAGGCCCGCCAGGCCGTAGGCGAGCCAGTCATTCACCGCGTCCTTGACCGTGTAGTTGGTCGGCGCGATGGCGAGGCCGTCTTCGTGGTCCCGCAGTACCTCCTTGAGCTTGTTCTTCGCCTCGGTCTTAGTCTTGCCACTCCCCCGCTTGACGATCCGCTTCCCGCTCGGGTCGAAACCGAGGTTCGCCGTGGCGATCCAACGCTGTCTCTTTTCGTCCCAATGCAGGCCACCATCACCGCGGCTACGACGCAGAGCCATCAGGCGGCACGCTCCATCTCGTCAGCGATGAAGTGCCGCAGGGCGGACGCCGGAATGCGTCGGCAACGGCCGATGGTGACCGAGGGCAGCCGCCGCGTACGGATCAGGTCGTAGATGGTGGACCGGCCGAGCTTGAGACGGCCCATCACCTCGGCGACGGTGAGCAGTTCGTCATCACGCATGGTCGGGCTCTCCTTCTACGTCGTGAGGGGCAGGGCGCGAGGCGGCGAACAGGGCTTCTGCCTTGGTGAGGCCGGTACCGGCGAAGCGCCAGTGCGAGAGGACGAGGACGGTGTCCGGGTCCGGGAGAGGGTGGCCGGCCAGGGCGGCGCGTTCGCGGGTGAGTGCTTCGTTGTGGTCTGCACGTTCCTGGCGAAGGGCGCCCAGGGTGACGGAGTACGCGCGGGACTTGGTGGAGAAGTGACCGCGGAAGCCGAGCATGTGGGCCCACTTGCGCAGCCGGAGTTCTTCGAGTTCGGGCAGTCCTCCGAGGTGCCAGCAGGTGAGGATCATTTGCCGGGCGTGGTCGGTGACGTCGGTGCCGATCAGGTCGGTGATGGGGTTGCGGATGGTGCGGTCCAGGGTTCCCGCAGTCTCGGCGCCCTTGGTGGCGTACTTGGCGATGTAGGCGGCTACGGCCCGGCTGCTGAGGTCGGTTGGGCCGGTGAAGTCCGCCGAGCGGATAGGGCGGATGTCGAGCTGTTCGCCGAAGCGGAAGGTGTGGGCGCGGCCGTCGAGGACCGGACCCGGCGTCTCGGCGAGACGTGCAGCAGAGCGGATCGCATCGCTGAGGAGCTCTGTCGTCGCCCAGACGGGCGGGGAGTCCTCGGCACCGTCCGGACCATCGAGACGGATCACAGCGTGAAAGTGGACGGCTCCGCGCCGCTGGTACTCGGCCACCTTGGCGTACGACACCTTGAGGCAATGGCGAAGCTCAGAGCGGCCGATGCCCGCGCGGGAGGCGAGCTGTTGACGTAGGTAGGTGGTGAAGCGGGCCCAGAGGGCACCGGCGTGCGCGTTCCAGAGGACGGCGTCGCGGTAGTCGTAGCGCTCCGGGTTCAGCGGGGTGCCGAGGGCGGGGTCGTCGTCCGGGTGAAGGCGTCCACAGCGGCAGCGACCGCCGCCGGGCCGGTTGTGGACGGGCCCGAAGGACGGAGCGGTGAAGGTGGCGAAGACGCGGGGGTGTTGGGCAACGTCCGGGCCGATGCCCTTGCCACCGCTGAGGCCGGCCGTGACGAGGTGGAACGTGTCCTTGCGGTAGACCTCGGCGCAGGCCGCGCAGCGGGTCGCACGGCGGTTGTTGCACCGGATGAGGAGCTGTCCGGCGGGAAGGTCGCGGTCGAAGAGTTCCCGGACGATTTCACCGGTCGCCGCGTGGACGTCGAGGCGGTGGCCCTCCATCCGTACGGGCCGCTCACAGCCGCCGAGCCGCTGAACCTGGTGTGCGTAGGTACTGAGGTCGCCGTACTGGGCGAGGGCTGCCAGTTGGCGGACGGCTCCGGCGGGAGCCTCGGGACGCATGTGTGGGTTCCTCCTTGAAGGGGCGGAAGTTCGGGATGGACATCCCGGCTTGTCCAGTGGGCTAGACAGTGTGGGCAAGCCGGGACGCTGCACAGATGGGGTCAGCGCCGGTCGCTCTTGAGGATCGAGCGGATGACGACCGCACAGACGGCCACGGAAGCCGCTGTGATCGCGACGGCGAGCAGCATCGAGACGAGGACCGCGCCGACGACCAGGACCAGGGCTCCCCCGCCGGCGGCGAGGGTGAGCACGCTGCCCGGGGTGAGTTGGACCGTCGGCCGGTTGGAGACGGGAGCCGCCTGTACCGGGGCGGGCGCGTAGGCGGTGGGCTGGTAGGCCGACGGGGCGGAGGTCGCCGTGGTCGTGCTGGTGGGGATCGGTGCGGTGTCCGGGCGGGGGTACTTGGGCGTGAACACGGGCGGTCCCTTCGTGGTCAGTCGAGGAGCGTGGCGACGGCGGGGGCGAGGACGCTGTTAGCGACGAGGTAGCCGCCGAGGAGAAGCAGGGCGACCAGCCACCACGGCGGGCGGGCGAGCTGGATGCCGAGGACGGCGACGACGAGCACGGCGAACCAGAGCGGGACGGTCATGGCAGCGGTCTCCTGTCAGGCCTTGCAGCGGTGGGTGCGGGCGGCGAGTTCGGCGGCGGCGCGGCTGTCGTACTCGGTGGAGAAGTCGCAGCGGGGCGCGGTGCAGGCGGCGAGGTGGCGGTTGCGGCCGCGGGCGATGTAGGAGGCGACCTGTACGGGGCCGACGCGGCGGACGTTGCGGAAGCGCGGGTTCACGGTGTTCGTCCCTTCTCAGAGGTGGGCGGCGACAGCGGCCGTCATGGACGGAGGCAAGCCGAGGCGGGCGCGGACGGCGTCGGGGTCGGCGACGAGGCCGGTCGTGGCGCGGTGTTGCTCGGCCAGGGCCTGGGCGCGGTCGATGAGGGCGGGCGGGAGGGTGACGGCCGGGGCGGGCGTCGGGACGGGGACAGCCGCGACCGGTTCGGGGCTTGCGACTGACTCCGGATCGAGCTCCGGGCTGGTGACCAGGGCCGGAAACGCGTCACGTTCGGGCGCGTCGACCGCAGCCGTAACGTGGGCCGGTTCGGTGTCCGTCTCAGGCGTAGCCGTGGCCGTCGGTGCGTCCAGGGTGCGTGGTGTGTGGGCGAGCAGGGTTCCGCCGAAGAAGGCGACGGCGGGCCAGCCGGCCACCACGACGCGGAGCGACGCGGGGACGTCGTCCAAGTCGAGGAGCCCGGCAGTGGCAATGTTGGCCCCGAGGGATGCGGCCAGGGCGATCAGGAACCACAGCCGCGGCCCCCCGGCCGGTTGCCCGGCGCGCTGCTGTTCGCGCATCCGGCGCCAGGCGGCAACCAGCAGCAGATCGACGGAGACGGGATAGGCCCACGCCTTCCAGCCGCCCTGTCCGGCCGCGTCGGCAAGGTCGTGAAGGTGCGAGAAGGACAGGGCACCCGCGATCACGGCTTGGACGATCACAGCGTCCACACGGGCCAACTGGGCGCGCATCGGCTCGGGTTCCTTCCTGTTCGAGGCATGGGAGGGGTAAGGAGTTGGCGCGAGGCGGTCACGCCGACCGTGGGGAGGGTGGTGCGGCTACTCGGTCACCGGGCGGGCGGTAGGCACGCCGGCCGGGGCGAACGCCTTGGAGGACTCCACGGCGACGATGGGCCGGAAGGAGTCGAGGCGGGGCAATTCAGGCACAAGTGCGGCCGTGTCACGGCAGATGGCCGCCGCCTCGTCGAGGGACAGGTGCGGTGAGCGGGCTCGGGACCAACCGCCGGAGGAGTCGCCGACGATCGCGACGCCGGGCCGTTCGGCCGGGATGGAGGTGGCGGCGAGCGCCGCTTCCGGGGAGATGTCGGCGAGCGCCATGTTCGCCGAGGACTCGTCATTGACGCGGTGGCAGATGCGGCCGGTGAGCTGTGCGCGGAGCATGGTCGCGCCCTTACCCAGCTCGGAGCCGAAGCGCTGCCCGCACACTTCGAGATAGATGCCGGCCGCACGGCCGAGCTGGGCGATGCGGATCAGCTTGGTGACCATGGCGTCACGGCGCTTCTCGTCGTCGCGGTTCGCGGCGAGGAAGAGTTCGGCGACCTCGTCCACGACGACCACGACCGGCACCGGCCGTACCTCGTCCGGCAGCCCCCACACGTCCGAGGTGAGGACAGCATCCGGGCCCGCAGCAGACGACAGACCGATCAGACGGAACCGTGCCTCCATCTCTTCCAGCAGGACGTCAAGGAGTTCGTTCGCCCGGTCCGGAGTGTCGGCGAGCGCCGACAACCGGGGTGCGAACGGAGCCAGTTCCACACCCCATTTGCAGTCGACCCCGACGAGCACGACCCGTTGCCGGGCCAGGCCGCACACCAGGTTCCGCAGGTACACGGACTTGCCGGACTGCGTCGCGCCGAGGATGAGTTCATGCGGCACGGCGCGGAAGTCCCTTACGTGCCACCGTCCGTCGTCACGAAGCGCCAGCGGAAGGATGAGCGGCCCGCGCTGCTTCCACCGCCGAGCGGGCTGCACGTCGGAGAGAACATCCCAGCCGATCAGGCGCAGTTCGAGCCAGCCCGGCTTGGTCGGACGGATGTGCACGGCGTGTGCGGCCCAGGCATGGCGCAGCCGGTCGGCCGAGGCCATGAAGTCCTCGGGAGCCTGCCCGGTCGCCATGCGCAGCCGCATCACGAGCCCAGACCCGGTCGGCCACGGCAGCGACCGCCGAGGCGGGACGGGGGCCGCCTCCCGCCCAATCATCCGGGCCGTGGCCCGACGGACGGCCGACGCCGGGACCGTCAGGCCGCACGCGTCCATCGTGGCCCGGTAGGTGGTGAGCACGCGCAGCGCGACGAACGGGTAGCCGACCAGCCACCAGAACGCGACCGGTGCGCGGCGGCGCAGGACCAGCAGGGCGGCGAGTGCCAGCAGGCACAGGGTCAGCGTCCAGACGATGTCGGTCATGGCGTTCAGCCCTGCACCGGAGCCGGGGCGTTGACCATGACCGCGTCCGCGCGGTAGGCGATGCCGTGACGCATCCGCCCACCGAACTCGCTCTCCCACGGCCGGGCGATGAGGCCGGGCAAGATGACCGGAGCTCCCATCACCAGGCCCTCACCGATGCCCTTCTCGGGAACGGTGACCTTGATCATGTCCGAACCGCCCGCCGCGATGAACACCAGCTCCAGCACCATGAGCCGGTCGCTGGTCACCGGGTCGATGGCGATCTCACCGGTCTGGCGGTCCTTCACCTTGACCTCGGGCAGCTTGGTGACGAGGAGCGTCGCGGCCGAGACGTCTACGGGGATGACACGCATTTCTTGAACCTCACTTAGTTGGCGGTGCGGCCAAGCCACACCGCGTGGGCCTGAATACCCCCCTAGACAGCAGAGGAGTGGCCCGCCCTAACTGTCTAGGGGGGTTGACGACCACAGTAGGCCGACAGACCGTCAACTGTCTAGGGGGGTATACGAGATGGTTGGGTCATGGCGGATCGCAACGACCGGCGAGGAGAATGCCGTCATGGCGTCCACCTCTCCCGCATCGCGGCTCGTGGCTGCGGCCGCTAAGGCTCGACTCCGACCCCTTGGACTTCGCCAGCATGGCCGCTCTCGCCTGTGGCTAGACGATCATGGCTGGTGGCTGGGGTTCGTCGAGTTCCCCTCGCCTCAATGGAGTCAGGGCAGCGGACTGCACGTCGGGGCCATGTGGCTATGGCAAGACTCGGACCACTTCACGTTCAACGTCAGCGAGCGGGTGGGAGCGACCGAGCACTACCGCAACGATGAGCAGTTCTCTCGAGAAGCAGAGCACCTTGCCTCACGCGCTGGGGCACAAGTGCAGGAGCTCCGCAGTAGGTTCGCTGACTTGCAGGCCGTAGCGAATCACTTGATCGCCCAGCCGGTCAGGCTCGGATGGTTCTGGGAGTCATGGCATGCCGGAGTCGCTGCGGCACTCATGGGCGATGCCCCCGTGGCGCAGGATCGGTTCGCGGCAGCGCTCAAGGAGGAGCCTGTCGCCCCGTGGATGGACGACGCTCAACGATCGGTGCGGGAGCTCCAGCAGATCGTTCAGGACAGGAACGCAGTCCAGTCCTGGGCTCTGGAACGGATCGCCGCATGTCGGCGAAGACTGGGGCTGCCACCGTTCCAACCACTCGACGGAGTGCTGATCAGCGAGTCGCGGGAGAGCACCCAGCCCAAGCAATAGCGGCCGAGCGCTACGACAACGTCCAGTGCAGCACCGTGGCGTCATCCTGTGCTTTGCCGCGGGGCCAGCGCCGGCCATCGGGGTCGTCGAGCTCTGCCGCCCGTACGCGGCGGATGAGTTCAGCCGGCCCGGATGAACCGAGAACAGTCAGCGTTCCTTCCCAGGTGTCCAGGTCGAAGGAGTCGACGAGCCGTGTCGCACCGTCGCTGAGCAGCGTGGCAGACGCCAGCGACGCCACTGGAACAGTCCCGGTGAGGGCGTGACCGGCTGCTCGCGGATCGGGTCCGGCGATCCAGAAGCCGCCAGGTCGGTTACGGAGCCCCGTCAGAGCGTCGCGGTAGTCGGCCAAGGCGGCGGCATGCTCGGGTGAGCCGGTAGGCAGTTCGTCGACCGGACCGCGAAGTCGTTTCCCGACCTCGTCCAGGCGCTGGTCTGTGATCGCGGTTGTCTTCCCGTCCGGGTCGGCGAGGAGAAGCGTCGAATCGCCGAGCACTAGGTATTCCAGAGCTTCCGCGCCGGCCCGGACGGCGACCACCGTGCTGGTTGGACTCGCGCGATAGGACAGATCGCAGCTGTCCTCGTGCAAGGACCGAACAGCCCGGATCGAGTCGGCCAGGCAGTCGGCGAGCGGCCGGGCAGGGTGTGCGGTGATGGTGCTCAGCAGCAATCCCCCCAGCGTTGAGGAGAACCAGGCGATGCCGTGCGTGCACCCGGTATCTGCCCCAGCGACGCCGGCCCCGTCCAGCAGTACAGCCACCCCGGAAGCGGCGGCGGCGAAGTCCTCGTTCGCCTGTCCAGGTTCTGCGGACAGCGAGGCGAGAGCGACGTTCACGCCGTCGTCTCCTCGTCGTGCCGGTAGATCGGGGTGAGCAGTTCCACGGACTGAGGCTCGTCCGTCTCAGGGTCGTACTCGACGCTTACGAGCGTGGAGAAGTGATGCTCGCCCACCTGGCCCCAGAGCGTGTTCAGGTCCGAGGCAAGCAGCTGGACGACGCCGAGGGAGCCTGCGGTGTGGATACCGGCGATCGCGAGCACGGAGCCGTTGCCGTCCGGGCGGGGCAGCCTGCCGAGGTATCCGACATCGTGCGGGCGCTGCTGCTCGGTGTCCGCTCCCGCGCGGTAGGCCGTGCCGGTACGTCGGTCCAGCAGCGCCCACGGTTCGTTCTCGGGATGTTCCCAGCTGAGGACGGGATCCTGCGCGTAGAGGTCACTCATGGTCTGGGACATGCCCGGTCCGCAGACGACGACCAGGCCGTCACGGTTGAGGTCGACCTCACCGCTCACCAGGACGTGGCCAGAGCTGACGTCGAGCCCGTACGACTTGGCTAGCTCTTCGAGCCGCCTGCCGGAGTTCACGTCCGCCATGGCGACGACCGGGCGCTTCTTCTGGTCGTCCCACCGCAGCGGAGTCACGACCGTGACGGCGCCCGCACCGAGGAACGCACCCTCGGGCGCCGGGCCCGTGTGACGGATCTGGTGAATCCGCCCGCGACTCAGGCCGGCCTTCTCGGCGATCTGCGCGTACGACAACCCCTGCGAGTGGAGGTCCTGAACGACACGACGGCGGAGCCGGGCGAGTTCGGTCACCTCCTGCTGCGCGTCGGCCAACCGTGTCGTGACCTCACGCAGGAGCAGGTACGGATCATCGATCGCCATGATCCGCTGCAACTCGTCCGACATGACCACACCTCCTAGAAGTAACCAGGAGTCTAGGGCCCTAGACGGAATGGGCGGGAGTCGCCTGCCTGAATGAACCCCGATCACGTAGAAGCCGGCCCGACGCCCAGGCACTCCCCGGGGGCTCACCCCCCACTGCCCGCGAGGCCGCCACCGATCACCGCGGGAAAGCCACCCATCACGAACCAGTCCGCACCAGCTCGGCCCAGACGCAGCGGGCACCCGAAGGTCGGTCCTTCACACCCCAGTTCTTGGCGCAGGCCGCAATCAGCATCAGCCCACGGCCGTCCTCTTCCACGTGCCTGATGACGCTGCGAACCATAGGTTCCTCGTCGCCACCCTGGTCGACGACCTCGATACGAACCAGGTCATCCGCGAAGTGGACGAGCACGAGGAACCATCCTCGGTACCAGCCGCTCCGCGTGTGCTTGACGGCGTTGGCCGCCAGCTCGCCGACGACCAGGACGGCGTCGTCGACCAGCTCTGCGGTCTCGTCCTCCAGCAGCGCGGCGACGAAGTGACGGGCCTGGGCAACCTGCCAGGTCAAGCCGGGGAACATCCGGCACCAGCTTTTGGGCATGAAAAAACACTCCTCCTCGTCTAGGGGGCTAGACGACTCAGCGAGCAGAGTATTCCCACGCGCGACCGACAGGCCAGGCATCTTGAGGAATTATTCCTCTAATGAGTGGTGGAGTCCTCCAACTCCTGGAACTCCCGCATCACACGAACCAGGAGCTCGCGTGCCTCGCGGCCGAAGACGGCCGCCTCCTCGAAGCGCCGGAAGGTCTCCTCGTACGCGGCAACCTCGTCGGAGTCCTCGACGACTCGCTCACCGCGGAAGGCTTCCACAACGACCGCCCGCCGGTCGCACAAGGTGAACCCGTGCCGAGGCATGACCGGCACCGCGCGCCGCCACGGGATCACCCCAAGGCGCACAGTGCTCAGACTCTCGACAGCGAGCAGCCGGTCAAACTGGGCGAGCATGAGCGAAGGATCCCCCGGCCAGGTTCGCAACACCGCTTCGGTCAACACGAACACCGACTCACGGCCCGGCTCGTACAAGAGGCTCTGCCGCTCGACACGAGCAGCGACAGCGCGACCGACGGCTTCCGGCGTCGAGTACGGCGCACTGGCGAAGACGTGCCGGGCGTACTCGGCGCTCTGAAGCATGGCCGGCAGAACGACGCACTGGAACGACCGGACCAGACGAGCAGACCGCACCGCGTCATCAAGGACGGCACCGGAGGGAACCTCCTCGTTGGTCTCGACTGCGTCAGGTGCAGCTTCCACCGCTACTGCGTCAGGTGCAGCTTCCACCGCTACCAAGAGCTCCCGCACTTCGCGAGACGCCGACTCGTCGAGGTCGAGAGCGAGCAACAGGCGCCCCAACACGTCGAGGCTGGGGACCATGCGTCCGTTCTCCACCTTGGACACGGTCGGTTGCCCCACGCCGGCACGCTGCGCCAGAACAGCACCCGTCAGGCCGGCCTCCGTGCGAAGCCCTCGAAGGCGTGCCCCAAGCGCCCTCATCAGCTCTCGTCGCTCACTCCCCATACCGAGGGTTCTACACCACACGGCAGCCAGAGCCGGACCCGCCAGCGATGGCCGTCACGACCGAGCACCCAAGCCATGATTCAAAGTCTCTCTACTGGTTCAAGGCGGCTCGCTCCGCTCCCCGCGCGCGGCCCGGCCCCCGGCCGGGCCTGCGCTTCTGCCTTCGTCCCGCTCCAGCCCGGCCGACGCCCGGACCGCGCGCACAGCAATCAGCCACCTGACGTCAGAGAAGGGGTACGTCGTGGCTGGGGCGGTCGGCTCCACGGCTTTAGGCAGCCACTTTGGCGCGAGCCTCGAAGATCATGGCCCCAACGTCGTGCTTTACCGGGCAGGTCCACAGACTGCCCGACGCGCCGCAAGCTTACGGGGCCATGATCACTCGCGCCAAAGCAGCTCCAGCCCAAAGCCGCTCCGCCGACCTCGTGCAGCCCGCTAGGGTGCGGGTATGGCTATCCCGCGCGAGCCCAATGGCCGCCCCCTGACCTTCTATAGCTTGAGCCTCGACGCTGCCATCGACTACGGCCGCCAAGCACTCGCTGAAGGGCTAAACGTCGCGATCAAGGACTGGGATCTCCGCGACTCGATCACGTACAGGAGCTTCCAAGAGTCGCCGACGTTGGTGAAGTACTGGGCCGTGGAGATATCGGAGAACGACAGCGCGATGGGGTACCGCTCGACGTCGGCTCACCATGTCATTGAGGCCGTCGAGCAGATGTCGCCCGAGGAGTACGGCGCGCTTCATGCGGAAGACCTCGTGGCGTTCTGCCGTGACTACTACAGCAAGCTCGGCACGCACTCTTCTGACGTCAGCAGCTGACAGCAGTAGAAGCGGGTGTGGTCGACCGGTCAAGCCAGGTGAGCCGATGGCCGGACAGCAGTGAGGTACAGCAACCGAGCCAGCCGCAGGTGACTGCCACAGGCTGACGTCCGGGCGGGCAGCTTCGACTCAGCGGCGTTACCGTAGAAATATCGGCTGCCTACCATATCACTTATCTCCTCGTGCCGGTGATTTACATGGATGAAAAGAGCCTGCGTCGTGGACATACCGGGAAACCCCTCGATCTGAGCCTGGAACGCTGTAATGAAGGACTACGCATAGTCGAAGAATTGGCGACATATCCACGGAATGCAAAGTGGTGGCAGAGGAAACGGGAAGTCCTTGAGGAGCGCACCTACCACTGCAAACTGCGGCTCGGCCATCCAGGGCCATGCGAGTGGAGGAACCCAGGCGGCACACCGCCACGCTGCCTTTCCCGCAGGGTCGTCAAAGACGAGGTCTTCTACTGCCTGGAGCCCTATTGGCATGAGGGACCCTGCGATCACGGGCCACGTTTCGCCGAATTGAAGCGCAAGAACTGGGGCAGTTTCTGTCCCGAAGGCGGGTGTAGCCGAGACTTCGGTCATGACGGCGAGCATGAGTATCGCGTGCGGTCGCCATGGGATCCGTGAACCAGCAACCTCATGAATCGCAGTGAAGTCGTGGTCTTCGCCCGCCTCGACTGAGCCGACCGCTAGTAGCGATCCGGCGGTGCCCCGCTCAGAGGCGCCTAACGGACCGATTCCGGAGTCTGCTTACATGGCTCGCTAACCGCTAACGTGCTGGTCACAGCGGTTCTTGGCGCTAGCAGGGTCGCTAACGTTAGCGCTCCCTGCCGCTAGCGCTGGAGGCTCTTCGGGGCCGTGAGCGGGGCCGCCTGTGGGCCGTCCGAGAGCGGCCACCGCCGACAGATGACGACAGCTCTTCCCCTGTTCATAGGCGGTGCGCTGGGTACCGCCCCAGGTACCAAACCAGGAACGCTAGTTGAGGAACATCGTGGTTCCAGTCCATGCCCCCGGCGGGCACTCGAACGGTCACGGATGACGGTACGTCTCGGGCCATCGTTCGTCTGCGTCCGGCGGAGAGTGCAACTCGGGGAACCTCCACCGCCGGCGCCCCTTCACCATGTCACCGTTGGAGAGCTGAGCGTTGAAGCGGACGTAGAGCGGATGCTTGCCTTCCTTCACAGCACGGGGACGGGCACTCGTTCCCAGTGGCGTTCACCGTCCAAGCCCTCCACCTTCAATGCCGCCTCGAACCGTAGATACTTCTGGTACTTAGGTGGCTTGAACTTCCAGGCCCTACGGGCACACACCATGATTAAGCGCTCTACCTTGATGGGGGTAGTCCCCTTGTTGTTGAACCTCACCCAAATCGGTAGTAGGCGACCTTGTCAGGCTTCCAGTGCATATCGAGACCGGACTTTTCCACGCGGACCTTGATCCTGGGTCGGACACGTCGGTACGTGGCCCAAGCTGCCGTGGCACTCGCTAGGGCGATGGCAGCACTGACACCGGAGACGATCACAGCCACAGTCGCGCGATCCAGATGCATGAAGTCAGGATGTCTAAGACGGCTCCAGCCGTCCTGTTGGGATACTCCTGAAGGGCCTAGACCCTCCTATAGCGGCCCAGGGGAACTAGAAGGCGCCGACAGCCGTCGGGCCCTTTCAGTGGCCCGGAGAGATGTTGGGCGGTTGGCCGGCCCGGCGTCGTGGCTGGCTGTCGTCGGCTGAGGTTCACGCCTGCGTCTTCGATGAGCCCCGGCGGCCAAGCGAGCGGTTCGCGAGGATCAGCGCTGGGCCGTCTCTGGGCCGTCCGGCAGTGGCCGACGTCGACAAGTGCCGACAGGCAGCGCGCACATCAGCGCAGGTCAGCTCAACTCCGCACCGCATCAGTCGACTTGAGCACCCATTGAAACCAGTTCTAGATGAATTTGCCATTGAAGTCGAATTCATCAGCTGAGCACCTCTCCCACAGGGAACGGACCTGGGGAGTAAAGTCCGGATTGATGCGTCGCGCAATCGTCAGGATCCCGGGAACCTCGTAGCCGGCAGACTTAAGGGCATAGGCAGCGCTCTGCGCTGTAGCGCCAGTTGTGTAAACGTCGTCGAGCAGCAAGATTTTATGTCCGGCACCCTGAGAGGTGCAGTCGAACCCATCTCGATGCGCGAAGCGGTGTCGCAAGGGGCCTTTACCGCGTACCAAAACCTCCACTAGAGGCAGACCGACGTTCGTACGCTCATACACTCGACAAAGAGGGTGCGGCACTACGCCTTTCGTTGAAGGGACTACGCAAATACCATCGATAGGGCCCCAGGTAGCCTCGATGTTAGACATTTGCGCATCGAAGAATCTTGCGAGAATTTGAGTCAGCTTGATTCCATAGGACGGGTCGTATCTATCCCCGCCGCTCGGTTTGTAGAACTTAAGCCAATCGCGAAGCTCCGAAGGCTTCACATAAAGGGAAATAGGAAGCACCTGCCAAATCTCACCAAGTGCGACCTTCACGTCCCGACAGTTGTGGCATTCACCGCTAGCCAAGTTAGCCCAGCTCCGACAATACGGGCAGACACCGGCTCCCCCCATCGAAGGCTGCACTAGATGGTGCGCGATGTCTTCGTCGTTCGCATCATTCTGGAAACTCGAGCTGTTCGCCATTGTTGCCACCCCCGATAGCCGCGATAACTTCATCGCAACTTTCTACCATGGACACGTTGTCCTGTCTGGCGAAATCCTGAGCCCATTCTTGATCAGCTAGTGCGGGTGCCCAGAGCAGTACTGGTCGGCCCTGCCTAAGGGACGCGTCCGCTTCAGAACGTGTGCCGCTTCTCTTCGCTGCATCCATGATCAGGCTTACCTTCGCCAGAGCGCTGATCACAGCGTTCCGGAGAGGGAAGCTACTCGATGTCGGCGGAGAAAACGGCCGAAACTGGGAGATCAAGGACCCGTTCGCCGCCACTGCTTCCGCCAGCCTCCGGTTACTGGCCGGCTGTACCTGATCAATCCCGTGCCCAAGCACTGCGACGGTCCGGCCTTTTCCTGCGAGGGCTCCCTCGTGCGCTGCGGCATCGACTCCGAGAGCCAGTCCAGATACCACGGTTTGCCCATTCGAGGCTAGCTCCGACGCGATGGTGGCGGCCGCGGTTATAACGCTAGGCGACGTGCGACGACTTCCAACGATCGCCACGGCACTTTGATCTGCTGCAAGAACAGTTCCACGAGTGAAGATAAATGGTGGCTTGTCATATGCGGCCTTGAGGTTTCGTGGGTAATCAGTGTCTAGAACCGTTAGCATACGAACAGACGGATTCGTGACCGCTAGTTCACGCAGCCTCCGCTCCCAGAAAGCGACCCTATGCCCATCAACGCTATTCTTTACATACTCAGCAAGATATCCGAGCCGACCGGCCGGCAGGATCTCGGAATCAGAAAATGCTTCCAGTGAAGGATACTCTTGAAGAAGAGAGGAAAGATCACGTGCGTCAGCGGGAACTACTTCTGAAGCAGCCATCAGAAATGCCTGCGCGGCGGAGAATTCCATCATGCGCCCACACTACCACTAGGATCTGACAAGTCCCCCAAGAACATCGCATGCAAAATCATGCGCTTGGCCGCCCTAATGGCAACCCTAGAGTCCGAATCAGCGAGCAGGTTCCAGTCAGTTTGCGTGAAGAGGCTGTTCGCCGAACCCACGTAAGAAGCATCTGTCGAAAGTTCTTCCCAGATAGCTCGCGCCGCTCCCCCGGAAGCCGCGATCGGGATTACCGGAACCTTGTACGCGGCGGCACACTGTGCCTCGATCTTCGTGCGCTCTCCCCCGCCAAGGATGACCAATGCCCGACAATTCGAGATAACTTCCTCTCGGAGTCTCTCCACTTTAAACTCTGTAAAAGTAGCCGTCCCCATACGTTGCGGCAACTCGGGCACAGCACTATCTCGCTGACGGAAAAAGAAACGCATACGCGCAGGATCATATCGTCCCTCCGCCTTGAGGGTTCGCCCCAGAGCAAACGACACGTTCATGCCTGCCTGACCAGCAAGAGAAACCACCTCAACTGCTGACTCCACCAATTCATAGCCAAGGAGCTCGTCATGTTTGTGCCGTTCTAGTTCATCGGTGGCACTTCCAGAAACGAACAGCCACGAGTCTCGGGTCCTCTGAGCCAACCGGCTTAGCAAAGGGTTGAGGTCGGCGAAGTCTTCAATCTCCACAACCGCCACGCCCGACTTCTCAAGATCAGCCACCTGATGTCCGTAGAGCGCCAACTCGCTTCGGTTCGTGGGACGCTTGAGAACAGTGAAGTGTTCTGGTGCTCCAAGGTTCACACGCGTTCTTGCCAGCCGAAGCAACACTTCTACGTTGGGATCCGTGAAACTAAAACCTAGGAATAGGATCGAGCGAGTCAGGTACGTTGCAGTAAGGGACGCCCAAATTCGCGGGTGCGTGTATTCGTACTGTTCATAGTCTTTGCGCGTGATAACCGGCAGGGATGCCCAACGTACAGGTGGTCCCGGCACCAGACTGCCGTGCATCTTTGTGACTCGCATCCCGCCAACGGAGCGCTCGAGCAAGTCGTCGTCCTTGGCAATCACACGGACGTCCGGCGTTGACTGCTCAATTAGCCAGTCGTAGTTGGTAGTCCAAATCTCAGAGACAGGGATCTTGGCAATCTCAGCATGTCCCTGGGTTGGCGACGCGTCAGCAGAGGCTAGTTCATTCAAAATGTGCTGCTCCAGCGCCTCCCTTCCTCCAGGTACCGACTGCACGAAGTACTGGGCGGCCAAAGGCAAGTCTGTAAGTGAGGCGGGAATCTTTGCCGTGGTTCTTGGCGCTTTTAGTAGGCCATTCCAGTCAACATGTCCCGCTGCCCGCGAGAGACCGGCGCCAACGAACAGCGCAGCATTGCCAGCAAGGGCAGCTGCGCCAAAGTTCTGCAAGAGGAGATGCTCACTGATGGGCATACCCAGAGAGTAGCGTCCCAGGCAGCGCTAAGGGCATGTAGGCGGGACACCGGCTAGCAGGCATCGCGCTTGCTGTCCGGCCGAAGCACAGACATCTGCAGCTACGTTGTGCCATCGACAGATCGCCAGACAGGACAGTCTCACCGTCGGGCTAGCCTGGAGTCCGCTTCCAGGGCTTCCTCACACGCGACCACGTGCGCGCCTGTATGGGCCAGCAGGTAGATCGTATGGAGTTCCGATCCGCGATGGTTCAGTAGATAGTCCACGCAGGCAGTAACCATCACCTGGGCAGTGTAAGGAAAGTCGCTGTTTCCACCTCCCGTGCCAAGAAGGGGAAATACTACAGACCGGAGCTTCTCCCCGTTGTGATTCAATCGATCGATTTCAGAGAGAACAGATCTAACGCAGTTTTCGATACTCTGCACAGGACGGTAACCTTGGCCCGGTTCCCCCTCAACGGCAGCTACATGAAGTAGCCTTTTCACGTCATGCGAGTCGGCGATGCTGCCAGGAGTGGTCACTAGTACCTGCCCAGCCGCCACACGCGCTTTATCTGCCATCAGACTGGCAAGTTGATCTGCGATTACGTCGGCAACTACTTCGCCATACTGGTCTTTCTGTGCTCCTAGGAAACGCACTGTCGCAGAGATCGTCGGTTCAGTCACTCGGGACATTTCCATGCGGGTATTTTCCGAGTTAACCCATACGTCAACTCCGGTTACGCTGATTAGATCTCCGGTTATAAAGCCGATTCCCCGCCGCTTCATCTCATTTAGTTGATAAAGTACCCGTTCGTGGCGAAGAGGCGTCTCGTGAGTAGTCTGGTCATTCCTGGTGGAGACTTTCCTGCTTAATGACCTGTTCTCCTTCTCGAGCTCTCCCATTTTCTTCTCAAGCATGTCGAGATTTCGAGTCTTGGAGAGCCAAGCGAAAGCGCAGATCATGAAGAACCCTACGAATCCTGCCGCCCCGCCTAGGGTGAATCCAACCGCGCGACCTTCGGATACCGAATCGGGAAATGATACAAAGAGGAGCATCGCCGCTCCTAGTGCATAGAGGAGTACGGCCGGGAGTTGCAACGCGTATTGCGCTCCGATCCGCGCAGGCCGCACCGACCACATCTGCAGGAAAATGCCCGATATTAACAGCAACACTGCACCAACCAGCAGGACCAGATGCACAGTCTTCCCCTTTAAAGCTCTCTTTGGGTATCGATCAGGCAGCAACCACTGCCGACAAATTCCTTCTTCCTAAATCGCGCGACCTACCGCTATTCGGATATCGCCTTACCAGTAACGCGTGACAACGTCCGCAGCGTTCCTGCATGGTCTCTGCAAGCGCCGCAGCGCGTCAGTCGAACTGCTGCCGGTACCAGGCGACTTCGACGGTTACGTCGCCAAGGGTCAACACCTGAACTACGGTGTACTCAACTCCCAGCAGTCACCCACATCACCTGTCTCAGGGTCTTCGGCGCACCCCCAAGCAGGGGCGTCGCTCGTGGAGGTGGGTGAGTTCGTTGGCCGTGGACCGTCACCTGGTGACACCAACATGACCACAGCCGCGAACGCAGCGACCACCAGGATCGCGGCCGGGATGAGCAGCAGTCCCTTGAACGTGAACTCCTCGAAGAACCACCTCACCGACTTCACTGCGCTCCCTTCTGCACTGGAGAAGATGTACAGGTCCGCCTTGAGGCGATGTCTGGGCGGCGTGCCGAGGTTCTTTCCCTTATGGCGCACGGGTACGCGTCCCTCATACGTCTACCATTTTCGAGGGCTCGTGATCAGCGTATGCGGCAGTTTGGCCCGACATTACTGACCGCTCCGGCGCCGCGAGAGACGCCGCTGCGGGGCGGGGTGAAGCACAGCGCGCACCGCGTTTCCGAAGTCGGCGACCGCTGAGTCGAAGTGCTGAGAGTCACGCGACTCGTGATAGCTGAAGGCGGCCGCCACGAGTCTGTCGGAGGCGTCGACAACTGCACTGCTGGGATGTCGTCCAAGCGGAGCGGCGGCAGCTATGACTGCTTCGAGCTTCGGGGTTATGCCGGCCGTGGCCATCCTCGATTGGTGCCGTTCGTAGGCCAGGAACCAGCCAGCGCCACCGAGCGCGGCGGCGACCTCGCGGCGGTCGGAGCCCTTGACGAACGCAGCCGGGGCGAGACCGGTCACCGTCGCCAGGAGGAAGGTGCGTGCCTGCTCCTTCCATCCGCTCCAAAGGACGTGGTCCGCCTCGACCGCTGCGCGGAGTCCGGCGACGGCGAGCACCAAGGCGTCGAACTGAGCACCGAGGGTGTCTCGGTCCTGCTTGGCTTCGGTACGAGCGGCCACGCGGGAGTTGATGGCGGCGGTCAGCCCCGCACCGAGTGCGACGGACGCGAGCGTGCCGCCGATATTGATGAGGCTGTTGACGTCGATATGCACAGCCACAGAGTTGCGATCGCCGGCATCGGGCGTCTGGTCTGTTGCGCAGCCGTGACACGCCAAGCTCCTCATAGTGACCTGGCCTGGCCAGCCGATCAAGTGCCACACGAATGCACGGACTCGGCTGACAAGACTCACCGGTCACTGGACTATCCCTGGACTCGTCCCGCCTAACCAGCCAGGCACAGGGCCGTGACCTGCCGCGTTGCCCAGGACTCAAGCGGCCTCCGGAGCCGTTTCCGCAAACCTCGGCCGGACTCGAACTCTGTGTCTTTGTTGATCTCGTTCGGCGATCTCATGCGAGCATCTGATTGATCACGACATCACACAAGCCCCGTCCCTGTACGTTGGTGACACGCGTGCCCCGGTCGAGTGAAGACGCCGCGATGTCGAAACCTTCATGAGTGTCGGTACGTAGCCGAGATGTCGACCTCACCGTCAGCGACGTATCCCGTCTCCTGGCAAGGGGGGGGGGGGGGGGGGGCCACCGCCCCCCCCCCCCCCCCCCCCCCCAACCGGGGGGCCCCCCCCCACCCCCCCCCCCCCCCCCCCCCGCGGGGGCGCCCCCCCCCCCCCCCCCCCCCAAAACCCCCGCGC